>NZ_SRMP01000003.1:0-129199 GCF_005925325.1 Pedobacter helvus | reverse complement strand
AACATCGGAAGGGTCGGGGGTTCGAATCCCTCATTTTCCACTTTAAGCCTTGTTAGTTTTACTAGCGAGGCTTTTTTATTTTAGGAATATCCTAAATTTAGGATATGTTTTTCGCCTATATCCTTTATTCTTCTTCCCTCAGCTAATTTTGGTCTAGCCGTAAAAAAATAGTACTTGTTACTTTTGACTAGTTTATTCGTTTTCTGTTGTGGTTGTCCATTTACGGCGACTTTGTCGTTTTAGTTGTGCGGTTTTTGCTGTCAGTCTATCGTTCGTCTACCGTTGGTGCTACATCGTAGATCAAGATGTTATTGGATTTTGGCACCAACGATAAAATTCTTATCTTTTTCAAACGTTTTATTACAACCCCAAAAACTATGATACTACAATCACTAATTTCCGAATTTGAATACGAAGTTGAAAGTTCAAGGAAACTATTGCAGGCTGTTCCCGAAAAAGATCTTAATTATAAGCCTTCTCCAGTTTCGTGGACTATGGGGGAGCTAGCTCAGCATATCGCTACTATCTATTATTGGTATGTGGGTGTTTTTTCAGAAGACGTTTACGATATGGCTATCGATAGTTTGGAGCGGGGAAGCGCTGACGATATCAAGGCTACGATTGAACTCTTTGAAAGGAATGTGGAGAAAGCAAGAGAAGCGATAAATTCTTTGAGAGAAGAAGATTTGCAAAAACAATGGACAATGAAGTTTGGTGAGAAAACAGTGCTCGGTCCTCTGCCTAGAGCTGTAGTGGTGCGAAGCTTCCTTTTTAATCATGTTTACCACCACCGAGGAGAGATGGTGGTGTATTTAAGAAGTACGGGAAATAAACCTCCGGGTTTGTATGGGCCGACTTACGAGGATGCTCAATCAAATTGATATTTAACGGTATAATAAAAAAAAGCATTGGTTAATTTCGCCAATGCTTTTTGTTAATCGTTATTCTTTACTTTGCTTTCCTTGTAGTGCTGATGTTTGGTAAAAACATCGTGATTAGTCCAATTAATGGTAAATAGGCACAAATTGAGAATACATAGTTAATGCTCGTTTTGTCGGCTAAATTGCCAATCAGGGCAGAGCCTAATCCGCCCATGCCGAAGGCAAAACCGAAGAACAAGCCGGCAACCAAGCCTACTTTGCCAGGAATTAATTCTTGTGCGTAAACTAAGATCGCTGAAAAAGCAGAGGCTAAGATCATCCCGATGGGTACAATTAAAACGCCTGTCCAAAATAAGTTGGCATGTGGTAAAAGCAATGCGAAAGGAGCGGCGCCTAAGATAGAGACCCAAATCACATATTTACGACCAATTTTATCTCCAATTGGTCCGCCCAGCAAAGTGCCCGCTGCTACCGAGAACAAGAACACAAAAAGGTAGATTTGTGAAGTTTGTACAGAAACGTGGAACTTATCAATCAGATAAAAGGTGAAATAGCTAGTTAAGCTGGCCATGTAAAAGTACTTTGAAAAAATCAGCACTAGTAAAATCACGATGGCCGAAATTACCCTTCTTTTTGATAGTTGGTGCCCTTCTCCGGTAACACTGCTTTTCTTAGCTTCGCGATTAATGATATAGTTTTTGTACCATTTACCAACATAACTTAATACCATAATTGCCAATAAGGCAATTACTGAAAACCAAATGACGCTAAATTGTCCTTTCGGAACGATGATCCAGGCAGCCAGCAATGGGCCAATTGAACTTCCGGCGTTTCCGCCTAACTGAAATACAGATTGTGCCAATCCTTTTTTTCCGCCAGATGCGGCATGCGCCATTCTAGATGCTTCCGGATGGAAGATGGAAGAGCCTGTGCCTACCAATGCCACTGAAAATAGAATAAGGTAAAAGCTATTTGATAGCGATAAAGTGATTAGGCCAATTAAAGTAAAGCCCATTCCGATAGCTAAAGAGTATGGTTGGGGCTTTTTATCAGTATATAAACCAACAAATGGCTGGAATAGCGATGCTGCTAGTTGGAAAGTTAAGGTAATTAAGCCAATCTGTGAAAAAGTTAGATGATAGGAATCTTTAACTAGCGGATAAATAGCTGGAATTAGAGATTGGATTGTATCGTTAAGTAAGTGAGAAAAACTTAAAGCAAATAAAATAGGGAATACGGTAGCGCTTGTTTTACTAAAATCAGAAGGGTTTGAGTTCATGGATAAAGAATTTTAAACAAAACTACACATTTTATTATTGAGGTAAATCCGGAAAAGCGAATCGTTTATTTATTAGATTATAGGTTGAAAACGCTGAACTTTTTAACGTTTTTGTGGCAAATCGCGAATCGTCAAGCTAAAATCACAAATCATTTGTACTTTTGCGGCGAAAACAAAATGAATATAAAATGAGTACTAATAGAGGACCAATATCGAAATTCATGGAGACTAACTATCTCCACTTTAACGCTGCAGCAATGATGGATGCGGCTAAAGGTTACGAAACGCATTTAGATGAGGGTGGTAAAATGATGATTACCCTTGCTGGAGCGATGAGTACCGCCGAGTTGGGTATTTCGTTGGCAGAAATGATTAGACAAGATAAAGTCTCTATCATTTCTTGTACAGGAGCCAACTTAGAAGAGGATATCATGAACCTTGTTGCTCATTCACACTATAAAAGAGTGCCTAACTACCGTGATTTAAGTCCGCAAGACGAGTGGGATTTGTTAGAGAATCACTATAACCGTGTTACTGACACTTGTATTCCAGAGGAAGAAGCTTTCCGTCGTTTGCAAAAACACATACATGCCATTTGGAAAGATGCTGATGATAAAGGAGAGCGTTATTTTCCGCATGAATTCATGTATAAAATGTTATTGAGCGGTGTTTTGGAGCAGTATTATGAGATTGATCCTAAGAACTCTTGGATGTTAGCTGCGGCAGAGAAAAACTTGCCAATTGTAGTGCCAGGATGGGAGGATAGTACCATGGGTAACATCTTCGCTTCTTACGTAATCAAAAACGAATTTAAAGCCACTACCATGAAAAGCGGTATCGAGTACATGGGTTGGTTGGCAGATTGGTACGTGAAAAACTCTGAAGGAAAAGGTATTGGTTTCTTCCAAATTGGTGGTGGTATTGCAGGTGATTTCCCGATTTGTGTGGTGCCAATGCTTTACCAAGATATGGAAATGGAGAATATTCCTTTCTGGAGCTATTTCTGCCAAATTTCTGATTCGACTACTTCGTATGGTTCTTACTCTGGAGCTGTTCCTAACGAAAAGATTACTTGGGGTAAATTAGATATTAATACGCCAAAATTCATTGTAGAAAGCGATGCAACAATCGTAGCGCCATTAATGTTTGCTTGGATTTTAAAACAATAATTTACATTCGCAATATAGGGGTGTAAAAAATACCCTAACACCGTCAGCGATTTTATCAAAAATCGCTGATTTTATTAATTCTAGGAGGTAAAACTGCAATAGTTTAGAATGATTATAAATTGTATTTCACTGTCATTAATATGTCATTGGTATGCTAATAAAGCTTACTTTTGTCCCATTATTTCTGAGAGGTAAATCATCATTCATCACTTAGATTAACAATTTTATTTCAAAATAAAGCATAAAATACTCATTATGAGGAATATCTCATTCGGACTTAAAAAATTTAGAAAAGCGACCTTCTTATTAGCTGCACTATCTTTTTTAACTGTAAATGTATCGAAAGCGCAAGATGTTGCAGAGGGAAGAACATTATTCAAATCTAAATGTGCTTCTTGTCATGCCTTGGATCACGATGCCACTGGACCAGCTTTAACTCCTAAGGTAAACGAGCTGGAAGAGTCTTTCTTGATTCCTTGGATCAGAAACAACGTTGAATTAAGAGCTTCTGGAAACAAACAAGCTATCGAGGCGGCTAAGTTCTCTCCATCAGAGATGACTACCTTTCCTAATTTAACTGATGATCAAATCAAAAATATCATTGCTTATGCAAAAGAAGGTGAGCCTAAAAAAGCTGCTGAGGCTGGTCCTGTTGTAGCGGACGAAGGTGTTTCTGGTCTTTCTATCGCGGGTGTAATTGCTATCATCATCATCTCAATCGTAGTATTGGTGGTGTTAGGTAGAGCAGTTAAAATGCTAGAGCGTTTAATTCTTGAGAAACAAGGTATTGAAGTTTCTGAAGATGAGAATGTTTCTTTAGTAACTGGTGTAAAAGGTTTGTTCAAAAACAAGAAATTTGTATTCTTCACTGTATTGTGTTTAGTGATTGTTTTAGGTTCATTCGGTTGGATGGGCATGTGGGAAACTGGTGTTCATACAGGTTACCAACCAACACAGCCAATCAAATTCTCTCACGAGTTACATGCTGGTATTAATCAAATTGATTGTCAATACTGTCATACTGGTGCATTCAAATCTAAGAACTCAACTATTCCTTCATTAAACGTTTGTATGAACTGTCATAAAAACGTACAAGCAAGAACAGATGATGGTTTGATTTCTCCAGAAATTCAAAAAATCTATAACGCTTTGGGTTACAACCCAGATACTCAAACTTACGACAAGACTAAAGAGAAGCCAATTGAGTGGGTGCGTGTACACAACTTGCCAGATTTCGCTTACTTTAACCACTCTCAACACGTAGTGGTTGGTGAAGAAGCTATTCGTAAAGAAGCAGGTTTGAAGCCAACAGATCCAGTTTGTTTTGCTTGTCACGGTCCAGTTAATACTATGGAAGAAGTTTATCAATATTCTCCATTAACCATGAAATGGTGTATCAACTGTCACAGGGAAGCAGATATCTCTGGTAAGAAAAACGATGCTTTCTATGCTAACGTAATTGCTGCTCACGAAAAAATCAAAAAAGGTGAGAAAATTACACCAGCGTTGTTGGGTGGTTTAGAGTGTGGTAAGTGCCACTATTAATTAATAGAGTTTTTTAAGAACGTTCGATAAACAGTAATATAGCTTAAATGGAAAGCAACAAAAAATACTGGAAAGGTTTGGAGGAGTTGAATAAAACTCCCGAGTTTGTTGAAAACAACAAAAGCGAATTTGCCGAGCCGCTTCCAATAGAAGATGTTTTAAGTGAAGCAGGATTAAGTACAGTTACCCCACGCCGTGACTTTTTAAAGGCATTAGGTTTTGGTTTAGGCGCTGTAACTTTAGCTGCGTGTCAAAAAGCACCGGTACACAAATCAATTCCTTACTTAGTTAGACCAGAAGAGGTAACTCCTGGTATTCCTAACTACTACGTGTCTACCTTCAAAGGTAATAGCGTTATGGTTAAAACCGTAGTAGGACGTCCAATTAAAGTTGAGGTTAATCGTAACGCTGGTGTATTCAGCAGAGGTACAGATGCGCAAGCTCAGGCTTCGGTTTTAGATTTGTACGATGTATCTAAGCTTAAAACTCCCTTATTAAAGAAAGAGGAAACTACTTGGGCGGATTTGGATAAATTCGTAAAAGGTGAGTTGAATAAAGTACAAGCTTCGGGTAAACAAATCCGTGTAGTTGCAAGTTCTTTAAACAGCCCTTCGGCTAAAGCGGTAGTTACTGAGTTTACTGCGAAATATCCTACTACTAAATTGGTTCAATATGATCCAATTTCTTATACTGGTATTATCAAAGCTAATGAAAACAGCTTCGGTAAAGCAGTATTACCAAAATACAACTTCGATAAAGCAGATTTGATTGTGAGCTTTGCAGCCGATTTCTTAGGAACTTGGATTAGCGGCGAAGAATTTACTGCTCAATATACTTCTAACAGAGATTACAAATCGTTAGAGAAAAAGAAAATGTCTCGTCACTTCCAGTTTGAAGCTGGTATGAGTTTAACAGGTACAAACGCCGATACTCGTATTGCTTTAAAATTATCTGAGGAAGGACCTGCATTAATCGCTTTATACAATGCAATTACTGGTGCTAGTTTACCAGGTGCTGGCTTGCCAGATAACACTAATGCTGATAAAGCAATTAAATTAGTAGCTAAAGAATTATTACAGAACAAAGGAAAAGCAGTTGTAGTAGCTGGTTCTAACGATGTTTCTGTTCAAACCTTAGTAAACGCTATTAACGTAGCTATTGGTAGCTACGGTACTACTATCGATTTAGATAACCCTTGTAAACGTTACGAAGGTAATGATGCTGAATTTGCGTTATTAGTAGACGAAATGAACAAAGGTGAAGTTGGTGCTGTGTTCTTCTTGAACTCAAATCCAGCTTATGATGCAATTAATGCAAAAGCTTTCACGGAAGGTTTAGCTAAGGTTGCATTAAAAGTTTCGTTCTCTGATAGGGAAGATGAAACTGCAGACCTTTCTGACGTAGTAGCGATCACGCCTAACTATTTAGAGGCTTGGGGCGATGCTAATACTTACGAAGGTTTCTATTCTATCGTTCAACCTACTATCAATCCAGTTTTCAACTCTCGTCAAGCTGAGCAAAGCTTATTGACTTGGGCTGATGCTCCAGTGCAAGACTACTATCAGTACGTACGTAACTACTGGGAGAAAAATATCTTGCCAGCGGCAGGTAAAACTTGGAATGATGTATTACAAACAGGTGTAATCGCTTCTGCGCCAAAAGCGGCAGGTAGCTATGGTTTCACTTTATCTTTAGATGCAGTAGCAGCAGCTATCGTAGCAAGCAGCAAAGCATTGAAGAAAGATATCGAACTTCAAATTTTTGAAAGCATTCCAATGCGTGACGGTAAACAAGCGAACAATGCATTCTTGCAAGAGTTCCCTTGTCCGGTTACCAAAGTAACTTGGGATAACTATGTAGCTTTAAATCCTCGTCAGGCGGAGAAGTTAGGTTACAAAGAATTTGATGTAGTAAGCATCAAAGCTGAAAATGGATATACCGTAGATTTACCAGTGTTGTTCCAACCGGGACAAGCAATGGGTACTGCTTCTGTAGCTTTAGGTTATGGACGTACTAAGGCTGGTAAAGCTGGTAGCAACGTAGGTAAAAATGCTTTCCCATTTGTAACTTATACTAACGGTACTTTAAAGTATGCAACTACTGCAACCTTAACAGGTACTGGCCGTTGGGAAGAATTAGCACAAACACAAACTCACTACTCTTTCGAAGGTAGAAATATTGTACGTGAAGCTAGCTTCAAGGATTTCTTGAAAGATCCGGCAGCTGGTTCAGGTAATCACCACAAACACAAAGTTTACGATTTGTGGACTACAGATAAGCACGAAATGTTGGGTAACAACTGGGTAATGGCAATCGATTTGAATGCTTGTACAGGTTGTGGTTCATGTATCGTTGCTTGTAACGTAGAAAACAACATCCCTGTTGTAGGTAAAGAAGAGGTTCGTCGTCGTCGTGAGATGCACTGGTTACGTATCGATCGTTACTATAGCTTCAACGATGAACAACATGGTGCGGTAACTGAAGAAAAAGAAATTGCTCACTTAGATAACTTAGAGAACGTTTCTGTAGTGCACCAACCAATGTTATGTCAACATTGTGACCACGCACCTTGCGAAACTGTATGTCCGGTATTGGCAACAGTACACTCATCAGATGGCTTGAACCATATGGCTTACAACCGTTGTGTAGGTACTCGTTACTGTGCAAACAACTGTCCATACAAAGTTCGTCGTTTCAACTGGTTCAACTACTGGAATGATTCGCGTTTCGATAACTATTTGAACAATGAGTTTACACAATTAGTATTGAACCCAGATGTTACTACACGTTCTCGTGGTGTAATGGAGAAATGTTCGATGTGTATCCAACGTATCCAAGCTGGTAAGTTAACTGCCAAAATAGAAAAACGTGCATTGAAAGATGGCGATATCAAAATGGCTTGTCAAGAAGCTTGTTCTGCAAACGCAATTATCTTCGGTGATAAAAACGATCCTAACTCGGAAGTTTCTAAAGCCCTACGTAGCGAGCGTACTTACTACGTATTAGAAGAAATCAACGTTGAGCCAGGAATTGGTTACATGACTAAGATTAGAAATATAGATTCAACAACAAAAGAAGTACACGCTTAGGCTTTACTTACAGCAATATAAATTATGTCAGGACATAGCGAATCAATTTTAAGAGAACCATTAATTACCGGCAAGGACATTACGTATGCACAGATTACGGAAGAGATCCTATCGCCGGTAGAAAATAAGCCAAATAGGGCATGGTGGATCGGATTTATCCTAGCACTATGCGGCGCTACCCTATGGATCGTTTCTGTAGGTTACACCTTCTGGTTTGGTATTGGTGCTTGGGGATTAAATAAAACAGTAGGTTGGGCTTGGGATATCACCGGTTTCGTATGGTGGGTAGGTATTGGTCATGCTGGAACACTAATTTCAGCAGTATTATTACTCTTCCGTCAGAACTGGCGTAACTCCATCAACCGTTCGGCAGAGGCGATGACCATTTTCGCCGTTATTTGTGCCGCTACATACGTTGTATCACACATGGGGCGTCCATGGTTAGCATATTGGGTATTACCTTTACCAAATCAATTTGGTTCACTTTGGGTAAACTTTAACTCACCATTGGTGTGGGATATGTTTGCGATCTCAACTTATTTCTCTGTATCATTATTATTTTGGTACACAGGTTTATTGCCAGATATCGCAACTATTAGAGATAGGGCAACAGGCGTTCGTAAAAAAATCTACACTATCTTTTCATTCGGTTGGACAGGTAGCGTAAAAACTTGGCAACGTTTTGAGGCGGTATCGTTAATCTTAGCAGGTATCTCTACACCATTAGTACTTTCGGTACACACTATCGTATCTATGGACTTTGCAACTTCGGTAATTCCGGGATGGCACACCACCATTTTCCCTCCTTACTTCGTTGCGGGTGCGATCTTCTCAGGTTTTGCGATGGTATTAACCCTAATGTTGGTAGTGCGTAAAGTATTAGGTTTAGAAAACTACATCACGATGTTCCACATCGAATCTATGAACAAGATTATCATCTTAACTGGTTCTATTGTAGGTGTGGCTTACTTAACTGAGTTCTTCATCGCTTGGTACTCTGGTTCACAGTATGAGCAATATGCTTTCATTAACCGTGCAACTGGACCATACTGGTGGGCTTACTGGATGATGATGACTTGTAACGTAATCTCTCCACAGTTGTTGTGGTTCAAAAAGGTTCGTTTAAGCATCCCAGCTACTTGGATTTTATCTATCGTAGTAAATATCGGTATGTGGTTCGAGCGTTTCGTAATCATTGTAACTTCATTACACCGTGATTACTTACCATCAAGTTGGACCATGTTCTATCCATCTTGGGTAGATGTGGGCGTGTTTGTTGGCTCAATAGGTGTATTCTTTACTTTATTCCTATTGTTCTTAAGAGTGTTACCTTCTATCGCAATTGCGGAGGTTAAAATGATATTGAAAACTGCAAGTGAGCAGTCTAAAATGAAATTGATCAAAGAAGGTCATTTAGATAAAGAACACGTAGCTGAATACGTAGAGTCTTTAGAGAAATTTGATAGTGTTAAACAAGAAGATTACGCAAAAATATAACAATGAGTAATATCAAATATATTTTAGGCAGCTTTGGTGATCCTGATGAGATGCTACATGGCATCGAGAAATTGCAGGAAAATAACATCTCTATTTATGATGTTTATACTCCAATGCCTATTCACGGTATCGAGGCGAAATTAGGAGTAAAAAGATCTAGATTAGATATAGCTGCTTTCTTTTTCGGAATTACAGGTACAATAACCATGCTTACTGGAGTTTATTTGGCTACAGTTGTAGATTGGCCAGTAAACATTGGTGGTAAAACACACTTTGCTTTGCCAGATTTTATTCCAATTACTTTCGAGTTAACCATTCTATTCTGTGCATTTGGTTTGGTAGGTTCTTATTATGCCTCAACCCACTTGTTTCCAGGTAGAGCACCAAGAGTGATGGATTTACGTGCAACTGATGATCGTTTCATCATTGCCATTGATGCAAAGCAAAATACTGAACACGATAAAATTGACGAACTTTTAAAAGGAGCAGGTGCTTTAGAAGTTAAACATAATGAAAGGAAGTATCTTAGCTATGAATAAGAATAGAATTGTTTTAGGGGCATTTAGCTTACTGGCTTCTGTAGCGATGCTTTCGGCTTGTAACGATAATAAAAGTACAGGTTTAGAATACGCAAGAAATATGTATGATCCTATTGCCTACAATCAGGATCAGCCAAATAAGAACTTTGCTAACGGAGCAACGTCACAAACGCCACCTCCAAATACTAAGCCTGTTGATTATATCAGATACGAATATCCAAATACTAAAGAAGGATATGAGGCATCTGTAGCATTGGTAAACCCATTGGCATTAACAGAAAAGAACCTTACCGAAGGAAAACACTTTTATACTGTTTTCTGTGCTCCTTGCCACGGTGAGAAAGGTGATGGCCAAGGTCATATCGTTAAGTTAGATAAAGGTATCTCAGGTGTACCTGCTTATCACGGCGCTGATGCAAACTCATCTCGTGGTGGTTTAATGAAAGATTTGCCAGCTGGAAAAATTTATCATACGATTATGTATGGTTTAAATGCAATGGGATCTCATGCTTCACAACTTAGCCCAGAAGAAAGATGGAAAGTAGTGATGTATGTTCAACAATTACAAAAAATACAATAAGAAAAGCAGATATAAATGGGAACTCATCATTATAATTTAAGTGAACAATTTGAGTTTACTGGAAAAGCAAAAACCCTGAGTATTGTTGGTATCGTAATTGGTATTTTAACAATTGCTTACGGCCTGTTTTTTAATCACGAACATGCGCATGCAATGCACGAGCGTACTTATGCCAATCTATTATTGATGGGTTATTATTTCGCTTGCGTATGTATGTCTGCTACCTTCTTCTTGGCAGTACAGTTTGTTGCACAAGCAGGATGGTCGGCATCTATATTGCGTGTACCTCAAGCAATGGCAAAAAACTTACCTTTAGCTGCTATAATTCTAATTGCAATTATTTCAGCAGGTTTGTTTACGCACAATCTTTATCACCACTGGGCAGATCCCGCTTTATTGGATAAAAGCAGTGAGAGCTATGATAAACTTATTGATGGTAAATCAGCATTTTTGAATATTCCTTTTTTCTTAACAAGACAATTCTTGTTTTTAGGTTCATATTCAATCTTCTCATACTTTGTTACCAAATGGTCTTACAATGAAGATTTAACTGGAGGTTTAGAATCATACCGCAAGAGTTTTAAGTACTCATGTGTATTCTTGGTAATCTACGGATTTACTACTCCGGTTTTCGCTTTTGATACCATCATGTCATTAGAAGCACACTGGTTCTCAACTATGTTCGGTTGGTATAACTTCGCTTCTATGTGGGTAAGTACTTTAGCTATTATTGCTATCGTAATTATCTTGTTGAAAAAAGCAGGTTATATGAGCTGGGTTAACAATAGCCACTTACATAACTTAGGACAGTTTATCTTCGGTTTCTCTATTTTCTGGACTTACGTATGGTTCGCTCAATTTTTATTGATCTACTATGCAAATATGTCTGAGGAGACGGTATACTTCCACAAACGTTTTAACAGCTACGAGTTTTGGTTCTACCTTAACCTAGTACTGAACTTCTTATCACCTTTATTATTATTAATGGATCGTGATAACAAAAGAAGTATCAATATCTTATTGACTGTATCTATCATCGTTGTATGTGGTCACTGGGTAGATTACTATCAAATGATTATGCCAGGTGTATTTGAGTTTGGCCCTAAAGACGGCAGCGGTTTCGGAATTTTAGAAATCGGTATTGCAGCAGGTTTCGTAGGTTTATTTACCTACACTACATTAAGTGCATTGAGCAAAAAGCCATTGGTGGCAAAAAACCATCCGTTTTTACAAGAGAGTTTACACCATCAATTATAATCATTGCGATTACAATAAACATTAATATAAAACAGTACCTAGTACTACTTTTAAAGAAAATGAGTTTAAGAAAATTAATAGTTAATAAAACAATGGCGGCACTAGCGGTATTATTTACTGTATTCTCTAGCGCTAATGCCTTTGCTCAAGAAGCAGCAGCAGCCGCAACGGCTAAACCTGTAGATATGGGGCCAATACATAAATCGGCGTTATTTTATGTATTGTTGTTCTTGCTTTTATGTTTATTCATTGCAATTGTTGGTAAAGCATTAAAAGTATATGAGTTAACTCGCGAAACGCAAGGTAAACCAGAAGGAATAAACTGGAACACTGTAAACGCTGTATTATTTGCCCTATTCTTAATTGTAGGTTTATATGGTGTTTATTGGGAGTACACGGTACATGGAAATATGATTTTACCAGAGGCTGCTTCGGAGCACGGTAAGAGAATTGATGAGATGTTCAATTTAACGTTGATCATTACTACCATTGTATTCATCGTTACGCACATCGTTCTTTTTGTATTTGTATACATCTACAGAAGTTCTGATAAAAGAAAAGCTTATTACTATCCTCATAACAACACTATCGAGAAAATCTGGACTATTGTACCTGCTTTAGTGTTGACTTTATTAGTATTAAAAGGTTTCTTAACTTGGAGATCTATTTTCTATAAGGCTGAAGATGCAAATAACAGACCTATCAATATTGAAGTGGTTTCATCTCAGTTCTTATGGGATATCCGTTACCCTGGTCCAGATGCAATTGTAGGTAAAAGAAACTACAAATTAACTACAGCTATCAACGGTTTAGGTATTGATTTTAACGATAAAAATAGTTTAGATGACTTGATCGCTGATGAAATTGTATTACCTGTAAACAAACCAGTTCGTTTTACATTAGCGAGTAAAGATGTTATCCATAGTTTTTACATGCCTCACTTTAGAGTACAATTAAACACTGTACCAGGTATGGTTTCTTATTTTGAGTTTACACCAACGGTTACAACCGAAGAAATGAGAACTAAAACTAACGATCCTAAATTCAACTACATTTTATTATGTGCTAAGATTTGTGGAACCAACCACTTTAACATGCAGAAAAATGTGAGAGTAGTTAGTGAAGCGGAATACAAAGAGTGGTTAGCGGCACAAACGCCTTATTTAACTAACGATTTGAGAAAAGCATTTAACTTGCCAATTCCAGTAGAGGCAGCTCCTGCAGCTACAGAAGAAGCGCCAGCGGCTGATACTACAGCTACTGCTGCAGCGGTGAAATTAGATGTGAAAAACCAATTAGCTTTAAAAAAATAATAATACTGGAAAAACCTTATTATGTCAACAATATCATTACACGATACACACCACGACGATCATGGACATGGCCATCACCATGAAACGTTCTTAACTAAATATGTATTTAGTCAAGATCACAAAATGATTGCCAAGCAGTTTTTAATAACTGGTATCATTATGGCAGTTATTGCAATGCTTTTATCTATCTTATTTAGACTTCAGCTTGCATGGCCAGATAAAACTTTTCCCTTATTAGAAACATTTTTAGGTAAATGGGCTGAGGGCGGTAGAATTAGACCAGACTTTTTCTTAGCGTTAGTGACGATACACGGTACCATCATGGTATTCTTCGTATTAACTGCTGGTTTAAGTGGTACTTTTAGTAACCTTTTAATTCCTTTGCAAGTTGGAGCTAGAGATATGGCTTCTCCGTTCATGAATATGCTATCTTACTGGTTTTTCCTAGTAGCTTGTATCGTGATGATGAGTTCATTCTTTGTTCAAACTGGACCTGCTAGTGGTGGTTGGACCATTTATCCTCCATTATCTGCAGTACCAAAGGCAATGCCAGGTTCTGGTTTAGGTATGACCTTATGGTTAATCAGTATGGTGATCTTCGTTGCGTCATCTCTAATCGGATCTCTTAACTACGTAAGTACTATCTTGAACATGCGTACTAAAGGGATGGATCTTTGGAAAATGCCGTTAACCATTTGGGCTTTATTCTTAACTGCAATCTTAGGTATCTTATCATTCCCTGTATTAGTGGCAGGTGTGGTATTGTTAATCTTCGACCGTAGTTTTGGAACAAGCTTCTACTTATCTGACATCGTATTCGGTACTGAGATTTTACCAAACGAAGGTGGTTCTCCAATTTTGTGGCAACACTTATTCTGGTTCTTAGGTCACCCAGAGGTATATATCGTAATTATGCCGGCTTTAGGTATTTCTTCTGAAATTATCTCTGTAAACTCAAGAAAACCAATCTTTGGTTACCATGCAATGGTTTACTCTCTAATTGGTATTACTGTATTGTCATTTATCGTATGGGGTCACCATATGTTCGTTACAGGTATGAACCCGCTATTAGGTGGTGTATTTATGATCACAACCTTAATTATTGCGGTGCCATCAGCGGTAAAAACATTTAACTATTTAGCAACCTTATGGAGAGGTAATATCAGATTTACACCAGCAATGTTATTTGCTATTGGTTTAGTATCTTTCTTTATCTCTGGTGGTTTAACTGGTATCTTCTTGGGTAATGCTTCTTTAGATATTAACTTACACGATACTTATTTCGTAGTGGCTCACTTCCACTTGGTAATGGGTTCTGCTGCTATTTTTGGTATGCTTGCTGGTGTTTACCACTGGTTCCCTAAAATGTTCGGTAGAATGATGAACCCTAAGTTAGCTTACTTACACTTCTGGGTAACTTTCATCTGTGCTTACTTGGTATTCTTCCCTCTTCACTTCTTAGGTTTAGATGGTGTACCTCGTCGTTACTATGCGTTTACTGAGTTCGAATTCATGAATAAGTGGTTAACAGTTAACGTATTTGTAACTTGGTCTGCAATTATTGCAGCACTGGCGCAAGTGGCGTTCTTGTTCAACTTCTTCTATTCTATCTTTAGAGGTAAAAAAGCAACGCAAAACCCTTGGGAAGCTAATACTTTAGAGTGGACTACTCCAGTTGAGCACTTACACGGTAACTGGCCGGGAGAAATTCCAACTGTATACCGTTGGCCATATGATTATAGCAAGCCAGGAGCAGATCAAGACTTTATCCTTCAAACAACTCCATTCTCTGAAACTATGAGCTCTAACTTACCTCACGATTTTGAAGGTAACGAAGAAGCTGAGCGTATCCAAAGAGAATGGGAAGCGGCGAATAAACCAGTACAAGAATAGTACTGTCGCAGACTTTGTCGAAAATATGTAATAAGGTATCTGCAATTGTTTTAACACTTACAGGTACCTTATTTTTATAAATCTATCACACATCAATGATTGCTAAATCTGAAAATAGATTTATTAGAATAAATTTTATCACCATTATTGCCACACTAGTGGTAATTTTGGCCGGGGGAGTGGTTCGTAGTACAGGTTCAGGAATGGGTTGCCCAGACTGGCCTAAATGTTTCGATCAATATATTCCACCTACTTCCGCTAGTCAACTTCCTGCAGATTATGAAACTAAATACATAGCAAGCAGAAAGAAGAAGAACGAGAAGTTCGCCAAATACTTGGAAAGTATGGGCAAGCACCAATTGGCAGATAGTCTTAGAAAAGATAAATCTATTTTGGTGCATGAAGAGTTTAATGCCGCAAAAACCTGGACAGAATATGTAAACAGGCTTACCGGAGCAATTTTGGGTATATTTTTACTGCTAACCGCGATTTACTCATTTGCTTACAAGAAGACTGCAAAACGAATTGTCGTACTAAGTTGGTTAAACATTATCGTAGTGGGCTACCAAGCTTGGTTAGGTTCTATTGTAGTTTCTACCAATTTAACACAATGGGTAGTTACGGTACACATGCTTTTAGCCTTGGTGATTTTAGGAATTGCAATATACACCTACAATTACGCAAAGCAACTGCATAAAGAACCATCGGTAATTATGTATCGGATCATGTGGTTGAAAGGTTTTCTACTGTTTACCATCATCATTTCTATTTTACAGATTATTTTAGGAACTGAGGTAAGAGAAGCAGTAGATAGTATTGCTAAATCATTACAATATAATGGACGCAATACTTGGGTTGGCAAGATAGGAAGCGTATTTTCTTATCACAGAGACCTTGCTATTTTGGTAGGCATTAGCAATTTTATTGTATATAAAATGGTGATTGATAGGTTTAGCGGAAAAGCTTGGCCGTTAATTACTGCAAATTATTTGATGGTAGTACTTCTGGTACAAATTGCTTCTGGCCTTTTGTTGTCATATTTAGGATTACCACCATATGCACAAGCGATACATATTTTGTTCTCCACAATTATGTTTAGCCTGCAATATTATTTATACCTGTTAGTTTATAGAACCACAACCTATAAAACAACATAAAGATTAAAGATTGAAACAGTTTTTTTCTGATTTCTCGAAGCTCATTAAATTCCGCTTAACTTTTACGGTGGTATTTTCTGCGTCTATTGCGTTCTTGATTGGGTCAAAAATTCAAGTAGAGCGTGCTATTATCGATGAAATTAATTGGATGAACTGGTTAATTTTGATCGTAGGAGGTTTCTTAGTTACAGGAGCAGCAAATTGCTTTAACGAAATTATTGAGGTGGACTTAGATAAGTTGATGTCTAGAACCAAAGACAGACCTATGCCAGCTGGTAGAATGACTACCGGTCAAGGGCTAGTTTCTGGTTTGGTAATGGGTATTGCAGGTACTTGGTTGCTAGGTAAATTGAATTTAGAGACAGGTTTGATTTCTGTTTTTTCTATCCTCCTTTATGCATTTGCTTACACGCCATTAAAAAGAAAATCACCTATTGCGGTTTTTGTAGGTGCATTACCTGGTGCTTTTCCTCCATTGATTGGTTACATCGCTGCAATTGGTCATTCTCCGGTAGGCTACGTACCTATGGATTATTTAATTGCCATTATTCTATTTTCAATACAGTTCGTATGGCAATTCCCTCACTTTTGGTCAATTGCTTGGGTGTTGGATGAAGATTATAGTAAAGCGGGATTTAGATTATTGCCAACGAAGAAAAAAGATAAGACGAGTGCTATCTTCACTTTCGTGGGTACATTGGTTTTAATCCCGGTAAGTTTATTACCTACTTTCTATGGATTTGGTGGCTATTATGTTGCTGCAGCTTCAGTAGTATTAGGTTTACTATTCAGTTGGTATGCTTATCAATTGGTGGTTAAAATGGATACGGCAAGTGCCAAAAAAGTGATGTTCTGTTCTTTCTTTTACATCCCTTTGGTACAATTAATTTTATTGTTTGATTTAGTAGTTTAAGATGGTGGGTACATTACAACAAGGAAATATACCAGTGAACTTTAAGGCCAAGAAATTCTTAGTTTGGTTGTTCGTGGTATCATCAACCATTATGTTTGGTGGTTGGACCAGTTATTATCTGGTTTTTATGGCCTCTAAAGGCAAAGGACATGGTTTAGTTTTACCAGAGGTTTTTAGCTACAGCACCGTGGTATTATTAGTGAGTAGCGTTTGTCTTTTCTTAGCAGCAAGAGCCTTAAAAGGTGGCGATACGAGTAAGCACCGTATGTTATTATGGGGTACTTTTATTTTAGGAATTGTTTTCGCAGTAATGCAATTTCAAGGTTGGACCAGCTTATATCAAACAGGGGCAGTTTTGGTCAATAACAATGCGGCAATCTCAATGATTTATATCGTATCAGGTTTTCACTTGTTACACATTGTTGCAGGTTTGGCATTTGTACTTAGCAGCTTAATAGGAAGCTACAAAAATGTATCGCAAGAAGTAGCAGAATATCGCCAAGATATTACTTCTATATTTTGGCATTTTATAGATATCTTATGGATTTATCTATATGTTTTTTTACTTTTGAACAGTTAATTCTTTAACAAAACTATTATACTAATTATTAAATGGATTCATTATCAAAATTAGACGAAGTTAAAACTACACCGTGGAGCGGTGGTCGTGAACCATGGTCGATAGAATATGGTAAAATAATGATGTGGTTTTTCCTTGTGTCAGACGCATTTACATTTTCATCATTTTTGATCTACTACGGTGCTCAGAAATTTGCTCAGCCAACTTGGATCGATGCGGATAAAATATTTCAGTCTATCCCAGGTATTGCAGATCACGGACAACCATTGGTTTTCGTAGGTATCATGACATTTATTTTGATTATGTCTTCAGTTACCATGGTATTGGCAGTAGAGGCAGGTCATCGTAACTCTAAAAAAGAAGTAGTAAAATGGATGATATGGACCATCTTAGGCGGTATTGCTTTCGTTGGCTGTCAGGCATTAGAGTGGACCCACTTACATCACGTAGGTTTCTGGTTTGGTCAAAACCCAGCAACTGGTTTAACTGATCCTGCGGCAATATCAGCTGCACTGCAACCATATTTTACCCACGATATTTCATATACTGCGGCATTGCAATTCTCTAACTTATTCTTCACCATTACAGGTTTCCACGGTTTCCACGTAACGGTAGGTATCATTTTAAACATCATCATCCTTTGCATGGTTTTAAATAATACTTTCGAGAAAAGAGGAACTTATTTAATGATTGAAAAAGTAGGTCTTTACTGGCACTTTGTAGATTTAGTGTGGGTATTCGTATTTACCTTCTTCTACTTAATATAATTACGATAAAATTTATTTAAAGATAATGGCAAACCACGATCATACATTAGATTCTCATGATGCTCACGCACACGGCGAAGGCATGGGCGTAAAGCGCATTTGGCAAGTATTCGGTATCCTTTTGTTTATCACTGCAATTGAGTTTTTGGTAGCTCTAGGCTTTGTACATCACTGGCATATCGTAGCTAAAGGACCGGCTTTATACGCTTTCTACGTAGTACTTACGTTAATTAAGGCTTACTATATTGTTGCATTTTTCATGCACCTAAAATTTGAAAAGAAAAGCTTTATCATTAGCTGTTCAATTGTATTCATATTTATTATTTATTTCATCGTATTGATGTTAATTGAAGGCGGTTACTTATTAAACCATCTTCAAGAACACTCTGTTTACCCAAATAAATAGTAATGAACGCAAGTTCTAAAAAAAAGATTTCAACTATATTAATCCTGGCAGCCATATTAGTGATGCCAGGATTTTTATATTATTTACTACAGGATCAAGGTAAAAATAGATACAAACCCCTGCCTATTTTTGGTCCTAAAGTGGTAGCTTCTACTTTCCATTCGGTAAGAGGGAAGCAAATTCCAGATACTGTTTATCACATTGTAGATGATTTCTCATTAGTTAACCAAAGTGGCGATTCTATTTCATTAAGTACTTGGAAGGGGAAAGTGGTTGTACTTAACCTATTTTACAGCCACGTAAATTCTGATGGCGCTAAGTTGGCATTGAAAGCGATGCGTGGATTTAATGAGCTGTATCAGAAAAACCACATGGTACATTTAGCTAGTGTAAGTGTAGATGATCAAGATGACTTGAAGACATTAGCTGATGTAGCGAAGCTATGGTCGGCAGTACCAAATAAGTGGGATGTTTTAACCGGAGATACCACTACCGTTAATAAACTGGTTAAAAAATCTTTATTGTTAGACGCGGTTAATCAAAGCACTTCGATCGAGAGAAAGTTCATCTATTCCAACAAAATAGTATTGTTAGATACGAAACATAGGATTAGGGGCTTCTACGAGGCTAGCGATAAAGAGGCTGTTTCTAAACTAGATGATGAGATTAAAGTTTTAATTGCAGAAGAATTAAGGAATATTAAAGACGGTAGGTAGCACACAAAGCTTAAGGATTAAAGAATAAAGATGGGAAATATAAACAACCAAACGGAAAATACATTAGAGCAGAAATACAATAAATGGATTTGGATACTTTCCGTGACTGTACCATTGCTTGTAGCGCTATTATTTGGTGTAAACCTAAGAAAATTAGGTTACGATGTAGAGCCTTTAAGCTTTTTACCACCGATATACGCAACTATAAATGGAATAACAGCCGTTGTACTAGTTATTGCAGTTTGGGCTATCAAAAATGGTAAACGTACCTTGCACGAAAATCTAATGAAGTTCGCAATTTTGCTATCAGTGTTGTTTTTAGGTATGTATGTAGCCTATCACATGACATCTGATTCTACCAAGTTTGGTGGCGAGGGAGCTATTAAATATATTTATTATTTTATCCTGATCTCGCATATTCTGCTTTCTATTATCATCATTCCATTTGTATTGATTACCTATGTAAAAGCCTTATCTCAACGTTTCGATAAACATAGAAAGATTGCTAGAATTGCTTTCCCAATGTGGCTTTATGTGGCAGTAACCGGAGTTATCGTTTATGTAATGATTTCGCCATATTATGCGCATTAGTTAGCTGTAGTAGATTAAAACTTAGTATTTTTACGTTAAATAAGTGACTATTTTATTATAGCTTCTTAACACTGAATAAAGTTTAAACACATGAAAAGAGTACTGTCTATAATCCTTTTCTTTTTAATGGCTGTAGCTATGCAGCCTGAAGCAAAAGCCCAATGTGCCATGTGTACTGCTAATGCTGAAATGGGGGTGAAGAATGGAAATACACAAACTAAAGGTTTAAACTCTGGTGTTTTATACTTGCTAGCTGCTCCATTTCTTTTAGCAGGAGTAGTAGGAACAGTTTGGTATACGAGCTATCGTAAGAAATCTACACCAAACGTAGCTTAATTTCTACTGTTAAAAACCTTTAAATTTTACTGAAACACATATTAATTTGCTACATTGGCTGCAATTGCTGATGAGATAGTTTATGCTTAAGAAATCGACTTTCAACTTTTTAAGAGATTTAGCGGAAAATAATAACCGCGAATGGTTTGCCCAAAACAAGCATCATTACGAGGCGGCTAAATTAGATTTGTTTGCTCTTATTTCCCCATTAATTAAAGAACTTGCTGCTATAGACCCCGAGTTTTCTGCGGATACTGAACCTAAAAAATGCTTGTTGAGGATTTACAGAGATGTTCGCTTTAGTCTGAACAAAGACCCTTATAAGAAAAACTACGGTATTGCATTCGATGTGAAAGGTTACGGTCCTACCACACCAGCTTATTACCTGCACTTAGAACCCAATAATTGTTTTTTCGGCGTAGGTTTTTGGATGCCTGAAAGTAAAATAGTGAAAAGTATCAGAGAAGAGATAGATTACAGTAGCGACGAATTTCTGGAAGTGATTAATGATAAAGCTTATCAAAAGATTTTCTCATTAAGTAAAGAAGATACATTAAAGAAAGCACCAAAAGGTTACGAAATTGATCATCCGATGATTGAATATTTGAGGTTAAAAAGCTTCATTTCTATTTATCCTTTAAAAGAGGACGACTTCTATAAAAAAGATATTGAGCATATGCTAGTGGAGGCTTTTAAAGCCGCTCAACCTTTTATTCAGTTCCTACGTAAAGCGGTATCTCAATAATAACACACAAAACATAAAATATAAATGAAAAAACTGAACCTACTTTTAGCTCTTTTTCTAGTTGTAGCCTCTATGAGCTCTTGCGTCGTGCTTTCTACCAAAAGATATAAATCGCTTTTAGCTAAACAAGATTCTTTAAACACCGGTTGGAGCGCATCGCAAGTAAACAATGAAAGTTTAGAGCAGCGTATCAAGCGTTTGCAGGCTGATACTGCTATGTTGAACAGTAAGTTAGCTGCACTTACTGACAAATATGACGATCTAGATGCAAATTATTCGAAATTAAGAACCAATAGCTCGTCAGAGATCAACAAGCTAACTGGTGATTTGGCAAAGCGTGAGAAACGTTTAAAAGAAGTAGAAGAGATTTTGCGTAAACGCGATGAAGCTACCGATCAGCTGAGGGCTAAACTACAACAAGCACTGTTAGGTTTTACAAAAAATGGTCTAACGGTTGAAGTTAAAAATGGCAAAGTGTATGTTTCATTAACCGATAAATTATTGTTCCCTTCGGGTAGCATTATTATAGATGAGAAAGGAAAACAAGCATTAACGCAATTGGCGGGAGTGTTAAAACAGCAGCGAGATATCAATATTGCGGTTGAAGGCCATACAGATTCGCAAAAAATTAGCAACTTGGGCCAAATCAAAGATAATTGGGATTTAAGTGTGTTGCGTTCTACTTCGGTTGTTCGTTTCCTTACCGAAGAACAAAAAGTGGAAAGCGTGAGAATGACCGCTACAGGAAAAGGTCAGTTCCAGCCTTTGGCAGATAATGCTTCGGCTGATGGTAGAAGTAAAAATCGTAGAATTGAAATTGTTCTCTCTCCAAAATTGGATGAACTATACGATTTGATTAAACAGTAAGCAATCTTTTGCAGAATTTATTATAAAGCCACAGTGATATTCTACTGTGGCTTTTGTATTAAAACGGCGATTTCAAGGAAGCGAAATCGTCCAGCACTAAGTCTTTATCAGACAATAAGAAATTGCTAGGATCTAAATACGACGCCCAATTGATATTTAAGGTCGGGTCGTTCCACATTACGCCAATTTCAGAATCTTTATCATAGTAGTTAGTCACTTTGTAAGTGAAAATGGTATTGTCTTCCAAAGTTAAAAAACCATGAAGAAACCCAGGTGGCACCCAAAGTTGTTTGTGGTTCTCGCCACTTAGCTCCACTGCAAAATGTTGTCCATAAGTAGCAGAATTTTTTCTAATGTCTACAGCTACATCTACTACGCTACCTTGTATCACTCTTACTAATTTGCCTTGAGCAAAAGGATTAGCTTGTGCGTGCAAACCTCTTAAAGTTCCCCTTTGAGAGAACGATTGGTTGTCTTGTACAAAATTTACATCGATGTTAGCTTGGTCAAAAACTCGTTGACTAAAGCTTTCGTAAAAGTATCCTCTGCTGTCTTTCCAAATCTTGGGTTCAAAAACGAAAAGGTCTTTAATTGGTGTTTCTATAATATTCATGTCTTGTTTTATGCTTTGGTATCTTCCTTTGGAAGATCTATCCTACAAATTCCATTAATGTGCTAAACGTAACCAGCTTATTTGGATATTTGGCGTACATCTCACCTATAAATTGCTGTTCGTGTAAGTCTAAATAATTTTGATGTTTTTCTTGATCTTCTGCAATAAATTGTACAGAGTAACTCAGCCCTTCATTTGGAGAATCTACAATCTTTAAAAGCCTATGGGAAACAAAGCTTTCTGTTGCCATTAACTGAGGAATGTGTGTTTCCTTCATCCATTCTAACCATTCTGCTGCTGAAGCTTCTTCTACAATGACAGTAACATTAAATAATAACATGCCGTAAAGATACGTTATGTGCCCAAATTATCTACACGTTCTCCTCTTAGGTTTCTAAACCTTTTTCTAGCTTCTGTATTTAACATACTACCCGGGAAATCAGTAATTAATTGCTGGTATAGTTTTTTGGCTTCTTCTGTATTGTTCAGCTTTGTTTCGTAGAGTTCGGCAAGTGTAAAAATGGCATCATCTATCCAAATACTTGTAAAATGCAAAGAGATGAGCTGTTTTAAATTTGTCTCTGCATTAGCGAAATCATTATTCTTGATGAAAATTTTTGCCTTCGCCATTAAGATGTCATCAGCTAAGCTATTTTTAGGATAGGCTAGATCAATGCTATCGAGCTTTTTTAATGCTGCCGAATTATTATTCACAAACTGTAGCATCTCTGCATCGGCATACATCATTAATGCTAAGCTGTCGTTTTTGCTTTGTAGGTTGTCAGAAATAAGCAAACTCAGGTTTAAAGCATCATTAGCCATCAACTGAGAAGTGGAGGCTTTCAACACATCGGCTTGTGATTTGGCGAATTTGAAATTGCCCTGATAGAAAGACAATCTTGCTGAGCGAAAGCGAGCATCGTTGGCTACCGGTAAATTATCGTATTGTTTGGATACCTGTTCATAAACCAATACTGCTTCCCAAGGTTGTTTATTCAATACGTAAATATCGCCTAAATCTACCTTTAATTGAGCCGCTTCCATTCCAGGCAAACCTGGCACTTTGAGCGCTTGCTCAAGAGTTTTTTCGGCCGCGGATAAATCATTGAGGTAATAAGCTTGCAAGTAAGAAAGCTTTTTGAGTGCAAAAATAGTTTGGCTGTTGATGCCGTACTGAGTAATTATCTGCGAAAACTCATCGGCCAATGCCTTAATAGCCTCGGTTTCTATTTTTCCTTGCAATGCCAATTCATATTTTGCATTAATTAACTGCATTTTAGAAGGAAGGTACAATTCATTCTCAGCACCCTTGGTCAATAAATATTCGTAAGCTTTAATTGCCGTTGCAAATGCTTTGTTGGCCACGAAAGTGTTGGCCGTATTAAAAATTAAGTTGCTAGCATTTTTGGTGCGTCTATCTTGAGCAATCAATTGCCTAAGTGCCATTTCGTATTCCTGTTGCTGAATAAATTGCCAGATTAAAAATTCTGTGAAAATTTCATTTTGTGGATCTTTCTGGATCTTTTTGAGCAACGCCGATTGTAAAATTTGATAATCGCTATTGCTCTCAAAAAGATTGGCCAATACGCTTTGTGCCTGTGGTAACATTTGCGGATTTGCCGGCAATGCATTCAGATATTCGTTAATCAACGCTAGTTTATCTTTCTTGAAACGATAAATGCTAATTAATTCAAAACCGAATACCTGTTCGTCATTTAGTAACTTTCTGCCTTGTAAAAAAGTATTTACGGCCATATCGTAAGCTTCAAACCGATAGAACGAATTCGCTAAGTCCCTAATTTGGAATTCGTTTTTTGGAACATTTTGTATCGCCGCGTAGTAAATTTTATTGGCATCGGCAGTTTTGCCGTTTTCTTGGTAAACTCTTCCCAAAGCAATCTGATAATTTAGCTTTTGAGGAGATTGTTTGATTAACTTTTTAACCAATGCTTCGGCCTCATCGTATTTTTTTATTTTTAGCAGAGAAGTGTAATACAGATCAAAATAGTTATCGTTTTTAGTCCTATTGAAGAGCTTTTCCAATATCGAAGCCGCTTTCTCATAATCTGCTTGTTGATAATATTGGTAGGCCAAAGCTTCTTCTACATTATCTTGTGCCCACATAGTGGATGACAGGCAGCAAACAACTAAAAGGAGCAGAAAATGTTTCATCTATTTGAGGAATTAGGTGTAAGCGATTAGACCTTCATCTAACCAAACATCAGCTTTGCTAAAATTAAATTTTTTAACTTATAATTACGTATTCAAAATAAAATAACGCAATAGGGTACACTGTATTTTAAATGTTACGCTACGTATTTTTACTGAGCGCCAATTTTTGGTTTATTTGATATTTAAGATAAGTAACAATGTTAATGCTTATGGCTTAACCGTAATAGTGTTGTGTAATTTTGTGATATGATGGTTGCTGTGAAAAAATATGTATGGTTATTGGTGGTGGTAGCGCTTTTCGCCTGCAGTCAGGAGAAAAAAGTTCGGGAAATTCCTGTTAACGATTTCTTTAAAACGCAGGATAGGGCATTATATCGTTTATCGCCCAACGGCAAGTACTTATCATACCTCACGCTTAAAGACAAAAAGCAGCATTTAGTAGTAGAAGATTTAGAAAAAGGAACGACTACCGAAGTTTCGAAGCTAGAAGAACGTAATATCAACTTTTATTGCTGGGTAAGTAATGATGAGCTGATTTACTACAAAGAAAAAGATGGCAGCAGGTTTCAAACTGATTTATATATTGTAAATAAAAACGGTACCGAAGAGCGCCTTCTCAATGCGGATGAAAAAAGTAAAGTGCGCCTTTTGGAAGATCAGTTAATTGATGATAAATTCTTACTAGTAACCAGTAATAAAAGAGATTCTACCGTTTTCGATGTTTATCGCTTAAATGTGAGAAACGGGCAGATGGTTATCGCAGCGAAAAACCCCGGCAACTTTACCAATTGGCTTACCGATAGCAAGGGTAAATTACGCATGGCGATTTCTAGTGATGGTGTAAACGAGTCTTTCTGGTATAGAGAGAATGAGACAAAGCCTTTTCAAAAAATCATCACTAATAATTTCAAAACCACGTTGTGGCCAGTAGCTTTCTCTGAAAATAAACCGAATACAGTTTATGCTATTTCTAATGTAAATCGTGATAAAAATGCATTGATTGAAATTGATTGCATTACTGGTAAAGAGAAAAATGTTTTATTTGCCGATGATACTTTGAATGTGGTAGAAGCACAGTATTCGAAGCGTCGTGGCAAGATGGATTTTGTGATGTATGAAACTTGGAAGAAGGAGAAACATTACTTAAATGACGAAGCTAAGAAGCTGTTTGAGAATTTAGAAAAGTTAATTCCAGATGCAGAGTCTAGAATTATTCACAATGATAAGAACGAACAGCATTTCATCGTCAGAACGTTTACAGATCGTAGTCCGGGAGCGTATTACCTTTATTATGCGGAGAATAACTTCCTTAAAAAATTAAGTGACATTAACACTTCTATTAACGAAGATGAGATGTGCGAAATGAAACCAATTAGCTATGTGACTACCGATGGTTTCAAAATAGACGGATATTTAACGTTGCCATTGGGCTTGGAGCCAGAAAATTTGCCAGTTGTGGTAATGCCGCACAATGGTCCGGGGCAGCGAAATAGTTGGGGTTTTAATTCTGATGTACAGTTCTTAGCCAACAGAGGATATGCTGTTTTGCAGGTAAATTATAGAGGCTCTACTGGCTATGGAAAAGAATTTTATGCTGCTGGCTTTAAGGAATGGGGGCAGAAAATTCAACAAGATGTTGATGCCGGTGTAAAATGGCTAATCGATCAGAAAATTGCAGATCCACAACGTGTAGCTATTTATGGTTATGGCTTTGGTGGTTTGATTGCGATTAACAGTGCCGTAGCTAACCCAAAAATGTATAAATGTGCAGGATCTAGCGCTGGCGTACTAAATCTTTTCAGTTATTTAAAGACCATACCTCCGTTTTTAACAGCTAACTTGCAGATGTTTTATGAAATGGTTGGTAATCCAGATAAAGACGCTGACTACATGCGGCAGGCGTCTCCTGTTTTTCATGCTGATAGAGTGAAAATTCCAATTTTTATTACACAAAATTCTAAAGATCCTAGAATTAACGGTAACGACGCTGTACAGTTTGTAAAAGAGCTAAAAAAGCTAAATTCGCCAGTAACCTATCTCGAAAAAGAGGATAGTAAATCAGTGTTGAATAGGGAAGAAGCTAGGAAAAAATCTTATGCCGCTTTAGAACTTTTCTTGCAAGAAAACCTTAGAAAGCGCTAATCATGCCAAAAGAATCTATTAAAGAAAGTGGCTATCGTAAGAATTTTTCCTTAATCGTTACTTTCATCGGTTTAATTTCTGCACTGTTTATCCTTTCCCTCTTCTTAGCATTTAATTTCAGTAAAAAGAAGATAGAAGGCGATTTTATATCTGCGAAAACCAATGTTTTAGAGGAAAGCATTAAACCATACAATGATTTTTTTCTTAACAAGATACCCGAGATATCTTACTATAACGGTTATCTGGACTCAACCACGGCAGCTAAATTTGTAGATACCATCTTGTTAAAATATCCTTTCGTAAAAAGGGTGGTTTTCTTTGATGCCGAGGTACGCAACGCCAGATATGAAGAAAATGGCTTAAACGTAGGCAACTTTTCTGCGGGTATGAAAAGTGTGTATCAGTTTGGTACCTACATACCAGACGACTCGGTGAAGATTTTTGGTGCCAACTCGACACCTAGCAACACAACATTGGAGAATTTCAATGAGTTGGCATTGAAACTTTACACTTTTGTACATAAACTGGATACGACTAGAGTTCCTACTCAGGAAGATCTGTTCAGTAATTTTTCGAATATCAAGCCTAATCGAATAGATTATTTTAACATTCCAAGATTTGAGGATCTGAAGGTGTACAAGCAGATGATCAATACCAAGTTGCCATCTGAGCCAGTTTATCAGCAGGATATGCTTTCTTTTGAGCTCGATCCGATGAAAATTAAGATCAAGAATAATCGGCCTTTGCTTTACCAATCAGTACGTATAGAGCCCGTAACTTACGATCCTTTAGAAACATCTTCGGAATATGTAACTGGCGAAATTACTTTGGGAGGTCCATTTTCAGCATACAAACTGTATTTTATTTCTGCTAAATCTTTTATCAAGAAGGAAATTTTCAGTTACTTTTTCCCTATTGCAGCGTTAATTTTGCTGTTTTATGGTTTGTTACTTTTGGTAGCGTTTTTAATTTATAGGAACCTGAACATCAACCATAAGATGTTTAAGTTACAATACGATTTCATTACCAATTTAACGCATGAGTTTAAAACTCCGGTAAGCGTAATCAAAATAGCGGGAAATAACATTAAAAGTGCGGCAAGCATCTCTGAAAGGGAACAAAAGCTTTACGGTAAAATATTAGATGAAGAGGCGGATAAGCTGAATGGTTTGATGAATAAATTGCTGGCTTTTACGCAAATCGAGAATAAAGCCATTAAGCTAAATGAAGACAGGGTTGATATCACTGAATTCATCGAGAGTACGATAGATGTTCATCAGTTGAAACATCCAGATTTTAAATTAAGCTACGAAGTAACCGATTTTACGCATTTTACTACTGATCCGGTTTTATTAGGTAGTTTATTTGATAATTTATTGGAGAATGCCTACAAATATTCGCCGCCAGATAAAAAACAAATGCACATTACGGCTCGTTTAATAAAGGATAAAATTGTGCTCCGGTTCAAAGATGCGGGCATTGGTATTCCGGCTTCGGAAATAAATAATATCTTTAAAAAGTTTTATCGAGTGCAAAACCAATACAACCAATCTGGAAGTGTAGGCTTAGGTTTGGCTTTTTGTAAGGAACTTGTTAATTTTATGAAAGGCGAAATCAGTGTTCGGAGCGTTGTAAATAAAGGAACAGAATTTAAGATCGTATTACCATTTAATCAATGATTGAGTGACTAAATGAGAAATGATTGAATGACAAACTAGCGGTATAATTACAGAATTTACTCATTTAAAACTTACTCATTTTATTATTTAACCACTCATTCAAAATTTAAAAGCTTATGTCAAAAGATATCAAAATATTAGTTGTTGAGGATGATGAAAACTTGCGTTTTTTAGCGGCAATGCGTTTAAAAACGGAAGGTTATCAAGTTTTAGAAGAAGCAGATGGTATCAGTGCTATTCAGACAATTACTACAGAAAAGCCAGACATTGTCTTGTTAGATTGGATGCTTCCAGGCAAAGAAGGTTCTGAAGTTTGCGAAGAAGTACGTAAAAATGGTTTTGAAGGCTTGGTAATTATGATGACCGCAAAAGCTCAAGACGTAGATAAAATTGACGCCTATCAGTTTGGCGCTTCTGATTATGTAACTAAACCATTCAGTATGGATGTTTTGGTAGCGATGTTAGAAAGTAAAGTAAAATTCCTACTTAATGCAGAACGCTCAGAAATCCATCGATTTGGTAATATGGAGCATCATCCTAATATCCACACCTTGTTCCGTGATGGTAAGAAAATAGAATTGACTATCCTAGAAAATAGGATTTTACTTTATTTTCTGCGCAATCCTAATCAGGTAATTAGCAGAGAAGATTTGATGTTGGAAGTTTGGGGCTATAACTCTGATGTGAATACCAGGACTTTGGATATGCATATCGTTCGTTTACGTAAGAAAATAGAAGTAAATCCTGATAACCCACAATTGTTGCAAACGGTTAGAGGAGTTGGTTACCGTTTTAATGTTGGTAGCTAATTAAAATAGCTTAGAAAGTATGAAGCCCCGAATAATAGTCGGGGCTTTTATATTTTAGCTTTTGTTCTGTCCTGGAGCGTAAGGTTTTGCTGATTTTGACCCTGTAGCTTTTTTCACTTGTCCCGGTGGAACTTTTCCACTGTTTCCGGCGGTGGCATAACATGAAGCAAATAATGTTACGACAACACATAGCATGGGAATAAATAGTTTCTTTTTCATCTCAGTGTTTTCTTCTATAAGTGCAAAGAATATGCCATGTATTTAACCTAAAAGATTGATGGCTAAAAGCACTAAAAATTGGAGTAACATTGTACCATCCAAATAAAAGAAATAAAAGTATTCGTTTCTTTTAATATTGGATTTAAAGATGAGCCAACCAGTAAGCAATACGGTTAACGTTAATCCAATTACATCTAAATTGATGTGTTTAGTAAACAAAACGAGTAATAATAGATAAACAAATAATAAAGCTTGACAAAATATCCAAGCTCTTTTTTCGCCCAGTACCACAGGTATGGTTTTAAGCTCATACAGCTTATCTTGGAATAAATCTCTAATGTCAAACGGAACGGTAATGGCACAAACAAATAAAAATCTTTTAGCTACCAATAATACGGTTTCGCTTAAAGGTAATTGGATCTGATGCAAACTTTCTAATTCTACAATGGGGAGTAAAACACAACTGCTCGCCCAAACGAATGCTATTAAAAATAACTTAATTCCGGGGATGTTACGTAAGCCTATTTTTTTGTTATTTAAAGTTAGAAAGGGAATATTATAAGCAACGGCTAATAAACCCACAAATACCATCAGTAACTTAGACTCGAAACTTAAATACAGCAAACCCAAAGGAATGAGACAGAGCACAGAAATCAATGTAGTGGATATCGTTAGTCTGTGATGGGCGAAAATCCATCTTACCCTTTTAAAAGGTGATTTTTGAGGTTCTTTGGGTTTGGATAGTAATACCGCTAGATTATAAATTAATAAGGTAGAGAAAAACAAAAAAGCAAGTACGTGTTCGCTTGGTTTAGCTTTTAATAAATGATAGGTGACCAGGCCTTGAGCAACTGCACAAATAGCAATAAAGAAATTGCTAAACAGCAGGAAATCTAAGATGGATGTACCTAGTTTACGCATTGAAATGATTGAATGATTAATTTTTGAATGATGGAATGTTGCGATCGGTTTATTTAATCACTTTATCATTCTTTCACTCAAAATTTCTAAGCTCTGCTTAACGTAAATATCGTAATTTCTGGCAACATACCAACACGACCTGGATAGCCTAAAAAGCCATAACCCACGTTAACATATAACTGTTGCTGTTGTTCTTGGTACAAGCCTGCCCATTCTTTGTAAATGTATTGCACTGGGCTCCATTGAGTGTCTTTTAGCCTCACACCAAACTGCATGCCGTGGGTATGACCAGCAAAAGCAACGTCAATGTCTTTATACTTCTCTAAAACTTCTCCACGCCAGTGCGATGGATCGTGAGATAATAATAGTTTTACTGGTAAGTCTTCGGTGTTTTGCATAGCCAGTTCCATTTTCCCATATTTAGGAAAACGGCCCATGCCCCAGTTCTCTATCCCTACAATCCCTATTTCTTCACCATCAACTTTTAGCCTGCGGTTTTCGTTCATCAATAAATCCCAACCCATTATTTTGTGCGAAGCTACCATGTCTTTTAGATTTTTGACCTTGGCAGGAGATGTTCCTTTGCCGAAATGATAATCGCCATAATCGTGGTTGCCCAGCACAGAATATACACCCAATGGAGCAGTCACTTTACTGAAAATATCTTGATAATCTTTAAGCTCGCTAGTAAGGTTGTTTACCAAATCTCCAGTAAAGAAGACGAAATCAGGCTTTTCTGCTAATAACATATCTACTCCACCTTTTACTGCGGTTTTGTTATAAAAACTGCCCGAGTGGATATCTGATACTTGGGCTAAAGTAATGCCATTAAAAGCTTTTGGTAGATTTGGCAGTTTCAAATTAACCCGTCTAATTTGGTAATCGTAAGCTCCTGAAATAATTCCCCAACTTAGAGAACTTAAGGGTATGGCGCCAGCAATTAAACCTGCTTTTACCAAAAAGGAAGAACGACTGATTGGTTCGCCGGCTATTTTATTGTTGGGTTGCTCTATTGTTGGATTGTTGGTCGTTATATCGTCAGACATCCGACTTTGGTCTTTGGTCTTTGACTTTTTAAAGATTTTAATAGCCAACCTTCTTAAATCATCCACTAATAAAAATGGAAGCATCACTATTTTACTCGCTGTAAGTAAGAAGAATGCAACTAAGATGATGGCTCTAGCTGTTAAAAACAGATTCAGATAAATAGCACAAAAAACACCAACAATTAAACTGATGTTTACCACCCACCAAGCTTTTTTGAAGAATTGTTTGGTGCTGGGTTTCCATTTTTTGAAAACGGCTAAAATGGCGTAATAGCAGTAAATGTCGAATAAAATGACAACGAAGCAGAGTACTGTTAGAAATATTGTTCTTCCCATTTGGGGTGTAAAATTTATTAGGTTTTCCTTTATATTTTCGTCACCCTGAATTTATTTTACTGCGTAGCTTTTCGCTTCGCTACAGGTCAGGGCCTGTTTAGCTGATGCTGAAACGAGTTCAGCATGACGGTAATTTAATTGTTAGATGGCTGAGTTGGGGATTTGTTTCACATGGCGTTTTCAGACTTGCGAAGTTTCGAAAACTTCGCAAGTCTTCTAGGTTTTCCGTCATTTCGATCGCGATTTTTCTTCATAAGAGAAATCTAGCAAGGTGTTATCAAGTCGTTAGATTTCTCCATTTCGCTGCGCTTCAGTCGAAATGACGGGTTAGTGGCTAGCTAAAATCCTCATCTTCCTCATCTAAATCTGCATTGAACAAGCTGTCGAACATATCAGAAAAGCCAAAGCCACCATTTAAGTAATTCTTATTTAGCTGTGAATATTCAGACAAGCCATGCAATACAAACTCCATTAACAACAGCGTTTGATTTGCACTGAGTTTAGGATGGAATTTCTTCACTAAGTCTTCTAAACCATTTACTTTTTGAAGTTCCTTCTTGTAGTCGTTTAACGTTAAGTTGTCATCCACATCAATGGTGTTCCCTTCGGTAAACCAATCGGTAATTTCTGTATATGGATTAGCCGTTTTGCTTTTTTTCGCTCTAGTTGGGTCTGGGAAATATCTTGAGAATAATTGCTTAATGGCTTTGCCGATAAGCGTGTGGGCTACTTTAGCTGGGCCTTCTAATTCGCCTTCGTAAACCAATTCGATTTTTCCGGTAACTGCTGGAATAATTCCACTGAAATCCGAAATACGCACAAAGGTTGATTTTTCTTTGCTTACCAACATTCTTCGCTCTGCGTTACTAATCAAATTCTCAAAAGCGGAAATAGTTAAACGGGCAGAAACCCCAGATTTTTGATCGATGTATTCGCTTTTGCGAGCTTCGAAAGCTACTTGCTCTACCAAATCTTTCACCAACCCATCCGCTTCAATTAAACGTTGCTCATCGGTTAGTTTCGCTTCTTGAAAAGTGATTTTCCTAGAAATTTCTATTGTTTTAGGGTAGTGGGTTAAAATCTGACTTTCGATACGGTCTTTTAGCGGAGTTACAATGCTACCGCGATTGGTGTAATCTTCTGGGTTTGCGGTGAACACAAACTGAATATCCAAAGGCAAACGTAATTTGAAGCCTCTAATTTGGATATCTTTTTCCTGTAGCATATTAAACAAAGCCACTTGGATACGAGCCTGTAAATCGGGCAATTCGTTAATTACAAAAATGCTGCGGTGCGCCCTTGGAATTAAACCAAAATGGATTACACGCTCGTCGTTGTAGGTCAGTTTTAGGTTGGCCGCCTTAATCGGGTCAACATCGCCAATTAAATCTGCTACGGTAACATCTGGGGTAGCTAGCTTTTCGGTATAACGTTCGCTGCGATGCAACCAAGCAATAGGAGTATCGTCACCTTTGGTTTCAATTTCATTTCTACCGAACCACGAAATCGGGTTCAACGGGTCATCGAAAATTTCGCTGCCGGCAACGTAAGGGATATACTCATCCAATAAGTTCACCATTAAGCGGGCAATACGGGTTTTCGCCTGTCCACGTAAGCCTAACAAGAGTACGTTGTGACGAGCTAATATTGCAGTCTGCAACTCTGGAATTACCGTTTCATCGTAGCCTAAAATACCTTCGAAGCCTGCTTCCTTATTCTGTAATTGAGTGATTAAATTCTTCCTTAATTCGTCTTTAACGCTTAAAGATTGGTATGACGTGGCTTTTAATTCGCCTAGTGTTTTTGCTTGCATATTTTGGAGTAAGGACAAAGGAGCAAGAACACAGATTTAAGTAGCTAATCTTTATTTCTTGCTTTTATCTAATTATTCTTTTTTATTTACTTTTAAGAGCTTTCATAAATTCGCCAAATGCAGGACTTAATTTTTTGAAAAGCTCATTGTTTCTGTTTTTTAACATTACTTCACTAAACATTTTTAAGCCAATGGCAAATTCAATGCTTTCATTCTCGCTCTGAAAAAGGTTTTTGCTTTTAACAGCTTCAATAATTTTAAAAATATTATCATGATTACTAAATTCGATTTGCAAAGTATCATTTTTGACATCGTCTTCTCTAGCTAGAGATAGCTCCTCGAGTGTAAGTTTATAGGTATTTGTGCGCTTATTCATGTGTATATTTTTTTGGAAAAGATAAGGAAGAAAAGAACAAACGTTTTAGTAGTTGATCCTTACTCTTTGTTCTTTTATCTCACTGTTCTTCTTCTATTTTTTATATAATCTTCAAATATGTATTCTCCCAGGCCGTTAAGTGAGCTGTAAAAAGCTCTGCCACCGTTAATTTCGGTAAATTGCCTCACAAATTGTTGCAAATAAGGGTCTTTTGCAATCATAAACGTGGTGATGGGAATGTTTAGTCTCTTGCATTGCGCTGCCATATTTAAGGTTTTGCCAATCACTTTTCTATCTAAACCTACGCTGTTTTTGTAATATCTGCCGTTTTCTTTCAAACAGGTAGGCTTGCCATCAGTAATCATGAAAATTTGTTTGTTGTGCGTTTTCCTTCTGCGCAGCAAATCCGTAGCTAATTCTAAACCTGCAAAAGTATTGGTGTGATAGGGTCCAACTTGCAAATAAGGCAAATCTTTAATGGTGATTGGCCAAGCATCGTTACCAAAAACCACAATATCCAAAGTGTCTTTTGGGTATTTCGTTTTAATCAGCTCTGCTAAAGCCATTGCTGTTTTTTTGGCTGGCGTAATTCTGTCCTCGCCGTACAAAATCATGGAATGCGAAATATCGATCATCAACACGGTAGAGGTTAATGTTTTGTAGTCCTTTTCTTCTACTTCCAAATCGCGTTCGGTAAGTGTAAAATTGCCAATGCCATGGTTAATTTGCGCATTGTGGATAGAAGCCGTCATGTCAATTTGGTCTAGACTATCGCCAAAACTAAACTCCCTTCTATCCGCATTTTTCTCTTCACCAATACCCGAAATATTGGTGTTATGGTTTCCTTTTCCAGCTTTTTTCAGCTTGCCAAAAATTTCTTCCAAGGCCGATTTGCGGATGGTTTGTTCTGTTTTAGCAGTAATTTTCGTTTCCCCATTTTCTTCACTGATGTAACCTTTTTCCTTCAGGTCTTCAATGAAATCGCCCATGCCATAATCCTTGTTGGTGAATTTGTATTGTTTGTCTAGCTCGTTCATCCAAGCTAAAGCTTCGCCAGCATCACCAGCGGTGTAGTTCAACAACTGCGTAAATAATTTAAGCATCTCGTCGAAACCACCCTTGGGCAATTCGTTGGGCGCATATTTAGAAAATTGATAACCTTTCATATCTCTCTGCTCAACATTATTTTCTTAACGTAACAACTAAGATAAAGGTTTGGTGATGGATTATTTTAAGGTGTGTGTCATTTTTGAGCCGAGAGGAATAAAGAGTAAAAAACAAGGATGAAAGACTTAACCTGCGAGGCACCAAACAACTTGTAACGAAATTTAACATTTTGCTTCGTGCTTGGCAATGAAGAGAGGTGCTTACCTATCATCCTTATGAATTTCGCCTTTGGAATTGTAGGTTTTGCCGTTGTAATTAGAATAAGTAAGATTGTCGGCATCTTTCTTTACCGAATAGCTTCGAAAACCATCATCAAATTTCTTAATTACTTTGTTTTTATGATCTATAAGCTGATAGCCGTTATCGGTTCTTACCATCGCACTAATTTTGGAGAAATTTTTTGCTTCGTTGTACATAAATGGAATAACTAGAACATTCTTGGTATTGATGTATCCCCAGTTTCCTTCCGCATTTTTAACAGCTGCTAATCCGCAAGAAAACGGCTCTACATTTCTGTATTTAGAACCGTCTATCACTACATCGCCTTTGGTGTTAATAAATAGTTTTTTACCCAATTTGTTCTTCACTAACAGCAAGCCATCTATTCCGAAATAGTCGAAAGTTTCTATAACGTAATCATCTTTATTTATCTTTTTACCTTCGGCATTGTAAATGTCATCGGTGTTGCTGAGCACCGAGTAATCTGCAAATTTTTCTTTGGAAGTGTAAGGTTTGCTCAGGAAAATAAAATCGCCATTTATTTTATAGTTGTGACCTTCTACAGTCAACACTTTTTTCAAATCTATGTTAACGATGGTATTTACATCACTCCGATCTCTTAATACAATAAAATTACCTTGTTCTGAAATATTGTCGAGTGTTGCTTCAATTACTACTTTGTTAGTTTTTATTTCTACCAAACCTTTCGGCCCATTTATACCATCTTCTATAGCATAATATTTATCTAATATGGGCTCATTGCGGTAAAAGTGATATCTAAAAGGAACTAGCTTTTGATTGATTTTATCTAACCAAAGAATAGAGCGGTAACCATCATCAGCAACTTCGCCCATAAAATAATCACCTTTATAGTACGATAACTCCTCGAACGTGGGTTGTACCACCCATTTACCATCTTTATCTAAAATGCCCGCTAAATTTTTCTTGTTGTAGGCCACGCCATAACCTTCAGCATTTTTAATGGTATTTTTCAGCACAAATGTGTAGCTGCCTACAGCACTTTTTTCTGGTTTTAGGAATAGATTAACTTGTGTGATATTCCCTCTGAAATTGTAGGTGGCGTTTACCAAATTTTCAGGTTTTTTCTTGTCCTCTTTAGGTATTTTCGCATACAAATCTTCTATCAATTCATCTACATCTTTATAGGCAGATTTGTCAATTTTTTCGATGGTACTTTTGCCTGCTTCGTAGTACTGACTTAGGAATTCAACCGAGAAATTAGATGAATTATTCGATGATGAAGAACCATATTGTTCAACAGCCTTTCCAGCATTATTGATCCCTTCAACCTTTAGGATTTTCTCCTTTACTTCTGGGGAGATTTTGAAAACAGCTTTGCCATCACTAACAGAAATTAGGTGAATTTTACCTGCTGCAAATTGGTATAGTGGTCTTTCTGGACTTAAAGTAATTACTGGCATTGCTTCTGGATAATGATAGCTAGCTTCTAATTCTACGCTATCAATCCATTTGACACCTTTAATTTCATCTATGGTTTCTTGGTTTCTTCCGTGTAATTCTTTGCTGAAAGTCCCTGTTTTTCCATCTTGATAGAAAACTTTTTTAAGCTTCAAAATAGGTTCTGGAAATTTATAATCATCGTAATTGCTAACACTGTACATTAAACTTCTTACGCTGTAACTGATATTTAAATCTGTATTTGGGTACACTACTCTCGGACTGAAATATAATCTATCAAGTGTTTTTTGAAATTTCTTTTCGATCTGCTCTTTCGGAGAGTTGTCAAACTTTTCAGTTGTTCTCACATCTTTCAAATCCACGTCGCCAGGCGTTATTTTTAAAGAAACTGACGAGAGTTTTATCAATTTCTCTATTTTGCCGTTTTGTTTTTCCAAATATGCTCTTGCTTCTGCTAAGGATTTGTTTTTAAACTGATCTTGAATATCTTTTTTAGTAGTTTGCGCCATAACAGATGAATAAGTAAGAAGTAAAAGAAAAGTAAACCAAGTATTTTTTTTCATAATAGATTTTTTGTTAATGTAGCATTTCTAACTATTTAATATTTCCTTGCATCAATGCTTGAAGTTCTCTTTCTACATCAGTTAAATGTTGCGTGCTAAAACTTTTTGTAATCACATGCGCACTATCATCTTTGGTGTATACGACTAAGCTTGTGTACATCGAAATACCATTGATTCGATGATCTCTAACCGCAGCTTTCTCAATTGCATTAAATGGAAATTCAACAACTAAAAACCCGAAAAAGGTTTCTGCAATTATCTTTCGGTTAGTATCTACATATAAATTTTTAGCATTTATAAAGGCTAATAACAGTAAGTACAAACCAACTAAAGCTGAAAACAAACCAATTATGATTTCTGTAAAAGCAAATTTGGCAAATAGAAAATTGGCCATTAATGCGAAGAAAAATCCTGCAAAAGCTAATTGAATTACGGCGAGTATTATTTTATGAATAGATACAAAACGATAAAGCTGTGGCGCTCTTTGCTTAAAATGCTTAAGTTGGATAGGTTCGTTCTGGTGATCATCTAATACAATTTTATCTAGAAGATAATTTTTTATTAACGGCAAAACCTGATGATAAAATTCGGATTTGGCGATTTGTTGCGTTTGGTTATAAGTGGCACTTAGCCTAATGCTATGGCCAATTGGATTTTTCTTCAGCACAATGTAATATGCATCGGGCAATGAACCCGAGCGCATTTCTACAGTTAATATGTCTTCAAATGGAATTTCTTTTAATTGAATGCCAAAGTACCATACCACTACCTTTTGTTTTTGGGTGTCGATGATTACTTTTTTATATGCGGTAGCAAAGCCCAGCAAAATTAGCAAAACTGTGCCAAGGCAAATATAAAACATCTTTGTTGTGCCAATGTGATGATGGGTTGCATTTACTTGGTACAAGCCGTAGCAAAATAGGATTGCTACAATTCCAATAATTGCAAATCCTTTGAGGTTGCCATAATCTGGATATAGGATTAAGGCGCCATTTTGTTGTTCAAATTTATTACGTTTAAACATTGCCTTTTTTATAGAACTTATTTATCAATTTAAAAATGAGCCAGCTGCCTAAAAAAGCAAAAACAACATCTCCAAATAATGCCCCAGGATTAAAATCTGTAGTTGTATTTCCTTCGCTTGTCGCTAAATTGTATCCGCTCACTTTGTTGTAAAAGTTAAACGGAAAGCCATAATTATCTGCACCGTCAGCATCGTAGTGTAAGCTCGAAGTTGCCAAAGTAATGGTGCAGAAGATCAGAAGACCACCAATCAGAATTTTATAGCTGCTTTTCATGGAGATTAATCAAAATCGTAATACAATCTATATTTATTGCAGCAAGTACATTGAAAAAGATAGCCCTGACAAGAGCCATTGTTTTGTAGGTATTTTGGTAAATCTTCAAGAGATATGCCGCCAGCATTAGCCAAGTCTGTTTCGAGATCTGCAAACTCGTTGAGCAGGGGCTCTATTTCTTGCCAACCCACGTAGCCTTTAAATGCACAGTAATCGTTGCAGTGGGCTAACCAATATTCTTGTTGCCAACCGCGATAACCTGGCGTACGTTCGGTTAGTTCTATTAATTTTTGTTGGTCATCCACATCGTCGACACTTATATCATCCTGAAAACTACCTTCAAATTTCTTGGCTGCTTTTCCATCGGCTATGCACCAAGGGCAAAGCGCATCAATATCATCAATTGCATAAAATGGACCAGTGTAGTAAACATCTGTTGGTTTATTACAGCAATCACACGTAACAACATTGTCAGTTTCAAAAGCTCCTGTAAGCGTTGGCTCGGGATGATATTTGAAAAAAGGTAAGTCTCTCTTAGCTACTTCACTCGTAGTTTTCTTCACCTTTGGCTTAGGTTTTGGTATATCTCTATGAGCGGTAAGTTCTATCAGCTGCGTTTTGTCTTTCTGCTTGTTTTCTATAGCAATGGCTTTTTCCAAAGCGGTAATAGCGTCGGCATAATCCATCGTATAGGTTTTTACGTTGCTCAGCATCCGCCAGAAATTAGCGTCATTAGGATATTCACTTAAAATGGCATTTAGCTCTTTTTCGACTTCCTCAAATAAAGGTGTAGCTGTTTGAGAAGGTAAAATATGTTCGAACCAAAACTTGTTGCTTTTCGAAATGGCTTTAGAAAGGATGATGTTGATCTCCTTTAGTTTTTCAATTCTTTGATCCATAGCGTATAATTTAGATTAGTAAATTGCTTCTGTTGTAATCGAAAATCTCTTGTGCGTTCTTCTCGATTAATCTATCTAAAAGTGCATTGTAACCATTTGCTATTTTATAGTTCATCTCATCTGCATACAATGGAAAAACGGAGTAGATGTTGATTAAGTTTTCGCCAGCCTGTACCGAGGTAAATTCTTCATCGAAAGTTACAGACGGCAGAATAACTACGCCCGTAAAATCGGTGTTTTCGGCATAAGGTTCCATATCTGCGGTAGCTTGTAGGGTATGTCCAATAGCCAACCAAGTATCATAATGGTGTGGGAAACGAGCAGCCTCTTTGAGCATGGCAATGAGCCAGTCGTTAGGGTTGTCGCCCGTTACCTTCCCAAAGGAGGTTGACTTGGGCAACAACAGCATCAGCTCTGCGAATTTATAATCTTTTTGATTTTCTACTGCGTTTGGAACGGTCATCTCCAAAGTGCTCATTCCTGCAGTAAGCAAAAAATTGAAGTTGTGTTTTTCCGATTGTACGAAATAAACATCAAGATGGATATCTGGGGAGAAGATTTCGTGGAAAACAGTAAGCTCATCAGACGTATATCTTTCATCTAGATGTGCGGAAATTGCTTCAGCGTGTTCATCAAAACGGGTTCTGTTTCTAAATTTTTCATAGAAGTCGTTCATTGTAGGTGGTTTTAATTAAACATATTTAAAGCTATAAAGTTTATTTCACAAAATGCATTAAGCTTATCATTCGCCTAAATTGACTAAATATCTGTTGCAAATTGTTTTTTATTCGTAAGTGTAATAATTACTATTTAACAAGATTTAGTTGATTTGAAAATGAGAGTCAGTACCTCTTGGCTTCATCAGTCCCACTTTGCGTTTCAATCTTTTTGTTTGATGTAAGTGCTTTTCCAATGGTTCGGATAAAAAGGATTTCCACTTCAATTGGGTTTATAGAACAAAAAATGGCAATTGAAACTTAGGTTTAAATAACAATTTCTGGTTGCCAAATGCTGGCGCATGTGTACAGAGTGTGCTCTTAAATTTGGTGCTGCGTTATACGACACAGGCATGCGCTAGAATGTTCATTAAAACTGGTTCTGTTCTAATTTTTCATAGAAGTATTTCATTGGTGGCTTTGCGTTTTCTGGAATAAGTTTCTATCAAAACAACAATAATAATTCCAATGGTGTAAGCCATGATGTCTTCCCAAGCGAAAGAGTTTCCAATTACGATATTTGCTAGCTTGTTATCCCCTAAGCCAATCAATTTTACGAATTGAAAATACTGTAAAGTTTCTATCAAGTAAGAGAATAAAAGTGTAGCAATGGCAAGCGGCCAAACCCCAATATGTACAAAAGCCTTTATAAAATAATAGATGAGGATGACCACTAATACATCACCAACATAGGGGCGAACAAAATTGTCGGTAATGTATAAGGCAATTAAAACTTCGATAATAAAAATGGCAGATGCAATGAGTAAACTTGCTAAATGAAAGCGAAAATGGAGCTTATTTGGTTTCATTTGTTTAGATAGAATTAAAAAACTAATTTAATCTAGATTTTGAATTAAACGAATACGATGAGGAAAATTATATTTCTTTTGATGGTAGTTTTTTCGACTACGGCAATGGCACAAACCACTCAAGACCGAACGGCTATTTTAAAAGTGTTAGAAAACCAACGCCAAGGCTGGAACAAAGGCGATATGGACGATTATATGCAAGGTTATTGGAAGAGTGATAGTCTATTGTTTGTGGGTAAAAGTGGCCCGACTTATGGTTGGCAAAAAACTTTGGATAATTATAAGAAAGGCTATCCTGACAAAAGCGCCATGGGCTTTTTAACTTTTGGGATTAAGAAATTGGAATTTTTAGCAAAAGATAAGGCTTTCGTTTTAGGAAGCTGGAATTTGAAAAGAGAAAAAGATGAACCGAAAGGATATTTTACTTTGTTGTTGAGGAAGATTGATGGCGAGTGGAAGGTAGTTGTTGACCATAGTTCTTAGGTCCTTCCTGTCATCTCGAGGAACGTGACATCTATTAGATTTTTCGCTATTCGACATTTTTGATGTCGAACTTCGTATCGTCGGATTTTTAATCCGTTTTAAAGTTCGGAGTCAGAGACCCGTCGATAATGCTTCGGGATTACAAATCCCGAAGAGCGTTATAAAGTGCCTTTAAATTGTTAGCACGCCACAGGCGTGCGCTAGCGAATAGCTTTAATTTTCAATCATCTTCCTATACTTCCTCGAAAAATAATACAGCGAATAAAAAGTAAGTAAAACTCCAACTACCGATAAAATCATCACACTGCTTGAGAAGAAAGTTACCCAATTCAGTTTTACTTTAAAAATCTCTTTGCTTAACAATACGCCAATGCTACCTACATAACCAAAAGCATCGGCAATGTAAATGAGAAAACCTACGTTACTGGCATATTTGAAAGTAGAAATCAACCTATCAAAGAAAATGGCATTGAATGGAATGTAAACCATGTACAAACCCAAGCCAACTAAAGTCATCCAAGCAATTGGGCTTAGCTGATTGGCTTTAAAAACTAAGGTAGAAACACCGGCAACCACAAAACCTAGGATGATAAACCAGTGTGCGGTTTTGAAGGCGAGAAAGTTGTTTTTAATCATTACCATGCTGCCAATCAGTATCAATACGATAATAGTAATTGGTGTTTCGGTTTTAGAAAATATGGCAGGCTGGTTAAAGAAGCCCATTTCCTTCCACATTTCGGCACTGAAATTATCTCTGATATCCCTAAAAATGGTAGCGAAGCAATAGATGAGTACGCAAGCAACGATGCCACCTAAAAAATCGCGGATAAACTTCTTCCTATCTTCGGCAGTCATGGCCACACGTTCGGCTCTAAATTTGATGTCTTCTTCATCTGGCTGCGGTATTTTCTCCATCAGAAACACAAACAAAGCCAAGGGAATACAAAACACCAGCCCCGTATAAAAAGGCATCCAAAACTCCGAGATGCCAAATTCTGCCATTATCCAAGCACCAACAGATTTCACAAAACCAGAAGCAAAAATGAAGCTCACCGCTAAGGCTGCACCAATAAAGTCAGTACTTCTTCTGCCTTCTACATAAGAGAACACCACGCCCCAAAGCATCCCGAGAGGAAAGCCATTAACAAATAAAAAAACGATGTTATAAGGCATTGGAATTACTGCAAAAAGCAACCAACTTAACCAAGAAATTCCTGTTAAAATTAGAATGATTTTTCCTCTGCCAGTTCTTTTTAACTCTGAGATGTATTTAATGCCGTAAAATTTTGCGAGTAAGTAACCCAGCATCTGGCTAATGACCAAAATCGTTTTATAGCTGTAACCTGCAACGGTTAAACCACCGAAAGTGGCAACGGTAAAAGTTTTCCGGTAGCCAAAAATCATGGTGTAGGCTAGAAAAACTACTACGGCAGTGTAAAGTCCAGTTTTGATGGATTTGCTAGAGTTACTTTGGCTCATAAAAGGTTAATCTTGAAATTGAAGATAACCTAATTATGTTAAAAGTCAAAGATTTAAGCTTGTGACAAGCTTGCGCTTTCGTTCAGTTGCTCAATCTCTTCAAGCGCAGCGTCCCATAATGAAATTCGCTGTTTCAAAGCTTCTTTTACCACTTCGGTAGCTTCGTCCCAAGCTTTTTCACTTTCGCACAACTCGCTAGTCATGGTTAAAGCTAGGTGACTGTGATGATCGCCATCTACTTCAATGTGTCTATCTAAATAATACTTGAAAATGGTTACCTGATCTGGGTGTTTGCTATTCAAATCGTTCACCATGGTATGGAACATATTTGGGATCAGATCTTCCCTTCCAAAAGTAAAAGCTGCTGCGGTTGCGTGGTTTTTACCAGCGTTAATTATGGCAAAAGTGCTATCCATAAACTGTTGAGCTGCTAATGGAACTTCCGCTTGTATGTAAGCTTCTTGAAAAGTAGCTCCGTTTTGCAAAGCATTGACAAATATTGAAATTGGTTTGGTGTTGGCACCCACTTGGTGCATTGCATCTAAATACAATTCGAAATGACTTTTGATGCCACCATCTGCATCTAGGTCAGACTCTTCGCCTGCTACAATTTCGTTAATCAATTGGCGAGTTTTAGCATTCCCTACCGGAAACCAAGGAAGGGTAGTGCAGGTAAGGTTAATTTGTAATGCTTTTAATAACGACATGAAGTCCCAAACGGCATAGATATGGTGCTCCATAAAGATACGAAGTGCTGGCAAATCGCTGATTTGGGTATATACTTTATGGTTTACGATTTGTGCTTTTAATTGGGCAGCTTCTTGGTTTATTTTCTCTATCTGTGGGTTCATGAGTGTTTTTAAAAGGAATTACGAAGTTTAACCTCGATTAGATTTTGTTAAGTTTAAATTTATTCGCCTAGTTTAAAATTCTTGTAGTAAAAATCTTTGTCGGCATCGGTAATTGCTCTAATTACTTTACACGGATTACCGGCCGCAAATACATTGTCGGGAATATCTTTAGTAACTACGCTACCAGAACCGATTACCACATTACTACCAATAGTAACACCAGGATTAATCACTACATTTCCGCCAAGCCAAACGCTATTGCCGATGGTAATTGGTTGTGCCCATTCGTGTTCTTGGTCTCGTAAGTGTTGGTGTAATGGATGGCCAGCGGTATAGATAGCTACATTTGGACCAATAAAGGCATGGCTACCAATTGTTACTTTGGCACAATCTAAAATGGTGAGATTGAAATTACTATAGAAATGATCGCCAACTTCAATGTTGTAACCGTAATCGCAGCGAAAAGGCGGTTCTACATAAAACATGGTTTCGGTTTTGCCAAAAAGTTTTTTGATAAGCTGTTTGCGCTGTTTAATTTGCTTAGGAGGTAGGTTGTTAAACTCGAAAACAATTTCACGTGCTTTTAATCGGTCTTTGGCCAGTTCATTGTCTCCAGCTTGATAAGCTTTGCCAGCCAGCATCTTTTCTTTTTCGCTCAGTTGTTTTTCTTCCATGGTGCTGCGAAATTACTAAGCCCTTAATTAAGACACAATTATTTTTGCGTTTATGAGATTTGGGTGTTTTTTAATTTGATAAACCCTAGAAAAATGCTTTTGGATAAGCTACTTGACGTTCTTTGCGAATCTTTAAATCTTCGCGTTAAAATTAACCGCAAAGCAAGTAAGAGCTGCGCTAAGAACGTAAACCTTTGTATAAGCTTTGGCTTAATAAATCCGATTGCCGTGAAAATACTTTTTGTTGCGTCATTTCAACGAAGAATGAGGAGAAATCTGAGGGACGTAATTATAGACTGTAGATTTCTCACGCACCTTCGAAACGACATGTAGCTGAAGCAAAAAGATTGTAACAAAAAGCGGGGCTATCGTAACCGATGCCCCGCTGAATTTGCTTTTTTAATATTTTAAAGTTTGCCTTTTGCATAAGCATTTTCGGCTCTTTTTATCGCTTTTTTCTCTCTCCAATTCGCATACTTCTCTTTAAAAGCCATTTTAATTAAGCTATCTACCGCACCATGTCTGAATAAACTCCAAACGCTGGCAACCTTACGACTGATGGATTGATCCCAAGCTCTTAAGCTTAGCGAAAACGAGCCGTCAACGTATTTCATCCAGTGCCACATTCCGGTTGGCATAAATAAAGTATCGCCATGCTCTAAGTAAACCTCGTAGCCTTCAATGCCATTTAATGAAGGGAATTTCTCGAAATCTGGATTGTCCACTTTATAATCTTCTAATGCGTAAGTTGCATTAGGTAAGCAATATAAACGTTTTTTCCATTTGTAATCGAAAAGGATAATATGCTTGCGGCCACCAAAATGGGTATGGAAAATATGAGGTAGGTCGATATCGTAATGTAGGAAAGTTACCGAATTTGAACCGCCAAAAAACATAGCTGGCATACTTTCGATAAAACCACCCATTAAATCTTTCGGGATTTTGATATCGTTAATTAAGCTTGGTACTTTCTTAAATAAGTTGAAGAAAAATATCCTCAATTCGGTTGGCTCACGCTTAATTAAATCTAGGTAGTCGCCAAACTTCATGTGTGCTGTTGCAGCGTTGATAGGTTTGCTTGGATCTGCCTTTGAGTTGTCGTAAAGTGGCACTTCAAGATCGCCGCCAATTTCCTTCAAATATTCGGTAGTCCATTTCTCTCTAGCAGGCCAATCTTTGGTAAGGCCTTTGATCACCAAAGGACGTTTTTTCTTAAGGTAATTCTTCTTAAAGTCCTCGGGAGTGATGGATTCTACAGTATCTACGGGTTTTAAATTGAAGCTCATTGTTTATTGTGTGTAAACTGCTGATTAATATTATGATAAATGTAATCAGTACAAAGTTGTAATTTTAAAATGAAAACGTGTAATTAGATTAAGATAAAATGTGAATAAAATGATTTATATCCTCTTAATTACCACAGATACACAGATTGAGACTCTGAAAATAACATTGATTTAAAAATGCATCATCTTTATTTGCGTATCTGTCGCGAATATTTGTAGTTAAGTAACTTTTGCTTTTTTAATGATTTTAGCAAAATACGAAGGAAATAGGCGTTTCAATAACACTCCTCTTACTTCTTTACCGCCGATATAAACTTCATCTTTTTGCTTTTGAATAGCTTTGATGATTTGCTTAGCGCATTCTTCTGCTGGCATTCCGTTTTCTTGAGCCTGATCCATTGTGCCTTGCTTACTACCATCGGCAGTTAAAGCATTGATGGTAACGTTGGTTTTGATAAATCCCGGACAAGCTAATAAAACGTGAATGTTGGTGCTATCTAATTCTATTCTTAGTGATTCGAAGTAACCGTGTAATGCATGTTTGGAAGCAGAATATGCCGAACGCAAACTGGTGCCAAATTTACCTACCAAGCTACTTACGCAAACAATTGAACCAGAATCTTGCCTAATCATTTGAGGTAATACTGCTTTGCTTAAAATTACAGTGCCCCAAAAATTGATATCCATGAAACGTTTTTCGGTTTTTAAATCGGTTGCTAAGGCCAAGGCTCTTTGACTGATGCCACCGCTGTTGATGAGAATATCAATGCGACCATAAATACGAATCGCTTCTTCGGCTTTTTTAGGTAAGCTTTCGCTGTCTTCTAAATCTAAAGAAAGTACATGTATGTCTATCTGGTTACGGCATTTTTGCTTTACACGAAAAAGCTCATCCCGATTTCGGGAAGAAATAATCAGTTTTGCGCCTGCATTAGCGAGTTCGTAAACCAAGGCCTCGCCAATTCCGGATGAAGCACCAGTAATCCAAATAACTTTATCTTTCATGTCTCTAGCCTTGTTTTTTAATGGTTATGAAGCGATCATGACGTTGTTTCGCTGTATGCGTGGGTAGATCATGAACGTTTTATATTTCAAAATTACGATTTTAAAATATGACCTGATAGTTGTTTCGTTAAGGTAGCGTAAAACTATGCGAATTGGTTTAGTGGAGATTTATCTAAAATCTTCTTCATCCATAAAGAGTTCTGCAGCAATCCCATCGGCAAATAACTTTCCTTTATTAGTGAGCTTGATCACATTGCCATCGTTAATTAATTGCCCGTCAGCAACAAAATCCTTAATTAGTTTTTGAGTTTGATCTACATAGTTTTTACCAAAGTCCTTTGCAACTTTTTCCAAATCTAAACCCCACATGGTTCTTAGCGAAGTCATCACGTACTCATTAAATTTATCAACCTGACTTAACTGTTCTACGGTTTCTGGAAGTTCTCCTTTAAAAAGGCTTTCCATGTATTTAGCATTATTCGCAATGTTGATGTATCTATCGTGCCCATCAAAACCATGTGCCGATGGACCAATACCTAAATACGGCACACCTTTCCAGTAGTTAGTATTGTGTACCGCATATTTTCCTGGCAAGCTATAATTAGAAATTTCGTAGTGTTCAAAGCCGTTAGCGGTAACAGTGTCAATGAGCATCATAAACTGTTCTGCACTTTGTTCATCGTTAACATCTGGCTGTTTACCCTTTTCAATGGCGTGGGCTAAAGCTGTTTTTGGTTCTACCGTAAGTGAATAAGCAGATAAGTGCGGCACTTGAAGTTCTATTGCGGTTTGAATGTTGGTTTGCCACTTCTCGTTGGTGAGTAGGGGGTAGCCATAAATTAAATCTATGGTGAGGTTTTCAAAACCTGCATCTTGATTGCGCTTAATACAATCCGTTGCTTCTTGAGAGTTATGGGCACGGTTCATCCACACCAAATCTTCGTTAAAAAATGATTGTGTACCAATGCTGAAACGATTAACGGGAAGTTTTCTCAGTTCAGCAATTTTCGAAGCTGTAAGGTCATCAGGATTGGTTTCTATCGTAATTTCTGCGTCCGAAGAAATCGAAAAATGATTTTCTATGGTAGCTAGAATTTGCTGTAATGCTGCTGTTGGCAGCACAGAAGGAGTTCCTCCCCCGAAATAGATACTGCCAATTTGCTGCTGCGCTAATCTGTTTTTCTTAAGGATAATTTCTTTGCAAATTGCTTCTACCATCTCGTTAAGGTATTTGGTTGAGGTGGTGAAGTGAAAATCGCAGTATGTGCACGCTTTTTTGCAGAAAGGGATATGGATATAAATACCGGCCATTGCTACAAAGGTAGGGTTAAAGTCGCAAATGAACTAAATTTTCGGACATCACAGTTTTATATGGCTAATGTTGTTATTTTAGCAATATGATCACTGTAAACGAATATTTTGACGGAGCTGTAAAGTCTCTAGCTTATGAGCATAACGGAAAATCTACCGTAGGCGTAATTGATGCCGGCGAGTATGAATTTGGAACTTCAACCCACGAAACGATGATTGTGGTAGAAGGAGCGATGGAAGTTTTGTTGTTTGGACAATCTGAATGGAAAACATTTAGTGCGGGGGAGAAATTTGAGATTGATTCCAACTCATCTTTTAAAGTGAAAGTAACAGGTCAAGTTTCGTACTTGTGTAAATACAAATAGCGTTAGCCATAAACCTGATGCTTTTAATTACTTTTGATAAAGTATATGAGGTTTGCATTTTGGCTTTTATTCTGTTGTTTAAGTGTAGGTGTTTTCGCCCAACAAGGCTATAATCTACGTGTTTCTTTTCCTGATGATGCCAAGGCGTTGTCAAAATTAGTTAAGGTTCCTGCAGAGATTAAGGATAGTGTAGAAGTTTACAAAGAAGCTGATAAACTACTTTCGCAATTACAATTTAGAGGTTACTTATTAGCAGAGATTACGGCTTTAGATTTTAAAGGGAAAGAAGTTTTGGTAGTTATTCAGCCTAATCAATTGTATCAATGGGTGAAGCTCTCTAGTGGCAATCTATCGCCGACAGTAAAACAAGGTGTTGGTTTTAAGGAAAGAAATTATGAGCGGGTAGATTTTAATGTTTCGAGCTTAACCAATTTGTTTGAAACGTTACTTGCTTATTATGAAAATAACGGTTATCCATTTGCCAGTGTTAGTTTGCAGCAAATTAGCATAGAAGGTAATGCAATAAGTGCAAGTGTAGACGCGAAACCTCACCAAAAAGTTTTGTTTGATACTTTACAAATTGTAGGGAGCGCACAAATAGCACAAAAGTATTTGCAATCTTATCTCAACACCAAAAATGGAATGCTTTATGCCGAAAAATCCGTGATGCAGATTGAGAACCGTTTAAAAGAGCTCCCTTTCTTAGAAGTAGTAAAGCCAACGGAAGTTAGTTTTTCTAATGAAAAGGCTTCAGTTCGCGTTTTTGTCAATAGGAAAAATGCGAACCAATTTGATGGTGTTTTGGGTTTGCAACAGAATGGAAATGAAAGGAAAACACAGTTGGTAGGCAACCTGAAACTGCACTTACAAAATGCTTTCAAAAGAGGCGAACAGCTAAATTTCAATTATCAAGGTTTGGCACAGCAAAGCCAGTTGTTGGATATTAAAGCTAGCTTTCCGCATGTGCTTAACACCGATTTTGGGTTAAGCCCAAGTTTATATCTGTATAAACAAGACTCCGCTTTTTTAAATGTTGATACCAAACTTGGGTTTAATTACCTGCTAAAAGGCAATAACAACTTTCAATTTTTTATCGAAAACAAATCAACCAGCTTATCTGCAGTAGAAGCTTATGAAAATGCAACGCCTTTACCTTCTATTTTAGATGCCAGTACTACTTTTTATGGTCTGGGTTTAAATATCGAAAACCTCGACTATCGGTACAATCCGCAAAAAGGTTACAGTATTACATTTGATGCTGCGGTAGGAAGTAAGAAGATAAAACGAAATGCTGCCATCCCAGAAAATCTTTACCAAGATGTGCCACTCAATAGTACATCATACCGATGGTTCAGCCAGATCAATTATTACCTGCCGTTAGCCAAACAATTAGTATTCGCTGTGAGCAATCAAACCGCTTTGCTCAGTGGTAAATATCTTTTAGAAAACGAGGTCTTTCGCTTGGGCGGGCAAAGAAGCTTGAGAGGTTTTAATGAGTTGTCGATATTAGCAACAAGTTACACCATTGGCAATGCCGAAGTAAGATATTTATTGGAGCAGAACTCTTTTTTGTTTGCTTTTTACAATCAAGCTTACTTGCAATACAGAACAGACAAGCTCAATTATTCCGACGTTCCATTGGGTTTTGGCGCTGGTGTTAACTTCGAAACCAATCTAGGGATTCTTTCTGTGAGTTATGCTTTAGGTAAACAAAGAAATAATCCGTTAAATTTGCGCCAAGGAAAAATACACTTCGGTATCACTGCATTATTTTAAAATGGCTAAGAAAAACTTATTGTTTCTTATTTTTTCAGTATTCATAACGTTGGCTAGCCATGCACAAATTGCTCCTGTAGTAGATACATTAAAAAATAACATCTTGCCACAAGACAGTTTGGCTCTTGATAGTGCAAAAATAATAGCTGTCGATACACTGACACCCGATATTTTAAAAATTAGAGATTCGTTGACCGCTGCTAAGTGGCTAGATAGCTTAAATAATGGTTATGGTTTTGAGGTCTTCTCCTTAAAAAAACTCATGGACTTGGCTAGCAATCCGCATGAGAAGGTGGTTTACCAGCATGGAGATCTGTTGCCCAAAGGTGATGTTTGGGTGTTGGGGATCATTGGATTTTTATTGGTGCTCTTTGCGGTGCTGAAAAACACTTTCGGCAAACAACTGAGTGCAGTTGTGCAATCTTTTTATAGTAATCGTGCGTTAGTTAATTTAAATAAAGAAGATAACCTGGTTACTTCTTGGTCGTTCCTTTTGCTATTTATACAATTCGGTTTTACCATTGGAATGTTTTTTTACTTGGCAGCGCAGTATAAAGGTTTGCCGCAGGTAGATCAAAATGGTTTTACTTTTTTCATTACTATATCCGTTATTGTAATCCTGTTGTATCTGTTAAAGATTGTTTGCTTGCGTTTTATAGGTTTTGTGTTTGATGTACAACGAGCCTTGCATCAATACGTCTCTATATTATATTTAAGTTATTTTAATACTTCTTTATTGTTTGTGCCTATTATTATTGCTTTTGCGCTTTCTGCAAAGAAATATGGTGCTGGATATGTTTATTTAGGGGTTTTAGCTTTAATACTAATCTTTGTGTTTCAGTTTATAAGGGCTGCGATAAATATTTTATCACAGTATAGGTTTCCTAAATTGTATTTATTTTTGTACTTTTGCACCCTCGAAATTTGTCCTATATTGATATTAATCAAGACAATAGGTTTATAAGTGCTAATTAGAAAAATGCAAGAAAATAACGACGAAAGATTACGCAAGGTAAAAAGCATATTGGTAACCTTGCCTAAGCCAGAAACTGAAAAATCCCCATATTTTGATTTAGCAAAGAAGTATAATCTTCGAATAGATTTTCGCTCTTTTATTCACGTAGAAGGTGTACCTGCTAAAGATTTCAGAAAGGAAAAAATCAATTTGGCCGATTTTACTGCGGTAGTTTTTACCAGCAGAAATGCGGTGGATCATTTTTTTAGAATATGTGAAGAAATGAGGTTTGAGGTTTCTGTTAATCTGAAGTATTTCTGTATTTCTGAATCTACAGCGCTTTATTTACAAAAATATATCCAATACAGAAAGCGTAAGATTTTCTTCGGTAAAGCAACTGCTTCTGATTTAGCTGAGGTTTTAAAGAAACATGCAACTGAGAAATTCTTGTACCCTTGTTCTGATGTAGCTACCGAGGATACCATGAACTTCCTTCAGAAAAATGGTTACGATGTAACGCCTGCTGTTTTGTTCAGGACTGTGGTAAGCGATCTTTCTGATTTGGCAGATGTGTTCTACGATGTATTGGCGTTCTTTAGTCCTTCTAGCATTCAATCACTGTATACAAATTTCCCCAATTTTCTACAGAACAATACCAGGATTGCAACTTTTGGTTTAAATACACAAAAAGCTGTGGCTGATAAAGGGCTAATTGTGGATATTGCAGCTCCAAATCCAGAAGCTCCGTCTATGATCATGGCTTTAGAGAATTACATCAAGAAATCTAATAAATAATTCGTTAAATACTTGTATTTAAGTATTGATGTGCAACTTGTTATCTAATTTCTTGCATAAAAGTGTCTAGTGTTTTAGCTAAGAAAACAATAAAGCGATATTATTAACGTTTATTTGTACCGATTATGCAATAAGCATGGAACGAATCTTGCTTAGCGTATGATTTGGACGGGTTTTTTAAATTGATTATTTCGTGAAATCTTTTGCGTTTAATTATTCAAAACCTGTGGTTTTAAAATAAACGGAATGTTAATAAGTATTTCGCCATAAAAAGTGTGGATTTTTTTGTGCGAATAGTTGTTAATATCAATGTTAATTGATAAAATTGCTATAAAATTGCTTAGACAACATATGAAGAAATTATACTTTCTTGCCATATCTTTACTTACTTTAATGCTCTCTAGCTGTGGAAAAGGCGGCCAGGGGGAGTTAGTAGGAGCCTATAATCGGAAATTTAAAAATACTGCTATCCCATTGGGAATGGTTTACGTGCCCGGCGGTAGAAACCTTTTAGGTATGACTGATGAAGATATTACCTTCTATCAGGGTAAACAGAGTAAAATGGTTTCTATGAGCCCTTTTTTCATGGATCAAACGGAAATCACCAATGCAGAGTATAGGCAGTTTGTTAATTGGGTTAGGGATTCGGTAGCCATTACTAGAGGCGATATCTCACAATATTATATCCAAAGAAACGGAGCCGCAAATGCGCCAGGTGGCAGCAACTTCAAAAATATAGATTGGAAGAAAGTAGGAAATGGGTCCAATTTGTGGCGAAACAGAGATGCTGCAGTGCAAAATAAATTGAAGGCAATGTATATCAATGATAACCTTTCTAGTTTTACACGTGGTAAAAATGATAAGGATCTTGATATTAAATTATTGCGTTATGCCTATGTAGAGAAAAACATGGATATGGCGTTAGAGAATGCTTCGTTGCCAGATAAACAACGTATTGATGATTACGATATCTATACTGACGATCCAACTCCGGGTAAAGTTAACGAGCATCCTTCGGTGAAGGTTTATCCAGATACTTTGGTATGGAGAAAAGACTATACTTACGAATACAATGACCCAATGGTTGAAGCTTATTTCAACCATCCATCTTATGACAAATATCCCGTTGTTGGAGTAACTTGGGATCAAGCTAGGGCATTCAGTAATTGGCGTACGCAGTTCTATGAGAACGTAGCAAAACAAAGAAAACTGCCTAGTAATTCTAGATTAAAATATGATCTGCCAACAGAAGCAGAGTTTGAATATGCTGCTCGTGGTGGTAGAACTCAAACGAAATATCCTTGGGGCGGCCCCTACATTATGAATGCCAAGGGATGTTTGCAAGCTAACTTTAAAGTAGGTAGAGGTAACTACGCTGATGACGGTGCTTTATATACTGTAGAAGCAAGGGCTTATTTGCCTAACGATTACGGGTTGTACAACATGGCCGGAAACGTAGCGGAGTGGACTTTAAACTCCTACAATACATCGTTACCTGAAGATAAAAACCCGATTTTTAGAAAAGGTAGACGTAAAGTTGTGAAAGGTGGATCTTGGAAAGACATAGGCTTTTTCCTTCAAAACTCGGTTGCACAGCACGAATACCAAAACATCCCTAGATCATACATTGGTTTCAGGTGCGTATCGCACTATCCTGGAAACAGTATCTAATTAATTAGACAGAAATTTACAAACCCCAAACTAAAACTTAACTATTAAGAATCATGGCCGGAAAATTTGCTAGTACAGATGCGAAATTACACTTTGCTACCTCGGTAGGTGCATCAATTGTAATTGTAGGTGCGTTATTTAAGATCCTTCACTTGGGAGGACAATGGGGCAGTATCATGATTGGTGTTGGTCTAGGCGTTGAGGCGGCGTTATTCTTATTATTAGGCTTCTTCCCCCCACAACCGGACGTAGAGTGGGAAAAAGTTTATCCTCAGTTACGCCAAGATGGTAAACCTACGCCTCAAGATGCAATTCCTCAGGCTGCAGTGGCTGGTGGAGGCTCAACTAGTGCTTTAGATAAATTAGTGAACGATAAAATCGGTCCAGAATTGATTGAAAGCCTTGGGAATGGTTTACGTACTTTCGGTGATAAGGTGGCTAGCATCTCTAATGTAGCTGATGCGTCACTCGCAACTAACGAGTTTACTGCTAAGGTGAAAGGCGCTTCAGATAGTTTAGGCAATATGAATTTGGCTTTTGGTAAAGCAACGGAGCAACTGGCCGAATTAGGGGCTAGCAATGCAGATGCTAAAGCTTACCACGAGCAGGTGAATAGCTTGGCGAAAAACCTATCTGCACTCAATGCAGTTTATGAGTTAGAGTTGCAAGATTCTAGCGCTCATTTAAAATCAATGAATAAATTTTACCAAAACTTATCTCTAACTATGGGTAACTTCAACGATTCTATGGAAGACTCGAAGCAGTTCAAAGAGGAAGTTGGTAAACTGGCTAAAAACTTATCGTCGTTAAACGCTATCTATGGCAACATGTTAACGGCAATGAATCAACCACGTGCATAGTTAGTCATATTATAAACTTAAGACCTAAATTAATATAATATGGCAGGAGGTAAGGAAACCGCAAGGCAGAGGATGATAGGGCTAATGTATTTAGTGCTATTGGCCATGCTTGCGATTAACGTTTCAGATTTGGTGCTGAGAGCTTTCAACAACATCAATAATAGTTTAAACACATCTAAAGATAATGTTGAAAGTAGCATTTCTCAGCTTTTGAGAAACTACGAAAATACCAAAGCGAAGGAAAGTCCAGATAATTTACTGAAGTTAAACCGAGCAAAGCAAGCTCAAAAAGTAGGCGAAGACTTAATTAAATATATCGATAAACTTCAAGCAGAAATAGCTAAAGATGGCTTCGAGGAGAATGGAGAATTAAAGCAAAAAAATAACTTGGATATCGGTCAGCATATCATGGGAAGTGATTCTGAGCATAAAGCTGGTAAAAAGTTACAAGACGAAATCAATAGTACTGGTAAAAAATTAGCATCACTTTTACAGGCAGATGAAGGTAAGCCAACGTTTACCTTACAGGCTTTAGATCCAGTTAAACCTAAAGCTGGAGAACCTAAAACTTGGACTGGTAACAATTTTGGTGAAGGTGTGCCTTTAGCAGCTTTTAGAACGATATTGACGATGCTTCAGAACGATGCTAAAAACATGGAAGCCGATATCATCAACAAAATTTTAGCAGATAAACCTATTGTAGTCCTTGATCAGTTTGAAGCGGTAGCTGTGGCTCCTTCGTCTTATGTGATACAAGGCCAACCTTACAAAGCAGAGATTTATTTAACTGCGAGTGACTCTAAATCTTCTCCAGATGTTAGCGTAAATGGAAATAAGGTACCTACTGATAAAGGAAAAGGTATTTATACCGGAAGTACAGGAAGTGTAGGTACATTTACTTGGAAAGGTACAATTAGGGTTAAAGAAAGAAACGGAAACATTAAAACCTACGAAACTAAACCTCAAATTTATCAGGTAGCTGCACCTTCGGCAACAGTTTCTTCAGATAAGCTGAACGTAATCTATGCAGGTATTCCAAATCCTTTTACCATCTCGGCAGCGGGTTTCCCTAATATCAATGCAAGTATTACTGGCGGCGGTTCTCTAACCGGTGGCGGTGGTAAGTATATGATCAATGTGCCGGGTTCGTTGGTAGGAAAAGAAGTATCTATTAATGTAAGCGGCGTTAACAATGGAAAAACGGTAAATTTAGGTGCGCCTAAGTTTAGAGTAAAAGCTATTCCGGCACCAATTGCGAAAGTTGGTGGTTATGGTGGTGGCGATATTGCATCGGTACAATTAAAAAGCGAATCTGAAATTGAGGCTGATCTAGATGATTTCCCATTCGATGTGAAGTTCAGGATTATACGTTTTGAATTAACGGTAATCAAACCTCGTTCTGATGCCATTACGATCTCGGGACAAGGTGGCAACTTTACTGGAGCGGTTAGAAATGCAATCAATGCAGTTTCTCCAGGTACTACCGTGATCTTTAGTGATATCGTTTCTCAAGGTCCAGATGGTAGACAAAAAGTATTGCCACAATTGGTATTTAAAGTAAAATAATTGAAGATGAAAAAGAGTGCGTTGTTAGTTGTTATTGCTGTGCTAATTGCATCTGTAAGTTTTGCTCAACAGAGAAATACGAGACAGGGAAGTGCGAGTAGACCCACCACTACTCCTGCTAAGCCTGCTGCAGAAACGCAAAAGACAGATACTGCAAAAACAGTAGTTAAAAGCAAAAAAGCTGCTAAAGTAAAACCGAAAGATGGTTATGCTATGGAGCGTGAGTTGAGAGATACCGCTACTGAAAAAGCGTTTTTGCCTGTAATTAAGGATGAAGATGTGATTTATACGAAGCGTGTATGGAGAGATATCGATTTACGTGATACCATTAACGGCGTACTTAACTATCCTAAATCTAGGCTGATTGATGTTTTGCTTACTCATGTAAGAAATGAAGAGCTTACCGCATACAATCCTAAAAACCCTACTACTTTAGATGATGTTGATGGATTTGACTTTCCATTGGATACTACTGAGGCGCTTAGAATGGCAAATGGTGTGGTGAATGTCACCAACAATAAAGCAGGTACAGTTACTCAGGTTGCTGGCGAGTTTAATCCTGAGTTATTTAAAAAATATAGAATTAAGGAAGATTGGGTTTTGGATGGAAAAAGAGGTGTTTTTGAGCCTCGTATTGTTGCTTTAGCGCCATTAAAAATGAACGATCAGACTAAAGAATGGCAGCCTATATTCTGGATTGCTTACGAAGAAGCTAGAGACATTTTAGCATCGAAAAGATTGTTTAACCCGCTAAATGATTCTTCTCCTTTAAGCATGGATGATTTCTTTATCCACCGACTGTTTTCTAGCCATATTGTGAAAGAAACCAATGCCGGAGATTACAAAGTGAAAGATTTAATTGGCGATCCAAGACAACGTTTACAAGAGAGCGAACGTATCAAAAAGAAAATGGCCGATATGGAACAAGGGCTTTGGGAATATTAAAAGTCCCAACCAATCCTCCCCGAAGGGAAGGGTTAGCAATAGCGTATAAGAAAAGAGCAAATCGAAAGATTTGCTCTTTTCTATTTTATTAGAAATTGATTTTTATTGCATATGAGGCAAAGCCCTTTAGGAGTTTGGGGTTTCTGTGCCATTAAAATAATTCTGCAGCGTAACCATTTGCTTTTTATTAAGCAGCTTCGCTAATTCTTCTGCACTGGCTTCTTTAATTTTCTTTACAGATTTGAAATGAGTAAGCAGTTTATCTGCCGTGCTCTTCCCAATGCCTTCTATTTCTTCTAGCTCTGTTTTTAATGTACCTTGGTCGCGTTTTTTACGGTGGAAGGTAATACCAAACCGGTGGGCTTCATCTCGTAAATGCTGAATGATTTTAAGCGTTTCAGATTTCTTGTCAAGGTAAAGCGGGAAACTGTCATTCGGGTAATAAAGTTCTTCTAACCTCTTCGCAATACCGATAACCGTTACCTTCTTATCTATACCTAATTTCTTTAAACTGCTCACTGCCGACGATAATTGACCCTTTCCACCATCAATAATGATCAATTGGGGCAAGCTCTGATTTTCTTCTAGCATTCGTTTATATCGCCTGTAAACAGCTTCCTGCATCGTAGCAAAATCGTTCGGACCTTCCACAGTTTTCACGTTGAAATGACGGTAGTCCTTTTTGCTAGGTTTGGCGTCTTTAAAAACCACAATTGCCGAAACAGGATACTTGCCCTGAAAGTTCGAGTTATCAAAACATTCGATATGATAGGGCAGTTGCGTTAACCTCAAATCATTTTTCATCTGTGTTAAAACCCGATCGGTTTTTAGCTCCGGATTTAACTTCTCGTACTGATTTAGCTTCTCCTTTTTAAAGAAGAGCACATTCTTTTGAGAAAGTTCTAACAATGCTTTTTTCTCACCTAATTTCGGTACAGTAAGTTTCAAATTGGTATCCTCCAAAGGAATTTCAAATGGAACCACAATTTCTCTAGAAGTACTTTTAAACCTACTTCTAAACTCAGCGATGGCGATAGAAAGCAACTCTTCATCGCTTTCATCTAAACGCTTTTTAATTTCTATGGTTTGCGTTTGAATAATCGCACCGTTCATCACTTTCAGGTAATTTACAAAGGCATAACGCTCGTCGCTAGCAATACTTACCACATCGATATTGGTAATGGCACTGCTTACTACGGTAGATTTACTTTGGTATTTCTCGAGTATACTCAGTTTCTTCTGATATTCATGCGCCAACTCAAAATTTAGCTCTTCGGCAGCAGTTTTAACTACCTGCTTTACTTCTTTAATTACGTTGCCAATTTTACCGTTTAAAATGTCTTTAATTTCGGCAATGTTATGTTCGTAGTCTTCCTTAGATTGGTAGTTTTGGCAAGGGCCTTTACAGTTGCCAATTTGATATTCTAAACATACTTTAAACTTATTTGCATTGATGTTTTCTTGCGTTAAAGCCAAGTTGCAAGTCCGTAAAGTGTAAGTTTCTTTGATGAGGTCTAAAATGGTATGCATCATACCTACAGAGGCGTAGGGGCCTAAATAAGTAGAGCCATCTTTGATCATTCTTCTGGTAGAGAAAACTCGTGGAAATGGCTCTTTCTTAATAACAATCCAAGGATAGGTCTTGTCATCTTTAAGCATGATATTGTAGCGAGGCTGATGTTTTTTGATCAAGCTGTTCTCCAGTAACCAAGCATCTATCTCGGTATCCACAATAGTAAATTGGATGCGCCTAATTTTCGAAACTAAAACTCGTGTTTTTCCATTGAGTTGCTTGTCTTGTACAAAGTAAGAGCTAACACGATTTCTCAAGTCCTTAGCCTTGCCAATATAAATAAGCTTGTCATCCACATCAAAATATTGGTAAACCCCTGGTCTATGTGGAATGTCTTTTAACGCCTTTTTATAATCGAAACTGCTCATCAGATTACAAATTTACACTAAAAAATTAGACCTCGTAGGTTTTCGAAATCTACGAGGTCTATTATACTTTTGGTGATGAATTTAAAATCCTAATTTCTTATCCAGCTCCGAGGTGGTGTCTTGCTCCTGTTGCTGGTATTGATTACAATCGTAAATGATATTTACGCCGCTATTCGGAGGTGTGAAATCGTTTTTACTCATCTTCAAATTCGGATTGGCATATACTCGCTTCATAAAACCTGCGTAGATTGGTAAGGCGGAGTTAGCGCCTTCACCATCTCTGGTACTAGTAAAGTGGAAAGCACGATCTTCGCAACCCGTCCAAACACCAGCAACTAAATCTGGAGTGATGGCCATAAACCAACCATCAGAGTTATTTTGAGTCGTACCAGTTTTACCACCAATAGGTCCGTTAACTTTGTATTTATAACTTAAGCGAGAACCTGTACCGCCGGTTATTACGCCACGTAACATGCGGGTCATTACATAAGCAACTTCTTCATTCATAGCTACTTTAATGATAGGCTTACTTTCGTAAAGCACAACCCCATTTTTATCTTCTATTTTGGTAATGAAGTTTGGTTGTGTCCAAGCACCTTTGTTGGCAAACACACCGTAGGCACCAACCATATCGTAAATAGAAGCATCAAAAGTACCTAAACTGATAGATGGTACGGCCGGTACATCGCTGGTGATCCCCATTTTCTTGATCTCGTTCATAACTGCCGTTGGGCCAACTTGCTTCATTAAGTAGGCAACAATATAGTTTTGAGAGTAAGCCAATCCTTTTTGTAGAGTGATTTTTCCAGGAAGCGGTGTGCCAGAGTTTCTAGGCGTCCAATCTGGGCTACCAGGCGTAGAAATGGTTACAGGCTCATTAAGCACCTCGTAGCATGGCGAGTAGCCATTTTCTATGGCAACAGCATAAGTAAAAGGTTTTGCAGTTGAACCTACTTGTCTTTTACCCATTTTCACCTGATCGTATTTAAAATGTTCGAAGTTGATACCGCCCACCCAGGCTTTGATATCTCCCGTTTTCGGATCCATTGCCATCATCGCATTGCGCAATAGTAGCTTATAATATTTAACTGAGTCGATAGGTTTCATCAAGGTATCGATATTCCCTTTCCAAGTGAAAATAGTTAATCTCGAAGGGGTGTTAAAGTCGGCTGTAATCTCCTCATCAGATTTACCTTCAGCTTTTAAAGCTTTATACCTGTCAGATCTTTTAACGCCTTGATCAATCAGTTTTTCCATACCTCTGAATGGGTTTCTACCTTTCCAGCTTTTGGTAAATTGCGCCTGTAGGGTTTTCATGTACTCTTTCTGTGCTTCCTCGGCATAAACCTGCATTTGGTAATTGATCGTAGAATAGATCTTTAGCCCATCTCTATCTAAATCATAAGGCGTACCATCAGCTTTATTGATAGAACGTTCTTCTAAGATTTTCTTCACCTCTGTTTTCAACACTGCTCTAAAATAAGGAGCAATACCATCGTTATTTGTAGCAGCATTAAAACGTAAGTTCAAAGGCTTTTCTCTTTCGCCCGCAAACTGATCTTCTGTAATATAACCCTCCTTTACCATCAAAGCCATCACGGTATTTCTTCTGTCTAAAGAACGCTCAGGGTTTTTAGTTGGCGAATAACGGGTTATACCTTTCTGTAAACCGATCAATACAGCAGCTTGTGGCACAGTTAATTTATCTGGTGTAGTGTTGAAATAGACCCTTGCAGCAGATTTAATTCCGTAAGCATTGTTACCAAAATCAACAGTGTTTAAATACATGGTGATGATTTCTTCTTTGGTATAGTTACGCTCCAATTTAATGGCAATAACCCACTCCTGAAACTTCTGGATGATACGTTTTAAAAAGTTTTTTGCTCTTCCTTCTTCAGAGAAAAGATTTAGCGCCAACTGTTGCGTGATGGTACTTCCGCCTTGCTTTTTACCCACGATGGCATAAAGAAAAATAGTGAAGGTACGTCTAAAATCTATGCCCGAGTGAGAGCGGAAACGGATATCCTCTGTAGCAATAAGCGCATTAATTACGTTGGGAGATATATCGCTGTAGTTAACATTCGATCTGTTTTTAACGAAATAGGTGCCTAATACTTTGCCTTCCTCAGAAATTACCTCAGTTGCTTCGTTGCTTTTTGGGTGCTCAATAGATATAAATGATGGGATTTCACCAAAAACACCAAAACTGATCATCACAATGAATATGGCGAAAGCGATGATACCTGCAATAAGTACCTTCCAAATGCGCCAGTTGTATTTTCTAATTAACTCTGGAGATAGTGAATTGTTGTTTCTACTTCTATAATTCATTGTTGTTGATATATCTAATATACCTTTCTAAAGTATCACGATTAGTGATTTTATCAAGGTTTTCTTTGCTTATTGCAAAAGTAGTATAATTAGCGGCAGGTATTTTGATAATTCTACCTAATTGTGATTTTATCTGCTGTTGATATTGTTGTACATCTGCTATGCTACTAAAATCGCCCACTATAATCAATTGATCTTGCTCTAACTCTTTTAACTGATGACGAAGGTTGTTGCCAGAATAACTAGCTCTATTAAATTGACCGATACCGAAACGCGACGTACTTACGTTTAAGCTTACATCATTTATCGCGACGATGTAATAGTAGTTGTTAGAAGAGGCAGGGTTAAACAAAGTCTCTTTTGCAGGCTCGGGGGTAACCACTGGTTTTATCGTATCTACCGCTTGGCTTACAATTACGTTGGCAATGGTATCTTTTTTAACGATTTGTGGAACAACAACCGAATCTTTTTTAGGTTCTACAACGGGTAGTTTTGCTATTACTGTATCCTTTTTAATTTCTTTAACCAAAGGTTTCTCTTCTGGTTTTTTCTCAGCTATAGGTTTTTCTATCGGTTTCTCCGCAATAGGCTCTTTAACTAGTGGTGGCGCTGGTTGTACAAATTTTTTCTTTCCTGTTGGATCTAGGATGTTCGCAATAATTGGTTCATTCAATCTTATGCCAGTTTTGTTCTCTGCAAACGGAATTTCATTCGGGTCATAGCTAGGCAATGCAATTTTTCTCTTCTTAAACTCTGCTAAGTGTGCATTGATGTATAACAAATGCTGATCTACCAATGGCTTAATCAATGAATCTCGTTGATGTCTTTCGGATATGTCCTTAAACGCAGCAATTAGATAATCTACATTTTCTGTCCGTCCAATAGCTATGGCTTTAAGATAATCGTATTGCGGTTCCATGGCATTGCCAGGAAAGCGTTGACTAATACTGGTTGTATTTGCAATTACCGTTTTAAAATCTCTTTCTTGCAGTTTATTAAAAGCGATTTCGTATTCCTTATTTAAGGTTGCTTCTAGTTGACTTTGTTTTAATGAAAAATTAGGATCTAAGATAGTTTTGGCAAAAACCGAATTTGGGAATTTACTCAATACTAAGTTTTTATATTCGTTAGCTTTTGCATTATTTGTACCTAAATGCGCTAAGTACAAACTATAATAAATCATGTCTAGCTTGCCATTATTCGGAAATCTCTTTAATAAAGTTTCATAAGTTTTTATGGCTTCGGGTTTATCATTTAAAACCTGCTGATAAAAACTACCCATTTCTAAGTAAGCGTTGATAATCTTTTGGTTCGAAGCTTCTAACTGTACTGGAGTAAGCGGAATTGAATCTAGGTATGCATTAGACTGACTGGTAGATTTTGGTACTGTAGTGGCTGGTGTATCCGGATTTTGCGGCATCGCAGCAAGGTTGTTATCTGTTGTGGCGGCTAAAGTTTCTGTTTGGTTTTGCGAAGATTTTACGCTTTGACGCCAATTTGGAGCTAGCTTTCTGTTTCCCCAACGCTTCTTAAATTCATTAAAACCTCTGCTAACAGCATTTGCGTTTGCAAAATAAAAAGTACTTCCAGTTTGCGAAGTGTAGTTTACATTAGCTCTTCCTGTTGTTGTTTGCTGATTACCGGCGTTATTACTTGATGCTGTTTGAGGTTCTAAAGATGTGAAATAGTTATTTAAAGCAACGGGTCTGTCTGCTGCTGGTAGCGCAGCAATCTTTTGCAGCGTATCTTGTAGGTTAATTGTTTCATACCGTTGCTGTAAATAAGCTAAATTCTGTGCTTTATTTGCTATCGCTTCATATAGCGGATGTGTTTTGGGCAGCGTAAGTGCAGTACTATCATAGTAAAGTTTCGCGGTAACGTAATCGCTATAATGCTTAAAATTTAAATCAGCAATTTTTAGATATGATAAAGCCTTCTGCACATTGTTTGTTGTGCTATTCTTTATTGATAGATTATAGTATTCTTCTGCTTTATCGTAATCATTTCCTGCGTAATAATCCTCAGCAATTTCATAGTAGATCTGATCTTTGAAATCTTCATTCTTATCGTCTTTAAGCATTTTGCTAAGCGCTAACTTCCTGTCGAAAGTGTTTCCACTCAACTGCTCAGTTACCCTAATCCTGCTCAATTTAGCATTAAAGTACATATCGAAAGCGGCGTTACTCTTTTCTACTTTACGATAAGCAGCCAAACTTTTATCATATTGTTTTTCACTTTCGTAAAGCTGTGCTAAAGTGTAAGTCCATCTTATTTTGTTTAAAGATGTTGCACCAGCCTTCAGGGCTTTTTCTAAATAGTCAATGGCCTGTGGGTCATTTTCCTTTAAAATATTGATTTGGGCTAAGGTTGCCAAAGGTTCCGCTTTGTGTCTTTTAACCGAATCGAGTTCTATGATTACAGTATCTAGTACGCTTTCTGCTCTTTCTAAATCATCTAACTCTATAAAGCTACGGGCTTTCCAGTTTAAAGCATTTAAATAAACATCGTGGTTTTTTTGGTAAGCACTAGCTACATAATCGAAATATGATCGGGCATTGTAATATTTTCCTTGGTAAAAATTAGTTTTGCCTAAAAGGATGTATGCATCATCTATATAATTACTAATGTTTTTCTCCGCAATGATGGTTCTTGCTTTTTGATCTACCTCATCAAGTTCTTTCACTTTTGTTCCTGCATTGGTAACATCTGCCATGGCGGGAGCGTGGTAAAGCGGCAAAAAATTGTCGAAATTATCTTTTCTACTTTGGTTTACGCCTTCTAGATATTCATCTAACAAAACATTAGAATTATAAATAAGGTTATATCTTGCAGACAGATTTTGTAGTTTCCTGTTTACAACGGTATCTTTTTGGGAAGAGCAGCCCAAAATTAATGCGAGCAACAGGCTGCATAAGATGGCGCTAATGAGATGTTTTCTGTAGGTGTTCAATGAATTTTGAAATTATTTATACTATAACAAGATATCTGCAAAATTATTTTATTCGCTAATATATTCTTAATAATTGATTGCAATTTACTAAAACTATTAGGTATAATGATTGACCCGAAAAATAAACCTACGCCTAATTACATTAAATATAGTGCTATCGCATTTCAAATGCTGGCTACCATTGGTGTTTTCGCATTTGTGGGTTATAAAATTGATGAACATCAAGGCATAGAGAATTTTCTTTACACAGCATTATTAGGCATTGTTGGTGTAGCGGCTTCGCTTTATCAGGTAATTAGGTCTTTAAATAAAGATAGATAATTAGCGGATTGCTAGGCATTGATTACCTTTGCGTAAAATAAACATTTTGGTTTTAAGAAAATTTATCCCAGCTTATTTAATCTACAGCGCTTTGCTTGCTGGCGTGGCCATGTTGCTGAAGTATTTTTTTCCGCAAGCAATTACCGATCAGTTTTGGTTGATCTTTGGCTTTTTAGGCGGATTGACATTCATAGCATACTTATTGGCTTATTTCGGTATCCAGAAAAAACCAGAGATTGGGGTTTTTGCAATTTTGGGAGCTGTAATCGTCAAGATGTTGTTTGCAATGTCTTTTGTGCTGATTTACAGCTTAAAACAGACGAAAGGGGATATGGCATTCGCCCTCAATTTTTTTTCTTTATATTTATTGTTTACCCTCTTTGAAATATTAGGTTTGTTACGTAACTTGCGCCACCAAAATAAATAGTAAAAATCTGCGAGTAAATGGATTATAACCGAGTTTTTGTGTCAAAAGTTAGAAGGCTAATTGTTGTTTTTGCGCTTTTTTCTGCGTTTTTAGGATTTAACACTACTGCTTTTGCGCAAACAGACAGCGTGGCGGCTCATGGTCACGAAGCTAGTGCTCCGGTAGCACATGGCGAAGAGCATGCAAAAGAGGAAAAAGGATTTGATATTACTTCATTTATTTTTCATCACATTAGCGATAGTCACTTCTTTACCCTTTGGGGTCATGGAGATCATGGAGTAACACTTCATTTGCCGGTTATTCTTTGGACTGATAATGGTTTGGTTACCTTCAGCTCGTCGGCTTTTCAATTTGATGATGCTGGTGAGGTTGTGGTAGAGAAAAGTGGTCAGCGTTTTGCTATTGCTCACAATAAAATCTATTATGCAAATGCAACAGCAGATGCTCATGGTTCATATGTTTCTCATGTAACTAACGAAAAAGGTGAAGAGACGGTGACTAATGCTCGCCCTTTAGATTTCTCTGTTACTAAAAACGTATTTAGTATGTTGTTGTCGATTATCATTTTGGTAATTGTATTTACAACGGTTGCTGCTGGTTACAAAAAGAGAGTTGGTAAGGCGCCAAAAGGCGTTCAGTCTTTCTTAGAGCCGATAATCTTGTTTGTGCGTGATGATATTGCCAGACCAAACTTAGGTCATAAATATGCGGCTTTCATGCCTTATTTATTGTCTGTGTTTTTCTTTATCTGGTTAAACAATATGTTGGGTTTGGTTCCTTTCTTTCCGGGAGGTGCTAACGTAACTGGTAACATTGCTTTAACTGTGGTTTTGGCAGCTGCTACTTTCTTAATTACAACTTTTAAAGCAAATAAATATTACTGGGGACATATTTTAAACCCTCCAGTGCCTTGGTGGTTAAAACCATTGATGATCCCTGTAGAGATTTTCGGTATGTTTACTAAGCCTATCGCTCTAGCTATTCGTTTGTTCGCAAACATTACGGCGGGTCACATCTTGGTAATGTCACTACTATGCTTGATCTTTATCTTTAACTCATATGCTGTTGCGCCTGCTTCAATTTTCTTTGCAGTGTTCATTGGTTTAATCGAGTTCTTGGTAGCATTTATTCAAGCGTTTATATTCACTATTCTTTCTGCCCTATTTATTGGTATGGCGGTAGAAGAGCATCATTAATTAGAACATAATTGTTAAACAATAATAAATAAATCAGAAAAATGACTGGAACATTAGCTGCAATCGGCGCAGGCTTAGCTGCAATTGGCGCTGGATTAGGTATCGGTAAAATCGGTGGATCTGCAATGGAATCTATCGCTCGTCAACCAGAAGCCGCTTCAAAAATTCAAACTGCTATGCTTATCGCTGCTGCCTTCATCGAGGCTGTTGCGTTATTCGCAGTAGTAGTTTCTTTGATCGCAAAATAATCAAAGAAAAATTTGAAGATAAGCACCTTCTCGGGGTTGCCGTTAAGGTGCTTATTTAAAACGTTTAACATTAAAGAATTTAAATATATACAATGGATTTATTAATTCCTGAAATTGGTTTATTAGCTTGGAATACTATTTCTTTCTTAGTATTGGTGTTTTTATTGGGCAAGTTTGCTTGGAAACCAATCATGAAAGGTATCCACGATCGTGAGCAAAGCATTGATGAGGCTTTAAACAAAGCTGAATTAGCTAGACAAGAAATGGCTCGTTTAAGTGCTCAAAATGAGGATTTGATGAAACAAGCTCGTGAAGAACGTGATCAGATCTTGAAAGAGGCAAAAGCTTTAAAAGATGGTATTGTTAACGAAGCTAAAAGTCAAGCTCAAGCAGAAGGTGCTAAGTTAATCGAGAAAGCTCGTATTGAAATCGAAAACCAAAAGAAAGCTGCTTTGGCAGAATTAAAAGGTCAAGTTTCGGCTTTGTCTTTAGATATCGCAGAGCGTGTGTTACGTACGCAGTTAGACGATAAAGCTAAGCAACAAGAGTTAGTTAACAATTTGTTAAAAGACGTTGAATTAAACTAAAAGTCTCGCGGTAGGCGATAAGCGTTTTGAACGCCAAACGCCAAACGCTAAACGAAAAATATATGTCAAGTAAAGCAGGAGCTAGGTACGCAAAATCATTATTAGATCTTTCTAAAGAGCAAAACGCGGTAGAAGAGGTTAAGAATGATATGGTGTTTTTTGAGAAGATAGTAGACGATAATTCTGAGTTGGAAGCTATTCTTAAAAACCCAATTGTGCCTTTGGATAAAAAGCAGGGTATTTTACAAGGGATTTTTGGAGGTAAAGTACATGCCATTACCGCTAGTTTCTTTAAACTGGTAGTAAATAAAGGTCGTAGCGCTATCTTATATGATACAGCGGAGCAATTTATTGCACAGTACAATGCTATTAAAGGTATTGTTACTGCAGAAGTAACTTCGGCAAGTGCGTTAACTGATGCGAATAGAACAGAAGTTGTTGCTTTAGTTAAAAAAGAATTAGGTGCTAGCGAAGTTGTAGTTAAGGAAAAAGTAGACCCAGCTTTAATTGGTGGTTTTATCTTGAAAGTTGGTGATAAGCAATTTGATGCCAGCATAGCAAGTGGCTTGACTAAGCTTAAAAAGGAATTTGCGCATTAGGTTTTGCGCATAGCGATAAGCGTTTGGCGTATTGGTCGCTTAACGCCATACGCTAAACAAAGGAAACATTTACAAAAAGATATCAAAATAACATAAAATTATGGTAGAGGTAAGACCAGACGAAGTTTCGGCAATTATCAGACAGCAATTGGCCGGCTTCAAATCAGAAGCTGAACTTGAAGAAGTTGGTACTGTATTGCAAGTGGGCGATGGTATTGCTCGTGTTTACGGCTTAACTAAAGTTCAAAGTGGTGAGCTTGTTGAGTTTGCAAACGGTTTGCAAGGAATTGTATTGAACCTTGAAGAAGATAACGTGGGTGTGGTATTATTAGGCCCATCTGACGAGATCAAAGAAGGCGATACCATTAAACGTACTAAGAAAATTGCTTCGATTAAGGTTGGAGAAGGTATGCTTGGTCGCGTGGTAAATACGTTAGGCGAACCTATTGACGGTAAAGGACCGATCCTTGGAGAAACCTACGAAATGCCTTTAGAGCGTAAAGCTCCTGGGGTAATCTACCGTCAGCCAGTAAACGAGCCGCTACAAACTGGTATCAAAGCTATCGATGCGATGATTCCAATTGGTCGTGGTCAACGTGAGTTGGTTATTGGTGACCGTCAAATTGGTAAAACTGCGGTTTGTATCGATACGATCATCAACCAAAAAGAATTTTATGAGGCTGGTCAGCCAGTTTTCTGTATCTATGTTGCTTGCGGTCAAAAAGCTAGTACCGTAGCCAATATTGTACGTACTTTAGAAGAGAATGGTGCAATGCCATACACGGTAGTTGTTTCTGCATCTGCTGCTGAGCCTGCTCCATTACAGTTCTATTCTCCGTTTGCAGGCGCTGCAATTGGTGAGTTCTTCCGCGATACTGGACGTCCGGCGTTAATTGTTTACGATGATTTGTCTAAACAAGCTGTGGCTTACCGCGAGGTTTCTCTATTATTGAAACGTCCTCCAGGTCGTGAGGCTTATCCAGGTGACGTATTCTACTTACACAGTCGTTTGTTAGAAAGAGCTGCGAAAATCAACGCTAACGATGATATCGCTAGAAACATGAACGATTTGCCAGAGTCTATCAAAGGTATCGTTAAAGGTGGTGGTTCGTTAACAGCATTGCCAATTATCGAAACTCAGGCGGGTGACGTTTCTGCATATATCCCTACTAACGTAATTTCGATTACTGACGGTCAGATTTTCTTAGAGTCTAACTTGTTTAACTCTGGTATCCGTCCGGCAATTAACGTAGGTATCTCGGTATCACGTGTAGGAGGTAACGCACAAATCAAATCAATGAAAAAAGTTGCTGGTACTTTAAAGTTAGACCAAGCACAATACCGTGAGTTAGAGGCTTTCTCTAAATTCGGTTCCGATTTGGATGCTGCTACTAAATCTGTACTAGATAAAGGTGCTCGTAACGTAGAGATGTTGAAACAAGCTCAGTTCTCTCCATTTACAGTAGAGAAACAAGTGGCTATCGTTTACGCTGGTACTAAAAACTTGATGCGTAACGTACCTACAACTAAGGTTAAGGAATTTGAAACAGATTACTTGCAAGCATTAGAGTTGCGTCATCCAGAAACTTTAGCAGCATTAAAGGCTGGTAAGTTCGATGATACCATTACTGGTGTATTGGAAACTGTAGCAAAAGAAATTTCAAGTAAATACTAATTAGACACAAGTAGCGAGTATCAAGTATCAAGACTGGGTATATTCTCAATCTTGATACTTGATACTTAATACTCGATACTAAAAAAATGGCCAATTTAAAAGAAGTAAGAAATCGTATTGCCTCTGTGCAGTCAACTCAGCAGATTACCAAAGCTATGAAAATGGTTTCGGCAGCGAAGTTGAAGCGTGCTACTAATGCGATTATTCAATTACGTCCTTACGCAACCAAGCTAAAAGAAATCTTAGGAAATCTTTCGGCTAGCTTAGAAGGCTCTACCTCTCCTTTTACAGAAGAAAGAGTGCCTAATAAAGTGTTAATTGTTGCTGTATCATCAAATAGGGGCTTAGCTGGTGCGTTTAACATGAATGTGATTAAAACCACTAACAACTTAATTGCTGAGAAATATAGCGAGCAATTAAAAAAAGGTAATGTAAGTATTGTTGCTATTGGTAAAAAGACCCAAGATTTCTACGAAAAAAGAGGATACAACGTTGTTGGCAACAATAATGAAGTGTACAGTAATTTATCTTTCGAAAACGTAACTAAAATTACGGATGCTATCATGGCTGGTTTCGTAGAAGGTAAATACGATAAAGTAGAAGTGGTTTACAATCAGTTCAAAAACGCAGCTGTTCAAATTTTAACTTCAGAGCAATTGTTACCTCTTCCAAAATCTGAAGAAACAGCTAAGGTAAAAGACACCAATGTAGATTATATTCTTGAGCCAAGCAAAGAGGAAATAGTGACACAATTAATTCCTAAGTCAATCAAAATCCAGTTATACAAAGCAGTATTAGATTCTCACGCTTCTGAGCACGGAGCACGTATGACATCAATGGATAAAGCGACTGAAAATGCTGGTGATTTATTGAAATCGTTGAAATTAGCTTATAACCAAGCACGTCAGGCTGCTATTACAACTGAGTTAACTGAGATTGTAAGTGGTGCAGCAGCATTGAATGGATAGTTCATTTGTTCAATAATTCATTGGGCAATTTGGCTTAAAATATGAACCCCTCATCGTTTTTCGGTGAGGGGTTTTTATTGATATAAGTTTTTACATTGTCGATTTGTTTACTAAATCATTACTCATTGCGCATTGGTTTTAAATTTATACTTTATACTTTTGACTTTTTACTAATCAGATATGAGATTTAGATTTTTAATTATTGCATTGCTGGCCATCCCAACAATAGCTTCTGCTCAAAAGAAAAATACTGCGCCAGAGAGAGATTGGACAAATGCAGTATTATGGCAGCAATATAGTGGCGAGTATAGAGCTTTGGCTTTTCAGGCTTATAACTTTGCTAGATTATCCTTAAAAGAGGCTTTATGGGAAAATCAGAATGGTAAGCCTAACTGCGTAATTGTAGATGCTGACGAGACAATCATAGATAACTCTCGTTTCCAAGGTTACGAAATTCAGCATGGCGTAAGTTATGTACCTGCAGATTGGACAATCTGGACATCTAAAGCTATGGCAGACACGGTGCCTGGGGCATTGTCATTTTTAAAATTTGCGGCTAGCAAAAATGTAGAGACATTTTACGTAACTAACAGAGATGAAGCAGATCGAAAAGGAACCATCGAAAATTTGAAAAATCTTGGCTTTCCTTATGTAGATGAAGCTCATATTTTATTGAAAAGTACAACTTCTGATAAGCAAGAACGTAGAAATAAGATCTTAGAAAAGTACAACGTATTGTTGCTGTGTGGCGATAATTTGAGCGACTTTTCTAATGTTTTTTATCGTGAAGGAAAAGAAACAAAAGAGCAAGTTGATGCCCACCAACATTTATTTGGAACCAAGTTTATTGTATTGCCAAATCCAATGTACGGCGATTGGGAGAAATTGCTTTACAAGGACGGCAAGTTTAACGAACAAGAGAAAGCAAAACAACGTTTAGAAAAGCTTAAAAGTTATTAATTACTAGTGTTTTTATTCTAGAAATGTTATTTTTGCGATAAATAAAATTAAAACGATTAAATCATGGATGCTAAAGAAAGAGAACAAAGCATTGAGACGGCAAATCAGCCATCTATTTATATGATAATTTTAGTAGGTGTAGCTATTTCTGTATTAGGTACATTTTTACGCTTTGCAGCTGACGCACTTTGGTTATCACTTTTATCTTGGGCAATTTTAGCAGTTGGTTCTGTAATCTGCTGCGTAGGTGTTTTCAAGATTTTAGGATCAAGCAAATCACAGAATTAATTCCAAATTGATGAAGTGATTCTTTCAAGTTGAAAGAATTTACTTATAAATATTTTAGTAAAAAAATCCCTTCATGGTAATCCGTGAGGGGATTTTTTATGTTTTGAAGTTCAAAAATGGCTAACTGATAACTGTAAACCAAGAACAGGAATGGGTTACCTTCATCAATTTTTAGCATTAAGCATAAAACCCCTATACAAATTGTCTGCCTTAAGGAAATAGCATGCTTAAGACAATTTTGTTAAGGATGAGTTTACGACTTAAAAACCATAACAAGATGAACCTAGAATTGGAACATCTTACAGTTGAAAACAAAATCTAAAAACAAGATGAAAAGACATTTTGCCGTTGTGGCTTTAGCTGCAACCATATTTGCGGGCTGTAGTTCCGAAAATAAAGGAGAAGCAACTGATTATGCTGCTACCGACACTATTGCTGCTGAAGCAGTTGCTAATGGCGAGCTAGTTGAGAAAATGACCAAAACTGCAGATATGCGGTTTAGAGTTAAGGATGTACAACGAACTAAAGAGGATTTAAGCGCTACCATCAGAAAACAAGGTGGTTTAGTGATGGAATTCGACATCAAAAGCTCTATTCAAAACTCAGAAAAAGTTAAATTTAGTTCAGACTCATTAAAAGAAATCACTTCCTACAGAACCGATGGCTATGTAGTTGCTCGCATACCATCAGATAAATTAGACGATTTGACCAATCAAATAGCTGGTATGGCTGTTTTTGTAGATAATCAATCGCTAAAAATGGAAGATAAGAGCTTGGATTATTTAGAGAATAAACTTAAAACAGAAAATAGAATTGAAGCTGTAGAAAAAATTAGCAAAGTTGCTACAAAGAAAAGCGCAAATGTAGAGACCTCGCTAATCATCAAAGACGATTACGTAGATAAGAAAATTGAGAACTTGAATATTGATAAGCGAGTAAAGTATAGTACTATTTCTTTAAGTTTTTATCAAGATAATACCATTAAAACCATGATTGTAGCTAATGATAATATCTATGATTATAAACCAGATTTCTTTAGAAGACTAGGCTTAAATTTAATGGATGGCTGGATGTATTTCAAAGAGTTTATCTTGTTCCTATCTCAGTTATGGTTGTTTTTCCTAGCTGGTTTAGCGGCTTTCTTTGTAATCAGGTATTACACAAGGAAACAAAGCAGTAAGACTTTCTTGCCACCGCCAACTAATAATTCATAGACTATCGTCATTTCGACGAGAGACGAGGAGAAATCTAGCATCATGTACATAGTTAGATTTCTCTTCACATCCGAAGTATGGAAATGAATTCTAGTTACTGTTTAGCAAAATAATGTCTATTTAATTATATGTTTTTTACATCATTAGTTCTTTTTTGATTGTGATTTTTTGCCAACTTATCGTCGGAAGTTTAGCTATGTCAAAAAGGATTAGCTTTTCTTACGGACGGCTAACTGTGATTAATTTTGTTTTATATGCTGTATTATTTTTGCATCATTGCAGTTTATTATTCCAAAAGTTGAAGGTCCTCAGTGTGGAATGTCACAATTAGCAACGTTCTTTCTTGGCATTGGTTCGATAGGTTTTCTGTTATTTGTTGTGCTGCTACAGTCGATCTGGATTTATTCAATGAAAGATAAAGTTGATTGTAAAATTTAAAAGATACAGCCTGCTTATGCGGTTAAAATGCTAACTTCATTTAACTAAACTTACAAGTTACATGAAGAAACTTATCCTTTTTACAGGGCTTGCCACGTTACTATTCAATGCAAAAGCCCAAGACAACTTTTCGACCGTTTTTAAGCAGATCAATACCGAAGTTCAAAGCAACTCGCAGGCTTATCAGAACCTTAAAAATGCTACAGAAAAAATCGGGCATCGTTTAACGGGTTCTGCAAATGGAGCCAAAGCTGAAGAATTTGCATATAATTTGTTTAAATCCTACGGATACGATGTAAAGTACCAGCCGTTTGAGGTGGAGAGTTGGGACAGAGAAACGTTATCTGTAAAAGTTGGAAGTGATAAAAATGCATTAACAACAGTTAAAGCAGTAACGCTAGCGCATTCGCCTGTAAAAGCAAATGTAACAGGAGAGATCGTAGATGTTGGCAATGGTCTCGAAGCCGATTATCAACCATTAAAAGATAAAGTAAAAGGTAAAATTGCGTTGATTTACATTGGTGTTTTACCAGGCTCTCCAGCCGGTACATCTTCTTTGCACCGTTCAGAGAAAACCGCCATTGCAACAAAATATGGAGCCATTGGTGTCATCATCATCAACCAGGTTAAAGGCGGAGTTTTATTGACAGGAACGGCCTCGGTTACTGGTAAATTAATTCCTATTCCTGCGGTTTGTATTGGTTTAGAGGATGGAATGGCTTTAAAAGCAAAATTGAAATCAGCTACTGAGTTTGCTCAAATAGAAATGACCAACTTTTCGGGGATGATTAAGGCTAGAAATGTAATTGCTACATTGAAAGGTACTACTTTGCCAAATGAGAAAATTGTAGTAGGTGGCCACTTAGATAGTTGGGACTTAGCTACGGGTGCTATTGATAACGGCATAGGTTCATTTTCTATTATCGATATGGCTAGGACCTTCAAAAAATTGAAATTACAAACTAAGCGTACTGTTGAGTTTGTAATGTTTATGGGAGAGGAGCAAGGTTTGTTAGGTTCAAAAGCTTACGTAGCGCAAGCGCTTAAAAATAAAAGTCTAGATCAGGTTCGTTTTATGCTAAACTACGATATGACCAATGATCCTAAAGGGTTTTCTACTTCTAGAAAAGAAATGGAACCTTTATTTAAGGGATGGGGAGCAGATGTGGCAAAGATTGATACAGGATTTAAAAACTTGTTTCACGCAGGTGCGGGTCTCCATAGCGATCATCAACCTTTTATGTTGGAAGGTGTGCCAACAGGCGGTGGAGCCGGTGGTAAATTGCCAAATAATTCAGGACCATTTTACCACTCAGATGGCGATGGTTTCCATTTGGTAGATGCACAGGGAATGAAAAATACAGTTCGTTATTCGGCTATGCTGGCTTATGCATTGGCAAATACCTCAAGCATTCCGGTAAAAAGGTTTTCAGATGCTGATTTGAAGGTATTTTTAGAGAGCCAAAAGTTGAAAGAACCGCTAAAAATAGCAGGCGAATGGAAGTGGAAGGATTAAAGGGATAAAGCTGAAATGTTTGAAAGTTGGAATGTTATGCCTCTAGTGTGTCGCAACATTCCAACTTTTCAACAACGTTTAACCTTTTATATAGTCTTCCAGCTGCGAAATAGTCTGTTTTTGGTCGGCAATGATAAATTTTACCACATCACCGATAGAGATCATCCCAACTGCTTTGCTCTCTGCTACCACGGGTAAATGTCGGATGTGTTTGTCGGTCATAATTTGCATGCACAAATCGATGCTGTCAGTTGCTGTTACCGTAATTGGATTAGCGGTCATTGCTTCGCTAATTGGGGTATCTTTAGAAGCTTTGCCTTGTAGAACGATTTTTCGAGCATAATCACGTTCTGTAAAAATACCAAGCAATTGCTCGTCTTCCACAATTAGTACCGCACTGATATTCTTTTCAGTCATTAATTTCAGCGCCTCTAACACCGAAGTATTTGCAGACACGCTATAAATCTCTAATGGTTTGGTATTGAAGATTTGTTGAACTTTTTTCATAGTTGTTTGTCGCTTAGTTACTTAAATTTACTTAAAATAAATTAAAACCAAACTGCCAAAACAAATACTATATCTGTATCATTTTATTTGGTTCTTCTTTCGAAGTATTCAATACTTTCCAGGCCTGATATTTCTCCAATTCTTTAGCCACCTTTTTAACAACGAAACCTAGGATAAAAGCATCGTCTAAAAATCCTAGTCCTACTATAAAATCTGGAACTAAATCTAATGGAGAAATAAAGTATAGCAGTGCGGCTAAAACGGCTATCATTGTGGTTTTAGGAATGGATGTGTAAGTTCCATTAGCATAGTCTTTAGCTAGAGAGAAAAGCAGTTGTAGCTGTTCCCATACATTAGCCAGCGCACTTTTGTTTTCGTCTGCTTTGGCAAAACCCTCTTGAATTTTGCTTAAGGTTTTGCCTTTATCTTTGATTAAAGTTCCTGCAATTTTACTGAATGCAAAATAGCTAAACATTAGTTTTCTGAAATTCATCTAATCCGTTTTTCAGTAACTATCAATAAGTATACCTAAACTAAAGCAGTTTCAAAATCTCATCTACGTAGTCTCGGTTGTTGGCTAAGCGAGGCACTTTATGCTGACCACCAAGCTTGCCTTTTTCTTTCAACCATTTATAAAAAGTATCTTTTGGAGCATTGTGAACCGTTGGACGTTTTAGCGCCATATCCTTGAAACGTTTGGCGTCGTAATCAGAATTTACTTCACGTAAGGTATCATCCATCACATCTACGAAACGCTCAAAATCCGTAGGTTGCTGTTCAAATTCTATAATCCACTCGTGTCCGCCAGCTTCTTCGCCACTGAAGTAAATTGGGCAAGCAGTATAATCCTTTATTTTGGCGTTGGTTACTACACAAGCTTTCATCAAAGCATTTTCCGCATTGTCGATGATGACTTCTTCGCCAAAAGCATTGATAAAGTGTTTAGTGCGACCAGTAATTTTAATTCTAAAAGGATATAAAGAAGTAAAATGAACGGTATCACCAATCATGTAACGCCATAAACCAGCATTAGTGCTAATGATCACTGCATAGTTTTTATTTAGTTCTACTTGATCTAGCGATAGCGTTTTTGGGTTCTCATCTTCTAGGTTTTCTAGTGGCAAGAATTCGTAGTAAATGCCATAATCCAACATCAGTAACAATTCGTCAGAAAACGACTGGTCCTGTATACCAAAGAAGCCCTCTGAGGCATTGTAGGTTTCCAAATAATACATGTCTGGAGATGGTATCAATTCCCTGAATTGTTCTCTGTAAGGGGCAAAATTTACTGCTCCGTGGAAATAAGCTTCCAAGTTTGGCCAAACTTCCAACAGGTTTTTGGTGCCAGTAATTTCCATTACTTTTTTGGCCAAAACGATGGTCCACGTAGGTACACCAGAAATATTGGTAACGTTTTCTTTAATGGTGGCCTCGGCCATGCGGTCTATCTTTTCCTCATAATTATCCATTAGGGCGATAGACATGTTTGGCGTACGATAGTATTCTGCCCAAACTGGCAGATTTTTAATCAATACTGCAGATAAATCTCCAAAATGGATGTCTTCGCAAAGCTGATTGATTTGATGACTGCCACCTAAAACCAATCCTTTTCCGGTAAACATTTGCGCATTAGGTCGGTTATTGCAATAAATGGAAAGCATATCTTTTCCACCCTTGAAGTGACATTCTTCTAAAGCTTCTTCAGAAACCGGTATAAACTTACTTCTGTCGCTGGTAGTGCCCGATGATTTGGCAAACCACTTGATTTCTGAAGGCCAAAGGATGTTCTGCTCGCCCTGCAACATCCGTTCGATGTAAGGCTTTAGCGTATCGTAGTTTTGTATCGGTACTCGTTCTTTAAATTGCTGAACGGTTAAAATGGATTTGTAATCGTAAAGCTTACCCCATTCGGTGTTCTCTGCACTAGAAATTAAAGTATGCAACCACTCGTCCTGCACATCTAATGGGTATTTCATGAAAAGCTCAATCTGATGGATTCGCTTTTTCATATACCAGGTAAAAATTGAATTTACTATCGCCATCAGATCTCCTTTTATAAATTTTTCTTACGTAGAACGAAGTTAGAACCTAGATAAACCTTTCGAACCATTTCGTTGGCAGCCAGTACTTCTGGAGTTCCCGATTCTAAAATTTTCCCTTCAAAAAGTAGATATGCTCTATCGGTAATAGATAAGGTTTCTTGTACGTTATGGTCGGTGATTAAGATGCCAATATTTTTGTTCTTGAGTTTGGCCACAATGCTTTGGATTTCCTCTACTGCAATGGGGTCTACACCCGCAAAAGGCTCATCCAATAAAATAAAGTTAGGATTTGCTGCCAAGGCCCTAGCAATTTCCGTTCTTCTACGCTCGCCACCAGAAAGTAAGTCACCTCGGTTTTTTCTCACTTTGTGTAAGCTAAACTCGTTAATGAGTTCTTCTAATTTTTCTTTACGCTCTTCCTTACTTAGCTTGGTCATTTCTAGAATGGCCATGATGTTGTCTTCTACGGTTAACTTACGGAAAACACTAGCTTCTTGTGCCAAATATCCAATGCCTTTTTGAGCACGACGATACATCGGATCTTTGGTGATATCTTCGCCATCCAAAAAAATATTCCCCTCATTTGGCTTAATTAAGCCTACAATCATATAAAATGATGTAGTTTTACCAGCTCCATTTGGTCCCAATAAACCTACAATTTCTCCCTGACTTACTTCAAATGAAACATCGTTAACAACTGTACGCTGTTTGTATTTTTTAATGAGGTGCTCGGCTTTTAAAATCATTTATATTTACGATTTTAGATTTACGAATTACGATTATAGCATCTTTGTTTTCTGCTCTTTAATCCTTACTCTTCAATCTTAATTCCTTTTATATTTAGTTGTATGCGCTTTTTATCTTTCCAGTTATTTTCTTCTATCGTATAACAAATAGAAAAAGGCTGGTTTGGTTTTAACAATTTTTCAAATTCGCCAAGGTTAAAACCGATAGCTTCAAAAATAGTCGAATTTTGTTGTTTTACATTTATTTTTAGATGATTTGTCCCTACAATTTGCGGAGCGCTGGCTAAGGTGACATTTTTTGTGCAAAATACCGGAGCCATGTTTAATGGTCCAAAAGGTGCCATTTGCGAAAGCACTCTAAAAAACTTACCATTGATTTGGACAAAATCTATTTGTGTATCAATATTAATTTCTGGGATTAATAACGCAGGATCGATGCTTTTAGATACAACCTGCTCAAATCTTTCTGCAAAAATGGAAAGGTTCTCTGGAGCAATGGTCAAACCTGCAGCATACTTATGTCCTCCAAATTGGATCAATAAATCACTACATTCTACCAAAGCTTCATACAAATCATAACCAATCACAGAGCGAGCCGAACCCGTGTAATTACCGTTGGAATGGGTAAGTACAATAGTTGGTCGATAGTATTTTTCAGTCAAACGGGAAGCAACAATACCAATTACACCCTTGTTCCAGGCTTCATGAAATACTACCGTTGTTTTTCGGTTAATCAGCACTTCATCTTGTTCAATGATTGCGAGTGCTTCTAAAGTAATGTCCTTATCGAAGCTTTTACGTTCGGTATTTTGTAGATTGATGAGTGCACTTTGTTCGTCAGCAATAAATTCTTCTTCGCTAAGTAACATCTTTACCGCCTCGTTGGCGTGTCCCATTCGCCCCGCTGCATTGATACGTGGAGCTAACATAAACACCACATCCATGATAGAGTAGTTTTCAGTTTTGCCTGAAATCTGCATCAAGGCTTTTAAACCAGTCGAGGGATTTTCGTTGAGCTTTAATAAGCCATAATAAGCCATTACACGGTTTTCATCCACAATAGGTACAATATCTGCAGCGATGCTCACCATGCATAAGTCCAAATATCTTTCGTAAAGCTCATCGGGTAAATCTTTTGCTATGCAGTAAGCTTGCGCTAGCTTAAAACCAATGCCACAACCAGAAAGTTCTTTAAACGGATATTCGCAGTCTTCACGTTTGGGATCTAAAACTGCCACTGCATCAGGTATTTCTACCCCAGGCAAGTGGTGATCACAAATGATAAAATCGATACCTAGTGAATTGGCATAGGCAACTTTGTCATTAGAACGAATGCCGCAGTCTAGAGCAATGATTAAATCGAAACCATTGGCTTTGGCATAGTCAATCCCCTGTGTAGAAATTCCGTAGCCTTCGCTATGTCTATCTGGAATATAGTACGCGATATGTTTGGTAAACTGATGAAAAAACTGATAGGCCAATGCTACTGCAGTAGTTCCATCCACATCGTAATCGCCATAAATTAAGATAGGCTGATGAGTAGAAATTGCCAAATCAATTCTATTGATCGCAGTTTCCATATCCTTCATTAAAAAAGGATCGTGTAGGTGTGCTAGTTGAGGTCTGAAAAAATGTCGAGCTTCTTCAAAAGCTGTAATTCCTCTGTTTACTAAAATTTCAGCCAGACTTCTATCTATAGTTAACTGATGGGTCAATTCGTCAATTACCTCACGATTTGCATTTTCATTATGTACCCACCTTTTCTCCATATTTTTACCCTTATTACGGTGGAGACACATGATTATGTGTCTCTCCATCTAATTATTATCTTAAGGCGACATATAATTATTTGCCGCTGCCTATATTTGTAACCCGTAAATATATCATTAAATTTCCTACGTAAAAAGAGATGGCGATACAAGTTTTTACCTTATCAGAAGGTTCGTATTCAGTAGATGCAAGTAAAAAATTCGTTCCTTTTGATCCTGCCAAAGACAACCCAAAGGATAGACCCGCTTCGTTGTTTATTCACGTTCAGCCTTTTCTGGTAAAACTGGAGAACAGCTTAATCTTATTAGATACTGGTTTAGGATATAGTAATGAGGAGGGAAAACTACATCTGCATGAAAATATCAAAAAAGCAGGTTTCGATCCAGATGATGTAGAATTGGTATTGATGTCGCATTTACATTTCGACCACTCAGGAGGAATGGTACATCATTATAATGGTAAAATGGAATTGAGTTTCCCCAATGCAACTTACGTAATGCAACGCGGCGAATGGGAAACTGCTTTTTCTAGTAAATCATCTTCTTATCATACCGAAATTTTTGATTTTGTACAACGGAATGCTCAAATCCATTTAATTGAAGACAGCGGAGTGCTAACCAACGAAATCAGCTATGAATTTACTGGTGCTCACTGCCCATACCATCAAGTATTTTTAATTGACGATGGCGAGGATAAAGTCTTTTTTGGTGGCGATGTATTGCCCGAACCAGAAGAACTGATCAGGAAATTTGTGGCTAAGTACGATTATGATGGCCGTAAAGCTATGGAGTTGAGAGATGAATTTGGTCGTAAAGCTGCTGCCGAAAAGTGGAAATGTCTTTTCTATCACTCAAAATCTAAAACGCAGGCTTACATCGAATTAGAAGACGATAAATTTAGAATTGTTTAATTCTTCTCGATAACTACCAAAATTGCTGGTATTGCTTTAGTTGATCGCTGCTAAAAGTTCCTTTAGCCTATCTATTGATAAGGGCTTAGAAATAAATCCTTTAACAGATTTGTAGCTTTTTGCTTTTTCGATATCATTCTCGTAAACTGAAGAAGAAAGCATATACATATCGTTATCTGTATTTAGATTTAATGCTTCAAAAGCCTCAATAAATTCCCATCCGTTAAGAATAGGCATATTGATATCAATTAAAACAAGATGTGGCAAGGGCTGGTTAGTAGAGAGTAGTTCCTGGATGTAGTCGATAGCGAGTTGTCCGTTGTGCTTAGCGCATAATTCAACATCGTACCCCGTCTTCTCAACAATTTTACTGATGATAAAAATGTTGATATCATCGTCGTCGATGACCAAGAGATTAATTTTAGAAGGAGGTGTACTTTGCATCTTTATTTTATGAAACACTTATTAACCGCTGCGAATGTATATATTTCATAAGTGGATTACTAAAGATACATTAAAATATTTAACAAAAAAAAATCCGAGTTATACTCGGATTTCTAAAACTCTATTAAATAGGAGATTATTTTTTAGCCACTAATTTAACAGCGAAGGTGAACTCATCATAGATAAAGTTATCGCCAATGCTGCTAAAAATAGATTTAGACTTGTATTCGATACCGTACTTAGTTCTATCTACAGTTACTTTTTCAGCAACAGCAGTTACGGTTTTATCAGCATTCCAAGTAATTTTAGCTGGGAAAGAGATCGAGTTGGTTTTTCCTTTAATGGTTAAGTCGCCAGTGATTTTTACATCTGTACCGTTACCTTCAACTTTTTTGATTACAAAGTTAGCAGCAGGAAATTTATCTACACCAAAGAAATCATCGTTTTTTAAGTGCTTGTCTAAGTTCGGACTTGGTTTGTCACCATCCATCGTTTTAACGGTAGTCATATCGGCAATAAAACCACCTTCTACCAATTTTTTACCATTAAATTGTAGGTTTCCTGAAGTTAAATTAACAGTACCTGTGTGCGAGCCAGAGAATTTTTTTCCTTCCCAGTTGATGGTAGATTTAGTTACATCTACGGTGTAAACATCGGCTTTTGGTTTAAAAGCAAAGAAAGAAAAGCTAGCCACAAGAGCTAACATTAAAATAGAAGTGATTTTTAATTTCATTGTTGAATAAATTATTTAATTGTAAAGATATTTAAATTTAAAATGAATTTGTATTGACCTATGTTAAGATTTTACAATTTTATGTAGGTGATTGGTGGGTTAGATAAGCATTTGATTGGAAGGTTTAGTGGAGCAGTAAATTTTTATTTGGTGAGATTATAAAATTGAAATCTGCTTGCTGATTTACAATCGTAAATATTAAGTCATTTAGTATCAGTAAAGTGAAAACAAGCTAGAGTTGTCCGCCTTATTTTCGTTAAATTAGCGGCTTTACAAAACAAATAAATGTCTGATATCATCCAACTTTTACCCGATAGTGTAGCCAATCAAATAGCGGCAGGAGAAGTAGTGCAGCGGCCAGCTTCGGCGGTAAAGGAATTGCTTGAAAATGCTTTAGATGCGGGTGCCGATAAAATACAGCTTATCGTTAAAGATGCGGGTAAGGCGCTCATCCAGGTGATCGATAATGGTTGTGGTATGAGTGTTACCGATGCTCGTATGTGTTTCGAGCGTCATGCAACATCGAAAGTTCGCAAAGCGGATGATTTATTTGCCATTCGTACAATGGGTTTTAGGGGTGAGGCCATGGCTTCTATTGCCGCTATTGCCCAAGTAGAAATGAAAACCAAGCGCTACGAGGATGAAGTTGGAACTGTAGTAGAAATTGAAGGTTCTACTATCGTAAAACAAGAACCAACCGGAGCGCCAAACGGCACAAGTATTTCGGTTAAAAATTTATTCTACAATACGCCAGCCAGACGAAATTTCTTGAAGAGCAATCCAACGGAAATGCGCTATATTATCGACGAGTTTCAACGTGTAGCTTTGGCAAAACCACACATCGCTTTTAGCTTACATCACGATGGAAATGAGATTTTTCGTTTGCCAGCAGCGACCATCAAACAGCGTATCGTACACTTATTTGGCAATAATTACAACGAACGCTTAATTCCTGTTGAGGAAGAAACCACCATCATAAACCTAAAAGGGTATATCGGTAAGCCAGAGTTTGCAAAGAAAACCCGCGGCGAGCAATTCTTTTTTGTTAACGATAGGTTTATCAAGGATAATTACTTGAACCACGCAGTGAATAAAGCTTATGCTGAACTGCTTCCAGACGATAATTTCCCTCTGTATGTGTTGTTCATAGAGATTGATCCTTCAAAGATTGATGTGAATGTGCATCCAACAAAAACAGAAATCAAATATTTGGATGAGAAGTCTATTTATGCCATTATTCATTCGGCGGTTAAAAGAAGCTTGGGGAGATTTAACATCAGCCCAACCTTAGATTTTAATCAGGAAACTGCGTTTAGTAACATGATTACACACAAGGCGCCCGAAGATATTGTGCCACCAAGTATTTCGTTCAATCCAGATTTTAATCCATTTAGTTCACCAAAAACTACATCTGCATCGAGAGATAATTCAACTTATTTTAAAGAACATTATCAACCTAAAGAGGTAAGTCAAAACTGGGGTTCGCTTTACGAAATTGCAAATTATCAGGAAGCGGAGCAAACCACTATTGAGCTTGACGATGAGAAAGAAGAGGAAGAAAAACCGGCGGTAATGAATAAGCTGTATATGCAAATTCATAATCGTTATATCGTTTCTCAAATCAAATCCGGGGTAATGGTAATTGACCAGCAAGCAGCTCATGAACGTATTTTATATGAACGTTTCTTGTTGCATTTAGAAGACAGGAAAGGAGCTTCGCAACAAAGTTTATTCCCGCAAACGGTTACCTTAAGTCCCGGCGATTTCGAATTGGCAAAAAGCTTGCTAGATGATATCAAGAGTTTAGGTTTCGATGTTCGTGAATTTGGTAAAAATACTTTAGTGATAGAAGGTATTCCAGTTGATTTGGGTAGTACAAATATCAACGAAACGCAGCTTTTTGAGCATTTAATAGAAGGTTTTAAAAACTCGCAGCAAGAATTAAAGTTAACTAAGCGAGATGCTTTAGCCAGAAGTATGGCGAGAAATAGTGCCATAAAAGGTGGAACAGCTTTAAGTCAACAAGAAATGAACACTTTGATTGATGAGCTTTTTGCCTGCAAAACTCCAAATTTTAGTATCAATGGTAAGCCTGCTATCCAAACGATTACTTTGGCAGAGCTAGCGCAAAAATTTGAAAAATAAATGGAGTAAGGGGCAAGGAACAAAGACAAAAAATTTGGAGGTTGAAAAGTCTAAAAGACGAAACAATCAAAAAGAAACAACGACAATAAATGAATGGCATTAACATACCACCAGTAGTAAAGAACCTGTTAATTATCAACGGGATTTTCTTTTTAGCATCGCTGGTATTCGAGCAACAAGGAAAAGATTTAGCAGACATTCTTGGAGCTCATTATTTCGATTCGCCCAAGTTCCATATTTGGCAACCTATTACCTACATGTTTATGCATGGAAGCTTTCAGCACATATTTTTTAATATGTTCGGTCTTTTCATGTTTGGTGGCATCTTGGAGCAAAAGTGGGGAGCCAGGAAGTTCCTTAATTTTTACTTAATCACCGGCTTAGGAGCCTTGGCTTTGCAATGGGTAGTACAAGGGATAGAGCTTTATCAAATTACTGGTGCGGTAATTAATCAAGGTAATTTACCACTAGATATGTTGGCTCAAGGTAAATACAACCCTGCAGTATATACAGATAACCAAGCCTCTACCTTACATGCGGTTTATTTTGGTGGTATGGTAGGTGCTTCCGGAGCTATATTTGGAATCATGACGGCATTTGCTGTAATTTATCCAAACATGGAAATGATGCTGTTGTTTATCCCTTTCCCTATTAAAGCTAAATATTTTATCCCAATTTATATCGTTATAGAGTTGTTTTTAGGTGTAGCACGTATACCTGGAGACACCATTGCGCACTTTGCCCATTTAGGAGGTGCACTAATAGGCTTTATTTTAGCCAAAATTTGGAAAGATAAAGATAGATTTTACAATTACTATGAATAACAACGGCTTTAAAGAGATCATCAACAGGCTTTTCAGGTCCGGAAATCCAGCCATGCTATACATTGGAATTAATGTGATAGTATTTTTGGTATTTGGTGTGGGGAGCTTGTTTTTACCGAAAGGATTGGGCGACGAATTCGTTTATCAATATTTGGCGTTTCCTGCTGATATAGCGAAATGGCCAGTTCGATTTTATACATTGGTCACTTATGCCTTTTTGCATAAAGATCTATTTCATATCCTTTTTAATCTACTTTGGTTGTATTGGATGGGAAATCTTTTCTTGGATTTCTTGAAGGCTAGACAATTTCAGGTAGTTTATTGGGGCGGAGCCGTTATTGGTGCATTAACATTCGCCTTAATTTATAATGTTAGTCCGCAGTTAAATGCTGGTGGCGCAACCTTAATTGGTGCTTCAGCAGCGGTAATGGCTATTTTTAGTGCCATTGCAACTCTTATTCCAAACTACAGCATACGTTTATTGCTTTTTGGAGATGTAAGGTTGAAGTACTTACTATTGGTATATGTGCTGATTGATGTAATTGGCATTTCTCCTGGTTCTGCAAATATTGGTGGAAACCTAGCTCATCTAGGAGGCGCCTTGTTTGGTTTTGTTTATATCAAATTGCTTCAAAATGGAACTGACTTAAGTAGTTTTTTAATCAAGAAACCCAAATTGAAAGTGGTTAAGAACAATGCGCCGCAGAAAAAAACTACGGTAACTAATCAGGCAGAAATTGATGCTATTTTAGATAAAATTTCAAAAAGTGGCTACGATCAACTAACTACAAAAGAGAAACAAATTTTATTCGACGCAAGCAAGAACTGATGACTAGTAAAAAAGCAAAGCTTCCTTTATTTGACAAAATCATGCTCTTTTTAGCTGTACTCGCAGCTATAGGGTTGGGTGTTGGTATGCTTGCCGGTCAAACAGATCCTAGAGATGATATTTGGATCGCTTTTGCTGGTCTAGGTTATCCATTTCTACTGGTTGGGAATTTACTTTTTGTATTATTCTGGTTTCTGCGCCGTAGGTTCATATTTGGGGTTGTTACCCTGGCATTTATAGCACTTGGCTGGAATACACTTACGGCTACTTATCAGTTTTTTGGAGATGAAGGAAGTACTACAAAAGATAACGAACAGTATGTGAGAATGATGACCTACAATGTTCATCAGTTTAAAAAGTACGGTGAGAATAACGATATTTCTACTAGAGACCAGATTATTAAAGTAATTGAAGATCAAAGTCCGGATGTCATCTGTTTTCAAGAGTTTTTTACCAGACGTAAGGGCGAGTATGATTTAATTGATAGTGTAAAAAAACGGCTGAAACTGAAGCATTACTACTTTGTGCCATCTGTAGATAACAATTACGAAGCTGCGGGATTGGCTATCTTTTCTCGCTATCCCATTAAAGATAAAGGAAAAGTATCTTTCGGAGAGTTTGCAGGTAATGGCAGTATTTACGCTGATATTGATGTAAAAGGTCAAGTTTTCCGTATTTACAATGTTCATTTGCAATCTATTTCTTTCCAAAAGGAAGATTACGATTATATCGACAAGGTGGCAAAGAAGATGGGGCCAGAATACAAATCCTCTAGAAGGATTGCGAGTATGTTAAAAGCTGCCTTTGAACGGAGAAGTGCACAAGTAAATATGATGAGAAGTGAAATGCAGCATTGCAAACTTCCTTTTGTGATTGCGGGCGATTTTAATGATACACCGGCTTCTTACTGTGTAACACAGATCACCAGTTCATTAAAAAATACGTTTAAGGAAAAGGGTAGTGGTTTTGGTAAAACTTATAACGGGGCTTTTCCAAATTTCCAGATTGATTATATTGCGGCTACGAAAGATTTTGACGTGATCAACCACCATATTTCTAAAGATAAATTATCAGATCATTTTCCGGTAAGGAGTGATTTACGTTTGAATTTTTCTGGTGAAAAGGATGGAAAAGATTAATTCATCACAACCCCTTTAATGATTATTTCGTTTGTCGAGAAACGTATATTTTAAAGTGTTTAATTTAGCTTTTATACTTCTAAATACCTCTTCGCTGCATTTGATTTTGAATATTGTTTTGCTGGTCGCTTTATTTACGATAAATAGCTTTTTATCATTGTAATGAAGATAAACAGCTTCTCGTTTGGCATTGCCCTTGAAACTTCTTATCCCGAATGATATAATTGAAATGAGGCGCTCATTGGTAAAATTGATATAGCCACATCGCTTATTTTTACAATACACTTCTAATACCAATGAGCTATTATCAGTCTTGTAATTTTTAATGTAGGGACTATAAAATAGTGAGCTAAATAGGTTGTCAATCATTTCATTTTTTGTTTTAGGTAGTGGAAGTCGCTTATTTATTGACCTTAGTATTGATTTTTGGTTGCAAGAAAATAGAGAATTAAATTTAGACATTCTCTTAACATCTTTTCCTTTGTAAAAACTATACATTTGCAAGATGATACAAGAGTTACAGTTATACAACACATTAACACGTAAAAAGGAAGTTTTTGAACCTTTAAATGCACCACACGTTGGTATGTACGTGTGCGGTCCAACCGTTTACAGTGATGTTCATTTGGGTAACTGTCGTACTTTTATTTCATTCGATTTAATTTTCCGCTACTTAAAATATAGTGGCTACAAAGTTCGCTATGTGCGCAACATTACCGATGCCGGTCACTTAGAAGGTGATAGAGATGAGGGCGATGATAAATTTGCAAAACGTGCCAAGTTAGAGCAATTAGAACCCATGGAAATTGTACAGAAATATACACTGGGTTTCCACGATGTGTTAAGGATGTTCAATACATTGCCGCCAAGCATTGAGCCTACGGCAACTGGTCACATTATTGAGCAGATCGAAATGGTGAAAAAAATTATCGATAATGGCTATGCTTACGAGGTAGATGGAACCATTTATTTTGATGTAGAAAAATACAGTAAGGAATATAATTATACCATTTTGACCAATCGTAAGCTAGAAGATTTACTTGAAAATACGAGAGAGCTAAGTGGACAAGATGATAAAAAAGGTCGTTTAGATTTTGCCCTTTGGATTAAAGCGAAACCAGAAACGCTGATGCAATGGCAATCGCCTTGGGGCATGGGCTTTCCAGGCTGGCATATCGAATGTTCTGCAATGAGTGCTAAGTATTTGGGAAGTGAGTTCGATATTCATGGTGGTGGAATGGATTTGGCGGCAACGCATCACACCAACGAAATTGCTCAATCAGAGGCTTGTTCAAGTCACCAGCCGGCAAAGTACTGGATGCACACCAATATGCTAACGGTAAACGGTACACGTATGTCTAAATCGGCTGGTAATGGCTTTTTGCCAGGTGAATTATTCACGGGAGATCATCCATTATTGCGTAAAGGCTACAGTCCAATGACGGTGAAGTTTTTCATGTTACAGGCGCATTACCGCAGCACACTAGATTTCAGTAATGATGCTTTGGATGCTTCGGAAAAAGGTTTCAGAAGGCTAATGAACGCTGTTGCTTTGTTGCCAAAACTGATGCCTTCTGTTGATGGAGATATCGCAATCGAGCCGCTTCGTGAGAAGTGTATAAATGCAATGAATGACGATTTCAATAGTCCGGTGGCTATTGCTGAGTTGTTTGAAGCGGCTAGAATTATCAATACGGTTTATGATGGTTCTGCTAAAATTACTGCTGAAGAATTAGAGAAATTGAAGGCTTTGATCAACGAATTTGTATTCGATATTTTTGGTCTGAAGGATGAAGAGAGCTCTAATCTAGAGCTGAATGAAATTTTAGAAATGGTAATTGATCTGCGTAAAGAAGCAAAAGAAAATAAAGATTACGCAACTTCAGATTCTATCCGTTTAGGCTTACAGAAAATCGGCATCCAATTAAAAGATAGTAAAGAAGGCACTACGTGGAGTAAAATGTAATTGTTATATAGATAATACAAATAGGAATGAAATTAAATCAGGTATTAGTTGTATCGTTTTTGGTTGCGGCAGGCCTACAATCTTGCCAACAGAACAAGCCAACAGACGAAGGAAATACCACAGCAGAGGTAAAACTACAATCTCCGGAATTTAATGCGGATAGTGCTTACGCTTATACCAAAGCTCAAGTAGATTTTGGTCCTCGTATTCCATCTACTCCGGCGCATGCAAAAACTGCGGACTACTTGGTAGCAAAGCTGAAATCTTTTGGCGGAGAGGTTTCTGTACAGCAAGTGCCAACTAAAACCTACGATGGTAAAACGCACCAGCTGAAGAATATCATTGCTGCTTTTTATCCTGAAAAGAAACAACGAGTTTTAGTTACAGCCCATTGGGATGCCCGTCCATTTTCGGATGAAGATCCAAACATTGGCATGAGAGATAAACACTTTGATGCGGCTAATGATGGAGCGAGTGGCGTAGCTGTAATTTTGGAATTGGCTCGTCAAATCCAACAGAAGCAACCAGAAGTTGGTGTAGATTTTATTCTTTGGGATTTGGAGGATTATGGTAGTGCTAACGATGAAACTCCCCATGAAACTACATGGTGTTTAGGGTCGCAGCATTGGGCTAAAAATCAGACAACAAAGTATGGCAAGCCTTTATACGCCATTAATTTAGATATGGTTGGTGGGGCAAATGCGCAGTTTACACAAGATGCTGTATCTAGGCAGTATGCACCAAGTGTGATAAGCAAAGTTTGGAGTATTGCCAGTGAAATTGGTTATGGCAATTACTTTATCAACGTAACTTCTGGCCAACTCATAGATGATCATTATTGGATTAACCAAGCTGGTATACCCGCAATTGATATTATTCATTATTCAGACGCTGCCGGCTTTTACAGCAATTGGCATACGCAGTTAGATAACTTAAATAATATCGACAAAAACACACTAAAGGCAGTTGGGCAAACAGTATTGGAAACCATTTTTAGAGAGAAGTCAAGCCAATAGTTTATGGTTAATAGTTGATAGTTCTATGATCAATAGCTATTATCTATCAACCATAAAACCATTATCCATTAACCCAAATGTGCAATTGTTAATTACTTTTTATTATTCAAAACAGTTCAAATTATAAATTCGTAGTACAAAAAATTATCATGAACAAAATATATCTTTCAATATTGGCCGTTGCTGTAACTGCAAACGTATACGCACAAAAATCAGACGGTACGGTAAAATCATTAATCAGTACTGAAAAAGCTTTCGCTCAAAAATTAGCAAAAGATGGTCAAAATGCAGCTTTTACCGAGTTTGCAGCACCAGACGGTATCGTTTTTCGCCCAAATCCGGTTAATGCAAAGAAATTTTTCGCAACCGCACCAGACACGAAAAATATAACTTGGGAACCTAACTACGCTCGCTTGTCTAAAAGCAGAGATTGGGGTTTTACATCAGGTAGTTATGTTGCCGATGGTAAAACTTTTGGTCATTACCTATCGGTATGGAAAGGTAAAGATGGCGAATGGAAATTGGTAATCGATTTAGGTACTGATGCTATAAAGCCAATCAAAGGAAAAGAACCAAAAAATACTTTCGTAGAGCCAACCGGAACACATAGTCCTAAATTCGCTTCTGCAAAAGATCTAAAAGCAGCTACTGATATTATTACTAGCACAGAAAAAACTTTGAATACCATGCTTAAAACTCATGGTGTACAAGCTTTTACTGGTTTCATCAATCCAGATGCTCGTTTGTTGTTTCCAGGTACAGAAGCTATTATTGGTAAAGACGCTATTTTAGCATTCAATAACCGAGTGATAGATAAAATCAATTTGAAAACTACCCAAACAGATAAAGCTTTAGGCGGAGACTTTGCATATACTTACGGTTTGGCAACTATAGATTATAAAGCTAATTTACGCGAAAGCTTTAACTACGTATTCATTTGGGAGCGCCAAGCTGATGCTACTTGGAACATTATTACTCAAATATTTACGGTTGCTGAAAGATAGTAACAAAGCTTTTTCAGAAACCAAATATCAAACATAAACAAAGGATTTCGACAGTAGTTGAAGTCCTTTTTTAGTTTTAAGAGTGGTCTTATTTACTGATTTTTGAGTAAAACTATTATACTTGCAAGTATCGTTTGCTTATTTAAGCTTCCTTAAATTAGATATTATGAAAAAAATCATCCTTCCGTTTTTATTAGTAGTTGCTATAGCTCAGTTAACATTTGCTCAAAAGAAAGTTCCAGTAGTTTTCGAAGTACAGGGCAATCGTGGTGCAAGAGGCTTAATGCCCGAAAATACTATTCCGGGAATGATCAAAGCTTTGGAAAATGGGGTGACAACCTTAAAAATGGAGGTGGTGATTTCTAAAGATAAGCAAGTGGTGGTTTCTCAAGAACCATACTTTAACCATACCATTAGTATTTCGCCAAATGGTGATGAAATCACGTTAAAGAACGAGAAGAAATTTAACATCTATAAGATGAATTACGATGAGGTGAGACAGTTTGATGTGGGTTCAAAAGCCAATCCGAGATTTCCGCATCAAGAGAAGTTTAGGGTGGAAAAACCTTTGTTAAGTGAGCTTATAGATAAGGTTGAGTTCTTTGCCTCGAAACGAAAAAAAATGGCGAAGCCTCACTATAATATCGAAACAAAGTTAATCCGAAAAGGCGATGGAGAATTTCAGCCTAGCCCCGAAGAATATGTAGAGCTAATCATGGCCATTGTAAAAGCGAAGAAATTAGAAAATCGAGTAACTATTCACTCGTTCGATATCCGTAGCTTACAATATTTACACAAAAAATATCCTAACATACCCACTTCTTTAGGGATTGATGAAAAAGAAGATTTTGAAAACAACATTAAAGCATTGGGTTTTACACCAACAATCTACAGTCCGTATATGGCCTTAGTAGGTAAAGGTTTGGTAGATAAATGTCATGCTGCGGGTGTCAAAATTATTCCTTGGACGGTTAATACAGCTAAAGACATCATCTACCTTAAAAACCTTGGCGTTGATGGTATTGTAACCGATTATCCAAATTTAATGGCGGAGATTAAGTAAAGCTGATTTGTCATTCCGAGTTTGCGAGGAATCTGTACGCTATAATAGATTCTTCGCTATACTCAGAATAACAGCTGTATTTCTAAATCCTTTCGGCTTTATAGCCAACCTTCGATAAAGATTTTACTAAATCCGCTTCATCGATATGCTCTCCTTCTACCGTTAATACCTTATCAGGATTTTCAGTGTTTACCGACCAATTGTTTACGTTTTCTTGCTCATTAAGAACAGGTGTAACTTTGGCAACACATGCGCTGCAGTTTATTGTTGTTTTAAATTTTAGTGTATCCATTTGTTAAGTAAAAAGTTTAAAGTAAAAATTAAAGAGTTTTAAAAGACTAACAATTTAGCAATGTAACAATCAAACAATTGTTATTTCTTCCATTTCAATCTTAAGCTATTGCTCACCACGCTTACCGAACTTAGTGCCATTGCCGCTCCAGCCCACATTGGATCTAATAAGAAACCGTTAACTGGAAACAATATCCCGGCTGCAATAGGAATGCCGATGATGTTGTAAATAAACGCCCAGAATAAGTTCTGTTTAATAGCCTGTACTGTATTTTTTGACAAATGCATTGCTTCAGGAATTTTAGTTAAGTCCGAAGAAATGATGGTCATTTTAGCTACGTCCATGGCAATGTCACTTCCTTTGCCCATTGCGATACTTACATCTGCTTGCGCTAGTGCCGTACTGTCGTTTATTCCGTCGCCTACCATTGCTACTACATTATTTTGTTGTTGTAATTTTTTAACGAAAGTCGCTTTGTCTGAGGGCAGTACATTTGCACTGTATTCGTCAATCCCGAGCTGGTCGGCTACTGCTTTCGCAGTTTGTTCATTATCGCCAGTAAGCATATAAACTGTGATGCCATCTTTTTGAAGTTGTTGTACGGCTTGTTGCGAGGTAGCTTTAATCTGATCGGCAATTGCGATGGCAGCTAACACTTTTTGATCATCACAGAAAAGAACTACTGTTTGTGCTACTTCCAGTTGCTGTTCAATCCAGTTTTTCGCTGCTGCCGAAATTTCGATATTTCGTTCTTTGGCCAACAGTTCATTTCCGATAACGTAGGTCCGTTGCTCAAACTTTCCTTCAATGCCTTGTCCGCTAATATTTTCTATAATAACGCCTTTTAAAAACTGTGAGCTATCTTTTAAGTGTGCTGTAATTGCGTCTGCCAAAGGATGTTCCGAAGATTTTTCGATACTATAAAGTATGTGCTGATGTTGCTCACTAAAGTCCTCGAACCATTTAATGGCTGTAACTTTTGGTTTGCCTTCGGTAATGGTTCCCGTTTTATCAAGAATAATTGCATTTACTTTCTTCGCTAGCTCTAAACTTTCGGCATCCTTAATTAAAATTCCTTTTTCGGCACCTTTGCCCACACCAACCATAATTGCGGTAGGTGTTGCCAAACCTAAAGCACAAGGGCAGGCAATTACCAACACAGTTACAAAGGCAACTATTCCTTGGCTTAAACCATTCTCGCCACCCAAAATTACCCAAAGAAGCAAGCTTAAGATCGAAATGCCGATTACGATAGGGACAAAAACAGCGGCAATTTTATCTACTAATTTTTGTACAGGCGCTTTACTACCTTGCGCATCTTCCACCATTTTAACAATATGGGCCAGAATAGTGTCGCTGCCAACTTTTTCGGCTTTAAACTGAAAACTTCCTTTTTGGTTAATGGTTCCGGCAAATACTGCAGTACCTTCAGTTTTAGCAACAGGAATAGGCTCGCCACTAATCATGCTTTCGTCTATGTAAGAGCTGCCACTAATTACAGAACCATCTACAGCAATACGCTCGCCAGGTTTTACTAAAAGAATGTCGCCAACCTTAACCGAACTGATATCAATTTGCATTTGATGGCCGTTTTCATGGACAATAGTAACATGTTTTGGTTGTAGGCCGATCAGTTTTTTAATGGCTGAAGAAGTGTTACCTTTTGCTTTTTCTTCCAAAAGTTTTCCTAAAAGGATAAAGGCAATGACAATGCCAGCAGCCTCGAAATAAACATGAGAATGGATGCCCATTCGATGCATGAAATTTGGAAAAAGCGTAATCAGTACACTGTAAATATAAGCAGTCCCAGTACTTATAGCAACCAAGGTATCCATATTCGCAGAGCGATGTTTGGCTTGTTTCCAAGCACCAACAAAGAATTGCCTGCCGTAAATAAAAATCATTGGGGTAGCTAAGGCCCACATCATGTAATTTGCGTAAGGTATATCCATAAAAAACATACCTAGCACAAAAAGCGGAACGGCTAAAACTAAAGCGCCAATAGCTCGTTTTCTTAGTGCCTTATATTGGGTTGCTTTAATATCTGCTAATGATTCTTTGGCTTCGTTGCTGTCGTTAATCAATAAATCATAACCTGCGGCTTGCACTGCTTCTTTCAACTGTTGTGCAGTTACCAAGCTCGGGATATATTCTACTTTTGCTAACGTATTTGCATAATTTACTTCCGCCCTTACTACGCCCACCTGATTGTTCAAAGTAGCTTCGGTATTAGCTGCGCAAGAAGCACAAGACATATTCGTTACGGGAAAAGTTTGTTTAACAGTAGTAACGTCATAACCTAAACCTCTAATCTGTTTTACTGCTGCTTGTACTGCTTCTTCAGGATATTTCTTAGCTGCAACAATAGCTCTATGGTTATTCAATTCTACCTTGTGAGAACTGATTTCCTTGATTTCTGCTAAACCTTTGTCGACAATGAGTGCACAATGTTCGCTATCTACATTTTCTAAAGGGATGTATATTGGGTTTTCAATTTCCATGATCTTCATTTGATAACACAAAATTAACCTTAGAAGCTCAGTAGTGTGTTACATCATTCCCTTAAACCTTTATATGTTTTTAGCCACAGTTTTTATTAAACTTTTACAATCGTAAAAAAAACTGTGTATCTGAGGCTAATATATAGTTAACAAAACAATAACATTATACCGATTTGGTTTTTAGTTCATATTTGTTAATTTTGTAACGATAGCATTATAATTATGAGTCAAGAAGTGTTAGAGATTTCTGTAATGGTAGATGAACAGTTCGACGTAAATTTTAATCTTGCTGATGGTGTTTTGGGATTAATTCTAAGCATTTTTGAAGGTTAATTTACATAACTGATTCTCTTTTTAGGCCCTAGGTTTCCTACCTTATCGCTATTGCTTTGCCTAAACTTCACTCTGCACTCTCCATAACTTACTCATTCAATCATTCAAAACTCAATCATTCTATCACACAATCGTCGTATATTTGCGGCAATGAGCAGAAAAAGAAAAAATACTGAACCTATCAGGATTTCTGGTTTAAGTATTATTGATATTGCCGAAGAAGGCAAAGGGGTGGGCAAAGCCGATGAATTGGTAATCTTTGTAGATAAGGCCGTTCCTGGTGATGTGGTGGACGTACGTTTGGTAAAGAAAAAGAAAAACTTTGCAGAAGCAGTTATCGAAACTTTGCATACACCATCCGCTTTGCGACAAGATGCTTTTTGTAGCCATTTTGGTACTTGTGGTGGTTGTAAGTGGCAGCACATGCAGTATAGCGCACAATTGACTTACAAACAAAAAAGTGTAGAGTCCGCATTACAGCGTCTAGGTAAAATAGATGTAAGTGGTATTGAACCAATTTTAGGTTCAGATCAAAATCAATACTATCGTAATAAATTAGAATTTACTTTTTCTAACAAGCGTTGGTTGGATGCTGCCGATATGGCTGAAGAAGCCGAAGGCAGGCAAATGAATGCTTTGGGCTTTCACGTTCCAGGCCGATTTGATAAGATTTTAGGTGTGGAGCATTGTTATTTACAGGCCGATCCAAGTAACCAAATTCGGTTAAAAGTTCGTGATTATGCGCTACAGAACAACCTAAGTTTTTACGATTTGCGTAACCACGAAGGCGAAATGCGCAACCTGATTATCCGTACTTCGAGTACTGGGGAAATTATGGTGGGCGTTGTTTTTGCATACGCAGAGCAAGCGAAGATTGATGGTTTGATGGAGTTTCTGAAAACTACTTTCCCTGAAATTACATCCCTGCAATATATTGTCAACCACAAAAAGAACGATACGATTTTCGATCAAGAGGTGATTACTTATGCTGGTAGAGATCATATTTTCGAGGAAATGCCTTTGGGTAACGGAAAAACCGTGAAATACAAAATCGGGATCAAATCGTTTTATCAAACTAATTCCGAACAGGCTTACGAGTTATATCGTATCACTAAAGAATTTGCAGATCTAAAAGGTGATGAACTGGTTTATGATTTATATACTGGTGCTGGAACTATCGCTAATTTTGTAGCTCATAGTGCGAAACAGGTTGTTGGAGTAGAGTATGTACCTTCTGCTATCGAAGACGCAAAATTTAATTCTCAGCTTAACGGAATTGATAATACCATCTTTTATGCTGGGGATATGAAAGATATCCTGACCAGAGAATTTATTGCTGAGCATGGCAAACCAGATGTAGTAATTACCGATCCTCCAAGGGCAGGGATGCACCAAGATGTAGTAGATCGATTGCTAGAAATGGAAGCGGAAAAGATTGTTTATGTGAGTTGTAATGCGGCTACACAAGCAAGGGATTTGGCTTTGTTGACTGAAAAATATGAAGTGGTTCGCATAAAGCCGGTAGATATGTTTCCGCATACACAGCACGTGGAAAATGTGGTTTTGCTAAAACTTAAATAATTTCCTTCTGTTACAGAGTGAATTAATATCTAAAGCTTTATGATAAAGATGAAACGATATTGTTTTTTGCTGATGTTGGCTGTAATAGCCTTAGCCTGTAGAAGTAAGGAAACAAAAAAGGAAATAAAAGATGTAGATGTTCAGACCAAAACTTTCATGGTTGATGCAGACACGGTTTTGGTAGATACATTGCTGATCAACGAAAGAGACACGGCATTTGTAATTAAGCCAAAAGTGGCACAAGATCCCACATTGCAAGAAAAGAAGGAATTCGAAATCAATGTGCTATTTAGTAATAAAAAATGGCCCACTCTAAACTTTAAACAGGCTATTGGCGCAGACCTTTACTTAGTTAAAGATTTAGATGGCGACGATGAGCCTGAATTATTACTTAGACCAGAATGGTTTAGCAGCTGTTGGGCAAGTATCAATCTCTTTAGCTTGAAAGACAACGCTTGGAAGCTAATAAAGAAAGGTAGCATGTACTATTGTGCCGACGAATATCCTTTGTCTAAACGGATAGAGGAAAAAGAAGATAGGTATTATCTGCTCACAGACAGTTTAGCAGATGATAATTTTATAATAAATAAAAACGAAATCAAGTTTTAAGATATGGAATCTGAAGAGTTGTTAGGTGGAGTAAATCCGAATGGAGGCGAGCAAAAAGAAGAAAAAAAGCAAAGTCCTTTAGTAAGTTTGGAAAAAGATTTAGCGTTCTACGCTGATTCGATTAAAGAAGTGGCCGTAGAGATTATGGTAGAGGGAATATCGGCTACGCCAATTTTTATAGCACACCAACATGAAGTGAAGTTGGGCGAAATGATTTTAAACAGGGAAGAGTTAAATACTAACTGGACTATCCAAGCATCTACATTAGAAGAGTTTATAGAAAAAGGAATTATCAAACCAGAGAAGAAAGAACACTTTCTCAAAAATTACAAAACGCCAGAAGATTTTATGTGTGTTTTTGTGATTGTGCCAGAAGGTGCCAACTTCATTTACTATCCTTATTCAAAGAAGTAGTTAGAAAAGCTCTGTTAAATTAGAGACTATCGTATAAAATAAAAAAGGCCAATACTGCATCCGCGGTATTGGCACTTAACTATTAACTAAACTAAGTTTTTCTATTTAGAGATCCCTTTTCGGATTAATTTACGTGTGTGATATCTGCACTTTTGGAGTTCGATACCTTTTTTAAGGCCGCATTGCCTTTGTAGCTAATATCGCTACCACCCGTTGCACTGGCTGTCAAACCTTTGTTTACATAAATGTTAGCATCAGAACCGCCACTTGTGTTTACTTGTGCATAATTTACCTTAAAGTCAAAAGCATCAACATCGCTGCCACCACTGGTGTTTAAAACCATATTTTCTGCAGAACCTTTCAAATTGATGTCGCTACCGCCACTAGATGAAATAGAAATATCTTTACAAACAATGTTGAGGTCTAAATCAGCACCACCAGAAGATTTGATGCTCATTTTATCAGTGTTGATGGTGTTTTGGGTTTCTACATCGCTACCGCCAGAGGCAGCAATGCCGTTCAGTTTTTTAACAGTAACATACACATGGATTTGAGTGCCTTTAAATAAACGGCTCCAGTTGATGCCTTCTTTATATTTGATGGTCAGGTTGCTTCCCTCTTGTAAAACAATGACATCCTTGATCACCTCTTCTTGGCCCTTAACAACCACACTTTCTGCATTTCCCTGAGTGATGAATAAATCAATACCATTACTAACCGCAATGTTGGTGAAGTTTTTTGCATTTACTGTTTTAGAACTTTGAGCCGCTACATTTAGGGTAATAATGCAGGCGATAAACAAACTGCTGATTTTTGAAAGGAAAGAATTTTTCATGATGTTTCGGAAATTAGTTTAATCATTAGACGCTCGTAACTAGCAAAACGTTGCACCAACAACTAAAAAAAAAATCAATGTTTGATATTGAGGCTTAAAGTCGTTCTTTTGTATAATAAATATCAGAAAGATGCCCCAAAATCAAGTACTTATTTTAGACAAGAAACAAATCCAACAAAAGATCAACAGAATTGCTTACCAGATATTGGAAGATAATATTGATGAAAAGGAAATTGTGCTGGCCGGAATTTGGGACAGGGGCTACAAGTTGGCCTTTCGTTTAGAAAAAACGCTTAATGAGATTTCTGAATTTAAAACTACTTTGTTGCGCATAGATGTAGAGAAGCAAAGTAGTAAATTGGTGGCAAAAACCGATTTGCCAGAAAGCAACTGGAAAAACAAGGTCATTATTTTGGTAGATGACGTGTTGAACAGTGGCAAAACTTTAGCTTATGGTTTAGGTGTGTTTTTAAATACGCCACATAAGAAAATTAGAACAGTGGTTTTGGTAGATAGAAGCCATAAAATATTCCCAATTGCAACAGATTTTGTTGGATTAGAGTTGGCTACCGTGCTTAAAGAACATGTAGATGTAATTATGGATGTAGAGGGGGAAGAGGACAGGGTTTATTTAAGCTAGAAAAAAAGAAAAAGGTAGGTTTCCATCTAAAAACCTACCTTTTTCTTTTCCTATTAACCACGTATTCTTCTATTGCTTCTTTTGTGGTAAGCCAGTTTTTACCTTCCTTGTAGGCATCTATTTTTCCTTGCCTCGCCAACAAGCTGATATATTCTTGCCCATATGGGAAATTTGGCTCAGAAACGATACTTGATATCGGTTCGTAATCATCGTAGCTATTGCCGGGCATAGCATTAATGTACATATTTAATGAACGTTCCGTAGCCTGTAGCATTAACAAGCAAAGCTTATGATAATTGCCATTATTGGCTTGGTTCAACGCATCGTAATATTTCTTCCTATCATTTTTAAGGATAATTGCTGGAGGAAATCCTTTTCGCATCAATAATAGATTCATCGCTAAACGAACCGTTCGCCCATTGCCATCAAAAAATGGATGTATCCAAACCAATTTGTGATGAAACAGAGTGGCCAATACCAAATCATCAACACCTGTTGGATTTTCATTAATAAAAGCAACAAGCTCATCAAATAAATCTGGAACTTTCTTTGCGCTTGGAGGTGTAAAGTTAGCGCCAACAATACGAACCCCACCGTTTCTTAACCTGCCAGCATATTCATCTTCAATATTTTTTAAAATGTAGCTATGTAGATTTAAAATATCAATACTCCTTAAAGTGTAATTTGGATTAACTAAGCTATACAAGTAAGCTATCGCTTTCTCGTGGTTTATCACCTCGAAATGTTCCCTTAAAGATTTTCCGCCTACGGTAATTCCTTCCTCTAAAATGAGCTGTGTCTCTCTAAGGTTAAGTGTATTTCCTTCAATACTATTAGAGTTGTAGGTCCATTCTAAGCTAAGTTGTTCCTTAATTTTGTGCAATACAAAGTTGGGCAAAGGTCTCGATTGGTCAATCTTTGCTTTTTTTTCGTATAGCCTTTCTATGTGTGGCTGTAATTCTTCGAGGTCACTTAGGTTAAATTCCCACATTTGTGTTAATATCGTTATCAAATATAAAATTATTATCCGATATTAAAAATTTTTCTCAAATTAAACTTCTTCTGCGTACCTTTGTTGTGTATTCATCATGAGTTATAATTTAAAAGTTACGATAGATAAATCATCTGGTTTTTGTTTCGGGGTAGTTTACGCCATCGATATGGCCGAAGATATTTTAGACCAGGAAGAGTATTTGTACTGTCTGGGTGATATCGTACACAATGATGAAGAAGTAGAGCGCCTTCGAGTAAAAGGGTTGAGGATTATCGATCACGAAAAACTTAAAGAACTGTATAACGAAAAAGTACTCATTAGAGCACATGGAGAAGCTCCTTCTACTTACGAACTGGCTTTGGCCAACAATCTAACCCTTATTGACGCTTCTTGTCCTGTGGTGTTGAAATTGCAGAATCGCATAAAAAATACACATGATGATGGTGAAAAAATTCTGATTTTTGGCAAACATGGACATGCAGAGGTGATTGGCTTGCAAGGCCAAACTGATGGTGAAGCTTTGGTATTCATGGATATTGCAGAGCTGGATAATGTAGAATTGCCTAATAAATTTACACTGTATAGCCAAACTACCAAAAGCGTAGATAAATTTTATCAGATCAAAGAGGAATTGATTAGCAGGGGCTATGAAGTAAAAGCCAATGATACCATTTGCAGACAGGTTTCTAACCGCTATGATGAGTTAGAACGATTTGTAAAAGATTTTGACAGGATTGTTTTTGTATCTGGAAAGAAATCTTCGAATGGTAAGGTACTTTATGATGTATGCAAAAAATACAATGATAATTCCTACTTCATTTCTAATGTAGAAGAGCTGAATCAAACTTGGTTCCAGCCTAATGATAAAATCGGTATTTGCGGTGCAACATCTACACCTATGTGGTTAATGGAACAAGTGAAAGCTGAGTTGGAGAGCTTATAGTTGTTGCATTGCTCAATTGCTCTCTTATAAATTCACTCATTTAACATTTCTCAATTAATTATTGTTTCTGTCTAATCTGTGTCTTAAAATCTAAAATCATACTTCTAAAATCGCAAATCAAGCTATATTTGCGGCAAATAAGAAACTAATGGCCAAGAAAGGTATATTGCTGGTAAATCTGGGCACTCCAGATAGTCCAGAAGTAAAAGATGTAAGAAAGTATCTTGATCAATTTTTAATGGATGAACGAGTTATCGATATTCCGAAATTGAATAGAACTTTACTGGTTAAAGGGATCATTGTACCTTTCCGTAGTCCAAAAACTTCGAAACTTTACAAAGAGATCTGGAATGAAAATGGCTCGCCTTTGTTGTATTATAGTGAGCTGCAAGCAAAGATGTTGCAAGAGAAACTTGGTAAAGAATATCAGGTTGAATTGGCAATGCGTTACCAAAATCCTTCTATCGAAAATGCCTTAGAGAAGTTGAAAAAAGGATTAGTAAGTAGTATCAAAGTGATCCCTCTTTTTCCTCAATATGCTTCTGCAAGTACGGGTTCTGTGTTGCAATTGGTGATGGAGTTAATCAGTAAGTGGCCAACAATTCCACCAGTATCTTTCGTTAATTCTTTTCATGATAATGAATTAATGCTCGAAATATTTGCGGATAACGCAAGAAAACACGGATTGGAAAATTATGATCATGTGTTATTTAGTTTCCATGGCTTGCCGCAAAGACAAATGACAAAATCTGATCATACAGGGAAATACTGCTTAAAAGTAAACAACTGCTGCGACAACTATAACGACGCAAACAAGTTTTGCTACTCGGCGCAGTGCCACAATACGGCAAAGCTTTTGGCAGCAAAACTAGGTATCAACAGAGAGGATTATTCGGTTTGTTATCAATCTCGTTTAGGAAAAGAGCCTTGGATCCAACCATATACTACAGATACACTCAAAAAGTTGGCTGCAGAAGGTAAAAAGCGATTATTGGTTTTCAGCCCAGCGTTTGTTGCCGATTGCTTAGAGACGCTTTATGAAATCACAGTGGAATACCATGAAGAATTTAAAGAGCTTGGCGGAGAGCATGTACAGCTAGTAGAGAGTTTAAATGACGACCCAAGATTTATTGATGCACTAGCTGAAATGTCGAAGTAATGGATAGCAAGCACTTAGAAAAACTAGAAATTTTAACCAAAAGAACCGAAGGCGAATACCAAGCTTTTTTATATGATTGTGATGGCACGCTAGCGGATAACATGATGGCTCACAAATTAGCTTACGAAGAAGTAGCGGCTAATTATGGTATTGGTTTAGACCTAAATATGATCGATGAATTTGCAGGAATGCCAACGGCTGTCTTTGCAAAGGAAATCACTAAAAGATATGGGGTTGATTTGCCAGATACCTTTGCTAGCGAAAAATCTCAAATCTTCATTGATAAGTATATAGAAAAAACACAGCCAATTTCTTACGTAGCCGAACATTTGAAAAATCACGTTGGTAAAGTAAAAATTGCAGTAGTTTCTGGTGGAAGTAGAAAAACAGTAACCAAAACATTAACCGTTTTAGGTTTAATTGATTTGATTGACGTGATGGTTTGCGCTGGAGAAACCTCAAAAGGAAAACCCGCTCCAGATCCATTTTTAGCCGCTGCAGAAGCTTTAGGTGTTGCACCTGAAAAGTGCATTGTATTTGAAGATGCAGATTTAGGCGTACAAGGCGCTATTGCTGCGGGTATGGATTGGGTAAGGATAGATAAGATTTAACAGCTAATCGCCCGTATCCTCATCGTTTTCATCAATATCATTAAGGTCTAACCAACCAAAGTAGCCCAAATCGCGTTGTTCCAATGCTCTGGCACGTCCACGGGCACGTTTCTGTAGAAATTCTTCGTAAGATTTTACAGCATAATGGTTTACTCTAATCACATCTTGCTGCGGCTCGCGATCGCGGAAATTTTTTTCCACCACATTGCCATGCGAATCCGCTGTTTTTCCATTTATTCTAGCTACTTCGTGGCAACCAATAAATGAGAATACGCGACGGGGATTTACGATACTTTTCACATGTCTGTTTGCCCATTCGTCTGGCCTCGAGTGTTTCTTAAATCGTTGCATTACACCACCAATTTCCTTTGTTTTTGCGCCACCACTACCATAAACTAGCCAGTTAATTTCTACTGCCGAAAAATCCTCAAAACGCTTTAAAAATTCTGGGATAGATTTGTCCTTGATGGGCTTTATAAATTCATCGAGGTCAATTACAGCAATCCATCGGGCATCTAATCTGTGTTTTTCTAAACAGTGATCATACGCAGGAAGTTGTTGCTTCATGCCTGGCCAGAAAGTATACTCAACTAAACCTGTTGCTACGTACGGCGCTAAAATTTCTTTGGTGTTGTCGGTGCTTTCGTTGTCATAGATATAAAACCTTTCCACGCCCAAACTACGATGCCATTCTATCCACTCTTCGAAATAGGGGCCTTCGTTTTTTGCAATCGCACAAATTGTTAAGTAGTGTTTGGGGGTAACATGTTCGTTTCTTTTCAAGAACTGCTTCAGTTTAATGCCGTTTAAAGTTCCATATCTCAAAATTCCCCGCCATTGGTTTCTTGTCATTTTATGGGGTATCACACCTGCAATTACTTCTGCAATACCTTTATTAACTACGCTGCCAAGATCAATTTTGCTCAAGTTATCTCTCCATTTTTCTTTCTTTTGCTTATTGTAGATAAATGCAGTTAATATGTTTACAATCGTCTTATTCATTGCCGTTCTTAAGATATTTGCTTACAGTTGTTTTTCGATAAACCTTTTGAAAACTGTGGTTTCAAAGATAGTGAAAGTTTAGAAGCGTGTAATCCGATTTGACCGCTTTAAGCGAAATTTACATATTCGGGAGATTAACAAAATTTAGCCTTTTAGCATCTTTCAAACGATTTTCATTACCTTTATCCTTTGTATGGAGATAGACTTTGTAATTACTTGGGTTGATATGAATGACCCAAAATGGAAGCAGGATTTCGCAAAGTATTCTGGTAAAATAGATAACACAAAAAACGAAGTTTCGGAAGCTAGATTTCGTGACCACGGTCTGTTGAAATATTGGTTTAGGGGTGTCGAAAAGTTTGCTCCTTGGGTGCGTAAAATTCACTTCGTAACGTGTGGACAAAGTCCAGAATGGCTAAATACAGCACATCCAAAATTACAGATGGTTAATCACGAAGATTATATTCCGAAAGAGTATCTGCCAGTATTTAATTCTAGTTTAATCGAGATCTATCTTCATAAAATCCCAGGCTTATCAGAGCATTTCGTGTATTTTAATGATGATTTTTTTATTACTAATCACATTACGGAAGAACGCTTTTTTAAGGATGGATTACCAAATGATATCGCCGCTTTTAGATTAAATTTTGGGCTATCATTGTGGAGTAAATGCTTGAAAAATAATATCCGTATCATCAATAAACATTTCGATAAAAAAGAAGTGTTGAAAAGAGATAGGGATAAGTGGTACGATGAGAGTTATGGAAGTAGGGGCAAGCTGACCAAGCGGTTATCGTTTTATGATAAATTTGTCACGCTTAGAACTCCGCACAACGCACAGCCTTACTTAAAAGCTACTTTTGAAGAAGTTTGGGAGAAGGAAGGCGATGAGTTGAAAGGAATGTCTACACATAGATTCCGCAGTCCACAAGATTATACACAAGAACTTTTCAGGACTTGGCAAATTTGTAAATCAAATTTCAACGCTTACAATACGTATCAAAATACAAAAATGTTCCCTTTGTTGTTTAAGTCAGAAAAAGCAATAAAAGCGATAAGAGAGCAGAGCTATTCTTTGGTTTGTATCAATGATAATGAACACATGAGAAACTATGAACAAACCATGGCAAAGGTAGAGGCTGCATTTGAGAGCATATTGCCAGAAAAATCTAATTTTGAGCTTTAAATTGTTCGGCTATGAATAGTAATCCCTTGGTTTCTGTAATTATTCCAGTTTATAACGGTGAACAGTATGTAAAGCCGTGTTTGGATATGATGATGAGCCAATCTTACAAGAATTTAGAAATAATTGTAGTTAATGATGGTTCTGCAGATAATTCTGCTGTTATGACAGAAGGATATCAGGTTAAACTAATCAATCACGAAAAGAACAGAGGTCTTTCTGCTGCAAGAAATACAGGTATAGATGCTGCAAATGGCGAGTTTATACATTTTATGGACGTAGATGATGAGATTAATTCGGATTACTATAAGGCATTAGTGGAGGCCATAACAGAAACGGGAGCTGATGTTGCCTGCAGTGAAATAATTAATGTAGGAAGTCCTCAAAAGAGTCAGAATTTTAGAAAGCAAATAGTCTACACCGCAACAGAAGAAAAGCTTGAAGCCACTTATGTAGGTAAAATGGGATTTGTGTGGCGCTATTTGTTTAAAATAGATTTTTTAAAAAGACATAGTTTGCGTTTTCAAGAAGGGCGATTAATGGAGGATCTGATGTTCTCTCTCCCAGCTATATATTTTGCCGAAAAGATAGTGGTTGTACCTGAAGCTAAATATACTTATTGTCATCATGAAAATTCTATTATGACGAATAAAGATAAGGTCTTTAGGAAAAAGCGACATGAAGATAGATTACATGCTAGAAATGCTATGATAGAATTTGCTAATAAGTATAATTTTCAAATACCAGGTGTAACAACTGGGAGATTAAGATACATTATTAAAAAATGGATAGCTTAGTATTTAATTTTGCGTAGAATGAATATTTTAAGGAAAATATCATCACTATTTTTATATGTAAATGGCGCTAGAAAAAAATATTATAACCGTAACAAAATTTGGAAACAGTATCAAGATGTAGAAAATTATTGGGAAGCTGTTGTGGCTGATTATTTTGCGGGTAGGCTAGAATCTTATCAACTAAAACCAAAACAGCAGTTTTCAACAGAAAAAATAATATGGCAGTATTGGGGGCAGGGGATTGAAAATGTGGAGTTGCCTGAAGTTGTGCAGATGTGTTTTAGCTCGGTAAATAAATACAAAGGAGAGTATACGATAATTAGATTGAGTGATGAGACAGTAAGCAATTATATTGATTTACCCGATTTTGTTTGGGAAAAAAGAAAAAATTCTGCGTTTAACAAGACTTTTTTTTCGGATTTGCTCCGTTTAGCGCTGCTAAATACTTACGGTGGTGTGTGGCTAGATGCCACAATTTTACTGACGGATACTTTACCTATGCGTTTTGCAGAACTTGATTATTTTATTTACCAACGAGATGACGCAGTGTTAAATAAAACATATTGGGAGAATACAGATGTACACTATTGGGGTTGGCATCCAAATTATAAGGTGCGGACATTAAATAGTATAATTTTTGCTAAAAAAGGTAGCTCCGTTATCTCTGCTATGCTAAACTTGATACTTCATTATTGGAAGACTCAAGATCAAATTATTAATTATTTTTTCTTTCAAATTTTATATAACCTACTTATTCAAACGAATTTTGTAAATGAAAAATGCCCAGTTGTTAGTGATACTATTCCCCATCTTTTACAAGCAAAAATAAAGTATCCAGATATGAGTAGTATTCCTGATGAAGAAATAGTTAGATTAGGCTCGATACATAAAATGGCTTATTTTAGGAACAATCGATTAGAGCGGTTAAAATTGTTTTATAACAAATATATTAGTTAATCTACAAAGCAAAAGAGATAGCGTATACATTACTTACTATACATGGAAAATTTACACCTCATTTCGGTTGTCATTCCTGCTTACAATGTTGCTCCCTATTTGGCACAATGTCTCGAAAACATATTAAATCAAACCTATAAAAACATCGAAATTATTGTCGTAGATGATGGATCGACTGATAATACTGTCGAGATTGCTGAAAAATATAGAATCAAGCTTATTTCACAAGAGAACAAAGGCGTGTCTGCAGCCAGAAATGCTGGTTTAAAAGCAGCTACTGGCGAGTATTTGCACTTTATGGATGCAGATGATTTAATAAATCTTGATTTTTACGAGCAAATGTTAAGTTCTGCATTGTACTGCAACGCGGATATTACCTATTGCGGAATGATTAATGAGAGAGATCCCAAATCGTCATATGATATTCAACAAAGATTTTTAGCAACCTTAACCGAAGATAAGATAGTGTTGACTAAAGTAAGTAGCCAAGGTTATTGTTTCAAATATTTGTTAAAGACTTCTTTTTTGAATGAGCAAAAATTGGAATTTGATGAAACGGCTCATATTGCAGAAGATATGATATTCTCGTTACAAGCCGTGTTTTTAGCAAACAAAGTAGTATCGGCTCCTGGCGCAGTTTATTACTATAAGTACCGAAATACCTCGGCTTTAACAACTCAGCGCAAGAAAAGCAAGTGGGAAAGAGAAAAGACCATGAAACCTTTACGCAGATTCAAAAAAGACTTCGAAAAAGAGCATAATATAAAATTAAGCGCTCTTTCTGTAACATGGACCTATTATCGTTTTTTAGGCATGCCATTGCTTAAAAGAAAGACGGAAGATAATGGAAATACTACCTGGTACTTCCTGGGCATAAACATGGTGAGGCGTAAAAACAAGCGTTGAGAGCGAAAAATGAAATAGCTTTTAAACGTTTATGAATTCATTATTAACCCCATAGTGCTATTTTTTTTAATTAATCCCCATTTTCTAAATGTTTCAATTAATGATCGGTTATTTGAAGTAAGCTTGATCATAGAAAGATTTGGCCTAACGTTTTCTAAACGGCATAGTGCGTAAGTCATCTTATATTTAGACCAATTGTAATATTCTTGTAGATAAAACGCACTATCCTGGCATTTTCTAAGGTGTAAGTTGAAATCTTTGCGCTCTCTTAAGGCAACTTGTAAAGCTACAAATACTAATAAATAATGGGGTATCGGGATGTTTTGTTTAATTAGATCGTAATTGGGTATTTTTTTAAGTTCTTCATAGTACTGTTTACTTCCCAAATCTTTGAGCGGCATTAGGACATCCAGCCAACGTTTAATAATATGGTTATTTGGGGCTGCGGCTAATAGCCAAGTTTCAATTACGGGATATTCATTATCTGTTGTTTGATCTTCGTTATAATGTGCAACGATATCAAAGGCCTCTTTTTCAGCGATTTCGTGTATCCAATCAAAACTGTCCCTTAGAATTATGGTGCAGTCCATCCATATTCCACCAAATTGATGCAGTAGTGCTAACCGTATAAGGTCTGTTTTATTCGCAATCGGCATTTGGCCTTTAATTTCTAAATCAGGGAGAAATGAATTGTAAGTCTTATCGCTTAATACATGGATGTCATGCTGAGGGTGTAGCTCTTTAATGGCATCGATCATTTTTTGAACAGACAATGGGATAGCATCGTCTTCCCAATACATCCAAATAATTTTTGGAATACTTTGTGGTTTCGCATCGGGATTGTTTACAATAACCAGTTTTTCCTGAGCAGGGTATTTTGTAGGTAAAGTTGTGTTTTGAATTGTATTTATGTAAATACATTTTAGCATTTTGAAAAATATAGACAACTTACTGGTTTTCTTTGAAGACATAGCTATTTGGGGAGTTCTATTTTGTCATTGGTAATCCAAATTTTAGATGGATAACGATGTGTCAAAAATATTGTAAATTGGTTAACTTTCAAAACGCATCTAACAGCTCAGCGCTTTACAACGGAGGTTTTTCTTTTTTAAAAACCTATGTAAAAGAAACATGTTGTAAAAAAAAGGAAATTTTAAGTTTAGTGGCAAAAAAGCTTTTTCGTTTATTAATTGATACCTATCCAACCAGTCATAAAGCATCCATTTATGCTTCTTGTAATTCCAGTGTACCTCGTGGTTGTTTTTTAGATAATTTAAAACGCTAAAGTATTCTTCAAATCTTTGCTTTTCTAAACTTGCATTTTTCAGATTTCTTGTTGTGTTATCGTGGTATCTAAAGTTGTTTAATATTTTAGCCGAATAGTAAATCGTTCCTCTTTCTAATAATTTTATCCAAAACAACCAGTCGCCAGCAAACCGCATATTAGAAATGAATTTAAAAACCTCCATGTCTAGCGCTTCCTTTTTAAACAAAACAGCACTAGCATTAGCAATTACATTTTTATAAAATAGTTGAGTACTAATCTCATTCAATCCTTCATTTTTATAGTCTGCTAACCAATTTCTATTACTGATATCGTCTGCCCAAGCCAATCGAGTTTCTCTTCTGCCATCTTTGTCAATACGCCAAGAGGCGCAATAAGAGATCACAATATTGCCATCGTTTTTTGTATTTTCTAATACGGTATGTAAAAATTCTTTTTCGGCTACATCATCACTTTCTGCAATCCAAATCCATTCTCCTGTTGCTGCCTCTACACCTTTTTTCCATTGTTCAAACGGCGATCCTGAATTTACCTTATTGTATATTATCCGACTAACTTTCTCATGAAATCTATATTGCTCTATAATAACCTTGCTATCATCTGTTGAGCAGTCATCTAGTATAATGACTTCGAAATCTTGAAATGATTGGTCGAGCACCGAATTTATCCGCTGTGTTAGATAAGCTGCATGATTGTAATTGGGGATAATAACGGAAACAATGGGCATATTTTGGTGTATTTTCGATAACAATATCTCTTTATCGGTTTAGCCTTTTACAAGATATAGCTTGGACTTATTAAAAGAAGGTTGCTTAAGAACTAAACGCACTATGTTAATATGAAATTTTGATCGAAGATAGAATAAATAATTCCAAAACACCATTTTTAGTTTATACCAATCTACTAGATTTGGTGTAATAGTGGTTAGTTGACAAGTCAAAATTTAACCTGTTGGGTGTAAAAAATGGTTTACCTAAGTACCCAAACTTTACAGAGGCTTAACAAAGTGCTATCTTTGCTTAAGATCTGATTAAGCAAATTAATGGCGCTCTATCGGTAGTGAAGAAAATTTCAGGAATAAATACTCATAGAGAATGTTATTTATGATACACAATGATAGAATGGATTTAGCAATAGTAATACCTGCATATAAGATTTTGTATTTGAGTGAAGCTCTAGATTCTCTTGCGAGCCAAACAAATAAGAACTTTAAGGTTTATGTTGGCGATGATTGTAGTCCAGATGATATAGCGTCAGTTTGTAAAAGGTATGAAAAACTGATTTCGATTGATTATCATCGTTTTAATACTAATTTAGGTAAAACTAATTTAGTTAAGCAGTGGGCAAGATGTGTGTCTAGAGTGGGTGAAGAAAAGTGGTTGTGGTTGTTTTCTGATGATGATATTGCCGAGCCCACTTGTGTAGAAAAATTTTATGAGGCTATTAATACTACTGAGGAATTTTATGATGTTTATAGGTTTAATACCTGTGTTATAGACAAGAATAATAAATTTTTATCTGCTGCTGAAGAAAGCCCTACGCATGAAAATGCGATGGATTTGGCGATTAATATTCTTTTATGGAAGCGGGGTAATTCAATGCCTGATCATATTTTTAAAAAAGAAAAATATATTGAACTCCAAGGCTTCATAGATTTCGAATATGCACAATCTAGTGATTGGGCTACATCTATAAATTTTGCCTATGATAAAGGATTATTCACTATAAGTGGTCCGAAAATAAAGTGGCGTTATAGTGATGATAATGTATCGGCGCAAGCCGCAAAAAAGAATAAGCGGCTTATTGTAGGTTATATCCAGTTTCTAAAATGGATCACCAATAGGTTTGATAATGAAAGTGAAATTAGATTTGGAAGGACGTTAGGCGAACTGAAAGATGCCGCAAAGACCAATTTTAAACTGATAGTAACAGAGCATTATAAAGGAGTTGCATATGGCAGTATATTTAAAATATCCAAAGATTTGAGCAAGATATTTGGACAGAAAATGTTGAAATCAATCTGGATGATTCTATCTATAAATTTAAAAAGAGATAGACGAAAGTTAAAGAATGCTATGTTTATTAAAAAAGTAAAATGAAGTTTTTCAGTATTATAATCCCAACATATAATTCTTCGGCAACCATAAAAGCATGCATAGAAAGTTTATTGCAACAAACCTTTACAGACTTTGAAATTCTAGTTGTAGATGGCTTGTCTTCGGATAATACGAGGGCAATTGTTGAAGGAATTGCTGATAGTAGACTATCATTTTTTTCAGAGCAGGATAGTGGGGTTTATGATGCTATGAATAAAGGTATAAAAAAGGCTAATGCGAAGTGGCTGTTTTTTTTGGGAAGTGATGATTTTCTTTATAACAAAAATGTTTTGGCAGATATGAATGGACTACTCAAAAAAACGAGAGCTAAATTTGTTTATGGTAATGTGAAAATTGTTGGAGATACTTCTTGGGCAAAAGATGGTGAAATTTATAGAGGAGTTACCTCTGTACCAGATTTGTTAACATTCAATATATGCCATCAATGTATTTTTTATTCGATCGATATTTTTAAACACAAACTTTATAATAATCAGTATAAAGTTTTAGCGGATCATGATTTCAATATTTACTGTGCATCTCGTTATCAAATGCAATACGTGCCAATTACGGTTTCTTTCTTTAATGCTGGCGGTATTAGTTCGAGATTAATGGATGCGAACTTTCAAAAGGATAAATGGGTTAATACAGTAATTTATTTTAAAAAAAAGCTTTTTGATAAATCATTTTATAAATATAGATATGAATTGAAGAAAACTGTAAAGCCGTTTTTAAAGCAATCGAAATTTAAGCTTGCTTTTACAGCACTGAGGGCCTACAGTTTTCTCAAGTTAAGTAAGTTTATGTAGCATGTCTTATCCTAGTCCATCCTTTAATGCCTGTAAATAATGATGTCCATCTTTTTGATCTGGCTCTAAATGACACCCCTCTGCCCACTCATTCCACGCATTTATAAACATTAAACGTTCTTCTCCATTAAAATTTTCATTGGTGTACTGGGCTGTTTTTGCAACCCAGTCTCTAAATTTCTTTGGACTTGAGTTAACAAAGATTGTAGCATTTTTAGCTCTTCTCGCAGAGTTATCCCAGCCTGGGAAAACAGATCTAAAGTATTTATATTTTTTTGGCTGCTTTTGAGACATTTTATCAACCATATCTTCATAGTCGAATACTTTGTTTGCAAGTAAACCACTTTTTTTTAAAGAGCCGTTATGCAATAGTTTTCTAAAGAAATGATTGAGCGGTTTTTTCTTACTGTATTTTTTAAGATCAATAGAAAAATCCGGTGCAAACTCCATACTTGCATCGAAGCCGTGGTGTTTAGGGTCAAAATCTCTCTTAAAATTTTCGACTCTAATTAGGTAAAGATCATCAAATCCGGCTTTCTTTACTTCCTCACGCCAAATTTTTACTGCATCATTTATATTTGGATGAAGTTCAGATCTGTAGACTAGATAGACTGGTTTCCCATCTATCTTAATATACCTTTGGTCCTTAAAAAAAGGCATCAAGTAAAGTATATGGTCAAGGTCATCTTTAAGATCATATTCTTGCTTAATCAAAACATCCGCTTCTAATCCGTCCCATCGTCTTGTCCAGTTTTCATTAGCCCAGCATAAGCAAAAAGGGAAATCAGGTTTCTCAGATTTTAGCATTTGCTCAATCGGAGTTTCCATTAAGAGTTTCCCATTAAACCAATAGTGGTAAAAGCAGAATCCATAAATACCGTAAGCTTTGGCCAAATCGGCCTGAGCAATCATAGTATCAAGTAACCTGAGGTCATAAAAACCCAAGTCAGCAGGTAAATGTGGCTGGTAGTGTCCCTTAAATTTTGGTTTAGATTTGGTGACATTCGTCCATTCAGTAAAACCTTTTCCCCACCATTCATCATTTTCTTTAAAGGGGTGAAACTGTGGTAGGTAAATTGCAATGGCCTTAACTTCGTTTTCACTTGTCGAATTTTGCATTTAGCATTAGTTATGTGTGTAATCAGATAATTATCAAAAGGATAATAAGAACTAACCTTATCTCCCATATTTAAGTATTAGCCTAACAAATGTTTACTTAAGATTTTATTATCTTCGTTGCAAATTAAAACGAATATATTTAAAAAACTTAAAATATATGAAGATAGCTGTAATTGGTACTGGTTACGTGGGTTTAGTGACAGGTACATGTTTGGCCGAGACAGGTAATAACGTCATCTGTGTTGATATCGTTGAGGAAAAGGTAAACAAGATGAAAGCCGGTCAGATTCCAATCTACGAACCTGGACTTGATGTGCTTTTCCATCGCAACATCGCTCAAGGCCGCTTATCTTTTACTACTAACCTTGCAGAAGGGATAAAGGATGCCCAGATTATTTTTATGGCATTGCCTACTCCTCCAGGTGGTGATGGTGCTGCAGATCTTTCTTATATCCTTGGTGCAGCAAAGGATATTTCCAAGCTGATCACCGAATATAAGGTCATCGTAAACAAATCTACAGTACCTGTAGGCACTGCCGATAAGGTAGCTGCGGTTTTCAAGGAACATACAAATATTGAAGTCGATGTGGTTTCTAATCCAGAGTTCTTACGCGAAGGTGTAGCTGTCGATGATTTCATGAAACCAGACAGAGTAGTGATCGGTACCAAAAGTGAGAAGGCACAAAAACTGATGGGCGAATTGTATGCACCTTATGTGCGTCAGGGAAACCCGATCTATTATATGGACGAACGTTCTTCTGAACTGACTAAATATGCAGCAAACTCTTTCTTGGCTACCAAAATCACTTTCATGAACGAAATAGCAAACCTTTGCGAGATAGTAGGCGCAGATGTTGATGCAGTTCGTAAGGGAATTGGTTCTGATGACAGGATCGGTAAGAGATTTCTGTTCCCTGGCATTGGCTACGGAGGAAGCTGTTTTCCTAAAGATGTGCAGGCCTTAGAAAAGGCAGCTGTAGAGCATAAATACGATTTCAAGATATTGAAAGCCGTAATGGATGTGAACGAAAAACAAAAAACTATACTTACGGATAAAGTATTGCAATATTTTAAAGGCGATGTGAAGGGCAAGAAATTTGCACTTTGGGGATTGGCTTTTAAACCGGAAACCGATGATATTAGAGAGGCTCCAGCTTTGTATATCATTAACGATTTGATTGCTGCTGGAGCAGAGGTAGTAGCATTTGATCCGGAAGCTATGGAGAATGTGAGAGCCTTACTGGGCGATAAGATCAAATATGCGAAAGACCAATACGAAGCTCTGGAAGGTGCAGATGCCTTGTTAATCGCAACAGAATGGTCTGTATTCCGTAATCCAGATTTTGAGAAAATGGAAGAGGTGTTAAAGAACAAGGTTGTTTTTGATGGACGTAACCTTTTCGATCTACAGAAGATGATCGACCTGGGATATTACTATAACAGTATTGGACGTAAAATTGTAAGCTAAAGATGGAACGTAAAGAGCGTAAGAGAGTATTAATAACCGGTGCCGCTGGATTTTTAGGTTCACATCTTTGCGATAGGTTCATTAGGGAAAACTACCATGTGATTGCCATGGATAATCTAATCACTGGTGATCTGGCCAATATCGAACATCTTTTCAAGCTTGAAAATTTCGAGTTTTATAACCACGATGTTTCCAAGTTTGTGCATGTACCCGGAGAGTTGGATTATATCCTTCACTTTGCTTCACCTGCAAGCCCGATCGATTACTTGAAAATTCCTATCCAAACTTTGAAGGTTGGTTCATTAGGAACGCATAACTTATTAGGATTAGCCAAGGCGAAAGGCGCAAGAATGTTGATCGCCTCTACTTCTGAGGTATATGGCGACCCGAATGTAAATCCGCAGCCAGAAGAATACTGGGGCAATGTAAATCCGGTAGGTCCGCGTGGAGTTTATGATGAGGCAAAGCGTTTCCAGGAAGCAATTACTATGGCCTACCATACTTTCCACGGGGTGGAGACACGTATCGTGCGTATCTTCAACACTTATGGTCCTCGTATGCGACTGAACGACGGAAGGGTACTGCCCGCATTCATTGGTCAGGCTTTAAGAGGTGAAGATCTAACCGTTTTCGGCGATGGTAGCCAAACACGTTCTTTCTGTTATGTGGATGATTTGATCGAAGGTATCTATCGCCTGTTACAGTCGGATTATGCCAGTCCGGTAAATATTGGCAACCCAGACGAGATTACCATTAAGCAATTCTGCGAAGAGATCATAAAGTTAACCGGTACAGATCAAAAGATCGTGTATAAGCCGCTACCACAGGATGACCCTAAGCAGCGCAGACCAGATATCACCAAAGCAAAAGAATTGTTGAAGTGGGAGCCGAAGGTGAACAGGGCAGAGGGATTGAAGATTACCTACGAATATTTCAAATCGTTATCGCCAGAAGCCTTAGCGAAAATAGACCATAAAGATTTCACTACGTACAATAAATAAGATGTCGAAGATTTTAGTTACAGGCGGAACAGGATACATTGGTTCGCATACTGTTGTTGAGCTGCATAATGCAGGCTATGAAGTTATCATCGTGGATAACCTTTCTAATTCTAACATTAAGATTTTAGATCAGTTAGAAAAAATTACAGGTAAGCGTTTCGAGTTTGTAGAACTTGATTTGCAAGATACTCCTGCAGTGGATGCCTTTGCAAAACAGCACCAAGATATCGCTGGAATTATCCATTTCGCTGCTTACAAAGCGGTAGGCGAATCCGTAGCGCAACCATTGAAATACTACAAGAATAATTTCTACAGTTTAATTAACCTATTAACTGCCTATCCTGCAACTAATTTTGTGTTTTCTTCTTCTTGTACAGTTTATGGCCAGCCAGATCAGTTGCCGGTAACTGAAGATAGCCCAGTTAAAAAAGCAGAGTCTCCATACGGTAATACCAAACAAATTGCCGAAGAGATTTTGGTAGAAACTGCGAAAGTAACCCCAGGTTTAAATGTAATCGCTTTGCGTTATTTTAATCCGGTAGGGGCGCATAAAACGGCCTTAATTGGCGAATTGCCTAACGGCGTTCCTCAAAACTTAATTCCTTTCATTACACAATCTGCAATTGGTAAGCGTGGCCCTATCCAAGTTTTTGGTAATGATTACGATACGCCAGATGGTTCTGCAGTTCGTGATTATATCCACGTAGTAGATTTAGCTAAAGCTCACGTAGCTGCGGTTAAACGATTGGAAGATGGCAAAGTAGATAGCTATGATGTATTCAACTTAGGAACTGGAAAAGGTTCTTCGGTTTTAGAAATCATCAATGCTTTTGAACAATCCACTGGCGAGAAATTAGATTATAAAATCGCTCCGAGAAGGGAAGGTGATGTAGAAAAAACTTATGGCGATGTAACCAAATCTAAAAATATTTTAGGTTGGCAAACAGAACTAGACTTAAATGAAATGATGCGCTCTGCTTGGGAGTGGGAAAAATACATCAAAGACAATCCTTTTTAGATGACCATCATTGGGCATTCATTAAATCAATTCAATGAAGATTGCCATGCCCATGATAGCTCATTTACCAATTAAAAACACTGTTTACTAATGAAACTAAGTGAGCATAAAGATTTAAAAAGAGAGATTTTAGCGCTGCCGATAAAGGAAAAAGACAAGTTGCTTCTAAGGTTGGTTGCTAAAGACAAAGTGCTCACAGAACATTTACATTTTTTGTTATTAGAAGACGAAAGCAACCTTAGAGATAGGGTTGCTTTTATTAAAAATGAGATCAACGAAGTATTCGATGATTTAAGTACTGCTCCAAAAACAAATTCGAAAGACACGCTGTTGCTTTTACGTAAACTCACCAAACAGATCAATCATTTTTATAAGGTAACCAAGGCCGATTTTGAAGAGATTGAGTTGAAGCTATTAATGTTTAATGCTTCGCCAATGAAGTTTAGATTTAAAGTGCACTCGTTAACTAAAAATCACGAACAGTTGTTGGCTAACTACGTAGTAAAGGCAATATTGATTGTATTACGTAAATTTGAAAAACTTCATGAAGATTTGCAATTCGATCTAAAGGATGAAGTAAATCAATTACTTACTAAGGTTTACAATAGTTACATCGAAAAAACAGCAACTAGCTTAGGCCTGCCAAAAAGCATCGACTGATAAGCTTGTGATATTTTTAACTTTACATCGTATTTGTTCTATTCAAAAAGCGAAGTAAAGAATCTAGTATCGAATTTTCTTAGATAGTTACGGTGTGTATCAAACTTATTCGTAACGTAAAGCTTCTACCGGATCAAGTTTAGATGCTTTTTGCGCTGGGTAATAACCCGAGACTATTCCCACACCGATACAAAGTGCCAAGCCGCCTCCAATAAATACCCAAGGTATGATGAAACCACCGCTCATGGCCATAGAAATAATATTGCCTATAGCTACACCTAAAAATATTCCCAAAATACCTCCAAGTAAGCAGATTACAATGGCTTCTATTAAGAATTGTTTTCTGATTACTGACGGGTTGGCTCCAATTGCTTTTCGAATGCCAATTTCGCGGGTGCGCTCAGTTACCGATACCAACATAATGTTCATCAAGGCAATAGATGCGCCCAATAGTGTGATGATACCGATAGCCATACCACCAAATTTTACAACTCTTAAATTCTCTATCAAAGTTTGAGCTACAGCATCACTTTTTGTGATTTCGAAGTTGTTACTTTCTCCAATTTTTATTTTTCTAATGCTTCTAAATGTAGAGGTAGATTCGCCAATAATATTATCTGTAAGATCTGCACTAGGAACAATTACCGAAATGGTATAAGAGGGGTTGGCATTAGCATTAATCAATTTCGCTTTAAACAACGGAACATAAACCGCTCTATCTATACTTGCTCCCATGCTAGAACCTTTTGCTGCAAGCACACCGATCACTCTTAGCCTATTGTTGCCGGCAGTAATTACCTTGTCTAAAGGATCAGCATCTTTGAACATGCTTTTAGCAATTTCCGATCCTATTACACAAATATTTGGCCCACCTAATGCTTCAGCGTTGCTAAAACTTCTTCCCATAGAAAGTTCCAAACCTTGAGCAGCTAATCCGTTTTCGTCTATACCTCTGATATTAATGTTCGGATTAGTTTTTTCCTGGCCATATTTCACGGTAGATCCGCTACTCGCAAAAACACTGATAGATACGGTTGCCGGAGTGTTTAAGCGTTCTTTAAATTTGATGGCATCTTCATATCTAATAGCCTTATAGCTTTTTGGACGTTCGCCCGAACCTCCAATTCTAATGCCGGTACCTCTATTTCTAATGGTAAACGAGTTGGCACCCATACTAGAAAAAGCGTCGGTCATCTTTTTCTCTATGGCATCGATAGTTGTTAAAATACCTACCAATGCCGAAATACCTATAGCAATAATGAGTGCAGTAAGAAAAGTACGCAAGCGGTTACTTTTAATAGATTGCATGGCTAATCGTACGTTTTCGCTATAGTTCATTATTAGTAATTAGATGTTTGTGTTTATAATTTAAAAAAGAATGCTTTTAGCTTCGCCATAAAGGTAAAAATAAAAAGTCCCGTTGTTAAGACAACGAGACCTTTTAAAATGTTACAATATTTTTTGTTTAAACAGAAAAGCTCGATCCGCAACCGCAACTGCTTGCCGCATTAGGGTTGTTGAAAGTAAAGCCTCTAGAGTTAAGGCCACTTTGCCAATCTATTTCCATTCCTAAAAGATACATTTGGTGTGCTTTGTGCATAAACACCTTAATGCCATCAATTACAAATTCTTGATCTCCTTCTTTCTTTTGATCAAAACCCAGCACATAATTCATGCCTGAGCAGCCACCGCCTTCTACACCAACACGAAGACCAAAATCTTCAGCAATTTCTTGTTGGTCTCTAAGCTTTATCAATTCAGTAACAGCACCTTGGGTAAAGGTTACAGGTGCAAAAGTTGTCTCAACAGGATTACTCATCTTTATTTTAAAATTATGATAAACAAATATAAATATTTATGTACATTTTTGCCTCTAGTTATGCCTAATATTACGGTGTATAAACAAAACATAAAATGGATCTGAGCAAATTTCTTCTGAATACAGCAACTTTAGCAGTGGGTGGTACTATCATCGTTGTGGTAGCTTATTATATGGTAAGGAATGATATCATGAACTATTTAAGTTCTAGAAAGGGCGCTGTTGTTCCAGAAGATAAAAGTAATTTGCTGCAATTACGTCTACAGGCTCATGAGCGTATGATCATCTTTGTTGATCGAATTAATCCTTCGAATTTATTACTTCGTTTGCATCAACAAGGTATCGAAGTTGGTGTATTGCAATTAATGGCCGTTAATGAGATCAAAACAGAATTTCAGCATAACATTACCCAACAACTTTATTTAGAAGCGGCCACATGGAAAGTGGTGTTTCAATTAAAAGATGATACCATTGCGATGATAAACAACGGCGTTAAGAATTTGGCAGCTGATGCCTCTGGGGTGGAGTTAAGTAAAAAAGTACTTCATCACATGAGTGGGATCGATGAAAATCCTTATGAATTAACTATCGGACTAATTAAGCAAGATATCCATAAGCTATTTTGAGGTTAATCGTTTTAACTGTTTAGTTGATTAACGGATCCAGTTTACAATTCACAATTGAAAGCTACGATTAAACAGTTAACCAATTTTAACAGTTAACCAAACTACAAAACCAAATATAACATGGACAAAAAACACACCACCACATCTGGAATAGAAATCAAAGATGTGTACACTACTGCGCCCCAAAATCAGGAACTTCCAGGTCAATTCCCTTTTACCAGAGGGATACAAAAAGACATGTATCGCGGTCGTTTATGGACTATGCGCCAGTATGCTGGCTTCTCCACCGCCGAAGAATCCAATAAACGTTACCATTATTTATTAGCGCAGGGAACAATGGGTTTGTCGGTGGCATTCGATCTGCCTACTCAAATAGGCTATGATTCTGACGATGACATGGCGGAAGGAGAGGTGGGAAAAGTAGGTGTAGCTATCGACTCGCTTAAGGATATTGAAATACTCTTCGATGGTATAAAGTTGCAGGACATTACTACCTCTATGACTATTAATGCTACTGCTTCTATTTTATTGGCGATGTACATTGCACTAGCAAAAAAACAGGGAGCAGATTTGCAACAGATTTCCGGAACGATACAAAACGATATATTAAAGGAATATGCAGCAAGAGGTACCTATATCTATCCTCCAAAACCTTCCATGCGCATCATTACCGATATTTTTGAATATTGTAGTAAGGAATTGCCCAAGTGGAATACCATTTCTATTTCAGGTTATCATATTCGCGAAGCGGGATCTACAGCGGTGCAAGAATTGGCGTTTACACTGGCCAATGGTAAAGCCTATTTAAATGCGGCGTTACAAAAAGGATTAGATATCAATGTTTTTGCTAAACGGCTATCTTTCTTTTTTAATTGCCACAATAATTTCTTCGAAGAAATAGCCAAGTTCAGAGCGGCAAGGCGGATGTGGGCAAATATCACAAAAAACCTGGGTGCCACAGATGAAAAGGCGATGATGCTGCGTTTCCACACGCAAACTGGTGGTTCTACACTTACCGCCCAACAACCTTTAAACAACGTGATGCGGGTTTCTAATCAAGCTTTGGCAGCAGTTTTAGGCGGAACACAATCTCTACACACCAATGGCTACGATGAAGCGTTATCATTACCTACAGAGGCTGCGGCTAAAATCGCTCTGCGTACACAACAGGTAATTGCATTTGAGAGTGGTGTTACGGATACGGTTGATCCTTTGGCAGGTTCGTACTTTGTCGAGTCGCTTACCAACGAGATCGAAACCGCCGCTACCATATATATAGATAAGATAGAAGTGATGGGAGGTTCTGTAAATGCAATTGAGAACGGCTACATACAACAGGAAATTGCGAATGCTTCGTACCAATACCAAAAGGAGATAGAAAGTGGAGAGCGGGTTATTGTAGGCGTAAACAAATTCACTCAAAAAGAAGAGGGTTTTGATGAGGTATTTAACGTTGATGAATCCATTAGAGCTATACAGATACAAAAGCTGAAAAAATTAAAAGCCGAACGAAATAATGTGGCGGTAGAAGCGGCGTTAAAAGATTTGAAAAATGCAGCGAAGGGAAGTGAAAATTTAATGCCTTTTATATTGGTTGCTGTAGAAGAATATGCTACCTTAGGAGAAATAGCAAACTGTCTAAGAGAGGTGTTCGGAGAGTACTAAAAATAGTGTGGAAAAATAGTTATTAACATCATTCATTGAGGTGGGCTTATTTATGCTATTGTTGTTGAAGTAGTTACGAAATAATTCAAAAAAATATTCGGAATGTTGATAATTTTTTGAATATTCGAAGTCCCAAATGTGCGGTACCTAATCGCACCTTTTAGAACTGAAAATCAATAAATTATAGAAAACGATATGGAAAAAACTTGTACAGAAGTGTGGAATAGCTGTCTCCAAATTATTAAGGATAATATTCCGAACCAAAGTTTCAAAACTTGGTTCGAGCCGATATCTGCCCTTAAGTTAGAAGGCAAGGTTTTGACCATACAAGTACCTAGTTTATTTTTCTATGAATGGCTTGAGGAACACTATGTTGGTTTACTTAGAAAAACAGTAAAAAAGCAGTTAGGAGACGAGGGTAGATTGGAGTATAATATTGTTGTAGATAAGTCGTCTAGTACGGGCTCTCCGTACACTACTAACATGCCATCTAATGGAAACGGTGCAGAGGCAAAATCACAGTCTATGCCTATCCCTGTTTCTATCAATAAGGATATCAAAAACCCATTCATTATACCAGGCCTAAAAAAGCTAAATGTTGATCCGCAGTTAAATCCTAATTATACATTTGATAATTACATTGAAGGAGATTGCAACCGTTTGGCTCGTTCTGCAGGTTATGCAGTAGCGGCAAAGCCCGGAGGTACTTCATTTAATCCATTAATGATTTATGGAGGCGTAGGTTTAGGTAAAACCCACTTAGCACAAGCTATTGGTAACGAAATTAAACGTAGCGTACCAGATAAATTGGTGATTTATGTTTCTTGCGAAAAATTCTGTCAGCAATTTGTAGACTCGTTAAAGAACAACACCATCAATGATTTTGTAAACTTCTACCAAGCAATGGATGTGATCATCATGGATGATGTGCACAACTTTGCAGGAAAAGAAAAAACTCAGGATATCTTCTTCCACATCTTTAACCACTTGCACCAATCGGGAAAACAGGTGATCTTGACATCAGATAAAGCACCTAAAGATTTAGCTGGTTTAGAAGAAAGATTGTTAAGCCGTTTCAAATGGGGCTTGTCTGCAGATTTGCAGGTGCCAGATTTGGAAACTCGTGTAGCTATCCTTAAAAAGAAAATGTATGCGGATGGTATCGAATTGCCAGGTGAGGTGGTTGAATACGTAGCGCATAACATTGATAATAACGTTCGTGAGCTAGAAGGAGCGATGGTTTCATTGCTTGCTCAATCTACCTTGAATAAGAAAGACATAGATTTAGCGTTAGCTAAACAGATGTTGAAGAACTTTATCAAAAATACCTCGAAAGAAATTTCGATGGAGTATATCCAAAAATTGGTTTGCGAATATTTTGAAGTGCCAGTAGATATGGTGAAATCGCAAACACGTAAACGTGAAATTGTACAAGCTCGCCAAATCTCTATGTATTTGTCGAAAAGCCATACTAAATCTTCATTGAAAACTATCGGAGCATTTTTTGGGGGTAGAGATCACTCAACCGTAATTTATGCTTGCCAAACGGTAGAAGATTTAATTGAAACAGACAAGAAGTTTAAAGCTTATGTGAACGATATTCAGAAAAAACTGAAAATGAGTTAATATTCGTATAGTATTACACAAAAATTAAAAGCTGAGCAATTGTTCAGCTTTTTTAATTGGGGATTTAATGTCAAGTATTAGCCGCCTCGTCATGCTGAATTTATTTCAGCATCTGTTTTGCTTGAAAGACCCTGAAATAAATTCAGGGTGACGAACGTGTTATACTAAATAAACTTTGCAGATTGAAAAAACTCAATTGTGAAATTTAGCGTTATAATCAGATACTGTTATTGCAGGTTGATTTACAACTTCGCCAGCCCATAAAACAAACCAGCTACATGCAAAGCCTGGTCAATTTTATTATCCTTAAGCAATTGCTTCACTTCATCAATGCTATAAAGCTCTACATTTAAAATTTCGTGCTCATCTAAATGTTGTTCGTGAGTTTTTGCACCACCTTTTAAAAGATAAGTGAAAGTTTGGTTGGTAGATGTAGCAGGGTTTGGATATAGTGTTGCAATTAACTCGCAACTTTCAAAGCTATACCCTGTTTCTTCTAATAATTCTCTTTTTACGGCAACTTCTGGCTCTTCGCCGTCATCAATTACGCCGCCAGGAATTTCCAAAGAAATGATATCTCCCGCAAAGCGATATTGACGAACCATAATAATTTGATTGTCTTTAGTTAAGGCTACTGCGTTCACCCAATTTGGGTACTCAAGCACGTAATAATCATCTTTAACAGCGCCATTTTGAAGTTTGCAAGTATCAACCCTTAAGGTTGCCCACTTTTCTTGTACTAAATATTTTGAGGCAAGTTTCTGCCATTTTTTAATTTCCATTTTTGTAAATCAAAAGTTAAAAGTAAAAATTAAAAACCTGTCAGTGGTCTAGCTTTAACCCATGTCTATTTTTTAATTTTTACTTTTGAATTTTACCTTCTCAAAGGTATTGCTGTATAATTTCTTGCCGATGGAAGTTTACCAGATGTACAATTTTATGTTTCTCTGCCAAAACTTTGTAGATCAAATTTAATCTAGGGGCAATGAGCTTATTTCTTTCTGGACTTACCCCTAACTCATAATAAAGGAACTCGCTTAAAGAATCTAGCTTTTCGGCTGGCATATCAGTTTCGTTCAACCAATTTTCAAAAACAGATAGTTCGCTATTTTCCAAAATAGAAGGCGGTAAATTGAAAGAAGTTTCTAAAGTGTCGTTTAGAAGCAAACTGGCTTGCGCTAAATCTCCCTCTAATTTCAAACCCATAATTCTAGCTAGAACTTGTGCAAGCCTTTCAATTTCTGCCGTAAGTAAGTCTCTTCTGTACATTTTTCTCAATTAGAGAATAAGTAAATTTGAATGATTAACTGTATTTCTATTGTAATTCGGGAAGTATTGAGAATTCCAGCTGATAACTGGACTACCAACTTCCGCTACTTCCGCCACCGCCAAAGCTCCCGCCACCAAATCCTCCGAAGCCGCCTCCTCCGCTTCCTCCGCCGAAACCACCGCCAAATCCGCCGCCAGAACTGCGACCGCTACCAAATAACATTCCCCAGAATAGTGCATCAGAAACACCGCGACTGCCAATTACCTCGCCGCCTCCTCCGCCACCACCTCTTTTCATGATGATAATGATCACTATGATAATAATCAATACGATGATACCAGATCCCGCACCGCCAACACCTTTTTTAGCTCTAGGCTTATCATTTTTGTATTCGCCTTTAACTAATGAAATGATAGAGTTGGTTCCAGCATCGATTCCCGCATAGTAGTTTCCATCCTTAAAGAAAGGTTTAATATCATTCTCTATAATTCTTTTGGTGTAGATGTCGGGTAAAGCACCTTCTAACCCATAACCAGTTTGTATAGATAGTTTTCTGTCTCCAAGAGCAATCAATAAGATTACACCATTATTTTTCTCTTTGCCTCCAACTCCCCATTTCCGGCCCAACTGGTAGGCATATTCATTTATATCGTAATCACCAACAGATTTCATGATCACTACTGCAATTTGATTTGAGGTAGAATCGTCAAAAGCAACAAGCTTACTTTCTAAATTGGCAACCTGTGCAGCAGATAAAGTATTGGTGTAATCATTAACTAAGGTATTCGGTTTCTCAGGGAAATCCTGTGCAAAGCCGAAGAGAGATGAAAGCAGTATGGTGATTAAAAGAAATATTCTTTTCATGTAACTGATGTTAAATGGCTTCGTTAAATGTTATTATAGCCACAGTCTAAAGCTCGCATGCAAATGCGGGTATAATTTACTTTTGATCGATAAAAACGATATCGTTAGGCAATTCGTTTACATCATCATTAAGGTTAGGGAAAAACGTAGAAAGTTTTTCGCCTGCTAGTGCAATTCCGGCAATAATACCATCGCATAAATTGCCCGACATAAAATGTGCTTTCATTGCAGTTTTAGTAGTTTCCCAAAAATCAGCAGGTACCAAATTGTTGATGCCTTTGTCGCCAATAATGGCAAATTTATGGTCTTCGGTAGCCAAATAAATTAGCACACCATTATGTTGTGAGGTCCGGTCCATTCCCAATTCATGGAAATAAACGGTAGCCCGTTCATATGCATTTTCTTTGCAATGTTTTTCAACCGCAATACGGATTTCGCCAGAAGTTGCTTTTTCGGCTGCGGTAATAGCTTGGGCAATAAGTTCTTGTTCTTGTGTACTGAAAATAGACATGCCGATTAATTTAAATAGTAAAGGGTAATGTATGCTTAAACACTCGTAAGATATACATTACCCTGTAAAAAGGCAGTTTTATAACTAAAATTCTACTTTAGGAGCATTTTGTGCGCCAGCGTCTGCTTTAAATGCTGCTTTCTGTGAAAAGCCAAACATTCCAGCTGTTAAGTTGTTCGGGAACGACCTAACTTTGGTATTGTAAGCTTGTACAGAAGCGTTGTAGTCTGTACGAGCTACCGTGATTCTGTTTTCAGTTCCTTCTAATTGGGCAGACAATTCTCTAAACTGATCTGTAGCTTTTAATTGTGGATAATTTTCTGTTAAAACCATTAAGCGACCTAAAGCCTGTGTAATTTGACCTTGGGCTTGTTGGTATTTTTGCATGTTTTCTTCTGTAAGTTTATCAGGATCTACAGTGATCTGACTTGCCTTGCTACGAGCCTCGATAACTGCAGTTAAAGTAGATTGCTCAAATTTTGCAGCGCCTTTAACGGTGCTCACTAAATTAGGAATCAAATCCGATCTTCGTTGGTATTGAGCTTCAACAGCTCCCCACTTTGTTTTAACATCCTCATCTAGTTTTACCATGCTGTTATACCCACAGCCACTAAACAAAGCTACTATTGCAACAATCGCAACAATTCCAATTAAAACTTTTTTCATGTTATTTCTTTTTAGGTTTTATTATTTGATGATTAGATATCAATATTCATTCCTTGTTACTAAAACGTATAAAAAACTGACAAGTTGCCATATTTCACTACAAGATAAGTAAATTAAATAATAGCATCTCATATCATTATCAAAGTAATCAGACAATTTAACAATAAAATAATCCTAATTTTGTAGTGTTCGAGATAAAAACTCGACGGGTATCATGCAAAAAGACATCGAAATAACTGTTGTTCCCCACAATATAGACAACGAGGCAGCAATTACGCAAAGCTTAGCCAAAGCTTTAAATGTTAGCCCAAATAAGATCAAGCATTTCAAAATCTTAAAAAGATCAATAGACGCCCGCTCTAGAAGGGTGGTCTACCGTATGCAAGTGCGTGCTTATATAGATGAAGAATATGTAGTTGAGGAAAACACTTTTAAATACACTAAAGTTAGTGGTGATAAGAAAGTAATTATTGTAGGTGCGGGCCCAGCAGGTTTGTTTGCAGCATTACAATGTATCGAAAATGGTTTGAAGCCAATAGTTGTAGAGCGAGGTAAGGATGTAAAGCAACGTCGCAGAGACTTGGCGGCTATCAATAAACAAGGTTTAGTAAATACAGAGTCTAATTATTGCTACGGCGAAGGTGGGGCAGGCACTTATTCTGATGGTAAACTGTATACACGCTCTAACAAACGCGGAGATATCAATAAAGTATTGCAGATTTTCGTGCAACATGGTGCCGATGAAGATATCATGATCGATGCACGACCTCATATCGGTACTAACAAGCTGCCACATATCATCACTGCTATTCGTGAAACTATTCTAGAAGCAGGCGGAGAGGTTTTATTCGATTCTAAACTGACTGATCTGATCATTAAAGATGGAAGTGTGCAAGGCATTGTCGTTAATCAAGAGCATGAGATCCACGCTAAATCGGTGATTTTGGCCACCGGTCACTCGGCTAGAGATATCTACGAGTTGTTGCATCGCAAAAATATCCTCATCGAAGCAAAACCTTTCGCATTGGGTGTAAGGATAGAACATCCTCAAGATATTATTGATCAATCACAATACCATTGTGATATCAGAAGCGAATATCTACCGCCAGCCTATTATAGTTTGGTGGAGCAAGTAAAAAATAGAGGTGTGTTCTCTTTTTGTATGTGTCCTGGAGGCATCATTGCTCCGTGTGCAACAGGTTTAGATGAAATTGTAGTGAATGGATGGTCGCCATCTAAGCGAAATAACCCTTATGCGAACTCTGGAACAGTGGTACAAGTAACATTAGATGATGTTCAAGGTTATGATCCGCTGCGGATGTTACATTTTCAAGCAGAAATAGAACAAAAAGCTTTTGAAGCAGGAGGGGGAGATTTAGTAGCTCCAGCCCAACGCATGATTGATTTCGTAGAAAACCGATTATCCATTGATTTACCGAAGAACTCTTATCTGCCTGGAACCAAAAGCTCAATGTTAGATAACATCCTTCCAGAATTTGTTTCCGAAAGCTTACGTGGTGCACTGCCCTTGTTTGGTCGAAAAATGAAAGGCTATTATACTAACGAAGCTATTTTGGTGGGTGTAGAAAGCAGGACATCATCGCCGGTGCGTATACCAAGAGATAAAGAAACCTTCCAACATCCGCAAATTAAGGGCTTGTACCCTTGCGCAGAAGGAGCAGGTTATGCTGGAGGGATTGTGTCAGCTGCTATAGATGGTGTCAATTGTGCTAACGCTATCCTAAACAATTAACAAAATACAGCGTTACATTATATATCATAAGGAAATGAAAAAGACATTAATTATAGGCGCAAGTCCAGATGCTAACAGATATTCTTATAAAGCTGCTCACATGTTAACGGGTCGTGGCCACAAAATCGTTAACGTTGGCATTAAAACTGGAGAAGTTGCTGGCGTAGCTATTGAAAGGCCGCAAACCATACATCAAGATATTGATACGATAACACTTTATATTGGCCCAGCTACACAACCAGAATATTTCGATTATATAGTGGCCACCAAACCTCAACGTGTAATTTTTAACCCTGGAACTGAAAACGTAGAGTTGCAGCGTGTACTAGATGCCAATGATATTGAATATACAGAAGCTTGTACTTTGGTGCTGTTGGCAACAGGCCAATATTAATTTTAACTTTAGAAAAGCAATTGTAGCGGTTAGTCGGTTTCGATGGTCCCGCCCCGTCCCGAATTCACTTCGGGGCTGTCATTGCAGATCCGCACCCGTGCCTCGTCTGCGGGCTTCCATTTCCATCGCGTTTATTTTTCAGGGGTAATGCCTGTCGGGCCGGCCGCGGCGCATGTATATAATATACTACTGGCATTCGGTGCCCTGATCCTATCTGACATAAAGCCTTTTGTTTTATTATAAACAAGTAAGCCTATATTGCCAGTATATTCTCAGCGTCCTTTGCGGAACTTTTTCATTCTTTGCGGTAAAAAATAGTCTTGGCTGAACCTTTTTTTTGTTTTTTGGCATTTTTTTATGCCGGAATATCTACGCCGCATACACCTTTGGCAGCGCAAATAATCCCTTTGCAGCCGCCGTTTCAGACCTATCGGCCACGGTCCGATAAATCTCCACTATTTTTTCTTGTTGTCGTCCAGTGGGTTATGCGGTTTTTTGGAATAAAAAGTGCTGTTTGTATTGCGGGGGGATAATTTTTTTCTACCTTTGCACTCCGCTTCGGAGGAAGAGGGGACGCCTGAAAAGCAATAACAAACGGAAAGGAAAAAAGTTTTAT
>NZ_SRMP01000002.1:648540-841707 GCF_005925325.1 Pedobacter helvus | reverse complement strand
CCGTGGCGGGGATGTACGTCCCAGTGCTCACCGTAGAGCCTACATAGCTGTAGCCCGATGGCAGCAGGTCGGTTACCCTTACACCGGTGGCATCGGCCGTGCCGTTGTTGCGGGCGGTCACCGTGAAAGTCACGTTGCTGCCCACCAATGGGCTTACGCTGTTAACGGTTTTGCTCACCATCAGGTCGGTACAGTTAACCGTCTGCTTGGTGAAGTAGGCCGTGGCATCCAATGTGGCCGGAAGTAACAGCCCCGTGCCCGAATTGATGCTGATCGGGCTCCCACCGTCGCTGCCGGTGCAGCTGGAGCTCCACACCCCGGCCGAGAGCTGCTGGCTCACATAGGCAAGGCTGTTGTTGAAGCCCGCCCCGTCGGTGCCCGCCCCGTTGGCGTTGGCCGCCGAGTTGTGCTGCAGGGTGATGTCGGCCGCTCCGCTGGTGCTGCCGCTGATCTGCCAGGTCCGGTCCATCCCACGCGTGCCGAAGGTGCCCTCCTCAGATGGGCTGATGCCATAGGCCTTCACCTGTACGCTGATATTTCTAACAGCTACTTGGTTAACTACCGTAGCTGGTGTATAATCTAAACCTGCAATACTCACCGGAAAAAGGAAACTACTACCATTGGCAAGATTTTCCTTCACCACCACGCCCGTGCCGTTGGTCACCACGTGTTTGCCCACATCGTAACCAGAAAAGATGGCGTTATCATCCAGCACGATGTTGAAGTTGTTCAGGTACAGGTGCCCGGCGGTAAACCTTATACTGTTGGTAACCCGGGTGCTTCCGGTCAGGGAAACCCCGTCAGTGTTATCTATCTCGATGTTCGGCAGCGAGGGATCCCCACCGGTGGTATAGCCCCCGTTCAGCGTCTGCTGCAGCGGGTAGCCGCCGTACAGCGGATTGTTCCCCCGGAAGATGATCCTGCCCGTGCCAGTCTGGCCGTTGCCCGGAAGGCAGATGAACCTCGCCGATGGCGAGACCACCATGCTCCTCCCGTAGAAGATCGCCTGCGCTCCGTCCTCCATGTACACCACGGCATCCGGACCGAACTCAACGTCGCCGTACCACGTTACCGGAACACCGGCATTGATGTCGAAACTCCCGTTGATGTACGTTGAAGACTGCCCAAAAGCAAATAAAGAAGAGCAGCTAATAAGCAACATCAGTATTATAATTTTTATTCTATTCATAGCTTTCCGAGTGTTAATTCTACCAAAATTTAATTTACACCTCTATTTCTAAGTGATGGGTTTGCAAAACTTGCACAAGTTTCTAAAGTCACAACCACGGCCACACGATGACTTTCGCAACCATTAACAGTTTGTGAAACAAAGTAAGTTGCTCCATTTACCAATGAAGTAGTAGGCAATAAAGCTGTACCACCATTGGCTACATCGTACCATTTAAGGTTACTACCTGTAGCGATAAGTTTAGCTACTGTAGCCTGTGCGTTGTTACAAAGCTTTTGAGTTCCTTGTGCGGTAGGCACAACCGTTTTTGGAGAAACGATAATATCATCTGACACGGTACAGTTAGGTGTTCCACCATAATTTACAGTAACCCTGTAAGTACCATAGCCGGTAGTAGAAATGTCTAATACGCTTCCTGTGCCAATGATTGTGGTAGCAGAAGAACCCGTTCCTGCTATTTTCTTCCACTCGTATATCGTAGAAATACCGCCGTAAAAACCTTTCGCATCTAAAGTATAAGTACTCGGGTTCGTCGCATCAATTTCGTTACAGGTTAAATCCGCACCCAAGCCCACTAAACCCCCTGTGCCAGTTTTAAAAGTAATATTGCTATTACCCCCATTATCTACCGAATTACGATCGAAAGTTAGTGGCAAACCAGAAGCGTTGATACCTGCAACGTTTACAAAATCAAATTCGGTTCTACCTGCCAATACGTTAATATTTGCTACACCAGAAACTGATTTTACTGTAGAACTAACGCAAGGCGTTCCGTTTATAAACAACTCGTCCTGTATAGTTTGTGTAGTACCCGCAGCCAAACTCAAAGTTAACTGCTTAGGTGTTAAAGTTAATTTCTTAAAAGTGTTGTTACCATCTATCTGTGTATTTGAATTTACAACAACCTCATTAAAGCTAACGTTACCATAAAACACTACTATATTTGCGGTTGTTCCTACAGTTACATTATTATAGGTTACCCCATTAGCAGAATGAAACCTATCCGAAGTTGTGTAAATGTGGCTATTAGCCGTATTGATATTGGTATTATTAAAACTCCATCTACCTGCTTCTATAATAGAATTACTGATGTTTAAAGTAGCGGTTGTTGGGATTGGATTTCCACTACTAGGATAATTAAAAGCAGATGCACTCATTTTCTTTCCGTTCGTATTTAAGTTTCCACTAGAAAGTAATACACGTCCGAAGGTTTTAAAATCATCCATAAATGTCCATCCTCCAGTTCCAGAAAAATTAACGTTTCCATAGTTCGAATTAAGCACAGGAGCATCTAAACTAACGCCGTTTAGGGTAATTGTCTGTCCGGCTGTGCTTGCTGTAAAGTTGGTATTATTAGGCTTCCATAGCATACCCGTGGCTGTAACCAAAGAGCCTCCAATAAACACATCATTCCCTGTAAAAATTGTACCTGCTGGTACATTTGTCCAAGTCATATTGTTACATTCTGAATTTAATGCGCTTGTATTGGTAACTGTAAAAGCAGTAGTTCCAGAATACTGATTAAATATCACATTATCAGAAATTGTAGGGATACAGGCATCCGTTGAAGGTGTTCCATCGCTATTTGTTGTCCAATGATTTACATCTGTCCACTCTCCGTTTCCGCCAATCCAATACAATGTTTTAGGTGGGCTACCTGCAGAAATAGAAGCCCATCCATTATTATTTCCTAAATCTTCACCTGTTGCTGTAAAAGTAGCTCCACCCGTTACGTTAATATCACGAACCTTAACGTTGGTGATAGCCACCACACCAGGTGCACCGCCAGAACTGGCTGTATTTGGCATAGAAATGGTTGCTCTGGCACCTCCAGCTGTAGTAGCCGCTAAAATTGGAAGACCAGTACAGTCTGGTGTACTATAAAGCCATTCTTCATTTATTCGGGTAGTAGAATTATTTTGAAACGAATAATTTTTACCACCGGTAAGGTGTAGCTTACGGTAAGTAGAATTACCTGAATTTGTATTGGATCCTAAAATCACCACATCATTAAAGATGGTGTTACCTAAAATAACATAGGTATCCGCTCCCGTATGGGTAACATTATAGTAAGTATGGCTAGTAGCCTGAAAGGTAGCATACAAGTTTGTAGATCCAGTATAAGTAGTTGTGATGTGACTGGTACCGGCGTTTAAGCTTCCTTGAGTGTACACCCAACGGCCTACCGTAATATTAGAACTACCTAAAAATAATTGACGCAAAGGAAGATCTGCTGCTATCCCGCCACTTTGAGTAAACTCTTGTGCCACCACCACAGTCTGACTGTTCGTATTTAGGCTTCCGGCTTGAAAAAATAGGCTCTTGTCTGTGCTAAATGCATCTTGAAAAATCCATCCGCCTGCTCTCTCTGTAAAATATACCCTTTGTAAGAACTTTACACCATTACTTGTAATGGTTAAACCAAGTGTTTCGCCACTATAATAAGTTTCAAAATTGTAGCGCATGCCAGCTTGCCATACACTCGAACCAAAAATATTGAGCGTACCGGTATTAAAATTTGGCGTGCCTAAAACCCCTTGTATAGTGATATTTTTACAATAGCCTTGTCCACTAATATTAATGGGCACACTAACGTTAGAACCCGCATCAAAAAAGACATTATCAAATTGCGTAGGAACGCAGTAACCACCCGCACCTCCCGATGTAGCAGACCAGTTCGCTGCATTATTCCAATTTCCATCGGATGCAGTACCAACCCAATAAATATTCTTACTAGCTGGGGTTATAAAATTCCATCCCGTATTATTGCCATTATCAACACCAATCGCATTAAATACTGCGCCCCCGGTTGCATTAATTCCTGTGATAATTACGTTAGGTACGTTTACCGTTCCGCTGTTTATACTAATAGTTGCTGTCGAGCCACTTTTTATCTCCATTAAGCCCACACAATCGGGCGTAACGGCATTTAGTGTACCAATGGTTGTTGTTGTTCCATTACTAAAAGTAAATTGCTTAGCTGCTGCCAGATTGAGTGTACCGATGCTGTTGCTACCGCCAATTGTGGAATTACCCTCTAAATTCAGTTCATTAAATGTAGAATTAGAAGTGATCAAACTACCACCAAACAACAAAGTTACCCTATTAAAGCTACAGTTATTGGCTACACTAAGCGCTGGGTTACCACCTGCACCCACGCTACGAATAACAATAGAATTAGCCGATGTTACCGTTGCGTTTGGCGCAGTAAGGTTTCCTAAATCCACCTCAGAAGTTCCAAATTCTACTGTGGATGTTGTTGAACCACCTGCAAAGCGACCAGCAACCGTAAGTTTATGCCCCGCTGTTCGTAAAACACCTGCAACCCCCGACACCTCTCCAGTAAGCGTAAGTGGGTCTGCTAAATTTTTTATGCCTCCATCAGCAAAAAAAACATTTTTTAGTGGTACCCCATTTGTCCGAATAGTATTGCTTTCGGTATTATTATTCGTACCAAATGATACATAAATAACATTCCAAACCGTAGCGGCAGTGATGGAAAAATCACCTTTAATGTATGGTCTGTTTGCAGATACAGCAGAGAACTCTGGCGCTGTACCCGTAGTGGTCAGTACCTTAAAATCGTTAGCATAAGCTGCTGTAGTGTTAAAAGTTACCTTTTTGTTAGCAGGTGTAAACCCCGAATTATCATCAAAAACAACGTTATCTAGTACCGTAGGAACTTGTGGCGCATATACACCACCACTATGGCCAGATGACAATGACCAATGGTTTACATCTGACCAGTTTCCCTGTCCCCCAATCCAATAATAGGTATTTTGGGCATGACTTATCAATGCAGAAAAAAGCAAAAAAGCTATTAATAGTACGCTTCTAATTCCTTTATTCATTTCTTTTATTTTGTGAGCTTGCTATTCGCTCTGTTAATTCTATCTCAATTCAATTGCTATCGGTAAACTGCTAGATTTTGATTTTGACCCCATTGTACAGCACACTATTAATATTGGCGACAAATCAATAATTGCATTATAGTTTATTAGCGCAGCCTTAGTTCTTCTACTCGACTATCGTTTGAGAATTGCTTGAAATTTTATTGTAAAGCCTTTTAGCATGCGCCAAAAGGCTTTTTTTAAGAAAGAAACTATTTCACCTTAAATACGATGTTCATATAAGTTTTTTCGCTTACAGTTCCTGTACTTAATACTTGATAAGTTAATACGCCGGCATCTGACAATGTAATAGAAGCTGGATCAAATACAGTATTATCGAAATAGGTTACAAAGTACTCTAAAGCTGCCGCTCCAAGCACAGGTAATGTGGTAGCCGTAGGGCTCTTTATAGCTGTTCTTGCCGCACCAGATACATTACCCGCCATACCAAATTGGCTTGCATATACACCATGCAGATTTACTGTAAATGTACCTCCAGCGTAAGTTACGTAGCTTGGTAAATTGCTATTGGATGTAGGTAGTACAAGAGAAGGGGTATAGAAGAACTGAGGAGCAACAGCAGAAACTGTCTTTAAAACCCCTGTAGCATCAGCAACCACAACTTTATCTGATGCAGCACCTGTATTTGAATTGATATCCCTGATACGTACATTTCCTTGCCCAATATCTAACTTTTCAGTAGGGACGTTCGCAGCAATACCTACGTTACCAGTACCGGTGATACGCATTTTTTCTGTTCCCAAAGCACCGCCACCTGAACTTGTCGAAAATAACAATGGTGCAGCAACCTGAGTAGCATGTGTACCTAGCAATAACTGTTGCGCTCCTGCCCCACTTGCTGTTAAATTAGTTTGGCCATTTGAAAATGACTGCAAATCAAAACGGTTATAAGTTGCTCCAGAACCTGAACTCAAAAATATATCCGCTTCATAACCAGTTTTTGCAATATTGGCAATACGTCCATTACTATCAAAAACAATATCTCTTTCTGGTGAAGTAAACGTAAGGTTTTTTCCGGCTAAGGTTACTACTCTGTTACTTGTTAGTGAACCGTTCGCGTTGTAAATGTTGACAGACGATGGGATTGCTAAAGTCTTTAACACACCTGAAGCATCTGCTACCACCATGTTATCGGTAGCTGCACCAGCTTGTAATCCTTCAATACGTACAGGATCTGCCGTTCCATTACCTACTATATGTAATTTATTTGAAGGGGTTGGTGTATTGATACCCACATTTACCTGATAAAAATCTGTACCTCCAAGTGCTAAACTATTACTTGCTCCTACCCTAGACTGAAAACCTATAGCAATAGCATTTGTTAAGTTATCTGCTGAAACATCTGCCGAGCCACCTATAGCTACATTCCTATAACCAGTGGTATTGGTCTGAAGACTACCTGTTCCTAAAGCCACATTATCAAATCCTGTTGTATTACGTAATAAAGCATTACCTCCTATTGCAACGTTTAATGCACCTTGGGTATTTTGGCTCATTGCACTATTACCTAAAGCCGTATTTCCCGTACCGGTGGTGCTCATACGCATCGCATAATTACCTACCGCTACGTTGGCACCTCCTGTAGTGTTTGATACCAGCGCTTCGTTACCGAAAGCCGTATTTGCACTACCTGTGTTTACTCGAAGAGCCTGAGCTCCCATTGCGGTATTGTTAAGTCCGGTAGTCACAAGCGACAATGCCTCTAAGCCGAAAGCCGTGTTGTGATCTCCGGTACCCGTATTAGCTTTGTAACCAAACGAGGTACCTGTTTTACTTACATTACCAGCAACAGTATTATCAATTTTAAAATTCAATGGAACATCGTCTGTCGTTCCTAAAAAATTAGCTGCTGTTGTCCCTACATTACCTGTAATATGCCAATCAGTAGCATTTATTGACGTAGAAGGCACTGTTTTTAATACACCATTTGCATCCGCTACAACGAAATTATCCGTAGTTAATCCAGGGTCAAATGTTCTTACACGTAACCTTCCGTTGATATCTAATTTCTCAGAAGGCGCTTTAACACCTATACCTATATTTCCTGTTGAAATGTTTGGAAATCTTCCATCTAAACCAGTTCCATAAATCAAGTTTCCGATGCTTAATTGGTTACTTGCCGTTGCCGATGGAACCCAAGCCTGACTTCCTAAAGTAATATTCCAAGAGCCCGTGGTGATGTTATTTCCCGAACGTGTTCCTACCGCTGTATTTTCATTTCCAGTAGTAGTATTTGACAAACTCCAATGACCGAAACCTGCGTTACTACCTCCGTCGGTATTATTCTGTAGTGCATAAGCACCCACAGCTGTATTCAAAGATCCAGATTTGTTAAGCACAGCTGCACCAAGTCCGATAGCAACGTTATTAATGCCTATATTATCTTTCAATGCATTAGTACCAATACCAACGTTTCCATTAGATTGTCCGCTTGCATTAGTAGATGCTGATCCAACATTTTGGCCAATAAAAATATTATCGGCAAATCCTCCATTTGTTCCATTGCTACCCACTCCGGCGTCTTTCGTGATGTGGTTTCGAGTTCCAACTAAGCGCAAGTCTGCATCAAATGTTGATCTGTCCACCTGTTTAAGTACACCAGTTGTTGGGTCGGCAACTACAATTTTATCTGGTGTGGCACCTGTCGCAACGCCGGATTGTAAACCCGCAATAGCTAAGGTTTGAGTTGCATCTGTAGTGATGGTTGTTGGTTTAATCAATGTACCACCCAACTGAATGTTGGTAGGCGTTGAAAAATTTAAACCATTATCTACTGTCGCTGTGAAAGTACCTGCATCTCCTTTATCACCTTTCGGACCGTTGATATTCGTCCAAGTATTGGTGCTTGGATTATAAACCCAAGTACCGCTATCGTTGGTTACGATGGTGATGCCAGCTCCGGGACCTCCAGGGGTGCCAGGAGTACCAGGGGTACCGCTTCCTGGCATACCCTGAACGCCCACTACACCAGGATCACCTTTATCTCCTTTTGGACCGTTGATATTCGTCCATGTATTGGTGGTTGGATTATAAACCCAGGTACCGCTATCATTGGTTACGATGGTTACGCCAGCTCCGGGACCTCCAGGGGTGCCAGGAGTACCAGGGGTACCGCTGCCAGGCATACCCTGAACGCCTACCACGCCAGGATCACCCTTATCGCCTTTCGGACCGTTGATGTTCGTCCAAGTATTCGTTGTTGGATTGTAAACCCAGGTACCACTATCATTGGTTACGATGGTTACGCCAGCTCCGGGACCTCCAGGGGTGCCAGGAGTACCAGGGGTACCGCTTCCTGGCATGCCCTGAACGCCCACTACGCCAGGATCACCTTTATCTCCTTTTGGACCGTTGATATTCGTCCATGTATTGGTGCTTGGATTGTAAACCCAGGTACCACTATCATTGGTTACGATGGTTACGCCAGCTCCGGGACCTCCAGGGGTGCCAGGAGTACCAGGGGTACCGCTGCCAGGCATGCCCTGAACGCCTACCACGCCAGGATCACCTTTATCTCCTTTTGGACCGTTGATATTCGTCCATGTATTGGTTGTTGGATTGTAAACCCAAGTTCCGCTATCATTAGTTACAATGGTTACGCCAGCTCCGGGACCACCAGGGGTGCCAGGAGTACCAGGGGTACCGCTGCCAGGCATGCCCTGAACGCCTACCACGCCAGGATCACCTTTATCTCCTTTCGGACCGTTGATATTCGTCCATGTATTGGTTGTTGGGTTATAAACCCAGGTACCGCTATCATTAGTTACAATAGTAACACCGGCTCCCGGTGCACCTGGAGTACCCGAACCCGGAGTACCTGGCGTACCGTTTGTTCCTGGCATTCCCTGAACACCTACCACACCAGGATCACCTTTAGCGCCTTTGATGTTACCATTTAACACCCAAGTATTGCCTTGTTTGATATAGGTATCTCCAGTGGTGGTATTGATATAAGTATCGCCCTCATTACCTGGAGTAGTTGCACCCGGTGCTCCTGCTGCTCCAGTTACCGATTTACCATCGGCTCCATTTAGCCCCTTAGCGGCCACCCATCCATTGCCGTCCCAGTAGTAAATCCCTGTACCGTCCCCAGCTATTGCCGGATAAGCGCTTGTACCCGAAAAACCTGAAGCTACGGTTTTGATGTTATAGACCATCATCCCCGCTACAGGCGTGCTGCCCGAAGCCAAGCTCCAAGTGGTAGTATTAATTAAACTTACCCTAGGGAACAGCAAACCTTTAGTGCTGCTTTCTAGTTCTAAAATTGATGCTTTATTAATTACAGTCGGATTATCTCCGATCTTAACTTGGGCCTGTGCCAATTCTGCAGCAGCCACCAACAGGGCACAAAGTGCCGTAGTGCGTATAATTCTCTTCATAGTTTAACGTAGATAGATGTAGGGTGCCAAACTTATTTAGCCTACTTGGTGTAAGCCTTATCCAAAGACGTGCCTTTAATAAAAAGCTTTTGTATTTGTACAGCAAACCCAACTTTCTACATAATTCTCAAGATTTTTAGAATATCATATCGTTGTCATTTTTACCCAGTTAGCGTAATATAATCCTCAAAGGATTGGCTGGTTTTGACCAGTATTTGGTTTTGTTATACTTATGATGATCACTATCTTTTCTTGCCCTTTTAGGGAGAACCGATGCGTAGCGTGCTCATTGAAATAAATGAACACAAACTACTACACATCAATAAATGCTAATGGCAGAACTTGCTCCGAGTTCTCGGAGAGGGTTTACTAAGCTAGGTTCTTAAGCACTGCCCTTAATGTCTCCCGAAGCGGGTTCGGGACGTAATGCTGTTATTTTTTTAGCCTCACCCCGATGAAATCGGGACAGGTCTGGCGGCTGCCATAGTATCTTTTGTCTTGATACAAAAGATACCAAAAAATCAAGGCTGCTTAGCCTAGCTTGTTACAACTCGATAAAACTTTAATAGCGCTGGCTGAAACGTGTGAAAGCTATTTCGTAACTGTCGTATCTACTACACTTCTGCACCCAGCTTGTTTGTACAAACCCTATTAAATCTACTTACATTTTATCGGTTTACACAGCGCTATGCCAAGAGGCCATCTTTCGTACTTAGCAATGCAACTGCTCTTGCCATAACCCATATTCCGTCCTCTTTTCCGTCATTGCAAGGCCTTGGTAGGTGTGAGCCGGCTTGTCCCGATCCATCGGGAAAGCAATCTCCAGGTTCTTTAGTACTGCTCATTCTTAACCGTATCCCGAAGTGAGTGGGATGTGATGCTGTAGTATTTTTAGCCTCACCCCGATATGAAATCGGGACAGGTCTGGCGGCTGCCCTAGTATCTTTTGTCTTGATACAAAAGATACCAAAAAATCAAGGCTGCTTAGCCTAGCTTGTTACAACTCGATAAAACTTTAATAGCGCTGGCTGAAACGTGTGAAAGCTATTTCGTAACTGTCGTTTCTACTACACTTCTGCACCCAGCTTGTTTGTACAAACCCTATTAAATCTACTTACATTTTATCGGTTTACACAGCGCTATGCCAAGAGGCCATCTTTCGTACTTAGCAATGCAACTGCTCTTGCCATAACCCATATTCCGTCCTCTTTTCCGTCATTGCAAGGCCTTGGTAGGTGTGAGCCGGCTTGTCCCGATCCATCGGGAAAGCAATCTCCAGATTCTTTAGTACTGCTCATTCTTAACCGTATCCCGAAGTGAGTGGGATGTGATGCTGTAGTATTTTTAGCCTCACCCCAATATAAAATCTGGACAGGTCTGGCGGCTGCCCTAGTATCTTTTGTCTTGATACAAAAGATACCAAAAAATCAAGGCTGCTTAGCCTAGCTTGTTACAACTCGATAAAACTTTAATAGCGCTGGCTGAAACGTGTGGAAGCTATTTCGTAACTGTCGTATCTACTACACTTCTGCACCCAGCTTGTTTGTACAAGCCCTATCTAATCTACTCACGTTTTATCGGTTTACACGTCGCTATGCCAAGAGGCCATCTTTTGTACTTAGCAATGCTACTGCTCTTGCTATAACCCATATTCCGTCCTCTTTTCCGTCATTGCAACGCCTTGGTAGGTGCGAGCCAGCCCGTCCCGATCACATCGGGACAAGCAATCTCAAAGTTCATTAGCACTGCCCATCCTTTCCCGTCTCCCGAAGCGAGTTCGGGACTTAATGCGGGAGTATTTTTTAACCTCACCTCGATATGAATTGGGAGGTAATGCTATACCTTTTTTCGTCATTGGTTCATTTTGAGCGAAGCGAAACCCCGATATATCGGGGAGGCAAATTGGAAATTGATGATTGTTCATTAGTTCATCGGCCATTATTCCTCGCTCATTAAACATTAAGCCTTTATCATTAACCATTATTTATGTGTGATTCATGTGTTGTTCTTGTGTGATTCATGTACCTTTTATGTGTCATTGTTGTGTGATTCATGTGTCATCCTTGTGTTGACCATGTGTGGAGGATGTGTGGAGCTGGCCTTGAGTGGTGTTATTGGTTCATTGGTCATCAGTTCATTAGTTCATTGGTTCGCTGGGCATTAGTTCATTGGGTTAAGCGTGTAATTGGTTAATCGGTTAACTAAAAAATGCATACTGTTCATTCAATTACTATTTCTAGCCGTCAGCTGAAGCAAAGGGTAATGAATAGCTACTAACCCATTGTAAATTGATCATTGGAATTTGTTTATTGCTATCCGTCCCCCTCATTTATCATTAACCATTATCTCTTCATTCCTCACTCCACAATCAAATTTATCCCTGCCATTTTCGCTTTGTATTTAATCTTCTCTATCAAACCATAATAACTCCAATTGCGCAGTAAAAAAGCATCCTCCTTAGCCACCTCTTCCTTGGCCTGCTGGTTCACCAACAACAGCGTACCCGCCCTGTGTTTCACACAAAAATCTATCAACTTCCTGCTGTATAAATGCAATTTGCTATCTACATAGGCTTTTTCTTTATCCTTAAAGCGTTCCATACTATTTAGCTTTCGTTTTTTACCACGCCCACCAACATTATAGGCCATAGCTTTCTGTACCCGCTGCATGGCCGCCTGTATGGCCAACCTACGGTGCAAGAACTCTTCCTTGTGTCCTATATGCAAATACTGTTTGCCCACGTTTACCCCAATAGGATGCTCCATGCCCAAACTTGCTTCGGCAATTACATGTGGCTGTAAAGGGTTTGCCTTCTTGGGCATTTCAACCGCAAGCAATAGAAACAGCTTACCTTCCACTATTTTCAAGGCACAACTGCAAACCTTTACCCTACCTAACATGGTACGCTGCAACAACAACCTCTTATCTGTTTTGTCTTTTCCTAAAAAAGTACGGAATGGGATTTGCAGCAAGCCAACCTTAAACTCCCTAGCTTTTTCGTGAGGAGCTAATTTTAGTTGGCTGCCCAAAATAGGAATGGGCATTCCTCTTTTGTAACTGCGCAACGAGCGCTCGCCCCTGCTATAGGCTAAGCTTTCGCTCCTGTAAAGCTTAAACAAGGCTTGGCTTAAAGGCGATATCACCGCCGAAGGCAGCTCCCCTTTATAATAGGAAGTCAACACCCTGTAAGTTGCATTCATCTTTGAGGTACACAACACCCCATCCGCATCTTTAGCCGCATCAGCAATTTTTATCTTTACCCTCTCGTTTAAATAAGGTACCATTTTTAAATGATCTAAAAGATATTGATGGCTTAACACCAAATTGGCACCCTTGTATACCATATCCGACCAAGCAAACAGGCGCTGATAATATAAACTGCGCTGCTCTTGGTCATCACAATCCAATAAAAGCTGTATTTTCCTGGTTAAAATAACCGTTTCAGTGGTTTTATTTTCTTCCATGTCTCCTTATCATTTGGTAATTCTTTGCGCTCTATTCCGTATTCCTTGCTTCCTGCTTATCCCCACCACCGCATGCGCAGTCACAAACAAACGTTTTACCTCCTGTTCGCTCAGTTGCATTGCTTCAGCAATCTGTTCAAAAGAATAGCGCAAGGTATAGCGCATCCTAAACACCTCTTCCTGCTGCCTGCTAAAATTACCCTCCAAGTTAAATTTCGTTTCCTTTCGGTTAATTAGCGCCAGTTTATCACTGCTGGTAAAAATCTGCCGCAGCTCTGCCAGCATCGCCTCTAACTTCATCCCTACCTCGTAGTCAGAAATGCCGCCCAGGTAATATGCAATGCGGTCGTAATTAAAGCTGTATTTAAGGCACAAACGTATAAATAGTTTCTGCTCGCTTTTTAAGGTAGGTAATAGCTTTTTTAGCTGTAACAGTTGCGCCCTGCGCTCACTTTCCAGCTCATCCAGCAGCAATAGATCTTCACTTTCTTCTGACAATGGGTTATCCCTCAATAGGTAATCATCTGCATTTTCGAGACTATCTACCTGCAATAGCGAACGCTGAAATCTGGTTTGCGACTTTTCATAGTAGGCATAAATGTTTGCATTTACCTGCCTCTGTAGAAAACCAAGCAGTTCCTGCTCCGTCTTTACCTGCTCCCTGCACAGCCATAGCTTCAAAAAGGCTTCCTGCACTATACTGGCTGCAGCACAGCAGTCTTACTTGGTACCCCTAAATGCCCTGATGTAAAAGGTGTTAAAAAAGCGCTTATAAAAGAAGGCCAGACCCCGTTCGTTACCCTCGGCCAGTAACTTCAAGTAATCGCCTGCAGGGCTAATTTTAATTTTACGTAATAACATAGGCAGCATTAATTTTATTGGTTCATTACTCATTGGTTCACTAGTTCATTTTGAGCGGAGCGAAACCCCAATTTGGTTGGTTAGGTGTTTAATTTTTGGTTATCTTTTGGGCAGCTGTAATTTGATTATTGGTATTTGGATATTGATTATTCACTTAATTATTACTTGTTCCTTGCTCTTTATTCTTTACTCTTCACAAACTGTCTACTGTATTATTTGGTTATGTAAACGAATTGTGTGCACCTTACATGCTTGGCGAGTGCTACTACCCCGCCCTACGGCGCCACAAGACACCTCAATTTTTGTTGATTAGTTGCTTAGGTATTTAATTTTTTTTGTTGTTTAGTCAGGCTATTTGTTCATTGATTATTGGTATCTAGGTTGATATTTAAACGAATTGCGTGCATCTGAAATGCTCGACGAGAGCCAATAGACCTCACCCCACGGCGCCACAAGAAGCCTCTAATATTTTATTTAATTGGTTGATTAGTTTGTTAGTTTTTTGGTTGTTTAGTTCAAACCTTGCAGACCTCGCCCAGCTTGCGTCATATCGACCGTAGCGGAGATATCTACAAGTTTATTGGCATTGCCTACCCCTCTCGTCTTCCGAAGCGAGTTCGGGACTAATGCGATAGAAGAAAAAAACAAACGGCAGCTAAATTTTAATTATTAACCATATTACCTAAACCGCTGCCGTTTGGGAAACGGCAAACTATTCTGGATTGCGCTTAACCAAACTGATCAGTTTGGTATACAAATGAATGAAACGATTTTTCATGAGCTCGTATTGGTTTATACGAGTCTTGTTGGCAGTATAGCCCAGATAATACATGTGGGACTGCACACCACAACTCCTTTAAAGTTCTCACGCCTTAAGATGACATGGATTTACAGCAGCCCCACATCTATTTCGATGTACAAATATATACATCTACATATAGACATGGGCATTAAACTGCTGTCTTGCGTCATCGGCGTGAGATTAGGAATTGCAAGACTCTTATTAATACCTATTTATTAAATCAAATATAAATAAAATCATTTATAAATAGGACAAATATGTCCTAATATTTTTTTAATAATATATGGACTTTGCAGAGTGGGAAAACAATACCGAGATCAAGAATATTTAGTCAAACTAGGAAAACGAATAATTGAAATACGTGAAGCAAAAAATATAACACAAGAAAAGCTTCAAGAACTGACTGGCTTGGATACTCGGCAAATTGGACGTATTGAAAGAGCTGAGACAAATGTATCCATTAGCAGCGTTAAATTAATCGCGGATAATTTGAAAATATCAGTACCCGAATTATTAGATTTTTCTAAATTAGCTGATAAATAGAAAAATCGTCAGTTAGCTAGAAGGAAAACTTTCTGGTTCGATCCCGGTCCTGGGTACAAACCTAAAAAACAAGTTCATTTTACTAGAAGTTCGAGTCCCTTCTTCCGCACCTCCTAGAGAGTTTTCACATTTCATCATGCATCTCAACCATTTACACTAATGAATAATCGCTTCTTAATCTTAATATTCATTTCCGCTACATTAGTCCTTTTCTCTTGCACATACAGCAATGAAAGAAAAGCCACTGTTATCACTGATAGCTTAATTAAAGTCACAGAAAATATTGCCATTGCCGATACTAAGTTTGGTATGTCAGAACAACAGTTTAATCAATTACATCCAGACTCTTTGGTAAAATTAGGCGAAAGGGTCTATAATATCACCTCTTACTTTAATGATGCACAGAAGCTAAACATGATCTATTTAGTTGACACTACTACCATCGGCAATAAAAAATTTGATCAAGCACTATTTAACAAAATGGATTTGCTTAAACAGTATTTTGTCACAACCTATGGCGAACCACAACATAACCGAGGTTATCCGAAACAAGAAAAGATGCAAAATGGTAAAGCTTTTGAAGCTTACAAGTGGGAAATTGGCAAAAAGAAAATAGCTGTTGGCATAGCATTAGAAGAAACTAATGGAGGTAATATCTATTACGTGTTATCTCATATTGATCGTAAACAATAGCACATATTATTTTCATTAGTTTAAATACTTTTCAGGATTTTTCAGCTGATATTTAAAACCTTGTTTAACGATAAAGTCACTTCAAGCTAGGCAAATCATCTAAAGCTAAATATAAAAATCTCTAAGCTGCCGAAATGTCTTCAACACATGCTGATTTAATCAGGGTGTTCATGATAGTAAGTCAAAAATATCCGATCCCAAATCTTTATTTAGCTTGCCATCTGCCGTTAAAACCGTAGCTAAACCTATTTTACCTTGATAACCATTTTTAGCGTAGGTACCCTTAACTGCAATCTTCGTCTCAGTTGGACTAGGGTATAATAACATTCCTAACTCAGCCTCCCAAAAATCGTTATATACATAGATTTGTCGCAAATCATCCAATCCTATCTTATCATATGCGTAGTTCTTCCATTTGGTATCAACAATGACATTGGTTCGGGTCAACACATGCTGTAACACGATATCAGGCTTAATAGATTTGTTCTCCCAAAATGTTTTGCTATCCTGTCCTTTTACTAACCATTCGCTACCAGCTTGTTGCTTCAATTTAGCTAACACATACTTCTCCCACAAATCATTCATATCAAACATCAAGGCCAACATCTGCTCATCACCATGTTTAACATTGGGCGAATAGTTCAAAATGATCAGCCTTGCCAAAGCAATTACCGTTTGGTAAGCTTGGTTCTTACGATTAAATATAATTTTATCAAAAGTCTGTGCTACTACCTTCAAAGTGCTCATTTCTGGAAAGTTCAGCTGCACAGCTTTACAGCGTCCATAGCGATAAGTGCCTTTTGACATCGTTTCTACCACCTGCAAAGCTTCATTCATTATTTTATGCAACAAATGATCTTTGTCGTACACTTGATGTGTGGTATAAAACCGTTCTTGATGCACCAAGTTTTTTCGGATATGCCCCGCAAACTCCAACTTTCCTTTCAGCGCTAAGGTGTTTTTAGTCTCCTTGCGATACTGCTTAATTAAACCAGCATGAACCAGTTGTTCTACTTCTCTCAAAAACCAATCGAAATAAATATCCAATAAATGAATACTTTGTTTGGCAACACTAGCCTGCCCTACCTCATTTACCTTTAGCTGATGTGTTACTCGCAGCATCTCAATCAACACATCTCGCCATTGGTTTTTTTCAGCGGTATACCCCTCTACTTTTGGTAATACTTCAATTACCAAATCATCAATTTGCAGCACACCTACGTAACTGTCAAACTTCAAACCCTCATAAGTAGGTGTGAAGTATTTGCTATTGTGCAGCTCATTCAACTTCAACAAAGCCTTGAAGTACCGATCTTCGAAGCAAACGCCATCATACGTATTGTTTTTAAGCAATCGCTGATGTTCAAATACCTGTATCAGTTTAGGTTTAGCCACCGTTCAATAAGGTTTGTAAAGCTGCAATAATGGTATCAGGAGTAATTGGTTTCAGTTCAAACTTCTGCTTACTATCAATGGCGTGTACCTCTAAACCTTGCATTACAGGAAATAAGGCCTGTATATTTTCCATCGGCGCTTTTGCATTGATAAATCCAGCCCCCAACACTAGGGCAATTTTCCTGTCATCATGATAGAAGTACTCTTTTAGTAATGGTACAATACAATTATTAAAGGCATTGGCCAAACCATTCGTATCATTCACATTAATTAAATAACTATGTCCAATTTGATGATCTACATCTAGTAGTATTTCAATACGCTCGTTAATTTTACGTAATACCGCAGCCAAATCTACACCGTCCAACATACCTGCGTTTTCTTTCAACGCTCCATCAGTAGTAATTTTTGATGGTTGTGGCATCATCTCCTCAAAAGCGAAACGCCTACGCAAAGCTGTATCTAAAGCTTCTACACTTCTATCAGCAGTATTCATAGTGCCAATGATGTATAGATTACTGGGTACCGAAAACTTCTCTTTGCTATAAGGCAAAGTCAGTTCTAACGCTTCACTAGCGCCAGCACGTTTGCTTTCTTCAATTAGGGTAATCAGTTCACCGAAAATGGCCGATACATTACCACGGTTAATCTCGTCGATGATTAAGACATAAGGTTCCTCAGAAACTCCAAGGCTTTTCTTTAACTTATACTCCCTTTCCCAATATGAAATGACTTCTCTAACATAGGTGGCGTTATAAATTCTTTCATAGCTTCCCGTTTCAAATACCTTTCTAATATTTTCAATATTAACTGGATACCAAGGGTTTTCTTTGGCAGAATTGTGCGGTTGCACATAGAATACATTTGTTCCCCTGTACTCAATATCAAAATAAGTTGACTTAGACTTTATGGTTAGTGGTTTATCCCTAACGCCCTGATTAACTTCTATTTTAAACTTCTCTAGAACTTCATCAAAATTTCCCTTTGCTCCTCTTGCCTTATCACAAATTGACTTAAAAATACCTGGCTCAACTTCATAAACCACCTGTTCATTTACAGTCTGTGGTTTTATCCCTTCAACAAAGTCCTCATACCCCATACTCTGATGAAAAGTGGTGAACACAATTTGCCCCTTAGATACGTAATCCTGATACCTACTTTTCATTTCTTCTCTATCTTCTTGCGCTAATTGATCATCCGATTTATTTTCGATGATAGACAAAGCTTTATTAATTGTATGATATGTCTTACCAGTTCCCGGAGGGCCATAAAGGATTTGGTTTAGGGGAAACTTCCCATGTCCTAACCCTATGGTTTCTTCTAAGTTCATCATTTCTATTAAAGGCATTAAAATAGGCGTAAGTTTATCATAAGTCAATCGATGTAAATCTGTTAAGGCATTAAAAACATCTTCTACCAAATTTTCTTCATTGAAAGAAAATCTTTGAGTGTATCTAACAGAAGATTTAAACCTCTGCCAAGTCAGTTTCTCTAATGGGTAAATAATTTCCCCTAGTGCATCTGAAAGACTTTTTCGTGTTTCTTTTTCTTCAAAATGTAAATCTATGTTTATTACATGATCTCGAACATAGATCTCATAGTGAGCATGAGTCGTATTAAAATAATTATCCTTGTCGCTAACCCAAATGTAAATCTTGTTATTGACCTCACTACCAATTTTAAGTAAACTATCAGGTTGCGAAAATCGTTCATCTAATGCATTCTTTAATTCTTTTAGATTTGATATGCTTACACGCTCCTTATTTTTTTCAATTATAGTTAAACCTAAATCTCTCAGTAAATTATTAGTGTCTTCTTCACCTCCTCTAACTGAGGCGATACTCGTCATGATATCATTTTTACCAAAATAATCGAATACAAACCTTATTACCTGTTTCGGCGGAATTCTCTTTTCATGATACAGTACATCAAATTTTGTACTATTATTTTTGGCTTCCCAACCATTAGAGTATAAGTCTTTAAGAGCCAAATCAATTGCCTTCTTCCAAACACCAACTTCCTCTTCTGTTAATTTTGTAAATTGACTCATTACCTATTCTTCTTAAAATTCTCAGCTTGCTCTAGTACATTCTTATAAACATCATCTTGCGTAATCGGCGGATAACCATATTGATGAAGCTTCACGATAATATCCATTTTCAATTGCGCTTTGATATCATCTCTTTCGCTCCAATCTGGATACTTGGCCGTATTATCTACAATCAGCTTAATTTCTTTGGCCAATTCAAGCATTACATCTTGATCAAACTCAAAGCCATATTGCTTACAGATCATATCCAAAATATCGTAAAATGCTTTTTCTTCGTAATCAATCCCCAAATCTTCAAACGAAGCCATTTCTTCACGCAATTTGATAATCAAATCTAGCATCTGCTCAGCGGTATCAGCTTGTATGCCATCGTAATCTAAAATATCTCGCTCGCTGCGTTCATTATATCTACTTACAATACTTTGCAAACGCTCTGCAAAATCTTGTCCCATTACTTTATTTACCTTCTTAAAATCTTGGATAGACTGCGCTAACAACCGCTCTAATATCTTAATCTTAGTGTTAGGCAAATCTAAGTTCGATAGCTTTTCTATAAACTTATCGTTAAATAAATCTATGGCATTGGCCTTGGCATCATCCAGTTTAAATATTTCTTCTACACCTTCAGAAATAATAGCCTCCTCTACCATTTTGGCTACCTTTTCGTTCATCTGTGCTGTATCAGGCGCTTCGCCTTTGGTTAGTTTAACCACAATAGACTTTACCGCAAAATAGAAGTGAATTTCATCTACCTGTTTATGCGTAAACAACTCCGAGCCACTTACCAAGTTATAAGCCGATTTAAGCTTCTTAGTAACACTTACAAAGAACTTTTCAGAGTCTTCTGTTTTTAGCACCAATTCCGATGCTCGGTTTAAACATTGTAAACGCTCAACAGGCGAACCTTGAAAATAGTCGGTTTTATCAAACTGATAGAAAAACTTACGCAACAAATCAACCTGATCTTTTACCAAAACCTCTGCTTGGTGTAAATCTTCAAAATCATCAGCAGCAGTTTGATTATTGAACATCCCTAAAGCTTTGTTTAGGTTTTTCTTAATACCAATATAATCTACCACCAAACCACGGTCTTTACCTTGGTACTTTCTATTTACACGAGAAATAGTCTGTATCAGATTATGCGTTTGCAGAGGCTTATCAATGTAAATAGTATCTAAAAACGGAACATCAAAGCCCGTTAGCCACATATCTACCACAATGGCAATTTTAAAGTTAGATTTAATTTGCTTAAACTGCCTATCTAACTCCTTACGTTCATCCTTATTCCCTAATAAATTCCATAAAGCTTCCTCGTCATCCTTATTGCGTGTCATAATCATCTTTACACGCTCAATAGGCTTTATTTCTTTTTGTTCTTTAGCTGTTAAACCGTCTGGCAACCAGGCTTCTTCCCATTGTGGTCTTAAAGCTAAAATCTCTCGATACAATTTATAGGCTATAGTTCTCGAGGCACAAACAAACATAGCTTTGCCAACCACCGTAGCCTTTTCCTCTACACGCTTTTCGTAATGTGCTATAAAATCTTCGGCTATGGCTTTAATTCTATCTGTATTGCCCAAAATTACTTCCATGTTGGTAATGGCTCGCTGACTAGCTTCTACGTGATACTCGGATGCCCCTTCGGCTACGGCATTGGTATAATAAGTTTCTATTTCCGAAACCTTATCATAATCTAAATTTACTTTTGCAGCTCTCCCCTCGTACACCAAACGAACCGTAATTTCATCATTTACCGATTCGAACATCGTATATTGGTCTATTACCTCGCCAAATACTTCCAAGGTTTTATCTATAGGCGTACCCGTAAAACCAACATAAGTAGCATTAGGTAACGAATCATGCAGATACTTAGCAAACCCATAAGATTTAGTGACCCCTTTCTCCTCGTCTATCTTAATTTTTAAGTCTAAATTCACCTGCGAACGATGCGCCTCATCAGAAATACAGATGATATTACTCCTATCTGATAAAATCTCATCATCTTCTGCAAATTTCTGTACCGTAGTTAAAAACACACCTCCACTTTCTCTACCTCGTAATTTAGCTCTCAAATCGGCTCTAGATTCTATGTTGATGATATTTTCATCGCCAATAAAATCTTTGGCATTGGTAAAATCTTTCGCCAACTGATCGTCTAAATCGGTACGATCTGAGATAATGATAATGGTTGGACTGGCCAAATCTGTAGAACGCATTAACAAACGCGACAAATACAACATGGTATAACTTTTACCGCAACCTGTTGCGCCAAAATAGGTACCACCTTTACCATCGCCCTCAGGTTTGCGGTGCGCTTTTATATTTTGGTAGAGCTTATTGGCCGCATAGTATTGTGGATAACGCGACAATACTTTCAATTCATGCTTAGATGTATCTGGAAACAGCACAAAATGATGGATAATATCTACCAAACGCTCTTGGTTAAGCATGCCATGCACAATAGAAGTGGTTGTCTCTATACCTGTCAAAGCTTTTTTCTCTTCGCCTGTTATTTTATTCCAGCCGTAGTAAAACTCATAAGGCGAAAACACCGTGCCTGCTTTATTATTTACCCCATCGCTAATCACACAAAAAACATTGTATTTCATCAACTCTGGAATGTCTCTACGATAGCGAACGGTTAATTGCTTATAAGCATCGTGAATGGTAATTTCTTCTTCTATAGTGGTTTTAAATTCAAAAACTACTACAGGAATACCGTTAATGTATAAGATCAAATCAGGGATACGCAGTTCTGTCCCTTGTATTTCTAATTGGGTTACAATTTTGAAGTGGTTAGCATTAACATCCTTAAAATCGATGTAGCGGATATGTAAATCTTTTTTTGCTGGATGATTGCGTTTAAAGATCAAGCCATCTGCCAATAGCTTACAGATGTATTTATTCGAATCGTACAAATTAGAAGCCGATTGAAAAGCTAATTCATTAATGATACTTTCTATTTCAATATCTTCTAAATCAGCATAGCTTTTTATTAAGAAATTACGTAAATCTTCTTTGAGCAGTACTTCTTGGTTGTTAACTCTTATTAGACTTTTTCCATTGATATACTGATACCCTTCTATTTCTAAAAGACTAATAAAAGCTTGCTCTAATTGTGATTCGGTATACTTCATCCTTGGGTTAACTGTTAAAACTTTGACCTAATCCCATTAATCTTACTCGTTCCAAGTACTCATAAATCATAGAAGAATTATATTTCAAATTCCCCTCTTCATCTTTCTCTTTTTCTAAAGCTATGGCCATTAACGCATATTCATTTTCTAATGAAGTAGAAAAAATACCTTGATCATCTGTATTTATAGAAACAGATATTTGCGGGCATTTCTTTATTAATTCATTATTTGTTTCCAAACCAAGATTATAGAACCTTGTAATCGGATGCTTAGCGTACCGTTTAAATGTACCAATTAAATAATTTGAGGTTGGATTAGTTTCAATAGCTATATTACAATTCTTAATATCATGCATCATTTTTTCTTGCACACATGCTACTAACTCTGAATATGCAAAAGAAACTTCAAACTGTTTAATTAATTTTCCAACTTCTTTAATTTTAGTATTAAAATGATAGGCTTGTAAAATACGCTTAGCGTCGATATTTTGCCTAATATTTCTAACCTTAGGATATTCTTCATTTATCCTACAACGTTCCCAATAAGTAAGATTTATCTTGGCATAAACATCTATTTCAATTTCATCTAAATACAAATAAGGATCATCACCTCTTAGCTTCCACGCATCAAAATAGGTTGTATGAGAAATACTTTTTTCTTTTAATGGATGTTTGTTATCGTAATTTGCTGCATACAGTTCGAAATAAAGATTTTCAAATAACTTTTCGAGCCTATTAACTTCGTTTCTATGAATAGCTATGCCGTATTTTCTAATTTTTGCTAGCAACCAAGCAATATTGTCAAGTACAGTTTGCTTTGGAAGCATCAATTTATTATGCTTAAATAAATAGTAATCTTTTACATTTATACCCAAAGCTAAAGCATGTCCAATTCGATCACCTTGCCTAAAATTTCCAAATTTAATACATTCATCAATAGCTCTCAGACCATCTACAATATCATAAAAATCTTCTCCTGCATGATAGGTAGCATAGATTTTAGGTTCTTCAATAGAATCTTTCAAATGATTTAATCGCCCCTTTAACTTATGATTTTTTAAATATCTAAAGCCCTGTGCAAACACTTCGGGTGGTGCATCAAATTCGCTAGAGGCTGCATCAATTCCTTTAATATATTTTGACAAAGAAGAATAGCTTTCTCTTAGTTGACTTATTGCAATAGACTGGCTCTTAATTTCTTTACGCAAGTTGTAGTGTCTACAATTTATATGGCTTGATATACTTTTTAAATCTTGTTTATCTTTCTTTTTAATATAATGAATAGTATAAAAGATATTATCCTTTGATAAATCATATCCACTATTAATTTTGATTTTTTTAGGGTTTTTCAACTGAGTAATAGATTCGATAGCCTTTTTATTCAAAGCGAAATTATATGCCTTTATACTACTATTCAGTTTAGTTACTTCCTCCTTTGGTGCAATTCTTAATTCAAAAGATTTAATTTCTACATGCTTTTTACTATCATGTATAGCTAGATTCATGAACGCAGTATGATAAATACTGCCATCAGGCAAAAAATATTCTTTACGATCTTGGTATTTTGAAAAGTTTCCAAATCCAACTTTATCATTAATTTGAATTAATTCTGCTCTAAATTGTGCTTTGATTAATAAGTAGGCATGAAATAAATATACTAGTTTTTCAAATGATTCATCATTTCTATAAATGCGCTGAAAACAGTCGTACATCAATTTCCTTTCGCCATAAAAAACATAGGATTTCTCAAAGTTACTTGTGTGAATTGATTTAGGAATAGCATAATCAATCACACAACTCCTATCACCTCTATAGACAAATTTATTTCCAACATCAAACTTTAAAAGATCAATTTCTCTAGATAAATCCGACATTTTTAGAAGTAATTCATACGAATGCTCGGCATTGCTATCTTTAGAGATATCTATATTTAGCAAACTACCTTTTTGAATATCATAGATTTCACAAAATAACCTATATCGAATATAAGCTGCTTTACCTACCAAGATCTTTAGTTCTTTTTTAGAAATCGTCGCAGTATTAGAAATCTTGGTAAGCAATGCTAACTCTCTCTCCAACTGATTAAACTCATTTTCAAACTTGGTTGGATTATTCATAACATTTAACCAACTCAAATCGAAAACTGGTCCGGAGCCCTTTAAATGAAAATGATTTTCTGCTACCCCTTTACTTAATAGTAGCCTTAAGCGCTTATTATCAGAAAAAGCATTCGGTCGCCACGCAAAAAAATCTCTTTTGCGTTTAGAACGATTATCAATATAAGCAAAAAAAGAAGTAGTTAATAAATCTTCACTAGTGTAATAAGACAAATCACGCCACTTTAGAAGATGTTCATAATTTACAAATGGCTCTAAATTATCTTCTACCAAAACCTTTGAGGTAAAATGATTTAATATGTTGAAATAATTACTACTGTTATTATTTGGGTCTATAAACCAATCCTTATTCAACTTAGTATATACATTTTTGATTTCATCCAAAGAATAATTAGAAAATATTCTAAAACCACTCTCTAAAAATCGTTGTTGATTAATATAATTATCAGAATCTTTTAGTTGTAGCACAAAATCTGGACAATAATCAACAAACAATAATCGTATTGCTCGTCGAAGATTATCCATTTGAAATTTCTAATAATAAATTATGAATATTTTTCAGCCCACTTATTAGATTGACATCCATCTCTTTTCTGAACTTCATCAATGCTGAGGCAATATTTTTGTTCTTAAAAGCCTTGACAACATAATTCATAGCTTGCTTAGCTCCTCTACTATTAGTGGATTGATCCTCATCAAAATATGTATTGTATGATTTTAATAATACATCTGCCGTATTTATATCATTTTGACTATACTTATCTTCTCCTTGAGCATCAAATACTTTTTGAAAAACACTTGTAAATTTTAATTTTAACTCAGAATTATTTTCGATTTCTATCCATCGTTTAATAATAGGATGAGTTGAAATCCAATTTTTAGGAACTATATTTAAAAAAGGATACTTAGCCGATATGAGTTCTAAAGCTTTTTCTAATGTTTGCGTAAAATAAACAAACAATGTATTAAAGTAAATCTCTTTCCCATCATCATTTTTATCTAAGCCGTCTGCTTTATGAGCTTTATTTGACTCTTCTTCAAAATACTGCATTAATTCCAAATAAAACATAGAATTTTTAAATAATTTATTCAAATTATTATCTCTGTCATTCCATTCTTTTATTTCTACACTTAGTACTAATTCTTCGTGAGATTTTAAACCAATCTGATTAGCTAGTTTCTCGGTAAACAGAATATTACTAAATAATGCTAAAGGCGAGAAGAGGCCTTGATTTACTCCGTTAATTGACTTAAAATAGGGAGATTCGATTTCAAATCTAAATTTAGGGTTCACTTTACCAAGGTTAACAAAAAAATGAATAAACCATAATTTGTCACCATCTTCATCTAAATCATCTAGTAAATCTTTAATATTTAATTTATTGAAATAAATATAGTCTCTATATTTATTTGAAAATGATTTCCTAAAAACTTTTATGCTTGTCGAATTATAAAACGAATAGAAATTTTCGTTATAATCAATATTTATTAACCTTAGTGAATAATAAATATGTAATAAATCGAGAAATCTAACTTGCTTATTATTAGTATAAGTTAGTTGATTGTTTATTGAATTTAACAAAGAGTAAATGTCCCCTACATTTACATTTAACGGATTTGTAGCAAATAATATATGATTAGAGTTCAATGTATCAACAAACTCTCTAAATTCACTGATACAATTAGCTAATGAAATATTTAAAGTCTCATTCTTTTGGTTTTCTAAAGAATCAAAAATTCTATAATATCTTTCATCAAGCTCGACATGAGCTAAATCGACAACGTATTTTATTAATTCTTTAATTGGATCGCCTTTTTTTAAAAAACTTAATAAATTCATTATGCTTCTTAAATTATTAGGAATAAAAGAATTGTTTCTATATCGAGGTGTATTAATAAATAACCCTGTACTTTCGTAGATTGCTTTAACAATAGCTTCTTTAGGACTTTTACCAGAAAAGTTTTTATTATTAATTGATAAAAACGTTTCTTTTTCAATCACCAACACATCTGGAAGTATAATTCTTCTATGTTGCGGAATTATTTTTTCTAAATATTTTTCTGTTTTTTTATCTAATTCTATATTTAATTTAGACTCTTCGAATTTTATTTTAACTACCTCACTTAATTGTTTCATTTTACAGGCAATCAAAAGAATAATATTAGATTGAATCAAGAATTGTCTAATATCTTCTAGCATGTCATAGGAACCAGAAATATTTAAGTCAAAATCATCTATAGCAATAACAAGAAATTGTTTGCCATTTTCAAATTTCTCTAAATAAGTAGAAACTAATTTCCTAAAACATTCTCTCAAATTGCTACTTGTAGCTAGTTTACTTAGAGCTTCAATTGATTCTTTTTTATATAATTCTTCTCTATCTGAATTTATAATTTGTAAATTTTCAAATACTTCTTGAAACTTCTTGATAATAGTTCTTCGATTATCATCACTAAATGTTGCATCGGACTTTTTGATCTTCTCTTGAAACTTTTGAAACATTTGAGCAAGGATAATTTCAAATAGACTTTCACCTCCTCTAAATAATGAAGGATCCACAATATCAATAGTTGTAAAATGCTTTGATAATAAGACTTTATTATTTGTAAAAAAACTTTTGTGCATTCCAGCATCTTTTCCAACTAAAGCTTCAAGAAATGAAATCATAGATGAAGATTTTCCTTTCCCTCTTTCACCAGTAAATGCAATAACATTATTAAAATCGTCGTATTTATTGCCTTTATTAGATTGCGATACAATTTCTTCTACATTTTTTAATGCGGCATGGTAAACATCTTTGAAAATAGAATTATTGAAATCGTTTCCATCCTCTATTTTGATTTTATACTCTTCATTTAGATTTAGTGTAAGAGTAGAATCTTCTGTAATATTATTTTCACTCATATTCAAAGTTTTCTTTTGTAATTATTATTTTCTTCTAATTCTCCTCGCTGGATAGTCTTAAAGAATTACGCATTGTTTTTTGTCTTTCATTTACAAACCCACTTAACTCCTTGACAATAGCAGCAATTAAATCCTTCTGATTTTTTTCTTCAATCAAATCAAACACTTCTCTATTGCTAAAATTTAAAAAAGCATAATTTTTATCTTTAAATAGTAATTTAAAGTCATCTTCTGTTTTAGCATCAATACTACGACCAATACTAAAGCCTTTTTTATCGTTACACACATAATAAATTTGCGATTTATATTCAAAAACAAGTGCTGTTGCTGTTCCTTTCGCAGTTTTTCTATGTGTTAAAGCGGTAATTTTCTCTTTATCTATTTCAGATACAGAAACCTTTAATTCCTCTTCCATTTCATTTTTTAATAGCGAATAAAACTCATAGACGATATGCCATTTTACATGCATGTATTGTTTTAATATTAATTCAGATTGCGCAACACCATTCGTATCTCGTTCTTCCCAGAACAAATAAGCATCTTCCAAACTTTGAGCAGATAACATTTTCAACTCAGTTGCTAAATGTATATCATTCAAAAATTCTTTTCTAGCCTGTATATATTGCTGAATAGATCTTTTTAAATCACTATCTTCTTTAAGTAATGCTACGCAAGCTTCTAGCCATGCTTGAATATCAGAAAGGTGTTCTCTTCTATAAATTAAAGGTTTAACTTCTTCAGGAAAATTTTTAAAATCTTCCGGAAGCTTTCCATTGATAGTTAAATATACAATGGCTAAAACTTCATGACGTTCATTCTTTGGCTCTAACGCCATTTTATAATAATATCTTGGCAATTGATACCTCAAAAACTTATTTTGCTCGTCCGTCTCATTTTCGGGTTTATTACTATCGTGGGCAAAAATTTTATTTTCAATAATAATAGCTTGTTTTTTATTATTTTTAAGGAGAATATCTATATTGTATTTTTCACTCCTATCAACTTCATTTGGATGAATAGTTATTCCATCCAAACTAAAATCTGGCAGCTTAAATATTTCTAAGAAAAGTTCTAAAAACCTAGTTCCTTGTTGATGAGAACCCTTAGGATTTAACAAAAATGCGATAAACCGAGAATGCAGATTTTTTTCATCATGCATTTTAAACATCACATTAAATAAATTGAATTGATGGTAATTACTCAATTTATATTTATGCGCTACCACATTCAAAGCTTGCTTAAAACTCTGTGATTGTTTGATGGCGTTCATAATTTAGTTTTTTTGAGTTGTTAATTTAGGTTATTGTTTTTTTGTTATTCAAAGTAGCTAAACGTGATAATAATATATTCTGTAGTTGTGTAAGTTTTCTAATCTCTGCTTTAATTACTTTTTTCATTTCAAGTATTTGAATTACTTTCTCATCAAATTGTTGTTGAACATAGTACAAAGGCTTTAATATATTTCTAAAATATAAATCTCCAGTTGTTATCATAGATTGTGCTGAACCACTATCAAGTGTTCTCAAGTCATCATTTTTCAAAAAGTAAAATGAAAAATACTTTGTCATTAAACTTTCTGTCATTTCTACAACAATGCTAAGATTAGTAATATAGGCATTGTTTGGTGATAGCTTAACTTCTCCAGTCCCACTAACGCCTCTGCATAAAACAAGTATTTGTGGCTCTTGGTACATAAATTCAGAATAATAGCCTCTAATTCCATAACCAGAAAAAACTGGATAGCCTTTGGTAAGAAATTTATCAGAATCAAGCATTTTGCCATATTTCAAACTAGAAACTTCTTCTAATTTAACTACGTCCCACTCCTCAGGAATTTCCTTTTCCAACTCTTCATTATAAACCATTTTACCGCTAGCCGATTTATAAGGATTTCCATTTTCATCGGGAAACTCAAAATCTACAAACCAATGTTGATACAAAGCCTGTGCAGTAGCTTCTAGCTTTTCGCAAATTTGCTCGTTAACTTTTATTTTATTGGCTACAGCTTGGTATTGGGCTACTATTTCTCGTTGTTTTTCAATAGATGGTATGGGTAATTCTACTTCGCACATATCTTCCCAATCAAAAGCTTCTCGTGTACTTCCATGTGAGTGATAACGAGCATAACGATCAAACTCAGGTCGCGAAAACCACATCATTAAATACTCAGGCAACAAAACATTGGCGTCAATAACTTCAAATACCACATAAATTTGAGAGACTAATGCGCTATCATGTTCACTTGCTAAAGCAATAGATATCTTATCGCCATTTCTAGAAGTTATCGTGCCATAGGCAAATTGTCCTCTTTCAATAATCTTATAAGTAGACATATCTGTTCCTATGGTGTTTGCAATAGAAGGTATTAGCTTTTTAGTAATACTTACACCTAATAGGGTATCAACTTCTAAATCTTTATTACGCTGATTTACTTGTTGAATATAATCACCCAACCTTTTATAACTCATAGCCTAAAGATCTAAATACCTCAGTTACTTCTTGTTTTAACGAAGCTTCTTGCTCAAACAAATCTTTCAATTCAGTTTGTAAACTTTCCATCTGTTCCTTATAGTCTAAACTTTCATCGCGGTTTATAAAAGTGATGTACTTACTAGGTACTAAAGAATAATCCTTTTTGCGTATTTCTGCTAAAGTAGCGCTGTAGCAATATTCAGCTTGGTCCTGATATCCGGTATCTATTTGTTGCCAATCATGGTAAGTTCCTGCAATTTGTGCAATATCGCTTTCAGAGAATTGAATAAACTTCTTTTCAAACGGTTCTCCGTTTTGGCGCAAATCCATAAAGAGCACTTCATTTTCACGTTTGCGATAATTTTTAGTGGCATCGTTTACTTTAAGTACACGCTCTTTTTTATTCTTATTTAAAATCCAAAGCGTTACCGAAATATCAGTAGAGTAAAACATGGCTCTTGGTAAAATTACAATCGCTTCTACCAAATCATTTTCTATCATCTGCTTGCGTATCTGGTATTCATCGCCACCACCAGAAAGCGCACCATTGGCCAAAATAAAACCTGCTACTCCGTTTTGGGAGAGCTTGGCCACAATATTTAAAATCCAAGCATAGTTGGCATTAGATTTTGGCGGTACGGTATAACCTGCCCAACGTGGGTCGTCTACCAATTCGTTATCAGCTCGCCAATCTTTTAAGTTAAAAGGAGGGTTAGCCATAATATAATCAGCTTTTAACTCCTTGTGTTGGTCATCGCCAAAGGTATCGGCTGCTTTAGCTCCCAAATTGGAAGAGATACCACGTATAGCTAAATTCATTTTAGCCAGTTTATAGGTGGTATTGGTTAACTCTTGGCCGTAAATAGATACATCCTTTTTATTGCCTTTATGTTTTTCTATAAACTTTAAAGATTGGACAAACATACCGCCCGAGCCACAAGAAGGATCATAGATTTTCCCTTTGTAAGGTTCAATCATTTCGGCTATCAGGTTTACAATACTTTTAGGCGTATAAAATTCTCCCTTTCCCTTACCTTCGGCAATGGCAAACTTGCTCAAAAAATATTCGTATACACGCCCTACGATGTCATGTGCTTCGTCTTTTAGTGTATCAATATTATTAATGGTATCTAACAACGCAGAGAACTTAGATTGGTCTAAGCCCAAACGTGAGAAATAATTATCGGGCAAGGCACCCTCTAAAGATTTATTGCTACGCTCTATGGTTTTTAAAGCCGTATCTACTTTTAAGGTAATGTCTTCTTGTTTGGCATTGGCTATAATGTAGCTCCAACGAGAGGCCTCGGGCAAATAGAAAATATTATCTGCTTGGTAAAATTCTGGTATTTCTAAAAATGCTTCTTTATGCTCGTTAATGAGTTCTTGTCTGCGTTTAGCAAACTTGTCGCTCGCAAATTTCAAGAAAATTAAACTGAGTACTACGTGTTTATATTCTGATGGTTCTATAGAACCGCGTAATTTATTTGCTGCATCCCAAAGAATTTCTTCGGTATTCTTACTCTGCACTTTGGCCATAATGTAAATAGATGATAGTTTTTCTGCTAAAATAGTAATTAAGGACGTAGGCTAATTACAATGTTGGGAACTATTAAAGCAGTATATATGATTTAGAATTGAGCGCATAATTGTTTATTTGGTTTACGAAATTAGCAATAAGACACGATTAAGCAAATGATCTTAAGCATTCCCAAACTTCCTTAATGCTGATTACAATTTCCTACGGTTTCCCGTAAACTCACCATCTTTAACGAACGAGTAAGATCATAGGTTATTCATAGCCCTGCGGTTTTAACCCAAGGCTACTTGTCGGTGCAAGCCTTTTTTATATTAAACCTCTCCCTAACCCTCCCGAAGTGTCGGGACAGGTACTCTACCGATTGAATTCGGTACTGGCTTTGAAAATGAGAGAGCTTGCTCCGCTAAATCGGAGGAATAAAAGCCCTCTTCTTTGCTCTTTCTTTGTTATGTGTTTGTACTTTGTTCGTTTCACCCTTGCTTAAAAGGCTATTTCAGCAAACAAACAGCAAAGCAGGTACGAACTTGATACCTCCCAGTTGCCTAGCAAGCTAGGCTTTGTAAGCATAATTGATACTGTGGTCTAAGTACTATTGATTATAGATCCTCCCCAACCCTCCCGAATAGTCGGGATAAACTCTCCTAAGAGCCTGCTCCGATAACATCGGAGGGGATATTAAACAGCATCAGATGACGAGCAATGAGCCGTGGTCGGGTATTTATAGCCCTGCGGTTTTAACCCAGGGTTATAGATGTAAAACCTCTCCCTAGCCCTCTCCTTAAAAAGGAGAGGGTAATAGTACTACCGCTTTAAGATCCCTCGATACCGATTTTATCGGCACAGGCTAGTTTTCCCGATATCTCGGGATAGGCTAATAGGAAAGCATGACATAATAGGAAAGCATGACGAATAGATTCTTCGCTGCGCTCTGAATGACAAAATATTTCAGTCCAAAAAGTCCTTTTGTTTGGTCTTTCTTTGGTCTTTGTTCGGTACAACCTCCCTTTAAAGGGCATTTAAGCAAACATTCACCGAACAAGGTACGAACAAGAACCCTAGCAGACCCTAATTGCGTTTCCTAATAATATCGACAGCAAAGGATAACGATGGCCTGTAGAAAGACCAGATCATCAGTAAGGCTGGAGTATATCAAAGCTAGGTTTAAAATAGGGATAGAGTACCATGTTATGCTTGCATCGTTTTCCCCGATTGGACTTTAAACAAAAGGTTTTTAACCGCCGACAATAATTACCCCTCGCCTATTTTGACAGAAATTGTGAGCATTACCTAAACCACCCACCTACATGGTTAAACACACGCTTAAAGAAAGATGGTCTTTTTAGCTCCTCCATTTTAACGGTAGTAATACCACCAGTGATGATATGTCGTACTTCTGGTCTAGCTGCAGTTACTGCTACTTTTCCTAGAATAATACTGTCGGAAGCTAAACATACTGTTAAGTCTTTAGGCTCTTGTGATAGTTTAACGTTAAGTTGAAGGCTCGAATAACCCAAATAAGTAACCTCTTGTTGTTGTTGTTGTTGTTGTTGTGGTAAGCACTTCACATAAAGTTTAAACACGCCATTACTATCGCTAACGGTAGCTTGGTTTAAACCCACCAGCTTAATGTTTGCTCCTTCAAGCGCAAGACCATCTTCTAATGATTTCACTGTGCCTTTAATGAGAAAACTGCCCTCAGCTCCTTTGTCCTCAACTTTGGTATTGGTTTTAGCTGTAGTGCTGCTCAAATGAGTAGCGGTTTGAGATTTTGCCACCATTTGCTGGGCATTTACTTTCGTGCTCACCAATAAGGCCATTACCGATGCCATGGCTATTTTAAGGCTAAAGCCCGTTTGCTGAGTGTGTAACGCTGGAGGATGGTTTAAGCGATGCAGTTGAAAGCTATCGATACGTCCGCAGATAGGCTGTGTAGCATTTTGAAAATAAGCCTGCAGCTGAGCGGTAGTCATTTGGGTAAAATCTATCACCTCGGTGCTGCAATGGCTACAGAATTTACCATTGGCTGTTTGGCTCATGTCGTCCCAGCGCTGTTGACAAGGATCTGGAATAGCTATCTTGTATTTTTGGTTCATCTGCTTTCGTTTGTATTAAGACGCCAAGTAGTGCAGTTTTCCATAAGGCTCAAGGAAATTTTCTACAGAAGGTGTAATTATTTGGTTAAATCCTTCTATTGTTCCGAATTACAGGAAAGCTTCCCGATCAGATTGGGAATAGACAGTATAAAGAAATATTTAAGATGACCATTTAGAAATGGATTACTATTTGGAAAAGTAAATTCCTCCCCCGGCCATAGCTAAATCCTTTACACCCCTCCCTATAAATCGGGATAAACTCTCCGATAACATCAAAGGGGACATGGCGTGGCGTAAATACTATCGCTTTAAGATCCCGAACTATACCGAAGCAAGTGCGGCGCAAGTCCAGGATGACGCAAAAGTAAGGATGATGAATATCGCTGGTTATTGCGTAGAGCGTAACTTATCAATCTCAAAGATTTTTATTTGCGGTTTTTTAAGTTATTTAAAATATAAAACTGCATTAAGTTGCATTTTTAATTTATAATTCTTAGACTTATACTATGAATCAGTTACTTACAAACCACAAGCATGCTCTTTTTTGCATGATTTTTAATAAACCTAACTAAAACATATGCTATGAGAAGAAAATTACCTTTTATCTTAACCACTATTGTTTTTGTTTTTGCAGTATCAAGTAGCGCCACTGCACAAGTCAAAAGAACCAACGAAGATTTGATTAAATTGGTAGATAAAAATTTAAGCTCGCCAATAAAAAAACGTGTCTATGGAAATGGTGATGTGTTTTTGCAAAGAGCCATGAACGACTTTCTTTCAAATACCGACCGCGACCGGAAAGCTGCGATAGAAAAACAAAATCAATCGGCTAAAACCCAAGGAGTAGTTATTGAATATGATCATGGTGGCGAAGACCATGAACGCCTAGCCGAAATTTTAAATCGTCCGCACCCGTCTGTGGCCACAACAGAAAAATATATTGATGACGCTGCGGCTGAATTTCGAGTACCTGCAATTATATTGAAAGCTGCCGCCCAGGTACAAAGCAATTGGGCACAAACAGGCCCCTCTTTTTATGGTTCTTACGGAATGATGGGTTTAATTGAATCGGATTATAATAAACAAATTACACTTGCTGCAAGTTTGACTAATTTAAATATTGAGGATATAAAAAATGAAGCCAAAGCAAATATTAGAGCCGCAGCTGCGCTATTAGCCTATTATCAAAAAGGCAAACCTACATCAGCTAATTTAGCAGATTGGTTTGAGGCAACAAGAGATTTGACGGGTTTAAGCAACGAAGAAATGAAGACTTCGCTAGCCACAAGTTTTTACAATGTGATCAAAAACGGAAGTAAAACGGTATCGCTTTGGAGAGAAATCATTCAAATTGACGCTCAGCCCATAACTATTCCTGAATATAAAAACGCACCTGAAAAAACAAATAGAAGTGTTCAAAATGTTACTGGTACAAGCACCGATTATCCAACTGCAATCAACAGACTTACTACTTGCAACTATGGTTCGGGGCGAAACGGCTATAACATCGATTACTATTTTGTTCATTATATGGCAACCGGAACTTATGCTGGTGCCATATCTTGGTTTAGTAATTGCAGTTCATCAGTGAGCGCTCATTATGCAATTCGAAATTCTGATGGCGAAATATCGCAGGTAGTGAGAGAAAGCGACAGAGCTTATGCACAAGGTGTAACTGGTCAGCCACAATGGAATGGTGCAGGCGTAAGTACAGAGCATGAAGTTTTAGCTACCAACCTGGCCATGTGGGATAGCGAACCCATGCTAGTTGCAGCGGCAAACCTAGCTATAGATGTTTGTAATAGAAATAACATTCCAAGAGTTAGAAGGGGAGTTAATGGGGACCGTGGCATCTATGGCCATAGTGATGTTAAAGCTACCGATTGCCCCAATTTGACTGCTGCACGTTGGACAAATTTATTGAGCAGAATTGCCGGCGGCGTTATAATTCCGTCAGTTTCATTACCAACGCTATACTACATCACAGGTACAGGAACTTCTAATGTAGTAAATGCAGCGTGGAAAGCCAATACCGAGCCTACATTAAAAGGATATCGCTTATATTATGCTTTAGATGACGATTTTAGTGGTTGGGCTTTAGCTGCTGATGAATCTACGTTAACAGCCACCACCACAAGTATCAGTTTAAACCCAAGCCAATTTTTAGTGGTGCCTACAAACACTCCGGTCCATTTTAAACTTACCGCAGTAGTTCCAAATGGCGTTAATCCCGATGTTGAAAGTGCTCCAAGCGATGTTTATAGCAGAACTGTAAATGTTACGACGGGGCCAAGAGTGCTTATTGTTGATGCATTTGATCGAGTTAACGACTACAAATCAAGATCGCATAATTTTGCTGCCATTTATTTCGAAACGTTGCGAGATAATGCCACCATGCGAATTAATTCTGCTGTCGACGAGATGATAGACGCAGGAACCATTTTATTAAGTGACTACGATATGGTGTTATGGTTTACTGGTGACGATTCTACCGCTGACAAAATTTTTAACGGAACAAATAAGACAAAAGTTAAAGCTTTTTTGGATAGTGGAGGAAAACTGCTCATTACAGGATCAGAAATCGCATACAGTTTAGGGCGGTCTGGTGCAGGTGAGTACGATAAAGATTTTATGAATAATTATTTGAAGGCTACTTATATTGGCGACGGCGCGGCCGCAGACTATCCTGTGTCGGGCGTAGTCGGAAGTCTATTTGAGGGGACAACGCTAAACCCTGGAGAGAGTTATTTAGCAAGATTTCCTGATAATATTAGCCCTTTCGGCGGCGCAACATCTATTTTAAAGTATAATACCGCAGGACTTTTTGGCGGAGTTGCCTATAAAGGTACATTTGGCTCGGGAACAGTCCCTGGTGCAATTATTTATCTTGCATTCCCACTGGAAACTGCACCTCAAGCACAAATTACAGCTTTTACGGCAAAAGCATTGACCTATTTCGAGGTAACTTTACCAGTTACACTTCTTGACTATAAGGCAACACTGCAGCACACGGGAGTTGTTAAATTACAGTGGCAAACCGCTGCTGAAACGGATAATAAAGAATTTATCATCTCCCGATCGGTGGATGGGCAACAGTTTAATGTTGTTGGTAGCGTTGCAAGTTTTGGAAATACAACAACGGGTAATAATTATGTTTTTAATGATAAAAAACCAGTTAATGGGATTAATTATTATCGATTAGCACAACAAGATTTTGACGGTAAAATAACAGATTTAGGGACACGCGTAGTGAATGTGTCTTTAACTGATAACAAAGTAGAAATTTATCCAAACCCAACGCAAGATATCGTTAACGTTGCGTTTGTGGCAGGTATATATCATCAAATACAGTTGATAGATAGCAATGGTAAAATATTGAAACAAATCTCATTAGATAGTTCAACAACGAAAACAGCGATCAGTTTAAACAATGTAGCTTCGGGCATCTACTTATTAAAATTGAACGGTAATATACCCCTAGTAAAAAAGATCATCAAAAACTAGCATTAATGATTGTTAAAAATGCCGTAGGTTTTATTCTACGGCATTTTGTTTAATTATTGCGAAAAGGCAGATTGAAATAATGCCCTGGTTTTCCGTCTTTAATCTCTGCATTTAAAATCACATCTCTTGGATCGCCGTAAAAGTTGGATGCAAATATCTTTTCAACTTCTTCCATTTGGCCGTTAGACAAAATCAGGATACCTCTAGCCAATTGATCGGCACCTACATTGAGCGGTATGGTCCACAGTGTGAGCAAAAGTTCTTGCACTTGTTGTCTATCCGCAGCACTGTGAAAAAGCTGCGCTATTTTACTAGTAATGTCTTCGGGTAGTGAGGTCATAGTTGTGATGGACTGGCAGTGGAACCACAAATATTTAGCTAAAGCAAGCTAGAGGAAGACTTTGAGTTTTGCAAATGCTTGTCCTGCTAGTTAAGTGAACCCTCTGTTAATGCTTCAGTATTTTTTGACAGAACTTTACTTAAACCTAACAACGTACAAGACAGCGCACCAGTAAGGCACTAGAAGCGTAGCACATGCGCCAACCATCACAAAATAAGGTGATGCAGATCATCTAGCGATTAAACAAGTTAAGCTACATTTGATTAAAAACGAAACAGTTATGAAAGCAGCTGAGGATAAAATTGCCAAACTATGCTATGAACACATTGGCGGAAAACTAGGTAATTTGTTATTGGAACAATTTGTAGCAAAAGGCTGGCTAGCAAAACATCATGCTACCGATAAAAATTATTACATTACCCAAAAAGGAACACTTGAGTTTACGAAACTGGGTATTGACCTTTCATTGATCCCATCTTAAAACATTAGGTTAATTTTCTTTTCAAGCAACGAGCTAGCGTAGTTGCAACACGTACTAACAACTCCTTTATTCCTTAGGTTGGTGTTACCACCAATCTAAAATACTACTAAACCCAGATGGTAACGGTGATAACACCGACCATAGGGAAAAAACCTCTCTACCGAAGCAAGTTCGGTACTGGCTTTGAAAATGAGAGAGCTTGCTCCGCTAAATCGGAGGAATAAAAGCCCTTTTCTTCGGTACTTCTTTGGTCTTTGTTCGGCGCAACCTCGCTTTAAAGGGCATTTAAGCAAACAATCACCGAACAAGGTACGAACCAGGCCCCCGAGCAGACCCAAGAAAAGCTAAGCCCTGCAATGCCTTTATTAATCTTCGATCATTAGTTCAATTGGTCATTAGTTCATTTTGAGCAAATCGATAATCCCGATACATCGAGAGGTTATTGGTCATTGGCAATTAATCATTAAAAACAATCTTCCTTCTTTCCGCTTTTTCATTTACTGCAAACCATTCCCCATTTTCGAACACGGCCGCTTGATGGTCGCCTCCATGACGGTTCACATCTATGCCTAGCACCTTGCCACCATAATAGAAAGCCACATTTCCTTTAACAATGGTATGTCCTACAATTACACGCTTCACATTAAATATGTCTAAGGTCTTTGTCACCTCTACCTCGGTAGCTTTTGGCTCAAAGAAATATCCGCGGTACCAAAACAACGAACTTTTGCCCTTAAAAAAAGGGTCGATCTTCGGATCGCCCACTCCCTGAAGTTGCTTTACTTGATCATAAAATGGACGGCATAAGGTATTGATTTGCGCAACTGAATGACCCAGCTCATTGATGATTGGCGAAACACCTGCATGCATACAAAGGTTATCCCCTATTTTCTCGATGGTATTTTTTGTACGCAGCCACCTTCCCAGTTCTGAGTTTTTATCATATAAGGTCATGTAGTCTACCTCCATCAGCTTTGCGCTCTCCATGTATTTGGGCTGTACATAACGCAGATCGCCTGAAAGGTTCATGATATCGTGGTTTCCTAAAATGGTATGCACATATCCACCCGCTTTCTTCGCCAATTCCTCTAACTTATAGATGAACCAAATGGTTTCAGTTACCGAAAGTCCGCGGTCGAACAGATCGCCACAGATGATCAAATGCCCCTTTCCGTAAGTCCAATTGTATTGCTCATCAATCACCTTGTTTGCCAACAGTAAATTTCTAAAGCCCACAAACTGCCCTTCGATATCTGAAACTACGAACATTTTCGAGGGCTGAGCGAAAACAGCTGGCTCGTTCTGTAGTGACTTCTTTAGGGAAACCGAGAAATTTAAGACTGGATCGGCAAAGTTCACCCGAACTTTTTTGTCTTTGAGCTCAGTTTTGATGACAGTGCCATTAGCTATGCTCCTGATCCAAACCTTGCCCTCTTCATAGGATACGTAAGGTCCATCGTAAATTCCTTGTCCGAAACTGGCCAGACTGCAAAGCAGCATTATCGTTAGGTATAAATTTCTCATCATTGGGTTTAAAATGTGAATTGAATTTGAGGTAAATATCTTAAAAACTTTCGACATAACTAAACTCTTAGTTTTTTTTTAGGATCGAGGTTCGGTTTTAGTTGTCCGCTTTTATTGATAGCCTTCGGTTTTAACCGAGGGCTGATTTTAATAAGCGGTTATTGGTTGTTTTGAATTTGTCGCAAAATGGTACGGTGATAACACCGACCATAGGGAAGTACTACCGCTTATACATCCTCCCTACCGAAGCAAGCTGGACATTAGGCCTTGCGGTTTTAACTCTGGCTAATTAGCTTCCTAAAACATCTCCCTAACCTTCTCCTTGAAAATGAGAGGGAATAGTGTGGATTATTCCTTAGGTTGGTGTTATCACCAACCTAGAACACCACTAGACCCAGATGGTAACGGTGATAACACTGACCATAGGGAAAATTCTGAAGAAATCCTGCAGTTGTGCCCAGGGTGATTTTTGGAAGAAAACCTCTCCCTAACCCTCTCCTTGAAAATGAGAGGGAATAGTGTGGATTATTCCTTAGGTTGGTGTTATCACCAACCTAGAACACTACTAAACCCAGATGGTAACGGTGATAACACCGAGCATAGGGAAAATCTTTTTGGCTTAGTATGATCTTTTTAAGTTGCTGAAGTAAATCATTCCAAAATGTTGTAAACAGAAAAAAATAAGTTACTTTTATAGCTGTATACAAATGATTTACGCTCACTTTAATTTAACGCTCCTCTATATGCAATACCCTGCGACCGAAATTACCATTTCATCATTAACTCAAAGCACTGAGATTTTTTCACAAAACATATGAGGAACTCATCCAGATGCTAAAACTTATGTATTTATCATGCAAGGGAAAAACAATCTTTGCAGATACCACAGTACGTACTGAAAAAACATTAAACTTTAAATGACCCTATATGAATAAACTTTTACCCTTTTTATGCAAAGCAATACTGGCATTTATTTGCTGTTTCACTTTTTTTAACCATGTGGCTAGATCACAAACCTTAAGTAGCAACCCAACGCTTAGTTTCACCAGCACTAATGGGTTTGTGAACAATGTTGCCACCGATGGAACTGGCGGTTCTACTGCCATCACGGATTTTGACATCCAAATTTTGCCTATTAATAGTAGCGGAGCGAAATTAACCACCTATCCAATTGAATACCATGATGGTTCGCAGCCTAATTGGCCGGGATATCCAGCCATTTTGACCTATGGTCAGGACGTAGAACACTTCGGCTGGTCTGTGCGCTCGGCCAATGGAGCTGAATTTAGTTTCAAAGGAGTAGATTTTTTAGATTGGGGGGACTTCGGAGATGAATTTGGAGACGGATACATCTTTGTAGTAGAAGCTTTTCGTGATGGCAGTTCATTAGGGACTGTAAACTTTGTAGGAAACACTACCACTTCCTACGCCCAAGTAAGAGAAGGTGCTCCATTGACCGGTATCTTTAAGAATGTAGACGAAGTAAGGATCTATAGACAAGGAGGTATTATATCTTGGGGGACACTAAATAATGTACGAGTTGGAACAGCCATTGCGACACCCGCAACTCCTACAGCATCAAGCAATAGTCCAGTATGCGCTGGAAATACCATTAACCTAAGTACGCCTACAGTTGCGGGAGCTACCTATACTTGGTCGGGACCGAATGGTTTCCTTTCTACGGTACAGAACCCAACAATTACCAATGTAACAGCGGTAATGGCGGGAACCTACAATGTAACAGTGACAGTAAGTGGTGCTACCAGTGCAGCGGGTACTGCTACAGTAGTTGTAAACACGCTTACTAGCGCTGTACAATCGCAAAGTAATGTGAGTACTTATGGAGGTAACAATGGCTCGGCTACCTTATCGGTATCGGGAGGTACTGCTCCATATTTTTATTCGTGGTCGCCTTCAGGAGGCACAGCAGCCACTGGATACAACTTGTCTGCCGGAACTTATACGGTGACCATTACCGACAGTACACCAGGCGGTGGCTGCACTAAGACGCAAACGGTAACGATTACTCAACCTGGGGGATCTATCGTATCTACCACTGCCCTAAATGCCTTTTCTACCTGTGCAAATAGTGCTTCTACACCACAAAGTTTTACCATTTCTGCAGGAGGTTTAACTGCGAACCTTTTGGTTTCTGCGCCTACCGGATATGAAATTAGCACATCGGCAGGAGGCTCTTATTCTAACAATATCAGCTTCGTACCTTCAGGAGGATCCGTATCTACATATACAATCTATGCTCGTTTGGCAAGTACCGCTTCAGGAACTCCGAGTGGGAACATCACCATTTCCTCTACTGGTATACCGAATAAAAACGTAGCGGTTACTGGTACTGTAAATATCGCTCCTTCAATAACCGCACAGCCAAGCAACAGCAGTGTATGTGCGGGTGGGATTACCACTTTCAGTGTCACTGCCAGCAATGCAACAGGATACCAATGGCAGGTAGATCAAGGTGCTGGTTTTTCTTCTATTACCAACGGTGGTGTGTATAGCAATGCTACTACCGCAACCCTGACCATTACTGGCGCAACCGCTGCAATGAACGGATACCTGTATCGTTTGATAGCTACTGGAACTTGTACACCTTCAGCAGCGTCTAACAATGTAGCCCTTACCGTAAATGCTGCTCCAGCCATTACCGCACAACCTTCTGGCAGTATTATTTGTGCAGGAGCTAACACTACCTTTTCTGCGACAGCAAGTAACGCCACTGGTTACCAATGGCAAGTAGATCAGGGTGCTGGCTTTTCTTCTATTACCAACGGTGGTGTGTATAGCAATGCTACTACCGCAACCTTGACCATTACTGGCGCAACCGCTGCAATGAACGGATACCTGTATCGTTTGATAGCTACTGGAACTTGTACACCTTCAGCAGCGTCTAACAATGTAGCCCTTACCGTAAATGCTGCTCCAGCCATTACCGCACAACCTTCTGGCAGTATTATTTGTGCAGGAGCTAACACTACTTTTTCTGCGACAGCAAGTAACGCCACTGGTTACCAATGGCAAGTAGATCAGGGTGCTGGCTTTTCTTCTATTACCAACGGTGGTGTGTATAGCAATGCTACTACCGCGACCTTGACCATTACTGGCGCAGCCGCTGCAATGAACGGATACCTGTATCGTTTGATAGCTACTGGAACTTGTACACCTTTAGCAGTTTCTAACAATGCAGCCCTTACTGTAAATGTTGCCCCGGCCATTACCGCACAACCTTCAAACAGTATGATTATTGCAGGAAACAATACTACCTTTTCCGCGACAGCAAGCGGTGCTACTGGTTATCAATGGCAGGTAGATGAAGGGGCTGGTTTTAATGCGATTAGCAATGGTGGTGTGTATAGCAACGCCACTACCGCAACCTTGACTATTACAGGGGCAACTGTTGAAATGAGTGGATTTCTATATCGGTTAGTGGTTAATGGAACCTGCATCCCAGCCGCCTATTCAAACAACGCAGTCTTAACGGTAAGTTCAAATCCATTGCCGGTAACGATAGCGAAATATCTAGAAGTAAAAAAACAAAATGATGGCATCCAATTGAGCTGGGCTACAGCATCTGAAACCAACAACAAAGGTTTTGATATCTATAGAAGTGGCAACGGAAAGCAGTTTGATATTTTGAAGACTATTAATGGTAAAGTGAATTCAAATGTTATTCAATATTACAACCACTTAGACAACAGCCCCTTGAAAGGATGGAACTATTACCGATTGGTACAGGTAGATTTGGACGGAAAAGAAACTATTATCGGTGAAAAAGCTGTTGACTATCAAATTGCTAATGCAGCGTTAAGTGTATATCCTAACCCTACTGCGGGTAAGATCACTGTGGATTTTGAAGCTAATAAATATCAAAAAGCACAGCTAATCAGTATACATGGCAAACTTTTGATGGAACAAAGTATTGCATCGGGTAATGCCCAGTGTAATTTCGATATCGCAAATCTTCCAAGCGGAACGTACATCTTACAACTATCCGGAAATGCAGGCGTATTACATACTAGAGTGATCCGTAAATAATTCTAAGAAATAATCAAGAAAAAGGGGCAGCTAGTAGTTGCCCCTTTTTTTATTGAACAGCTTGTAATGTGGTAGTCACATCAATCTCACTTTAAGATCCCAGACTACTTGTTATCCCCTTGGTTGTTATCGCCAACCTAAACACTACTAAACCCAGATGGTAACGGTGATAACATCGACCATAGGGAAAAGATTGATCCAGTTTATCAGTTCAGTTGATAGCATGGTTTAAGTACTACCGCTTTAAGATCCTTAACTAAATATCAGGATGACGGCGATAGGAAAGGATGATGAGCGATGAGCGAATGGTGGATTATTTCACAGCCCTGCGGTTTTAACGCAGGGCTGATTAATGAAATATGCCTTTTTGACAATTAAGCTCCCTCCCGAAGCAAGTTCGCCACTGGCCTAGCCATACAAAAAAACACCCGCTACATCTTGACTCCAAATAGATAGCCTACAAATGCAGAAAGCCCCATAGCTATGGTGCCCCAAATGGTGATGCGTGCAATTGCTTTTGGAATATTAGAGCCTCCTGTTTTGGCAGCCATAATGCCCAAGATCATTAAAAAAATTAAAGTTGCGCCATACAACCAATATTCCATATGCTTTACTGGCGCCAGAAATACCACCAAAAGTGGCATTACTCCGCCTACAGTAAAAGCTGCGCCTGAGGCCATTGCTGCTTGTATAGGTTTAGCTTGAGTAAGCTCATTAATGCCAAGTTCATCACGTACGTGTGCTGCCAGTGCGTCTCTTTTGGTAAGTTCTAAGGCTACCTGCATGGCGGTGTCCTTTTTTAAACCACGTCGTTCATAAATCTGAGCTAAAATGTGTAGTTCTTGCTCAGGCATTTCTTTAAGTTCGGTTTTTTCCCGTTCTATATCTGCTTTTTCCGTATCTGTTTGCGAACTTACGGATACATACTCTCCAGCAGCCATAGACAATGCTCCTGCCACTAATCCTGCTACTGCGGCCAACGCAATTGGTTCTCTAGTACTACTTGCAGCAGCCACGCCAATGGCCAAACTAGATATAGAAATAATGCCATCGTTTGCACCTAAAACGGCCGCTCGTAACCAATTGCTCCTGTGGATATAATGCTGATCCAGATAGTTATCAATAGTAATCATGTTAATGCTTTAGCTATTTTCATTTAGTAGTGAAGTAGAATTATTATTATTAAAAAACACTGTAAAGGCATGTAGACCGGCCCGGTACGAATAAGCAATGCCAAATTGGTGCAGTTCTACAATTTGCTTCACAATGGCCAAGCCCAGCCCCATACCTTCCGAAGAGGGCGACTTGTAAAAACGCTTGAAAGCTTCGGTCTCCGCTAAAGCTTCGCCATGGCCAGTATTGCCTACCCAAAGTGCTTCCTCGTTTAGCCTGATATCGATACGCCCGCCCTTATGGTTATGCCTAATCGCATTTCCAATCAAATTATCCAATAAAATATCTGCCAAATATCTACTCATCAACAAAGTATGATCTTGCAACTCTAAATTTACTTCAATACCTTTTTGTTGGGTAAATTCCTGAAAATAATGTTGCTTCTCTAACAACATTGTTTTAAGGTTGAGCTGTTCTCGATCCCTAAGTAAATTATTGTCAATTTTAACCAATAACAGCAGCGATTGGTTAAGTTTGGTTAATTTGGCTGTAGTTTTGTACAAGTCGATCAGGTTCTGGCTTTGCACTTCACTCAAATCTTCGGATTGCAACATCATATCTAATTTAGCATTGATGACCGCAATGGGTGTCATCATCTCATGCGCAGCATTCTCTGTAAACAATTTGATTTCTCGGTAATCTGATTTTATTCTTTGCGAAATATCTACGATTGCATCGTTAAGCTCCTTAAATTCTGCAATGGTAGTTGGCACCTGTGCAAAGCCCTGTTCTTGGTTAAGGTTAAAAGATTTGAGATTAAGCAATAGTTGCCTGAAAGGTAACCAAGTACGCTTCATCATGTACCGATTTAGCACCAACAACACGATGAGTAGGCCTAATACGGGAAGAATGATGACCATGAAAATGCTTGTGATCTGTTCTGAATGGGCCACTTTAGAAGCTATGATCTTGATGCGATAACTTTGCCCCGCCAATACTACATCTTCTTCTAAATACCTACCGCTTTCTTCTAACCTCTTTTTCGCATTATAAAAAATCGTGTCCCCGAAATGTCTTTTTTTACCAAGTGACGAAATATGGCGATATTCGATTACCAAATCTTCGAATAACTGATGTGCTGGAAAGCTTTCTTTTTTAGCAGTATAATCTTTTACCTCCAGCAGTTCTTCTGACAAATAACTATCAAGCTGTTTATTTAGGTAATTACTTAGGGTAAGATAAAACAAGTAGCCAATTATTAACAGTCCTATGGCACTTGTAATAAGTAGCACCCTATTATATGCGGTGAACAGCTTCATTCGTCTGCAAATTTATAACCTACTCCATATACCGAATGGAAGTAATCTTTACAGCCAGCATCAATCAGTTTCTTGCGCAGGTTCTTGATATGCGTGTAAATAAAATCGAAACTATCGGCCATATCTGCGTGGTCGCCCCAAATATGGGTAACTACGGCGGATTTTGAAACAACTTTGGATTTATTAGCGATAAAATACAGCAAAAGATCAAACTCTTTGCGGGTAAGGTTAACGGTTTCGTTATTTACTTTAAGAGTCTTACTTTGGATATCGATCTTTAATTCGTTAAAAACAACCAAATCATTTCCTTTAAAAGACCTACGCCTTACCACGGCCATTATCCTAGCACTAAGTTCGGAAAGGTGGAAAGGCTTGATTAGGTAATCATCGGCCCCAAGGCTTAATCCTTCTATGCGCTGATCTACTGAACTGCGGGCCGTGATAATAATTACCCCATCGCTTTTGTTTTGTTGTTTAAGTGCCTGCAACAATTTTAGGCCATCACCATCTGGCAGGGTAAGATCTAGCAATATACAGTCATAATCATATAGCGCTATTTTTTCTGAGGCCTCATCGAAACAACTGGCAAAGTCACATACATTACCTTCTGCTGTTAAATAATCTATAATATTTACCCGCAGCAGCTCCTCATCCTCAACAACTAAAATCTTCATCAACTTAGCATTATTAGCACAACAATTTAGCTATTTATATTTGATATTCAGAGAAATGATGTTGGAGTTCATGTTGATATTTTTGGTGTAATGGCCATAACGCAGTTCTAACATGCTTAGCCGCTGAAAACCCAGCACCCCCTTGGATGGCGCAAAGCGGATACCAGCACCGTAAAAGTTACTGTTGAACTTAGATAAATCATAATTGCTGTTGTAATACTGATCTGCCAACGAATGCCGTTGGTAAGGTGCAAAATATTTGGCGGCGGTTTGGGTATAGTAGCGATAAAAGGGGCTGATAGAGAAAAACGGATTAATTTTGACTGGCAATTCCAACTCCGCAGTATGGGCGGTTAAGCCCCAATTATCAGTATAAAATCGGTAATAGGTTTTTACGATGAGGTTATCGCCCAAAAAATAATTGCCCCTAAAGCCCAATGGCAACTTAAACCTATTACTAGGCAACTTTTCCTGATGCACACTTCCATCACTAAAATAAACGCGATGAAACGGCAGGCTCAGATAGCCATTTTGCTGTACCACATCTGCTAATAGCATGAGTTGTAAGCGCTGATTAACAATTTGCGAATAAGACAGCGAACCAGCGAAGGTGTTTCTAGCAGCGGTGCCACCAGTTTCATGTTCGCCACCATTGGGTCTAAATTCTATAGGCAGAATTAGGGTAACCTGATCTAAATAGGTCTGGAATTTCGCCGTAAACTCGCCATTTCTGTCTTTAGTTTTAGCAGAAAATGCAATATTACCGCCAAAAGAAAGGTAATCGTACTCTGCAGAGGAGGACAAGCCCAAAGCCAATGTGGTACCTTTTTTCTCATTTTCTACACTCCAACTCAAAGATGGATAAATACGGGTATCAGCATGCGACGCCGAAGAGTTGGCTTGCAGATCAATTTTATCTGAAGAAGCGGATGTATAATGATCTATACCTACTTCTAAACCAAAAGTATGCTTACGCTCTTTGCTGGTATACCTGTTTAGCTTTACCTCAAATACATTGGCAATATCGGTAAGTTTTTGCGAACCAACGCCTCCTGTCACCGCAGCATTGTTACCATCTTGACTGTAATAGCTAGACACAAGATTGATCTCTTCTAACTTTAGCTTTCGGCTTTGATAACCGGTACTTTCTGTTTTAGAATTGGTTTGGGCAAAGCCGGGATGCAACAGCGCAAAGGCTGTGGCCACCGTTAAAAATACTTTTTTCATCAGTATAAGTTTTTTGATTGAGCAATGGTGTTTCTATTGAAATCCATTTATTAATTACACCCGCAGCCGCCACCGCTTTTGCCTGCATTGGCGCCCGATGCGCCTTCTCGGTAGCCTTGAAAACTGAGCTCGGTTTTTTCTACCTTTCGATTAGACAAAGCCATTTCTGCATCGTTCAATCTATTTTTTTGGTATTCTTTTACCGTAGTACAGGAAGCCACAAAAACTACCAAACCTAGCCACAGCGTAGGCAACATGAAATAATTTGTTTTTTTGTTCATTGGATACTGATGTTTTTACTGGTGTAAATCTGATTATGGTCGTCAATAATAATACAGGCTAAATGATGGATTTGGTTAACGAGATTTAAGCCAGCCGCTACGCCCATAATGGTCACTGGCGTAGCCATGGCATCTGCAATCTCTGCATTTGGACTAATGATGGTTACGCTTTTGATTCCTCTTGCTGGCAGGCCAGTTCTAGGGTTAATGGTATGTGAGTATTTTACGCCATCAATCATTACATATTTTTCATAATTGCCTGAAGTGGCTACCGCCATATCGGTAACATTGAGGTATGAAAACGGTAAATGTTTAAAGTCTGGATTAACCACACCTATCGTCCATGGTTGGCCATTAGGTTGCTTGCCCCAAACGGTAAGGTCGCCCGCTGCATTTACAATGCCACTTTTTACGCCTTCCTTTTGCAATAAATTTTTGGCCATCTCGGCGGCATAGCCCTTCCCTATTCCACCAAAGCCTATACGCATGCCCACTTCTTTTAATTTTATCGTGCTATTTTGATGATCTAGTAGGATATTTTGATAGTTGATAAGCCTTACCATCGCCTTAGCCTGCGCTGCGCTGGGCAAAGCGATCATGTGTTGATCAAAATTCCAAAGCCTCTCATCTATGGAACCGTAAGAAATGTCGAATGCACCATCGGTTACGCTAGAAATTCTTATAGACCTCTCTATCAAGTTAAATACTTCTCGATCTACCTCTACGGCAGCTATACCCGCTTGTTGATTAATCTGATTGGTTTGGCTGCCTTCGTCGAAAGTAGTTAGCAATTTTTCGATCCTTTTGATTTCAGCTACTGCCATATCTAATTTCGCATTTGCCCAGGCTTCATCTTCGGCAACTACGGTTAGTTCAAAGCTATTACCCATTAATTTTTGGGTACGCTTAATGCACTTTAAGGAAGTTTGGGAACTAATGGCTAGCATCGCAAATTTGTTTAATTGTAGCGGTAAATTGCGCAGCATTTTCATCAGGCAATCCTTCCCAAGCTCTAATCAACTTGCCTTCGGCACTTAGCAGCACGGTGTACGGAAACCTTCCTTTAGGATTATAAAGCTCTGCTAAAGCTTCATTTTGTTTTTTTTTATCTGCTGGCAACTGATTTTTCTTATTACGAGGAAAATCTGCATTAAAGAGCACTAAATTTTGCTCAGCCATTTTTAAAAATCCAGCATCCGCAAATATCTCTTTATGCATGCGTATGCAAGGTATGCACCAATCGGAACCGGAAAAATTGAGCAGGATAAGTTGATTTTTTGCTTTAGCGACTTGCTTTGCATTCTGAAAATTAGGCTCCCAAGAGTTCGTTACTAAACCTAGGCTGAAAACGATGAACAACAGAATGGTTTTCATAAGTTGTGGATTTGAGTTTTTGTGAGTTTTAAGTATAGTAGCATAATTTTAGACTTTACCGCCATTAATCATATCAGATACCAAACCTGGTCTGTTTTTCTTTTCGGCAATGACAACACCTATGATATGGACAACAATGAAGATCAAAATGGGATACATTACCAATTCATGCACTTCTTTGATGCTATGAACCAAATTATCCGATATACCAAGCTGTATATGAAATTTAATGCTCAAACCGCTAATGGCCATAAAGGATAGCAATGCGTAAAATGCTAAATAGCTCACCTTTACTAACAACTCTTTTGCGTATGGTAGATTTTGTTGCTGACGATAGTGCAAGAGTGCATTTTTAATCTTGTTAGCTAATTGATGATCTCTGTTCGACAAGGTTTCACCAACTACACGATAAATTAATAAAGCAGCTAAGAAGTAACCGGCATAAACGTGCCAATCCCATACTTTTTCTTCTAAACTACGAGCCACTAATGTTGCTTGCTGGGTAGTTAGCGGTATGCTTGCAGAATTTAGCTGCTCCGAAATGAATTTAACATTGTCTTTTTTATCTAACAAGGTGCTATTTAAGCAGACCGTAATTACAGAAACACTGATAACAACAACATTGATCCAATGCCAAACCCTAAGGTGAGTTGAGTTTTTCTGAGTTGGTTTGTTCATATTATGATAAGCAATTATTTCGTTAAAACAAACCTATATAGCAATTCTGAAGAAATTCTGTAGTTGTGCCCAGGGTGACTTTTGGAAGAGAACCTCTCGCTAACCCTCCCGAAGTGTCGGGACGATAAATACGAATAGGAGCTCTACCGATTGAATTCGCTACTGGCTTTGAAAATGAGAGAGCTTGCTCAGATAACATCGGAGGAATATAGACAGAATGTAAATACTACCGCTTTAAGATCCTGAACTATACCGAAGCAAGTTCGGCACAAGTCCGGGATGACGGCAATAGGAAAGGATGATGAGCGCTGAGCGGATGGTGGGTTATTTCATAGCCCTGCGGTTTTAACCCAGGGCTATAGATGTTAAACCTCTCCCTGACCCTCCCGAAGTGTCGGGACAGGTACTCCTTAAAAAGGAGAGGGTAATTATCGCTTATAGATCCTTCGACAGGCTCAGGATGACAAGATGCATAGGATGACGAAATAGGAAAGGAGGATGCAAATGGAAAGGATGGCAAGTTATTTCCCGACTTATCGGGACCTACTGACAGTGTATTGTTTACAAGTAGCTTTTATTTGTAATATTCTGCTGTATTTAAACCCTGTTTTGCTAAATACTTTTTCACGAAAAAGCGATGCTTAAACCCAGTTAATAGAATAATCTTTTTAGTAGGATTTTCTTTTTGGCATTTTAATACATTCTTTGCAATTGCTTCATTTCTAAAGCTTCCTTCAAAATCAGCCCAGCTGTTATAATATTCTCTAAAAGTTATGGTGTCTGCCTTCGCTCTGCTGCTGAGTAATTTATAGTTTTCGAATTCATCGTGGTTATTTACAATTTCCTTTGTTTTAACGTATTGATAAAACATCAAACTGTCTACAATTTTATCTGATGGTACGGAGTTAATAGTTTTTAGATCCTGCTTGGCAATGTCTTCAGTCATGATCCAATATTGATCAAACTGCGAATAATCTGCATGCTCTTGCTTGCTCAGTTTGCCCTGAGTTTGTAATTCGTCGATTTTTTTAAACACAAAACCAGCTTCCGAATATATCCCAAAATTTTTTCGATAGTTATTTCGCCCTTCTAACTCAGCAGGTTTGATTTGAACATTAGGGTATTTTTGCTGATAGGCTAAAACTGCTTGAATTTCGTTGCTATTTCGCCCGTCAAAATCCTTTTTTAAAGTATTCTCCTTTTCAAAAACACCGCTTTCCAATTCTAAAAGAATAATATCTGGTTTAAAGCCCGACAATACGTTGTAAATTGAATCTGAATTAACTTTTTTTGCTCCGGAATGTATCGTGCCTAATATCACCACCTTAGGTTGGTTGTTATCGCCTTTAAATACTGCACAAGAAACAAATAAAAGAGCGCAAAATGACAGTAATAATTTGTTCATCTGTAAATGGCTTTTTGTTGTTATAGTTGATTTGGTAAATAATTTAGTTTTTTGGTTTAACGAGCGGAGGATTTCACTTAATAACCGATATTTAGTACCCTGCTATATTGTCACCAATATTTCCATTATCTTTTTTTCTTTGGTTGATATGGTTTTTAAGATTGCTGCTGCCTGCTCAATATATTTTAAGTCTTTTGTTTCACTCACTTTCTCAAATAGTTGAGCAATAGAAGTCCAGAGACCGGCAATTTCCACAAATGCTTCGTGTCCAGTTTTTAGTTGGTCAATTTTTAGCAAGTCACTACTTTCTCTTAAAAAATCTCGGTACAAATTTCTGAATAGTGCCCCACCTGTTCCTGCTTTTTCCATCAGCATTGCGGCCGTTTTAAATTCGCCTTCAATATCTTTACTTGCCTTAAACCACTTGACAATTTCGGCGCTTGTTTTGTAAATTCCTTTGTAACCAATATTGGTAATGGGTGGATTGATATGCTCTATTGCATTATTTCTGATCGCATTGGTTATCGCCGTTTTCAGATCATATGCTTTGTCTGTTTTATGCAGAGTGTAATACAAATTTTTAGAAGACATCGGGCCTTTTTCTGCTCTTGCCAATGCCAGACTTTTCAAGCTCGTTTTAACTAATCCGCCTTGTTGCTTGGTATCTACCAAGAAAGCATCATCGTTGTCATAACCATAAAGCGCAGTATAATGTCCCGCAAAATGAAACGGACGTGAAAAATATTCTAAATGAAAACAATCTAATTTTAAACCAACTACTTGTCCATGATCAATCAGCTCTTTTACGTTATCCCAAGCTTTTTGAGCCGATGAAGTTTCCTTAACTATCAATTTGAGATTTAGATTTCTAGCTAAATTTTCAGTTAATAAATCTGGCTTTACCCGCCCGCCAATGAACGGAAAATCCATTGTTTTCATATTCCAGAAAATAAAACCCAAGCCTTGCCCCAGCCCGAACAGCATTGGCTCTGAAAGTTCAATTCCAAGTTGTCGCAATAATGTTCCTGTTGCCGTTGTTTCGCAATGCTGTCCGTCAAATGCTTTGAAGTCCTCAACTTTCATTTTATAGTGATGTTTGTTTAGCCGGTCGTTAATATTTCAGCGCTTCGTCATAACCTTCAACGTCTTTGGAAGATGTCAATAGCTATCAAAAAAATTTAGTTTAACCAGCATGCATTCCCACTTTGCATAGTTTGTTATACTGGTTACTGGTGATTTTCAAATATACATACTGATAATAAGAAAGCACTATCCTACCGTATTTCTAGGGTTTGACCTTGTATTTGTAGCCCCGGCTTTAGTGATCTTGTAATTTAACGACATGTAGAAATACCTATTAATGGTATTGAAACGCAAATCCTCAGTTCTACTGCCATTGATGATCCTATCTATATTGGTATTTTGATTTAGGATATCGAAACCTCTCAGCGATAAGGTAATTCTACGCTTCATCATGTATTGTTCTAAACCCGCATTTAGCAAGAACACATTGTTATTGAAACCATCGGCCCTGCCCGCTGTACCATTATGCTGTAATTCGGCATTGATACGCATGTTTTTGACAAACTCCCAGCTAACACTGGCATTGTTTAAGAAACTGAAAAACTTATTGTCAATGGCTGATGGTAACGAATTGCTCACTCTACTGTATTGCACGCCAAGGTAAATGCTTGTATTCAGCTTCTCATCAATATCATAACTGAAATTAGTATTTGGCCCTATGTTATATCTATTGGTTACATTTTTTTCGGCATTGATGTATGAGGAAATATGTGATCCATAAAGGTTAAGTCCGTAACCCATTCTTAAACCTTTAATTTTAGTAGGCTGACCAAAAAATGTTCCCGTATTGAAGAAATAATTGCCATCCACATTTACAGGCTGTACTTCTTGCACGCCATTGATGTTACGCACACTGTTTCCAATAGCATCAAAGGCATAGTTAACTAAGAAATATCCATTCCAGTATTTATTATTATCGGCACTAAATGTATTAAAATTGATGGCCATCCGATGACTTTTAGTCGCATCCAGGTTCGGATTTCCTATTCTTTGATACAATGGGTTACTGTTATTCTGTACGGGCTGCAAATCGTTAACCGATGGCAAATTAACCGACGAGTTGTAATTGATCTGTAAGGTATGGTTTGCCTTGTTCTTAAAATTGATACTCACGCGTGGCAAAACATTGTAGTACTTTTTCTCTAAGTTATTTGCATTTGTAGCTGCATTGCTAAACGTGGTAGCATCTAAACCAGTTTCCTGTAAGCCGAAACCAAAATTATAGGTCCATTGGGTACGGGTGTAAATAAAACCAAATCTGGCACTCTGTAGCCAATTCTTATTATCAATACTACTAGAAAAATCAGGAACAATAGTTTCATATCTATCCGTAAGTGGATTATAATCTAGCGTAACTTGTTCAGCATCTACATTGCTCTGGTTATACATGTAACCCACGTTAGCGCTCCATTTTTTATTGAGTTGGCGCATGTAGTTTAAGCCGACTGTATAGGTTTTGGATACATTTTCTTGGCTGGCACTTTGGTTTAATTCATCAGCGGCGGCGGCACCAGTCTCGTAGGTATTCATCAATGATTTATTGATCCAATTAGAGTTGAAAGTATTTTGTGTACCGTTTAACCTTAATGATACCGAGCCATTCTTTAATCGGCGCAATGCAGAAAACTCACCAAACAGCGCCGGAGTGCTATTTTTCTGATTGAGGTATTGAGTTCCATCATTCACTTTGCCTTCATTATCAAACGAAGATGCAAATTTCCGGTTGTTGATATTTCTGGTGTAATTAAGGATGATGTTTGGCCTAAAGGTGATATCGGTTAACGAGTCTGGATGATATTCGGCTTTGAAATTGAAACGATGTGCTTGGTTGTCCGAATCTCTAATGGAGTTTTCATCGGTTCTCAAAACATCTGTTTGGTTTACATCTTGCACATTCGAAAACCGATTGCCAAGTCCCTTAGAAAAATAAGTAAAGTAGCTACCGCTAATAGCGAGCTTATTATTCTTGCCCCAACTGTTGCTATAGTTTACACCGCCACTATGTGTGGTTACTTCGCCTATGGCACTATTATCAAACACTCCAGAACCTCCAATTGTAGTGCGCCCATTATTTACGTTAATAGAGAAACTGCCTCCAGCGGGCGGAGCAAAAATGTTTCCGATATTTCCCCCAGTAAAACTATTTAAATCTTCGAACTGGAAACTAGCGTTGCTGATGTTATTGCTCATTCCGAGTACTGCAAACTGCAAATTTTTGTTGAAATGGTTGGCGCTTAAATAACTGTTGTAGCGGTCTGTTGTTCCGCCAGCTAAATTGGCATTGCCAAACCAACCTCGTTTCTTATCTTCTTTGATAGTGAGGTTTAGCACTTTCTCTCGCTGACCGTCGTCGATACCTGTAGCTTTGGCTTCCTGCGTTTTACTATCTACCACCTGAACTTTTGCAATTGCATCTGCTGGTAAATTCTTGGTAGCCGTTTTTGGATCGGTTCCGAAGAAATCTTTGCCATCAACCGTTAACCGAGTTACCTTTTGGCCTTGCACCAAGATGTTGCCATCACGATCTACTTCTACTCCAGGCAACTTTTTCAGCAATTCTTCTACGGCAGCATTGGGTTGCGTTTTAAAAGCAGTTGCATTGTATTCGATGGTGTCTGGCTTAATTTTAACATTAGCTTGCTGCCCGGTTACATTAACTTCTTTTAAGGAAAGCGCATCTTCATCCATCTTCAAGGTACCTAATTCTACATTTGCTGAAGCAATTTCCACTGGTTTAACCAAGGTTTTATAACCTAATGCAGAGATTTTAAGGATATACTTCCCATTTTTTAAATCCTTCAGCAAAAATTCGCCATTAAAACTGGTTAAGGCTCCACTTCTTTTGGTAGAGTCCGACTGTTCTGTTAGCAGTACTGCAGCATAACCGATAGCTTCGTTATTATGAGCAGCTTGTACTTTTCCTGTTAGACGCTGGTTTTGTGCGAAGACTTTCGTAGATAATAAGCAGAAGAGAACAAAAATTAAATTCCTTTTCATTTGATGTCTTTTTGGTTTACTGTAGGTGTAGAATTGAACCTACAAACGATAAGACGCAAGCGGAAATAAAATGTGACAACTTTTTAGAAAATATTTTAAAAAAATAGAGACGGTTAGCGATGTTGAAGATTTTCGTAGCCCTAGAGAGGATTTTCTGTTCCGCTTTCTCCTTAGATTGGTGTTATCACCAACCTAAATACTGCTCCGAAATGGTAACGGTGATAACACCGACCATAGGTGAACCTCTCCATAACCCTCTCCTTGAAAAGGAGAGAGCTTGCTCAGATAACATCAGAGGAATAATAACAGCGTGTAAATACTAGCGCTTTAAGATCCTGAACTAAATTCAGGATGACGGCATTAGGAAAGGATGACGAACGATGAACGGATAGGTTATTTTATAGCCCCGCGGTTTTAACCCGGGGCTTATTAGTTCGAGCGTAAAAAAACCCGTAAGCTTTCACTCACGAGTTTCTGGTATTTTTCAACTGGTTTAATTACCAGTCCATTTGTTGTTATCTGTGTTGCTATCTGGCAATACCTGTTGCGGATCTAACACCACTTCTACCACTTCTTCTGTTGTTGGGTATCGAACAATCCAGCTGGTATTTTTCATCCAAACATCAGCAGCTACTTTAACGATATCCGTTTTACCACTTTTAGTTTTGATACCTAGGATAATTGGCATCGGCATTTTGTCTAAGTTCTCTACCTTGATATTGTAAGCAGCGATGGCACCATTGTTTTTCACTTCTTTTACTTCAGATATCCCCTGATCCATTCTCCAGTTATTTAAGAACCAGCTTTTCCAGAACCAACTTAAATCTTCTCCGGCAGCATTTTCCATGGTGCGGAAGAAATCAAAAGGCGTTGGGTGTTTGTAAGCCCAATCTTTGATATATTGTCTGAAAGCGAAATCAAAGCGATCTTTACCTAAAATCTGATCTCTTAAAATATGTAAGCCCCAACTTGGTTTATAATATAAATTGTAACCGATGTTGTTTTCTGCCATGCCATCAGGCATTAACATGATGTTTTCAAATTTAGGATTACCAATAATAGCTTTACCGATAGCATTCATGTTCATTTGACGTGGCTTGTACTCGCCGTTGTTAAATTCTGTACTCGATAAATCGTTGATAAAGGTATTGAAACCTTCGTCCATCCAACCGAATTTACGTTCGTTAGAACCTACAATCATTGGGAACCAAATGTGGCCAAACTCGTGGTCAATTACACCCCAAGCATCACCTTTTTTAGCTTTCCAACCGCAGAAAACAATACCTGGATATTCCATACCTCCAATATTGGTAGCCACGTTTACCGCCATTGGATACGGATATTCGTACCACATTTTCGAATAATGCTCGATAGAAGCTTTTACATACTCTACCCCTCTTCCGTAACTATCTTGACCATTACTTTCTACCGGATGTGCAGAAACAGCTAACGATTTTTTACCGCTAGGTAAGTTGATACGTGCCGCATCTAAAACAAAAGCTTTTGAAGAAGCCCAAGCCGCATCACGAGTGTTGGTCATTTTAAACTTCCATGTCAATTTGTCTTTTGCAGGGCGAGATTTTGGGTCGGTTACTTCTGCTTCAGATCTGATGTGTACTGTTTTATCGCTATTTTTTGCTTCGTTCCAACGTTTCAATTGCTCGGCTGTAAATACCTCTTGAGGATTTAGCAATTCTCCAGAACCCATCACAATGTGACTTGCCGGAGCAGTAACATCGAAAGTGATGTCACCATATTCGCAATAGAACTCACCTGCGCCCCAGTAAGGCAAAGTATTCCATCCCAAAATATCATCATAAACACTCATACGAGGAAACCATTGTGCAACAGCGAAAATTTCACCATTCTTGGTGGTTAAGTGTCCAGTTCTATCTGAGCCTAATACCGGAATTTCATACACATAATCCATTTTGATTACCGCAACATCGCCATTTGCAGCCATGGGTTGGTCTAAGCGGATTTGCATACGTGTATCTTCAACCAAAGAAGTAAATTTAACAGGCTTTGCTTTTTGCGAGACTGATAAGTTGGTGATATTGTAACCGCCACTAAATTTCTCGCCTTGCGCACCGTATCTACTTTTAGCAGGCGTAATTGCCAAACCACGAGAATCAGCTTTAAATGAATTTTGGTCTAGTTGCAACCACAAATAAGGCAGTTTCTCTGGGCTATTATTTTTGTACGTAATGGTAATAGTAGCCTTAACTTTATTGGTAGCTTCGTCTAAGCTGGCGCTAATGTTATAGTCTACGCGATTTTGCCAATATTTCGGTCCTGGTGCACCACTTGCAGAACGGTACTCGTTACCATTTTGAGTGTAGAACAAAGGGCTAAAAGCCTCTTCTGGCACATATTTACTGACTGCTTTTTCTTGGGCAAAAGATAACTGCCCATATAAAACGGTTAGCATAACCGCTAAGGTTTTCAAGAATGTTTTTTGCATGTTTGATGATTTTAGTGCTAAGGTAATTTGAAAAGCAACAATTTTCAAAAATAGCACATGAATATTACTGAAATTAAGGATTACCTTTTAGCTTAGGTAAAGCAGGCATTTTTCTCGACTCAGCCGGAAGCTTTTTCCACTCATTAAACGTAGTAGCAATATAATAGGTGTAATTGAATGGTGTTTCTGCTTTAATTTGCTCTACCGTTGGGCGATACATCCCAATATAATCGTCGAGGTCTTTCTCTTTATAAGCAACCAATTTCTGGATAGTGGCTCTATTAAAGTTTTTAGAAATTTCTTCATTAATCTCTGCCGCTTCTTCTAGCTCAGCTTCTTTAGCCTGTTGTCTGCGCCATTTACCGTAACCTAGGTTCAAACGTAATCCACCTCTATTTTTTGATGCATCTACCCTTCTCGCTGCAACAGCCTCTGGATCTTTGGTATCTAACAAGGGAGAAACTTTAGCAGTGGTAACATTCACCGTATTTAAGGTATTTACATCGGCCCTTAAATAGATATTTTTTGCAAAAAGATTAGTTAAGTAAACGGTGTCTGTTTTGTAGCCCATCAACCCAAAAGAAACAAGGTCTCCAGTTTTAGCGGGCAGGGCATAGCGGCCATCTTTATCGGTTACTACTAAGGCCTTTGTACTTAAATTCCTTACTGCAACGCCTTGCAAAGCAGAGCTGCGCTGATCATTATCAAAAACATTACCCGTAATATAAGTAGTGTTTTGCGCCAATGTAACCAAAGGCAACAATAAAAACCCCAATAAATATAGCTTCTTCAACATAGTCAAATGTAAGTTACTTAAACTGCTATCTAATCGTTTTAACAAAATTTAACAAGCCCATTACTTAGTCAGTAAAGCTTGATATTCTTCTTCTTTAAAGCCTAGCAAAACTGCTTTGCCATCAATTTCTACAATAGGTCTTTTAATGGCACTGGTATTTTCCATTAAATAGGCAACAACCGTATCAACCGAATTGATGTTAGCCTGCTCTTCCTTACTCAATTTTTTAAAGGTTAAACCTGCTTTGTTGATCACTTTCTCCCATCCGAAAGTATTGAACCATTCCGTTAATTTCTCGGCGGTAACACCCTTCTTCTTAAAATCATGAAATTCAAATTCATTTCCGTTATTTTTTAACCAGTCTTGCGCTTTCTTTACTGTATTACAATTAGGGATACCGTATAGTTTCATCGTTTTCATATTATTTTGAGTGCCTAAAGTTAACAAAAACAAACGCTTTACCATCGTTATAAAAAGTTGCGATGATTATGATATTAGCTTTTACTCCTATATTGATTATCTTAGCCTCAATTTCTATTTATTAATTAGGATTTATATGCTCAAACTTTCCTTTAAGCAGCAAATACTTACTGGTTTTGCCATCACTTTAATTTTCGTACTGATATCTGCTGGCGCTTCCTATCTCAGCATCAAATCATTGAACGATAGCTACGGATGGGTTGCTCACACTCAAAATGTTGTCAAAACAGCAGAGCGCTTGGAGATTAGGCTGCTACATGCGGAGGCATCTTTACGTGGTTTTATTTTAACAGAAAGAGACAGCTATCGTGATCCTTACGATGAGAACATCAACAAGATTTTACCCATGGTGGATGAGTTGATTGATCTGGTAGATGACAATCCAGACCAAACTAGGAAAGCCGATAGCGTTAAGGCTTATGCCGTAGCCAAGGTTTCGGACATGAAACAAATTGCGGCTAAAGGCTTAACAGGTAACTTCGAAGCAGCAAAACAGCAATTCTTAACTGATAAAGGAAGGGTAGATAAAATCAAATTCTTGGCTTTTAATGATGAATTAATTAACGAAGAATATCGGTTATTAAAAGAACGCCAAGATTTGAGTACCAGCCGTGGCACGCAAACGATCAGCATTATTATTGTTACCTCCCTTATCATTTTTGGCTTAGTACTTTTCTTACTTAAATATATCCGCAGAACTTTTGATGAGCAAAAAGAAACGGAAAAACAAATACTTACTGCCAACAGAGAGCTTGAAGCGCTTTCAACGAAAAACGAGCAGCACAACTGGATACTAAGTAGCGAAGCCAAGATAAATGAAGCGATGCGAGGCGAACTCGACATGGATCAACTTGGAGCTAACGTTGTTGCTTCGATATGTAACTTGCTTAATTACCCAATTGGTGCTTTCTATTTAGCTAACCGTAGTCAAAAAACGCTAAAAATGAGAGGTGGTTTTGCGGTTGAAAATCACATGCATGACAAGAAGTATCATTTTGGCGAAGGATTAGTTGGCCAGGTAGCGTTAGAGAAAAAAATCAAAGTATTCCATCCCGTTCCAGAGAATTATTTAAAAATCAGTTCTGGTTTAGGCGAAACCACGCCTACCCATCTCATCTGCATACCAGTTTTATTTGAGGATGAAACCATTGCCGTTTTAGAAATTGGACTAACTTCAGCTCCCACAGCCGTACATTTAGATTTCCTACAGGTGGTAGCGCACGATATCGGTGTGGCTGTGAATAGCATGGTGGCGAAAGTAAAACTTCAAGCCTTATTTGAAAAAACCCAACAACAAGCAGAAGAATTAACCAGTCAGCAAGAAGAACTTCGCGTTACTAATGAAGATTTGATGCACAAAACTGAAGAACTGCAAGCATCGGAAGAAGAACTTCGCGTACAACAAGAAGAATTACAGCAAGCCAATTCAGAATTGGAAGAAAAGGCACAGCTGTTGGAAGAGAAGAACATTTCTATCAACCAAGCTAAAGAAGCCATTAGCCTAAAAGCAGAAGAATTAGAACTAAGCAGCAAATACAAATCGGAGTTTTTGGCCAACATGAGCCATGAATTGCGTACGCCTTTAAACAGTATTTTAATCTTAGCTAGAATTTTAAAGGAGAACAAACAAGACAACTTATCCGAAGAACAAATTAAATATGCTGGAGTAATCCATAACGCAGGATCTGATCTTTTAGCATTAATCAACGATATTCTAGATCTTTCTAAAATCGAATCTGGCAACGTAGATTTAGTGATCGAACAAGTAAGGCCTAGCACTATTCAAAGCCATACGAAATCGCTATTTAGTGAAGTTGCCAATCAAAAAGAGATCAATTTTGAGTTTAAGCTTGCCGATAACCTACCGGAAACCATTGCAACAGATCAAACTCGTCTAGAGCAAATCATCAAAAATTTGCTTTCTAATGCATTCAAGTTCACCAAAGCCAAAGGAACCATTACAGTTGAAGCTGGTGTTGCGCAAAAAAGCCAAATCAAGCAAAATAAATCGCTACTAGATAATGAGCTAGACCCTATCTACTTTTCGGTAACTGATAGCGGGATTGGTATTCCGAAGGATAAATTACAGGTTATTTTTGAAGCTTTCCAGCAAGAAGATGGTTCTACTAGCAGAAAATATGGCGGCACTGGATTAGGTTTATCGATCAGCAGAGAACTTGCAAACCTACTTGGTGGCGAAATCCAATTGAAGAGCGAAGTTGGTGTGGGAAGTACGTTTACTTTGTTCATCCCGCAAAATTTAGGTAACAAGAGAGAAAACAAAGTTGCACTGGAGGCTGAGAGAGAAACCGCAGTTAAATACGAAGAACGAACCGCCCAATCGCTACAAAAAGAACCTACACCTTTTAAAAAGGGCGACGGAAATAAATTACTTATTGTAGAAGATGATGAGAATTTCGCCGAAATATTAAAAGCCTATGCGATAGAAAAAGGATTTGAGCCTATTTTGGCGCATAGCGGCGACGAAGGTTTGGAACTCGCTATTTCCGAATTACCTGACGCCATTGTACTTGATGTGATGTTACCGGTGATGGATGGGTGGAGCATTTTAAAGCAACTTAAAGCCAATCCTGCAACGCAGCACATTCCTATCCACATGATGTCTGCTGGCGATGAAAAAGCGAGCAAGGCCAAAAAAGAAGGAGCTATTGGGTTTCTTAAAAAACCTGTAGACAAAGAGAAGTTAGACCTTGCTTTTGAGCTGCTTTCTAATCAATACACCTACGATTTTAACAACGTTTTGGTTATTGAGGACCAAGTATTGCAAAGCAATGAGCTTACCGAGCAATTGATTAAAAAAGGTGCAAAAGTTTCGCAGGCTTATACTGGTTCCGAAGCCAGACAAATGCTGGAAGAAAGCAATTTCGATTGTATCATCTTAGATTTAAAACTTCCAGATATTTCTGGATTAGATTTGTTAGACGAAATTAAATCTAGTCCGGATACTAAAGATGTACCGGTAATTATCAATACCGCAATGGAACTTGATAAGGATAAGATGGCGCACATCATGCGTTATTCGCAAGCGATGGTGTTAAAGAGCAATAAATCTAACGACCGACTTTTGGACGAGGTGAGTTTGTTCATGAACAAATTGCAAGCAGACGCACCAAAAACAGAAAGCACAGTTAAAGTAACCAAAGAGCCAAAAAATTATGCGCCAACCATAGAAAAAGCCTTAAAGGATAAAACCATCCTAATTACCGATGATGACATGCGTAATATCTTCGCCTTGTCATCAGCTCTGCAAGATTATGAGATCAAGGTAATTATTGCGAATAACGGCGTAGAAGCTTTGGAGAAATTAGAGGCTCACAAAGAAATTGATTTGGTATTAATGGATATCATGATGCCAGAAATGGATGGTTACGAAGCGATGAGACAAATTAGATCAAAAAGGCATTTGGCTAATTTGCCCGTGATTGCCTTAACTGCAAAAGCAATGAAAACTGATAGGGAAAAATGTATGGAGGCAGGCGCCAGCGATTACATTTCGAAACCGGTGGATATTGACAAACTACTATCTATGTTGAGGGTATGGCTTAGCTAAGGATTTTTAATACGTACATGACGAAAGATTTAATTACAGACGAACAAGTAGAAGAAATAGTAGTAATCACCAGAAATATCTATGGTTTTGATTTTGAAGGTTACTCTAGGGCATCCCTAAAAAGAAGGCTAGATAGAATTATGGTTTTAAAAAGACTAGATTTTTTTGACTTGAGAAGCACCTTAACTAACAATAGCGATTTCTTCCATGATTTTTTGAACGAAGTTACCGTTAACGTTACGGAAATGTTTCGAGATCCAAAGTTTTTCAAATCTTTGAAAGAAAATGTCATCCCTTACCTAAATTCTTACCCACATATTAAAGTTTGGAACGCAGGTTGCTCTACGGGAGAAGAATTATACTCTTTCGCCATATTGTTTGAAGAACTAGGACTATATAACCGTAGTTTCTTTTACGGTACCGATATCAACCATAAAGTATTAGAAACCGCTAGAGAGGGCATTTACGACCTACAAAAAATGAAGCAGTACTCAGAAAACTACCATGCCATAGATGGTGGTAAATCTTTAGCGAACTATTATACCGCAAAGTACGACGCCGCTTCTATTGCAAGACATTTGAAAAAAAATGTACTGTTCTCCATGCATAATTTGGTTTCCGATGGTCCATTTAACGAATTCCAGGTTATTTCGTGCAGAAACGTACTGATTTATTTTAATCCTGAGTTACAAAAAAACGTAATTAACCTTTTTTATAATAGTCTTGCTAACTTTGGCTTCCTATGTTTAGGAGGTAAGGAAGCTATTAGAGATTATCAACTTGCCAAAAGATTTAAGGTAGTAGATAAAAAGAATAACATTTACCAAAAAATAAGCTAATTCCCATACATAATGAGCAAGATCAATCTTTTAATTGTTGATGACAAGCAAGAAAATATTATTGCCTTAGAAGCCCTACTAAATAGGAACGACATCAACATTATCACCACTACCTCTCCTAACGAAGCATTGCGCATTTGTTGGGAAAAAGATATCGCAATTGCTCTGGTAGATGTTCAAATGCCAGAAATGAATGGCTTTGAATTGGTAGAAATACTGAAGAACAACGTTCGTACCCAAGATATACTGATCATTTTTGTAACGGCAATCTCTACAGAAGCCAAATACGCAATCAAAGGTTTAAGTGCCGGTGCAGTAGATTACCTGTACAAACCTTTGGATCCATACATTACATCTGCCAAAGTAGATTCTTTTATCCAATTGGTGAAAACCCAGATTGAGATTAAAACTAAAAATCAGCAACTAGAGAAAATACAAGCAGATTTAATCAAGGCTAAAGAAGAAGCAGAACAAGGAAAACGAGCAAAGGAAAGTTTCATGGCTAACATGAGCCACGAGATCCGTACACCTATTAACGGCATTATAGGTTTAGTTAATTTATTGCAAAAAGAGCCGTTTACCGAAAGCCAAAAAGAGATTGTAAGCTTGCTTGAAATATCATCAAGTTCGTTATTGGGCGTAATTAATGATATCCTAGACCTTTCAAAAATTGAAGCAGGTAAATACAAAATCAGTTTTGCCGAAACAGATATTAAAGAATTGGTAACTCAGGCGGCCAATCTGCTTAACATTAAGGCAATAGAGAAACACATTTTCTTAAAACTAATCATCGATGAAAATGTACCTCGATTTATTATGGCAGATTCACTGCGTTTAAATCAAATTTTCATGAATTTGTTAAGCAATGCCGTAAAATTCACTAACGAAGGCGAGGTAATTTTTAAAGTAGAAGCCCTTGAAGAGAAAGCCAATACCACCTTAATTAGGTTTTCGGTAATTGATACTGGTATTGGAATTTCTGAAGAGAATATTAAAACCATTTTTCATTCGTTTGAGCAAGTAGAAAATGTACACACCAGAGTTTACGGCGGTACCGGCTTAGGTTTGTCTATTGTTAAAAAACTGGCCGAATTAAAGGGTGGCGAGTTAGATGTACAAAGTGAACCAGGTAAAGGAAGTACTTTTTCATTTACCAAATGGTACAAAACTGTAGAAAAACAAGAAGAAGTGAATATACCTAAGGCGCCAGAACAACTGCCTACATTAGAGGGTCTACGCATTTTGATTGCAGAAGATAACTCCATCAACGTATTTTTGATCGTTAAAATATTAAACGATTGGAAAGTACAATCTACCGTGGTGACCAATGGTGCAGCAGCCTTAGAAGCTTTAGCAAAAGAGAATTTCGACCTTGTATTAATGGATACTTATATGCCAATCATGAATGGCTTGGAGGCCATCCAAAAAATAAGAGAAGGTCATATCCCGGGTAAAGAAAATACACCCATTATTTCCTTTTCTGCTGGCGTGCTAGACTCTGATCAGGAAACAGCAAGACGTGTTGGTGCCGATGATATTATAGGAAAACCATTTAAGATTGGTTCACTACACGAAAAAATCACCAGATTAACGAAAAGATAGGCTACTTATTAAATAGCGTCATCGTTTGAGGCCCGCCAATAGTTGCGAAACTTTTAATCATACTCACTGCCCTATTTACCAATACGGGCAGTTCTTTTTTCTCATTCTTATCAAATTGCCCAAGCACAAAATCTGCTTGTCTGCCCTTAGGAAAATCGTTACCGATACCAAAGCGTAAACGAGCATAGTTTTGCCCCCCACAAACCTCCTCAATGCTTTTTAAACCGTTATGTCCGGCACTACTGCCTTGCAGTTTCATTCGCAATTTTCCTAAAGGCAAAGCCAAATCATCTACCAGTACCAGTACATTTTCTGGGGCAATTTTCAGCTCTTTCATCCAATAGTTCACCGCTTTACCACTCAAATTCATGTAGGTAGTAGGTTTAATCACATGCAACTTTTTGCCTTTGTGAGATACCTCTGCATGATAAGCCAATCTCCCGTGTTCAAAACTGCCCTCTAAACCGCCAACCAATTCATCAGCAATATCAAAACCTATGTTATGTCTAGTGCCCACGTATTCGGCACCAATGTTTCCCAAACCTACAATCAGAAATTTCATGCCGCAAAGGTAAGGAGTTAAGGTAGAAAGTGAAAAGTTAAAAACGGAAAGTTGATGGTGTATGGTCTATGGTTGATAGTTTATCGACCAAAGTAGTAATACACAACCTTAAAACACTTGAAAAATATTTCTAGAAAAATAGAGCCTATCTTCCATCGCCACCAAAAGTCCTTCTATTCGCTTTAATCCGAATATACTACCCATTGTGGGGTTCCAACTTCATTCCTCTCCCTAAATCCCCTCCAAAGGAGTACACATGGCGCTTAAGTATTCTGCATATCCCCTTGTATGAGGGGGCAGGGGGAGGAAAACATTGTTAACCAATACTTGAAAAAATATAAAGCTGCGCTACTATAAGGTTTATTTTACAAAAAGCAGTGCATAAGAGTACCAGCCAATCGCAACAGCATTCCCTCTCTCTGGCTACGCCATCTCTCCCAGAGGGAGAGAAATAGAAAAGGCTATAACGAATATATGTAGCTCTACACTTCTCTCCCTCTGGGAGAGATGCCCAAAGGGCAGAGAGGGAAATCCTGCAGTAATTAATTTCCTTACCTAGATGAACTAAAAAATCCCTCCAACAAAAAACGGCACCGAATTGCTTCGATGCCGTTATCTTGTAAATCAAGAAATTTGATTATTTCTTACCTTTAGCTTCGTTTTCAGCTTGTTTCAACGCTCTAGACATACCAACAGAAACGATAGTATCTTCTGGAGTGTTAGTTACGAAATACTCGCCTTTTTCTAAATCACGAACGCGGAATAAGTTACCTACTTCTAATTTAGCAATGCTTACTTCTACTACTTGAGGCATGTTTTTAGGCAATGCTTTCACACGTAGTTTACGTAATTTTTGAACTAACTTACCACCCATTTTAACACCTGGAGAAGTACCAGTTAATTTAACAGGGATTTCCATGTTGATTTCTTTTTCGTCAAATAATTGAAGAAAATCAACGTGTAACAATAAGTCAGTTAGTGGGTGAAATTGAGCATCTTTTACGATAGCTTTAACAGTTTTACCATCAAGTGTAATTTCAACGAAACTAGCTTCTGGAGAGTAGATAGCATCATTTAAATCAGTTCTTAAGATAGCAAAGTGTACTTGTTCAGCACCTCCGTACAACACAGCGGGAACTTTACCTTCGTAGCGTAGCTCTTTGGCATCGCGTTTCCCTACGTTCTCTCTAAGAGAACCGCTAATAGCGATAGTTTTCATCTTGTTTATTTTGTTTTTAATTGTGATGAAGCTTTCGAAATCAAAGATTTCTCAGGTTTCATTTTTTATTTATTTATTTGTTATTAATTATTGTTTGGCGAATAGGGCTTGGCGTTTTAAACGCTCAACTCCAAACGCTTAACGCATTACACTTTAAAAAGCTCACTAATTGAGCCGTATTCATTTACGCTAGCAATAGCTTTTGCAAATAATTTAGCAGTACTTAACTGTTTAATTTTCGGACTTTCTCTTTTCAATGGAATAGTATCTGTCACGATTAGTTCTTCCAACACGGAGTTCTCTACCGTTTCGTAAGCTTTGCCAGACAACACTGGGTGTGTACAAACCGCTCTTACACTCTTTGCCCCGTTCTCCATAATCAATGCTGCAGCTTTAGCTAGAGTTCCAGCTGTGTCACAGATGTCGTCAATTAAAACGATGTCCTGTCCAGTAACATCACCAATAATAGACATCGATTCGATCTCATTGGCACGTTTACGACGTTTATCACAAATAACTACCTCTGCATTAAAGAACTTAGCAAAAGTTCTAGCTCTATAGGAACCTCCCATATCAGGAGAAGCGATAGTTAAGTTTTCTAAGCCTAAGCTTTTGATATAAGGTACAAAAATTACTGCGCCATCCAAGTGATCTACCGGAATATCAAAAAAACCTTGAATTTGCGCCGCATGCAAGTCCATGGTCATGATACGGTGGATACCCGCTGCTTTTAACAAGTTAGCTACCAATTTAGCGCCAATTGCAACCCTAGGTTTATCTTTTCTATCTTGACGAGCCAAACCATAATAAGGAACAACAGCGGTAATGTAATGCGCAGATGCTCTACGAGCGGCATCAACCATTAACAAAAGTTCCATTAAATTATCACTTGGTTGGTAGGTAGATTGTACTAGGAAAACATCACATCCTCTTACCGATTCATCGAATGAAGGCTGGAATTCGCCGTCGCTAAATTTACTTAAGGTAACACTACCAACAGGTTTACCGTATTCTTCAGCTATTTTGCTTGCAAGGTCTTTGGTTCCACTTCCAGCAAAAATTTTAACGGGATTAAATTGCAATGGCATGATTTGCGGGTATCAATGCTTGTTAATAAAAAATCGGGTTGCGGTTTTATTCACAACCCGAAGTGATTTGTTGTCCGACCTGGATTCGAACCAAGACAAACAGTACCAAAAACTGTCGTACTACCCTTATACTATCGGACAATCTCCTCTTTCTAACGCTCTCTCAAGTGTGTTGCTGAAAGGGAATGCAAATGTACGCACATTTTTGAAACTTGCAAATATCTGACGCAAAAAATTTCAAATTATTTTCTACCTCCACTGACTGTCAGGCAGATTTAGTTATTTTTTGTTAAATAAGGCTAATCACTAACTCCTATATCAATCTATTTCTTTATTTTCGGCAGCATTTTAATGCACCAAACTTAAGGTTTAAGAAATCATCATATCACAAATATGAACTATTCAAAAGTAAACAATATCATTGGCTGGGCTTGTTTTTTTATAGCCACCCTCACTTATGTTTTAACGCTAGAGCCAACTGCGAGTTTCTGGGATTGCGGTGAGTTTATCGCCTCGGCCTACAAAATGCAGGTTGTACACCAACCAGGAGCTCCCCTATTTTTAATGATAGAGCGTTTCTTCTCCTTATTAGCCATGGGCGATAAAACTAAAATTGCCTATTTCATGAACTTCGGTTCTGCGGTGGCAAGTGGCGCCACTATCCTTTTCTTATTTTGGACGATTACAGCCTTAGCTAAAAAAGTGCTGGTTAAAAAAGCTGAAGAAATCACCACCGCAAACCTAATTACCATTATGGGTGCTGGTGTTGTGGGCGCATTAGCCTACACTTATTCAGACAGCTTCTGGTTTTCTGCCGTAGAGGCAGAGGTTTACGCACTTTCTTCATTATTTACTGCCATTGTATTTTGGGGTATTTTAAAATGGGAAGCCGTTGCCGACGAACCTAAAGCCGACAGATGGTTGTTGTTTATCGCCTATATCATGGGTTTATCAATTGGTATCCACTTGTTAAACTTACTAACCATCCCAGCAATCGCTTTTGTTTACTACTTCAAAAAAGAAGCAAAACCTACAACTTCAGGTATTTTTAAAGCCTTAGGCGTTGGTATTTTAATCTTAGCTGTAATCCAATATGGTATCATCCAATATTTGGTTTCTTTTGGTGCTTACTTCGATCTTTTCTTTGTGAACACCTTAGGCTTAGGCTTCGGTTCTGGTGTATTATTTTTCGTAATCATACTTGTAGTCGGTTTTGTTTTAGCTATCAGATACTCGATCAAACAGCAAAAAAAGGTATTGAATCTAGCTTTGTTATCAACGGTATTGATCATTTTCGGTTATAGTTCTTTCGCTATGATTTTGATTAGGGCACAAGCTAAACCAAACTTAAACAACAGTGATCCAGACAACGCATTCTCATTTTTAAGTTATTTGAACCGCGAGCAATATGGAGATAGACCATTACTTTTCGGCCCAAACTATAACTCAATTCCTAAATATCAGGACGATGGTTCTGCTCCTATTTTTAAGGAAACAGGCAAATCTTATCGCAAAGGCGATACTAAATATGAAGTTTCGGGTACAAAAACCAAACGTATTTATGGGGAGAATGAGAACTTCCCAGACAGTATACGTCGCTTACAACACGAAGTCTTATTTCCTCGTATGTATAGCGATGAACAAAGACACGTAGACTACTACAAAGATATGATGGGAATGAGCGATGATCATTTCCCAAGTTTCTTTGACAATGTAGGTTTCTTTATGCGCCATCAGGTTGGTTTCATGTACATGCGTTATTTCTTGTGGAACTTTGCTGGTCGCCAGAACGAAGAGCAAGGACAAGGCAGCCTTTACGAAGGTCAGTGGATTAGTGGTGTAAAACCAATTGATGCCTTACTTTATGGAGATCAAAGCAATCTACCTCCGTCTATCAAAGAAAGTAACTCGTACAACCGTTTTTACTTTTTACCTTTAATTCTTGGCGTTATTGGAGCGGTTTGGCATTTTGGTCGCCACCCTAAAGATGCAGGAATTATTGGTTTGTTGTTCTTCTTTACTGGGTTGGCCATTGTGATTTACCTTAACCAAAAACCAATGGAGCCGAGAGAAAGGGATTATGCCTACGTAGGCTCTTTCTATGCTTTCGCTATATGGATTGGCCTAGGCATCATTGCCATCAAAGAATGGTTGTTAAAGAAGCTTGATCCAAAAATGGGCGCTATTGTAGCAAGTGTTATTGGTTTATTGGCAGCACCAGTGCTTATGGCCAAAGAAGGCTGGAATGATCACGATCGCTCAGAAAAAACCTTGGCCCGCGATATCGCCATTAGTTACATGGAATCTTGCGCACCAAATGCGATCTTGTTCACCTATGGCGATAACGATACTTACCCACTATGGTATGCACAAGAAGTGGAAGGTATTAGACCCGATATTAGATTGGTAAACTTAAGTTTATTCGATACCGACTGGTATATCAATGGCATGAAGCGTAAAGTTCACGAATCTGAAGCTCTACCAATTTCGATGACAGAAAAACAATATGTTTCTGGTGTGAGAGATGTAATGTACTATAAAGACATGAACATTGCCGATCCTGTAGAACTGAAACAGATTGTTGATTTATTGTTATCTGATGACGCAGACGACAAGTTACCTCTACAAGATGGTTCTACCACCAACTTTATTCCTACCAAGAAATTTAAGTTGACGGTTAATCCTCAAGATGTAATTAACACTAAAACTTTACCTGCCAACCGTGCTGGAGAAATTGTGCCTAGCTTAGAGTGGACTTTTAATAAAGGCTATGTTACTAAAGGTACCTTAGCGATGTTAGATATCTTGGCCCACAATAATTGGAAACGCCCAGTTTACTTTGCGAGCACAGTGCCTTCAGATCAATTTAACGGCTTAGACAAGTATTTATATAGCGAAGGCTTAGCATTAAGATTATTGCCTTTAGACCCTGCCAAGAGAGGTGAAGAAGACCAGCCTATCAACTTAGACCCGATGTATGACAATATCATGAACAAGTTTAAGTGGGGTAACATTAAAAATGCTAAATATTTAGACATTCAGTCTGCTGATGATATTTCTATCTTCAATAACATCTTTAACAGTGTAACTACTGGCTTAATTAAAGCTGGCAGGTTAGAAGATGCTAAAAAAGTGATGAAGAAATATGAAGAGGTAATTCCTACCAAAATTTATGGTATGCGTGCTGCTATGGGTGCTGCTACGATGGCGCAAAACCTTTATATTTTAGGTGAAACTGAAAAAGCTAATGCTTTGATTAAGAAGTATGCAGATTATATAGGAAAAGAAGTTACCTATTTGGGCGATGTTTCTAAAAGTAAAAACAGATTGGTTGGTCAACAAAATATTCAAATTGGACTATTTTATGGTCTAATGCCAATGGCTAAAGTAGCTACGCAGTACAACCAGCCTCAATTAGCGAAAGAGTTGGAAAACCAGATCAAAACTTTATTTGCTCATGGAAACTTTGCGCAGTATTTCGGCGAGCTTCCTCCAGATTTCATGAATATGTAAGCAATTTATAATCCATAAAAAGCCGTCCCGATTTAAAATCGGGACGGCTTTTTTGTCTAATCCCCTCCCTGCCCGTCGGGCATCTCTCCCAAAGGGGAGAGTAGCAACATTAACTTTCTCTCCCTTTGGGAGAGATGGCGTAGCCAGAGAGGGTTTCCACTACAATATTATTAGTAAGATTACAGGCGGCCTAGCAGCGCTTATCTAAAAATTGGCATAGACCAACAAAAAAGCACGACCATTAGATCGTGCTTTTTTTATCTTTTTTTAGTACCGCCAGTATGTAAACTGGCCACTATTACCTGTCTACCGACTACTCATTTACCACGCCCATTGCGCAGAATTTGTCAATCCTTTTAGAAATTAATTTCTCAGCACCAACTTTCTTCAATGCTTTTAGATCGTCTACGATTTGAGCTTTTAAAGTACCAGCCATTTCCTCAGGATTTTGGTGTGCACCACCTAGCGGTTCTTTAACAACACCGTCAATCAGTTGGTTTTTGAACATATCTTCTGAAGTAAGCTTCAAACATTCAGCAGCTTTTTCTTTGAAATCCCAGCTTCTCCATAAGATAGAAGAACAAGACTCTGGAGAAATCACCGAATACCAAGTATGCTCTAACATGTAAACTTTATCACCAATACCAATACCCAATGCACCTCCAGATGCACCTTCACCTACAATGAAGCAAAGAATTGGCACTTTAAGCACAGACATTTCTAACAAGTTACGTGCAATAGCTTCACCTTGACCACGTTCTTCGGCTTCTAAACCTGGATAGGCACCCATCGTGTCGATGAAAGAAATTACAGGCTTATTGAATTTTTCTGCCAAACGCATTAAACGTAATGCTTTTCTGTAACCTTCCGGGTTAGCCATACCAAAGTTACGATATTGACGCTCCTTGGTATTTTTACCTTTTTGGTGACCGATTACCATTACCGTTTCTCCGTTAATCGTAGCGAAACCGCCAACAATCGCTTTATCATCACCAACCGTTCTATCACCATGCATTTCGATAAAATCGTCGCAGATGAGGTTGATATAATCCAATGTTTGCGGACGCTCTGCATGACGCGACATTTGAACTTTTTGCCATCCAGTTAGGTTAGCATAAAGAGTTTGACTAGTCTGCGCAGCTTTCTCTTCTAGCTCTGCAAGTGTAGCCGACATATCTACTTTAGTTTTATCGGCAATTTGCTTAACCTTTTCGATTTGCTGATACAAATCACTTAAAGGCTTTTCAAAATCAAAAGATGTTTTTAATTGTTCCATAGTGGGGCAGCAAAATTAAGCATTTATATGGAAACAATTGACAATAAAATTAATGCTTACTTAACAATGCATACAAAACGAGCTTCTATCTTACTTCAAAACTTGTTTTTTGGCGAATAAAAGGCAATCTTGAATAGCATTACAAATTTGCAACTTAGCCCCGATTGAAGTGTCAATACTTTTTGGCGCATAAACGAACAAACCTCGTAAGTTTTGGAAACTTACGAGGTTTAAGGGTACTGACATCAGCAAAAAGATTAGAACGAAAAGCGGGACTGACTTTAATCGTGGTCCAAATTTGCGCTTCAAAAGTTAATAACTATTCCCCAAACCTCATCATTTTAAACCTTTGAGGCATAAACACTAGAATTTAGCAGGCTGTCCTGGTTTCGGGGTTGATTTTTTAATGAACTCACGAATGTGATCGTTTCCAAGTGCTAAATCTACCTTGCGCAAGTACATCATGTGGCCACTTTCGTACCCTTCCCAACTCATTCTATCTTTTAATCTACCACTTGGATCCATTTGCCACATATTGTATTTAGCATTGAAATAATCGCAAGCACCGTCGTAATAACCAGACTGCACCAAGACATGCAGATACGGATTTTGTGCCATTGCCGCTCTTAAATTTTCCCCCGTATTATCGCCTGTCCTATCCCATGGATTTACCGGACCAAACATATTGTATTTCAAATCGGTTTTGTAGTTTAGTTCGTTGCGTAAATACATATTGATAGCTGGCGTGAAAGAATGGAGCCATGAGGTTAACTCCGCATTGTAATCAGGGCGCTCACCACCGTCAGATTTGTCAATTCCTTTGTATCTAGAATCTAGACGGCCCACCGTAAAACCTTTATCTCTTAGAAGTTCCTTCCAAAATAAATTAGTACTAATATCTAAGTTGTTTTGTAGAATTACTTTCTCTGGCAAGCCAGAAAAACGAGCCATTTTAGCGGCTATCTTCTTTTTCTCTTCGACAGGAAGAAAGCCTCCTTTTGCCATTGCTGGCACTAACTCGTTAATGGTAAATGTTTCTACCTCGGGCAGCATATCGGTTAGTTTTTTCGATTGCAAATCGTTAGCCAAAGCTTTGTGATACCAAGCTGTTGCCGCAAAGTAAGGTAAGCGTAAAGCAGCATCCATTGCTTTTCCTCTTTCGATGCCTAACTCTGTTGGCGAAACTAAAATAACACCGTTCAAGTACATCCAATGGTTACTTTGCAATTCTAATGCTAAGCCCGAAACACGGGTAGTACCATAGCTCTCTCCTATCAGATATTTTGGCGAAGCCCAACGGTTGGTACGAGTTACAAAGGTGTTGATCCACTCTGCCAAGTATTTAATATCTGCTCTTACACCGAAAAACCGATTAGTTGGCACATCCTTGCCTACTGTTCTAGAATAGCCAGTATTTACAGGATCGATGTAAACAATATCTGCTACATCTAGTATCGAAGTGCTGTTGTCTTTATAACCATAAGGCTGTACTGGATAACCTTCATCATCTATTTTTAAAACTACTGGACCGGTGTAAGCAATGTGCATCCATACCGATGCCGAGCCTGGGCCACCATTGAAGGAAATCACTAAAGGGCGACTTTCTTTGTTGCCAACATCAGTTCTTTCGTAATAAGTATAGAATAATCCAGCGAGTGTTTTGCCTTCTTCGTCCCACACTGGCAACGTACCTGCAGTTGCTTTGTAAGGCACAGCTTTTCCGTTGATAGTTACGGTATGGTTCGTTACCACCGAACTTTCGGGAACGATATTTCTAGAAGCGATGTTGGTGTTTTGTTTAATAGGAGTTTCTTCCTTAGGTGCTGAAGCAGCGCCAACTGCTGAACCCGTTTTTTGGGCATTGCCTTGTGCTTCTTGTCTTTGTGCAAAAGCAACAGTAGAAAGCAACAATGCAAAACTAATGATGGTAAAGGTTTTCTTCATTTTTATATGTTTAGGTTTGTTGGCCATAAATATCTGCAATGAAGATGGCAACACCTAATCAGCACTAAAATGTTACTTTATTTTTAAACCTAGCCAGCTTAAATCAAATTGCTTAGCTTTGCGTAAAAGATACGCTTATAAGATGGAACTTCGTCAGAATATTAAAATAGCCGTAGATGCAATTGTTTTTGGTTATAAAGAAAACAGCCTTAACGTGTTGTTGATTAAACAGAAGTTTGGAGTTTTGAAAGATCAGTGGGCGCTAGTGGGAGGTTTTGTTAAAGATGGAGAAACATTAAGCACTGCTGTAAACAGGGAACTTGCTGAAGAAGCTGGCATTAAAGTAAGTTACCTAGAACAACTATATACTTTCGGTGACGACGTGAATAGAGACCCGAGATTTCAGGTAATTTCAGTAGCCTATTTTGCATTGGTAAATTCTACCAAACTAGTTGTAAAAGCAGATACAGATGCAGAGGATGCACAATGGTTTCCTATGCACAACTTACCTCAACTAGCATTCGATCATAGCGTAATTTTGGAAGCAGCCAAACAAAGATTGAAAAACAAGTTAAGCTACCAGCCCATTGGATTTGATCTACTACCAAAAGAGTTCCTTTTCTCTGAGTTAGAAAACTTATACTGTACTATTTTAGAGAAAGAAATAGATCGAAGAAACTTTAGAAAAAAGATTTTAAGTTTTGGTATTGTGGAAGAAACCGAGAAATTTGGCAGCAAAAAAAACGGAAGACCTGCAAAATTATTCAAATTCAACAAACTGAAATACAATAAATTAACAAAAGAAGGATTTTTATTTGATATTTATTTTGCGTAAAAGATACGCTTATAAGATGGAACTTCGTCAGAATATTAAAATAGCCGTAGATGCAATTGTTTTTGGTTATAAAGAAAACAGCCTTAACGTGTTGTTGATTAAACAGAAGTTTGGAGTTTTGAAAGATCAGTGGGCGCTAGTGGGAGGTTTTGTTAAAGATGGAGAAACATTAAGCACTGCTGTAAACAGGGAACTTGCTGAAGAAGCTGGCATTAAAGTAAGTTACCTAGAACAACTATATACTTTCGGTGACGACGTGAATAGAGACCCGAGATTTCAGGTAATTTCAGTAGCCTATTTTGCATTGGTAAATTCTACCAAACTAGTTGTAAAAGCAGATACAGATGCAGAGGATGCACAATGGTTTCCTATGCACAACTTACCTCAACTAGCATTCGATCATAGCGTAATTTTGGAAGCAGCCAAACAAAGATTGAAAAACAAGTTAAGCTACCAGCCCATTGGATTTGATCTACTACCAAAAGAGTTCCTTTTCTCTGAGTTAGAAAACTTATACTGTACTATTTTAGAGAAAGAAATAGATCGAAGAAACTTTAGAAAAAAGATTTTAAGTTTTGGCATTGTGGAAGAAACCGAGAAATTTGGCAGCAAAAAAAACGGAAGGCCTGCAAAATTATTCAAATTCAACAAACTGAAATACAATAAATTAACAAAAGAAGGATTTTTTTTTGAAATTTATTTTGCGTAATTTATACACAAACATTTGCAGGTTAATTTAATTGTTATAACTTTGCGTAATAATTACACAAAATAGAAAATTATGATACTTAATCTAGATCAGAATTTTAAGCCATTAGATGGCGAAGAATTAAAGTTTGAAAGTTTTACTTTTTCTGGTGGAGAACCACACATAAAAATCAACCCTAATTTCGAAACTGCTAAAGGTGTAACTATAACCCATAGACTAAATTCTTTTAATGATCTTGGCTTGCTTTGTTTAGCAGTGGATGCATTGAAAAGAATGCAAGTAGCGATTGTAGATTTATATATTCCTTACTTCCCTGCTGCTAGACAAGACAGGGTAATGATTAAAGGAGAACCGCTATCAGTAAAAGTTTATGCTGATATCATCAATAGCCTAGGCTTTAAAAAGGTTTTAGTTTTTGATGCACACTCTGAAGTTACACCCGCTGTACTAAATAACTGTGAAGTAATTGCCAACCATAAATTTATAGCCAAGGTGATGGAAGAAATTGGCAACGAAGCCATATTGATTTCTCCAGATGGCGGAGCGCTAAAAAAAATATACAAGGTTTCTGAATTTTTAGGCGGCGTTGAAGTTGTGGAGTGTAGCAAGAGCAGAAATGTTAAAACTGGAAAGTTATCTGGCTTTAAAGTATATGCAGATGATCTACAGGGAAAAGATTGCTTAATTGTAGATGATATTTGCGATGGTGGCGGAACGTTTATCGGTTTAGCAGAAGAGCTACGAAACAAAAATGCTGGTAAATTATACCTAGCAGTAAGTCATGGCATTTTCAGTAAAGGTTTTGGTGAGTTGAGCAGCTCATTCGAGAAAATATTCACTAGCAATTCGGTTAAGGATTTTGCAGGTTCTAACGTACACCAAATCAGCTTAAGCCACGCACTTTTATCTTAGCTCGAAAAATCAATTTAACAGATCATTTCAAAAATCATTACTATGAACCCGTTACTATTAACTGATGGCTACAAAGTTGACCATCGCAGACAATACCCAACCGGAACAACTTTAGTATATTCTAATTGGACACCAAGAAAAAGCAGAATTGAAGAAATTGAAGAGGTGGTATTCTTCGGATTACAATATTTCATCAAAAAATACATCTTAGAAGATTTTGAGAACTATTTTTTTAAGCAACCAAAAGATAAAGTTATCAGAGAATACAGCCGAAGAATAAATAACTATTTGGGCGAAAACCAAGTTGGCACTAAGCATATAGAAGATTTACATGATCTAGGTTATATACCAATGGTATTTAAAGCTTTACCCGAAGGCGCAGCTGCTCCTGTTAGAGTGCCGATGTTTACCATGTATAATACTAAACCAGAATTCTTTTGGTTAACGAACTATTTCGAAACCTTATTATCTGCGGTAATTTGGATGCCTTGTACATCTGCCACAATCGCAAAACAATACAGAAAGGTATTAGACCGGTTTGCTTTAGAAACGTCTTCAGTTCCAGAATTTGTTGACTGGCAGGGACATGATTTCTCGATGCGTGGAATGGCAGGTGTAGATGCCGGATTAAGCTCTTCTGCAGCACACCTACTTAGTTTTACTGGCACCGATACCATTCCTGCAATTGATTTTCTAGAGCAATACTACAACGCAAATTCAGACACTGAATTAATTGGTGGCTCTGTCGCTGCGACAGAACATTCGGTAATGTGCATGGGAACTACCGAAGGCGAATTGGAAACTTTCAGAAGGTTAATCTGCGAAGTTTACCCTAAAGGGGTTCTATCTATAGTTTCAGACACTTGGGATTTATGGAAAGTGCTTACCGAATACCTGCCAGAACTTAAAGGCGAAATAACCAATAGAGAAGGTAAAGTTGTAATTAGACCCGACAGTGGCGACCCAGTGGACATTCTTTGTGGAAATCCTAACGGAAAAAACTTGAACGAACAAAAAGGTGTGATAGAACTATTGTGGGACTGCTTTGGTGGGACAACCAACGACAAAGGTTATAAAGAGCTAGTGCCACAAATTGGTGCTATTTACGGAGACAGCATCACAATTGAAAGAGCAACTCAAATTTGCGAAAGATTAAAAGCTAAAGGATTTGCATCGACCAACGTGGTATTGGGAATTGGTTCTTTTACCTATCAGTATAATACCAGAGATACTTTCGGCTTTGCCATGAAAGCTACTTATGGAGAGGTTAATGGCGAAGGAAGAGAAATTTTTAAAGATCCAATCACCGATGATGGAACAAAAAAATCAGCAAAAGGATTAATGAAAATTGAGCTAAAAGATGGCAAGTACTCTTTAGTAGACCAAGTAGATTGGGAAACAGAAAGCACAGGAGAATTGGTTGAAGTTTTTAGAGATGGAAAACTATTAATAGACCAAAGCTTAGGTGATATCAGAAAAAGGGCAAGAATATAATTCTTGCCTCTATTTTAATATCGGCATTAATACCTTTAGATCACCATCTACTTTATGACCGTAAGACAAGCCCAAAACCTTTGCTAATAAGGGATAGATGTGTACATTTTCAAATGAATTAATGATCATTCCCTCTTTAAAAGCTGGACCCCAAGCGTAAAAAGTTGCCTGCATATCTGGCATGTCATTATCAAAGCCATGCTTACCGATAGATGTTGGCCTGCCTGTTAAATTGAAAATTTTGGGTAATCTAGGAATAAGAATAATATCTCCTATTCTCCCATCTTTATTGTCCTTTGCCCTGTAATGCCAACGCTTAGGCATTTTCTTGGTTAAATAAACATCATAATCTTTTCCTTCAGCTTTAAGCTTTTTGTAGAGCGGTTTGATATCCCTCTTATCCTTCGCATAAATCTGGATCAATGCATCGCCGTTAGGCACAATAAACTTACTGGTGTCTATCACCGACGGCAAATCTAATGTATTTTTATTATCCGCCTCGGTCATTCCGTGATCTGACACAAAAACAAAGTTGACATCCAATCCCACTTCTTTGGTAAGTTGTACCATTTGGCCCACAGCATCGTCTACCAATTTTACAGCAGCAGCGGTTTCTTTGGAATTGCTACCAAAATGATGCCCAGCCACATCTACTTCTGGAAAGTAAAAATTAATCAAATGCGGACGCTTTTCTTCTGGCAATTGCAACCATTTTTTCACGGCATCAATCCGAGTATCCATCGGGATTTTAGTATTGAAATTATACCAGTAAGTTGGTCTAACCCCTTGAACAGCCGTTTCGGAGCCCAACCAATAAAAAGCCGCTGAAAGCATTTTTTGCTGCTCTGCCAACACCCAAATGGGCACGCCGCCATACCAAGTACTGTCTTTAATCGCACTCGGATCTGTTTTCACATAAATTTGCTTCTTGTTGGGATCGTAAAAAGAATTGTTCACAATACCATGCGTAGAAGGATACATTCCGGTTGCCAAAGTATAATGATTGGAGAAAGTAACCGACGGATAGGAAGGTTTCATGGAAACTGCCTTCACTCCTTTCTCTCTCAACGCCAATAGATTTTTTGCTTGATATTTATCGGCATAATCATTTCTAAAACCATCCGCAGAAATAAAAATTACATAAGGCTTTTTAATTTGTGATGGATCATTAATCCTACCAGCGACTACCTGTTGCGAAAGATCTTGGCCAAAAAGCGCCGTATCAATACAAACCAGTAAGCCAAAAAACAAGGCAAGCTTTTTCATTATTATCATCCTACAAAAATAAGCTATTTTGAATACTGCCATGTAAAATTACAGTAAGCAAATAGAATGATGTCAAATGAAAAACCTTACGAAGTCTACAAAACTTCGTAAGGCTAGTATGCTATAACTTAAATTTGATCCCGCCGTTAAACACAAAGCCATCTAAAGGGGCATAAATATCCCTAAACAGAGGATTGCTAATAGCACCTGTGTAAATATTGTCGAAACGGCTTTGGCGACTGTCCGTAAAGTTTTCGAAATTGATATAGATTGAAAAGCGTTCCCATAATTTTTCGACCATAAAACCCATGATGGTATATTTTTTACCGTAACTACCATCATTTAATAACTGCTTGCTAAAAGTGTAAGCCTCCAAACCTACCTTCCATTCGTCGTGCACCTCATACATTAATACCGAATTAATCCTGTGTTTTGCCGTCAACGGATTATCAAATCGCAAAGTTCCTTCATGCCGATGAGCATCGGTGTAAGTATAACCTAAAAACAACTTAAAGTCTTTATAACCTAATTTCACATTGGTTTCAGTTCCTTTGGTTTCAATGTTTCCAGCTACGTTTACAAATTGGTAAACGCCCGAAGTTGTTCGCAACAACTGTAAAGGATCATCAATTTTTGTAAAAAAGAACAAGTGGTTAATGGTAAAGGAAACTTTATCATCAAACAAACTAGTACGATAATTAAAATCGAGGTTTAAACCATAACTTCTCTCTAGTTTGTTAGCCTGCGAGTTCAAAGCTAAAACGTCACGATATTGCAAACGCTCACTATCTTCGGTAAATAAAGTTGGTGCTTTATAACCTAATCCACCGCCTAAACGCGAGGTAAATTTGTCATTAAACTTAAACAAAGTTGATAAACGTGGCAGAAAAGCAGTTCCGTAATCTACTACGTGATCTGCACGCAAACCAGTTTCTATGTGCAACCAATTATTGGCTTTGAACGTATTTTGAAAAAAAGCACCAAATGTGGTTTGGTTATAATCCCGCAAAGCGGATGTAACTTGCTTTTCCTTAAAGCTATCTGTCCAAAGATTGGCACCTGCAACCCATTCAAATTGTTCGCCATGATTGGCGTAATTGGCTTCTGTGAAAGTAGAATATTGTGTGCCATTAAATATGTAACCTGGCATAAACAACTTCCTGTTAAAATAACCTACACTATTTTTGAAAGTGACATGGCTACACTTTCCGAAATCGTGATCTAGTGCAATTTGTGAACTCAAACGTTCGGTTTTATTCTGCTCGAAATAGCTATGCGAAGGATCAGTTCCATCTTTAATGTAGTGCATATCGCCACCTACCCGATCCTCGAAAGTAGAGTTCAAGCCAATCATCAACTTTGTTTTAGCTGTTGGATAATAGTAGAACTTGGGATTGAAACTGTAGCGCTTGAACTTTGGAATAGCCGACAGATCAATATCTGCAGGATCGTAAGCTGCATTACTTTGATAGGCCGCAAAAATGGTAGTACCCACCTTTTCATTTCTCTTCCCATAAAAACCGTTTAAGCTTAGGCCCTTGGCACTGGTACCGTCTAAGTGAAAATTGAGTTCACGCTCCATTTTTGGAGTTTTTGATATAAAGTTCACCAAACCTGCAATTGCTCCACCGCCGTACAAAGTAGAAGCAGAACCTTTAATCAGTTCCACTTGTTTCAAATCTAACGGCTGAATTTGCAATAAGCCCAAACCACTAGCAGCACCTGCATATAACGGAAAACCATCTTTTAAAATTTGGGTATATCGGCCATCTAAACCTTGAATTCTGATGGCCGCATTGGCAGAAGTTGCCGAAGTAGTTTGAGTTTGAATACCTGTACTCTCGCTCAATACCATCCTTACGTCCCCAGGTTTCATATTCATCTTTTCTTCCAACTCTTCTCCAGCAATAAACTCTACTCTGGTAGGAATATCTCTGATGGTTCTTGAACTTCTGGTCGACGTGATGACCACTTCATCTAAATCGTCTTCATCATGTGCTAACTCTACTGTTGTAGGTTCAGTTTGATTTAAGGGAAAAATCAGGTTCAAGGTTTTTTCTTGGTGACCAATAATTTTGAAACCGATAACTTGTGCTCCATTTGGGATGTTTTGCAAGGTAACCAATCCCTTTTCATCTGTTTTTGCAATGAGGTTTGTTCCTTTAACATAAACCGTAACTTCGGCTAAAACCTCTTTATGATCTGCGTCTATCACTTTACCCTTCCAAGTATTGTGGGCAAAAGCATAGCCGCTAAAAAATAGCGCCAAAAATGGCAATATGAATTTCATCTATAAAGCTTTTTATCATTAATATTTAATAAGATTTTTATCGGCAAGAAATACTGCCAACATCGGTGATACCGATACTAAATATTAAACGAGCTTAGGCGGCTGCCAGATGTTTCTGCTCAATTGCTCTAAATGGAATTGATAATTTTTAATCGTATGATCTTGGAACTGAGTAGGCGTTTGGATACGGAATTTAATCTGATCTACCATCACGATACGTTGACCGCAGCAAGCGCAAATACAGATGGAGGAACAACTTTCTTCCGAACTTTCGTCATGAGACAACCGATAAGCGCTTGTTGTTTCATCGACAACAGCCACATCATCAGTGCATGGAAGCATTGAGATGAGGACAATGAGTAACAGAAAAAAAGCGCCTATATTTTTCACTGTCTCAAAAATAAGGCTTTCTGTAATCTTTTTTAGTCACTAGCTAAGAAAAAATATTTTTTGTATCTAACTATACAAATGTGGTATAGCTGCTTTGAGCAAAAAAAAACCAAGGCAGCATCTTGCCTTGGCTAATTAAAAAAACTGTAATCCTAAACTAAGCTCTCATTACACCAATTTTCTTGCCATCAAAATCAGGAAATAAAATTTTATCATTCGCTATGCCTAAATGCACATCGGCAACCTCGCTAAATACACTTCTAAAATCGGTGGTTACAGCTAAATCTCTACCGTCTTCTAAATTCTCTTTTGCTAAAGGATTTACCAAGCCATGCACCAAACCACCGTTTACCGCATTGCCTAAAATGAAATTACACGAAGCACGACCATGATCTGTACCACCAGTACCATTTTGCGCTACGGTACGTCCAAACTCGGTCATGGTCATTACTGTTACATCATCTTGATATCTCGACAAGTCATTCCAGAAAGCCATCATACAATTACTTAGATCATTTACATTTCTTGCAAAAAACCCTGTATCTTTCCCTTGGTTAAAGTGCGTATCCCATCCACCAGATTCTGCAAAGGCAACCTCTAAGCCAACATCCATTTTAATCAATTGAGCAATCTGTTTCAGTGAATTCCCTAACGCTGTTGTCGGATATACCACATTATTTTCTGGTTTGTAATTTCTTACATCTGTTTTTTGAAGCATTTTTATCGCATCAAAACTTTCCTTACCTGTATTTTTCAATAAGTCTGATGAAGTTTGATCGTATAAATCTTCGAAACTTTTAGAAGCCATTTTAGCACCAGCCACATTTCCTCTCAACTGAATATTGAAATCTGCTAGGTTTCTAATTGCTACCGCTGGATTTTCGCCATAAAATGACCTAGGCAACGAAGAAGTTAAACTTACACCTTGAAACGGCGTTGCAGACTCATGCCCTAATAAACCTACTGCTCTATTTAACCAACCGCTTGTGGTACCTTTTTTAAAAGGCGTACCCGATTCCATAAAGTCTTGCGCATCAAAGTGAGATCGCGTATTGTTTGGCGATCCTATACCATGCACAATGCTCAATCTCTTTTCCCTAAACATAGGTTCAAAGGCCGCCATCGATGGGTGTAATCCGAATTTTCCATCTAAATCAATTAGCGGTTTTTCGTTACCAGAACCTTTCGCCGCAGTCATAAATAAGGAAGGTCGTGCAGCTTTTAAATAATCATCCGTAAATGGAGTAACCGCCATTAAGCCGTCCATAGCTCCACGCTGGAAAATGCAGACCAATATTTTTTTCTTCTTAAATAATGGCGGATTAACGGTACCAGCAACGGCATCTGCCAAAAATCCAGGAATACCACCTAATCCGATACCGAATAAAGCTAAACCTCCTGCTTTTAAAAATCCTCTTCTAGAAACCATAATCTTAATTATTTACGTTGAAATTCTGGCGAACCAATAATTACTCCTACAACTTGCGCTAACATGGTATTGGTACCAGCTTGCGTTTTGACTACAGGATTTTCATTAGCTTTCCTTCCATTACCCAATTTCATTTTTTCTTTTGCAGGCTTTGTATCTGCGTTCTGCATTTCCATGCCTGTATTGTTACTGTCTTTTTTTGCACTGTTTTGCGCTGCGGCCTGTGCCACCTTTTGGTGCAAATTAGGATCGTTCAGCATGGGCTTTAACCTTGCGACCGTTTGCCCTAATTCTCTTTCTGGCATAATTAATTTACTATAAGTTACCAATGCAGCTTCTATACTTTCTGGTTCCTTATTGCTATTTAGCGCAGGTAAATTCAATTTAACCCCAGGAATACGTTGTGAAGCCAAAGCCAAGCCAAAATTCATTCTATTTAACAAAGAGCCTGTATTGATCCAATATTGTCCATTATCAGGAAAACCGGTTGGGGCTTGGTAATAATACATTTGTTGTCCCATACGATTGATCCAACTATACAGCTCATAAGGTTGCGTAATGTCTGCGTTTAAACTACGCACCGCACTCATTGCCAATTCAAAAGGAGATTTAGTTTTCTCTCTCAAAGCTTGCTCCGACCAAAATTCTGGAGAATTTACCATGGTAATCAGTACAGATTTAATATCTCCTTTGCTTGAAGTAAAAGTTTTCGCCATTTTATCAACCAACGAAGTTGGAGGCACATCATTTACAAAACGAACTGCCAATTTTTTAGAAATGAATTTTGCTGTAGCCTGATGATGAGCCAGCATTTTCAATAACTCTACACCTTCATCATAACCCCCACCTGCTGGAAATTTCTTTCCTAAAACTATTTTCTCGCCATTATCATGTCTATTTGCATTAAAGAAAAAATCACCATCTAACACAAAACCTTTATCTTTTAATCCACTCGGACCTAAACGTTCAATTAAATTTCTATTACCAACGCCGTAGCCTTCTTTTCCTAATGGAGCAACTGTCCAACCTGTTAAAACACGAGCTGCTTGGGTAACGTCGTTCTGCGTATAACCACCATCTACTCCCAAAGTATGAAGTTCCATTACCTCACGAGCATAATTTTCATTTAAGCCACCCTGTTTCTTTTTATTCTGGATTTGCTGCTGGATTTTCTTTACACGTTCTTTTCGTTTTGCCTTCTGTTCCGTAGACATTCCGGTATCGCTCATCCCCATCATCTCCTGATCTTCCATGGGTACGTTCACACCAGAACTGGCAGAATTATCTAAATACATCAGCATTGCTGGAGATTTAGCTGTGGCTAACAGCAAGGCTTCGAAACTTCCGAATACATTTGGTCTAATCACATCTCGCTCATAAGCAGGCACAAAACTGGCACACTGAGTTTTATTTAAGGCTACGTTAAAATGATTGAACCAAAAATCAGTCATAATTTCTCTTAGCTGATTTTCGCCATAAGCCGCCCTTAAGATTTTTTGATTAAAAAACTGACGATATAGATCTTGCAAAGGACGATAGCCTTTATCTTTCATGTAAGTCTGAAGGATTTCTCGTTGGTATTTGTTATTTCCTGTATTGAGCGAATCTTTATGTAAATAGCCATCTCTTACTGCCCAACGTGTTATTCTAGGTCCCTGCGGAAAACGATCTTCAACTTCACTATTGCTGATATTAATGGCATCGTATTGCGAAAGCATTTGATCTAGGTTCTTTTCATCCAAATTACCTTCTAACTGTTTTTTGAGCCATTTCTCTAAACCCATTTTGGATACTTCTTCTACTTGATCTGGCTTTGCTCCGTAAGTAAACCTACTTAACAGATGTGCTGCAGCCTGCTCGGTGGTTAAACCAGCTTTTTTATAAGGCATTGCAATTTTGTCCGCACCCTTAATTCTAATAAATGAAGAAAATACGATAGCGCAACAGAATAGAATTGCGCACATATAGAAATTACGAGTATTACCTTTCATATCTTTCGGTTTAGTTCGTTTATAAGACAGGTTAAGCTTAAGAAAGGATTAATGACGAAGGAAAAAAAGTCATTAATTTTTCAAAACATGCGCTAACATTTATAAAACAAAGATTTACAAGCTTTAGTTTTATCAAATAAACTGAAAACCATTTGGTTAAAAAAGATATATGGAGTTAAAAATTGCAAGCAGCCGTCATATCTATGCTTAAATTATAACTGGTTTGCTCTATCTTTTGTGTTACCGTATAGCTTTCTCCGCCATAAACAATCTGAAAATTATAAGTTTCTCCCAAGGCCAACAAATTGGTACTAATGTTGCCTTTGTCCATATAACCCAAATATTTAAAACCTTCTGTACTACCATTTTTTCTAAAAGACACATACACGCTAGGGCGAATTTCTACATCTGCTCTGTTTGGACAACGACCTGTAAAGTTTAAGGAAACCTCTTGATAAGTTAACGGTGGTGGCGTAACAATTGGCGGTGCGGTATTACCGATTTTACTAATTCCTATAGCTACGATCTGTTGCTTCACCTCCGTGTTAAAAATGATATTTTTACGCTGAGTGACATAGCCTGGTGCCGCAACTTCTACCGTCACGGTAATTGGTGTAGTTGGAACAGTATTAGGATGCAGGCCAATGGTTACCATACCCTGCACCAACTTGATATCCTTTTTACCAGAGATTTCGTAAACGTCTGCTGCGTTACTACTTACTACAGCAATTGAAGCGTTGCCTGGCGCTTGGCTTCCGGTTTGTGCATCGGTAACCTGTATCATAGCCGTGTATTTGATGATATCGGTATCTATCACTAATTTAATATTCTCCGTAGGATTATTACAAGCTAAAAAACTTAAAATCAATACAATTACACCCGCTTTAATCGCTCTCATACCTTAAAATTTATAATTAAAATTAACCTGCAAAATTGGTAGCCAACGATAGTTCTTTATGTTATCTCTGAGCTGTTCAGATTGAGATGAATTTCCAGATAATATTCCTGTGCCAACGATATCAGCATCAGGTTTAGTTAGGTAGTAGGTACCAAAATCAAGATTTACATTGAATTTATTTTTAGGAAAGTTTCTTAAAAGGCCAATGCCAATGTAAGGCGCTAAACCTTTCCAATCCACAGTTAAATCTACATAACCGATTTGCTCTTCTGTTAAGGTCAGATCTCCATACTTATAATCATCCGAAGGAATAATCCTGGCATTTCCCTCTGCCTTTAGAAAGTATGCCAAACCACCTACCAAGCGAAACCATTCCTGATTTTCGAAAGGCGTATAATCTGCTAAAAAATGAATATTATAAAAATTGGCAGATACATTGGAAGTTGAATTAACTCCAGAGATTTTAAAAACATCGTTAGCTTTTAGTGGAATGGCATTGATACCAGCACGAAATGACAAATGATTAATAACTTCATAATTAAATGCCAGGCCAATTCCTTGTGTACCCACGTTTAACTGCATAGCCATTGGTCTTTTAGCTACGGTATCAGCATTATTTTGAGCGGAGGATATTACCGGTGGCAATAGCAAAGATAAGGCAACAGCAAGCAACTTCATTTTAAAAACAATTGGATATTAGCTATTAAAAATGAGGTAGAAGTAGCGTAAGCTATTATACAAACAGCGGAGGCGGGAAAAAGTTTAAACCTATGTTGCTTTGATCAAGAAAGTAAAGCTTTAAGTTTTGCAAAAAGCTCCTTTGGAGGATATGGCTTGTATACCAATTCATCAAATCCTTGTTCGAGCATATCTTCTCGCACCACTGTTACCGCCGAAGCCGTTAATGCTACAATTGGTGTGCGTTTTTGATTTTTTTGAAGCTCTCTAATTTTCTTTGTGGCTTTGTAACCGTCCATTACTGGCATATGCAAATCCATTAATACCAAATCGTAAGGGCGTGCTGTAATTTGATCTACGGCAATTTGGCCATTTTCTGCGACGTCAAACGTTAGTCCCCAACGTTTCAACAACCTAGAAACTAGCATTACATTCACTTCATTATCTTCCACTAACAGTACATGCTTACCACTAAGCGAATTATCTTCTGCAACTGCCGTAGTATGGGGATGATTTTCTGGTATAGAATAAGGAATACGAAAAGTAAATGTAGACCCCACGCCTCTTTTACTTTCTACGCTAATGCTTCCACCCTGCAATTCAATTAATTTCTTAGAAATAGCAAGTCCCAAACCTGTTCCCCCGTACTTTCTTGTTGTATCTCTACTTCCTTGCGTAAAACTTTCAAAAATGACATTTAACTTTTCCTTTGCTATGCCAATACCAGTATCCTTCACCGAAAAAACCAAGAAATCGGTTCCACCTTCTATTTTGGTTTCTAAGCTAACTGTAATGGCCCCTTCTTGCGTAAATTTTACAGCGTTGGTCATTAAATTAGTGAGCACTTGCGCTAATCTTGTTCGATCTGCGTTTATCCATTGTGGCACTTGCAAAGCTATATTTACATTCATTGCTACCTTGGAGTGCTCTAGCTGTTTTCTAAAATAGCCAAGGGTGTGTTCTAATAATTCACGGATATTTATTGCAACTACCTCCAATCCAAGTTTCCCCGACTGTATTTTGTGATAATCTAAAACATCGTTGATGAGATCCATTAAGTTATTTGCCGAAAACTTAAGAATATTTAAGGATTCGACTTGATGAGGCAAAGTCTCGCCAACCAATAACAAATCTGTAAAACCGATGATGGCATTAAGCGGAGTCCTGATCTCGTGGCTCATGGTAGAAAGAAACTCTGTTTTTAACTTATCTGCTTCTTCGGCCAACTCTTTAGCTCTAATAAGATTACGTTCTGTTTCTTTTCTCGCAGAAACATCCAAAAAAGCACCATACAATTTTAAAGTTTGTCCGTTTTCTCTCATAGGCTTACCCATCATTCTAATCCATGTACGTTGATATAAAGGATGATTAAAAGGTAACTCTAAATCAAAAGGCTTTCCTTCATTTATCGCCTCATTAACAGACTGCTTTAAAGTTAAAAGCGCTTCGGTAGGATAGCCTTGTTCAATTTGTTCAATATCGGCATCGGTAGCATTTTCTGCTCCGTGAATACGAAATGCTTCTTCCGACCAACGTTTCTTCATTTGGTATACGTCAAGTTCCCAAACACCAATTTTGGCCATTTCGGCCATTTCCGTTAAGATTTCACTGGAGGCTTGAAGCATAGTCGCGTCTTGTTTACCTTAGGCAACAAAACACTATTCACTTTGTTTGACAGCAAGATTTCAGCAGTTTTATCGCTATTCTTTTGACCTCATATTTTCACCGTCCTTAAAGTGTAGCCTTCTAAACACTGCTCCTGATAGGATCGTTAAACCTCCAATTACCAAAAAGGTATATCGAAAGGCATTATGAATTTCGTTGTGGATCAGTTTTACATCTCCCTGAAAAATCTTTAAAACGATTAAACCAAAGGCGATACCAAAACCGATTGCCAATTGTTGGTTAACCGAGGCCAGTGAATTACCACTACTCGTGTGATACTGTCTCAAATCAGCAATAGAAATAGAGTTCATAGCGGTAAACTGTATGGAATTGAAAAAACCCAACATAGCTATGATTGGCATATACCAATAAAAGGAAGTTTGTATTACTGGAATGGCCATGCAACAGATCAAAAATCCAATCATGAAAGTATTGAACATTAAAGTTCTGCGATAACCAAATCTGTTTAATATTTTAATGACATTAGATTTGGCCAGCATTGCTGTAAGTGCCATGGGGGCCACAATCCATCCAGAAACAACCGCCGACTGGCCATAGGCAATTTGGATCATCATGGGCAATAACAGCGGCACAGAGCTGATCCCTAACCGGGTGGCCAAATTTCCAATGATACCTACCCTGAAGGTTCTCACCTGGAAAAGATTTAAGGGAAATATCGGGTTATTGTCCTTGGCAGCATGACGATAATAAAAGTACAACATCAAGAAGCCTAAAAAGAAAGCCGTCAATACAGGTGTCATGTGGGTGGTTTCACCGAAAAGCTCTAAGGCAATAGACAGCAATAAAGAAGCTGCAGCGAAAATCAAAAAGCCTTTGAGATCAAAATCTATGATATTGGAACGATAATCGGGCATGTATCTAATACTCAAAACTATTCCAATTAAGCCTATCGGGATATTGATTAGGAAAATCCAGTGCCAAGATAAATAATCTACCATGTAACCACCTACCAAGGGACCTAAAACCGGGCCAATTAGCGCTGGAATAATAGCGAAGTTCATCGCTTTAAGCAATTCGTTTTTGGGAAAGGTTTTGATGAGTGCCAACTTCCCTACGGGTGTCATCAAACTACCGCCAATACCTTGCAATACCCTTGCAAAAACCAGCTGGGTTAAGTTATGCGAAAGCGAACAAAACAACGAGCCTGCCGCAAACAGTACCAAAGAAGTGAGAAATACTTTCCTCGTGCCAAACTTATCTGCTAAAAACCCACTTACGGGCATAAACAAAGCCAATGTAAGCACATAACTGATAATAGCATTCTGCATGTTCAGCGGCGATTCTTTCAGGTCTTCGGCAATGGTAGGCAGTGATGTATTGAGAATGGTAGAATCCAACATTTGCATAAAAATGGAAGTTGCCAGTATGATTGGCAACACGTTTTTAGTGTTACTATTGTGTGTTGTAAATTCTTGCATATTCTCCGCTTAATTGCATTTAAGTAATGCTTCTATTAAACAACAAATTTACAGGTCTTTGTTCTTTAAAATCTTAATAATTAAGTTTCTTGATCTTTATTTAACAAACATGTTTTTTATAACATAGAAACGATAGCTCTATCAAAACCATCGATACTTTACTGAGCAACCTTAGTTCATCATTCTGTATTCATTTGGTGAATAACCCACATGTTGCTTAAAAGATCTACTAAAGTGCTGCGGATATTTGAAACCTAATTCGTAAGCTATCTCACTTAATGATTTACTGGTATCAAAGATTTTCTCCTTAGCAACATCCATCACCTTTAATTGAATGTATTCTTGTGCAGTTTTTCCAGTTTCTTTTTTTATCAGATCTCCAAAATAATTGGCAGACAAGTGCAACTGCGACGCACAATAAGCTACAGAAGGCAAGCCAATATGCTGCGGCTTGTTGGAATTAAAATAATCGTTCAGCAATGTTTCAAACCTTTCTACCAAACCTTTATTTACAGTATCTCGAGTGATGAACTGTCTATCGTAGAAGCGCATGCAGTAATTAAGGAACAGCTCAATATTATTTACGATTAGCGTTTTACTGTGTTGGTCGATAGCATGCTGCAACTCATAATCTATTTTAGAGAAGCAATCTAGAATCACTTTACGCTCACCCTCAGACAAATGCAGTGCCTCATGTACTTCGTAAGAAAAGAAATTGTAATGATCTATATGTCTTCCTAAGTTAGTCCCTTTAATTAAATCTGGATGAAAGACCAAAGCATAACCCTTGGGTTCGTAATATTCGTTGTTTTCAAAACCTACTATCTGGCCCGGCGCTAAAAAGACAAGTGTACCTTCGTCGTAATCGTAGTTGTGGCAACCATAACGCATATCACCACATTTCACTTCCTTAAAATACACTACGTAAAATCCAAAGCTAACCCTTCCGTTCTTTTTTCTTCCAGCTTTGGCTAAATCAATAACGTTCACCAATGGATGCAACGTTTCATTTTTGTTAAATGCATTATATTGACTTATCGTTTCAAATTTTAAGATCTGATCCATAGCACTTCTGATTTTATCCAAAGTTAAGGCTAATTAACCACCTTAAATATAAATCGGTAATAATGGTTAGCATTTCCGTAATTGATATAACAATAGTTTAACAAATAGCTCAGATTTTTGTAGTTGATAATAGATAACTTTAAATATCATACAAAACACAAATTAAATAATATGCAAACAACAAGTGTTAAGGCTTTTGGTACAACAGCCCCAGAAGCAGATTTAGCTCCTTTGAACATTAATCGTAGAGCAGTACAACCAAACGATGTTGAGATTGAGATTTTATACTGTGGCGTTTGCCATTCAGATTTACACACAGCAAGAAACGATTGGGGCGGTTCTATCTACCCAGCGGTGCCTGGCCACGAAATTGTAGGTAAAATTACCGCGGTTGGCAGCGCTGTTTCTAAATTTAAAGTAGGTGATTTAGCAGGTGTTGGCTGTATTGTAGACTCTTGCAAAACTTGCAGCAGCTGTCAGCAAGATTTAGAGCAATATTGTTTAAACGGATTTACCGGCACTTACAACGGACAAGATTTACAATTAGGCGGACAAACCTTTGGTGGTTATTCTGAGAAAGTTGTAGTGAAGGAAGACTTTGTGTTAGCGGTACCAACCAACCTTGACTTAGCAGCAGTGGCTCCTTTGTTATGTGCTGGTATTACCACTTGGTCGCCATTAAAACATTGGAATGTTAAAGAAGGTAGCAAAGTAGCGGTTATTGGCTTAGGTGGTTTGGGGCACATGGCCATTAAATTAGCGAAAGGCTTAGGTGCTGATGTTACTTTGTTCTCTAGAACTCCAGATAAAACTGAAGATGCCAAAGCATTGGGCGCTGATGCTGTAGTAATTTCTACGGAAGAAGCACAAATGAAAGCAGTACGTGGTCAGTTTGATTTAATTATTGATACTGTACCTTACGTTCATGATGTAAACCCTTATGTTACTACCTTAAATATTAACGGAACTTTAGTTTTAGTGGGTTACTTGGGAGGTTTAGAACCGATTTTAAATACTGTTCCAATGATTTTAGGACGTAAATCAGTAGCCGGCTCTGTAATTGGCGGTATTGCCGAAACGCAGGAAATGTTAGATTTTTGTGGTGAAAAAGGCATTGTTTCTGAAATCGAAATCATCAAAATGCAAGAAATTAACGAGGCTTACGAGCGTATGCTAAAAAGCGATGTTCGTTATCGTTTCGTGATCGACATGGCTTCTTTGAAAAATAGCTAGTCGCAAAAAAGGGATGGCGTTAGTGCTGCCATCCCTTTTGATATTTAGTAATTACTTCTTTTGGTAATTACCAAACAGTTTAATCAGCTTGTCTGGATAATCCGAGATAATCCCATCTACCCCAAGCTTATCTAAAGCAACCATATCCTCTTCTTTATTTACCGTCCAAGGAACTATCTGCATTTTCATTCCATGAGCTTTTTTAACTAGCTCTGCATCCACGCCGCTATAATATGGACTGTAGATGTTGGGAACGAAACCTAGTCTTTTTATTTCCTCGTCCAATCCGCCCCTATTTTGTTCCTTTTGTTTCATATATTCGGCGATCTCCTTAGCCGACAAACCATATTTCTTAAGTTCTTCTTCCGAAATATTCATTTTTCCACTAACCAGCAATGACAATGTCGCCTTAGGTTCTTCTTTATGTAGAACCTGTAGCGTCCTTATGTCAAAGGATTGAATGGTTACCCTACCCTTAATGTTCTTCGAGTTAATTACCGCCATCATTGTTCTTACAAAAACATCTGGACTTGGATTATAAAACCCATCGCCAGCAGGGCTCGATTTTGTTTCTATGTTATAATAAACAGGCTTAAGTCCATGAACTTTTACATAATGTTCAACGCTATCGATCAATTCGCTCAACAAAGGCCTATGAATTTTCATTTTAACCTGCTCCGGATATCTAGGATGCGGCTTAGTACCTGCATCAAAACGGCTGATGCTATCGTAAGTCATTTGATATAAACTCAGTTGCTTCTCTTCTTCTTTACTAATCTCCGTTCCATTTGGTTTTCGCATAAAAGCAGAAGACATAAAAGCATCATGAGAAACCACTACTTTTCCGTCTTTCGAAATCACTACATCCAACTCTAAAGTTCTAGCTCCTAATTTCACTGCATTTATCATCGCTGGAACGGTGTTTTCTGGCATTAAAGCCATACCGCCTCGATGAGCTTGTACATCTATTTTTTGTTGTGCTACAGCTAAATTAGTTCCTAATATCGCTGCCATAAACCATAGTTTTTTCATAATCTATTTTCTAATGATGATTGTATTTAATTGCTGAATTATTTGTTTTATGTCGAAGCAAAAATACCAGCCATCAGTTCATCAAACTGTTAATAGAAGATTAATTATTTATGAGTTTATGCCTCGTTTTGATTAGCTAATTATTAACCAATTCAAAGAAATATATTGTAACAATTACAATCATCAAGAAACCTAAGGTTGATGAATTGTTCTTTTTCGTTATCTTTATTTAGAGGATGACCTAAACAAGCATCCATTATAAACAAAACAATTATTTCTTATCCTTTGCCTTAAACGATTATTCGTATTTATGAAGCAGGAACACAATTATTCTCGACGGTTTTTCCTAAAAACCTCGTCGATGCTGGGTGCATTGGCTTTTATCCCAAGAGGTGTAAAAGCATTTTACGAAGAGGTTAAAAACTTCATTGTTCCGCAAAAAGAACAGCTACCGTTAACAGTTTCCATTAATAAAAAAAGTTACGCCATCAAGGCAGATACCCGCACTACACTCTTGGATTTGCTTCGGGAAGATTTAAACTTAACCGGAGCTAAAAAAGGCTGTGATCATGGGCAATGTGGCGCTTGTACCGTTCATATCGATGGCGAACGTGTGTTGAGCTGCCTTACATTAGCTGCAATGGTTCCCGGTAAAGAGGTAACCACTATAGAAGGTTTAGCCAATGGTGATAAATTGCACCCAATGCAGGAAGCTTTCATTGAATGTGATGGTTTTCAATGCGGTTATTGTACACCAGGGCAAATCATGTCGGCAGTGGCCTGCGTAAAAGAAGGGCATACCAAATCGGTAGCAGAAATTAAAGAATTTATGAGCGGCAACTTATGTCGTTGTGGCGCTTATAATGGTATTGTAGAGTCTATTCAAAAAGTAGCTGCCAAATGAGACCATTTCTATTTTCAAAATCATCAGCCGCTAATCAGGCATTAGCAAAGAAAAATAGCACAACGCAATACATTGCAGGTGGAACCAACTTGGTAGATTTGATGAAAAAGCATATTGCCGAGCCAGAAAGCTTGGTAGATATTACATCGGCTTTGCCTGCAAAAATTGAACCTACTGCAAAAGGCATACAAATTGGAGCAATGGTACGCAACACGCCTCTAGCTAACGATCCAACCATTTTAGCTAAATATCCACTGGTGGCCAAAGCTGTTTTAGCTGGTGCTTCACCACAAATTCGCAACATGGCTTCTACGGGTGGAAATTTACTGCAGCGCACCCGTTGTCCTTACTTTTATGATGTAACCACCCCTTGCAATAAGCGAAAACCAGGCTCGGGCTGCAGTGCCATACAAGGCGAAAACCGTATGTCGGCCATTGTAGGTTACAGCGATCAATGCATCGCAGTGCATCCATCAGATTTATGTGTGGCTTTAGCTGCACTAGATGCTAGCATTAAAATCCAAGATAAAAGTGGCAAAATGCAATCTATTTCGTTTACAGATTTTCATCGTCTTCCGGGAACTACGCCAGAAAGAGATAATAATTTACCAGCAAATGCACTCATTCATTCTATAGAAATTAATGAAAATGCTTTTGCCAAAAACTATGCCTACGTAAAAGTTCGTGACAGAGATAGTTATGCCTTTGCATTGGTTTCTGTAGCAGCAGCGTTTAATTTAAACGGAGATCAGATTGTGGAAGCGAGATTAGCGTCGGGTGGTGTAGCGCATAAACCGTGGCGCTGGCTCGAGGCAGAGCAATATCTAAAAGGCAAAACCGCCAATGCAGCAACTTTTGAAGCTGCAGCAAATATTGCTATTAAAGATCTAAGACCACAAACACACAACGGTTTCAAAATCCCGATGTTAAAGGGAGCTATTGAAACTGCATTACAACAATGTTTAAATCCATAAATTAAAGAAATATGGGATTTTTCGATGAGCCTTTTGACTTAACGACCGCAGCTGAGGGCCGTGTAGAAGGAATTGCCAAGGTTACTGGCGGCGGTAAATATGCAGCAGAATATAAAGTAAATGGACTTTGCCATGCCGTTTTGGTGGGTAGTACGGTTGCCGCTGGAACCATATTAAACATCAACACGAACAATGCTAAACAGGTAGCTGGGGTATTGGGTATCATTACGCATTTGCAGAAACCGTTGGTGCCGGGCATGGCCAATGAAGAAAAAATAAAGGAAGCTCGTTTTGGCTTGCCTATTTTCCATACCGACAAAATCTATTTCAAAGGGCAACCTATTGCTTTGGTAATTGCCGAAACTTTGGAAGATGCTACTTATGCGGCGTCATTGGTTACTGCCGAATATAAAGAAGATACTAAAATTGTAGATTTTAACGGAGCTTTAGCCTCCGTTTCGCTTACACCTGCAGGAAAAGATAGAGGAGATATTGCAGCTCTAAACAATGCTGCACAAACCATAGAAGCAGAATATAACATCAAAGCTGAGGTGCATAACCCCATGGAAATGCATGCCACCATTGCAGAATGGATAGCTGATGATAAATTGAAATTATTCGATAAAAACCAAGGGGTAAATAACGTTCAACGCACTTTTGCCAAACTGTTTAATATTCCGGTAGATAACATCGAAGTGATTAGTGAGTTTGTAGGTGGTGGCTTTGGTTCTGGTCTACGGGTTTGGCCTCACGCTCTGGCTTGCATCATGGCGGCAAAATTGGTTAAACGCCCAGTAAAACTGATGTTAACTAGGCCGCAAATGTTCCACTCGGTAGGTTACCGCCCTGCGTCTTGGCAAAAAATTAAATTGGGTGCTAATGCTGATGGTAAGTTCGTAGGCATTCATCATCAGGCTAAAAATGGAACCTCATTTTACGAAAATTTTAACGAAGGGATTACTCGTGTAACCCGACTGATTTATCATTTTGATAACCTAAAAGCTGAAGCCGCAACAGTTCCTTTAAATTTATCTACGCCAACTTGGATGCGTGGTCCTGGCGACTGTACTGGCGATTTTGCTATAGAAAGCGCCATCGATGAACTGAGCTACAAACTCAACATAGATCCCATTGATTTGAGGATGAAAAATCTGGCCTTAGCAAAACACCCTGATAGTGGTTTACCTTGGTCTACCAACTACATTAATGAGTGCATAGAAAAAGGTGCTCAAATGATTAACTGGAAAGACAGAAAAGCAACACATTCGCAGAACGTAAATGGCGATTGGAGTATTGGCTACGGCATGGCTGTTGGTGCTTGGAACGCAGGTAGAGGAACGGCTAGTGCGGGCATCCAAATGCAGAAAGATGGTACGCTTACTGTACAAACGGCGATGACAGATATTGGTACCGGAACAGGTATTTCGATGCAGAATATTGCTCATGAGAGTACGGGCATCTCCAAAAGTAAAATCAAAATTGAGTTGGGCAACTCGAACCTTCCACCTGCACCTAGTCAGGGAGGAAGTAATGGTTTATCTTCTATTGGAGGAGCCGTAGTTGCTGCTGTTGCTGCATTAAAACTGAAGCTTGCAGCATATGCGGCATCACAAAACGAAGCTTATAAAAATGCTACAGCTGCTGACATTTTGATGTCAGACAATGGAATTTCCTTCAAAACAGCGAACAATCAATTCATCAGCTTTACTTCCCTTTGGGAGAAAAACAAATTGGCCATTTTAGAAGTTGAAGCGAGCTCTGGCCCGGGTACAGAGCGCCAAAAATATGCTTTCTGTTCGTCGGCCGCCCATTTCTGTAAAGTAAGGGTAAATCGCAAAACGGGAAAGGTTAAAATTGAAAGGTTAGTGACGGTTTCTGATGGCGGTAAAATTATCAGCGAAAAAGCAGCAGCTAATCAAATGTCGGGAGCGGCTGTTGGCGGTATCGGCATGGCTTTAATGGAAGAACAAGCTACAGATGAACGTTTGGGCACTTTAGTAGGTAATGATTTTGCAGGTTACCACTTTCCTGTAAACGCAGATGCACCAATTATTGAAGTGGCATTTATTAACAAGCCAGATCCAAATATCAATCCGCAAGGTTCTAAAGGTTTGGGCGAAGTAGGAATTATTGGTACTGCCGCGGCAATTGCCAATGCTATTTACAACGCTACCGGAAAAAGATTGAGAGATTTGCCTATCACACCTGACAAGGTTTTGTTGGGATAACTCGACTGTTCGTCATTGCGAGGAACGAAGCAATCTTAAAGCTATTTTAATTTACAGACTTACGAAGTTTCAGAAACTTCGTAAGTCTTAATATCCCAAGCTCAGACTGACAATTAACAAAACCTAGCGGCTACCAGCTTTCATCAGCCGCTTCTCTACGCTCTTGATCACTTAAACCACCTTTGGTTTCACTATTAATCTTTCCATCTGCTTCGGCGGCATTTGTCCGTTCCTTTTCAGACAAACCACTTTGCAAATCATTAACGCCTTTATGATCTGCTTCAGCCGCTTGGTCACGTTCCTTATCACTCAAACCAGAAAGCACATTTTCTTGCGACTTGATATCTTCTCTAGGAACATTTTTATTTATTTCTTCGTTGTACTGAACTGAACCTTGTTCATTCACATTATCTTGATTTTGAGTATCCATCTGTTAGAAATTAAATTATTAGATAGTTGAGATACAAGCTCAACCTCTTACCTAATCGATTTTAACGTTAAAAAGTTTTAAAAAATGGAAATGGGAAGAAAATACGAAGCTTAAATGAACACTACGCTAGGCTAATCTTCAAACAAATAACCACTATAAGCCAAACCTTTGGCCACACTTTTAAAGTTATCGCCAGAGTTTAAAGTGATATGTGGAAATTTATTTTTAAATAAAGATTGGATGCTCGCCACCATAGAAGTACCTCCAGTTAAAAACAGACTATCAATTTTTGTTACGTCGATATTATTTTGCTGAAGAAACTCTTCCAAGTAATTGGTTATCCTTGTCACATCTTTTTGGATGATTTGCTCATACTCGGTTAACGAAACTTGTTCATCAATGTCTATTTCCATTTGATGATAAGTAAAATCTGTTTCTTGTTCGCTTGACAAAGCAATTTTCGTTCTCTCAATGGCTTGAAACACCGAATAGCCCAAGTTATTTTCAATGAGTGTGATCAAGTTTTTAAACTTCCTATCCTTACCCGAATAGTAGTAGTAATCGTCGATGTCTTTTCTTATCCTTTGACCATTAAAAAAGTTCATTTGCTCCCATGAGCATATATTAGCAAACAATGATTTTGGAACCGTCAACACTTTACCTGGTGTAGCTTCGTAAGTGGTATGTTTACCGAAGTAAGGTGTACCTCGTTCCCACATGAAAGCAGCATCAAAGCTATCGCCGCCAATGTAAATACCACCGGTAGCCATCATATCTTTCTTACGGTCTTTACTTCCAACTTTTGCAGGATCTAAGATCAAATAAGTAAAATCTGTAGTACCACCGCCTAAATCGCCAACCAATACATGTTCTTTTTTAGTTAAAGTCTGCTCATAAGCAAAAGCGGCACCAATAGGTTCAAATTGGAAACGAACTTCGGTAAATCCTGCAAGTTCCGCAGCTTTGTTTAATCTGTTCTGCGCTAAAGTGTCTTTCTGTACGTTGTCGTCATCGAAGAAAACAGGCCTGCCGATTACCGCTTTTTGCACATCCTGACCAACTATTTCATCGGCTCTGCCTTTAAGTTCTTTTAGAATGATAGCTACTAAATCTGAAGCGTTGTACCTTTTGTTATGAATGCGAGTTTCTGAAAAGCTACTCCTCGATAAAATCTGTTTAATAGATTTGATGAAACGACCTTGCATACCATCGTTCAAGTAAGCGTTGATGGCTTCTTCGCCAACAACATAGTTTTTTTCTTTACCAGTATTTAGTTGATGATAGAAATAGATTAGCGAAGGAATGATGATGGTACTATGAATTTTTTTCGAATCTTCGTCGTAAATGGCCAAAGCAGAGTTAGTGGTACCGAAGTCGATACCATATAAAAATCGTTTCATGAGAAGGAAGCTAAAACAATAAAAAATTTGCGGGGCGACGAAGGTAAAGAAAAATGATTAAGAAAAGAAAAACTTATCACTCTGGGTTTAAACTCGATGGTGATTGCTACCGCTATCACTTCCGCTCCCAATGTTGTCATTCCCGTGAAAACGGGAATCTTACTACTGTAGCTATATCATTTTAGCCTCATTGGCGGCTGGCCTAGTTCTTTTCTCTTGAAAGAAAAGAACCAAAAGTTCAAGACTGCTTTGCCTAGCTAGCTACAGCTCAATAAAGCTTTGAAAACGCGGCTGAAATGTGTGAATGTTAGTGGCACTTTGTAAGTTTATGAAACACTTCTGCACCCAGCTTGAAACGTTCAATTTTTTAAGGCGGTACTGAAGTTTTATCGGCTTACACTTCGCTGTGCAAAGAGGCCATGTATCGTGCTTAGCAAAGGGAGCAGTAAATGTCCCCTCACTTTTTAAGGAGTACTTGTTCCGATACAGCGGAAGGGATAGGGAGGTTTTTAGATTTTTCGCAACCTCATATGACGCAAATTCTTTAACAAAAAACTCCCTGGCTACGCCATCTCTCCCTAAAAGAGAGAGAGTTTGCTACATTTCTAATTCTCTCCCTTCGGGGATAGATGCCCAACAGGTAGAGAGGGTTCACCTACTTAATCCTGCCCTGCTCATTTTCCAATGCCGAACTTCTGGTTCTAGGGCCTTTAGAATTGCCGCTGCTAAACCTATAACTAAAGTTAAGTCGTACTTGTCTAGTTTCGAAATAGCTGTAATTGCGGATATACAAACCGTCGACACTCTGAGTCGAAAAGGCTCTAGTTCCTTTGTAGATATCGGCAAAGATCAACCTGAGTATAGCTTTGTTGTTCATCAAATTACGTTGCAAACCCAAATCTATCTGACCAGTAGCTCTCGGAAACTGATTGGCACCTGCTAACTTCCTCGAATTGTAAATCCCAACTATTTCTCCGTTAAAACCATAAGGCAATTTAAAAGTCTGTTGCAAATTCATCCGTCCGGCCAATTGTTTCAAATCTAATTCTCGTCCACCACCAAAATCAATATCATTATGTAGTGCGAAAAGCGTACCGTTAAAAATCACGTTCCACCATTTGGCTGGGGCTAGAGTTTGGGTTAAGGTTAGTGCCAAATGCTGTTGTGTACCCAAATTTCTAGGAACCATCACAATCTTTGTATCGTCTACTACACCGGTAACTTCTACGCTAAAATTATTGATGTGCGTATAGCTTAAACCGATGATAGTAGAACTTTTAAAGGCATACTGCAATAACAAGCGATGGCTTATTTGAGGTGCCAAAAACGGATTTCCCTGCCAATAAGAAAGTTCATCTAACAAATAAATAAAAGGATTGAGGTTTTGATAAGCTGGTCTGTCGATTCTTTTAGAGTAGCTCAATGAGAAGTTGTGATTGGCGCCAGGTCTAATTGCTGCAGAAAAGAACGGGAACCAATTTGTATAATTACGTTCGGTGACTTTCATATTTCCTGCTACTACAGAAATTTCATCCAATTCACCTTTGGAAGCTGTATTTTCCATTCTTAGACCGCCTTGTAGTTGCCATTTACCAAAAGTTTTCTGGTAATTCACATAAGCATTCGAAATCTCCTCGCGATACACAAACCTGTTTGATCTATCAGGATCTCTAAACTCTCCTTCAGGCTTTACTTCCAAAAACTTCGAATCATTATCGGCAGAGACTGATGAAAACTTAAGTCCAGTTTCTAATTTGCCTTTCCAAAGTTTGGTAGTGTAATCAGCCTTGATGGCTCTTAAACCAATATCGATAGCATTTAAAGAGCGATAAAGATTATCACTCAAGACGGTTCCATTACTAGCGGTATACTTATTGGTTTGAAGATTACCTGCACCTTTGGTAAAATCTCCATAATCCGCATCGAAGTTGATGCTATTACCTAAAGTATCTTCGTACTTATAATTTAAGTTAACGTTATAACGCTGGGTTTGCTGGTGATAATAATCATTAATAGCACTTAGCGTTTGATCTACCATACTACTTTGGGCAACGCCGATATCCGTTTGTGTATCTGTAATTCCTCCTCCGAAAATAAAATTTCCATTCAGTAAAATACCGACTGTGTTTTTTTTATCGATAGCAAAATCAGCACCTAAACGTGATCCCATCTTATTACGTTTGTCTACATCATCGGTGAAACTATTGTAGAACTTCCCTTCCTGAATTCTGTCTGCACCATACAAATAAGAGTAGTAACCAATAAAATGACTGTAGTTTCCAAAAACATTCAGTCTATTTCTACGATAGCTAAAAGATAGATCTTGGTTATTTCGAAGATAAACGCCGTAGCTTAAACCTGTAGTAAATCCGGCAGAAAAGCCTTGCACAGTAGATTTTAAGGTCTTTACATTAATGACCCCAGCAGTGCCCGCAGCATCGTATTTGGCACTTGGGCTGTTCATAATCTCTATCGATTTAATCTCCGAAGCCGACATAGATTTCAACAGCTCAGCGATTTCCCGATTAGATAGATAAGTCTGCTTACCATCAATCAATACCGCTGCGCCACCTTTACCATTCAGGGCGATATTGTTATCGGTTCCCACGGTTACACCTGGTGCGCTGCTCAATAATTCTAAAGCGTTTGTACCTTGTGCCGTGAGACTTTTAGAAACGTTAAAAACGATATTGCTACCATCCATCTCAATTACCCTTTGCGCACCGCTGATGTTCACTTCTTTTAAAACTCTGGCTTTGTGCTTCAATTTGATTTTCCCGAAAGCCTTAGCTGAACGATTACTTTCTGTGATATGAAAAGAAATTTGAGCAGTTTCGAAACCCATCGAAGAAACTTTCAAAAGATAAGAAGCTCCAATTTTTAAGGGTTGATAAAACTGGAATTCGCCTTTTTCGTTAGCAATTGCACCATTAATCTGGACAGTATCTTGAAGTAATGTTACGGTAGCAAAAGGGACAATGGATCCATCATTTCCCAATACTTCTCCTATTAATAAAGTTTTTGTAGTTGCTTCCTCTTGCTGCAATAAGCTTTCGCTTCCTATTACAATCATGTTTTCGGACAGCATCTGATAAAAAAGTTTTTTATCTGGGAGTATTTTCGCCAAAACATCAGAAACTGGCAAACGTTGCGCACTTACGGTTACCATCATCGTGTCCGAAACAATTTCATCGCTGTATACAAAAGTATAACCACACTGCGTTTGTATTCTCTTGAACAACGCAGGCAACGACAAAGTCTCTCGCAACGAGCTAAATTTCTTTTCTTGCGCAAAAGCCGAATGATAAAAGCAGCAAATCAGGGTAATTAAAACCAATCTCTTCATTCCTAATCCTTAATAATTACCAACTGCTTATCTACAGTATAAGTTAACGGATAAGAAAGTTTCAAAGCTTCTAATGCCTGATAAATAGTTTCGTTGATGAACGTACCACTAAAGCGTTTTTCTTTTAATTTCTCACTTTGAATTTCAATTTTCAAATCATATTTCTTTGCCAATTTCGGAGCCAAATCCACCAATCTCTCTTTGTGAAAAACTAACGTGTCAGCCGCCCAACTTGCTTCCCTCAATATCAACTCTGGCTTTAGTGTGACGATTTTAAAAGTACTTTGATTTTGCGATATGGATGAATTAGCAAACACCAACTTATCATTTGGTTTAAGCAATACGCTGTTTTTCAGGTTTTGTCTATCAGTAACGGCTATCGAACCTCTCACCAACGCCACTTCTATTCCCTCATTTTCCTGATAAGCATTAACGTTGAAAGCAGTTCCTTTCACTTCAATATCAATTCCATTTGTAGCTTCTCCCGCATGAATGATCAATGGAACAGCAGCATTTTTAACGACATCAAAATAGGCTTCTCCCTTTAAGGTAATTTCACGTTGATATTTGCCAAACTCCGCATTATAAACAATGCTCGATTGCTTGTTTAACCAAACACGAGTTCCATCTTCCAAAACCTTAAAAATCTTTTGGTCTGCAGCTGCAAGTAACGTTTTATCCGTACGATTAGAAAAATAATAGGCAACTAATCCAATGCCTAAGACAATTGTAATAATTGCTGCAGCCCTGAATAAGGCACTCGCAAACAGACTCTGCTTATGTGTAGAAAAATTGAAACTATTCGCTAAACTACCTTTCTCTGCGTCCGCAATTTTAGCCCAAGTTTTATCAAGCGTCATAACGCTCGAACTGATTTTGTTCTGCTTCGTAAAATAAGCTTCTATCTGATTAGCCAATATTCGGTAATCTTCATTTTGAAGTGCCTGCTTCAAGAGTTCCTGTTCGCTCGCCGAAATTTCCTGAGAAAGCTTTTTAGAAAGCAACTTGATGAACTGATCTTTTTCCATCGTTTTATCTTATACACTTAAGACCCCGATTTTTAACAAAGTACTTACTGTAGCATCAAAAAAATCGCAGAGAGTTCCGAGAGTTGTTTCCTGATCGATTTAGATTGCGGATGATAGCCTAAATAATTACTGATTGTTTCGGCAAGTGACTTGACCGCTTTATACAATTGATTTTCTACAGTTCTTTTCGAAAGCCCCAATATTACCGCAACTTCATTAGTTTTCAAACCGTCTTCCTTAATTAATTTAAAGATGATTTTTCTTTGTTGAGGAAGTGAGTTTACAGCTTCATCTAGCAATTTTTCCAATTCTCTATCTTCTAATTTTGAATTTGTAGAACCTATTAGCTCCAAAGTCACGTTATCTGCTTCATAGGATAAAATAGATCGCTTTTTAGCTGTTCTAATTGAATTTAAGCAGGCATTTTTGATAGCTACATAAAGATAAACTTCCGGATTGAGGACCTTAGAAAGCTGGTTACGCTTTAACCAAAGCTTCACGAAAAGTTCGGAACTGATTTCTTCTGCAAGTTCCAATTGCTTAACATATTGTTGAGCGAAAGTGACCATTTTTGTATAATAAGCTGCAAAAAGATCATTGAAAGCCCCCTTGTTTCCCTGTTGGATTTCCTGAAATAAAATCTTAATCTTTTCCGACATCAAATTTGACTTGCAGCATCTGGTACATGATCAATGACACCAAAATAGGAAGATATACTTACTCGATGAAAAAAATCCTAGCTTTAAATTTTATTTCCGCGAATTTACCTTAATTCCTCACGTTTTTAAAACTAAACCAGCGGAATATAAAACCGAAAACTTAACATGATAAACAACGTTTTATATTTATCTAAATTTAATCACCAACCCCATGGCAACATCCACAGAAAATAAAAAATTAACTAAAACGCACCTCATTGTCTTTTTGCTTTTTATCGGTGCTTTTTGTGCTTACGGCTATTATGAATTAGTCTTAAAAGCCAAGTTAAACGGTGCTACATTAATCGACAACCCAACTGCAGCAGCAATTAAGGTAAAAATTGATGGTCAGGAATATCATGTACCTGCAAATAGTTATGTAGATGTTGATTTGGCAATCGGCCATCATAAAATTGATTGCGAGGCATACGGTTTAGCCAATCAAGATTTGCACCTTGACCCAACCGAATATGGGGTAATCAACCCAACGAAATCTAAATACGTGATCTACAACATTATTTATACCAACAAAGATTTGAAAGATCAATTCAAAGCTTACCAAGTTGAAGGCAAAGAAGTTTACTCACTTTTAGGCGAGCCCGAAGTTACTACAGACCTATTTATACCAGACAGAACCTTAGGGAAAGGCAACATCGACAACAAAGAACCTTCTTCAGAGAGTTACAATAAAATGAACCAAGACTACGCTTTTTTAACGAAAATTTTCAGATTAAAAGATTTCTTCGATTTTTACGAAAAGAACAATAAATAAGCCACCGACTAAATTTACCTGATGAGAATATTAACCTGCATAATCCTATTTTACGGTTTGACAATACACAAAAGTTTTGGTCAAGAGTTCTTTCCAACGAATTTAAAGTCGCTCATTTCAGTAGAAAATGTGGAAGGCAAAAGCAAGCTAAAGCCCAACGATTATTTTTTGAACGAAAAGGAGTTTTTCTGGGCTGATGACCTGCTGTTCATCAATAAGAAAACTACCGAAAAGGTTAAATTTTCTTGCAATACCTCCGAAAGCAAAGAAGAAATACGGGTAGATTACTACAGCCTAGCAAAAGACTTAAGTCGCTTTATTAAACGAGCAGGCGAAAGTGGCTTGAAGAAAATCAGTGAAAACCGTTTTGAGCACAAGGATAAAAACACGAAGATAAGGATAGATATCAAACGTAATATTCTAGAGGGTGGAAAAAGCTACAATCTTTTGAGTCTCGTAGTGATAGAAGATTTTACCAATGGCAGGGTTGCTCCTGAAAATAGGGCAATTAAATTTCCGGTAGATTATTCTTACCCGCTGCAAAACACTACTTATTATTTCGACACAGATATCAAAGATGATAAATCTTATTCGGATGAATATTTTATCAATATCAGACTATCGAAAAATGCAAAGTATGGCAATAAGCTCGTTTTTTTAGATGACACCAATTGGAAAGTTACTTTAGCGAATAAGCAAACTTTTACTGGCACTTATAGCCAAAGTGCAGGAAACTACCAAATGGTGAACATTGGCTTTAATGTAACTGCAATTGCACCAAAAGTACCTAAAGCTTACTTACAGCCAATTGCAGAAACTGGAGCTATTTACAACGCAAGTGAGTTAAAAAAATCGAAACCTAAAACTGCTTATTACAAGTTCTTTTTCACCAAAAGCTATGATCTAAGGTTTGAGGGTAACGATTTATGGCTTTCTGGCAAACATTATGAGAACTACCCAACAATGGCAGTTCCATCTAGTAAAGGAAATTAAAAGTCGGCCTTACTTCTTAAAAGCAAGGCCGACTTTAGCTGTTTCTCAAATTTCTCTAGTGGAAAAACTTCGTTGGAGAAGAATTACTTTTCCGCAGCTGCTTTAATCTTCGCGGCAATCAGTCTCCAATCGTAAAAATGGAAAGTTTTATCAGTGCTCATCGCTACAAAAATTCCCTCTGGATATTTAGAACCTAAATTTACGTTAGTGGCATCAGCGCCATCAGTTTCCATAGCACTTATCGGAATTTCTGCCAATAACTCGTATTTATTTGGGTCGCCATTGCTGCCTTCACGTGGATAAACCATAAACGCTTGCGAACCTTGGTTAGACACTAATAAGTAACCAGTTTTCGCACCAGTTTTGTAGATCGCAATACCTTCGTGATCTTCCGAAAAACCTGTCTGCGCAAATAATGCTAATTCTTGATCGTTCTTAACAGCTGGATCTGCGATATATTTACGAACACCAACCTGTTCATCAGAATAATAGACGAAACCTAATTCATTATCTACCGCAATTGCCTCAATTTCCTTTTTACCACTGTACTTGCCAAATTTGCGTACCACCTCTCCAGTAATGGCACCGCTACCGTTATCTTTCAATTGGTACTGCCATAAATAGGCATTTGCTGGCCCAGTTTTTCTGCCCACAATGGCGAACATAGCTTTATCTGATTGACGGGTATATAAAGCCACGCCCATTGGGTCTCTTTCCTGTTCGCCAGCAAAAACTTCGATGCCGCCATTGTCTATAGGTTCTAAATCTGGCAAAGTGAAAATGCGGATTTTGTTAGCCTGACGCTCGGTAGCTACAGCAATGTCTACTTTTTTACCATTTACGGTAATACCGTAAGCGATGTCCACATTGTTTGGGCGTTGGATACCACCAACTCTTTTCACTACTTTTCCCGAAAGATCAAAAGCATACAAAGCACCATCGGTATCTTTATCGGTACCGATAATCAAGCTTTTGCTAGCATCAATTGGGTTAATCCAAATGGCAGGATCGTCAGTATCGTGTTTTACTCTTTCAGTAATTATCGTCGCCTGTACCGTATTAGGATTATTTACGTTCTTATTTTCTTTTACCTTCTGGCCACAAGCACCTAAGGCTAATAGCATCAACGCTAAAAAATATGTTCTTGAATTATTCATTATAATTTAATTGATAGACAAATGTTGGGTTTCATGTCGGTTAAACCAAAATAATGGCGTTACAAATAGTGAACAAGCCTAGTATTTCCGGTATCAAAAAAGCAACATTTGTTGTTAAATAGATTGGATAAAGGCTGTTAAACTAGCACCTTGCTCCAATTTTAGTTTTTTTCTTAGTCGGTAACGAGCCACGCGTAAACTATCTGTAGAAACGCCCAAAAGCGCTGCAATATCAGGTGCGTTCATATTCAATTTAAGCAGTGAGATGAACTTGATATCTGTTGCCGAAAGTCCTGGATTGATTTGTTGTAACTGATCGAAAAACTCTTGATTAATCTCTTCGAAAATCCTTCTAAAATCATCCCAATAAGCGTCTTTATGAAAGTTCTGGTTAATCTTGTTCAACAAACTTCGCAGTTCCTTTTTATAACTTCTGCCATCGCTCTTGATCATTTCCGTCAACGCTTCCCTAATATCCTCCAGTAATTGGTTTTTCTGAATTGTCTGTAAGGTATGCGCTGTGATTTCTTTGGCTTTAGTATGCAGATTTTCTTTCAATTGCTCTTCCTGCAACTTCTTATTATTCAAATCAACTTCCATCAGTTCCTGCTTCGTCTTCAAGATTTTTTCTTCTCTTATACGAGTTTCTCTTTCTCTTAAAATACGATGACGCTGATTACGGATAATAATTGCTGCTACCAAGATAAATACCACCGCAGCAACACCAGAAGCAATATAAATTGCCCATACAATTTTCTCTTGCCTAGCCATTTCGGCGAGCTGCATTTCTTTTCGATCTAGTCCGTAAATTACTTTCAACAACGCTTCCTGATTTTTACTTTCTTCAGAATAGGATGTTAAAAAGTACTGCCTACTCAGCTCCAGATAATGGAAAGTACTATCAGTTTTCTTGAGGAAGCTATAGGTTTTTCCTAAATCCCGATAGGCACTGCTTAACCTACTGTACGACTTGGTACTTTTAGCTAAAGCCTCCGCCTTTCTGGTGTAACGCAGAGCTTCTGTATAGTCACCTTGTTTACGGAAAATATCACCAACATTGTTATAGGCATCAATCAACATTTCGGTATTACCACCTTGCTCAAACCATGCTAACGCTTTAGAAAAATGAAAATAAGCTTTATCAAATTGAGATTTGTCTTCATAAATGCTACCTAAATTTTCGTGCACCAATGCCGCTCCCTCGGCATCTCCAATGCTATCAAATACCTGCATGGCCTTTTGCTGATAGAAATAAGCACTATCATAATTCAACGTTTTCTCATAATAATGACCAATATTGGCATAAGTACGAGCACTCCCACTACTATCTCGCAATCTTTGAAAGGTAGTTAAGGCTTTAAAGTACGATTGTTTGGCATCTTTTTGCTGTTTGGTAATCAGGAAAAGTAAAGCCAAATCATTCAAGTTATCCGCAGCCTGTTTCTCATTTTTATCCGACCTGTAAATTTCGTCAGCTTTGATGTGATAGTTAAGCGATTGCGTAAACAAACCCATTTGATAACAGATTTGTCCCATGCGTTGTAAGGCTTTAGCCTGTTGCACTAAATCAGCGTCGGCCTTTGCTTGTTTATAGATTTCGTTTTGTCTAATAAACAAGGCATCAGAAGTTTGTGGCGAAGTTTTTTCGATGTGCTCGTTAACTTCATGTATAGCAGTTGGATTTTGTGCAGCAAGTTGCCCCGCTACACAAAATACCATCGATAGGAAACATAAAATCTGTTTGATCATACTGCTATATTTATTTTCAAAACCCTCTCTGCCCGCTGGGCATATCTCCCTAAAAGAGAGAGAAAAACAACTTTCAAACTCTCTACCTCTGGGAGAGATGACGTAGCCAGAGAGGGTTAGTTTTCTAAAGTTTGGTGTCCTCACCGAACTCAATTCCTAAAAATCAAACTTTACTCCTAAGTTATATCTAGGACGATAGTACTCCATTTGTTTGGTTTGATTTACCACACCTTGGTAATATCTTAATGGTTGGTTTGTTAAATTGGTTGCTTCAGCAAAAAACCTAGCTGTTTTAGAAACCTTTACAGAAGCATTTGCATCTAAAAAGAATTGCTTGTCGTAGTAAGCATCCCCAAAAGCATCGCCGCCTAACTCATCAATATAAGCCGCAGTGTAGTTTGCCGATAACCTTGCAGAGAAACGACTATTTTCCCACGATAACGAAGCGTTTAACATGTGCGGAGCAGTTCCTGGCAAAGTGATGTTTTCTCTTAAATCTCCATCGCTGTTAGCAATACCTTTTGCTTTAGATTTAGTGAAAGTATAGTTAGCGTAAACACCAAAGCCTCTCAAGAATTTACCTGGCAAGAAATCTAACTGCCTTTGCACTGCTAGCTCAAATCCATATACATTTACACTTTCGCCATTTCTGTCTTGTTGAAAAGCCCATTGCTCACCTGCTGGAATTGGGTTTGCCAAATCTGGGAAATCGTTAGCAAATTTGGAAGTGGTGTAAGCTCTATCCGCATAAGTGTAGATGAAATTCTTTAAACGTTTGTAGAAAACACCCCCAGAAATTAAACCTACAGATTTGAAATATTGCTCGGCCATTAAATCAAAATTATAAGCATAAGTAGCATCTAAGTTTGGATTACCAGCAGCAATTTCCTCATCGCCAGCAATAATGCCCACAAATGGCGTAAGTGCATAATAATTAGGTCTAGCTAAAACGGTAGTAAATGCACCACGTAAAACCAGATCATCATTAGCCTGATACTTTAAGGTTACACTTGGCAAGAAATCTGTATAGTTATTTTTTGAAGTACGAGTACCCGCTAAATCCTCTTCGTCTTCGATAATGTTACCTGTATAGTTGATTCTAGTATGTTCCATACGCAAACCAGCAATTACAGATAATTTATCATTGATGTCCTGATCCCAACGCAAATAACCCGCATAGATATTTTCTTTGGCGCTATAATTCAAAGCTAAGAACTCGGTTGGGTCTTCTTCGCCTGTAAATACAGCTGTATTAGTTAGATTTAGGCTAGCCAAATAAGCTCTGCTAGCAAATAAACCTGGCACATATTGCTTCCCAGCTTGGAAATTTTTCCCATCGAAATAAGTATTTGGAATAGAACCTAAGTTTGGAATTAAAGCTGCGTTAACTGGACTGTATTTAGTAAAACTATTATTTCTGTCTTTGTCTTTCACTCTTAACCTACCACCGAAGCGTAAACGACCTTTCTGGCCTTCAATTATCGAAAGTGGAACTCTGAAATTCAATTTAGCACCTAATTCGCTTTCTTCCGTTAAATCGTTATTTTCTGAAATAGTGTTTAAACCAAGGGCGTTAGCATTCAGATTAGTAGCGTTAAATACTGGATATTCGTCAGTTCCGGTGAAGTTTAAAGTTCTGCTGCCTTGTCTGAACAACATGTAACGCTCATTAGGGCGATATTCTCTAGCGGTAGAATAGCTTACTGTCCAATCCATATCTAAGCTAGAACTAATCAAATGCTCGCCACGTAACGAATAGTTTTGCACACGCTGATCTTCTAAACGCGTCATTCTGTTTCTATCATTATCGATACCGCCTTTAGTTTGCAAGCCAACACGACCTCTATAACCTGTAATTTCGTTATTTGCATTGTATTGAGGCTCAATATCATCGATACGCATACGATATCTGTTCTCTCTATCATCACGCCAGTTGTACATAGCATTAGCAAAAATGGTATGGTTTGCACCTAATTTGAAATCTAAAGCCGCAGCTACACTTCTTCTCACCCTTTGTACATCGTATCTACGGATATCCGTTTCTTCAACAAAGTTATTTCCAAAATCGTCTTTTGCCCAAACAGCTTCAACATTATCAGAGCCATAATTTTGATTGTTATAGGAACCGCTCAACACCATACCAATTGCATTTTTCGCATAGCGATTTCCGTAAACAAAACCTCCTGTATATAAAGCTTTATCACGGATTGGATTGTAACCTGAAGATAATGTCGCCGATACACGCTCGCCATTTGGAGAAGCACGAGTAATCAAATTCACCGAGCCACCAATCGCATCAGCATCCATATCAGAAGTTAAGGTTTTGTTCACTTCGATACTCGAGATCATATCAGAAGGAATTAAGTCCATTTGCACCCGACGGTTATCGCCTTCGGCAGATGGAATACGATCACCGTTTAAAGTTACTGAGTTCAACTCTGGCGCTAAACCTCTGATGATGATGTTACGAGCTTCGCCTTGATCATTCTGCATGGTTATTCCCGGCACACGACGCAAAGCCTCACCCACATTCGCATCTGGGAAACGGCCAACTTGGTCAGAAGAAATGATGTTAGAAATGTTCGATTTGTTCTTTTGTTGGTTCAAAGCACGAGCCTGACCTCTTAACCTATCGCCCATTACCACTACTTGGTTCATAGAAACAGCACCGTCTTCCAAAGAAAAATTAAGCACTGTATTGCCGCCTTTAATTACTGTAATAGTTTGTTTTTGTGTTTGGTAACCCATGTAAATTACCTCCACGTCGTAAGTACCTTCCGGCACTTTTAAAAATTCGTAATCTCCCGTTTGGTCTGAGATGGTGTAACGATTACCCACATTTAATCTAACAGTGGCCCCTGGCAGGGATGCCTTTGTTATTTTCTCGATCACCTTACCTGTAATTACGCCACTACCTTGCTGTGCTTGAGCGAATATTACAGTCAATAATAAAAGTACTGAAGTAAAAAGTGTTTTCATTAGTTCATTTGTTTCTTTAGTAATGAGGTTATTTTGATGAAAAATCAGAATGGTCTCATTGTTTCTTTAATTTTTTTTGAATTTGGATATCCTTTTTTTGATCGATACGAAATTGAAAATTACCACTAGAAAACTTAGTAAACTGGGCGTTACAAAAAAGAAACCGCCATGAACAAGCCGTTAACAGCACAGCAACAACCAATACAAATAAAAATGCAATTAACTGATTTTTAAAACATTGCAAACCTTCAAAAAATCCATTAACATTCTATTGTGCTAATGATAAGAAAATGTTAACTTCTCTTCGAGAATGTTAATCGCATAGCGAAATCATTAGGCTATTCTATCATAAAGGAAGGGATAGTTGTAGAAGAAATTAATTATAAATAAAAAATAATGTTAGATTTTTTAAGACAGCCTTGGCCCTGGTATATAGCAGGTCCGCTTATTGGCTCAACCGTACCAGCGTTATTGATATTGGGCAATAAATCGTTTGGCATCAGCTCATCGTTAAGGCACATTTGTGCCGCCTGCCTACCAGCAAACATTCCATTCTTTAACTACGATTGGAAAAAGGAAGTATGGAATTTATTCTTTGTTTTCGGAATTTTATTAGGTGGTGCAGTAGCAATAGGATTTTTATCTAACCCAAACCCTGTTGAAGTTAACCCAAACCTAGCTGTAGAATTGGCGGGATATGGCATTACCAATTACAATAATTTAGTCCCGGAAGACATTATGAATTGGCAAGTGCTATTTAGCCTAAAAGGATTTTTAGTAATGGTAGTAGGAGGATTTTTAGTGGGTTTTGGCACTCGTTACGCAGGCGGCTGTACCAGCGGACATGCGATTATGGGATTATCTAACTTACAATGGCCTTCTTTAGTAGCAACCATTTGTTTTATGGCTGGCGGATTTATTATGGCCAATTTAGTTTTACCTCACATTTTAGCACTCTAATCTCATGAAAAATCAAGAAAATACAGATTTTGAAACTCGTTCTTTAGATTCCGCTTGCATTAACGAAAGTCAATTAACGCATCATTGGTATCACAATATCAAATATTTACTAGTGGGTATTTTGTTTGGGATTGTTTTCGTAAAATCCGAAGTGGTAAGTTGGTTCCGTATACAGGAGATGTTCCGTTTGCAATCTTTTCACATGTATGGCATTATTGGCAGTGCAATTTTGGTTGGCATGTTTTCAATTTGGCTGATCAAAAGATTTGACATCAAAACTATTTACGGAGAAAAAATTGAATTCCATTCTAAATCTTTTAACAAGGGACAAATTTTTGGCGGTCTTATTTTTGGATTTGGCTGGGCGATCACCGGTGCTTGTCCGGGGCCGCTTTTTGCCCAAATAGGAACGGGCGCAACAGTAATTATCGTTACGCTTCTCAGTGCAATTGCAGGCACTTGGTTTTATGGTTTATTGAGGGATAAATTTCCACATTAATTTAAAAACTAGATAACGCAGAACTCAATGACGAGATCGTTACTAATATCCTGAAATTAAGGAGGTAATTAAGTAAGTTTTCCTGACGACGTTATAAACGTGTCAGAAAAACTACTTGTAAGGTTGTAGATATAGGGCCAATGTCTTTAAAGAAATCTGTAATGCAGGAAGTATTCCATTTAAACCACTTCAGAGCGTTTAGAGCGAGTATCGATAGCGAACTGATGAGCAAATTAATTAATAATCATCGCCTCAAACCTTAACAAGCACTTCTTCAATCCTTTAAGACTAGCATGAATGAAATTTTCATGCGCTTGACCAAAAGTAATACGTTTCATTTAAGATAAAACATACACATCTGAATTATAACAAGTTAATGCCATCAGCAAAACACAAATAGCATTTTTTTGCTATTAAAACCATCAAAAAATAAAAATTAGTGCTATTAATTTAGAAATGATAAGGAGACTAAAATTACAACTATAGAAAATAAAATTAAATATCTGCTTCTCCGTCCTCATAGCGGCAAAAACAGATAACAAAAAGATGTCATTATAAAAATTTTACATAGCATTAATTTGCTATAACTAAACTTCTAAACAACCAGCTATAAAACGAACTCCATACTTTTGTGATATATTTGACTCGCTTATGAAAAAAAACGATGCCATTGCGATTGTCTTTGATGACCATCTTCTTTTTGCCGACTCATTCTCGGCATTAATCGAACGACTGGAACTTTTTAAATCAGTACACACTTTCAGTGAGGAAAGGGAACTTACCCATTTCTTGATCAAGCATCATCAAACGCCCATCTACCTTTTCTTAGATTACTATTTGAAACAAAAAAACGGGCTGCCACTTATCAACGAAGCAAGGAGACTAAACAAAAACATAACTATTATCATCATGAGCTCGGTGATCAGCCCAACGGCTATCACCAATATACTAAGTTACAGTCCAGAAGGTTTTGTAAGCAAGTCGTCTGGCTTTAATACCATATTAGAATGCCTTACAACGATATCGGAAGGTGAGCAATACATTTCACCAACCATTAGTGAGATTGTATTGAATTCTAATCTTACCAAAAAATTATTGTTTTCTGCAAGGGAACTAGATGTTCTGCAATATTTCGCCCGTGGCTTATCTATTGCGCAAACTGCAGAACAAACACACCTGAGCAAACATACCATTGTAGCACATCGTCGTAAAATGATGGCAAAAGTAAACGTAAATTCAATTACTGAGTTGCTTTCTTATGCACGTGAACAAGAACTAATTTAACGCTACTTTTTATCGAATTACTTAGACTATTGTAAAAAAGCTCAAGAAACAATAAACCCCTTCAATATTAAATCTGAAGGGGTTTATTTTTAAGTCGGGGTGGCAGAAAAACACACCGACGATTTAAATACCTAATATCCACACACTTAAACCACTCCAAAAATATAGGGTGCAGAATAGGTCATAAATTCAATTTAGTCAAAACACCCCTACTTTGATCAAGTACTTGCAACCTTTATCCAAAAGATGTATAAAAAGTGTTTATATAGATGTAAATATAATGAAATAAAAGGTAACTTTTATTCTTACACTGCTATAATTTAACAGAACAAGATCACCACTGTTAACGTATCACTTCACATTATCCATCAGTCCGCCTTGAATGTAATCTGATACATTAACCCTAAGTAAATTGACTACTATCGAGTTTCGCCTATGGAAAATGTGACCTTTCTGTCAACCCCATTTCTGGTAGATGTGTTAATATCAGCCCACTAGCATTTACTATTTAACCATAGCGTTGCAGAAGTAAGTACAGTACAGCAGGAATACTTTCAATTTAGAGAGCTTTTGCGTCTTATCGAACCAATAGTGAAGGATTTAAGGTCAAAAGGTTGCTTAAAATAGCCGAAATATTTCAGACTTTTTTATGTGTCAATTGATGGTTAACACCTTTGACCTATCAATTTTTAACCAAATATTTTGGGAATAATATTTTTTACTAGAACCGCTAGTTAACCAAGTGCTTTCATTGTAGATCGAGCAATAATTATCATACACTTACACATTTCATATGTCGGTAAAGTGACCAACCTAATTTGTTGCAAATTGTACATACCGCTAATATTTTTTTATAGTCCAGGTTACAATGGGTCTAAAATTAGACAACCGATTACTTAAAGATAAAACATTGAGCATTTTAAGATAGCAGGATTCAACTTATAGTGCAATAGATTGTAAGTAGCTATTCTCTCCTATCATCCTTACATGCGGCAAATTTATGCGCTTCATCCACGAACAAGGTTTCTCAATCTTAATTAAAGAATACTATAGGATTCGAAGTGTTAAGATTTCCCTTCGCTAACGCAAAAATCGATTGAATAGCTCAACACGATTAATGTTTTCAGCGAGTTAGGTGCTTTGGAAAATCTTTCACATTAGCACAGCAAACCTGTTCCATTACCTGTGTAAGCTGACGTTTAAGCATAGCCATTGCATGTTGCCCGCCATCGTTTCCAAGTGCAGCCGTGCTGTACATAAATGTTCTGCCCAAGAAAGTAAAATCTGCCCCAACAGCCAACGCCCTGGCTATATCGGCTCCAGAACGTATGCCGCTGTCCATCATTACGGTCAGCTTTTCTTTAAATGCTAATAAATCTGACAGCGATTTGATGGCAGATTCGCCAGAGTCCAATTGTCTACCGCCGTGGTTAGACACAATCATTCCATCTAAGCCCAAATCAACTGCCAATTGCGCATCTTCTGCGCTGGCCACTCCTTTGATAACCAATTTTCCCTTCCATTGGTCTCTTATGGCAGCAATTCTATCCCTATTTAATCGTCCTGAAAAGGTTTTATCCATAAAAGCGCCTAATTGTTTCATATCTAAACCTTTAGGTAAATAAGGCTTTAAAGTTGCAAAATTAGGTGTACCGTGTACCAATGTTTGTATCGCCCAATTGGGCCTGCCCATAATTTGCAAGATATTTCTTAAGCTCATACGCGGTGGCATAGCTAATCCATTTCTGATATCTCTTGGTCTAAAACCAAAGCTAGGTACATCAGCGAGAATTACCAAAACATCGCATTCAACCGCTTGTAACCTGCGGATAATATCGTCACGTAATTGCTCTTCTGCCGGATGATACAACTGATACCAAAAATCACCTTCGGTAATTTTAGCAATATCTTCTATACCACTGGTAGTTACCGTACTTAAAATAAATGGCACATTATGCTCCTTGGCAGCCTTCGCTAAAATTTGAGGTGAGTTTGGCCAAATTAAACCTTGTAAGCCTACTGGCGCAACTCCAAAAGGCGCCGCATAGGTTTTGCCAAACAGCGAAGTTTCGGTGCTGATCCCTTTGTAGTCGTTCAAATAAAAAGGTTTCAATTGCACATCTCTCAGCTCTGCGGTATTGCGATGCAGATTTACATCTTCATTGCATCCTCCATCTAAATATTCGAATGCAAAACGAGGTATTCTGCTCTTGGCTTTATTGCGTAGATCGTCTATCCCGGGGTAAGCCGGATTGTATTTCAAGTTCATGGGTTTATTTTAATTATTGACGAAGTAAAGACCTATCTAAGTGAACATAACCGCCATCTACAAAAAGTAATTGTCCTGTAGTATGACTAGATTTAACAGATAATAAGAATGCCACCGTATCTGCAATTTCACTGGCTTTCGTCATTCTGTTTTCTAACGGAATTCTGGCATTAATTTCGGATAAAGTTTGTTCTGCATTGGGAAGTGTTTTTATCCAACGTTCGTATTGTGGTGTCCAACATTCTGATACTACCACTGCATTTACTCTAATTTGATATGGTAATAATTCTACCGCCCATTCTCGGGTAAGTGCATTTCTGCCGCCATTAGAGGCTGCATAACCAGAGGTTTCTCCTTGCCCAGTAATACCTGTTTTGGAAGTGATATTCACAATACTGCCTTTACTTTCTTTTAGGTATGGCAAAGCATGATGAGCCAGCAAATAGTAGTGTACTAAATTGTTATGAATGGATTTCATGAACGCTTCGTAATTTCCTTTCTCCAAGCCTACTCCATCATTTAGTCCCGCATTGTTGACCAAACCATCAATTCTACCGAATAGCTCTACTACTTCTACAATCACTTTTTCGCATGCTGCTGGATCAGCTAATTCGGCAATTACACTTGCACATCGACCTCCTTCTGCTAATATTTCCTGTTCTAGCTTTTGATTATCTTCGTGATTACGGCCAATAATTACTGGAATTGCACCTTCTGCAGCCAGTGACTTTACTATCGCTTCGCCAATTCCCTTAGCTCCACCACTTACTAAAATCACTTTATCTTTTAACTGTAAATCCATTTTTTAATATTTTAATTGATAGCATGCTATCGCATTGGTTTCAAAAACTGCCTTTCTTTCATCGTCGGATAATCGATATGTATATTGATCGACGATTTGTTTGGTTTGCTGATAACTAGCTGCCAATGTACACACTGGCCAATCTGATCCAAACAGGAGCCTATTTGTACCAAAGTTTTCAAACATGGTATCTAGGTAGAAAAGCATATTATCATAAGTCCACGAATACCAATTTGCTTCCGTTACCATTCCCGAGATTTTACCATACACATTTTCATGTTTTGATAAGGTAACGATGTCCTGTTTCCATTCTTCATCACCTTGTTTATTTTTGATATCAGGCTTTGCCAAATGATCTAAAACAAAACGTTGTTTAGGAAATTGCTCAACTAAACTAATCACCTCCTTTAATTGACCACGATGGATAACAATATCATAGGTACGCTGGTAATTTTCCAACGCTGCTATTCCACGTACAAAATCAGGAGAAATCAAAAATCCTGTTGGTTCTGGTTGTGCAATATGCCTCCATCCTACTAGTTTTTCGTAATGTGCAAATGCTTCAAGTCTCTTGGGTAAATTTTCACTTCTGAAATCAATCCACCCTACCACGCCTTTGATAAATTCATACTCATCAGCGTAGCTTAACAGAAATTCGGTTTCTTGCTCACTCTGATCTGCTTGTACAGCAATACATCCATTTACACCACTTGCTATCAGTTCTATCTCTAAATCAACGGGTGTAAAATCTCTCTGAATAACCTTCATATCGTCGGTAATCCAAGCATCTTTTATGGGGTCGTAATTCCAAAAGTGAACGTGGCTGTCGATCATCTTGATTTGTAAATTAACTGTTCAACTGAAAAATTTTTTCCATCATCAGCCACTTCTCACCGTGTTTGGCTGTAGGTAGCGCTTGTTGATATTTCCACATTAAAACCTCCCACTCCTGCACCTTTGGGTTACTTTCATCCGCCTTTGCCTTGGCTTCGAAAGAAAAATCATCGGCAACTTCCATCACCATAAATAAGCGATTTGCTACTCTATAAATCTCCATATTTAAAATACCAGCCGACCTGATACTTTCTTCAATTTCTGGCCAAATTGCTTTGTGATAAGCCTCATATTCGGCGATCAGCTTTTCATCATCAACTAGATCTAGCGCTAGAGCGTATCTTTTCATTTTAGGCCTGATAAGATTTTACGTGTTGTTTGCTACTTCCCAATCCATCGATACCCAACTCTACCACATCACCTTCTTTTAAATACCAAGGTTCTGGTTTTTGTCCCAAACCCACGCCTGCTGGTGTTCCGGTAGTAATTACATCTCCGGGTAATAAAGTCATAAATTGGCTAATGTAACTCACCACAAACGGGATATTAAAAATCAAATTCGATGTATTGCCATCTTGCAAAGTCTGGCCGTTTACTTTTAGCCAAAGGCGAAGGTTGTGCACATCTGCAATTTCATCTTTAGTGGCAATAAACGGACCTAGCGGCGCAAACGTATCGCAACTTTTTCCCTTTACCCATTGTCCATTGCGCTCTAGCTGAAATTCTCTCTCGCTATAATCGTTGTGCAACACATAACCAGCAACGTGGTTTAAAGCATCTTGTTCTTCAACATAACTTGCTTTTTTGCCAATTACAATGGCCAACTCAACTTCCCAATCTGTTTTTTTACTGTTTTTAGGGATTATCAAATCATCATTAGGACCAACAATGGCACTTGTAGCTTTAAAAAACAAAATTGGCTCTACTGGAATAGGCGCATTGGTTTCTGCGGCGTGGTCTTTGTAATTTAAACCAACGCAGATAATTTTAGATGGACGAGCCAAAGGAGCACCCAATCTAATTGGCTGTTCTACTTTTTCTAACCACCCACCTTCAACTTTCTTTTTAAGCTCTGCTAAACCATCGCCACCAAAAAAATCTTCATTATACTCATTCACATGAGCAGACACATCGAAAATATCTTCTCCAATCAGTATTCCTGGTTTTTCTTTTCCAGGCTCTCCGTATCTAACTAATTTCATATCGTAATTTTAGTTGTTTAAAGTTGTAAATCCACCGTCAATCGGATAATCGCAGCCGGTAATAAAAGCTGCCTCATCACTACATAAGTACAATGCCAATGTAGCCACTTCCGACGGCAATCCCATGCGGCCAATAGGCTGTGTTTTCGAAAGTTTATCGAACATTTCTTCGATATTATCGGGATAATTTTTCTGTAGAAAACCATCGACAAAAGGCGTGTGCACACGAGCTGGCGATACAGAGTTGCACCTAATGTTATCTGCCAAATAATCTTTAGCTACGCTCATGGTCATTGCTTTTACCGCTCCTTTGGCTGTACTGTAGACAAACCTATCGGGAATACCTACCAAAGCTGCAATAGATGCCATGTTTAAAATTACGCCACCGCCAGCAGCTTTCATTTTCGGAATGGCAGCGAACAAGCAGTTGTATACACCTTTAACGTTCACATTTACTACGCGGTCAAAATCTTCTTCTGCGGTAGTATCGGCTTTGCCCACATGTGCAATACCGGCATTGTTTACCAAGATATTTACGCTGCCAATTTTCTCAAAAACACTCAGCACCTGCTGATGATCTGCTACGTTGCAAGCGTGAACTGTCGCATTTCCACCTTCGGCTTTAATTTCTTCAGCAGCTTGTTGACCAGCTTCGGCAGTGAGCTCAATGATATGCACTGCGGCGCCTTGTTTGGCAAAAAGTTGCGATATCGCTTTACCGATGCCACTTCCACCGCCTGTAATTACTGCTGTTTTATTCTTTAATGATAACATTTTATGTTATTTGTTTAGTCGGTTAATTGTTTAACTGATGTAAGGGCCAATTCATAATCTAAAGACTTACTCCCCTTTTCCAAGGTATAAAATCGTCTTGATTTAATTTTACCGCTTTTGGTATTTCTCTGCCACTGGCTACTGCTATGCAATAACTCAGAATGTCCTCGCCCATTTCTGCGATGGTCTTTTTTCCTTCTATAATTGCTCCAGTGTCAATATCGATAATGTCAGCCATTCTGGTAGCTAAATTGGTGTTTGTTGCTACTTTTATGGTCGGACAAACCGGATTTCCCGTTGGCGTGCCCAAACCCGTAGTAAACAAAATTAGGGTTGCTCCTGCGGCGGCTTTTCCAGTGGTAGCTTCTACATCGCTACCAGGCGTACAAACCAAACTTAGCCCTGGTTTGGTAGCTGGTTCGGTATAATCTAAAACATCAACTACTGGCGAGGTGCCTGCTTTTTTTGCGGCACCGGCCGATTTAATTGCATCGGTAATTAAGCCGTCTTTGATGTTTCCTGGCGATGGGTTCATGTAGAAACCAGAGCCAACCTTATGCGCCAAATCATCGTACTCTGTCATCAGTTTGATAAACTTTCTGGCAGTTTCTTCTTCTGGCATTCTATCTATTAGTTCCTGCTCTACGCCGCACAACTCTGGAAACTCTGCCGAAAGTACCTTTGCTCCTAAAGCTACCAATAAATCGGCGCAATGCCCAACTGCTGGGTTAGCAGAAATACCACTGAAACCATCGCTACCGCCACATTTCACCCCTACACATAATTTACTTAGCGGCGCAGGTTTTCTTTCCATTTTATTGATTTCTACCAAACCTTTAAACGTTTCCCTAAGTGTTTCTTTTAACAACTCTTCCTCACTCACACTTTGTTGTTGGCCTAAAAGGATGATAGGTTTATTAAAGTTCGGATTTATCGCCAGCAAATCATCCTTAAATTGTTTGGCCTGCAAGTGCTCGCAGCCTAAACTTAGCACCGTCACGCCCGCAACGTTTGGATGGTTAGCGTAAGCCGCTAGTAGTTTGCTCAAAGTATTTGCATCCTGGCGTGTGCCGCCGCAGCCGCCGCTGTGGTTCAAAAACTTTATGCCATCAACATTTTTAAAAGGTCTTGCAGTATGATTTGAGTTAGGCTGTAAATCAATCTCTTCTATATTGCCGCCTTGCTGATACGCCTCTAAAAGCGCATGGGTGTAATTCTTATATTTATCATCTACGGCGTAGCCTAGTTCTTTGTAAAGCGCTTCTTTAATGATATCAAGGTTTCTATTTTCGCAAAAAACCGTTGGAATAAACAGCCAATAGTTTGCCGTACCTACGCTGCCATCTTCCCGGTGGTAACCTAAAAAAGTTTGATGTTCGAACTTACTTACATCTGGCGCCTGCCATTGGTAATTCGATTTTCGGTATTGATAAGGATCTGCGGCATGTTTGGTATTTTCTACCGTCATTCTGTTTCCCACTTTTACCGGAAATTGAACTTTGCCCACTAACACGCCGTACATAAAAATTTCATCACCGGCAGCCATATCATTGGTGAAAAATTTGTGCTTCGCAGGGATATCTTCCAGCAATGCGTATTGTTGTTCTTGGTAACTTACAATGGTACCCTGTGTTAAATCGGCCAATGCCACTAACACATTATCTCTATCATCAATTTTTAAAACTTTAGCACTCATCTATATAGCAGCTTTAACATTTTTAGCAAATAAGAACACCACAAAAAAGCAGACTAACGGCACCGCATAACCATATTGGATACTTGCAGTAACGTCTGAAATATAGCCTAGCGCCAAAGGCAAAATAGCACCACCAACAATAGACATCACAATTAATGATGAACCAGTTTTGGTGTGTTCGCCCAATCCGCTAATGCCCAAAGAGAATATAGTTGGAAACATGATGGACATGAAGAACGACACGCCAATTAAAGCGTAGATGGTTACAGCACCTTCGCCCAAGATGGCTACCAACGTTAACAACATACAGATAACCGCATAGATAGAAAGCAGCTTTCTCGAGGAGATATACTTCATAAAGAATGTACCTACAAAGCGTCCCAACATAAAAGCTAAACCCGCAAAGCCCGCATAAACTGCGGCCGCTTTTTCGTCGATATTGGCAGAAACCACCACAAAACGCACAAAAAAACTCAACACACAAACCTGTGCACCTACGTAAAAGAACTGCGCCAATATTCCCCATCTTAAATTGATGAATTTTAGCGCATCACTGACTTTAGATTTACCTTCTTTTGGGTCTGATTTGATATCTGGAAGCTTAGTGAAAATGAACAGTACAAGCACCACCAAAATGATAATTCCCAAAACGGTGTACGGACCTTTAACGCTGGCTGCTTCTGCGGTTACATAGGCGTCGTATGCTTGAGGTGTCATTGCCACAACTTGCGCTTCGGTGTAGCCAGCTTCGGTAAATATAAACTTCGCACCTACAATTGGTGCCAAAAAAGCCGCCAATCCATTGAAAGATTGCGAGAAATTAAGCCTAAAATCTGCCGTTTGCGGTGGACCTAAAATAGTCACATAAGGGTTTGCTGCTGTTTCTAATACCGCTAAGCCGCAAGCAATCACAAAGAGCGCCCCTAAGAAGAAAGCGTACATTTTTGTATCTGCAGCTGGAATAAACAACAACGAACCAATACCAAATAGTAGTAAACCAACAATAATTCCGGTCTTGTAGCCCCATTTGCGCATGAGATAACCTGCGGGCATGGCCATTACGAAATAAGCGATGAAAACAGAGAAATCTACCAACGAAGATTCCAAATCGGTCAACTTAAATGCTTTGCGGAGATGCGGAATTAGAATTGGATCGAGGTTATGTACAAAGCCCCAAAAAAAGAATAAACTGGTAATTAATATCAGCGGAAAAAGATACTCCTTGCGGGAAATTGGCGCAGACACATCTTGTTCTATGAGGGGTGGGTTATTAATGTTCATTGTTTGGTTTATGTTGGTTGTATTACAAATTAAGTACAAAAAAAGAGTTAAAAAATATCTGCAATTGCCAATTTATTAAGCTATTTTGTCTTAAAATTGATTTCATTGATACAAATGCTATCAAAATAGTTGATTTTTAATTGATTTGAGATGAAGCCTAAACTATTAAAAATACAGTCACCAGAAATTGAAAGCTTTAGCGCACGTAGGGATTTGACACCAACGGTGAATAGCATTTGGCATTATCACGAAGAGCTAGAACTTGTTTATTTTAAGGAAGGCGAAGGCACACAATTTATTGGTGATCAAATCAGCAGGTTTACAAGTGGCGACGTAGTTTTGGTTGGTTCAAATTTGCCGCACTACTGGCGGTTTGATCATGACTATTTTGCTGAGGAAGGCAAATCTGCAGATGTTTACGTGATCCACTTTCATCCTCATTTTTTAGGACAGCATTTTTTGGAAGTTCCAGAAAACAGGGAGCTGAAAAAGCTGATTTCAAATTCATCGAGAGGACTACAAATCAAACTGCCGAATATCAACAATGTCATCCATCTTATGGAAAAAACGGTGGAAACAGAACACAATAAGCGACTACTATATTTGTTGGAAGCGTTGTTTGAAATCAGTAGCCAAAACAACGAATTGTATGCAATTGCCTCTATGGGCTTTAAGTACAATTACCTTCGCGAAGAGCAAGATCAAATCCAAAACATCTACAACTACACCCTAAATCATTACAAACAAAAAATAACTTTAGCCGAAATTGCCGAAGTAGCCAAAGTTAGTCCGAATACCTTTTGCAAGTTTTTTAAATCAAGAAGTAGAAAGAACTATACCGATTTTGTGAACGAAATTCGTGTTGGACAGGCCTGCAAACTACTGATAGAAAACAAGTTCAGAATTAACGAAGTTTGTTTTGAAAGCGGCTTTAACAACTTTGCGAGCTTTCATAAGTGCTTTAAAAAGGTGACGGGAAAAAGTCCACTACAATATCAAAGATCTTTTATTCCTGATTAATAAACTGAGTTTATGAAGAATCTGTTCGCTTTTAGATCCCTGCTAACGCGTGAATGACAAGATGGCTAGCACTAAAAGTTTATGTATTTTATTACTTCACCTTAACCCTCAATGGTCGCTTTAATTTCTCGTTAAAATCCCTTATATATTTAAACCACTGTACGCTATCCGTAATTTCGCCTGCTTTGTTCCAAGCGGCTCCAGTATAATAAATTATGGGTTGATTGGCTTTCGCAACACCAATTCCTAACAACTGATTATGTTTCTGTTTAATTTGAATGGGAGTTTTCAAGAAAATAGCACCCACACCAGTTATGCCGTCTGCACCATGAACTGGCTCCCAATAGCTTAAAATGCCAGCTTTAGCGTCAGTAAAAACATCCTTCTTTTCTTCTTTTCTAGTAGCTAAACCAACGGCTACAGGCAATGCTGTTTGTTCGTTAAAACTGTAAGTATTTTCAACTTTGTTGAGCTGTGAACCCGCATCAATTGAAATCTGCTTAGTTACCTTTATTTTAATGCCATTAGCCGAAGCTTCATCGTAAATTAATTGAAAAGAAGTACGCAGAGGACCATTATCTAACACCTTGTACGAGCGGTAATTGCCCAAATACCAAACTGTATCTGCCAAATACGGAGCCATATCTCCAGCACCCAAAGTTGTGCCCACGCTGTAGTAATCTAAACCATCGCCGTGGTCTTTATGGTAGTTATCTACTTTGTAACGTTTGTTAATTACCATGTCTGATGTTCGCTTTACCCAAACATCCATTCCGTGAGCATTCTCATTGGTACCTTCGAGTGCCTTACCATACATTCTAAAGGCAATTTTATCGTTTTCCCAAGCAAAATCATCTTTACGTTCTGGCACATAACGCCCGTAAGTTTTAGTTACTGGCGGATTTGGTTTCCCTTTTGATAACTGCAATTCCAATTTACTTTTGGCTTTGATAGCCACTTGCAGTAACAAGAACCTTACCTCGGCACCTCCCAGTTTTTCTAGTTGATAAGGAAGTTGACCAGCAGTAGCCTTATTGATTACCTGAAAATTTGCAGTATCAATTGTGGGATAAACTTTCAGCACATCTGCCCAGCTTACCCGCACCAGTTCGCTACGGTTAAATTTTGATGTATTTTCAACTGTTATTAGATGTTTCGGTTTTTGTGCAGAAACACCCACACACAGGCATAGGAAACAAAGGATAAAAAAAGTACTTCTCATTTCTTCAAATAAACCTTAATCTACAACTTTTCTGCCAGCTAACAAACGCTTGTAACGCAACAGCGCTTCTACATAATAATAATCTGCATAGGTAAGTGGAACATCAATTTCGCTTTTAGCTGGAATGTTACCCACACTATATTTTAATAAATACCCGCCATTATCGCCAAGTGCAGCTTTGTAAGTTGGAGCGCTTAAATTTTGGATGATGGTGGTAGCAAGATCGAAGTATTCTTTGCTAAGCTTTCCTTTTACCTGCGTGCTCATTTCTAAAAATGCAGAAGCCATTAACGAAGCCGTAGACGCTTCTCTATTCGTGCGGTAGGCAGCATATTTACTGGTATCGGGTAAATTTGGTGCATTAAAATCCCAATAAGGAATTAAATCTTTAGGCATATTTGGATGTTTGAGCATGTACTTTGCAATTTTATTGGCAAACTTCAAATATTTCTTATTTCCAGTTTCGCGATACATCATGGCGTAACCATATAAACCCCAAGCCTGTCCCCTAGCCCAAGCCGACTCGTCAAAAGCGCCTTGGTTAGTTTTCTTCTTGATTACTGAGCCATCTTTAGGATTATAATCTACCACGTGGTAACAGCTCATATCTTTGCGATAATGTTCTTTCATGGTGGTATTGGCATGGGTTACGGCAATATCATGAAGCCTTTTTTCGCCACCCAAACGGGCCGCAGCAGTCAAAAACTCCAAGTTCATCATGTTATCGATGATTACAGGAAAATTATCAAAATCCCAAGAGCGAATGGTTTTAGTGATGGGGCTGTAACGTGTAGCTAGCGACTTTGCGCCAGTTAATAAAATAGGCTTGTAGGTAGCGGTATCGCCAGTAATACGCATCATATTACCGAAACTGCAGTACAACATAAACCCTAGATCGTGCGTAGTTTCATTGAACTGCTCTTTTTCAAGCAGTTTAAGCTTCTGCTTGGCTAAGGTTAACAATTCTCGATCTTTTGAATATTCATACAAATAAAGTAGCGTACCCGGGTAAAATCCCGATGTCCACCAACCACTTTCGGAATGTGTAGATTTACCCTTTTCAAAACTTCTCGGCAATAAGTGTTCTGGTGTTTTTGTAGCCAGCACTTTAATTTGCGATACTGCGTCATTAAGTTGTTGATTTAAGAATGCAGTATCCAATTTCTTTTGTGCAAAACTCTCTGACAAGCAACAAACAACCAGTGCAGAAGCCACGACAAAAGTTTTAAAGTTAATCTTGTACATCAGCTTTATTTTTTGATTTGAAGAATTTGAAGGCATTTACTTTAGTTTCTCTACTGCAACCTGACTGCCAGTCATTGTTCTTGGCAATTTGAACACATCGCCCTTTTTGTTGGTAAAGTACAAGTTAGATTCTGAGGGTTTACGACCGTTTCCATCGGCCCAGAAACCGTAAAAATCATCTTTGGCGAAGTTTGGTTTACGTACGTAAGAATGGTTCATTTCACTGTTTTTGGTGAGCTGTTTGGCTGCCTTCCACGTTTTACCGTAATTTTTGCTAACCCAAGAAACTACATCGCCGCCAGGATTATAAGCTTGCGGTCCAGTTGCTGTTGGGCCAATTACCCTAAGTTGCTTTTTGCCTTCTGCGTAGATAGAGCCCATATCGTAATTACTATCCGACGATGTAATTACCGTGCTCTTCCAAGTGTTTGTTTTTTTATCGGTGTAGAAAAAGTGCCAATCTCTTGGCCCATTTTGCGGGCCTGGTTGCGGGCCTTTACTAGTGACGGTCAAGATCAAGGGTTTGCCATCTTCATCCAAATTTACATCTAAAAGGTAGTTGTTTAACTTTAACGAAGTGAAATCCTTAACCAGGGCAATATTATCTCTGCTTGTTAAAGGAAGTTCCGGATTTTTACCATCCATCGTTTGCCAGGTTTTGCCCCAGTTTGATGATTCGAGGTAGTACAAATTTGTTCTGTAATCTAAGCCTTTTCCATCTGGGTGATAATCGAAAGCTACCGCTATTTTACCACCAACTTTGGCACTCACCTGATAGTGGCCACCCTCTATGTTGCCAATTACTTTCCATTTGTCCCATTTTTGGCCATCTTTACTGGTATTGAAACCAATCACACGTCTGGCATTTTCATCGTATCTCGAAAAAAGCGCTAAAAAGCCTTTTCCTTTTTCGTAATAAACTTGGAAATAAGAGAAGTTGGTGAATGGTGTTTCCACTCCTTTCACGTCTTCGGTAGCGTTTACCAATTCAAATTTTTCTATATCGTAAGGCTTCACAGATTTAGAAATATAAGAAGGACGCTCTACTCCATGCGAAGTAGAAAACATCCAAATGTAACCTAACGAATCGATAGAAATTACCGGATTGTCATGCGCATCAACAGTTTTTTTATCTAACACAATAGTTGGATTGGCAACCATTTTAGTAGCATGATCGTAAGATGAAATGGTATGCAACAGGGTATTATTCTTCTCGTTGGTGCCGCCATAACAGAAAAATGTTTTATTTACTTCTTCAGCATAAATGGCAAAAGGCCTGTGGTTTGCAGGATAAGTACCCAAGCCGCCGCTATATTTGTAGGCATACTCGTTTCCGGTAGGTTGTATCATGTACCAAATCCCTTTAAAACCGTTTGCTTTTTTATTGAGCAGTTCTTTAGGTTTAACTTGCTTTTTCTCCTGAGCTTTTGCTACTAAACCAGTGCTCGCTACTAGTGCTGATAAAATAAAAATCTGAATGGCTTTTCTCATAATTGCATCTTCAATAACTAACTATTATTAATAACTCTTTTCACTTTGATGGAACTGCTAGGCTTTCATTTTTTGAAATAAGACTAGAAATGGTATTTACAGATTCGGCAGACCTAAACCCATCTTCGGGTGTGTTCATTGCATAATCTACCAATTTATCTAAGGTACTGGTGGCAACATGCATTCTTGTATCTGATGAAGCATAGTAGATATAGACATCATCGCCGTTTTGTATCCATCCATTACTAAATAAGACATTAGACACATCACCAATTCTTTCATCGCCCTGTGGCGCCATAAAATAGCCAGCAGGCTTATAAATTACTTTTGATATATCTTTTAAATCCGTCATAAATAGGTACAATACATAACGTAGCCCTGCGGCAGTATTGCGTACGCCATGCGCCAAGTGCAACCACCCTTTTTCGGTTTTGATTGGTGCCGGACCCAAACCATTTTTACCTTCAGCAATAGTGTGGTAAACTCTATGATCAATCACTTTTTCATTTTCAATTATCGGATTTTCAATGTCATCACATAATCCGAAACCTATGCCGCCACCTTTACCAGCTTCGATAAAACTATCTTGCGGACGCGTGTAAAAAGCGTACTTGCCATCCACAAATTCTGGGTGAAGTACTACGTTTCGTTGTTGAGCTGAAGAAGTTTTAAGGTCTGGCAAACGCTGCCATTTCTTCAAATCTTTGGTTCTTACAATCCCGCATTGGGCTATTGCCGAAGTATGATCTCCTTCAGCCGCATTCGGATCTTTTCTTTCGGTGCAGAACAAACCGTACACCCAGCCATCTTCATGCTCAATCAAGCGCATATCATAAACATTCGTATCAGGTTCGTTGGTTTCCGGAATAACTATCGGGTAATCCCAAAACTTGAAGTTATCGATACCATTATCGCTCTCGGCCACTGCAAAAAACGACTTACGATCGTTACCTTCTACACGAACAACCATCAAAAATTTACCATTGAAAAGGATAGCACCAGCATTAAATGTGGCATTGATTCCGAAACGTTCCATTAAGTAAGGATTGGTTTGCGGATTTAGATCGTATCTCCAATTTAATGGCGTATGCGCTGCCGTGAGTACTGGATTTTCATATCTATCGAAAATGCCATTCCCCAACCCCTGCTTGCGGTTTTCTGTAGTAATTAAATCAAAATGAGCTTGCTGTAGTTCGCTTAACCTCTTCTCAAAATGCAAATTCATAATTTATAAGTTAATATTATCAAGTGTTAATTTAGTTTTCTAATTTGTTCCACCAGGTTTTTTTTAGGATCATCACAATGATGAATAGGATAGAAATTACCACCACAAGTGGCAGTTTCATCCACATCACCAAATACATTGGCAGTAATGTAAGGCAACATTGGGCAATAATTCCGAGCGAAACATTAAACATATCCAATCCAAATCTTTTGTTAGCTTGAAAATTTGGTTCACCCACTTTCACCAAATCGTGAACAGGTTTCCAGAAACCCCAAGGTTTTACAGTAGTATAAAATGATTTTAAAATTTCGGTATCGGTAGCTGGTGCTGCATAAGTACCAATGATACAACCCAAAAGAGAAATCACAAACAGCAATGGCCATACGTAAAGCGGCAAAATTCCATCAAAGATGAAAGGAAAGATTAACGCGGCTACAATTCCCGAGGCCATTCCCCAAAAAAAGCCGTTAGCGTTAAACCTCCACCAATACCATTTTAGCATATTTGAAGCAATGTAACCGCCGTAAAGGGCACCTACAATCCATTGTAAAATGCTGTTCACATCCTTTGCGAAGAAACCCAAAATCACACCAATGACCACCACCAGCACCCCCACCAAATAGTTCATTCTGATGGTTTTTTTAGTAGAAGCATTTGGGTTTACGTATTTCAAATAAACATCGTTAACGATGTAGGCCTGTGCAGCATTCAAAGTACCAGAAAAAGTACCCATAAAAGCACCTAACAGACCTGTAAGCACCAAACCTAATATCCCTACGGGTAAAAATGTATTGACAGCTCCCGGCAATATGCGCTCAAAATCTGTAGCACCTCCTGCCGATAAATTCATCTGATTATAGTACAACAAAGCCAACACGGTTAAACCGATGATCATTGAATACCTTACAGGTAAAAGCACCAACGACACAAAACCGGTCATTTTCGAAGCTTCCTTTGGAGATTTCGTTGAGAGCACTTTCTGCATATCGTAACTTGGCGACGGCCCTGCCAAACTCGCAAATACACCTTTGAAAAGCATCATCATAAAAAAGATGGTAAACAATCCGAAACCGTCGTCTTCAATTTTCTGATTAGCTGCTGGCAAAATGTTGCTCCAATCTAAATCTAGTTTCCAACCAAAAAATGGATCGAACCAGCCGTTAGGCACATTCAACTGAAAGTTGTTAGCTCGCAAATGCAGAAATGCGATGATTGCGATTGCCACACAGCCGATGGTCATGATTACATATTTAATGAAATCGCCTATTACAATACTGTGCATTCCACCTAAAATGGAATAGAACATGGCGAACAGTGTGAATATAATTCCATAGAAATGGGCTACATATTGCGGTGGCACATGGAAAGGAATGTAAGCTTCAACCAAATTCCAAGGCACAAAAACCTCGATAAACTTACCCAACCCCACAAAACCATAGGCTAAAAAGCCCAAGCAACTGATGATGGCAAAAGCAACTACAATATTATGCGAAGCTTTTACGCCAGTTCCAACCAATCCAAAACGAGTGGCCAACCACTCGGCACCAGTATTGGCATTTGATCTTCGCAGCCACTTGGATAGGAACATCATATTAAACACTTGGTTAAAAACAGGCCACAACCAAGGTATCCAGATACTTTTCATGCCATAAACGAAACATAGCGAGATCATCCACATCGTACCACTGATATCGAACATATCACTCGCATCGCTTAATCCCAACATATACCATGGCAGTTTTTTACCTCCCATGAGATAACTTTCTTTATTTTGCTTCGCTTTATTTTTGTAATACCAGCCTATCAATACCATCAAAACGAGGTAAGCTATAACGATAGCGATATCTATAAGTTGCAGTTTCAATTCAGGTTACAGTTTATTTGGTTATAAAAATGACAATTGTTTCAAGAGGCAAAATCGCATTAGTTTGTTGTCATTATTTATGGATGTAAATTTCCGTAAATAAGCACGTGCCACACTAATACTTTTTTATCCGATTAATATATAATTTTCTACTTCATTAGGTGATGAAGATAATAATATATTAAATTTACCCTAACCAAGTATACAAACCATGAACGCTAAGCCTAATATGATTAAGGAGATCACTCCTTTGACGCCTAACGATTGCTTCACCATTTTCTCTAGGATAAAAACAGAATTTGACTTTCCACTTCATTTTCATGAAGAATACGAGCTTAATTTGATCTTAAATGCAAATGGTGCGAAACGAATAGTTGGCGATCATATAAGTGTAATAGATGATGTAGAACTGGTGTTGGTAGGCCCCAACCTTCCCCACGTTTGGCTTACGCACGAGTGCAAAACAGAAATTACTGAAATCACGATACAGTGGCACAAAGACCTTTTTGATGAGAAATTCTTACGTAGAAACCAAATGAGCTTTATTAGACAGATGTTTGATAAAAGTTTAAGAGGAATTTCTTTCAACAGGGAAAGTATAATTGCCGCCACACCTCGATTAATGGCCTTAAAAAACACAAATGGCTTCAATTCTGTACTAGAGCTGTTAAGCATTCTAAACGATCTTTCCATGTCGAAAAGCATGTCCTTATTATCTGATATTGGTTTTATTAATTCTAATTCGGTGAAGTACAATAGCCGTAGATTAGAGAAAGCTTTCGATTTTATGCATACCAATTATGACAAGGATATCTCTTTAAAGGATCTGGCCAGGCTTACTAATATGACAGACGAGTCATTTAGCAGGTTCATCAAAAAACGCACTGGCAATACATTCATCAACTCTTTGAATGAAATTAGACTGGGCCATGCTTCTAGAATGCTGATAGACACCACCCACACCATAACGGAAATCTCCTACTCTTGTGGTTTCAATAACATTTCGAACTTCAATAGACTTTTTAAGAAGAAAAAACACTGTACGCCTAAAGAATTTAGAGAAAACTTCTCCGGCAACAGAATATTCGTTTAACCCATAGAAAATCCGTGTCGGAAAAGTATCGAGTATTAACAAAAAAATACACCCATCTAAATTGCTAGCTTTTAGCATCAAAATACAAATGATCTAAATTTTGACCTAGCATTAAAATCCTTAAAATTCACTTCTAACGGAATTAAAACTTCATTAGAAATTCCCTTATTATCTCCTAAAGATTGGCCATTACTTTTATAGCTATCAAAATTGATACGATTTTAGATAGTCTTTTGTTAAAAAAGTATTGGTTTGCTAGAGATTAAAGCAGCAACTTTGAAATGACCAAATAAGTAGTCTTGTCAGCAAACATTGTTGAGCACTAGACTTAACCGACCAAAGCAAACTAAGCTCATGAACGAAACAAACTCATCTTCATTTTCCGCTGTTTCAATGGCGCAAAAAAAGCAAAGTATTTATAGTACTTATTTATCCCGAAGTTAATCGGCTTCTCAACTATCATCCATTACTTATTTAACCAAATAATTAGCTTTTATGAAAAAACTTGTATCAAAGCGTATTTTTTTAAAGCTCGAAGCGAGTCCTTTTCAAAGGAAAAAACCTACGATACTGCGCAATGCTTTAATTGCATTGATCTTTTTAGTGGGCATGCTATCCTTTAATTTGGCAAAAGCCCAGACACCCTCAATTACAGTAACGGGAAAAGTTACCGATAACAAAAAGGAACCGCTTTCGGGAGTTAGCGTAAGAGTAAAAGGGACATCGACAGCGGTAATGACCAATCAAGATGGAACTTATCGTATCACAGTACCTGCTCAAAGCGCCGTGCTAACATTTGGAATGATAGGTTCTAAAACAACAGAAAGAACGGTAGGTACCAATCGATCCATCGACGTTACGCTTGAAGAAGAAAGTAGCATTTTAGACGATGTGGTGGTAATTGGTTACGGTACCAGAAAACGTAATGAATTAACCGAAGCAGTAAGTTCTTTAAAGGGCGAAGATTTAGTAGCAAATAATCCAATTAGCATCAACCAAGGCCTACAAGGAATGATTGCGGGTGTAGAAGTAAACAGAAATGACGGTGCTCCGGGTGCTGGAATTAGCTTGACTATTCGTGGTGCTAACTCATTCACAGGTAGCGAGCCTTTGTATGTGGTAGATGACATTCCGATCACTTCGGCAGGCCAAACTTCTAACGGCAGTACAGATCCAAACGAGCAATACCAAACCCTTAACCCTATCTCGTTTCTAAATCCGCAGGATATTGAAAGTATAGAGATTTTAAAAGATGCTTCGGCAACTGCGATTTATGGTTCTAGGGGTTCAAACGGGGTCGTGTTAATTACCACCAAAAAAGGTAAAGTTGGTAAAGACAAAATTGATTTTACAGCAAACATCGGTTTGGCGCAGCTATCTAACAAAGTTGAATTGTTAGGAGCTTACGAATACGCTTTGAGAAGTAACGAAGCTAGACGAAACTTTCACCTGTACGAAGATGCTCCTTTATCAGTCCCTTTCCCCGGTGCTGTGGTAGTAGATCCAATACTTAACATTACCAGGTATATTCCAAAACCAGAAGATTTCCTTACGGGTATCCCCGCTGGAAGTAGCTACCCAGAAGGTTTTACAGGTACAGATTGGTTGGAAACGATTTTAAGAACCGCTGTGTCTAACGATTACTCACTACGTATTTCTGGCGGTAATGATAAAGGTACCTATGCTATTTCTGGAAACATGGTAGATCAGCAAGGGATCATCCTCAACAGTGGTTACAAAAGATATGGCACACAAATTAACATCAACCGCAAAGTAAGTAAGCTTTTCGAAATGGGTATGAATACAAATGTGAGTTTCGGCCAATACCGAATGGTAAAAACCAATACCTCTCAATCTCAATCCAGCTTAATCAACTCGGCGATGCTTTATCCTTCCATTTACGCCTTTACCGATCCATTTTCGGAACTACGTGACGAATTATTGAACAACACTAGGGTTTCCAATCCTTATAAAGCAGCAACTAACAGTAAAGATGTAACTAGAGCCATTAGGGTGGTATTATCTGGATTTGGACAAGTGAATATCTCTCCTAACTTAAATTATCGTCAACGTTTTGGTTACAACCTTAACTCCAATCCTCGAGAAACTTATTTAGGAAGAACAGTACACGAAGGTCGTCCGCCAATTAACGGCCGTGCCAGTGAAGGCGATGTAACCTCGAGACAATTCACTACAGAGGGCGTGCTTAGCTACCGAAAAACATTTGATAAAAAACATACCATCAATGCCATGGGTGCGGCTTCTTACGAAACAGTGAACGAGAAGATGTATGAAATTAAAGCAACCGGTTTCCCTACCGACCTTACTGAAAACTATAACTTCAGATCAGGGTTAATCCAATTGCCAACTATCAATGGCAAAACCGAAGGTCACCTATTATCATTCTTGGGTAGGGTCAATTACAACTATGCTGGAAAATATATCCTTACCGCTAATTTCCGTAGAGATGGTTCTAGTAGATTTACTGAGAAAAACCAATTCGCAAATTTCGGTTCTGTTTCTGCTGCTTGGAACGTTAGCGCAGAAGAGTTTTTCAAAAAGCAGAAAATCTTCAGCAACTTCAAAATAAGAGGATCTTATGGTACTACTGGTAACCAAGCGATTGTGCCTTATGCAACCCGCTACCAGATGATAGCAGCTACGGTTGCCATTGCCGACCTTCCACAAAGTGGTTATGCCCTACCTCAAGTGTTGGCCGATTTAAACCAAAGATGGGAAACTACCTACCAAGCTGATTTGGGCGTAGATATGGGTTTCTTAAAAAATAAACTCACGGTAACGGTAGACTTATACCACAAGCGCACAGAAGATCTACTACAAACTACCAACTTGGAGCCAAGTCAAGGCTTTCCATCGGGCTACAGAACCAATTTTGGTGCCGTAGTGAATAGAGGCTTAGAGATTAGCGTATACGGCGATTTGATCAATAATAAAAATTTTGGCTGGAAAGTAAACGGCAACCTTACGTTCAATAGAAATAAGGTACAGGGATTAGAGAAAGATCAATTCAGAAGACTTTACACTGGCCTAGAAAGCCCAATCATCATTAGAAATGGATCACCTATCGGCAGTATCTACGGCATGGTGGAAGATGGGTTTTATGACAGCGAAGCTGAAGTCAGAGCAGATCCTCGTTGGAGAAATCTTCCAGATGCGCAGCTGAAATCAAAATTGGGCGAGATCAAGTACAAAGATCTCAATGGCGATGGACAGATTAGCGAAGCTTCCGACCGTACCATTATCGGAAACACGCAACCAGATTATACTTTCGGTATCACCAACACCTTTACCTACAAAAAGTTTACGCTAACGGCCTTTGTACATGGTGCCGTAGGCAACGATATCCTGAATACCAATGCCATCAACATCAGAATGGGGGAAAGAACAAGTATGCCTAAATTCGCTTATGATGGAAGATGGACGCCTGAGACAACGGCAACGGCCACTTGGCCTCGTTTAGACGCTGGTCAAAGCAGAGAAATGTTCTTTAGCGATAGGTTTGTAGAAGACGGCAGCTTTATCCGCTTCAAAACTTTAAGCTTCGGCTATACCTTCAACTTAAAAGGCAAGATTGCCAGCACAATTAATGTGTATGGAGCGGTAAATAATTTAATGACCTTAACCAACTACAGCTGGTTCGATCCAGACGTAAACTCTTTCGGCGCCGATGCTTCTAGAAAAGGTGTAGACATGAACTCTTACCCAAATACTAGAACATATAGCCTAGGTTTAAGATTAGGTTTATAACACTTATTACGATGAAAAGAATATTCAATAAAAACATATTATTATTACTTGTAGTCTTGTTTGCAGGCTCTTGTAAAAAAGCGTTAGAAGAAAAGCCCTACTCTTTCATTACACCAGAACAAATGGGAGATTCGGAAGAAGCCGTGAACCTATGGGTAAACGGTGTAAGATCCACTTTCTTGAAAGACGGTTTTTTCAGGTTCGAATCATTCAACAGACCTTACGAAACCGATTCTGACGACGCAACCGGCGCAATTTTCGCCTTTGAAGCTACAGGAGCTGGAAACTTTGCATCTAACGAAGACATTAGGGGATACTGGACCAGTCTTTACTTACTGATTGCACGAAGTAACCACGCTATCCCATACATCCAAAACATGAAGAATGTAAGTGAAGAAATAAAGAACAATGCCATAGGCGAACTGAACTTCTATAAAGCTTGGGCTTACTTCACTTTGGTAAGAGCATATGGTGGTGTACCGTTGATCAAAGAATCGGCAGTAACTAACCAGAAATTCAATATCCCACGTTCTTCCATTGCAGATACTTATGCCTATATCATCGAAGTGCTGAAGCTTTCGGAAGCACAGCTTTTACCAAGATCTAGCGCAGCCTATAAAATTGGAACCATTAGCCAAGAAAGTGCAAAAACAATGTTGGCCAAAGTGTATTTAAATATTGCATCTTCGGCAGTGCCAACAGGTGCGCCAATCAAATTGTTAGGCGGTCCACAAAAAAATGGTTCCACACGTATCCCAGCAATGGAAATCCTGGTTACTAAATCTCAGGTAGCTGGATTTGAAGGATTTAACCCAACAGAATATTTCACCTTGGCCAGAAACAAAGCTAAAGAAGTAATTGACGTGGCGAGCACCAGCTACCTTACTGCTTCGGATAAAACCCTAGGTCTTTTCAGAAACTGGAATGACGTATGGGGCAAAGGCTTCCGTGGCAGAGGCGAGCATTTATGGATGGTGTACAGTATTGCCGGAGTAACGGAAAGTGGCATGGTATTGACCTATCAATACAATGGCCAGCACAATGCCAAAGGCGAAGTGTTAAACGGAACAGGTTTTTATGGACTCTCGGATCATTGGTATGACCTATTCGACTCTAGCGATAGACGAATTAGAGATGGTGTGATCCATAAATGGTTAACGGCCAATGCCACTGGTGCTCCTACCCGCAGATGGTATCCTCAAAAAGAGATTACCACAGATCCAGATTCTATCGCCAAATTTGGTTACGAAAGTGGCTACAATTGGGTCTCGAGCGATCAGGTTTTAGCTAGAGTAACCAAGTTTTCTGATGTTGCAGATAAAACACAAAGAAGATCTGATGCGCCTTATCCTTTCTTAAGATATTCAGAAACCTTATTGATCTACGCAGAGGCGGAAAACGAAATCAACAACGGACCAACCGCCGATGCGGTAGCTAAAGTCAACTTTGTGCGTCAACGTAGCTATGCCCCTCCTATCAACATTGCCAACTACAATAAAGACACTTTCCGTTCTTTTGTATTGGAAGAGCGCAGAAGAGAACTGGCATTAGAAGGCAATAGACAATGGGATTTAAGAAGATGGGGAATTTATCTGCCTGTAATGAATGCGATAGGCCGTGTAGATGCCAACAATATCGTTAAATTTCGCGAAGCCCGTCACTTATTGTGGCCAATTCCACTTACCGAAATGGATGGCAACCAGGCCATCATTGAAAATAACCCAGGCTGGTAAAATAGAATTAGATATTTCATAGCACCTTAAGAAAGGAAAACCATGAAAACAATTTATAAAAGAAATAAATTAATGCTAGCGATACTGCTATTTTGCAGTACGGCACTAGTAACCTGCCAAAAAGAGGCAGTAAAAAATAACGTATGTGAAGGCAATGGTCAACCTACCATCACCTCCGTGGTTAACGTAGACCGAAGCACTGTACTTACGCAAGGCGATTACAACCAGTACATTGTAGTTAAAGGCCAAAACTTTTGTAACTTAAAAAAGTTCATGTTCAATGACATAGAAGTAAACATAGATCAGGTGTATGCAAACAATAGCGAACTGACGGTAAAAATCCCCAATAAGGCACCAGAAAACCTGACCAATAAGATTACCTTGGAAACACCATCAGGAACAGTTCAATACGATTTTAAGATCAATATCCCGCCCGTTACCATCAAAAGTGTAGAGAATGAATATGCACCGGTAGGCACCGTAATGGCCATTGCTGGTCAAAGTTTTGATTTTGGAGGTTATCTAAAAGGTGAAGGAAAGGTTTTGTTTGGAAACATTGCTGCTACGATAGAAAAAGCTACTGTAGATTCGCTTTACGTAAAGGTTCCAGTGGGTGCTACACAAGGTATGGCAATTAAAGCGGTAGACAAATACGGTACCGAATTCACCTATCAATATCCCTACATGGATAACACTAATATGGTAGTAAACTACGACGACAAGCCACACGCAGCTCAAAAATATGTAGGTACCGATCCTATTCCGGGACCTTTGAGTGGCAAATATGCGCACTATGTAGAAATGCCCGTGAGGGATGGCTTCAAAGTAGATCAGTTTGTAAGAGGCAAGATCAGTGTGCCGCAAGATGTAATCAACAACCCAGGTAATTACGTAATAAAGTTTGAAACCGCAACCAGCATTCCATTAGACAAAGCAGGAATCAGGATTTATGGCGACTACACGGTATCACCAGGCAAGTTCCATGCTTGGAGTTTTTCGGGAACTAGGGTACTTTATACCAGAAATAAATGGGTGACACAAACCATTTCTCTACAAAGTGCTATCGGCGGTACTTTGACTATGCCTGCACGAACAAACAACGTCATAGATTTATACGGTGTGGTAACCGTACAAACTGGTTTCAATATGGATATCTCTTTTGATAACTGGAGAATTGTAGAAAAGTCTAAATTTTAAATTATCTAAATAAATCGATCGAAAGCGGCTGGCTAAACCCAGTCGCTTTTTTCGCGTCAAGTAAAATCTATTTTTACACAGCAATGGATAAAATAGTATTAGCCAATTGACAGGCATTTTTAGAAATTTGAAGGACTAAGAACCAAGTATAACAACTATCGCAGCCATTCATTTGATTTTTCTAAGGAATTGTTGTTAAAATAAGATCAACTATAATGCAAAATCTTACCGCGATAGAAAGAAAAGATGCATGAATAGAACCGCCCACCCTACGCCATTACTTTCGATCCCTTTAGCTTATAGCCCGCATTATAATGCCTGCGCTTACGCGAACCTCAACGTCAAATCCTCCATTAAAGATAAAGAAAGTGTTACCGTTTCGGGAAATGTAAGTAATACAGGTAAATTAGCTAGCGAGGAAACGCTGCAACGCTACTTGAAAGAACATTTAAAAGATATGGTGCTTCCCACTCATGACAAAGATTTATTTAGTAACGAACCTTTTGGTTAAATAGCTCATCAAAAATTAGATATAATGTTAAAAAAACTGCATAAAATAGCGGCTCTCGCACTAGTTGGTAGTTCCCTATCCCTGTCATCTGTAAATGCTCAAACCTATGAAGCCAACTGGAACTCTCTTGATAAAAGAGTCACACCGCAATGGTGGCAAGACGCTAAATTTGGTATTTTTATACACTGGGGCCCCTATTCGGTGCCGGCCTACGCACCCGTAGATGAGGAAGAAGGTGTGTACGAAAAATATGCAGAACATTACCTGACCAAGTTAATGCAAGGCAAAACATCTTACGTAAACTACCAGAAGAAATACTATGGGGAGAATTCAACCTACGATGATTTCATTCCCATGTTTAAGGCTGAGTTTTTCAACCCCGACCGTTGGGCAGATTTGTTCAAAAAATCGGGGGCTGGCTATGTCGTACTTACCTCGAAACACCATGATGGTTTTGCGCTTTGGCCTAGCAAAGAAACTAAAGGAAGAAACAGTGTAGATGCAGGCCCCAAAAGAGACATCGCCCAAGAACTAACCGACGCAGTACAAAAAACCGGCTTAAAAATGGGTTTTTACTATTCTTTGTTAGAATGGGCTAACCCGCTATATACTGGTGGAGATATGGAAAAATGGACCACCCAATATATGTTGCCTCAAATGAAAGATTTAGTAACCCGCTACAAACCAGAAGTGATTTTTTCTGATGGAGAATGGGATTACAATAGCAAAGAACTAAAAAGTGAGCTATTTTTGCAGTGGTTGTATAACGATTCTCCTGTCAAAAACTCTGTAGTAGTTAACGATCGTTGGGGAAAAGAAACTAGAAGCAAACACGGAGGTTATTATACTACCGAATACGATTTAATCGGCGATACGGTAAATACCAGGCGCATTGAGCACCCTTGGGAAGAAAGCAGAGGAATTGGCACTTCTTACGGTTATAGCCAATTCGAAAGATTGGAGCATTATTCATCTACCAAACAATTAATAGACTTATTGATTGACAAAGTAAGCAATGGCGGAAATTTATTGCTAAACGTAGGACCAAAAGCCAACGGTTTAATTCCTGTAATTATGGAAGAAAGATTGTTGGATATGGGCAAATGGCTAAAAGTAAACGGCGAAGCTATATATGGCACAAAAGCTTGGGCCAAACGTCCAGCAAAAATGAAAGAGAATAATGTTTTCTACACCCAAAAAGGAAAAGATTTGTACGTTTTATGCACCGCTTGGCCAAAGGGAAACCTTACTGTTCCAGGAGTAAAATCCGCTTCAAAGGTAAATCTGCTAGGTGCTGATGCCAAAGTAAACTTCAGTGCTAAATCTGGCAACCTGTCTATCGTGGCTCCTGCTATTAACCCTGGCAATATGCCTTCGGAGCATGCTTGGGTATTTAAAATATCTAACTTCAACTAAGCTATGATGAAATTCAGTTCTATCACATTTTTATTGTTATTAGCGATTAATGCTTTTGCCCAGAAAGTACCAGTACCTACCCAGCAACAATTGGAATGGCAAAAATTAGAAACCACTGCTTTTATACACTTCACCGTTAATACTTATACAGGCAAAGAATGGGGCGACGGAACTGAAAGTCCTTCGATATTTAACCCGACAAATTTCGATGCCAATAAAATGATAAAAGTGCTGAAAGAAACCGGTTTTAAAATGGCCATCATCACTGCTAAACACCATGACGGTTTCTGTTTATGGCCAACCGCTTACACCGAACATTCAGTTAAAAACAGTCCATGGAAAGGCGGCAAAGGCGATGTGGTGAAAGAAATAGTAGAAGCCTGCAAAGCACAAGGCATTAAATTTGGTTTTTACCTTTCTCCCTGGGATAGGAACCATCCATCTTATGGCACAGCCGATTACAATACTTATTACAAAAACCAACTAACGGAATTGCTGACCAACTACGGAGAAGTTGCCGAAGTTTGGTTTGATGGTGCCAAAGGCGAGAATGCAAAACACATGAACTACGATTTCGACAGTTATTGGAGTTTGGTTCGTAAGCTGCAACCTAAGGCAGTAATGTTTTCTGATGTTGGGCCGGATGTAAGATGGGTAGGTAACGAAAAAGGCATTGCTGGTGAAACCATGTGGAGCACCATCGACATTAAACCAGAGAATGCCCCAGGAAAAATGGATGCAAAGTATCTGAATGTTGGCGATCCCAAGGGAAAAGTTTGGTTAACGGCAGAAACTGATGTTTCTATCAGACCGGGATGGTTCTATCATGAAGAAGAAGATAGCAAAGTACGTACGCCACAAAACTTGGTAGACCTTTATTATACGTCTGTGGGCAGAAACAGTTTGTTGTTGCTGAACATCCCACCAAACAAAAAAGGAGTATTTGCGGAAACAGACATCAATAACCTGTACGAATTCCGCTCGATACTGGATGAAACTTTCAAGAACAACTTGGCGAAAGGGGATATCCCAAACACCTTAACAGACCAAAACCTAGGTAGCTTTAACACTATCTCGAAAGGTAAAACGCATTACTTAAATTTGAAGAAAGCAGCCAGTTTCGACAGGATTTCCCTGCAGGAAAACATCGCCAATGGGCAAAACTGTACAAAAGGAAATATCGAATATTGGGATGGAAAAAGCTGGAAAGTCTTGGCAGAGTTTACCACCATCGGTTATAAGAGATTGTTGAAGACCAAACTGGTAAAAGCATCCAAGCTAAGGTTAAATATTTTAGAAGCAGAAAGGCCAGTTCAGTTGGCAGAAGTTGGTTTTTATAAGGCATCGACAAGAGAGTAGGCATCGGTCACAGCACAAATCCTCTGCCTGAACGAGATGTGGAAACATGACAAAAATGTCATTGCTTTAATCAAAGCAATGACGTTTTTTTAATTACTTAAATTTCCCTTGAAAAACATCCCTGAAAAATGCGCCTTGCTCGGTCGGTTCGTAATTCCAATTTTTGATCATTTGTGGTACCCAAACAGGATCGAACACCCAAACCACCCATGAGATACCTTTTTGATCGAAGTATTTCACTATCGAAGGCCCGTAAACACCATCGTTTAGTAAATTTTCGTCATCACCTTCATTCATAAAACCTAACTCAGTAGCAATTACCGGATATTTATCGGCGACAAAACCAAAGTCAACATCCCATTTTGGTTCTCTCGGTATTTTTCTTTTACCCGGATAAGGATGAACTACATAACCAATGCCTTCCCTTGCAATCGGATGATCTTTCACAGGTGTTAAATCGTAGGCCCAATTAAAGCCAGCCACCAATGGAATTGCCTTCTTGTTATAAGCGTAAACCACATCGATCAGTTCTTCCATCATCAATTTCCATTCACCCCAAGTGCAAGTTCCGTACCTGCCATCATAAATAGTTGGTTCATTGAAAAGTTCGTAAAAAGCAACCGTTGGTACCTCTTTGTAATGCGCTGCAATGGTTTGCCAAAAGCTAAATGTTTCCTTTTTTGTGGTGTTGTAGGCATCACTTGCTAGAAGCTCCGTCCTCAGGTTGCCGATAGAATGCCAATCTATAACGAGATATAAACCCAAATCCTCGCTCCAACTCACGGCCTCGTCTAAAAGCTTCAAATAACCTTCTATACCACGTTGTTGTACCGAAATTGGATGCACTGGAATACGAACAATATTAGCTCCCCAGCTTTTGATCACCTCAAAGTGCTTTTTGCTCCATTTGCCATCCTTTTTTAACTTGTCAGGATCAGAAATGGAAAGCCCCTTAAAAATGATTTCCTTACCATTTTCGTCAACAAAAGAGTTCCCTTTTACACTGATGAAACCGATATGCTTGGTTTTCGAAGCTTGATAAGGTTTGATGCCAATGGGATGCCACCAATCTGATTTATTTTTATTGCTCAAGGTAGGCATCTGCCCCAGTATAGTCTCCGATATGCAAGTTGAGAACAACAAAATTAAGACAGGTAAAAAAGAAATCTTTTTCATGTTTAATGAATTGTATTTGGTTAAAAATATTGGCAAATGTACTGATACTTAATTAGCTTACTTTCAGCCATTGCAAACTGCAAATTAGGCTTTTGATATACTAAAGTAAAGAATAATTAACGTTCCGATAATATTATATTAGCTTTGGGTAAAAGAATATTGAGCCACTTTTTGGGGTTAGGATATATTTGTAATTAACCAAAATATGATCAATCATGCGTAAGTATCTTTCGTTTATCTCTATTCTCATTTGTGTATTAAGTTTAGCGGTTAAGGCTCAAAAAATGGGCGCACCTTTCGGGGTAAATTTGGCCGGTGCAGAATTCGGTAAAATTGGTACAGACCATTACGGTTATCCAACTACTGCAGAGCTGGATTATTTCAAATCAAAAGGTTTAACACTTTTTCGCTTGCCTTTTAAATGGGAGCGTTTACAACCAGAATTAAACGGTGCTTTAGATGCAAAAGAACTAAAATCGATGAGAACATTTGTAGATGAAGCCGCTAAACGCAATTTATTGGTGATTTTAGATATGCACAACTACGCCAGAAGACATGTTGGCGATTCTACCCATATCATTAACAATGGCGTAATTACCGCAGCACAAGTAGCTGATGCTTGGCAAAAAATTGCCACCGAATTCAAATCTTACAAAAACATTTGGGGCTACGGTTTAATGAACGAACCTTATAACATGCCAACTAAAACAGCTTGGTTTGATATTGCGCAAGTGATTATCAATAACATAAGAAAAGTAGATACAAAAACTCCAATTTTGGTAGGTGGCGATTTCTGGAGCTCAGCCTCTCGCTGGCAAGAACTAAGCGATCATTTAAAAGATTTAAAAGATCCAAACAACAACTTGATTTTTGAAGCTCATGTATATTTCGACGAAGATGCATCTGGCAGTTACAAGAGAAGTTACGAGGAAGAAAAAGCACATGAAAATGTAGGCGTAGATAGGGTTAAACCTTTTGTAGCTTGGCTAAAGAAAAATAACAAAAGGGGTTTTGTGGGCGAATATGGCATCCCAGATAATGATGAGAGATGGTTTCCTATTTTAGAAAAAACACTAACCTATTTAAAAGAAAATGGCGTTAACGGTACTTACTGGGCTGCTGGTCCACGTTGGGGCAAATACATCCTATCTGTAGAGCCTAGAGATGGTAAAGACAGACCTCAAATAACGTCTTTGGCTAAGTTTACCCACGCTGATGTAGTCTTCCAAAAAGTTAAATAGGATGAGTATGTGGAGAAATTTCGTTGCCGCTCTAGCAATTTACTTAACAAGTAGTGTCGCTTTAGCACAAAAACCACCTATACCTTTATTCAAAAACGGACAAACGGTAAGTTTTGTGGGCAATAGCATTACCCATGCCGGCGATTTTCATCATTTTATTGCTTTGTATTATGCTACTCGATTTCCCAATGAAAAAATAACCTTTAACAATCTGGGTATTAGGGGCGATAACACTTATTCTTTCCTCAAAAGGATGGACATCGATATCCTCCAGAAAAAATCAGATTGGTATGTGGTGATGGCTGGGATGAACGATGTGAACAGGTTGCTTTACAATGTAGATAGACAATCGGATCCTGAAGTGCAAAAACAAAAGCAATGGGCACTGAACGACTATAAGAAGAACTACGAAAAAGTAATTCAACGCTTGATGTTGACCGGAGCAAAAGTAGTTTTGCAAAAGCCTAGTATTTACGATCAAACAGGCGATCTACCTACGCCCAACCAACCTGGAGTAAATGATGCACTACAGAAATGTACCGAAATCATTGATGAGCTAGCCAAAAAATACAAGTTACAAGTGGTAGATTACTTTACCGTCATGAGCGATATCAACCGAAAGATACAAGGTGTAGATGCAAAGAAAACCATTGTAGGTAACGATCGAGTTCATCCGAATTCGCCCGGTCATTTGGTGATGGCTTATCAATTTTTGAAATCTACATCGGCACCAAACTATGTATCTGCCATAGAACTACAGAAAGGAAAATTGAAGAGTACTGTAAACGCTAAAGTAAGCGATATCGTATGGACAAATCAAGCTATCTCTTTTACTGCCTTAGAAAATAGCCTCCCCTTTCCTATCCCTCACATAGCTGAACCTGCTTTGGGATGGGTCCCTTTTAACGAAGAGCTGAACGTTCAACTATTAAAAATATCGCCCTTGGCTGCTGGTAATTATACCTTAAATATAGATGGAATTAACGTAGCTGATTTTACAAGTGAAGCACTACAAAAAGGAATTAACTTAGCTACCATAAAAACTACGCCTCAATATTTACAGGCACAAAAGGTAGCAGAAAAAACCATTGCGTACAGAAATGTACAACGCAAGTTAAGGGATCTAAAGTTTGTTGTTTATAGCTATTTTCCAAAGCATTCTTGGAGTGCAGACTTATCTACTTCTGAAAAGATAATAGACAGCGTGCTTAGTTCATTACAGACTACCAACGAAAAGAAATACAAAAGCTTAAAACCTCAGTTGGAGAATTATTTAAGCGATAGACCCAAACAAGAAGAATGGGAAAAGAAAGCCGATGTTTTGGCGAAGGAGATTTACGATATCAACAAGCCAACCTCTCACTCCTTCCAAATCCTAAGAAAGTAAGATTTAAGGGGTTTACCTTGGTGTGGCCATTAAGGTTACTAAACGGCCTTACAAACTTTAATGAAGCAATAAACGTCAAAAAAGGTTACTGAATAAGTTCTTCTTTTGATGTTTATTTGTTTTAGGTTGATGCTATTCGTAACTTAAACCGTAGCGAAGCGAGTGGACAATTGATAATTCGTTTTTCTAGACCCATATCGCAAGATTTTTAACTGATAATTTCCAGTAGTATTCAAATCGTTCATCAATGAAACGCTTTCAAGACAAAAAGCCCCCGATAAAATCGGGAGCCTTCAAACTATTGATAAAATAGTTTTAATTGATAATTAGCTTTACGCTTTTCTTTTGTCCTTTAACCAGGTATGTCGCGATGTAGACCCCTCCACGCAGCTGTTGTGCTAAAGAAAATTCAAAAGTATTGTTACCAGAAATAACCTTATCAGCAAATTTGGCTACTACTTTTCCAGATACATCCGAAAGATACAAGTTGAAGGTATCTGAATGGACTGCGTTTACACGTAGGTTTAGTTTCCCAACGGTAGCGAAAATTTTTATATCTCCTTCACTATCTAAGCTTAAAGAAACAGCTAGTACTTTCGGATGGTAACTTTCTTGTCCATCCAAATCTACCTGCTTCAACTTGTAATAGTTTACACCTAACTGGGGCATATGATCTGTGTAACGATATTTTCTTGAATCGGTTACGTTTCCGTTTCCTTTTACATGAACAATATTATCGAACAATTTACCATCTGTTGAGCGCAAAAGCTCAAAATGGGAGTTATTACTTTCTGATGCCGTACTCCAATTTAAGGTGACACTTCCATTCTTTTGCTTTTCTGCATCGAAATCGAGAAAAGCTACAGGCATTACCGTTGAGCCCAACAAGACAACCTCTGGCTGCGTCAATGCTCGTTTAAAAATCTTGAACTCATCAATTGCACCATCTAGCACAGCAGGCGTAGCAAAACGTGATTTCCCCAAATAATTAGCTGTCGTCATTCCAAAATCTGAAGGCTTGATATCCATATCAACTTTTTGCCCCGCCTGTTGCCCATTCACATAAAGCGTTACCGTACTACCAGCTTTTGTAATCACAAGGTGATGCCATACCGTAGGCTGTCCCGTAGGTAAAACAACTGTAGTTTCTATAGATTGCAAGCTAGCGCCATTTTGAATAGCATAGGTTACCCCATTGTTGGCGCCAGCTCTTGGACTTAAATACATCATTTTTCTACTCGAATTAGGTTCATTACTCGCATAGTTGTCGCCAACTCCAAAATCAAAAATCCTACCGCCTGCTACATTTGAAATATGTCGATACCAAACGCTAATAGTAAAATCATCCACATCAGACATTAAACCATCGGGCAATTTAACATAAGACAATGCTTTACCTCTAAAACGGATTGAATTATTTAAGTAAGAATTTGCTGGTTCCAGAAATGTAATATGTGCAGTATTTGCATTTGTACCGAATACGGCATTAGGATCAAACGTTCCGTTGTTGCTGCCCCAAGAATCCGTCACGCCAGTAGTTTGGCTGATCTGGTCGAAAGACCAATAGGCGTAATCAATATTATTGGGTGTAGCTATTTGTTCATCACTGGCGGCTCCTTCGCCCAAGCTATTTTGAGCAGCAATCACATAATAATAAGTAGTGCCATTAACTACCGTAGCATCGGTGTAAGTGTTAGCGGTAACAGTAGCAAGCGTGCTATAAGGTCCCCCGGCTGCAGTTGCTCTCTTCACTAAATAACCACTTACCTCAAGCTGTGCTGTCCAATTTATTTCAACAGAACCATTCCTAGCTGAAGCAGTAACTCCAGCTACTTTTGCAGGAATAGTGTAAGTAGCTGTTGTAGCTGTTACGTTAGCAGAAGCTACACCATCACCCAAAATATTCACGCCTTTAACTCGATAATAGTAGGTGGTAGCTGGAGCAACAGTTTCGTCGGCAAATGTAGTTACCGTTAAATTTTGCGCCACCATGGTAAAAGTCCCCAATGGATCTTCAGCACGTTCCAACTTATAAGAAGCAGCGTTGGCAGAAGCATTCCAGCTTAGATTAACCTTTGTACTTCCAGAAGCAGTAGCCGTTAAATTCGTAGGTGTTACCGCTGGTTGCGCCACCGCAAATTCCATTCTATCTACATCAAAAGTTCCACTTACTACCTCTAAGGTAAATACATGCTCGCCAGTAATCATACTCGGGATTTCGAAAACCTGATCTGTCCATGCGTTTAAATCAGCAGTTACGGGAAGTTCAATATCTCCAGCAACCAAAACATTATTTACCTTAAAGTTGATTTTTGTACCTGCCGTAGTAGTCACATACCTAAATTTAACTCTATAAGCCGCCTCTTGCTGCACATTGGTGGTGTATTTTAACCATTCGCCAGGCATTGTGTGTGTCACCGAATAAATAAAGTTTGGCGAAGTGCCTGATCTTCTAAAGTCAACATCCTCATCTCTATGTAAGAAATTACCAGAGTTACCAATGGTCTTATCGAAATAGCCTACATTTTTACCGCCACCATCGTACTCTTCAGCTTGTAAAGTTCCTGGTATTTTTAACTCTACTCCTCTAAGCACTACTTCTCTTTCTTCTCCTATTCCGCTAGCGTTTGTTGCACTAATTTTAATTGTATGTGTGCCGGTTGGCATGGTACCTGTAATTTCCTTAGTAGTAGCATTGTAAGCTAACGCACTTGGTAATTGGGTAACAGTAAAACCAGTAGGATTATTGGTAGCTGTAGGTTGATACACCATCGGTTTCCCAACTTTATAGCTCACTACTAAGGGACTATTGATACCTGACAAATTTGAAGGCGCAGCTGCAAATAGGTAATTTGATAAAACCTGCATCTGCGGACGATCAGTACCATTCGAGTTTGGATAGACACTGAGTTTATTAGTACCCCAAGAACTACCATACGACCATGTAGTTCCATTTACGCCATTAGTAGAAAGGTATTGAAGTGCGTTATCTAAAACTGTATTCCATAAACTATTATCTACGGCGTCGGTTTTATCAGAAATGTCATTTGGATTGTTAGGCACACCATATTCTCCCATAAAACCACGCAAATTGTACTTCTTGAGCCAAGTTACAAAAGGTGTTACACGGGTAACACCAATCTGTGGATTGGCATTAGCGGCGGCATAAGAACGCAGATACTCCCCAGATGAATCATGATCGAAATAACTATGTGCTTCAAACATCAAATTATCAGAGGGATCTTTAAGCTTACGCAAGTTATCGCTTACCGTAGGCCAAGAACTTGCAGAACTGTAACTGTCACCGCTTACCATAATGGTATGCTGCGTATCTTCGGTTCTTATGGCATCAACAATAGCTTGTGCCGTATTTACCCAAGGAATATCTCTAGGAATACTGTAGGGCTCATTCATAATACCGTATGCATAAATATTGTCGAAACCTTTAAACTCAGCTGCCATCTTTTTCCAAAAATCCTCGATGGAAGCTATAGGAGCTTCTGGTGTACCTATGATAGCATCAGTAATGGTGTTATCCGGATTTTTGGTTCTTCTTCTGTTATAGTTATGCAGATCCAGCAAAACCCACATCCCTCTGTTACGAGCTGCCCAGACAATATTTTTAAGGTGCGATAAAGACTCTATATCCAAAGGTCCGTTTAAACTAGGCTGAACTCTTTCCCAAAGAAATGGCAAACGGATCAGTTTAAAACCTTTACTGACTAAATAATCTAGCTCCTGAGTACGTGGATAGCGCCAATCAGAAGGGCCACCACTAAAAGAAAACTCACCACCGCTCAAATTGGTGCCAAATGGAGCTGGACTTTTGGGTACTAGCGCAGGTAACTGAGCCGTAGACAACCCTTCTGTAAAACGGATGTAATCAATCTCGATAGGAAGCTGATCAGAATGAACGTTAATTGGAATAGGCAATTGGATCAACAGCTTTGAAATGTTGCCTTCCCAGCGCAAATCATGTGTTAAATCCAATACGTATTCCTTAAAATTTGTGTCTTCTGTCGACATTAAAATTTCCATTTTCCGGTCTACGCCATCGGCAGTCCAAATGAGGTTGGCAATTCTATCTTTCGTGCCATTTTTTACCCTGATCACAAATCTTTTAGAGACAGAGGGATCTACAATACTGACACCACCTGTAGATTCTAAATTGAGGTTACAGTACCCTGCGTTACGTGTAGCAGTAAGTCTTAATACACTATTCAGCGTGTTTGGACTACCATAAGCGAAAATAGTCCATCCATCAGCCTTACCACCTGCTACGGGATTGTCAAAATCCCAATTCCGTGTAACGGTTTGGGCATTAACTTCTAGCCAAATGCAGCCGAGGATACATAAAAAAGTAAAGAATTTTTTCATACAAATTTAATCAAGTGGTTAGTGATAGGTTAAGAGATCGGAATTATTCAATAATTGATATCGCCTAAAATCAGGAGTTAAAAAAATATCATCATTGGTTATAAAAATATGTACACAACAAACAATCACCTTCCTAATTTTGGACATACCATTCCCATGACACCATTTTTAGAGGAGCATGATAGAACAAACTAATCCAACAGGCTTTTAATGGCCTAAACGATTTTACATCTCGATATGATTCTAAAAGAGGTCAAAGGTTAAAGCGTCCTGATTTTAGGTTTATAATTGATTAACTCTAAATTCTCAAACTATTTTAAGATACACCAGATACGTTTTATACAAATACATGTACAAAACAAACATATGATTAGCGATAAAGTAAAAAATGATCCTTCGGAAATAAAGCAGGAATTTAGTAATGTGAACGTAAAGCTATTGTGCTGTCGATACTGGATTTTACAAGAATGGAGATGTATGAATTTTTCCGCTCCGTTTTGGAGAATTTACCATAACAACATCAATGGCGCAACAGTTTATTTCAATGGAGAAATGACACTTTTGAGCCAAGACAGTATAGTCATTATTCCTCCTAACACTGCATTTTCCACTAAGATTGGCCATCAACGTGGGAATTTAAATGAAAATATAATAGGAAGGAAGATTGAAAAAACTGATAGTCTCGTAGATATAAAAACACAAGGTAAAATAGATCATCTATTCATTCATTTTTCACTTGGGTTCCCGTTAGATTTTGCTCAGAGTGGAATTTATAGTTTGCCTTGCAATTCAGGTATCCAGCATCTAATTGAAGAAATCCAACTTGCTTGCCTAAATGATACGCAGTTCAATTTAATGGAGTGCCTTAAAATCAAACAGCTGATCAACTCTTGCTTATTGAGCATTACAGAAAAAATTTGGCAGGTTAAAACTATTGACAGTCGGATATTCGCTGCAATGCAACACATCGAAAAGAACTTTCACCAAGGTATTTCGAACACCGAATTAGCTAATACCGCTAACATGGCCGTAAACTCTTTTTCAAGGCTATTTAAAACATCTACTGGCTCATCGGTACAACAATATATTGCGAAAACAAAAATCGAGGTTGCCTGCAATCTCATGCACCATACTGATAAAACTATTGACCAAATAGCCTACAATTGTGGTTTCTATGACAGGCATCATTTTTCTAAAGTTTTTAAAAGACAGATGAAGGTAAATCCATCTTACTATATGAGGAATCTGATTACCAAATGATATCGCCCCTATTTTATAATTGAACTAGTTAAAATTATTAGGCGAACATTAACAAAGTAATTTTACATTACATCTAGACTTGAGTCTGATAAACTATACCATCTAAACACGACACTCCTTTATTTTTGATAATAGACAATGAAATGACCGGCATATTGAACCTTGGATCAAATTGCGCTGAGTTTGAAAGATGAGATATAATTAAAAACTGGAATGTTATAAACAAGCGTACAATGTTAGATCTCTCCAGTTTCATATTTACCCTAACTTCGATAACTGAGATATCATCATTTTAGCTAGCGAGCCGAGCGTACGTGAATACGCGAGGCTTCGGGCTGTGCGATCTCCCCAATGGTGATGATAAATCTTTAAGGGATAGTACATCAGTGCAATTTAATCATTTCGTAATTAACAAATCACACCACCATTATTTATTATGCCAAAGACAAGCCCATAACCTACAGCGACGCTAAATAAAAACTCCTCATCCTTGTTTTAGCTAGCAGTTCAAAAAGACAATGATACGCTAGTAAGAAAACAAAGAACTTATGACGAAAACACCCTATCTGATTTTTCAGCTATTCCTGATCCTTACACTTAACGCCTGCAACAACCCTAGCGAAAAAACTCAAGACAGCCAGATCTGGATGGTCGTTCAGCCACAGGTTGAGCTCAACAGGACCACTACCGCCAAAGTCTTCTTCAGGGCCAGGCCCGATACCGGAAGCATCAAGGTGATCCAACTGGAAAATGAGGCCGATTATGCCCTAGATGGCCGCCAGATCGAAAGCGAATTGAAATCAGACGGAAAAAACTATTATTACGCTATCGAGTTTACCGCAGGCAAATTGGGTAAGACCACCCTTCCCCTCATCGAGGCGAGCATAGCCGGAGAGACCTATACGAGCGCTAAAGTTCCCATCCAGGTTGTGGACAAACAAACCGTAGATCCAAGCGCCGTAAGGTTGGTCCTAACTGCCGATCAGTCCAGCTACCAGCAAAGCGATACCATCAGCTTCACGCTGGATGAATATTCCAAATTTGCGGAAATGGCAAGGTTTACCCCTGCAGACCTGGTCAAAAAGGGAGCGCCCGAAGCGCTATTTGCCATCATCGACGAGGGCAACGTAGACTATAAAGTAGGGATCGTAGGTTTCAAGACCTACATCGATGCCCATTTCAACGTAGCCAGTTTTGACTGGAATGTCAACCGTATCGATCAAAAAATGGCCAGTCTGGACAACGGCAGCTACATCCAGACCCAGCTCTTCCGGATGAAGGCCATCGCCAAGAAGAAGGGAAAATTCAAGATCGACGGGAGCAGATTCGAGTATAAAGTCTACCCCCATTCCGAAGCCTTCAGGGAGGAAATCCTCAGCTCCGAAGACCTGCTCCGGAAGAAAAACAGATGGACCGTACAGTCCAACAGCTTGGAAATAGACGTCAGATAAAGCCTATCATGTCAAGCCCTATCCCTTCTAAGTTCTTCATATGCCGTATTGATATCTAGTCCCAACAGCCTGATCTTGTCCAGAGTGAAGCTATCTTCCGCTGTGCGCCCCGACATACTTTGCGATTTTTGATCCCATTTTTCTGGGGCGAGCCATCGCTTGGTTGCTAAATCTACATGTTTTCCATTCACGGTAATTCTTGCTTACAAGGGCGTAAGACCATCTTTTTCCTTGTCCTTTTTCAAACAGAACGAGACAGAAAATGTGTTCTGTGTTTTCATACATTTTCTTCTGTGCCCATTTTATGTCCTATTTCGGGGCATTTTTTTTCGCGATATCAAAAGATACCAAATGGGGTTAATTAATAATTAAACAATTGACAAACAGATTGTTAAACCAAACAAAGAACAATGATACAAGAAAAATAGGGGTAGTAGAATAGGTAATAAATTAGTTGATATTTTATTACCTCAGCTGACTTTACTAAAAACAAAAAACCCTCTAAACTCTATCATTTAGAGGGTTTTTGCTAGAATCTGATATCTATTTTGTCGGGGTGGCAGGATTCGAACCTACGACCTCCACATCCCAAATGTGGCGCGATACCGGGCTACGCTACACCCCGAACTTTGGTATCATCCTTTTTCTTCGTTAATAACCCGAGGACTTCTTAACAAGGCTGCAAAGATAAACATTTTGACATCCAATGCAAATTGAATTTGAAAAATTTTAATATTTTTAGTTCAACCGCTTATAAAATTATTTACTTTTCTGCAGCTTCCTTCGCTTTGATCCAGAATAACAGCTCATTAACAAAAACTCCAGCCTTTTTATCTATTGATTCTTTGTCGGTTGGGATACCGTCTTCATTAAATGTTTTTTCTACAGTAGGAACCGGAAACATTGCGGGAATAACTAGCGCACCTATTTTCCATAAACTGAATTGCAAAGAAGTTATGACCTGAGAACCACCAAAAGCACCGGCCGAAACTGTAGCAATGGCGATAGGTTTGCGTTTCCATTCGGCATACAATAAATCTATCACGTTTTTTAAACTAGCTGGGTACCCACCATTATACTCTGGAGTAACGATAATTACGCCATCTACCTCCGTAATGGTTTTTGCTAGCTGTAACATTTCCTCGGTTGGATTTTCGATTAAACGTAAACGCTCTTCGAAAATCGGGAAGTTATAAGCATCTAGGTCGAGGATTTCCGTTTCTGCTAGTTGCTTTTGCGTAAGATAATTCTGAAAGTACAAAGCTACACTGTGGCTTTTACGTCCTTTTCTAACACTTGCGGATATGATGGCTATTTTTGGCATGGTTGGCTGATTTAATATTTAGCTAAATTAACGAATTAATCGCTCCCGTTGTTTTAATAGTTTTTACCGCTGATAGCGGAGATTTTTACGCTGATTTGGAAGTGCTAGTTTTTATTTGATGAAAAAGAACGGTTGTTTAGTAGCCCCGATTGAAATGAAAAGCCCGCAATCCCGATGTTTAATCGGGAGCGGACTTGTAATGTAAAGCGGGACTTGCGGGGCATAATAGCACTGCAACTGCGCTTCTTATTATTTTATTCCCACTTGAAAGTTTTTACAGCAATTGCGTAAATACCAATTCCCCAAACCACCATAATCAATATCTGTTGTTTTACATCCCAAAGGTTAGCACCTTCGAAAGCTACTTTACGCATAGCATCATTTAAATAAGTTAACGGCAACGCTCTACTAATTGGCTGCAGCCAAGTTGGAAAAGCATTGATGGAAAAGAAGGTCCCCGATAGTAAAAACTGTGGCAAGGTAATGATGTTTGAGATGGGCGGAATGGTACTTTCGCTTTTTGCCAAACCTGAAACCACGAAACCAAAACCCATGAAAACGATGATACCTATAGTGGCCAAAACAATCATGTTGATTACAGTGACGACACCATTGATGAGGGTAAAGTTAAAGGCAAAGTGACCGATAATAATGATAAACAAAGCGCCCAATAAAGCAAAGCCTATACGAGCAATTGCTTCACCCAGTACAATACTCGAGCGTCTAACTGGTGTTGCAAAGAAGCGTTTGATTACCAAATTTTGTCGTAATGCAAAGAAGATAAATGCGGTACCAAAAACACCTGTGCTCAATAAAGAGAAGCCCAACTGTCCAGGTAAAATGAAATCAATAGTTCTATGTAATCTACCTGTGATTGTTGTAGCTCTAATTTCGGTTACGGTTGGTTTTTGATTAACAGTGTTGAGCTGATGCGCCAAGTCGTTCAAAACAGATTTCAACACATTTCCATTAGTTAATGAAGCTGATGTATATTTCACGTTGGTAAAATAGGCTGGCAAGCCATTTGGATTTTTCTCCACGCTAATCAAGGCATCGTAAGCTCCTTTTTCTAAATTTTTATCGATATTTTCTTGGGTGTCGTTCTTGGTTAAGCGAATTATACCTGTTTTTTCTAACGCTGCAATTACGGGATTTTGCAAATCCGAACCTGGTGCTACAGCCACATCTAGCTTTATGCCGCCGCCGCCAATAAAGCCGAAAACGATAATGAATATCAATGGAAACGCCAACGTAAATATTACTGCAGAAGGACTGCGGGTAATTGACCTGAAACTCGCTTTTGCTAGTGCCAACGTGGCTTTTGTATGATTGTAACCCACAGCCTTCCGATGCATCGGTAAAGACTCTAAAGGGCTGTTTGCCTTGTTATCTTCTATATTATCCTTCATGATTATAAGTTTGTATGTTAAAAGTCCCTTTTAGGGGATTTAGGAGCTTATTCTCTCCACGCTTTACCTGTAAGATTGATAAATACATCTTCCAAGTTAGCAGCCTTCACCTCCTTTTTACGCTCGAAACCACCGGCAATCAAATTGTCTATCAGTTGATCTGGCGTATCTAAAGCAATGATTTTTCCAGCCTCCACGAAAGCTACTCTATCGCACAATTGCTCGGCTTCGTCCATGTAGTGAGTAGTAATTACCACTGTAGTACCGTTATTTCTGATCTCGCTAATCAAATCCCAAAGATTTCTACGTGCCTGCGGATCTAAGCCTGTAGTTGGCTCGTCCAAGAAAACTATTTTTGGTGAGTTGATTAAAGTGGTTGCGATAGAGAAACGTTGTTTTTGTCCGCCAGAGAGTTCTTTATACTTGGCTTTGGCTTTGTCTTGCAAGTTTACTTTGGCCAGCATTTCCATTGGAGTTACATTTACACCGTAAAGTCCGGCAAAAAGTTCCAAAAGCTCAACTAAATTCAAGTTTGGATAATAACCTGCCGCTTGCAATTGCACACCAATAATTTGCTTGATAGCATTTGCATCGCTATCTACATTTAAACCGTCTACCAAAACTTCGCCGCTAGTTTTTTCGCGTAAGGTTTCAATAATTTCTAAGGTAGTGGTTTTGCCTGCGCCGTTTGGGCCTAGCAATCCAAATATTTCATTTTCGTAAACCTCAAACGAAAGGCCTTGAACAGCCTTGAACTCGCCATAGTGTTTTACTAAATTGTTTACGCTGATAATTGCTTTTTTATCTGTCATTTGATATAAAAGTAAGAAGCTTTATAAAAATGGGAAATGTTTTTCCGCTAATTGGAATGATTATGAGGATGAAATGATGAATGTACTGGTTGGTTGGTTTGTTTTTTAGCTTGCCGCCGCTGGTCTCTTACTTTTTGACCGCAAAAAGTAACAAAAGCTCTCGGTTGCTTATTTTTCTATTAAAGAAAGTGCTTCGGCTTATTGGTACAACCCGAAAAATAAGAGACCGAAAATTAGCTTAACGACGGACTAGTGGGCTATCGCCAGCAAGTAACATTTTATCTCGAAATTGAGTTAATTACTGAGGCATTAGCCACTTAATTACCTAACTAAAAAGGATGCTTGCGCAAACAAACATCCTCAACTTATTTTCTAGAAGGCAAAACTTTAAACCTTCAACTTTATACTTTCAACCTTTTTCTTACCAAACTAAATCACCTTTGATCATACTTACGAAATCATCGAAAAGGTAACGAGAATCGTGTGGACCTGGAGAACTTTCTGGGTGATATTGAACTGAAAATGCTTTCTTACCTTTCACTCGGATACCCTCAATCGAATCATCGTTTAAGTTAACATGAGTAATTTCTACTTTATCCGAAGCTTTTACTTCTTCCGGGATTACACCGAAACCGTGATTTTGAGAAGTTACTTCGCAATGGTTTTTAATGATATTTTTAACTGGGTGGTTTAAACCGCGGTGACCGTTAAACATTTTCATAGTACCGATACCATTAGCCTCTGCCAACAACTGATGACCTAAACAGATACCGAACAATGGCTTATCTGCTTCCAAAACAGCTTTTACGGTTTCAATAGCGTAAGGCATTGCTGATGGATCGCCGGGACCGTTAGAAATGAAATAACCGTCGGCTCCCCAAGCATTCATTTCCTCAAAAGTAGTTTTAGCAGGGAATACTTTGATATAAATTTCTCTATCGTCGAAGTTGCGAAGGATGTTTTTCTTGATACCTAAATCTAAAGCAGCAACTTTAATTGCAGCATCTGGATTACCATAATAGTAAGGCTCTTTAGTAGACACTACCGAAGAAAGCTCTAAACCATCCATTGGTGGCACTTCTTCCAATTTCTTTTTCAGCTCTTGCAAATCAGTAATTTCAGAAGAAATAATTGCATTCATCGCTCCCTTGTTACGGATGTGGCGAACCAAAGCACGAGTATCGATATCGCAGATACCTACAATATTCTCATTTTGGAAATTATCTTGAATAGACTCTGTAGCTTCTTTTCTAGAGTAATTGATGTTGTAATTTTTGCAAACCAAACCAGCAATCTTAACGCTTTCAGATTCTACCTCATCTCGGTGCATACCGTAATTACCAATATGCGCATTGGTAGTTACCATAATCTGCCCAAAATAAGAAGGATCTGTAAAAACCTCCTGATAGCCAGTCATGCCTGTATTGAAACAGATTTCACCGGTGGTAGTTCCTATTTTTCCAGCAGCCTTGCCATAAAAAACTGTGCCATCGGCCAATAACAAAATAGCTGGTAACTTAGTGTAGTTAGTCATTTAAATTACAATAAAAATTGGGGATAAAAAATGATAAAAAGGAATGGGAGTTTTTAACGGATAAACCGCTTATACTAGAAGATAAAACCGTATGATTGAACTCTCTCATTTCGGAGTACAAAGGTATGTGTTTCTGAGCAGTTTTTTTTAAGATTTTTTAAAAAAGTTTGGAGGAGGAAATAAGGTTGATCGGTTAAGTGTTGAAATTGGTTAATTGAGACTGTTTTGTGGCAAATTATCATATTGTTGGATTGTTATATTGTTGAATTGAAAATAGTCTTGTCATGCAGTAACCACTACTACAAAAACATCTACTAATACCCAACCCCTATTCCCCGATCCCCGTCATCTAACCGCTTTTTAAAAAATAAACCCTAATTTTGTGCACACCAAAACAAAAATCATGTCGGTAAACAAAGAAATTAAGCGTATCACAACGCATACTTTGCAAGAGATGAAGCAGCGCAACGAAAAAATTGCCATGCTTACCGCTTACGATTATTCAATGGCTACCATCCTCGATGATGCTGGCTTAGATGTACTTCTAGTAGGAGATTCGGCCTCTAACGTCATGGCTGGTCACGAAACTACCCTACCTATCACCTTAGATCAGATGATTTATCACGCCCAGTCAGTGGTGCGTGGTGCAAATAGAGCCTTTGTAGTTGTAGATTTACCTTTCGGTTCATACCAAGGCAACTCAAAAGAAGCTTTAAACTCGGCTATCCGTATCATGAAAGAGAGCGGTGCACACGGCGTAAAGCTCGAAGGTGGCGTTGAAATTGTAGAGTCTATCCAACGTATCATCACTGCAGGTATTCCGGTAATGGGGCACTTAGGTTTAACACCTCAGTCTATCTATAAATTCGGAACTTACACCGTTAGAGCAAAAGACGAAGCCGAAGCGAACAAGCTTAAAACCGATGTCTTGGCTTTACAAGAAGCAGGTTGTTTTGCCATTGTGCTAGAGAAAATCCCAGCTAAACTGGCTAAAGAAGTTACTGCAAGCCTTGATATTCCAACTATCGGTATCGGTGCTGGTCCACATTGCGACGGACAAGTGTTGGTAGTTAACGATATGATTGGCTTGACCAAAGGCTTCAAACCTCGTTTCCTACGCCAGTATTTAGATTTGTACGAAGGCATTAAAGGCGCAGCGCAATCTTACATTGCCGATGTAAAAGCGAAAGATTTTCCTAACGAGAAAGAACAATATTAACCACAAACCCCTAAAGGGGATTACTCAGAAAAAAACAAACAATTTTAACTATAAATGCCCCATTAGGGGTTTGGGGTATATGGCCATTACCGAAGCAGATGTGCTTTACGAAGATAACCATCTCATCGCAATTAACAAAAGAGCTGGCGATGTAGTACAAGTTGACGAAACTGGAGACCAACCCTTAGACGATATGGTTAGGGAATTTCTGGCAAAAAAATACGACAAACCTGGCACGGCATTTTTGGGTGTGGCACATCGTTTAGACAGACCTGTAAGTGGTTTAATTCTCTTTGCTAAAACCAGTAAGGCTTTAGATAGAATGAACGCCATTTTCAAAAACCGCGAAATCAAGAAAACTTACTTTGCCGTAGTACGAAAAAAGCCAGCTAAGCCACAAGGCAAACTCATTAACTGGTTAATTAAAGATCCGAAGAAAAACATAGTAAAATCTTACGACTACGAGGCCAAGGGCAGTCAGTATTGTGAGCTAGATTACCAAGTACTAACAGAGCTAGATGGTTACTATTTGTTAAGGGTTAACCCACTTACTGGACGCTCGCATCAAATTAGGGTTCAGCTTTCTACCATGGGCTGCCCAATAGTTGGCGACAATAAATATGGCTATCCTCGCGGCAGCAGAAAAGGAAGTATTTGTTTACATGCTCGTCAACTAGAGTTTGTACATCCTGTAAAGAAAGAACCAATTAAAATCTTTGCGAAATTACCTAAGGATGGCTTTTGGGAAAAGTTTGAAAAGTTTTAAGTCCTCTCTGGCTACGCCATCTCTCCTAGAGGGAGAGATTAACGATTGCTCAATGAACCATGCTTTTCTCTCCCTTTGGGAGAGATGCCCAAAGGGCAGAAAGGGTTTTTATATTTCTTTGAAAACCAAAATCCTATAAAAAAGAAAACCCTACTTTCGCAGGGTTAACTTAATCAAATATTAGGTAAGCTCTTTACCAGACAAAAGTACCGGCAGCACCTGCAGGTAATGTTGGTGTAACCAATTTGCCTTGGTAACTGATATTAAAAGTTTGATCGGTATTTCCTGTGTTCATCACAATCAAAGCTCTTTTACCATCTGGGGTTTTAAAAGCAACATTGCTCAAAGTATTATCCGCAGAAGAGTTGATTCTTACCGAACCTGGTCTCACGAATTTAGAAGCATGCGCAATGACGTAGTAAGCTACATTTCTAGTGATAGCTGGAGCAATAGTTAACGCACCCAAGCAATTGGTACAGCCACCATCTGGTGTATGCGGATTGTAATTTGCATCTGCTGCTAAATTCCATTCCAATACGTTTCTACTCCAGTTTCTGGTAGCGCCTACAATTAAAGTACTTATATGCCATTTTAAATCTTCAGCAAAATTACCTGGACCGCCAACCCATTGTTCAGTGAAATAGATATGTTTATCTGGGTACGCATCATGAACTTTGCTTAGTGCTTCTATATTTCCACCATACAAGTGAAACGCAGAACCATCTACATATTTACTTGCTTCTGCATCTGCCAAAATAGTCATTGGATAATCGGGTCTATCGGCATTATGATCATAAAGAATAATCTTAGTTTTTACGCCTGCCTTTTTGAAAGTTGGACCTAAAGCCGTTTTAATAAAATTAGCTTGTTCGTTAGCCAACATCAACAAACTTGGTGTATTGCCAGGATGCAAAGGCTCATTTTGGATAGTGATGGCATCAATGGTAATACCTTGCGCTTTCATTGCAGCAATATACTTTACAAAGTAATTAGCATAAGCTTGGTAAAACTCCGGCAACAAACTTCCACCTTTAAAAGCTTTGTTAGTTTTCATCCAAGTTGGCGGTGTCCAAGGTGATCCTAAGATTTTAATGTTAGGATTAATAGCCAAAATTCTTTTCAGCACCGGAACTAAATCAGTCATTTCTTCTGCAATAGAGAAACGCTCCATATTTACGTCGGTTTCACCAGCTGGCAGTTCATTATAGGTAAAAACCTTTGCACTTAAATCAGACGCACCAATGCTCACCCTCAGATAACTTACGCCAATGGCATCTCCTTCGGTAGAGAAAAGCTCTTTTAGCAGGGCTGTTTTCTCTTGTTCCGGCAATTTATTAATTAATGTAGCGCTACCGCCAGTTAAGGTATAACCAAACCCATCAATACTTTGATAGGTTTGGTTTTCGTCTACTGTAATTGTTTTATGCGTATTCGCAGCTGTGCCGAAATTTAAAGCAACATCTTGTTTTTTTAGCAATACAGATCGGTCACCTTTGGTTAGCCAAAAAGCAACTTCACTATTGGTCTGGTTGTTATTGGTAGTTTGACCTTTCTTGCTCGCACAAGAAGCCAGTACTACTGAACACGCTATGCAACTCGCTATAAATCTCTTCATCGGATCTTAATTTTAAGGTATATAATTGAAGTTTGCTTTCTTGTTACCCAGTTGAATGGTAAACTCGCCTTCGCCAGTTGTGGTTACCAACTCAGCATTTACATAAGCAATATCTTCTGGCCTAATTTTGAAGGTAACAGTCTTAGTTTCGCCCGCTTTTAAATCGATTTTATCAAAGCCTCTTAAACGTTTTACATCAGGGCTAATGTCATGCGCAACTAAATCAGAAATGAAAAGTAATACACTTTCTTTTCCAGCTACTTTACCTGTGTTAGTCACATTCACGCTGATTTCTAAAGTCTCGCCTTTTTTCAAGGTATTGCTGCTTAATTTGATATCGCTATAAGCAAAAGTGGTGTAGCTTAAACCGTGACCAAAAACATACTGAGGATTGTAATCTGCGTCGTAGTTGTAAACTCCTTCGGTAGTTTCTCTAGACTCTGATGGTTTGTGGTAATATGTAAACAAAGCATTCGGGAATTGAGGATAAGTGTAAGGCAATTTTCCAGATGGATTAACATCACCATACAATACATCTGCAATCGCATCGCCGCCAAAATTACCTGGCAAATAACTTTGCAAAATCGCACTCATGTTTTTCTCAAACTTGCTGATTACTCTTGGTCTGCCCTCGTTTAAAACCAACACAATGGTTTTTCCAGTAGCGGCTAATTTCTTAGCCAATTCAGTTTGCAAATCGGAGATATACAAATCGCTTAAATTACCCGGAGTTTCTGTATAGGTATTCTCACCTAAACAAAGTACAATCATATCTGCATTTTTAGCTGCCGCGATTGTCTCGTCCATTTTATCAGCAAAATCCTCGAAATACTTACCATCCATTTTATAGCTTACGCCTGGCAAGTAGGTTACGTTAGCAGCACCAACTTTGTTTTGTATTGCCTTAACAATGGTGTTATATTTTGCTGCAAATTCTTCTACTTTTTCACCTTGCCAAGAGTAAGTCCAAGCACCGTTTAAAGTTCTCATTGAATTTGCATTTGGACCTGTAACCAACACTTTCGCGGTTTTGCTTAAAGGCAATGTATTATTATTATTTTTCAACAAAGTCATTGATTCTGCAGCGGCATCATAAGCCACTTTTTCAAATTCTTTACTTCCAAATTTTGGATAATCTTTGATATTGGTAGTTGGTTTTTCAAACAAGTTCAACTCGAATTTTACTCTCAAGATATTTCTAACTGCATCGTCAATACGAGATTGTTTTACTTTACCTTCTTTAACTAAAGCCACTAAATCATCGCAGAAAGGTTCGTAGTTATAAGCAATCATCGACATGTCGATCCCTGCATTAATCGCCATCATGACCGCTTCTTTGTTGTCTTTAGCTACGCGATCACGTTTGTGCAGGTTTTCGATATCTCCCCAATCGGTTACTACCAAACCTTTAAAGCCTAACTCTTCTCTTAAAAGTTTGGTTAATATTTTGTAATTCGCATGTACCGGAACACCGTTAATCAAACCAGAATTGATCATGATGGTTTTTGCACCGGCGTCTATCGCAGCTTTAAAAGCAGGCAAATGATATTCTCTCAAAGCTTGATCGGAGATGATAGCCGGAGTTCTATCTTTCCCAGAAACGGGCACTTGGTAGCCTAAAAAGTGCTTAATTGAAGAAGCTACTTTGAATGGATTAGCAACATCGTTGTTATCTCCCTCTAAACCTTTGATCATTTCTTTACCCAATTGTGAAACCAAGAAAGGATCTTCACCAAAACTCTCCCATTGACGAGGAAAACGAGGATCGGCACCTAAATCTAAAATTGGCGAGAAGTTCCAAGGAATAGCACTTGCACGAGTTTCATAAGCAGTGATGCTTGCACCTTCTTTAACCAAAGCTCGGTTAAACGTTGCCGCCTGACCAATTTGTTGAGGAAACATAGTTGCACCTGCAGTGTAAGTTGCTCCGTGAACTTCATCAACACCATAAATTACCGGAATTTTGTTTTTTCCTTTTTTAACGGCTACGTTTTGAATTTCGTTAATGATGTTGTACCAAACTTGCGGAGTTCTAGCTCTATTGTTAGACGTATTTAATACCGAACCAACGTGGTATTGCAATAAGGCTTTTTCAGTTTCTTTTTTATCTAAAGAGAAAGGTTCATCACTAGTGTAACGATCTTTACCTTTACCAATTACATCTAAAGTGATTTGAGCCATTTGGCCTACTTTCTCCTCAATTGTCATTTTGGCTAACAATGCATCAACTTTTTTGTCGATGGCGTCTTTACTCATTTTTTGTTGTGCAAAAACGGAAGTACCGGCTAAAACAAGAACAAGCGCTAAACTAAAATTTTTAATGTTCATATGTGTGTTATTTTAGGTGATTTGATGCTCCTAAATTAAGGAGCTAATCACCTTTATTGAAAGTATTATAAGTGTTCAATCGATTCAAAATTTGGAGCTGATGAAAGTTTGACACGTTTTAATCCCCAAGAAAAACCACCTCAATTAACTCAAAAAGCAGCTTTTAAATCTTCATGCTAACATAAGCGATACGCTTAAAAAACATGATGATGTAGTAGTATTGTAGTATGCAGATCTAAACCTGCATACTACAATTTTTTATTAAAGATTTGGATTACGATCTCTCTCCGCTTGCGGGATCGGGAATAACAACTTCGCAGCAGTTACATTGTAATTCAATGGATTTCCGTTACCATCTTTTTGTGCATTCATTACTGCAATTGCACGGTTAGTACGTAATAAATCAAACCATCGGTGACCTTCGAAAGCAAGTTCTAACCTACGCTCTTTTTCGATAGCCAAACGCATTGAAGCTTGGGTATTAGCAGGAGTTCCGCCCAAATTTACGCGGCCGCGAATTTCGTCTACGATAGTTTTTGCTGCAGCCCAACCTCCAGTTGTTAGTTCATTTACAGCTTCGGCTTTCAATAATTTGATGTCAGCCAAACGAAGGATGTATGAATTCGCCAAATCATCGTTACGGTATTTATTGATGAAAGGGTAATTCGCTTTACTCCAATAATCATCAGACCAGCCTTCTGTTGATACATTTCTGAAACTAATGCTTGATGCTTTACGAATAACATCGCCTTCGGCATCAAACAAAGCCACTAAATCATTAGTTGGTGTGCAAAAACGTTTCCATCCTGTGCCTACAATTACACCTGTCATCCAATTACCACGACCTTTGGGCCCACCCCATCCGTCGTACTGCATTTCCCAAATTGACTCGGAATTATTCTTGTGTGCACCATCAAATAAGTGATCGAAATTTCCTACTGGCGCATAACCACCAGCAATTACTGCATCAGCATATTGATTTACTTTTGTCCAATCTGGAGTTGGTTTAGAAGCATAAACTTTTGCGAGCAAAGCATTCACCACACCTTTGGTAATGATACCTTTATTAGGAGCAGTAGTACGCACTGCAGGTAGCGCTTCTTCCAAATCTTTGATAATCTGCGTATACACCTGATCTACGGTAGAACGAGGCTGTTGCATCTCTTGCAAATTGGTTGGCGTTTTCAAAATCAATGGCACTGCGCCCCATAAACGTACTAAGTGGAAGTAAAAGTAGGCTCTTAATGTTTTCGCCTCTCCTACCATTTGTGCTTTTCTATCAGCGGTTAAAGCTGCATCTTGTACATTAGGCACATTTTCTAAAACCTCATTAGCGTTTTTAATATTCGAATACAATCCACTCCAATCACGACCAACGTTTCCGTTAGTAGCATTAGTAGTAAATAAATCAATTTGAATATTTGCTGGGTTATCACCACCAGCATAGGCGTTATCAGAAGTTACATCGCCATTAACCATGTAATCCCAAATGTGGTAATCGTTATACATCCCACCGTAAACGCCTGCCATTAATCGTTCTGCCCCATCAGCATCTTTTACATCAATTACTTGATTAAATGGCTCTTTTTCGAGGAAATCCTTTTTGCAACTCTGCAAGCCAAACGCAGCAGCTGCAATCATTACTAAAGTGTATTTATTTAGTTTCATCTCTTTAATTCTTAAAATCCAACATTAATACCGAACAATAAACTTCTTGACTGTGGATAAGTACCATAATCAACTCCCATAGAAGGACCATTTGCCGAGTTCATGTTAACTTCGGGATCTAAACCAGTGTATTTAGTAAAGGTTAACAAGTTGTAGCCACTAGCAAATACGGTAAGCTTGTTCATTTTTAATTTCTTGATCACAGCAGAATCAAAACTGTAAGATATGGTTGCTGTTTTTAAACGCAAGTAAGAAGCATTTTCTACGAAACGGCTAGAAGTTAGTGAGTTTTCTGAGCTTGCTCTTAAAGCTTTCGGTATATCTGTGATCTGACCAGGCGTAGTCCATCTGTCTAAAACTGCTGCCGATTGATTTTTCGAATCGAACATACCTTCTAAATCAATTCTTGAAGCATTAAACAATTGACTACCTTGAACACCTTGGAAGAACAAGTTCAAATTCCAGTTACCGTAAGTTAAGCTATTGGTTACACCGTAGATAAATTTCGGTTGCGCAGAACCAATAAAAGTTCTATCGCTTGGATCAGCAGAACCAGTAATTCCATTATTGTTAGTATCTGCGTATTGAGCTGCTCCAGTAGCTGGATCAACGCCTGTAAACACATAGCCATAGAAACTACCAAGTGGTTTGCCTGGAACAACACGTACTGCAGCATCACGTTCGTAAATGCTAGCAAAGTCTAAAGATTTAGTATCGTTACCTAAACTAGTTACTTTGTTTCTGTTGATTGAGAAGTTTAAATCAGTATTCCATTTGAATTTCTCACGATCCACGTTCTTGGTTGACAATACAAACTCCAAACCTTTATTCTCCATAGAACCTACGTTGTAAGCTTGGCTACCAAAACCAGAAGATGGAGGTAATTGTACATTAATCAACAAATCATTAGTTTTTTTCAAATAAGCATCAGCGGTAAAGGTTAACCTGTTGCTAAACATCGTTAAATCTAAACCGATGTTGGTTTGTGTGGTTTTTTCCCAAGTTAAATTAGGATTAGATGGGTTTTGCAAATTGTATTCGCCTTGACCATTGATAGCATACAATTTCATGTAGGCGTAATCTCCAATTCCTTCGTCGTTACCTACTTTACCCCAGCTTCCACGAAGTTTTAAATCGTTGATTGACTTGACATCTGACATGAAGTTTTCTCCAGAAATTCTCCAACCGGCAGAGAAAGATGGGAAATAACCGAAACGGTTTCCTTTTGCAAATCTAGATGATCCATCCGCTCTAAAATTTGAGCTAAACAAATATTTGTTATCGAAGGCATAGGTTACACGGGCTAAATAAGATTGCTTAGTCCATTGTGCTCTTTGCGGGATAGTCAATAATACAGATGGCTCGATAGGGTTACCCGAAGTATCGAAGAAACGATTTCTCTCTGAATTGTTGTATTTCCAGTCTGATCCTTGTAAAGTGTATCCTCCCGTAGCGGTAAAAGCATGTTTATCTACATTTTTGGTGTAGTTTAAGATGTTTTCATTCAACCAAACATGATCTCTAGTTTCGTTCGCACGCTCTACACCACGCTCCTGACGACCATACGTAGTTAAGAAATTATCGGTGTAATAGCTATAATCGTTTCTATTTATGTTAGTACTGATACTCGATTTAAAATATAAGTCCTTAGTGATATTAGCTTGAGCAGAGAAAGCTCCGATAAATCTTAGATTTTTGGTTTTATTATCGTTACCAAAAGCTAATGCTAATGGGTTATCCCATCCTCCTGCGTTTGGAATGGTTGTGTATTGACCATTAGGCGCAAAAATACCGATAGTTGGAGGCGTTGTTAAAGCACCTAAAATCACACCACCACGAGAAACACTGCTGTTGTCACCAACATCAATAGATCTGCTAGAAGTTAATACTGCATTACCAGTTAATTTTAACCACTTAGTTACGTTTTGCGATCCGTTAAAGTTTGCTGTAACGCGGTTCAATTCGGCAGGTGCAACTACCCCTTTATCTCTTTGGTAACCCGCAGAGAAATAATACTGACCTCCTTTTACACCCCCTGAAACAGATGCTTGGTACTGGTTTTGGGTTCCTGTGCCGAAGGTTTCCTTTTGCCAGTCTGTATTTAAATCGCCGCCAAAAGTAGTGTAACCTAAGTCGGTCATTAAAGAAATGTACTGATCTCTGTTCAGCACATCTTGCGAACGCCAAAAATTAGAGAAACCGGTAAATGCATTGAAACCTATTTGAAGTTTATTAGCAGAACCTTTTTTAGTAGTGATTAATACCACACCATTTGCACCGCTAGAACCATAAATAGCTGCCGCAGAAGCATCCTTTAAAATGGTCATCGTTTCGATGTCATTTGCGTTAAGGAAGCTAGCGTCTCTAGAAACAACCCCATCAATTACATACAAAGGACTATTAGATGCCGTAATTGAGGTGTTACCACGAATACTTATCGCTACACCTGCACCTGGCTTACCAGATTGCGAGGTAACCTGCACCCCCGCAGCTCTACCTTGAACAGCTTGCAACGGGTTGGTAATAGGCTGATTTTCTAAATCTTTAGCAGATACAGAAACTACCGCCGTGGTTAAGTCTTTCTTAGTCGTCGTACCGTAACCCACTACTACAACTTCATTAAGCTTATTGTCGTCTTCTGATAGTGTAATGTTAAGTGTTGTTCTATTGTTAACAGGTTCTTCAATTGTCTTGAAACCTATAAATGAAAATGTAAGTACGGCATCCGCATTGGCTTTCAACTTAAAAGCTCCGTTACTTTCTGTTGATGCACCTAAGTTGGTACCTTTAACTCTTACTGAAACCCCAGGTAGAGGCAGACCTTGTTGATCTTTTACTTGACCAGTTATCGTAATCTCTTGTCCCATGACATAACTCACAAAACAGAAAAACAACACTGCAAGTAATGTGATTTTTTTGTTCATCATCTTTTTACAGTTAATATTTAGCGATGGTAAAGTTAAGTTCATTTTTATGTTAAACGCAAGTGATTTTAAACATAAATTATTGAAAAACAAATACTTACAATAAAATTGATACGCTTTAGCACCTTAAATAGATCTTGGCATTTATACTGATTTACAGTACTTAAAAGGCGTTTAGAATGGTCGTTAGCAGATGAGGTTGATACGCTTGAACACCTTAATGTTTTTTTTTAATTTTCTACCTTGTTACAGTCTATAACGGAGTTTTAGTCCAACACAAGCAGGCTCCAGCCGTTTTTGTTTGCTTTTTTAAGAGCAGATTTTCGCTCCTCCATCACTGCTTTAATGCGAGTTCCATAAGTCCAGCAAGTGCTTTGCCTGATATTTAAAAGTTCTGATAGCTTATGAGATGAGATTTTACCTTTGGTTGAATAGATCAGGAAAATCATGTAAAAAGCTTTATTGATAGGAATTCGAGTATTGTGAAAAATAGTATAACTGGTAACCGACTCTTCATAATCACACTTACTACAACGTCTACTGTAAGGTGCATGCCCAGCATAAAAGTGATCGTTCTTGCATTTTTTACAAGTATAGCCGGTCTTCCACTTCAGCTCTGCTAAAAAGCTATCGCAGCTTTCCTTATCAGGATATATTTTACTGAACTCTTCAAAATCTACATCAGCCGACATTACCCTATCTCGGGAAATCTTCTCCACATTAGTTTGTAGCTCTTGGTTGTCTTGTTCTAGCAACACGTTCATTCTAGAAATTTCTTCAGCCTGTTGCTTTAGTTGTTCGTTCGCTTTTAGCAGCTCTTCATTTTGGGCTTCAATAATCATTGATTTATTGAAAACTTCTTTTGTCCGCTCCTGCACCTGCTCTTCCAACTCTTGATTTAGCTTGTCTTTTAGCTTGGCATTTACGCTCATTTGTTGGATCATTTGTCTCTGTGCTTTATCCTTTTTCTTTTTAAGGATGCGAACTTTATCACCAATAGCGAACGATAGGAATATCATTTCTAATACGAAACAGAAACTTAAGCTATAGTAAGTAATCACCCCGAAGTTTAACCACGATATTCCTAGCATGATTAAAAGTTTAAGGGTAAAGCCAAAAAACAAAAAACTATAGCCCAATACAAAGAAACGAGCTGGCTGGTAGCCTTTTTTGAAAATGTAAATCCCAGTGAAAAAAGCTACAGTTAGGGGAATAAATTCTAAAAATTTGTAGCTAAACAACTCTTGATCGAATAACAAACAGTAAAGAAAAAATACTGATCGAGCCACTATGACACCTAGGATTAATTGATTGAGCTTAGGCGCTTTAGCCTTTACAAAAAGTAGTTCTCTAGTAAATAGCAAGGCAAAAATACTAGTGGCGTAAAGAAAAAAAGCATAGGCTATTTGGTTCCAATTAGGCGCATTAGGCCATAAATATTGATAAGCAATACCATCAGAGCTCATCTCGAACAAACCCACACTTAAATTATAAAGCACATAAAACAGATATTGTTTCTGCCTTATGGCGATGTACATGATCAGGTTGTAAAAACTGAAAACCAATATCATCCCATAGAAAATACCGAAATAGAAATATTCATCTAAGGCATAAGAAATGAACCAATTTACCGAGCGGAGTACAATAATAACATCAGCTATTTGCGATGATTGTATTTTGAAATAATAGGTTTGAACTTCGTTATTATCATTATCGATATAGATTTCGAAATTCTTGTGGGTTAAGGTACGATCTTTAAATCTCAATCGATCCCCCAATTCATGCGTTTTGTAACTCCCGTCGCTTTGTGGTACGTAGATGGTCAGATGATCGATCGTTTGATCAAAAAGCTCCAATAGAAAACGGTTACCCGCTTCGGTGTTATGTTTGATATTGATCTTATACCAGTAAGTAGCATTAAAATTGGTGGTTTGAGGTGTACTTTTGAGGCTAGGTTTAAACTTATCTTTAAAAGCTCCACTACTAATTTGCTGGAAACTGTATTGGTTTGCGGTGTCTTCAAGCACTTCAACTTCAGAGAAGTTAAAAATATGCTGATCAACCTTGTCTTGTATCTCTACAACTTTTTGGGCATGAGAAACTAGGCAAAAGATATTGAAAATAGAAAATACAAAGAAAGCGTAACCACACGATACAATTCTAGCCATACATTTTCGGGAGAGTTTACAAAAATACGCAAAGTATCAATGGTTACTCAAACCCCAACTAAAATTACACTTTTGTTACTTAGCTAGCCATTACAAGTTTATCACTTGCAAGCTACTTTCTCGAAAACCATTGCATCATCAAATTTCAGCTTAGATAAATCTTTAAACCTAACTTTACCGTCTTTCTCTTCTACATCGCCAAAGCCCTCTACCAATTGGTTTCCTTTCTTTAAAAAAGCAACCTGACGTACAGATTGTTTCCCTTCAGAATTAAATGTGTAATTAGCAAAAAGCGTATCTCCGTGCATTTCGCCTTCGATAGTGCCCATATTTTTATCTTTTTCGAACCATTTGTAATTAAGTTCTCCAGTTGAGGCTACTCCAGTAGTAATTAAGCTTAAATGTGCAGTATCCTTTCCTTTGATATAAGAATAGCAGGTTTGTTCTTCTAAAGGAATATTAGCTGCAGTTGTATCGTTATCTTTTTGTCCGGTTATTTTAGTTCTTTCTTGGCAAGAAAATAGGCATGCCGATATAATTAATGCACCAATAATTCTCATTGTTTTCTTAGTTTTAGTTTGACTAAAAGAACATTGGAAGTGAAAAAATGTTTTTATAAAGCACTAATTACCTTCTACTCTTAAAATTGAGCCACTTTGTAGGGTATCGTCATTATCCATTTCAAATATCTTCTTTCCTACCGTCTCGGCATCATTCAAAGCTCCATCTTCTTTCAGGGCGATAAATCTTTCTATATCCCTAAAATTACTCTTATCACTTTTTCTGATTTCTGTTTGCATATCCGTATCTACTACACCTGGTGCAATAGCTAGCACTTTTACTGCATTTTTAACTTCGGATTGCTCTACCGCTATAGTTTGCGTTAACATATTAATAGCAGCTTTGCTACTACAATAAACTGACCAACCAAAATAAGGCTTTAATGCGGCGCCAGAAGTAATGTTGATAATTGATTTAGAAATTGGCCAATCTTGGAAATAATCGATAAATATAGCGCTCAGAATAAAAGGTACAGTAGTATTTAACTTGATGGTTTGCGCTATCGTCTCGGTGTCCAACTTTTCTAAAGTAGCAATATTTCCTAATGTACCCGCATTGTTAATCAGAGTAAGCTTAGTCACCTTTTCTTTATCCAGTAAGTTGAAAATACGAAGTAGTTCGGTTTCTAACTTATCGGTTTCTGTTAAATCTAACTCAACTTGGATTACCCCAACTTTACTCAAATCCGTATTGACAGTTCGTGATATAGAATAGACCTTTGTACCATTAATTAAATACGCATCAATAATTCCTCTTCCAATTCCTTTGCTTCCACCGGTAATAATTAAAACTTCTTCCATTATTTCTTTTTGTTCCTAATTGGATTTGAACGAGAAAATAGTCAAATCTCCACAAAGCCACTATTTCTTTAATAAGACTACATCGTCATTTTGGGAAAACATATAGCCATATTCATAGCAAAAAACGTAAACATCTCCAGCTTCAGAAAGATAATAATGAGTGTGATAATCGAAATCGAAACCTTTTTTAGCCAAAGCTTCTTTCTTTACTTTATAATTACCTTTAGCCTGCTCCTCCTTTAATAATCTTCTATTCTTATTAAGAATTTGGTTGATCTTTCGTATTGCCTCTCCATCTTCACTCTTTCGTTTGTTGTTATAATTATTCCTACACTGGTCGTCGCAGAACTTCTTATCTGCACGCCCTTTTATTTCAGTCTGACAATCTAGGCAAAGTCGATTCATAGGTTATATCGGTTTGTTGCTAATAAATTTACAAAAAATTCTATCGAAAAAAAGCCTCCAGGGGCATTTATTTATTTATAAACGTTTATAAACGGTTAATATCCGAATAGATTTTTACAGAAAGCGACTTTTGTTTCAAGTCGGTTGCACAACTGGCTTAAACTATTTTAGAAGAAGGAAGAAATCGAGAGTAAACACTTAACTCTATCGCTCTAAATCCAAAAAAATTACCAATTACCTATGAATAGGCAGTTTACTTTTATAGTAGCTGCCTTTTTTGTTCTGCGACTTAATTACCATGCCTGATAAAAAAATATCAATTGATTCCTTAAGTTTAAAAAAGTATTATAACTTTGAAAAACCCTCGACTAATTGTATTTTATACACTAAGGGTATTTTTAATTCAAAACAAATATAAAATGAGTTTAATAATCGATGTCCATGCAAGACAGATCCTCGATTCGCGAGGAAATCCTACTATCGAAGTAGAAGTAATGACAGAAAATGGTTTTATGGGCCGTGCCGCTGTTCCATCTGGAGCAAGTACTGGTCAGTATGAAGCTGTTGAGTTACGTGATGGCGATAAGAAGACCTATCTAGGTAAAGGTGTTTTAAAAGCAGTAGAAAACGTAAATACTAAAATTGCTAAGGCTTTGCAAGGTGTTGATGTTTTTGAACAAAACTTAATCGATAAATTAATGATAGACCTAGATGGTACCGAAAATAAAGGTAACCTAGGTGCTAACGCAATATTAGGGGTTTCTTTGGCTGTAGCTAAAGCTGCTGCACAAGAAAGCCGTCAGCCTTTATACCGTTACATTGGTGGTGTAAATGCTAATACTTTACCAATCCCGATGATGAACATCATCAATGGTGGTTCTCATTCTGATGCGCCTATCGCATTCCAAGAGTTCATGATCATGCCAGTTGGTGCGCCTTCTTTCTCTGAGGCCTTACGTTGGGGAACTGAAGTTTTCCATAACTTGAAAGCAATTTTACACGATAGAGGCTTATCTACTGCGGTAGGTGACGAAGGTGGTTTTGCTCCAACTTTCGATGGTACTGAAGATGCAATTGAAACTGTATTAAAAGCTATCGAAAAAGCAGGTTACAAACCAGGTTCAGAAATTTGCTTGGCATTAGACTGTGCTTCTTCTGAATTCTACAAAGACGGAAAATACGACTACACTAAATTTGAAGGTGCTACTGGCGTAATTCGTTCTAGCGAAGAGCAAGCTCAATACTTAGCAGACTTAACAGTGAAATATCCAATCATTTCTATCGAAGATGGTATGGATGAGAACGACTGGGATGGCTGGAAAAGCTTAACCGATAAAGTTGGTGACCGCGTTCAGTTAGTAGGTGACGATTTGTTTGTGACTAACGTAAAACGTTTACAACAAGGTATCGATACCAATACTGCAAACTCAATCTTAGTAAAAGTAAACCAAATTGGTTCTTTAACTGAAACCATCAATGCAGTAAGTTTAGCACAAAATAGCGGCTATACTTCGGTAATGAGCCACCGTTCTGGTGAAACTGAAGATGTAACTATTGCTGATTTAGCTGTAGCTTTAAACTGTGGCCAAATCAAAACTGGTTCAGCTTCTCGTTCTGATAGGATTGCAAAATACAACCAATTATTACGTATTGAAGAAGAATTAGGTGAAGCTGCAAAGTTCATCGGCAAAAACTTCAAGTTTGCTAAGAAGTAAAAACTAGACACCCATACGGTGTTAACAAGTTAATAAATACATTTGTAGAACATCCGGAGATTTAAAAACTTCGGATGTTTTTATTTTTAACGCAATCGAGAAATTAATATTTAAATGTGCACCGCTTACCTATTTTGATTTTTTAATTTTTACTTTTGACTTTAATGAAACGACTGATAGATCTTTTCCGCAATAAATATTTCATTGCCATTGCAGCTTTTGGTGTGTGGATGCTTTTTTTCGACAAGAACGACATCATTGCGCAATATGAGTATAGTGCTCAGGTAACCAAAATGCAACAAGAAAAAGACTTTTACACGAAAGAAATTGCACTTGTTAAGAAAGATCTAAAAGAATTGGACAGCAATTTAAATAGTGCCGAAAAATTTGCTAGAGAAAAATATTTCATGAAGAAAGCTAACGAAGACGTTTTCGTGATCGTTAAAGAACAAGAGAAAAAATAGCTTCTTTTTCCTTATTTTAGATCGAAAAACAATTGTCCCCATGAGGAAAACCATCTTTGTATTTTTCCTTTTGCTCTCTCTGCAAACGGGATTATCTTATGGGCAGGAACTTCCCAATCTTAAAGGCGTTAAACTTAACAAGAGGGCTAGCTACAAACAAGCTGAGCCTACTGTACTAAAGGTGATAGATTATCTTTTCCAAACACCCGCCGATAGAAGAAATAAATCAAGGAATGATGCTGGACAGTTTTTGGTAAACTGGATGAACGGTACACCAGATTATGTTTTTTACCTTGAAGAAAAAGAAACCCATTTTTTCAATACAGATTCGGATTTATTGTTGATGTATATGGCCGCATTAACTAAATTCTCCTTAGCACATCCGGCAGTAAAAGAAAAGCAAGAGCAAGCTCTAGGAGCAATGAATTTAGTTTTACCCTACCTGTATCAGCAAAGCGACAAAAAGACTTGGACAAAGGAGCTTTGGCAACTTTATGATGCTTCAAAGAATGATAAGTTAAAGGAGTTTCTTTATCGCTAGAGCTGTCGTCATTTCGACCCGCAGCGTAGCGAGCAGAGAAATCTTTCTCATTTTTATAACAGCTTATATAATTCAAAGATTTTACTTCGTAGCGCTTCGGTTCTCCATTACAGTCAAAATGACGAGCGATCAACGAAATTGCCTTTTAATACCCAAACCTAGGCAATGCCAACTTATAACGTACTACGATAATCCTTAAGGTAACGATAAAAGTAATAACAACTATTTGCGCAATATCTGCCTTCAAATTCATAGCCAGCAAACCGAAATATAATGCGCCACCAGCAATACAGGCTGTAGCATAAATCTCTTTTCTAAAAATAAGTGGAATGGTATTTAGCAATGTATCTCTGATGATACCACCAAAACAGCCAGTAATGGTCCCTAAAGCTACACAAATTCCCGGCTCTAAACCGAAAACTATGCCCTTTTGCACACCAACTAGAGTAAACAAACCTAAACCCAGCGAATCGAAAAGGAACAAGGTTACTTTAAATTTTTTGATCTGATGTTTGAAGAACAATGTAAGTAAAGACGTTACCAAGATAAGCAAACAGTAGTTTACGTCACGCATCCAAGCTACAGGGGTATCACCTAAAAGCAAATCTCTTACAGTACCCCCACCAATAGAAGTTACAAAAGCAATGATCAACACTCCGAAGGGATCTAAGCGCTTCTGTACCGCAGCAAATGTACCGGAAATAGCAAAGGAAATTGTTCCCAGTACTTCGATAATTTCGGTGGTGTTAAAATCCATTATGCTTCACCGTTACGTTTTCTAAAGAACCATTCTGTAGTTAACAACACTAAGATAATGGCAAAAATCCATTTTAGATTGATCATTTCTTCGTATCGTCTATCTTCATAAGTAATGGTTTTCACCTGACCGCTTTTCTCTAAATCATCAACTATGTTTAGCAAGTTGGCTGGCATATACATTTTACCTTGCGTTTGCTGCGCCATTGTGTTTAACAATTGATGGTTAGCCGTAGTCTGTTGGTACTCTGTAATTACGGCATTTACGTAAAATGCACCATTGGCCGTATATTTTTTATCGCCCAAACTCGTAGAAGCCATGTAAGTATAATTCCCTTGTGGCAAAGCGCCCGCATCTAACTGATAGGCATTTCCAACTTTAGAGAAGGTATAATTGTAAGCTTTTCCTTCTGAGTTTTTGATTTGTATTTTTACCTCGGAAGCGTTTACAGGTTCAAATGCATCGTTATACAAAGTTGCATTGAGCACCACATTTTCATTCTCTTCGAACGTGCTTTTATTTGTATAGACTTTAAATTTACGTTTATCATCTTTTACGGAAAGATACTGCACCGTTTTCGAAATCAGCTCTGCTACTAATGGATAAGCATTTTCATTTTTAGCTTCTTCCAATTTCCATTTCCAAATACCCTCTCCTATTAGAAAGCCATTTTTCTTACCGTTATCCTCTGTAAAAAACAACAAGGGGCTTTGCGTGTTCACCTTTCCAATACGCTGGTTGAGCACGGCGGTATAGCTACCTTTAATTATCAAATTGGCAAAAGGAATTTGCAGAGGATCGTAACCATCCAATTGTTTCAGCGCATCGGTATTTAAGTTGTAGGCAGTAAAGTTATTCTCATAATATGGAAATACTTCTTGCAAGCTACCGTTAGCCCGTGCAAAATTTAACTGCGTTTGAACTTGATTAAAGTTCTGCAAATTGGTTTGAGCACCCAACACAAACCAAGTCGCTACTTTTTGTTGCTTTAACTTATTAATTAAAGATGTTGCAGAATAATTTGCAGTTGGCAGCTGATATAAAATCACCAAGCTATATTTTGATGCATCTACACTTTCTAATTCTTCTGCAATGGCAGTACTTACTTCATAATGTTTATTCAGTTCGATAGCTTGTTTAAATGTCGCTAAATCTGGGTGTGGGCCGGCTGCTGCCAACAAAACTTTCTGGCGACCATCAATTACTTCTACAAAGATAGTCTGACTGTTATTTTTGATAGTGATCTCATTCTTTACTTCTGATACATTAACCGTGTAGCGATGCACGCCTACTTTAGTCGCTTTTAGCTTGATTTGAGCATCTTTTACGAAGCTAGCACTACCAATGCTCAAAGATTGCTCGGTTACTTGCTTTCCATTTTCAAGTACGGATAGCCTAACATTTTCGCCTTTACTTTCGAAAGCTTGCATCTGCACATCTAAAGTGAACTCGTTATCTAGGTAAACGATGTTATTGTAATTCACATTGGCGATTAGTACATCTCGCTTCGGGATGGTATCACCCATGGCAATGGTGTAAACTGGAGCTTTGATCTTATTCAGTTCGTAGATTGGATTTCCTCCACGATTAAAAATACCGTCGCTAGCCATAATGATGGCACCGACATTTCTGTTGAGCAATTCGTCGTTCAATTGACTAACCAACGCTGTCCCGTTACTGGTTTGGTCGTTGCCTGTAAAAGAAAAGCCTTGCTTTACACTATCGCCGAAACTGTAAGTTTTTACTTCGTATTTCTCGCTCAGCCTATCTGCTAATTGCTTTAAATCTTGCTGGTATTTTTTGGCATCAAAGCCAGATGGTTGTATTGCTTTAACCGAAATAGAATTATCGTTGGCAATAACGATTACAGGTTTTTCGGGTGTATGACTAATACGACGAACTAAAGGCGCAAATAATAAGAAAGCCAAAGTAGCGACAGCTAAAGTTCGAGCCGCAGCTAATACATTTCTTAGCTTCTGATCCAGATTTTTATTAGCGCCATACAAAACCCAAGCATAAGCAGCGCCTAAGGCAAGGCAAGCAAGCAGTATCAACAATGTAGCAAACGAAAAGAAACTAGCCATACGTGTAATTGTAAAGATGCTATATTTAAGTCAAAAGTTGAAAGTAAAAAGTAAAAAGTCTGACCAGCCTGAAAAACCAAACGACAATTCAACTAAACAACTAAAATTGTAAATTGCATACAACAAACTGTCGAAATGAAACATTTAATCTACCTTCTCTCATTAATAACAATGACCTTATCAGCAAATGCTCAAAACGGCTTCAAGCAACAGCAATTGAAGTTTGAACGTGTAAGAACGGCTTACGATTTGAAATGGACATCCTTAGCAAAGGATTTGCAAAAGGCTGGTTTCGGCAACGGATTTGAAATGATCATAAATGCTTACAAAGCAGAAGGGAAAGTAGAGATTTGGTTAAAAACTGCTAAACAAACAAGCTATACGCTTTTCAAGACTTACAATGCCTGTGCAAAATCCGGCACTTTGGGGCCGAAAGTAGTTGAAGGTGATTTACAAACACCCGAAGGTTTTTACAGCATCAATGTGTTTAACCCCATGAGTTTATACCATCTTTCTTTAGGTGTGGATTATCCGAATGCTGTAGACAAAGCAAGAACTGGAAAAGGCAGAAAAACCGGTGGAGATATCTACATTCACGGCGATTGCGTAACGATTGGTTGTATCCCATTAACGGATGATAAAATTAGGGAAGTATATATTTTAGCGGTTGAAGCTAGAAATAATGGGCAAAAAGATATTCCTGTGAATATTTTCCCGTTTAAAATGACTAAAACTAATTTCGACAATTATGCTAAGCAATTTCCGCAGCATATTGTTTTTTGGAATACCTTGCAGCCGGGTTTTGATTATTTTGAGAAGAATAAAAAGATGGCAAAGGTTACGCAGGTTGGTGGGAAGTATGTTGTGAGATAATTAACCCATCCTACTGACCCTGAAATAAATTCAGGGTGACGCCAAACTTGCACTCCGTCATGCTTAATTTATTTCAGCATCAGCTTTATAAGTAATTAAGGTCGCAAGTTTTATAAAACAAACCTTTGTTAATAAGCCCGATTGAAATGGAAACAAATTCTTCTGGCTTTCGGGATAAAAGAATTTTGTTGCAATGGAAAGCGGGGCTACAGAAGCCAAGAACTACTGGCTCCCACTTTCAAAAAGAGCATTACATAAAATAGGTGCAAAGCCTAAACCTTACACCTTTTACCTAATTCCTTATTCCTATTTTACAGCATACCACCGCAAACAGAAAGCGTTTGCCCGGTTACGTAAGCGCTCATATCTGAAGCTAAGAATACGCAAACATTCGCGATATCTTCTGTTTCGCCAGCACGTTTCATTGGGATATCCTTTTCCCAACCAGCTACTACGGCAGGATCTAAAACTTCTGTCATTTCTGTTTTGATGAAACCTGGAGCAACCACGTTAGCACGGATGTTACGCGAACCCAACTCCTTAGCTACCGATTTAGTAAAACCAATAATACCCGCTTTTGAAGCCGCATAATTAGCCTGACCAGCATTGCCTTGCACACCAACTACAGAACTCATGTTAATGAAAACACCTTTACGAGCTTTCATCATCACTTTAGAGGCTGCTTTGGTTACGTTGAAGACAGATTTTAGGTTTACGTTGATGACATCATCCCAATTTTCTTCGCTCATACGCATCAATAAACCGTCTTTGGTAATACCTGCATTGTTCACTACGATATCCAAAGTACCGAAATCTGTTACGATATCGTTGATTAATTGCTCTGCTTCGTCAAATTTTGAAGCATCCGAACGATAACCTTTTACCTGTGTACCAAAAGCCTGTAATTCTTGTTCTAAAGCCTGTCCTTTTTCCACTGATGACAAATAAGTGAAAGCTACTTTAGCACCTTGTTTTGCAAATTCTTCTGCAATTTTTCTTCCTATTCCTTTTGATGCACCAGTGATCAGTGCTGTTTTTCCTTCTAATAATTTCATTTATGAAATGTTGTAAAGTTGAAATATTTAATGTTGTAAAGTTAACAAATTGTTCAATTGTTACATTGCCTAATTGCTGCTGGCAATGCCAACTGAAAACTGCTAACTGTTAACTATACCACCGGCTCCTGCTGACTTAAGCAATGGAAACTACCCAGTCCCCAAATGATATCTACCGAGTTGATTCCAACTACTGGTCTATCTGGGAAGCATTCTTGAATGATATCCAAAGCTTTCTGATCGTTCACATCATTAAAAATTGGTACAATTATCGCCGCATTAGCAATATAAAAGTTAGCGTAAGATGCTGGTAAGCGGGTGTCTTCGTAAATTACTGGTGAAGGCATTGGTAACTGAACGATATTCAGTTTTCTACCATCTAGTAAAGTCATTTCCTTTAAACGCTCCAAGTTCTCTTTTAGCAGTAAATAGTTTTCATCTAATGGATTACTTTCTACTACCGTTAACACCGTATCTTCATTTACAAAACGTGTAATATCATCAATGTGTCCATCGGTATCGTCACCAACAATGCCATCTCCTACCCACAAAATCTGCTCGGCACCGTAAAACTCTTTCAAATAAGTTTCTATTTGCTCTCTGTTTAAATGCGGATTTCTATTCTCATTCAGTAAACAGGCCTCGCTGGTTAAAATAGTTCCAGCACCGTTAAACTCTACCGAACCGCCTTCCATTACAATATCTGGGGTAAACAACGGCAAGTTAAAATGTTTCGCAATTTTAGTTGGCACTACATCGTCTAAATCATAAGGAGGATATTTGTCTCCCCAAGCGTTGTAACCCCAATCTACTACTGCTTTTTCGCTTCCTTTAACCAAAAATGCGGGTCCGTGGTCGCGACACCAAGCATCATTAGTTTCGTTAAAGTAGAATTCGATTTGGTTTAAATCAGCACCTACCTTTTCCAATTCGGCAGTGGCAAAAGCTTTCATTGCTTCATCTTTTACATTGATGCGGACTTTTTCGCCAGTCGCGACAACTTTAATAAACTCGCAATAAGGTTGGTAAATGGTTTCTATTTTCCCTGGCCAAGAAGCTTCTTTATGAGGCCAACTCAGCCAAGTTGCTTCGTGTTTTGCCCACTCTGCAGGAAAAGCGTAACCTTGTGCCTTAGGAGTTTCCGAAAGTTGGAAAGACGGAAAGTCCGAAAGCCTGGAAGACTTAGTGCGAGAAAAATGAGTATTAGATTTATGGTGGATATTATCAGACATTATTTTAAAGATTTTATTAGACCATTTATCATCACTAACACCTCTTCGCAAGAAGCATAGAGCTTTGTAAAATGTTCTTCCTGTAAATATTTTCTCCGTTTGGCAAGGTGTAAGCAACCTACAACTTCAATATCAGACCTCAATGCATAGCGTAAAAACCTAATAAATTCGGCATTACTTTGCCCCGTACTTCCTTCCGCTATATTTAATGAAATCGAATCTGCCGCTCTTTTTATTTGTGAGTTTAAAATGTAAATTTCTTCTTTCGGAAAGGTTTTAGTAAGCTGGTCAATTTCGTCGGCTAAGTCTAATGCTTTTTGCCAAACTTTTAGTTTTTCAAATTTAAATGACATATCGTTATTTCTAGGTAAACTGAAATATACAATTTGTCTTTCGAAAATTCTCTTTCGGACTTGCGGACTATAAACTTTCAGACTTCAAACTAATCCTCGTCTATATATCTCTTCGTAATTGGCTGATAGCTATCAATTCTTCTATCTCTCAAGAACGGCCAGTGCTTGCGGATATAATCACTTTGTTTCAAATCGATATCTACCACGGTAGTTTCTTCTTCATCGTGTGACGCCAAGTACAACAACTTGCCTTGAGCGTTTGTAGCGAAACTTCCACCCCAGAATTTCATACGTCCTTCTTGCTCAAACCCCACACGATTTACGCTAATCACAGGTAAGCCATTGGCAACTGAATGCGAACGTTGGATAGTTTGCCAAGCGTTGTACTGGTCTTTGTTGGTTTCCTCATCTTGTGTAGTATCCCAACCAATTGCGGTAGGATAAAACATAATTTCAGCACCCATCAAAGCCGTAATACGCGATGCTTCTGGATACCATTGATCCCAACAGATCAAAATCCCGATAGTAGCAAACTGCGTTTTGAAAACTTTGTAGCCTAAATCGCCCGGTGTGAAATAAAATTTTTCATAATAAGCAGGATCATCAGGAATATGCATCTTGCGGTATTTGCCCAGGTAGCTGCCATCAGCATCTAAAACTGCAGTGGTATTGTGATATAAACCTTCTGCACGTTTTTCAAATAACGAAGCCACAATTACTACACCTAATTCTTTAGCTACCGCTTGTAAAGCATCTGTAGAAGGACCAGGAATTTTCTCCGCCAAATCGAAATTATCGTAATCTTCTACATCGCAGAAATACAGCGAGGTAAAAAGCTCTTGTAAACACACAATTTGAGCACCTTTTGCAGCCGCTTCCCTTACTTGTGCAATCGCTTTATCTAAATTCTCTTGCTTATTGGCAGTGCAGGTCATTTGCACCATCCCTACTTTTACTTTGCTCATATTTTTAGATTTGAGTATTGAGATGTGAGAGACGAGATACAGTCTTAATCCTTACACCTTAAATACCTTTTACCTTAAACCATTTTCGAGCCGCAAAGTTAGGTAAAAACGTGGATATTTTTTAGAAAAGCAAAGCCTGCTATATCTAAACGTTGGTACGGGCGAAAGATTTTTCGCCCCAACATGTTACAAACCTTCCTACTACAAGCCCTAACAATTCCCTATTTTTAAAAATAAATTAAAAGCCTGTGCAACATTTCTCGATTTTAACCATCTTCCAGATAAGAAAACTCAACATGAAAAAAACCTTCCTAATCGCATATTTACTATTAGTTGGCTCATTAGCATTTGCGCAAAACTTCAAAATCAATGGAAACGTTCAAGGTCTAGAAAACGGCGCTTGGTTATACTTAGAAGCAAGTTCTCCTGAAGATGGGATAAAAGACTCTACACAAGTGAACAATGAGGCATTCGCATTTGAAGGTAAACTAACAAAACCAGCAACACAAGTGATACTACGCACTAAAAAATATACTAACTATGTCTTTTTTTGGTTAGAGAATAAGAACGTCACCATGTCGCTTAAAGATGGTCAATTTAAAAATGGAAAAATTAAAGGATCTGCCACTCAAACCGAAAATGAAGAAATACAGAGATTAATTAAGCCAATAGAACTTAAAGACGACAGTTTGAGGGCTGCTTTGAGGAAAAGCGAAGACCCAGCAATCAAAAATGAGCTTAGAAAACAAATAGCCGAAATAAAAACCGAAATCTATCATGTTTACTTAAATTTCGGGAAAGTACACCCTAACTCCATAGTTGTAGCCAGCGCAACCGATGTATATTCAACCACTTGGGGTAAAGAAAAAACACAAGAAATATACAAAGTACTTTCTCCAAGCATAAAAGAAACTACCTACGGTAAAAATATTAACAGTTTTTTGGCTTTAAGTCAAGAAGTAAAGATTGGTGGCAAATATGTAGATTTTGAACAGACCAATACTGTAGGCAAAAAAATCAAGCTTTCAGACATCAAAGGAAAATACATTCTATTAGAATTTTGGGGCTCGTGGTGCGGACCTTGTAGACAAGACAATCCAGAATTAGTAAAAACATACAATGCTTATAAACCCAAAGGTTTCGAAATTTTAGGCGTTGCTGCTGATAACAACAAAGCACAATGGTTGAAAGCAATTAAAGACGACGGTTTGCCTTGGGAAAATGTTAGCGATTTAAAAGGCGACAAAAACGACGTGGTTTTTATGTATGGAATTAGTGCCTACCCTACCAATTACTTAATAGATGAAAAGGGGATTATTATTGCGAAAGATTTGAGAGGTAAAAAGCTTTCGGACAAGTTAGCTGAGTTGTTGCCTTAAAGAGAACCTTACTTTAACCCTCTCCTTTCAAGGGGCACAAAATGCTTTCATTCCGATCATTGCGAGGCACGAAGCAATGACATACTATTTATGTCTTTGCTTTAATATCCTTCATAATCTGCTCCGCATGCACACGAGAGTTTTCGATGAACCATTTGTGCGTATCCATACCGCCACAAACTACACCTGCTAAATACAAGCCAGCAAGATTACTTTCCATCGTTTCTGGGTTATAATGAGGCACCTTACATTCATCCAAAGTGACACCCAATTTTTCCAAAAATTTAAAGTTGGGTTGATAGCCAGTCATTGCAGCAACGAAATCGTTTTCAATTTCCACTTCGCCTTCTGGGGTAGTAATAACAGCTGAATGCGGTTTAATCTCTTTCAAATTACTTTCGAAATAGGCTTTGATAGCGCCTTCTTTAATACGATTTTCGATATCGGGACGAACCCAGTATTTTACATTTGGTCCCATTTCGTTTCCTCGGATCACCATGGTTACTTCGGCGCCTTTTCTAAATGTCTCTAATGCAACATCTACGGATGAATTGTTTGCGCCAACCACCAAAACCTTACTAAACGCGTAATAGTGCGGATCTTTGTAATAATGAATAACTTTTGGTAAATCTTCGCCTGGAATGTTCATTAGGTTTGGCACATCGTAAAAACCTGTGGCAATGATTACATTATCAGCTTCGTAACTGGCTTTAGAAGTTTGAACATGAAATGCACTGCCCTGCTTTTGACAATGCAATACTTCTTCAAACAACCTCACATTCAATTGAAATTTCTCGGTGACGCGGCGGTAGTATTCTAAAGCTTCGTTGCGGTTTGGCTTTGGATTGATGCTTACAAAAGGCACTCCACCAATTTCCAAACGTTCGGAAGTAGAGAAGAAAGTCATGAACACAGGATAATTGTAAAGGCTGTTTACTAAAGTGCCTTTTTCGATAATGACATAACTTTTTCCCGCCTGTTGCGCTTCGATACCACAGGCTAAACCGATGGGACCGGCTCCGATAATTAGAACATCGTAATGTTGGTTTTCTGTTGTTGCCACGCTTTGGTTGCTTTATTGTTTAAACCCGATTGAAAGCGTTATACTTTTTGTAGCTGAAACGTTGTTAGACTTCGTAAGTTTTAAAAACTTACGAAGTCTTTAAAGTAGAACATTAACAAAAAGATAAAGCGTAAAGCGGGACTGAAATTGCCGATGAGCGAAGAAGTTGATTTTCCAAAACTTCATAAAAAGCTTCGCTTGTACGGGCGAAAGATTACGCCTTCGCTAATTTGCTTGGGCAAACGAAATCAGTACGCTTTAAGTTAGTGTTTTTAATGGCACCGTAACCACCAGCTACATCAATGACGTTATCAATTCCTCTTGCCTTTAAAATAGAAGCCGCAATCATAGAACGATATCCTCCCGCACAGTGGATATAGTACGTTTTATCACTCTCCATTTCATGCGTCCAATCATTAATATAATCCAGCGGACGAGGGTTTGTAAACTCTAAATGTTCAGCCTCGTACTCACCTGGCTTGCGCACATCTAAGGCTAAAATATCTTCGTTACCTTCATAAGCCTTCTCAAATTCTTCGGCAGAAATAGAAGTAATTTGGTCTATTTGCTTGCCAGCGTTTTGCCAAGCAACGATGCCTCCATCCAAATAACCGATGGTATTATCGTAACCTACGCGTGCCAAGCGAGTGATGGTTTCTTCCGCCTTACCTTCGTCGGTTACCAACAAAATATTTTGCTTTAAATCTGGAATCAATGCACCAACCCAAGGTGCAAATTGTCCGTTTAAACCAATATTAACTGAGTTCGGAATAAACGCTTTAGTAAAAACTTGTGGATCACGAGTATCTAAAATTAACGCATCGGCTTGATTTGCTAAATCTTCGAAAGCTTGAGGTTCTAATGGATTTAACCCTTTTTCAAAAACCTCGTCGATGCTTTCGTAGCCAACTTTGTTCATGGCTGCATTTTTAGCAAAATATTGTGGCGGAGGTAAAATACCATCCGTTACTTCTTTAATGAATTGCTCTTTAGTTTCGGCTTTTAAAGCATAATTCACCTGCTTTTGGTGGCCAAGTGTATCAAAAGTTTCTTTGCTCATGCTTTTGCCACAAGCAGAACCAGCACCGTGACCAGGATAAACAATCACATCATCTGCCAATGGTTTTATTTTTTCGTTTAGCGAATCGTAAAGCAAGCCGGCCAAATCGTTCATCGTTAAAGTACCTTTTTGTGCCAAATCGGGGCGACCGACATCTCCAATAAATAAAGTGTCGCCGGTGAAAATGCAATGATTTTTACCTTCGGCATCTGTCAATAAATAGGTCGTTGATTCTAGTGTATGTCCTGGAGTATGTAAGGCAGTGATGGTTAAATCACCAATTTTAAATTGCTCGCCGTCGGTTGCAATATGCGCTTCGAAAGCCGTTGTAGCTGTTGGTCCGTAAACTATAGTAGCATCAGATTTTTCAGCCAAATCAACGTGTCCGGAAACGAAATCTGCATGAAAATGAGTTTCGAAGATATATTTAATTTTCGCTCCGTTTTGTTCCGCTTTTGCAAGGTAAGGTCCAACTTCACGAAGTGGATCGATAATAGCAGCTTCGCCATTGCTTTCTATATAATAAGCAGCCTCAGCTAAACATCCAGTATATATTTGCTCTATCTTCATTATTCCTTAGATTTGAGTATGGAGATGTGAGACATGAGACTTTCTCGCATCGATTTACAAAGTTAAGATTATTGGCTTGCCGAGACAATGATAGCGGTCATAATTGCAGAAGTTTTACTTAACCCCCAACCCCCTAAAGGGAAGAAATTTTACCGCAGCTTCCTCAATACCGTTAATTTCAACAACTTCTCACCCTTCAGGGAGAGATGCCCAACGGGCAGAGAGGGTAACTAATTCGTCAATTCGCCAGCAATTGGTGCTTCCATTTGTTGTTTAATTTCTTCTGTGGTTAAATCGGCACCTAAAAGATACATCAACTTGGTCACCGCGGTTTCGAAAGTCATATCGTAACCACTAATCACGCCCATTTTCTTCAATTCACTACTAGTTTCGTACATGCCTAACTGTACCGAACCTCGCTGACATTGAGAAATATCTACAATGTGTTTTCCATTTTCAATTGCTTCTGCCAAAGCATCGGTAAACCATTTTGCGGTAGTAGCATTTCCAGATCCAAAGGTTTCCAAAACAATGGCTTTTACTTTTGATCTAGTTACCGCATAAACCACTTCTTCGGTCATACCTGGATAGATTTTTAACACTCCGATATTTGCATCAAACTTTGTTTGGATATAAAAAGGCTCCGTGGGAACAGGCAAGATTTCTTTATGGAAAAAAGTCAATTGCACACCTGCTTCTGCTAAGATTGGATAATTTGGCGAACGGAATGCTTCGAATTTTTCAGTATTATATTTGATAGATCGATTACCTCTAAATAATTGATTATCGAAGTAGATGCAAACTTCTGGAACAACTGCCTTTCCTTTGCTTTTTGTAGCTGCAATTTCTAAGGCAGTAATTAGGTTTTCTTTAGCATCTGTGCGGATTTCGCCAATTGGCAATTGCGAACCAGTTAAAACCACTGGTTTAGCTAGGTTTTTCAGCATAAAACTTAATGCTGATGCGGTGAAAGACATGGTATCTGAACCGTGAAGAATCACAAAACCATCAAATTCTTCATAGTTGCTTTCAATTAATTCTGCCAAAATTCTCCATTGCTCCGGATGCATATTGGACGAATCTATAATTGGCACGAAAGAATGTACTGTCATTTGATAATCTAAGCGAGCAAGTTCTGGAACATTTTCTTTAATCTGCTCGAAATCAAAAGGGATTAAGACACCAGTTTTGGCATCGTTTACCATGCCTATGGTGCCTCCAGTATAGATGATAAGTATCTTGGTCATTAAAAAAGTACAGCTTTGGGTTCTAGCTACAAATTAAGTAACAATCTCACAGCTTTTTACAATTTCAAAAAGATTTATCAAATAATTAACTATTTGGGTGATAGGTTGAGAAAAGTATAAACAAATTGATGAATTGTTGTATTGCTCTATATTGTTAACGACTTGCTGCTATCAATTCTAAATTGAATAATCGGATTTGATAAGGGGATAATAATACACCTTGTCATTTAGTGGTCAAGAAATTGTGGCTTGACCATATAAGGCATTTAAGTTCGTTTGAGAAAAACCGACCTACCAATAACTCATTTGAAATGTACTTTCCTATGTGTCTATGTGGTTATCAAAACCTAAACTCCGAAAATCTTTCTTGAGTTTTCAGTGGTGATTTCTGCGATTTCTTCAATGTCTTTCACATAAATATCTGCTACTTTTTGCGCAACATGCAACAGATAACTACTTTCGTTTGGTTTACCTCTAAATGGTACTGGCGCTAAATATGGCGAGTCTGTTTCCAACACAATATGCTCTAGCGGAATTTCATAAAGCACAGAATCTAAACCTGCTTTTTTATAAGTTACTACACCACCAATACCTAAGTAAAACCCTAAATCGATTGCTCTTTTACCTTGCGCTACATTTCCGGTAAAGCAGTGAAAAATCCCTCTCATCTTTTCGTGATTAGTTTCTTCCAACACTTCAAAAACTTCATCAAATGCTTCGCGGCAATGAATCACAAAAGGTAGATCGAGCTGTTTTGCCCATTCTATCTGTTGCTTAAAAGCATCCTGCTGAATAGCCAACGTCGTCTTATCCCAATACAAATCGATCCCAATTTCGCCGATGGCATAAATCTTTCTATCAGCTATGCTATTGTAAATTTGCGCTAGTACATCTCGATAACCCTCCTTTACGTCACAAGGATGCAAACCAGCCATTGCGAAACAATTTTCTGGATAGCTTTTCACCATTTCATCAATCATGGCGATAGACGCCACATCTACGTTAGGCAAGAACAATCGTTTTACGCCATTATCAAAGCAACGTTGCATTTGCTCTGCTCTTTTCTCTAAATCTTTCTCGTAATATTGATGGGTATGGGTATCGGTAAGTAACATAGTGCAAAGGTAGTTGTTTAATCGTGGATTCGGTTAATTGGTAACGGAAACAAAATTCAGTATAAACAAAAAAAGCCATCCCGAAGGACAGCTTTCGCTATATTTTTGAATGCTCTTAGTGGTTGTGGCCATCATTTGCAGAGTGACCAGCTGGAGCTGTAGCCGCTGGAGCAGCACTTGCTTTTGGTTTAATCACATCAACAATTTCGATATCAAAAACCAATGGGCTATAAGGAGCGATTGGACCACCACCTTGCTCACCGTAACCTAATTTAGAAGGAATAATAGCAGTGATTTTACCACCTTTACCTACTAATTTTAAAGCCTCCGTAAATCCTGGTACAGTACCACCAATTACCATTTTAGTTGGGCCATAAGGTCTTCCCGGTTGGTGAACTTTAGCTTCTTTAGCAACTTTCTCATCGCTAGTATCGAAAACTTTGTATTTCTTGTCGTCACCTTTTTTAGTGAATTTACCAGTGTAGTTTACACTTACCGTATCACCATCAACAGCTTTCTCACCACTTCCAGGAGCAGTAATTACATATTGTAAACCACTTGGAGAAGTTTGTACTTTCAAGTTGTTATCTTCTACGTAAGCTTTGATTTTTGCAGGCTCAGCAGCTTTCTTTTTATCCATATCAGCTTTAAAATCTGCTTGGAAGAAATCACCAGCACGTTTTTGGAAAGTAGAATCAGCCTCTTTAGGGCCTTTTTTAAATACTTTCTCAACTTTCACAGTGAAAACGATGTATTTATCGTTTTTGAACTGTTCTGGTTTAGGCTGTTTAGTTTGCGCAGCCATGGTATCTAAGTTGATTTTGAAAGTTGCGCTATCACCTTCTCCGAAAAGTGTTAATACATCTTGCATATCGCCAGCATATTGTTTTTTACCTACCGGAAAAACTTGTGCTTGCTCGTTATCGTAAGTACTACCTAAAATAGAATCTTTTTCATTTTTTTGAATGAAGTTCAATTTTACGATATCACCTTCTTTAATTTTTTCTTTACCGCCATCTTTGTGGATTTTGTATAATAAACCACCTGGACCTTTTTTCTCTGTGTTACAAGCAGCTAAGCCTAACGTAGCAGCAAACAGAATTACTAAACTTTTTTTCATCTATTTTTTGTAATTGTCTTTTAATTGTGATGAAGCTACTCCTGACGGAATGGTTTCATTTATCTAATTAATTGTCTTTTTTTCTTTTTTAAAGCCCGCTAAGTTAACTAGCTTTATTCTATTTCTGTTATTTTATTTTTATTTTCTAAATTACTGTAAAAGTTGCGTTTTATATTCTGGCAAAACAGCTTTAAAATCGGCGATGGTATCTTCTAAATTCTTATCTGAAGCACCACCTGCAGCATTTCTATGACCACCACCTTGGAAGTATTTTTTACAGATCTCATTAGCTGGAAAATCTCCGGTAGATCGCAAAGACAACTTCACTCTGTCTGTTCTTTCGATGATAAACGCAGCTAATTTAATTCCATTGATAGAAAGCGCATAGTTCACAATGCCCTCTGTATCGCCGGTTACAATGTTATATTGTTGCAATTCTTCTTTGGTAGCACTGATAATTGCCGTATTGTACTCTCTTAAAATTTCCAACTTACTTGACAGGCAGTAACCTAAAAACTTCAGCCTGTTTTCAGAAACATTATCATACACCAACTGGTGGATACGCCAATGTTCAGCGCCTAAATCGATCAGATCTGCTGCGATTCGGTAAACTGCCGATGTAGCCGACGGAAAACGGAAAGACCCCGAATCTGTCATGATACCTGTGTACAAACAAGTAGCAACATCTTTGTTTACTTTCTCTGGCTCTTCCATCACGTTAACGATGAAATCATAAACCAACTGAGCAGCAGCACAAGCGTTGATATCCCAATGGCGGTAATCATCAAAATCTTCTGGTTCTAAGTGATGATCAATCATCAGTTTGATAGCAGTAGTATTTCTAATATGCTCACCCAATTCGTTGATACGACTTAAGGTATTGAAATCTAGACAGAAAATCAAAGCTGCTTCGTTAACTAATTGGATAGATTTTTCTACTTGCTCCGTATAGATAATCACATCTGAATTATTAGGCAACCAGTGTAAAAACTCTGGATAATCTGTAGGTGTAATTAAATTAACGTGATGTCCTTTTTGGATTAAATAGGCATACAAACCTAGCGAAGAACCCATCGCATCGCCATCTGGCTTATGGTGCGTGGTAATTACAATTTGCTGAGGCGTAGAAAGTAGTTTCTTAAGTTCTGGAACTGATATCATAATTTCTATAAGTGGCGAAGTTAGTGATTTATTGGTTAACTGTAGTTTTGGTGATTTGTTTAATTGGGTTTAGGGTTTAGGGTTTAGGGTTTAGGGTTTAGGGTTTAGGGTTTAGAAAAAATTGTTCTTTTGCTTAATTGTTTTATAGCTGGAAAATTATTGCTAACTTATATGTCCATTTTTTTTCCAACCTTCCAACCTTCCAACCTTCCAACCTTCCAACCTTCCAACCTTCCAACCTTCCAACCTTCCAACCTTCCAACCTTCCAACCTTCCAACCTTCCAACCTTCCAACCTTCCAACCTTCCAAC
>NZ_SRMP01000002.1:0-648530 GCF_005925325.1 Pedobacter helvus | reverse complement strand
CCTTCCAACCTTCCAACCTTCCAACCTTCCAACCTTCCAACCTTCCAACCTTCCAACCTTCCAACCTTCCAACCTTCCAACCTTCCAACCTTCCAACCTTCCAACCTTCCAACCTTCCAACCTTCCAACCTTCCAACCTTCCAACCTTCCAAAAAAAACCGTACTTTTGCAAAAAATTTATAAAAAATGAGCACAAATAGAACTTTTACCATGATTAAGCCTGATGCAGTTGCTAATGGCCACATCGGTTCAATCGTAAATGATATCACTAAAGCTGGTTTCAAAATCATCGCTTTAAAATACACTAAACTTTCTGCTGAGAAAGCTGGCGAGTTTTATGCTGTACACAAAGAGCGTCCTTTTTATAACGACTTAGTAAGCTTCATGTCTTCTGGCCCTATCGTTGCTGCCATCTTAGAAAAAGACAATGCAATTGAAGAATTCAGAAACTTAATTGGCGCTACTAACCCAGCTGAAGCTGCTGAAGGAACTATCCGTCAGAAATATGCTAAATCAATTGATGCTAACGCTATTCATGGTTCTGACTCTGACGAGAATGCGCAAATTGAAGGCGATTTCTTCTTCTCTGCCGACGAGCGTTTCTAGTCAATAAAACATTCGCAAAGCAATAAAATATAGGTAAGCACTCTTTTCGGGTGCTTATTTTTTTGTCGTATATTTCGCCTTTTAACATAAATAATGAAGAAGATATTTTTTATAGCATTAGCTTCTGCTGCCGTTCTCAATGCAACTGCACAAACCAAACCTAAAACTACTGTTGCTAAAAAAGCAGCTCCAACTAAAAAAGCTACAGCCAATACTGCTGCAAAGCCAATTGTTTTTAAAAACAAATTAGACTCTGCCAGTTATGCTTTTGGCTTGTCAATGGGCAACAATCTAGATGCTGGCGGTTTAAATGGATTAAATTACGACTTACTAAATAAAGGTTTGAAAGACGCTTTTAGCAAAGAAGCCAAACCATTAATGACAGAGCAAGCAGCCCAAACGGCTATCAACAGTTTGTTTGAGAGCTTAAGCAAAGTTCGCGAAGCAAAGGAAAAAGCAAAATTTGCACCTGTAATTAAAGAAGGTGAAACTTTTTTGGCACAGAACAAAACGAAACCAGGCATTAAAACTACTCCTAGTGGTTTACAATACGAAGTAATTACCGAGGGAACAGGCGTACAGCCTAAAACAACAGATAAAGTTACCGTACATTACAAAGGAACATTGTTAAACGGCAAGCAGTTTGACAGCTCTTATGATAGAGGTGAACCTACTTCTTTCGGTTTAAATCAAGTTATTGCGGGCTGGACCGAAGGTGTGGCACTAATGAAAGAAGGCGGCAAATATAGATTTTTCATTCCTTATAACTTAGCTTACGGAGCTAGAGGTGCCGGACAAGATATTCCACCATACAGCACTCTAATTTTCGAAGTTGAGCTACTTAAAGTTGGCGGAAAAGAAGAAGGCCAATAACAGCCAGTTTTTCCAGACTTACGAAGTTTTTAAAAACTTCGTAAGTTTTAAAGGCACTAAACCAGTCATAAAATATTTTTTCTAAAACTATTAGACGTTTCGTACTGTTAGGTTATCAAAAATCACGTAACGTATGGAACCGTCACGACTAGCATTAAGCTAAATCTTGACAGCTTTCATCACCAATGAAAAAATAGAAGCAGATGAAAAAGTTGATGCCCCTAGCGCTTGTCGCATTGTTTGTTACCACACTTAGCAGTTGTGAATTGGTTGAAGGAATTTTTAAAGCTGGTATGTGGACCGGAGTTATTTTAGTTGTAGTTGTAGTAGCAATTATCATTTGGCTAGCAGCTAAACTTTTCGGTGGAAGAAAAGATTAACTATAAAAACACAATATCTGTGATGACTTGTGAGCCCGCTTTTTCGTTGAGCTTGTCTACAATTGCACTTTTCACCATCAGCAATTCATTTTTAACTACAGACGATTCTATCCTTACAAATAGTTTCTTTTGGTGGATGTAAATCTGTTTGGTTCTGTTTGCAACTGCACTTCCCATAATTTCGGGCCACATCACCAATATGCCAGTTTCATCAAACTTACCTTTAAGTTTATAATGGTTTAACAACTTATCAATGGCTTGCTTTAAAGTAATATCATTTGGCTTACGCATGTGTTACCCCTCCATCATTTACTTCAAACAATTCTATTTCTACGGCAATCTCGTTAAATACTGCTTCTACCCTACTTTTATTGGCGTCGGTAATAAAAATTTGTCCAAAGTCATGGTGCGAAACCATTTCCATTAACTTGTGCACCCTGTGGTTATCTAGTTTATCAAAAATATCATCGAGCAACAACAAAGGCTTAAAGTTTTTAAACTTTTGCAGATAGCTATACTGCGACAACTTTAATGCGATCAAAAAAGATTTTTGTTGTCCCTGCGATCCAAATTTTTTCATTGGCATACCCGCAATCTCAAATTGCAGCTCGTCTTTATGGATACCAGTTGTGGTGCGCTCTAAAACCCTATCTTTTTCTATTGATTGTTTCAAGAGGTTCTCGAAAGATTGCTCGTTTAACTGCGACTGATACGTTAAAGAAACTTGCTCAGCTTCGTTGGTCAAAAAGCGATAATGCTTATCAAATAGCGGAATAAAATCCAGCAAGAATTGTTTACGTTTCTCGAAAATCACATTGCCAGAATGGATGAGCTGCTCATCTAAAATTTGTAGTAGAGCTACATCCAGTGTTCTAGTCACAGCAACCTGTTTCAATAACGCATTTCTATTCAGCAAATGTTTGTTATAGATAATCAGTTCATCTAAATACCTACTATCAGTCTGAGAAATTACATTATCAATAAACTTTCGGCGTTCTTCACTTCCATCCATAATAAGGTTGATATCGTAAGGAGATATCATCACCACCGGAAACAAACCAATATGATCTGCCAGTTTATCGTACTCTTTTTTATTTCTCTTGAACGATTTCTTATGATTACGTTTCAATCCACATGATATTTTTTCTTTCTTATCATCGCGATCAAAATCACCCTGCACCAGAAATAGCTCTTCGCCTGTTTTTATTTGCTGACTATCTATTGGATTAAAGTAACTTTTGCACAAACACAGGTAATGTATCGCATCAAGCAAATTGGTCTTTCCAGCTCCATTATTGCCTACAAAAGCATTTACCGTTTTTGAAAAGCTCAAATCGGCAGCATTGTAATTTTTGAAATTTAAAAGGGTAAGATTTTTTAACCACATATCAGACAGTTCAAAGTTACCCATTTTTATACTAGCTGAAGCACCTATCTTATAGATTTATTAACGATATAGAACCACCGGCTTTCTTTTTCTAAAATTGCGATATTAATCAATTCAGTGCACATCAATCTACAACGTAGCAAGATTGCGAATAGATGTTACTAAGCAAATATAAATTACCAACCTTAATTAAATGATTTAAAAAGAGTTGATACTTTGAATGAAAAATGTATTTTTGCAATCCTTTAATTTTAAACTACAAATGTCTTCAACAGAGCAACAAACAGAGCAACCAGTTAGAAAAGGTTCATTTATACAAGAAAACACTAAAAGCTTAGCTTTTATTGCTGGAGCTATCATCGTTTTAGTTGGTATTTTTATTTGGTATCAAGGTGTTTATTTAAAAAACAGAGCAGAAGATGCTGCAAACCAAATGTTCAAAGCCGAACAATTTGTAGGAGTTGATTCACTGGCAAACAAAGCAATTAACGGAGAAGGTGGTTACCCAGGTTTAGAAAAAATTGCTGCAGAATACGAAAACACTAAATCGGCTAACTTAGCTAATTTATATTTAGGCGGTATCTACTTACGTAAAGGCGAGTACAAAAAAGCAGTTGATGCTTTGAGTAAATACAGTGCAACTGGCAGTCCAGTAGCAGACCCTTTAGCTTTAGGTTTATTGGGTGATGCTTACAGCGAGTTGAAAGACTACAAACAAGCAGCTACTTACTACAAAAAAGCAATCGACAAGTCTACTAACAAATTTACTTCTCCAATGTTCCTTAAAAAACTAGGTTTGATAAATGAAGCTTTGAAAGATTTAAAAGGTGCTGAAGAAGCTTACACTAAAATTAAAACTCAGTTCCCTGAAAGCCAAGAAGCTCAAATGATTGATTCTTATATCGCTAGAGTTTCAGCTCAGATCAAATAATTTTCCGCATCGCGGATTTGGAAAGCCTCGAATTAATTTCGGGGCTTTTTTTTTGACTAAAAATTTTTCGCAAAAAAAGTACGGGCGAAAAATCTTTCGCCCCTAACGCTTATCTTTGCATTATGGCAACACACCTTAAAAATCTTTCAGACTTTTCACATACTACCATTCCTTCGGGCAAAAACTATAAAATTGCTATTGTTGTAGCAGAATGGAATGCAAAAATAACCGGGGCACTTTATCAAGGTGCTTTCGATACTTTGATTAAGCATGAAGTGAGCGAAGACAATATCCTATCTTTAACTGTACCTGGTACATTTGAGCTTGCAGGTGCAGCAGATATCCTTCTAAATAAAAGAACTAATGTTGATGCAGTAATCTGTATTGGTTGTGTAATTCAAGGCGACACTAAACATTTCGATTTTATTTGCGAAGCAGCAGCACAAGGAATTACTAACGTTGGTATTAAGTATAGCAAGCCTGTAATTTTCGGCGTGTTAACCACAAACGACGAGCAGCAAGCAATTGACAGAGCTGGTGGCAAACACGGAAACAAGGGAGACGAAGCGGCTATTACTGCGTTAAAAATGGCAGAATATGCTTCAAAGCTCTAGTGCAAATAGCTAAATTTAAAGCTTAAACTTTTAACACACTAATTACATTTTTTTGTACTTTAGTGGTTCAAAATCAACAAAATGAAACCATTACATTTTGTCGAACCTCAAATAGGGAAACAAAATTGTGGTTGTTTCAATACAATTGAAATAATTTTTAACAAATGAAAAAAATAGCTATTTTATTGTTATTTGTTTTTTGCGCTATTGCAGTATTAGAATCTTGCTCTAACCGCTTGTGCCCTGCTTTCAGCTCTTATCCAGAATCAAAAGGAAGAAGAAGGTAAGAATGAGCAATTGGATTGATTTAAACAATACTTCACAAGTTGACGAAATTAAGACAGCGCAAGGCTACAGCTTAATTTTTAAGCACAGCACCCGATGCTCTATTAGCTTGATGGCCAAAAGATCTTTTGAAAGCGATTGGAATGTCATCCCAGCGGAGGTAAATTGTTATTTTCTCGATTTGATTAGTCATCGTGATGTTTCCGCTTATATCGCCGAAACTTTTCAGGTACATCATGAATCGCCACAGCTTTTATTAATCAAAAATGGAGATTGTATCTTAGATGCTTCACACAGCGATATTTCTGCAGACGAAGTTGCAGAAGTGATTGCAGCAGCAAGTTAATTATTACAAAGCTTTATCTTAAAATAAAAAAGCTCCAAAATAACTTTCGGAGCTTTTTCTATATATGTATCAGCTAAAATTAGGCTAATACTTTTTCGTTTAATTTTAGCGCAGCTGATGTGCGTTGGCGAGTTTCTTGACACAGCTCATCATCTTCTGCCAACTTCTGTCCGAAACTAGGAATCATTTCTCTGATTTTACTTTGCCAATCTGCCGTTTGCATCTCTTTTTTAAAGCATTTGCCCATTAGCTCTATCATAATCGAAACCGCAGTTGAAGCACCTGGAGAAGCGCCTAATAAAGCAGCAATAGAACCATCGCCAGCACTTACCACTTCGGTACCAAATTCTAAAATACCACCACCACTAGGTTTCTTCTTAATCACTTGCACACGTTGACCAGCGATCTCCAATTCCCAATCCTTGATATCTGCATTTGGCATATATTCTTTCAGTGCTTGAAATCTATCTTCTGGAGATTGACGAACTTGCTCAATTAGATATTTTGTTAAGTCGATACTTTTCAAACCAGCAGAAATCATAGGGCGAATATTGCTGAATTTAATAGAGGCCGCTAGATCAAAATATGAACCATTCTTTAAAAACTTGGTAGAAAAACCAGCGTAAGGACCAAATAACAAGGCCTGCTTACCGTTGATAATTCTAGTATCTAAATGCGGTACAGACATTGGAGGAGCGCCAACTGCAGCTTTGCCGTAAACTTTAGCATGGTGACGAGCAATTACTTCCTCGTTGGTACATTTTAACCATTGTCCACTTACCGGAAAACCGCCGAAACCTTTACCTTCTTTAATGTTAGCTTTTTCTAAAAGCAATAAAGAACCACCACCAGCGCCAATAAATACGAATTTAGCTAAGCGTTTTTTCTTATTGCCGCTGTCAAGGTTTTTCACCTTAATTTCCCAGCTACCATCATCTTGCTTATTTAAATCACGAATTTCGTGATGGAAATGCAAGGCTACTTTGTCTTGTTTAGCCAAGTAACTAAACATTTCCCTAGTTAACGAACCAAAGTTCACATCTGTGCCTAAATCTACTTTTGTTGCGGCAATAGGTTCTCTTTCATCCCTACCCTCCATAATCAAAGGCACCCATTCCTTAATTTCAGCTGGATTTTCGCTGTATTGCATCTCATTAAATAAGTTGCAAGATTTAAGGTTATTGTAGCGAGTTTTTAAATATTCTACGTTTTTCTCACCCCAAACAAAACTTAAGTGAGGTATATTTCTGATAAAAGAACAAGGATCCTTTAAAATTCCCTTGTCCAAAAGATATGTCCAGAACTGTTTAGAAATCTCAAAAGATTCTGCAATGGAAATCGCCTTCTTCACATCTACAGTACCATTTGCCTTTTGCGGCGTGTAGTTTAATTCGCAAAATGCCGAGTGCCCAGTTCCTGCATTGTTCCATGCATCTGAACTTTCTGCGGCAGCTACATCCAAACGTTCGTAAATTTCTATACTTAAATCAGGATTAAGCTCTTTGAGCAGTACGCCAAGCGTTGCGCTCATGATGCCAGCTCCTATTAAAATAACATCTGCGTCGGTTTCAACAACCGTCTTTCTTTTTCTACTCATTTTAAACCAAATATAAATGCTTACTTTCTTAAGGTAAGCGATATCTTAATAACTAAAAGTTATTTCTTGCTTAATATCGGGGTGCAAACTATGTGCCACTGGACAAGTTTTAGCAGATCTTTCTATAATCGCTTTATCCTTGTCAGAATAATTATTGCCAGGGAATTGCAGATTGATACGGATCTCACTTACCCTACGAGGATTTTCGGCCATCACTTTAGTAACCTCTGCGGTGGTTCCATCTATATCAAAACCATGATTTTTGGCTGCAATACCAACAATCGTTAACATACAATTACCTAATGAAGTTGCTAATAAATCTGTTGGTGAGAATGCTTCGCCCTTACCCTGATTATCAGTTGGCGCATCAGTAATAATCTCTTTCCCTGACTTAAGATGTACAGATGTAGTTCTTAAATCTCCGGTATAAGTTATTTTCGATGTTGCCATAGTCTAGAATTTTCACAAATTTAATGCTTAAAATCAAATTATTATGTAATAATATTGAAGTTTTATTGTCGATTTTACAATCGATTTATATAACAGAGCACTCTCTTTGATTTCAGCAATTATTTTATCGCATTATTCACTAAAAACCAGCTATTTAAAAACATAACTACTTTAGAAAGGAGGATTAATTGCTACTGTACTATTTGACCTGTAGATAGATGGTGAAATACCTGTATATTTTTTAAAGAATTTACCAAAAAACGATTGATCGCTAAATCTCAACTCATCCGCCACTTGGGAAACATTCATCACATGAGAAGACAACAAGACTTTTGCCTCGTTAATCACCATTTCATCAATAATTTCTCCAGCGGTTTTTCCAGTTACCTGTTTAACTACCTGAGATAAATGCCTAGAAGTCACAAAAAGCTCCTTTGCATAATGCTGAACACGTTTTTCCTCCTTAAAGTTCTCGCTTAACAAATTCAGGAAATTAGTAGTTAACTCCTCTTGTCTATTCAATTTTACCGGAATAAAAACACGGTATTTACTATAAACAATCAGTACTTCATAGAGTACAGAAATAAAACTATGGCGAATTACATCTCTAAAATGTGGTGTGCTTGCCGGCAAATTAATTTTTCTTTTCAAAGAACGAAGAGAAAACACCATCTCCTCAAATTCTTCATCGTTTAAGGAAAACTTGTGTACTAAATCTGACGAAAAAAGATGTACAATTTCAGCTCCGTTTAAAAAGACACCTTGTTCTTTAAGATATTCTTTTTTGAACCCCATGCTAATAAATTCTAAATCATCAGACATTTCATGGAGTTCGCACAAACTTCCGGGTGTAACTAAATACACGTCTTTTGCACGCATAGTATTTTTCACAAAGTTGTTCTGAAACACGAACGAACCTTTCTGAACTACAATAATTGCGAAAGAATTTGATCGAAAAGGCTCATTGAAGATCATTAAGGGTTTAATTTCAGCGCTGGTAAGCACATTCATCTTGCCTCCATTCACCAGATCCTTTTCCATGCATCTTTGCTCTACTATGTTATTCATAAGAAGTTAACTAATTGAAATGTAGGTATACCGCACAAATGTCGGCAACCAAATCGAAAAACAATAAGCAATATCGATATTATCTAGTTAAATGACACCATCTTAACAAGCGAAGCCAATATTCTGAAGGCTAAAAATCCTAACGGTCAAGCAAATAATGATAATTTTAAGCCATTTTTGTTTTTAAAAAAAATTAAAACTTTTCGGATTGCCCAGAGAATTACAAAACTACCAATTAATCAAATGATTGAAAATATTGGTTTTTCGCCAAGAATAAGCGATTAAACGCAGCAAAGAAATACTTAACAATGTTAAACAACCGAGCTTAAAATTTGTTTACTAAATGTCAGATTTATTAAAATAATACATTTTGACCAATAAGCCGTACTTTTAAACCACCACAAGGGAAACAAACTTTTGTTAAATTTGCCAGAATTTATTAATTCCCATTTATTAAATCATTAAATTTATGTTACCAAAAGAGTAACAAGTTTAATATGGGCTTTGTCTAACTTCACGTTTGAAGTTATTCTTTTGGCCACCAGAGGAATTAATATCTAATACACAAGGACTATATGCGTAAAAAATTACAAGATAGGGTAGCTTCATTTCAAGATGCCAAAAGAATTAAAGAGCAAGGACTTTATCCATATTTTCGCTCCATATCTTCTGCTCAAGATACAGAAGTTATCATTGATGGCAAAGAGGTTTTGATGTTTGGTTCAAACTCGTATTTAGGCTTAACCAACCATCCAAAAATAAAAGAAGCGGCCCAAAAAGCAATTGAAAAATACGGAACCGGCTGCGCAGGCTCTAGATTTTTGAACGGAACTCTCGATATACACCTTGAATTAGAGCAAAGACTAGCTGCCTACGTAGACAAACCAGCGGCAGTATTATTTAGCACAGGTTTCCAAGTAAACTTGGGTGTAATCTCCTGCTTGTTAGACAGAAACGATTATTTAATTTTAGACGAGTACGACCACGCTTCTATCATTGATGGTAGCAGATTATCATTCTCTCGTTCTATAAAATATGCACACAACGACATGAACGATTTGCGTGCTAAACTAAGCCGATTACCGGAAGATGCTGCCAAACTAATCGTTTCGGATGGTATTTTCAGTATGGAAGGCGACATGGTAAACTTACCTGAAATGGTAAAAATTGCAGATGAATTTGGGGCGAACATCATGATGGATGATGCACACAGTTTAGGTGTGATTGGTTTCAATGGTGCTGGTACCGCTTCTCACTTCAACCTTACTAAAGAGGTTGATTTGATCATGAGTACTTTCAGCAAATCATTGGCTTCTTTAGGTGGTTTTATTGCTGCAGATGAAGATACCATTGAATTTATTAAGCACAGAGCACGTTCATTAATGTTTAGCGCAAGTATGACACCTGCCTCTGTAGCGAGTGTGCTTGCCGCTTTGGACATTATCGAGTCGGAACCAGAGCGTATCGACAAATTGTGGGCTAACACCAACTATGCGAAGAAATTATTGTTAGAAGCAGGCTTTGAAATCGGACATCCAGAAAGTCCAATTTTGCCAATTTACATCAGAGATAATGCAAAAACTTTCATCATTACTAATATCTTACAAGAGAATGGAATTTTTGTAAATCCTGTAGTTTCTCCAGCGGTTCCTTCAGATGCATCGTTAATTAGGTTCTCATTAATGGCTACTCATACATTTGAGCAAATAGAAAGAGCTATCGATAAATTGAAGCTGGCATTTAAGGCAGCAAGTGTAGATTTAGTTAAGGCTTCGATATAGAAATGGCGCAAATTGTAGCTGTATCAGACAAAAAGCTTTTGGCGGAATTCGTAGATTTCCCTCACGAGCTTTACAAAAATGATCCTTATTACGTACCTGAATTGCATATTGCACAACGTGATATGCTAACTCCTGGTAAACATCCATTTCACGACCATGCTAAGATGCAGTTATTTTTAGCGGTAGAGGGCGAGAAAATAGTGGGTAGAGTTGCTGCAATTATCAACGGAAACCATAATGCTACAAAAGGAGTAACAGAAGGTTTCTTTGGTTTTTTTGATACAGTTAACGATAAAACTGTGAGTAGCTTATTGTTAAATGCTGCTCAAAATTGGTTAAAAGAAAACGGGCAAACCTCCATAATGGGACCTGTAAATTTTTCTACCAATGATATTTGCGGTTTATTAATTAAAGGTTTTGATGGGCCGCCAGTAGCCATGATGCCCTATAATGCGCCTTATTATCTTGACTTATTGGAAGACTTCGACTTTACCAAAAAGGTAGATTTAAGAGCATATAGATATACTGCCGGCAATTACGATGACAGATCGGTAGGCTTGATAGATGGATTAGAAAACAGGCTAAAAAGAAGCAACATCATCATCAGAAAAATAAACTTGAAAAAGTTTAAGGAAGAAGCAGCTGCATTGAAAGAGGTTTACAATAAGGCTTGGGATAAAAACCTAGGTTTTGTACCGATGACCGATAAAGAATTTAACTACACAGCCAATGATTTAAAGTTGGTTTTAGATACTGATTTCTGTTACATCGCTGAGCAAGAAGGCAAAATTGTAGCTTTTGCTCTAGCTATTCCAGACATTAACCAAATACTAATTAAAATTAAGCGAGGAAGGCTTTTCCCGACCGGTTTAATCAAATTATTATTAGGCAAAAAGAAAATAAACGGTATCCGTATCATGTTACTGGGCGTAATTGATGGATATAGAAAAATGGGGATCGAAGCTTGCTTGTATGGCCGTATCATTAAAGCCTTTAAAGCCAGAAATTTTCAGTATGCCGAAGCGAGCTGGACTTTAGAAGATAACGATATGGTGAACCGACCAATTGAAAACATAGGCGGTAAACTATACAGAGAATATAGAATTCTAGAAAAGAAGATATAGAAGTTGTAAGACGAAAGTTAGAAAGACTGAAGAAAGATATAAAGCTGAAAGCCTAAAGCGAAAAGCTTAAAAGAAGATGAGCAAAAAGGTACTAATTACGGGAGCTAGTGGATTTGTAGGTTACCATTTAATTGTGACGGCAATTGAAAACAACTTAGAAGTTTACGCAGCAGTTAGACCTAATAGTGATATCTCCCACTTGAAGAACTTAAACATCAACTACGTTAATTTAAATTTTAGCTCGGTTGATGAACTGAAAACCGAACTGGAAGAAAAACAGTACGCCTATATCATACATGCTGCTGGCACAACAAAGGCAAAAACCTTGCAAGAATACAACAAGGTTAATGCAGAGTTCAGTAGAAACTTAGCGCTAGCGGCATCACTAGTTAGTTATAAGTTAGAAAAATTTGTATTCGTAAGTAGTTTGGCGGCTATTGGACCTATTGCAGATTTTGATGCAGCCATTAACGATGATGCAATTGCACAACCTGTAACTTTTTATGGGTTGAGCAAGAAATTAGCAGAAGAATATTTGAATAACATCGAAAATCTTCCGCTAATTACCGTTAGACCCACTGCGGTTTATGGACCAAGAGAGAAAGATATTTTTATTCTCTTTAAAACCATCAACCAAGGTTTAGAGCCTTACATTGGAAGGTTTAACCAACAATTGAGCTTCATTTATGTGAGGGATTTGGCAGAGATCATCATCCGCTTTTTAACATCGGAGATTGTACACAAAACCTACAACATATCTGACGGATTAACTTACAACCGATATGCGTTGGCTGATGGTTTGAAAAAAGCATTACAGAAAAAAACACTGAAAATGCACATCCCATTGGGAATTATAAAAGGTTTAGCTGGTTTAATGGATACGATTTATGCCAAAAGCACCAAAACACCAACGCTAAACAAAGAAAAAATAAAAGAGTTAACGGCTCCAAACTGGGCGTGTAACATAGAAAACTTAAAGAAAGATTTACAGTTCGAACCTCAATACAATTTAGAACGTGGCTTAGAAGAAACAGTTAAATGGTATAAAGAGAATAATTGGCTGAAATAAGTTATACGTTTTAAGTAATAGGTTATAAGTGACATGTATAGAGCAAATAGCATGTACTAAGCACCGTACAAAACGTAGAACTTAAACTTATGACATAGAACTTAATAGGATAAACACATAATAATAAACAATAATGAAAAAGCAAGTAGAAGGAGCCAATGGAAAATTAGGTATAATGATGCCTGGCCTAGGTGCTGTAGCTACCACCATGATTGCTGGTGTAGTTGCCGCTAGAAGAGGTCTATCTAAACCTATTGGTTCTTTAACACAAATGGGTACCATTCGTGTAGGTAAAAGAACAGACAACAACGAGCCTTTAATTAAAGATTTCGTTCCATTAGCAAAATTAGAAGACTTAGCATTTGGTGGTTGGGATGTGTATGAAGACAATGTGTATGATGCTGCAATGAAAGCTAAGGTAATTGATGGTCATCTTTTATACGACATCAAAGACGAATTAGAAGCAATTAAACCTTACAAAGCTGCATTCGACAAAAACTACGTTAAAAACTTAGACGGAACTTACGTTAAAGAAGCTGCTACAAAATGGGATTTAGCACAACAAGTAATTGAAGATATCAAAGACTTTAAAGCTAAAAACAATTGTGAGCGTATCGTATTGGTATGGTGTGGTTCTACTGAGATTTACTTAGAACCTTCTGCAGTTCACCAAACTTTAGCTGCATTTGAACAAGGCTTAAAAGACAACGATGCAAACATTGCACCAAGCATGATCTATGCTTATGCTGCGTTGAAATTAGGTTATGCTTATGCAAATGGAGCTCCTAACTTAACTGTAGATATTCCTGCAATGTTAGAGTTGGCAAAAGAAACCCAAACTCCAGTTGCTGGTAAAGATTTCAAAACTGGTCAAACTTTGATGAAAACAGTTTTAGCACCAGGTTTAATGGCTCGTTCTTTAGGTGTACGTGGTTGGTTCTCTGATAACATTTTAGGTAACCGTGATGGTTTGGTGTTGGATGATCCAGATAACTTCAAAACTAAAGAAGTTTCTAAATTAGGTGTATTGGAAGATATTTTCAAACCAGAGCAAAACCCTGATTTATATGGCGATATGTACCACAAAATCCGTATCAACTACTACCCTCCTCACGGTGATAACAAAGAGAGCTGGGATAACATTGATATCTTCGGATGGATGGGCTACAAAATGCAAATCAAGATTAACTTCTTATGCCGCGATTCAATCTTAGCTGCTCCTATCGTATTAGACTTAGCTTTATTCTCAGATTTAGCTAAACGTGCTGGAATGAGCGGAATTCAAGAGTGGTTATCTTTCTACTTGAAATCTCCTCAAACTAAAGAAGGATTACGTCCAGAGAACGATATCTTCAAACAATTAGAGAAATTACATAATACCTTGCGCTATTTCATGGGTGAAGAATTAATTACTCACCTAGGGCTTGATTATTACGAAGAAGAAAAATAAAAAAATCAATGAGCAGTGTTTGATATTGTTTCAAACACTGCAATTTGAAACACTACAAATAGGTAAGCAAATACAGGACATAAAAATCCTTTACCTAATTCATTTATAAATTCCAACGTGTTTTTTGCTTTTGTCTTGCGAATGTAATTTGCGTTCGAAAGTAGGCGATCAACCACTCGGAAACTTTAGAATTAAAAAAAGTTTCCATAGTTTTGAGCCGTTAAAAGACTACAGGAATGCTTTTTAACAAAATTGAAACAGTGATATTTCACAAAATCATATCAACCAGTTTAGGAATTGGCTATATAGGCAAGGGAGCGGGTACTTACGCTGCCATTTTTACTTGCCTTTTATGGTACTTTCTGCAACCCGAGGGATATGATCAGAAACTGGCACCAGCTTTAGTAACCTTGCTGCTGACAATACAAGGCGTAAGAAGTGCAAACGAAGTAGAAGTACTTTGGGGCAAAGATCACCAGCGAGTGGTAATAGATGAAGTTGCAGGTATGTGTATCACACTGCTTTTTGTGCCTATAAAGATTGAATATATCATTGCAGGATTAGTGCTATTCAGGTTTTTTGACATTTTGAAACCACTAGGGATACGCAGATTGGAAAAGTGGCCCGGAGGATGGGGCGTAATGGCAGATGATGTTTTGGCAGGGGTTTATGCCAATATCGTATTGCAAATAATAATTTTCTTCAACATATTTTAAGAAGATGTTAACCTTTATAAAAGCACAAGCCTCGTCATTAACGGCAACGTTAGTAGACTACTTGACCACGTTATTTTGCGTGAGCTTTTTGGGTATTTGGTATGTTGCAGGAAGTGTAACAGGAACAGTTGTTGGTGGCTGTGTAAACTTTTATATGGGGCGCAATTGGGTCTTCAACTCTAAGGAGAAAGACATTAAGCTTCAAATTGTAAAGTATATTTTGGTTTGGTGCGGCAATCTTTTGATTGTAACCAGCGGAGTTTACATACTCACTCATTTTTTCGGCATTAATTACATGCTTTCGAAAATCCTCGTTTCTGGATTGATTGGTACTATTTATAATTACTTCATGCAGAAGCAATTCATTTTCACACAGTAAAAATGAAACACACATATAAGACATTAATTTATGCACTAACTTTTATCAGTGCTACTGTAATGGGTATGTCGTCGGCATTTGCCCAAAAAACCGTTATTACAGGAACAGTAAGAGATGCTGTAACAAAAGAAACGCTCCCTTATGTATCTATTTTCTTTAATGATACCCGCTTGGGAACTCAATCAGATTTAGATGGAAATTTCAAAATCAGCACTAACGAAGACTACAACAAACTGAAGTTTAACTACGTAGGCTATGACGTTTTGTACAAAACGATCATAGTTGGACAGACACAGAAACTAGACATCCTGTTAAAGTCTAATGCGCAGTCGTTAAACGAGGTTACCATTATAGCAGGCAAGAAAGTTAGGTATTCTAACAAGAACAATCCGGCGGTAGAACTGATTAGAAAAGTAATCGAGAACAAGGATAAAAATCAGCCTAAAGCATATGAAACCGTACAATATAAAGAATACGAAAAGATGTTGTTCTCCATGAGTAACGTCTCAGAGAAATTCAAGAATAAACGTATTTTTAGAAATTACCAATTCTTATTTCAAGAGCAAGATTCTACCAAAATTGGTGGCAAAAACTTATTGCCTATCTATATTCAAGAGAAACTGGCCGATCAGTATTTGAGTTTTTCACCAGATAAAAGCAAGACTGTAATTTTAGCAGAAAAGCAAGTAGAGTTTGATAATAGATTTATTGATAATCAAGGGATGAAGGCCTATTTCGATAGGATGTATCAAAATATCAATATCTACGATAATAACATCTCGGTGATGAGCAACGACTTTTTAAGTCCAATTGCGAACTCTGCCCCTACTTTTTACAAATTCTTTATTACGGATACGCTAAAAAATATCACTCCAAATGTAATCGAACTTTCGTTTACGCCACGCAACAAAGGCGATATGTTATTTGAAGGAAAGATCTACATTACGATGGACGGCAATTACGCTGTGCAAAAAGCAGACTTTGGGGTCAACAAAAACATCAACCTCAACTTTGTGAGGGGAATGGAAATTGCATTAGATTTCCAGAAAAATACAGACAATAGGTATTACCTAAGCAAAAGTAATTTAATAGCTGATTTCGGGATTAGTAAAAATAAAGGTTTAGGTTTTACGGGAGAAAGAAGCGTAAGCTACGATCAATATAAAACGAATGTAGAAATTCCTGATACGATATTCTCTGGTAAAAAACTGGAAGTACTAGAAGGAGCGAATAAAAGAACCGATGATTTCTGGGCTCAAAACCGATTAGATTCCATTCCGCAACAGCAACTCAAGATCTACAGCAATATAGATACGCTGCAAAAAATACCTTCGTTTAGAAAAACTGTTAAACTAGTAACATTTGCCCTTGCTGGTTATTGGGATTTTGGACCTTATGAGGTTGGGCCTACTAATACTTTCTACAGCTTTAACAATGTAGAGGGCTTTCGCCTACGTGTAGGAGGTAGAACTACCCCGGCTTTGAGCAAACGTTTCTACTTTGAGAACTACGCTGCTTACGGTTTTAAAGATGAGAAATGGAAGTTTTTCCTATCAGGCACTTATTCTTTAAATAATAAATCTATATATAAATTTCCTCAAAACTATATTAGAGCGAGTTTCCAAAGGGATACCAAAATACCTGGACAAGAACTACAGTTCGTACAAGAAGATAACTTTTTATTATCATTTAAACGTGGTGTAAACGATATGTTATTATATAACGATTTCTATCGCTTAGACTATGTGAAGGAATTCGAAAATCGTTTCTCTTACAACGTTGGGTTTAAGAAATGGTCTCAAACTCCTGCTGGCGGCCTCTTCTATAACGATGCTAGTTCTAATGCTTTCATCAATAGGCTTACCACTACAGAACTTAGTGTAGGTTTTAGGTACGCGAAGAACGAGAAATTCTATCAAGGTAAGATTTATCGTATACCAATTATCGATAGATACCCTATCTATAACTTAAGATATACTGCCGGTATTAAAGGTTTTTTTGGGGGCGAGTATAACTACCATAACATTATGGCTAGTGTAGATAAACGTTTTTATTTGTCGCAGTTAGGTTTTAGTGATGTTAGGGTAGAAGGCGGTTACATTGCCGGAAAGGTACCTTTTCCGCTATTGTCAGTACACCGTGCTAACCAAACCTACGCTTATCAGTTAAACTCATATAACTTGATGAACTTCTTAGAATTTGTGAGCGACCGCTATGCTGCAATAAATATCGATCATAATTTTAACGGATTCTTTTTAAATAAGATACCTTTGTTAAATAAATTAAAACTACGTGAGATTGTTTCATTCAAAGCAATTTACGGAGGTTTGAGAGATGAAAATAATCCAGAAAAAAATAATGACGGCATTTACAAATTGCCTAGTTATGAAAATGGTACACAAAGAACCTATTCGCTCAATAAAGAGCCTTATATGGAAGGAAGTGTTGGTTTAGGAAATATTTTCAAGGTATTAAGGGTAGATTTGGTAAAGAGATTTAACTATCTAAACAATCCTGAGGTTACCGAATGGGGCATTAGGGCTAGAGTTAAACTAGATTTTTAAAAAATGAAGTTAAGAGATAACCTTCAATTAGGTATTTATAAAGTAATTAATCCATTTGTAAAGGGTTTAATTAAAATTGGGCTTACGCCAAATATGGTAACCACGATTGGTTTACTGTTGAATATCGGCGTAGCCGTGATTTTCATTATCGGTGCCGAAAAATCTAACCGTGGTGAACTTGAATATGTAGGCTGGGCTGGTGCTTTAGTGCTTTTTGCAGGTTTGTTCGATATGTTAGATGGACAAGTAGCTCGCTTAGGCAACATGAGCTCTAAATTCGGCGCCATGTATGATTCTGTGCTAGATAGGTACAGCGAAATGGTCATGTTTTTAGGCATTTGCTACTACTTAGTGGCACATCACTACTTTCTAAGTTCGTTATTTGCTTTTATTGCGCTAATTGGATCGATGATGGTAAGTTACACTCGTGCTCGTGCCGAAGGTTTAGGTGTAGAATGTAAAGGCGGCTTAATGCAACGTCCAGAACGTGTGGTAACCATTGGTGTATTTGCCATTGCATGTGGCGTTGCCTACAATTTCTTAGGTGCGGATTATAAACTCTATGTACCAGGTATTAAGTTTCACGTATTCGAAACCATGAGCATTTTTACGTTGCCAATTACGCTAATGGCAATTATGACCAACATCACTGCAGTAAATAGATTAAGAGAAGCGAAAAAAGCTTTGGATGCGAAAGAGTTTCCAAAGGCTAGCAATAAAGCGGCAATAATTGCTGGTTTAGTGTTATTTGCAGGTTTAGGTCTTTCTAATTCAACAGTATTAAAAGCGCAAACTGGCGATGACCCTTCTCCCCTTACTTTCCCAACGCCAAAGAATATCAGCAATCAGTTATTTTATGTACAACGTGATCCAAATATCAATACCATCATTTGCCAATTAAATGTAGATGAAAACGGAGATTTGGATAAAGAAAAACCAGTTAATGTTTTTTGGATGCGTTATGCCGATAAAGAAGGAAAAAAAGACCTGAACTATATCCAGCGCAAGTTTGCTTATGGAATTCAAACCAAAGATATTGGCAACGGCAATTACGAACTGCGTTTTGTATCGTACAAGAAATTCCCTTTGTTGCTAACTAAATCTGCAATCGACAAGAAATATCACGTCTACGCAACAGCTAACAACAAAAAGATCCTATTGGATAGAATTTTCTTGAGAATAGAAGGTGGTACTTTTTGGGTACCAAATGTTAAATATGTAGAAATAAAAGGTTACGAAGCTAACAATCCAACAAAAGCAGTAACCGAAAGAATAAAAGTATAGTACCATGGCAAAGAATTTTATCTCGAATTCTAAAGAGTCAACAAGAATGTTCAAAAGCGACTTACTTGAGCCGCTATCGAAAGTAAAATATTATGTGCCTTTAATCATCTATGTTCCGCTAATTTTTTTCTTAGCATGGAAGGCACTTTTTGTAGCAAAAACTCCAGTTTTAGATTTTTTCGGCTGGATAGCTTTTGGGTTATTCATCTGGACCATCACCGAATATGTTTTGCACCGTTGGATTTTCCATTTCTACCCAACCAGCAAATGGGGCAAACGTATCCATTTCATTTTTCACGGCGTACACCACGATTATCCGAATGATGCTAACCGTTTAGTAATGCCTCCTTCGGCAAGTATTCCGTTGGCTTTAGGCTTCTACTTGTTATTCGATTGGCTTTTACCAGAGACTAAAGAATATTCGTTCTTCATTGGTTTTATTGGTGGATATCTGTTTTACGACATGGTGCACTACGCACTTCATCATGCCAATTTTAAAAGTGGATTTTGGAAAACCTTAAAACACCACCACATGTTGCACCACTATCAAGATGCTTCTAAAGGTTTTGGGGTAAGCTGGATGTTCTGGGATAGCATTTTCAGGTCTGGATTTGAGAAGAAAAGAGAGACTCAATAAAAATTACTGCTACGGCGAAACATTTTTCGCCCCAACACATAAATAAAATGACATCAGATATTCCCGCTGAGGGAACCAAAAGAGACCTTAAAAAAGATTTACCATTAACGCTTGGTATTTCGGCACTTTATTTAGTTCTTTCTTATTTTTTAGTAGGTTATAAAACAGACCAGCTGGTACTGATAGGTATATTCAATGTACTTTATTATGTATCGGCTATCACCAGAAAATTCATCATCGGTTTTTCCATCTTCATTGTATATTGGATCATCTATGATTACATGAAGGCTTTTCCTAACTACAACTATAACGCTGTACATATTGAAGATCTTTACAACTTCGAAAAAAGCGTTTTTGGAATAGAACAAGGAGGAAAACTACTTACACCTAATGAGTATTGGTTACTACATACCAACTCGTTTTTAGATGTGCTAACAGGGTTCTTTTATTTGATGTGGGTACCTGTGCCATTGGCATTTGCAGCCTTTCTCTTTTTTAGCAACGAACGTAGAAATTTTTTAAACTTTCTACTCACTTTTGTTTGGGTAAACTTACTGGGGTTTGTGGTTTACTACCTCTATCCTGCCGCCCCACCTTGGTACGTACAGCAACATGGATTTGAATTTATAGCGGGTACTCCTGGCAACACGGCCGGATTGGTTCGTTTCGATAACTTCTTCGGCATCGAGCTATTTAAGTCAATTTACAGCAAAGGCTCAAATGTATTTGCCGCAATGCCATCCCTACACTCGGCTTATCCTTTAATTGTGGTTTATTATGGTACCAAAGGAAAATTTCGCAAAGCGAATTTCTTTTTCATCACCGTAATGGTTGGAATTTGGTTTGCTGCCGTTTACACAAGTCATCACTATCTGGCAGATGTACTTGCTGGTATTACTACAGCTACCATAGGGATAATATCATTCAATTGGTTAAAAGAACGAAAACCTTTAGCTAACTTTATACAAAGTATGCTAAAATTAATTTCTTAATGGACATTAGCCAACTCGAAAGTATTACCGAAGCCGAAGCCCTAGAAATTCTTTCTCTCTCTGAACAATTGGGTTACGGGAATAATTTCGAAATGCTACTCGGAAGATTACAAGAAATTATCCCATTAAAAGATCATGCTATTTTTGTAGCCAAAGCTGAAGGCAAAATTGTAGGTTGGCTACACTGTTTAATTTGCCTACGAGTAGAAAGTCCGTTATTTGTAGAGGTAACCGGATTAGTGGTGGATGAAAATGCAAGAGGCCAGCAAATTGGCAAAAACCTGATTGAAACCAGTAAAAAGTGGAGCCAAAACCGAGGTATCTCAACTATCCGAATTCGCTGTAATGTGCTACGTACTGAGACCCATAAATTCTATCAGGCATTGGGATTTTTTTCAACTAAAGAACAGAAGGTTTTTGAAATGTCTTGGTAATTGAGCATCAATTTGTTTTCAAATTTCATAACTTTAATCATCCAATAGCCAAAGATGAACCCTAAAGTTGATGTATTTTTAAGTAAAACAGATAAGTGGCAAGAAGAGTTCGAAGCAATGAGAACGATTGTTCTTGAATGTGGCTTAACCGAAGAATTAAAATGGGGACAGCCTTGCTATATTTCACACAAAAGCAACATCGTTTTAATTCATGGTTTTAAAGAATACTGCGCTTTATTATTTTTCAAAGGTGCTTTGCTAAGTAACACGGATGGTTTACTGATCCAACAAACAGACCATGTACAATCGGCTCGACAAATTCGGTTCACCAACACCAAAGAAATTTGGAGCGTAAAGCAACAAATAAAAAACTACATTTTCGAGGCAATCGAAGTAGAAAAAGCTGGATTAAAAGTAGCAATGAGAAAAACTTCCGACTTCGAGGTTGCAGCAGAATTTCAAGAAAAACTAAATGCTTTACCTGCACTAAAAATTGCATTCGAAGCATTAACTCCAGGAAGGCAAAGAGCTTATCTGTTTCATTTTTCAGAAGCAAAACAAGCTAAAACGAGAGCGGCAAGAGTTGAGAAATATATCCCACAAATATTAAGCGGAAAAGGCATAAACGACTAATATCATGAGCAGAAAATTATCAGTACAACAACGTGAAGAATTATTGAGCATTTTGAAAATCCGTTTCGAAAAAAACATGAAGCGCCATGAAGGCATGGATTGGAACAAAGTGCAAGAGAAATTAGAAGCTAAACCTGAAAAGCTATGGTCGTTAAATGAAATGGACATTACTGGTGGCGAGCCTGATGTAGTTGGTTACGATGAAAAAACTGGTGAGTTTCTGTTTTACGACTGCTCGGCTGAAAGTCCGAAAGGAAGAAGAAGTGTGTGTTTTGACCACGAAGCTTTGGAAGCAAGAAAAGAACACAAACCCAACGATAGTGCTGTAAATATGGCAACTGAAATGGGGATCGAAATATTAACCGAAGGAGAATACAGATCGTTACAGAAATTGGGAGAGTTTGACCTAAAAACATCTAGCTGGATACAAACACCGGCATCTATCCGCCAACTTGATGGAGCTTTGTTCTGCGACCGTCGATATAATACTGTTTTTGTATACCATAACGGAGCCCAATCTTATTACGCTGCAAGAGCCTTTCGCGGATCGCTAAGAGTTTAAACAGAGGCAATAGCCAACAGTGTGTGACAACTAGGCACAATCATTTTACTTCTCAACAGAATAATCGACCTTAGAGGTTTTATTGTTTCTTAAATTAGAATATTTTTGAAAAAGACTTCGGTACTGTCCAAAGATGAACAAATAACGCTTCTAAGATTATGAAATACAATTTAACGTTCTTGTACTTATTTATACTACTTGTTTGTGGTTGCTCAAGTCCAAGTACTGATGAAAAACTGTTAGCTTTGGATAAAGAGAAGCTTACAGAAAACTTGGCTTACGATAAAATCACTTTTTACAAATTTGCTAAAATTGCGATCAGGTCTTCAGCTGTGCAAGACACCACAAAACCCGAGTATCAAAAGTTTGGCAAGCATTTAAAAACGGTTTTAAATTCATTAAGTAACATAAATATAGATTCGGGTAAAAGCATTTCGCCAATGGAAGCCCTTTTACTGTATAAAGATTACCGTACAGTTAAAGGGTTTGTTAAAGAAACAGATGAAGACATTTTCCCAACTTTAGTTGAAGGCATAAACCGTATTTATGGCGACAGAAATTCTTCTTTTCCATTGCTAAAAGATGATGAGAAAACCAAAGCTCAAAACATAGAGCATGCCATATTAAGCATGGTAGTTTTAGCGACAAGGGATTTAGGGCAGCCTTTTGCGCTTTACGAGTGCTCCAAAACTCAGCCTGAACTTTTGCCAGACCACGAGACGAAAACTTTATTGGAGTTTGTACGTGGCTTCCTATTTTTCAGCAATAATTTATTTTACCTATCGGAAGATGGATTGACCCGAAATATCAACTGGCTGGATAAAAATCAAAATGTTCCGTTGCCTTATACCAAAGCATTTTTTGGTTGGAGAAACCTCACAGACAGTCAAACACATACTGCTTTTCATGGCATTAACTATTTGTTTAGAGGTTTTGATAGATTAAGGATGGAAAGGGAGATTGATGAAAAAAGAGGGTTGGATGATTTTGAGAAATTTTTGGAAGATACCAAGAAGCTCGGACTTGAGACGGAACTGACTTTAGCCATTGAAAGTTATTTGTACCTGAAACGCGAAGACAAGGAAAAAGCTGTAACTGCTTTATCTAAATTGAAACAAAGTCCTTTACTTTCTAATAGTGAAAAGGAGGCCATAGCGAAAACGATCGTATACGTAAATGACCGCGAGGCTGGAAAAGCGTTAAACGGAGTTTATGACAAATTATTTTTGAGTAAAATTGCTACCAAATACATGATTTCGGTATTGGCTAAAATAGATTGGCAAAGCGTATTAAAGGCTAATAATGTACCTCATACAGATGAGATTTTCGCAACTGTACATAAGGTTCAACAAATTTCTAATGCGGTAAGTTCGTATACTAGCGAAACTACTGTTGAAAAGGGAAAAAATGAGTTAAAGAAGAAAGGTAGCGAACTTTTAGATGGAGCAAAGAGTTTGCTGAAGTAAGTTGTTTGCTAACGCTGGCAAGTTTTAGTTTCAATCTAAACTCGGAGTCTTCGCCCGGCTTCGTATTTTATTCTTTTTGAGTTATCTAAAAGCATACAAAAATGCTTATCAATCCAACTAGACCTACACACAACCCTACGCACATCAAAAAAACAGCAGCACTTCGTTTTGGTAGTTTGTACTAATTTAAGCTACATGTCTTGCAACTGCCGAGGGGAATTACTGCACATACCTTGCATTTTAAACCTTATTGAAGCGGCAGCTCCCGAGTAAACTCGGGACTACAGCGAAAAGAAGGACTGACATTAACCGCAGCTGCCGACTTGCTTTTCGAATCCTGCAAACAAACCAACCATTCAAAACCAAAACATTACAACTTTACAACATTTCAATCTTCTCACAATTCAGCAAGATTGCTTAACTTTGTATCATGATTGAACTTCCTGTTGTTGCGCCAGTTACCGAAAAAGCTCGTAAACCCGATTGGTTAAGAGTTAAATTACCTGTGGGAAAAGAATATGCACAGGTAAGGAGTTTGGTTGACGAACATAAACTGCATACCATCTGCGAAAGCGGCAATTGTCCGAATATGGGCGAATGTTGGGGTGCAGGTACAGCAACTTTCATGATTTTAGGTAACATTTGTACCCGCTCTTGCTCTTTTTGTGCGGTTGCTACTGGTCGTCCTTTGGCTGTTGATACCGATGAACCAAACCGTGTAGCTAACTCGGTGAAGTTAATGGGTGTTAAACATTGCGTTATTACTTCGGTAGACCGCGATGATTTAAAAGATGGTGGTTCTATCATCTGGGCTGAAACTTTACAGGCCATCAGAAGGGAAAGTCCAATTACAACTTTAGAAACTTTAATCCCCGACTTTAAAGGTCAGTGGGATAATTTATACCGTGTTTTGGAGGAAAGACCAGAAGTGGTTTCGCACAACATGGAAACGGTGCGCCGTTTAACCCGTCAAGTACGTATCCAAGCTAAATACGACAGAAGTTTAGAATGTCTGAAGCGAATTTCGGAATTTGGTTTGCGCACTAAAACTGGTATTATGCTAGGTTTGGGCGAAACTGAAGAAGATGTTTTCGAAGCAATGGATGATTTGGTAGCAAATGGCGTTCACATCTTAACTTTAGGTCAGTATTTACAACCAACCAAAGCTCACCACCCTGTTGTAGACTGGATCCACCCAGATCAGTTTGCGAAATATAAAGAAGCTGGCTTGGCGAAAGGCTTAAAATACGTAGAAAGTGGACCTTTGGTTCGTTCTTCTTACCACGCAGAAAAGCACCTTTTCGATATCGAAGGCATTGTTTAATTAGTTGCAGACTTTATTTTCTTTAGTAACCTAGGGAGCGATTTTACTAATGCTGATGCCGTGACTATTTCGCGTTTTTCAGCTAAGATATCCCCTGCCTTTCCATGTAGGTAAACGCCAAGCATAGCAGCTTGTGCTGAGGTATATCCCTGCGCTAAAAAACTGGTAATTATTCCCGTCAACACATCGCCCATACCGCCTTGCGCCATAGCCGGGTTGCCTGTTGGGTTGATACAAATATTGCCAGTTGGCAAACAAATGAAAGTATATTGATTTTTAAGTACGATGATTATTTGCAGTTCTTCGGCTTTCTTTCTAGCTGCTTCTACCCTACTCCACCAATTATGGTGATCACCGAACAACCTATCAAATTCTTTCACATGCGGCGTAAGTATACTTTGAGCAGGAATTTTCTGTTGCAGTTTTTTGTGATGAGAAAGCATATTCAGGGCATCAGCATCTAACACCAGAGGTCGATTTTGAAGAAGTGAGTGTTCAAGAATTTGTTGCTGACTTTCTTCGGTACCTAAACCTGGCCCGATTGCGATGGCTTGGTATTTTTCCAAATCAGCAGCTTCAAAGTTTTCTCTACGGATGTACATTGCCTCAGGTGCGGCCACGTTTAAAGCATTCAATCCACTTTGTGGGATGCAAGCCGAAACCAAACCCACGCCTGCATGCAAACAAGCACTCGTGCTCAATAATGCAGCGCCCATTGTCTCTGTATTACCAGCTACGATTAAAGCGTGCCCGTAAGTTCCCTTGTGAGAAAAGCGTTCTCTAGGTTTGATGATTTTTCGGATAAACTCTTCTGTGACTAACTTCCAGTGGCTTGGCAAGCTCTCGATATAGGTTTCGTTTAACCCGATAGGAACAACCTCGAATTTCTTTATCGCTTCGGTACTTTCGGGAAAGAAGAAATTGATTTTGGGCAGTTGAAAGGTTATAACCAAATCTGCATTGACACCATTGTAAACTCCATCAAGTTCTCCCTCACTTTTAAATCCAGTGGGTACATCTACAGCAACTACTTTAGCACTAGAAGCATTGATCTTTCTCGCCAGTTCCTCATAGTTACCTGTTAATGGTTTGTTTAAACCAGAGCCTAAAAGTGCATCAACTACGATGTCATTTTTAGATAAATGCACTTCTTTCAAATCTTTCAGCAACGGGATTGCGGGACACTCTTTCTGGAGCCTTGCCAGGTTTTGAATGTAATCATCAGAAGTATGCTGTGAGTAACTCGCTAAAAAAACTTTAATATCTGCGTATCCAATTTTGCTAAGCAACCTAGCTATTGCTAATCCATCTCCACCATTATTTCCTTGCCCGCAAAAAACCCAAATAGCACTTTCTTTTTCGGGAAACTTAGCTATAAAAAACTGTACAAAAGCCAATGAAGCTCTTTCCATTAAATCTATGGAAGCGATGGGTTCATGTAGGATGGTATAAGCATCCACATCTTTGATTTGAGAAGAATTAAGCAGGTTTTGCATAATGATATAACAGAGAACAAGTACCTAAAGTTAGCTTTTCTACAGTAAAATTAAATCAAGACTTCGTAACAATTGACAATGCCGAGCGTCTTTAGTGCAATTGTGAACTGATTAACCTAAATTAAAAACAATGAATCAAAAACCTTCAAATGCCTTTGTAGCAGCCTCATGGATTGCCTTGGGCGTAGGCATGATTGGCTTTATTATTGGTCTCTGGAGATCAGACATGCTACTAAATGAAAAAGGTTATTATTTCGCCGTATTAATGTTCGGATTGTTCGCGGTAATCTCGCTACAAAAAGCTGTGAGAGACAAGCTAGAAAGCATTCCTGTAACAGAACTTTACTATGGCATCAGCTGGTTTGCAACGCTTTTAACCATTGCTTTGCTCATCATTGGGCTTTGGAATGCAGATTTGCTGCCCAGCGAAAAAGGCTTTTACGCCTTTGCTTTTCTCCTCGCTATTTTTGGCGCTATCACCGTACAGAAGAACACCCGTGACAGCCAAATCGCTAGAGGAAAACATCCATTGAATTAAGAAAAATTGAAATTAATGGAAGCGTTGCAGGTGATTACTTGCAGCGCTTTTTTGTTTTTTGGCATTGCCGAAAATACTTACTTCGTACGGGCGAAATATCTTTCGCCCAATATTTTTACATTTACTTGCGCATAAGGGCGAAAAATATTTCGCCCCTACGTTACATTTCTTTCTTTAAAAACTTGCCCGTTAAGCTAATCGGATTTTCAATTAATCCCTCTGGTGTGCCTTCAAAAATAATTCTACCGCCACCGGCGCCACCTTCTTCACCTAAATCAATTACCCAATCGGCTACTTTAACTACATCTAAATTATGTTCAATTACCAAAACCGTATTTCCCTTATCTACCAAAGAATTTAACACACCCAATAACACCGCAATGTCTTCAAAGTGCAGCCCCGTAGTAGGCTCATCTAAAATATAAAAAGTTTTACCAGTATCTTTTTTAGAAAGTTCAGTAGCTAGTTTCACACGTTGTGCCTCACCACCAGACAAAGTTGTAGAAGCCTGCCCTAACCGGATGTAGCCCAAACCAACATCGTTCAAGGTTTTTATTTTACGGTAAATAGAAGGCATGTGCTCAAAGAAATGACAAGCATCCTCAATGCTCATATCCAACACATCGCTAATTGATTTACCTTTATAACGAACTTCTAAAGTTTCGCGATTGTATCTTCTGCCGCCACACTCTTCGCAAGGCACCTGCACATCTGGCAAGAAATTCATCTCAATCACCTTCATCCCTGCACCTTGGCAAGTTTCGCATCTTCCACCTTTTACGTTGAAAGAGAAACGACCAGGCTTGTAACCTCTAATCTTCGCCTCTGGCAAAGCCACAAACAAATTCCTGATATCAGAAAAAACGCCTGTATAAGTAGAAGGATTTGAACGCGGCGTACGACCGATTGGTGCTTGGTCAATTTCAATTACCTTGTCAATTTCCTTTAGGCCAGTTACTTTCTCGTAGCCCAAAGGTTTTTTCTTCGCCCTAAAAAAGTGATGATTTAAAATTGGATATAAAGTCTCGGTAATTAAACTCGATTTACCACTACCAGAAACCCCAGTTACGGCAATAAATTTACCTAGTGGAAAATCCACCGAAACCTCTTTTAAATTATGACCCGTAGCTTTGATGATACCCAAATGATGACCATTACCTTCTCTACGTTTCTTCGGCACTTCAATACTTTTTTTGCCGTTCAAATAAGAAGCCGTTAAAGTACCCGATTTTAAGATTTGCGCTGGAGTTCCCTGTGCCACAATCTGTCCGCCGTGTACACCAGCCGCCGGACCAACGTCAATTACATGGTCGGCTTCTAAAATCATATCCTTATCGTGTTCTACCACCAAAACGGTATTACCTAAATCACGCAAGTTCTTTAATGCAGTAATTAAACGCTCATTATCACGTTGGTGCAAACCAATACTCGGCTCATCCAAAATGTACATCACATTCATTAATTGCGAACCAATTTGTGTGGCCAAACGAATACGTTGCGCTTCGCCGCCCGAAAGTGTACGCGAAGTACGGTCTAATGTTAGATAATTCAGCCCAACATCTAACAAGAAACCAATACGAGCTCTAATCTCTTTCAGTATTTCCTTAGCAATGGTGTTCTGACGTTCGCTCAATCTCTCCTCTACCCCGTCAAACCATTGGTGTAAATTGGCGACATCCATGGTAGCCAGTTCCGAAATATTCTTGCCATCTACCTTGAAATGTAAGCTCTCTTTTTTCAGACGGGCACCATGACAATCCGGACAAGTTTCTAACCTGCGGAAAGCCTCCATATCATCAGAAGCTCCTTCTCCCCTTTTCTCTTGCTGTTCTTCTAATAACTTGATGATACCATCAAAAGTAACTTGGTAGTTTTGCACGTTCCATTTGTTGTAGGCCACTTCCACCGAAATCAAATCTGGTGCACCTTTTAAAAGGATATCGATATGTTCTTCGCTCAATTTTTCCAAAGGGGTCGACAAAGAGAAATTGTACTTTTTCCCCAAAGCTTTCAACACCTGAAATACCCAAATATCACGATATTCGCCCAAAGGAGCCAAACCACCATTTAAGATACTCAGCTTCATGTTAGGCATGATAGATTTTTTATCTACCACGAAAATATAGCCCAAACCATCGCAAGTTTCGCAAGCGCCATAAGGCGAGTTAAATGAAAAACTGTTTGGTTGTGGTTCATCATAAGAAATACCCGTGGTTGGGCACATTAAGAACTTACTGAAATGCGCTACGTTGTTTTCCTTATCGCTAATTTTGATAATGCCTTTGCCCAAACGCATGGCAGTTTGAATGCTATCTAGCAAGCGTTTATGATCTTTTGGATCAACAATCAAACGGTCTACTACAATTTCAATATCGTGGATTTTATAGCGGTCTACCTGCATTTTGGCTACCAAATCTTGGATTTCGCCATCTACACGCACCTTTACATAACCCTGCTTACGAATTTGCTCGAACAACTCGCGGTAGTGTCCTTTTCTACCTTTTACCACTGGAGCTAAGATATTCACGGCAGAATTCTCGAACTTTTTATAAATGTTCTGCAAAATCTGATCTTCGCTCATACGCTCCATCTTTTCGCCAGTATTGTACGAAAAAGCATCGCCCACACGGGCATACAGCAAACGCATAAAATCGTAGATTTCGGTAATGGTACCTACAGTAGAACGTGGGTTTTTACTGGTGGTTTTTTGCTCAATGGCAATCACCGGACTTAAACCCGAAACTTTGTCAACATCGGGACGTTCCATACCGCCCATAAACTGGCGAGAATAGGCGCTGAAAGTCTCCATATAGCGGCGCTGACCTTCGGCATAAATGGTATCAAAAGCCAAACTCGACTTGCCACTACCACTCAAACCCGTTACCACTACCATTTTATTTCGAGGGAAACTAACATCAATATTCTTCAGATTATGCACCCTCGCACCATAAACCTCAACCTCTTTTTGCTCGCCCAAATCTACGTGGTTCTTCGCCATATGTTCTTCGCTCCGTTTTAATATGTTTTTAGTTGTTTTAAACACATAGGAACATAGCAAATAACCATATTCAGATAATAAACTAAAGATTTTTAGATAAACCCAAATGTACCTATGTGGTAAAAAAACAGCTTGCAAAATTAGCGAAATAAAACCACAAAAGCTACGGATACAAATACTTAAAACTGCTAACAAAGCAATAAACTATAAGTCTTTACATTCTTTTAACTTCGAGTTGTAAACATTAAGAAATGAAGGTTGATTAAGTCTTATTTCTGCTTAACTCCTTTATGTTTTTAAATATTTTGAAGCGCAAAGACAGTGCTATTTACATCATTCGCCCCGCTTTTCGTTGCAATCTTTTTTTGTGGCACTGTCATGCTGAGCCTGTTGAAGGATAATAATGGCAAAAATGCTTCGACAGGCTCAGCATGACACGGAACGGATGGAAGGTTCGACAAAAAAATATTTCCACTACAATCGGGGCTGTTGAACAAAAAAGGGAGTAATTAACTCCCCTCATAAGCATAAACCATTTTTTGCTTTGCTCTAATTTTTGTACCCACACGGCGCAAGTGGTCTTGCAGTATGCTATGGTGTTTATCAACTACCGCAATTAGTGCTGCTTTTTCATAATGTTGTTTAGCCAGCACAAAATCTTGGCGCTGCTCTTCGTACAAACCAAGTGTCTCATAAATCGCTGACAGGTTTACCCCAGCTGTTTTCACCGCAGCTTCCGCAACTTGGCTTATCGTTTTATGCAATTGCAAATTCACCAACAGTTTCAGGTAGTCTTCGTACACGTCTGGGAAATGAGCATCGAGCGTTAAGCTGGTTTTATAGTAATACCCTGCCGCTTGGAAATCCTTCAAATAGTAGTGATAAATTATCCCAATGCTGTAATACGCTCTGGCATAATTTTCATCTTCGGCAATAATTGCTCGAAGTAAATGAAGCGCTTTCGGCGTTTCGCCATAATTGAGCTCTTCCATGGCCTGCAGATATTTTTCTTCTACAGTATATAAAATGTCCATAATATATTGTGAACTTGATGTTGATGCATCAAGTCGTTTTAAACTTTAAAAAATAATTGAATTATGTTGAGTGCGTTCTAGAATGGCTGTTTTAGTAGCCCGAGATAAAGCTAAAGTCAATACCCAAGCTACTTGGCCAATAAGACTGGCAAGCGCATTTTTTTTGGATATGTATTAGACGTAGCATTGTTGTAATTTTCACAAAGATAGTAATTATTTAAAAACTAAGGATTTAAAAATTAAAACATTAAGTCTTAACTTTTCTTAATTCGTACATATTTAGAAGCACAAAGCCAATGCTATCTACATCGTTCGTCCCGCTTTTCGTTAAAATCTTTTTTGTGTTCTCTCACCGTCATTTCGAACGCAGAGAGAAATCTACAAGTTAAATGCTTCTATTCAACAGATTTCTCCTCGGTCCTCGTCGAAATGACACAACAAAAAAATATTCCCACTACAATCGGGGCTATTGAACGAAGAACCTTACTATTCAACCCTGCCAAGTAGCAAAACCTTTGTAAAATAAACCTTGGCGAAGTGGTTATGCGAAATGGAGCGTAGCGCAATGCAGCATTAGAGCTGAGCAAAGGACTACATTAGCCGAAGAATTACTGGTTTTGCTTTTCAAAAAAATCACTCTCGTTTAATAAGAATACTAAACGACATGGCACTGCTGCTTTTCTAAATTTGCAGACCACAAAAAATTAGGTAGCTTTGACAAAGGATTGCTGGCCGAGGCTAGCTTTATAACAAAACAGTATTATGATTATTGAACCTAGAATGCGTGGTTTTATCTGTTTAACAGCTCATCCAGATGGTGCTGCACAGAACGTGAAAAACCAAATTGAATATGTAAAATCTAAAGGTGCTAACAACGGGCCGAAAAGAGTTTTGGTAATTGGTGCCTCTACAGGCTTTGGCTTGGCATCGAGAATTACCGCTGCTTATGGCTCTGGTGCGTCAACTATTGGTGTTTACTTCGAAAAAGAACCTAAAGAAGGTAAAACGGCTTCGCCAGGATGGTACAACACTGCTGCTTTCGAAAAAAAAACACAGGCGGACGGCTTATATGCAAAGAGCATTAATGGTGATGCTTTTTCTAACGAGGTAAAGCAACAAACTATCGATTTAATTAAAGCTGATTTAGGTCAGGTAGATCTGATCATCTACAGCTTGGCGTCGCCGGTGAGAACCAACCCTAAAACTGGCGTTACACACCGTTCTACTTTAAAACCAATTGGCGGCACTTTCAGCGATAAAACTGTTGATTTCCACACGGGTATCGTTTCTACAGTAACGATAGAACCAGCAAACGAAGAGGAAATTGAAAATACGGTTGCTGTAATGGGCGGCGAAGATTGGGAAATGTGGATTGATGAAATGAAAGCTGCTGGCGTACTGGCCGAAGGCGCTACCACAGTCGCTTATTCTTACATCGGCCCTGCGGTTACCGAAGCGGTTTACCGTAAAGGAACTATCGGTAGAGCAAAAGATCATTTAGAGGCTACAGCGTTCACAATTGCAGCTAAATTGGCTGACATTAAAGGTCACGCTTATGTGTCTGTAAACAAGGCTTTGGTAACACAGGCGAGTTCGGCCATTCCGGTTATTCCTTTATATATTTCTTTCTTGTACAAAACGATGAAAGAAAAAGGTTTACACGAAGGTTGTATTGAGCAAATTGAGCGTTTGTTTAGCCAAAGATTATACACTGGCGGCGATGTTCCTGTGGATGAAAAAGGTCGCATCAGAATTGATGATTGGGAAATGCGTGACGATGTACAGGCTGCAGTTGCTGAACTTTGGAAAACTGCTGACACAGACACTTTACCTCAAACTGGCGATTTAGCTGGCTATAAAAAAGATTTCTTAAACCTTTTCGGTTTTGATGTGGCTGGCGTAGATTACGCTGCCGATGCAAATGAAATGGTAGAGATACCGGGTTTGCAAAAAACAGAAGCTTAGTATTCTTCCCGTCATTTCGACTAGAGCGTAGCGGAATGGAGAAATCTTTCGATTTGAAAGCTCAAAGATTTCTCCACTACGGTCGAAATGACGGTATTTTCTAAGCTACTACGTAATCATTAGCTAATTATCACATCAACCAATCATCGCATTACCTATCAGCCACTGCGTAAACAGGATCGTCGATATTTACCTCAATTGCTCCTGCTGCATTTCTAAGCAACAATCTGCTATCCGCACTTAGATGCTTTAAAGTAACCGATTTATTAAGTTTCTTGTAACGGTCGGTAATTTTATGTACGGCATCAATGGCACTCATATCCGCAATTCTGCTTTCTTTAAAATCGATAACTACATTTTCTGGATCTTCTTGCACATCGAATTTTTCTAGAAATGCGGTGGTAGAACCAAAGAACAGCGGACCAAAAATCTCGTAATGCTTCACACCATTTTCGTCGATATGCTTTCTTGCCCTAATTCTTCTGGCGCTTTCCCAAGCAAAAACCAATGCTGAGAGAATAACGCCTATTAAAACCGCCAAAGCTAAATTGTGCAGAAGTACAGTAACCGCAGCAACCACTACCCCAATAAATATATCCGCTTTTGGCATTTTATTGATGATACGAAAACTGCTCCATTCGAATGTAGTGACGGCAACCATCATCATCACCCCAGTAAGGGCGGCCATAGGCAGTTTCCCTATTACTGGCGCACCCACCAAAATAATCAGCAGTATGGTTAAAGAACCGATGATTGCTGACAATCTCGCTCTTGCGCCAGCCGAAAGATTAACCAAAGTTTGGGCAATCATTGGGCAGCCACCCATACCAAAAAAGAAACCGTTTAAAATATTAGCAGTTCCTTGTGCCATGCTTTCTCGGTTGCCATCGCCTTTGTTCCCTACAATTTCATCTACCAAGTTAAGTGTGAGTAAACCTTCGGTTAAGCCTACCATCGCCATAACTAGCCCAAAGGGGAAGACAATTTTCAGGGTTTCGAACGTAAAAGGCACCTCTGGAATATGAAACGGAGGAAAACCGCCAGCTACAGAAGCAATGTCACTTACTGTTTTGGTTTGGATGCCGAAAATCAACACTACCACAAAAACAATCATAATAGCTACTAATGATGCAGGAACGGCTTTGGTAACTTTGGGCCAAATCCAAACTACGAAGATGGTTAATGCTACCAAACCCAACATCGTGTATAAAGGTGTGCCGCTTAGCCATTCTTCCGTTCCCTGTACTTTAAACTGAGTTAACTGCGACATGAAAATCACAATGGCCAAACCATTTACAAAACCATACATCACAGATTGCGGCACCAGCCGGATAAATTTCCCGAGCTTAAACAAACCCACCATTATCTGAATGACACCCGCTACCACCACGGCAGCAAACACGTATTCCAAACCATGAAGTTTCATTAAAGCAATTAAGGTAATTACTGTTGCACCAGCGCCACCAGAAACCAAACCCGGTCGGCCGCCTAGAACCGCAGTCACCAAGCCCATAATAAACGCAGCATACAAACCTGTAAGTGGAGGAAAACCAGCTAAGATTGCAAACGACAACGATTCGGGGATCATTGTCATGGCTACGGTTAGGCCAGCAAGTATTTCGTTTTTATAATTTATTTTCTGTTTAAAATCGAAAAGGGGCATGTGTGTGGTTTTGTTGGGTACAAAAATACGCATTTGCCACAGATGCATAGATAATATTTGAGCCCCTCTCTGCCCGTTGGGCATATCTTCAAGGGGATAGAGTAGTAAAGTTGTTAAGCATTCTGTTATTCTCCCCCTTTGGGAAAGATGGCGTAGCGAGAGAGGGTTTACGAATGTTCGTGAAACAAAATCTGTACATCCGTGGCTAAAAGAATAACAATTCCCTATCTTTATATCATGTCAAATATTCAACTCATTATAGAAGAAAGACCAAGCGATATTGGTAATTTTTTAGTCGGCAGGCTACTTCCTTTTAGGGAAAAAAGATTGGTAGGTCCTTTTTGTTTTATTGACCACATGGGACCCGTAACACTTAGTGCAAATGAGAATTTCGATATTGCACCGCATCCTCACATTGGCCTGTCAACTCTTACTTTCTTATTCGAAGGAGCTATTATGCACCGCGATGGCTTAGGCACTGAAGTTGAAATTAAACCGGGCCAAGTAAACTGGATGACCGCAGGTAAAGGCATTGCCCATTCTGAGCGAACACCCGATTATTTGCGAGGCACAGAACGGAAGATGCACGGCCTACAAATTTGGGTAGCACTACCAAAACATCTAGAGCTGATGGAACCAGAATTTTACCACGCCGATGGTGCAGACATTCCTGCTTGGGAAGAAGATGGCGTAAAATTTAAGTTGATTGCCGGCGAGGCTTTCGGAAAGAAATCGCCAATTCCGGTGTACAGTCCGCTGTATTTTATTGAGATTAAAAGTGATGAAGAAAAAACACTTCATATTGGCGATGATTTGTTTGGTGAAAGCGGCTTGTACATTTTGGAGGGAAGCGTAAGTAGCGAAGGCAATACTTTTGGCCCTAAAAATTTCTTGGTAGCTAAAGAGGCCAAACTTTGTGAATTTACTATTGCGGCCAACACTACAGTTTATATTTTTGGAGGCGAACCTTTCCCCGAAGAACGTTTCATTTATTGGAATTTTGTGGCTACGAGCCGTGAATTAATTGAGGATGCCAAACAGAAATGGCTAAACCAAGAATTTGGGCCAGTGCCTGGCGAAACTGATTTTGTGCCGTTGCCTCCGCAGAGTAAGAATGTGAAATAATTGCGGAAATTGTTCCCTCTCCTTTTCAAGGAGAGGGCTAGGGTGAGGTTCGAAATGACAGAACCCTCTCTGCCTTTGGCATCTCTCCCTAGAAGGGAGAGAAAGCAATTACGAATGATAGAGTTGATTACTCCCAAGTTATGGTAGTATCATTTTCTGTTGGGTGTCCAGTACAAACCAAAACCCTACCGTTGGCAATTTCATCATCAGTTAGCACCTCGTTGTAATCCATCCGTACACCTCCAGAAATGCAAGTAGACGCACAAGTGCTGCAAACCCCACCGCTACAACTATATGGAATTTTGATTTTGTTTTCAAGAGCTACATCTAATATCCTTTTAGGCCAAGGCACTTGCAAATGATGCGTCTCTCCTTGAAATATCAGATTAACGGAATAGGTATTTTTATCAACTACTTTTTCAGTAGCATCGTCCTCATCAATTTCATCTTCTGGCAGTACAAAAGTCTCTCGTTTTACTTGATGCGGCTTATAACCTGCGCCTAAAATAGAAATACGGCAAACATCCATATAATCTACCGGACCGCAAGTATAAAAGAGCGCATTCTCTTTTACAAAAGGCAATTGCTCTCTAATCAACTCATGCACAAGAAAGCCATTTAACCGGGCCCTCATTAAGTTTTTCGAATTACTAAAAAGGTTGATCAATTTAAACCTGTCTGGATAAATATTTTGCCATTCCTTCAGTTCTTCTAAGAACAAAGTCTCTTCGGCAGAGCGACTGCTATAAATCAAAACGATTTTCGATTGCCTCTCGCCTACTAAAGCAGTTTTTAAAATCGAAAACAAAGGAGTTATTCCTACACCAGCAGCAAATAGAAAAACCGTCCTGTCTTTATCTTCTTCAGGTTCGTAAAAGAACATTCCATTGGGATCGGTTACTTCAACTATATCACCTTCTCCAAGCGAATGATGCAAAAACCTAGAGATCTCACCATTCTCTACCAACTTTACAGCTATTGAAAGCGGCTCGTCCACCAAAGGCGAACTGTAGGCAGAATAAGATCTTCGCAACTCCTTTTCACCTATGCGAAACGACAAAGTTAAAAACTGTCCAGCTTTATAAATGGGCTTCCCACCAGCCGTAGGCTCCAAGGTTATGCTGATTACCTCGTTAACTTCTTGCTGTACGCTAGTAACTTTTAATTGTTGTAAAGACATGGATCAAAAGTAGAAAGTTAAATGTAAAAGTAGAAAGTAAATTAGTTACAGATGAACAGATTACTAAATCTCATTAATATATATAACATTAAAAATCTGTGCATTGGTGGCTTAACAAAAAGAAAAGGCTGCTTCCCCTGGAAAAAGAGAAACAGCCTTCTAAAATGCTTATAAAAAAGCTATACCAATTATTTTTTACTCTACAGTAGTAGCACTTGCGTCTTCTACTTCTTTATATGCGATTAACGCTTTCTGATTTTTATAACCGTTACGGCTAGGATTTTCTAGAATTTCTTTCATCGAGATCAGTTTGTAGACATAAGCCCCTGTTTCTCTATTCAGCTTCATTTTGAAATAATTATCCTGCCTTTGGCGGCTAATTTGCCTACGCATGTGGCCATCGCCAACATTGTATGCTGCTGCTACTAAAGTCCAGCTATCAAAGACTCCATAAAGTTCTTTAATGTATTTTGCTGCCGCGATGGTAGATTTTTTAAGGTTGTAACGTTCGTCTACTTTCTTGTTCACCTTTAAACCATACATACGGGCGGTACTAGGCATAAATTGCCAATAACCTGCCGCACCTTTAGGTGATACTCCTCCTCTTAAGCCCGACTCTACTAGAGGCAGATACTTAAAATCATTAGGTATACCATAGGCTGCCAAAATTGGCTCTACGATAGGAAACCATTCCGCTGCTTTTAAATGCAAACGATTTGTTTGCAAATTTCCATAAGAAAATGAAGCCAAAGTTCTCTTCATTTTTTGAGTTACCCTAGTATCGCCAACTGGCAATGTTTCTTCGGCAAACTCTAGTTGAGCTATTGAAAATACCGGCTCTTCGGTTTCTTTTGTAATGTTGGTATAGTTATCTTTCTTAAGATTTTCTACTTTGGTTGGTAGCTTATAAGCAAACACATTTGCCATCAGCAATAATCCTAGAATTACTGTTAATGGAATGAGGTGTTTCTTTAACATCTTCCTCCTTTTTTAGTTAACACTTAATACTTGTGGCGGCAAAGGTACATTTTATTTATTTAATTATCAACCACTTACAATAATAATCGTAAAAATCATGGTTTAAAATACCTTGAGCGTAGATTTTACATGGTGTATTTTTTAGAAAAATCACTATATTTCCAAATTGTTTATCCATGTAAAATTGCTAACTTTGTAGCCGCATTATTTTATGCGATTAAAAGCGTATCATGACAAATAGTAACAAAGGGAAAAGTCGGGATGACAAGTCCAAACCAGGCAGAAGCACAACGGGAAGAAGAACCGCACAAACAGATAGTGACAAGCCAAAAAGATTTAGTACAAGAGACGAAAGCAGAAGTTTCGGCGCTAATGACAGAAGAGATTCTAAATTCACAAAGGGCGATGATTTCAAACCTCGCTCATCAAGATCAAGAAATGACTCGGACGAAGGTTCAAACTTCAAAAAGTCTTTCGATAAAAAATATTTCAAAGGGGGCAATTCTAGAGGTGGAGATTTCCAGTCTAGATCTGAAAGACCTAGAAGAGATTCAAACGAAACATCAGGATTTAAAAAATCATTCGATAAGAAAGACGGTAAATCTTGGGAAAAACTAGACAGACCTTTTTCTGCAAGAGGTAGTCTTGAAGAAAATAATGAGGGCAAAAGAAGCTATGTAAAAAAAGATAGCTATGCTAAAGATGGTGCCGCTTCTAAATTTTCTGACAGAAAAGAAAGTGGCAACCGCTATGGAGATAACCGTCCTTTCAGAAAAAGAGAAGAGGGTGGCTACAAAGGCAAAAAAGAAGATAAAGGCGAAAGGGTTGCGCCAACTTTAAGAAGTAGAAAAACAACCCCTAAAGTTGATGACGATTTAATTCGCCTGAACCGTTACATCGCCAATTCTGGCATCTGTTCTCGCCGTAAAGCCGATGAATTGATTGAGGCAGGCGTAGTTTCTGTAAATGGAGTTCCTGTGACAGAATTAGGCCACAAAGTAAATCCTTATAAAGACGAAGTAAGATACAATGGCGAGTTGTTGAAACGCGAAAAGAGAGTTTACGTGCTCTTAAACAAGCCTAAAGATTATATCACTACTACTGAAGACCCTCAAGAGCGTAAAACTGTAATGCACTTGGTAGAGAAAGCCAGTCGCGAACGCATTTACCCCGTTGGTCGTTTAGATAGAAACACTACAGGTTTGTTGTTAATGACCAATGATGGAGATTTAGCCGACAAGCTTTCACATCCACGCAATGGCATCACCAAAATTTACCAAGTAGAGCTAAACAGAAATTTAACACAAGGTGATTTCAATAAAATTCAGTTTGGTTTAGAGCTAGAAGATGGTTTAATTAAGCCTGATAACATTTCTTACGTAGCTGGTGCTGCTAAAAATGAAGTAGGCATCCAGATACATAGTGGTAAAAACAGAATTGTACGTCGTATCTTCGAACACTTAGGTTACGAAGTTGTAAAACTTGACCGTGTAGTTTACGGTAACCTTACCAAAAAAGACTTGCCTAGAGGTAAATGGCGTTTCTTAGACGAACATGAATTAATACAGATCAAACATCTGATCAAATAAAAAACACTAAATGCGCAGAATTAACTTTTGCGCATTTTTTATTTATTGTTAACTTTCCAAAAATCCAATATTATGCTTAGAAAACTTTTGTTGATCGCTTCTCTTAGTGCGGGTTCTTTAATTGCTTTTGCACAAAACCATAAATTAATTGTTGGCACTTACACCAACAAAGGCAATAGCGAAGGCATTTATGTGTACGATTTCGATAGTAAAACTGCTGATGCGAAGCAAGTAAATGTAATTAAAAATGTCTCTAATCCGAGCTACCTAACCTTAAGCAAAAACAACGACTTTCTTTACAGCGTATACGAAGATGGCACCAATAGTGCTGCAAGTGCTTTTAAGTTTAACAGCCAAACTGGTGCAGCTAGTTTTCTAAATAAAGAGGCAACGCTAGGTACCAATCCATGTTTTATCTTAACTGATGGAAAAAATGTGATTACCGCGAATTACAGTGGTGGCAGCATCAGTGTATTCGGCATCAAGCCTGATGGCTCGCTTTCAAATATCAAGCAGAATATACAACATACCGGAAAAGGTCCAGACAGACGACAGGAAAAAGCACATGTACATCAAGTTTTATTTTCTCCAGATAAGAAGTATGTAATTTCGAACGACTTAGGTGAAGACAAAGTTTATGTTTACCACTACGATGCTACGGCGGAACAACCGTTGAAATTCAAAACTAGTGTAAAAACAAACTCAGGTTCTGGTCCTCGTCACATCACCTTTAGCCCTGATGGCAAATATGCCTATTTAGCTCATGAATTTAACGGGAAAATAAGTGTATTTAGCTACAAAGATGGCAATCTGACTCTGTTACAAGAGGTAGAAACAGTAGCCAAAGATTTCAAAGGAAACATCGATGCTGCAGATATCCACATCTCTGCAGATGGCAAATTCTTATATGAGAGCAACCGTGGAGATGCCAATACCATCAGTGTTTTTTCTGTACAAAAAGATGGAAAATTGAAATTTGTAGAAAACGTAAGTACTTTAGGCAAAGGGCCTCGTAACTTTAGTATCGACCCTAGTGGCAAGTTTTTGCTCGTAGCACATCAGTACACTAATGATGTAGTGGTCTTCAACAGAAATACTAAAACAGGAAAATTAACAGACAGCAAAAAACGTATTAACGTTGGCACACCGGTTTGTTTAGTTTTTGGCAAATAGCAAGTAACCCAATCGCATAAAAAAAGGACTTATCTCTAAAGTAAGTCCTTTTTTTATGATGATAACAAATATTTAAACAGCTTCGCTTACTTTAGCCACATTGCGGCATGGGTAATCATTAAAAATATGACGGCGAGCAAAACGGCCAGGAGAGTCTGCATTTACCAACTTGATATAAACCGCTCTAGGAACGTCGAAATATTCATATGAGCTACCATCGTAAAAATCAATAACCAATACCTGTTGCTTATACTCAAAATCTTGGATGTTAGATAGCATGGTAGTTTGTGTATAGGTCTCCAAATTTTTATTGTGCGTTTCTGGAGCAATACTCACCAAGAAATGATAAGCTTCAATAATTTCTTTACTTTTTGCCTCTGCGGCCAACCTCTCTTCTTCCTCTTGAAATTTATCTGGATGAAAATCCTTCATTAGCGTACGATAAATAGACTTTAAGTCTTTTAACTCTGCACTTTTATCTACACCTAGAAGCTTTCTGTAATCTGCTATTTTCCTCATTGAATCTTTGTTTAGCTAAAATCAGTTATAAGATTGTACAGCAACGATTTTAGAGGCGCAAAGATACAACTAATATCTCTTGTCTTTTTACAAACATTAAATGAAGAAGAAATAATTAGCTCAGCATGCCGGAATGCATGACTTTAAGAACAGTTGCTATTTCTTGGCCGCAATCACCTGCTCATAATAAGCAATATACTGAGGTAGGATCTTCTTCAGATCGAAGTCTCTTGCTCTTGTTAAAGCATTTTCTTTGAAGTACTTCAAATTCTCCTCGTTGCTTAAAATGGTAATTGCCTTATTCGCCATATCCTCTACGTCACCCACATCGCACATGTAGCCGCAGAAATCATCGATATTAAGCTCTGGCAAACCACCCGCATTGGAAGAAATTACGGGCACTTTACACGCCATCGCTTCTAACGCTGCCAAGCCAAAACTTTCGTTTTCTGAAGGGATAATGAACAAATCGGAAACCGACAATATTTCTTCAACAGCATCTTGCTTGCCCAAGAAACGTACATTATCACAAATATCAAGTTCTCTACACAACTGTTCATTTGCAGAACGCTCTGGACCATCGCCTACCATTAATAACTTTGAAGGAATTTTCTGCAACACTTTATGGAACATCTTAATTACATCTTCTGTGCGCTTCACTTTTCTAAAGTTAGAAGTATGGATTAAAATACGCTCGTTGTTTGGTGCAATTGCCTTCTTGAAATGGTCTTTCGGCTGCAAACTGAAACGATTGAAATCAATGAAATTTGGGATTACCTTAATCTCTTTAGTAATATCGAAATGACGGTAAGTATCTTCCTTTAAATCTTCGGATACGGTAGTTACACCATCACTTTGGTTAATAGAAAACGTAACCACAGGTTTGTAAGTAGCATCTTTACCTACCAAGGTGATATCTGTTCCGTGTAACGTAGTTACAAAAGGAATATTGATGCCATAAGTAGCCAAGATTTGCTTTGCCATAAATGCTGCCGAAGCGTGAGGAATAGCATAATGTACATGCAGAATATCTAGCTGTTCGAACCGTACAACATCTACTAACTTGCTTGCCAAAGCAGACTCGTAAGGTGCATAATCAAATAACGGATAATCTCTTACAGAAACCTCGTGATAAAACAAGTTAGCTGAGAAAAAATCAAGCCTTGCCGGCTGACTATATGTGATAAAATGTACTTGATGTCCTTCGTTAGCCAAAGCTTTTCCAAGCTCTGTAGCTACTACGCCACTACCTCCAAAGGTAGGGTAACAAACTATTCCTATTTTCATTTAGTTGGCTGTGATGCAAATTAAAAAATTTACAAAGGCAAATGTAAAGGATATCTTGATTAAACATTGTTATCTGTGGGTAATAAAATGGTTAGGTTTTTCGCATAAAAAAAGGTGCCTAAAGCACCTTTTCTATCAGTATCCAAATACAATATTTGGTTTTTTGTATCCCGCCTTGCGTTCTTCCGTTTGGATCTCTACCCTTAGCTTTTCTACCACACCAATTTGCTTATTGTACTTATCCAAAGCTTTTTGCGAATCTTCCATCGAACTTTTAGCTTTTTTGGCCAACTTATCGGTTTCTTTTGAGTCAACAGTTCCCTCGCCTAATTTTTGCGTGGTTTTGTTACTTTTACTTGCCGCATCTTTCGCTTTGTCGTTAGCTTCTAATAATTTTATTCTTAGCTTTTCTACTTCTGCTTCTTCTTTAGCCTCCTCAATTTTTAATTCTTGTATTTTTTGACTGGCCTTTAATGCGGCTAACCTCTCTGTTAATATATTTAACGAGTCTTTAGAAACCTTAGCAACATACACCTGAGCCTTAACTTTTGCTACATTCAACATGGCAAATGCTAGCAATAAATAAATAAAATTCTTTTTCATGGTAATTGTTTCCGTGTAGAAAACAACTTTAATGCCTTACCAAAAAATTGACAAATCGCACCAAAAACCACGGTTTTCAGGAAAAAGAAAGAAAAACTGGGGAATGTTATTCACAAGTTGAGGGCATTACGCCTTCATTTCGTTTTGCAGCACCAGATACATTTCATTTGGCCTTTGCGTACCAATGTAATACTGCAAGCCGTCTCTATCTGTAAGTACTACGGCATCCCTTCCAGAAGAGAAGAAACGAACCGTTCCATTTTTATGAAGGTTATACACCGGATTGTTAAAGAAATATCGGCTATAAGTTTCCTTACGGATATCAGTGATGTTATTCAGATCGATGACCACCTTTTTTGCCGTCCATAAACCATCGATAAATACTTTTTTGTTTTCTATAACGGTTTTGTACTGTACCATAAACAGTAAAATAATAGAAACGCCAATAATACCAAAACCTACTACCAAGAATAAATCAACAGTATTGTCTCTGTCTCTTTCGTAAACATATACCGCAAAACAGAAAGCTGCCATTACCAAACGTATGCAAATACGAATATAATCGCGACCAATGTACTGTTTCTCTATGTAGGTGTATCTGCCGTCCATTTATAAATTTGATAATTCGAATATAGCAACTTTTTTTGTTGTTGCACTCACTTTGTATCTTTCATCTTGACGCATCCCCGCAACCCAAATGAACTCGCCATTGCCATTAATTAACAAAGGCACTTTATCTTTTTGCGGCAGAGGCACTTTTTCATCCACTAGGAAATCGCTTAGCTTCTTAAAAGATTTCATACCAAGCGGCTTAAACCTGTCGCCATCTTGCCTAAACCTTATCACTAATGGAAAAATTAATAGATTGGCATCTACGTAAGCCACTTTTTTATCTGCTTTAAAATTAAGATTTTCAGAAAGCGTCAACGAGATCTTCCCCTCTCCTAACTTTAAATTTCCTTCGCCGTGCAAATAATACAGTTCTTGTTCCCTTTCAAACAATAATGAAATCACTAATTGATCCCTATCTACGGTAAGACGATGCGTGCTGCTGTAGAATGAGGTTCCGCTTTGTTTACTTAGTGAGGATAAAATTTCGTCGACCACTGGAGAAGTAAAATTCAAAGGTTTTAACAACTCGAAGAACAATAATTTCTGCGGCTGTAAAGCTATTACCTTTGCAATATCGATTACAATATTTCCTTGCTCCTCTTTAAATAATTGATTACGCATTTCTGCTACCACTTTTTGCACTAAAGCTTCTGTTTCTGCAAAGCGATGAATATTCTCGGCAAACGTTTCTTCTAATTTAGGATTGATGTCCCGCAGATGCGGTATCACATTCAAACGGATCTTATTGCGGGCATATTTGCTACTCTGATTGGAGCTATCTTCAACGAAAGTAAACTCGTTATTTTCAAAAACCTCATCAATTTCCTGCCTCGACAGAAAAAGCAAAGGCCTTATCAAATGATCTCGTTTTGGTAAAATACCATGCAAGCCGCTAATTCCCGTTCCCCTTACCAAATTAAGCAGTACAGTTTCTATAGCATCGTTTTGATGATGCGCTACCGCTATATATTGATAGCCACACTGTAAGCGTAATTCTTCGAACCACTCGTAACGAAGTTGCCTAGCGGCCATTTGCGTAGAAATGTGGTGTTGATCTGCAAAAGCTTTTGTATCAAAATGCACTACATGAAAGGGCACGTTCATATCTTCGGCCAACAATTTTACAAAAGTTTCGTCTCTTTGGGCTTCGTTGGCCCGTAAATTAAAATTACAGTGCGCTATACTAAAACTAAAACCTGCAAGTTTAAATAGCTGTGCCATTAGTACAGAATCTTTACCTCCGCTTACAGCCAACAGCACGTGATCGTTTTTTTCGAAAAGCTGATTTTGCAGAATGTAGTTTATAAATTGTTGTACTGGCATCATGTTCAAAAGTAAAAAACTTATTTTGGTTAAATGTTTAATTGTAGAAACTGCTTAACTGTTTATTGTAAATTGCTAGCTGATAACTGCCAACTGAATCTAAAATTGTAAATTTGTACCGTGCAAAAGTTACGCCTTTTATTTCTTTTCCTGATTTGCCCATTTGTATTGTTAGCGCAAACTCGTACCCAAATTAAATTGGAAACCGCTGAACATGCAAACTATAATACAAAAGTTTCAGCTGCTTATTTAAGAAAACCCGTTTTCAGTCATGACGGAGCTATTTTAAGATGTGATAGTGCAGTCCTTTATTCTGCGAGAAACTATTTTGAAGCTTTCGGTAATGTACACATCAATCAAGGAGACACGCTAAACATTTATTCGGATCTTCTCAACTACGATGGCAATGCCAAAAAAGCACATTTAGATAAAAATGTAAAACTAGTTGACCGAGAAAACACACTAACCAGTAATGTATTAGATTATGACATGGTGGCTAAAATCGGCAAATATACCACTGGAGGAAAGTTAGTAAACAAAGACGCAACTATCACAAGTACAGAGGGTTTTTATTTTTCCAATACCCGAGATGCTTATTTCAAAATAAATGTACGTGTAGTAACTGCTGAGAAAACGACCATCACATCCGAAGAAACTTTACGCTACAATACCGCTTCGAATTGGACTAATTTTTATGGCCCTACACATATCAAAAATAAAGAAGATAAACTCTACACAGAAGATGGTGCGTACAATACTAAAAGTGAAAATGCATATTTCGGTAAAAAGAATTTATACACCAACGGCAGTCGATCTTTAAAAGGCGACAGCTTGTACTACTATGGCAAACAAGGCTACGGTAAAGCGGTAAAAAACATCCTTTTTAAAGACACCAAAGACCAAACCAGCCTATGGGGGCAGCTAGGAGAATACTACAGAGATGAAGAACGCGTAGTTGTTACCCAGAAAGCTTATGTAGGTATTGGCACAAAAGATAGCATCACGGTAAACAATAAAAAAATACCAGATACGCTTTGGATGGGAGCTGATACTTTAGAAAGTCAACGCTCTTTGGTAAAAGATTTAAAATTACTGGAGCGTCCGGTAGTTAAAAAAGATAACGAGATTGGCACTGAAGACGAGAAGGAGAAAGCGGAGAAAGACAAAGAAAAAGCAGAGGCAAGAAAATTATTGCAGGCGCAGGGCGAGGCGATAAAAGAGGAAAACAAAAAAGCAGCAGCCCCAAATAGAAAACTAAGCCGCAAAGAACGTAGGCAATTAGAAAAAGAAGGAGAAAAGCCAAAGATAGCGGCACCTACTAAGCTGCCAATAGACAGTTTAGCCAACGCCAGCCTTAAATTACAGCAAGACAGCCTGGTTGCCGACAGCTTATCAAAGCTCAAGAAAATCGCTATTCCGTCTGCAGCGAAAGTAGATTCCGTAAAAACGAAAATACAGAAAACAGCTACGAGCACAGCAAAAACAAAAGAAACCAGCACTGGCAAAACAGCTAACGCAACTGCTGTAAAAAACGCGGCGAACCAAGTTGCAAAACCTGTATTAAAAGATACGGTGGTTACCAACCCAGCTGATACTGTTAGAGCTAGGGTTATTAAAGCCTTCCACAATGTGAGAGTTTATAAATCTAATATGCAGGCTAAGGCAGATTCGCTGTTTTATACTTCCGCAGACTCAACTTTACGTTGGTATAAAAATCCAATTCTTTGGTCTGATGGCACACAGCAAACAGGCGATACCATCAACGTATTTTTCAAAAATAGTAAAATCCATAATTTTCAGGTTTTACAAAATGGCTTTATCGTTAACGTAGAAGGAGATTCAACGAAGTTTAACCAAGTGAAAGGTAAAATTATTACGGGTTTCTTTGTTAATGGAGAACTTCGCAATATGTATGTAGATGGTAATGCAGAGAGTATTTACTACAGCAAAAATAACAAAGGCGAATACGACAATGTAAATCAAACTGTAAGTAGCCGTTTAACTTTTAAGTTTATTGAAAAGGAACTTACGCATATTGTTACTATTCGCGAGGTTGAAGGTGCGGTAGACCCTTTACACAAACTTACCAAAGAAGCTTTGTTAACTGGCTTCATCTGGAAACCAGAACTAAGACCTACCAGCAAGGCCGACATCATTAAAGGTGTTCCAGTTACATCAAAACCTAAAGCGAAAGTGCCAACAAACGCTGCAACGACTACTGGCACAAAAGGTAAAACTACTAACACTAGCAAAACTACACCGATTAAAACACCAATTAAGGAAGCAATCAAACAGGTTGACAAGCCAGTAGTAGTTAAACCTGCTGAAATACCGAAATCGCAACCAAAGGCTATCGATTCAATTAAGGTTGACAGCCTAATTAAACAGAAATAAAAAAGCAGCTAATTAATTTAGCTGCTTTTCTACTTATACCACTGTTCAGTTTACATCTTTAAACCAATCTCTCTTAAACGTTCATCCAAGTATTCGCCAGCAGTCATGTCGCTGTAGGCTTTTGGATGTTCAGCATCAATACAAGAATCTAAACTTGTTAAATCCATATTGCTTCGCGGATGCAAAAAGAAAGGAACCGAAAAACGCGACGTCTTCATCAACTCACGAGGTGGATTTACTACTCTATGCGTAGTAGAACGCAATTTATTGTTCGTTAAACGCTGCAACATATCACCTACATTTACTACAATATCGGTATGATGGGCCTTAATCGGCAACCACTCATTACTACGAGTTAACACTTCTAAACCATCAGCGCTAGCTCCAATTAACAAAGTAATTAAGTTAATATCCTCATGTGCACCAGCACGTACCGCATCTGGAGCAATCGAATCTGGATCCTCGATCGGGAAATAGTGAATTCCTCTTAAAATCGAATTTCCATTGTGCACATGTTGATCAAAATAATCAATTGGCAAACCTAAATAAGTAGCGATTGCTCTCAATAAGTGCTTACCGTTTTCTTCCAGTTTTTGATAAATCTCTCTCGTCACTGGATTGAACTCTGGAATTTCCTCTACCACCTCATTTTCCGGATATTCATTTTTTATCGGATCGCCGTCAGTAACCGTTTGGCCTATTTGCCAAAATTCTTTTAAATCTGCAGTTTTTGCACCTTTTGCTGTTTCTTTACCAGCACTGGTATAACCACGTTGACCCGCTAATTCTACTTTTTCATATTTACGTTTCACATCAACTGGCAGCGCAAATAACTCTTTAATGTTTTTATAGAGTTTATCTATAAGCTCCTGACTAACGCCGTGGTTGGTAATCGTTACGAAACCCGAATCGTTGAAAGCTTTACCTAACTCATCAGAGAATTTTTTACGTTGCTCTTCGGTTCCGTTTACATAAGTGTTTAGATCTAAACACGGAATATAAGGTGTTGACATATCTTTTATTTTAATGTTCAAGTTAAATTTAGAAAAGATATGTTAACAAACCTCATTATTTAGAAAAATATCAACATATCAACTTCAACAACAAACACTTAAGTTATTAACAAACCATACTTAACTAAGCCAAAAGTAATAACTTATTTGTTTTAAGGAGCGCAATCTCAGTAGTACTATCTGTTGCTCTTCCCGCTTTACGGCTATAGCCCTCAGTCATGTTATTTCTTCGGGGCTGCCGCCTTCAATCGGGGCTAAGATGCGATTTTATCCTACCAATTATCGATCCTTCCTATCCATTGCTTAAAAACCTCCCGTTATTAAGCAGCTTGTCATTTTTACATCAACAGAGAACTTTTTCCGGCGCTTTTACGTATAATTACATAAACACAAAAAAAATGAAAAGGTTAATTATGACGTCTTTAATTCTCTTCTCTATACTTGGCGCTGATGCCCAAAAACCTAAATTAGAAAAAGCAACTTTTGGTATGGGCTGCTTTTGGTGCACCGAAGCTGTGTTCCAACGATTAAATGGTGTAACGAACGTTCGTTCTGGTTACGAAGGCGGCCACTTGGCTAATCCAACGTACGAAGATATTTGCACCGGAACCACTGGACACGCAGAGGTCATTGAAATGCAATATGATCCAACAAAAATCAGCTACGAAGAATTGCTTGAAATTTTTTGGAAACTACACGACCCAACTACTTTAAATAGACAGGGTGCAGATGTTGGTACGCAATATCGTTCGGTAATTTTCTATCACAATGAACAACAGAAAGCTACTGCCGAGAAATATAAAGCCTTACTTAACAAAGAAAATGCTTTTGGCAAACCAGTAGTGACTGCTATTGATAAAGCGCAAACTTTTTACGTGGCAGAAAACTACCATCAAGATTATTATATCAAGAATGGTCAAGCGCCGTATTGCAGAGCCGTAATTTTGCCAAAAATGGATAAACTAGAAAAGTTGTTCAAAACAAAAATTAAAAATTAATACGTGGGTGGAAGATTTTCCACCCATTATTTTTTTCTGCCGTAATGAAATTTCGTCTATTCATCCCATCTTTATAATACTAACCAAAGTAAATATGTTTACAGTATCACAGATAGAAGATGTACACAGTAAAGTGAAATCTGGAGGAGATTTCCCTAGATATATCCAAGAAATTAAGGAAATGGGCGTTTTAGGATTTGAAACTTGGGTAAAAGATAGTCACACGGAATATCACGGCGCTAATGAATATCGTACTTCATCAACAGCTCAATATGAAAACCTTGAAATATCAACAGATATCAACAAAGAGCAATTTGTAAAGCAATTAAAAGCCCACCAACAAGGACAAACAGATTATTACACTTTTTGCAAAGATTGCGCTGAAAATGGAATTGAGAAATGGGTAGTCGATTTAGATCAAATGACTTGCATTTATTACGATAAGGCGGGCGAAGAAATTTTACTAGAGCAAATTCCTAGCTAAATACAGAATAACCACATAGACAAATAGCAATTAATTCTATTATCTACGTGGTTATCAAACACAAGTTAAGAAATATTTAGAAGGCCTAAAAAGCCAACTTCAATCCTACGTTCATTCCCAAACCTCCAATGTTAATATACGATCTCAAATCATCTCCTCTTTTATCCGGATCATAATTTGCGTTACCAGGCACATTAGAATTCTGGTCTATTTTCTTGTGGTAATTGGTATAACGTTGCGCAGTTGGCAAATTATCAATCGTTACTGGCACTCTGGTTCCTACTAATGTAGTACCTGTACCTTCAAATTTTCGCACTTCTTTTTCTTTACTACCAACAGAAACATTGCGATATTCTATTTCACTGAAGAAACTCAATTTAGAACCGATAGGCACACTAAATCCAGCAGCAGCTAAAACCCCAATAGTTGGCTTAGGTTCCACACGCTCTTCTCTGGTTAATTCCACCGCCCTCAATGCCGGATTAATCTCACTCGCAATCGTTCCAGTTTGGTCATTCAAGGTAGTTTTAATATCTAAATAACCATACACCGGAAGCACTGCGCCTACTTTCAAATAAGGCTTGAAACTGCTTGCAGTAGGAACGTGAAACACTAGAGAAGGCGTTAAATCAATTGCCTTCACTTGTCCTTGCGAATGAACAGATAGCAAAACATTTCCATTATTCTGATTGTAACCAGTTTGCCTAGCCATGGTTTGTTTATCACTCTGGAAGTAATTCACTCCCATTTCAAAGGCCACTACCGAACCAAACCTGAATCCCCCAGTTAAACCAGCTCTCCAACCCTGTCCGAAAGAGCCAGTAATTGCCTCTTCAGAAATTAAAGTCTGTGCCCCAGTTAAGGGATTAATGTTAAATACCCTGTCCCTGGGTTGCAATTCACCAACATTTGGAAATTCTACGGGGGTAACTTTAATGAAATAACTTCCAGTAGGTTTCAAATAAAAACCTCTGCCTTCTTGAGCCCAAGCACTTACGGTTGCAGCAACTATAAGCACGGCTGATAATATCAACTTTTTCATCTCGTTTAAATTTGGTATCTACAATTGACCATTCGCAAGAAACTTAAGAGCGTATGATTTTGAAATGCCCTAAGCTATGCTTGCATAAAAACAACTCTATTTACTATGAAATTGTTTTTCTAAAAGAGCCTTTTCTTTATTCAAATTGATGATTTTGATTATTAGCAATTTTTAGTTTCAATACAGTTGTATCATCTTTCCGTCAAAAACGACAAACACCCTTTTAGCTAACACTGTTAACTTTTACTTTTGCTAACAGTGTTAACTTAATACAAGATGTTAGTTAAAAACGATAGGCAAAAGCAAAAAGAACTCACCAAAAATGCAATCCTGAAAGTGGCAGAAGAAATTGTGCTACAAGAAGGTTGGCAGGCAGTTTCTATCAGAAAAATAGCTGAAGCTATTGGATATAGCTTGCCTGTTGTATATAACCATTTCGAAAACAAGGATGCTATACAAGAAGAGTTTGTAAGAAATGGTTTTAATATGCTTGCAGGTGCCATCCAAAGTACTAGAGAGAAATATACTGAACCAGAACAGCAGCTTACCCAAATGGCACTCACCTATTTCGACTTCGCTTTTAGCAACTCTGCCTATTATAAAATGATGTTCGGCTTGGGTATTCCCAGTTGCCAAAAAGCCAAAGAAATTGAAGAAATATGCAAATTCAGCGGCAACATTATTCAAGTAATTAGCAGTTTGATGGTAGAAGCAGACGAGCAGCGAAAGTACCTGAAATTTCATACGCTTTGGTCTATCCTCCACGGACTAACATCTATCAACATGGTTAACATTACTGCGGCTCCCGACGAAATGCAACAGCAAATCCTTCTGGATGCCATACAAGGATTTATTAAAAATATCAATCGTTAAAAAAATCATGAGCTTAATTGAAGCATTAAACTGGCGTTACGCCACTAAAAAAATGAACGGCCAAGCTGTTCCGCAAGAAAAAGTAGATCAAATCTTAGAAGCTGCCCGTTTGGCGCCTTCATCGTCTGGCTTACAACCTTTCAAAGTAATTGTAGTTACAGATCCTGCCTTAAAACAAGAATTATTGCCTCACTCTTTCGGTCAATCGCAAATTGTAGATGCATCTCACGTATTGGTTTTCGCAGCTTGGGACAACTATACAGAAGAGAGAATTGACGAGGCATTTAACCGTACTAATGCGGAACGTGGCGTACCTGCAGAAGCTACAGCAGACTACGTAGCTCGTTTAAAAATCATGTATTTACCTAGAGAAGCTGAAATTAATTTTGAACACGCGGCTCGTCAGGCTTATATCTCTTTTGGTACCGCTATTGCCGAAGCAGCTTTGTTAAAAGTAGACGCTACGCCAATGGAAGGTTTCGACAATGTGAAATATGACGAAATCTTGAACTTAGGCGCACAAGGTTTAAAAAGCGTTACCGTTTTACCTTTAGGCTACCGTGATGAGGCTAACGATTGGCTAGTCGGCTTGAAAAAAGTACGTCAATCGAAAGAAAACTTCATTATCCAGAAGTAGTATACCTTGTCATTCTGAGCGCAGCGAAGAGTCTATTCCTTAACTAGCGAAACTTACAGATTCTTCGTTCCTCAGAATGACATTTTTTTTAGAACAGCAAATTCATCACAGCTATGCCCCGATAGCCCTGCTGTACATTACAACTCCTCCCCTCGTTTCACTCGTGTGCGGGGTTTCCATTTCCATCAGGTGTAGCAACAAAAACTACTGGCACTATTTAAATTACCGTCAGCTAAGGCAGACGGGTAAAAAACAAACAAAATTGGCTTTAGCCAAAAATGCCTTTCCCTCCTTTGCTAATGTAAAATTTTGTTAAACTTTAGATACAATTCCCCGTCCTTAATCAATAAACCATATATTTAAAGCTCAAATACCTTCGTTTTGTATCATGATAGCGTCATCGCTATAGCAAACAATTATATATTGATGAAATTCACTAAAATCCTAATCTTACTTCTTTGCTTTGCGCTTACATCGGCCTATGCTCAGCAAGACAGCGTTACACTAAATAATATCCTCACCAAAACTAAACGCCTGTCAGACGAGCAGCCACTAGAAAAAGTATATCTACATTTCGATAAACCTTACTATGCCGTAGCCGATACCGTTTGGTTTAAGGCATATGTAACTACACAAAACAATATTCCATCGCCGTTGAGCAAAATTGTGTATGTAGAAATGTATAACGCAGTAGATTCATTGGTGCAAACCGTTAAATTACCTGTAAAAAACAGCGTAGCTTATGGCAATATGCCTCTACCGATGAACAACTACAGACAAGGCAACTATTACATTAGGGCCTACACCATGTGGATGTTAAATTTTGATCCAGATTATTTTTTTTCCAAAAACATTTTAATTGGAGAAGCTATCGACAAGCAATTAATTACGAATGCAAATCTTACGAATGCACCAGCAGATAAGGCGATCAAGACGACTGCACGCATTCAATTTAAAGACACCAGCAAGAAACCATTGGCCAACAAAACTGTCAATTGGCGGGTATTTCACAATTACGATGTTTTTGCAAGAGGCAAAGGAACAACTGACGCTAATGGATATTTGACGATAACAGTGACCAGTAAAGCTGGAGATCCGATCAAAAAGGGAACGTTGGTAGCTGATGTAAACATTGCAGAAAAGGAATTGGCCAGTGCCAGTTTTAATATCAGACAGAGTGATAATGATATCGATTTTCAAGTATTTCCGGAAGGTGGGCAATTGATTGTTGGCATTCCTAACCAAGTAGGATTTAAGGCTGTTAAGCCGAATGGTTTAGGCGCTGATGTAAAAGGAAGCATTATTGATGAACAAAATACCGAAGTAGGCACTTTTGCTGCTTCTTTCGCTGGAATTGGCAGTTTCTTTATCTCACCAGAAGCGGGCAAAAATTATAAAGTAAAATATACTGCTGGTGGTATTTCTAAAACCATTGATTTACCTAAAGCAGCTGAAGGTATCACCTTACAAGCGAGCAACCCCGCAGCAACGGATTTCATAAACCTTCGAATTTTAGCAAGTGCTGCTTTCTTTGAAGCAAATAAGGAAAAAGCTTTCTTTTTGGTTGGGCAAAATAGTAATGCCGTTGCCTACGCAGCTAAATTGAACCTAAAAAATCAAGTAATTACAGCAAAAATACCTAAGCAAAATTTCCCTTCAGGTATTGCGCAGCTAACTTTATTTGATGAAAAAAGCGAACCCATTAGCGAGCGTCTAGTATTTGTATTGCATAACGATGCCATGAATTTAGCGTTGAAAGCAGACCTACCAACTTACAAACCTCGCCAAAAAGTAAAACTTACTTTAGATGCAAAAAGTAAAGGACAGCCAATAGCTGGCGACTTCTCTGTAACAGTTACCGATGAAACCAAAGTTCCAGTAGACGAGAATACAGAAACTACTATTCTAAGTTCATTATTACTTACCTCAGATTTAAAAGGATACGTAGAAAAACCTAACTATTATTTTAACAAAACAGATGAGAAAAAATTAGCTGATTTAGATCGTTTGATGTTAACTCAAGGCTATAGAAGGTTTGCTTATAAAGAAATTTTAGCTGGACGTTATCCTAAAGTTTTCCTATTGCCAGAGCAAGGTATCACTATTTCGGGTACGTTAAGGGATTTAACGGGGATGCCCATTAGAAAAGGTGTGATGAGGATGATGGTAACAGGAAAACCTATTTCAAAAGAAATCCAAACCAGCAATGTTGGTGTATTTAATTTCAAGGATTTAGTTTTTCCAGATTCTTCTCAAGTAGTCATCACGGCTCGTTCTAATCCAAATTACAACAACTTGATGATTATGCTAGATGGTTCTCCAAGTGCAGCTAAAGGTTACAATGTTCATGCTGCCGATGAAATTGAAAATATTGATACGGCATTATCATCGTACCTGAGCAATAGCCAAAAGCAATATCGTTTTATGCGTACGTTAAAAACCGTTGAAATTAAAGGTGCTGCTGTTAAAAAGCCTAGCCACTCAGATCATCCAGCATTATCTGGCTTAAGCCAAATTCCGGATAGATTTATAGATGGCAAAAACTTAGAAGGCTGTAATATGCTTTTAGAATGTTTGAAAGTGCAGGCACCAAGTTTTACCTACGAATTTAACGAACAAAAATTCTATATCACTAGAGATTACAATCAAGGTGGACGTACACCCGCAGCTATTTTCCTAAACGGGATGTTTGTAGATGCCAATGCGATCAATACCGTAGCAGCCAACGATGTCGAGTCTATTGAGATTTTCTTGAATGACCCACTTGGAACTGTAGACAGGATGTACAACACTCGCGGGGTTATTGTAATCAATACTAAGAAAATACCTAAAGGAGAGAAAATTTCTAAGCAAGATTTCTTGGATATGATCCCTAAAAAATACGAAGTGAAATATTCGCCAATGGGATATAGCAAAGAAAGAGAGTTTTATTCTCCTAAATATGCGCCTAACACACCCATTACTAGCAACGATTTAAGAACCACCATTTATTGGAACCCTAAATTAATTACGGATGAGAAAGGCAACATCAGCTTTGAATTTAACAATGCCGATGGCAAAGGAAGTTACAAAGCAGTAGTAGAAGGCATAGATAAAGATGGAAACGTAGGCCGTACTGTCTTGAGATATACCGTGAAATAAATTATTTCAAAAATTATAAAAACAAAAAAGGAAAAGCCACTTAGCTTTTCCTTTTTTGTTTTTAGACGTCAAGGGCGGATTCGAACCGCCGTAAAAGGTTTTGCAGACCTATACCTAACCGCTCGGCCACATGACTATATATTATTTGGTTGGCAGCAACACAAGCAAAGATCATTTTAATTAAGCCGAGATGCACGAATGCATCTTGGCTCTAGGTTAGTTAGTTAATAAGTGTAGTGGCCTAGCAATGGATTCGAACCATCATCAGAAGTTTATGAGACTTCCACCTCCCAATCGGTCAACTGGCCAAATGTTTTATACTGTTTTTAGTAACAGAAAATCTTGTAATATTTCGTTTTCCTCTCTAGCTTCTCGAAGCCGATCTTCGTCTGGAAAAAACTGTTGTTCATCATTTTCAAAAGGGCTGCCATATAATGGATATTCTGCTATCATTGGAAATTCTAAATAGATCGGCATATCAAAATAATTAATGGTTAACAGATTTATGAATTACTGAACTGGAACAAATGTATAGAAAAAATAAAAGACTACCAAATTAGTAGTCTTTTATTTTTAATTTAATTCTTGAAGATTTATTCTTTCAATTTAACGCCTTCTTAATTCCGCTTGCCATTTCGTCAAAAAACTGATATCCCTTAGTGCTATTTTTTTCCTTCAACATTTCTATTTCTAACTTATTAGGATTATGTCTTAAATAGAAAACGGTTCCACTGGCAAGCTTCACTTCCTTACCCGCTCCAACACCCTCATTCAACAACAAGCTGTCATTTCCAAAAGCTACCTTCAGATATTCCTTAAGTCGTTTTTCCTTCCTATTAGGGTACTCCGCTAAAAGCTCATAGCGCTCTATTGTTTTGCTCACCTTAATGGAAGTGGCGCTTTTGTCGCAAGCCATCACTGTGATGATCATGGCGACTAATAAAATAATTTTTTTCATATTTTAGTGATTAGTGGTTAGGAATTAGGTAATAGTTTCACTCTTATTAGGGAGCCTAAAACCTATTACTAATACCTAGTAACTATCCTCCAGTTCTTCCTTTAATATCATCCGAAGCTGTTTTTCTATTTCTTGCAGACTTCACTTGTTGGTTACCAAAAGCGTAATTTACACTAAATGATGCTCTCCTGTTAACATAGTAATTCTTCACGTACATATCCACGTTTTGATATTTCATCTGCCCTTCCCAATAATTGGTCGCGAAAACATCGTCTACGGCTAAGCGCAACTTCAGTTTGTTTTGCATCATAGTTTTTTGAACTCCAAAGTTAAGTGCATACTGAGCAATGGTGGTTTCCTCTACACCTCTTACACGTGGCGAATCGTACCAAAAGCTAACTTCCGCTCTGAAAGTTTTCGAGAAAGCAATAGATTGAGAAGTGTTGAAATTGAAAGAAACTTTAGATTTTTGATAAGCCGCTCCAACCAGCGTTCCATCTTGGTATTCTTGGTAAACCGCAGAAAAGTTGTTCTGCATGCTCCATTGTTTAGTGATTTTAATTGGAACATATAAATTAGCATTGTACAAATTGGCTTTTCCGAAGTTTTGTCGCTGCACTTCTATCTGTTTAGTAACATCATTTTGGCGACTTACTTGTGTAATCATTCCTCTCACATTGGAGTAATTTAACGACAAAGAAATTTCCTTGAAGCTGTAGCCAACTTCATAATTATCGGTAAATTGTGCATTCAAATACGGATTACCGCTATCGATGGTATAGGGATCTAGATAAAGTAAGAACGGATTAAGTTGCTGATAACTTGGTCTATCTATCCTACGGCTGTAAGAATAATTTAGACTATTATTTTTATTCAATTCCTGTTTAATAAATACGGACGGGAAAAGCGAAACGTAATCTCTATTCACCAACTTATTGCTAGTAACCGAATGACCTTTACTATTGGTATGTTCTGCCCTTAAGCCTAATTGTACTTGCCATTTTTTCCAATCTTGCGAAAGATTGGCATAGGCTGCGTTGATATTTTCCTTATAAATGAACAAATTCGATCTTCCCAATGCGTCGGTCCACTCGCCGTTATTCAATTGCTCTGAAACGAAATCGTTGTTTGTTTTAACGATACTACTTTTCAATCCAGATTCGAATTTAAGGGTTTTAGAAAATGGCCACGAAAAATCCGTCTTAGCGGCAAAAACATCAATTTTAGCATCTACAATATTGCGGAGGTTAGAAACATTGGTTTGATTTTGTGAGGCATCTAAATAGCGGGCATCAAAGTTTTCATTCCTATCCATTCCGTAACCTGCATAATCTAAATCAAAGGTTAAAGAAGCATCTTTTTTGGCTAAATCATGTTTAATGTTGAAATTGGAAGTAATACTATTGAACTTAGATTTATTTCCATTGTGCTGTTGAATGTAACTTAAGGTTTGTGCATTCTGCTGAAATTCGTTGATAGTTGAATTACTGAGGCCAGCTAGCTTGTTGTCAATAGTTCCTACATCAACCATTAAACCAATTACTGTTTTTTCTGATGCATAATAATCGGCACCAACTTTACCTGTGTAACCAGTGCCATTCTGCTTCCGGTTAAAAGATTGATCGAACTTGGTTAGCATACTTCCAATACTTGCAGTTCTATCTAATAAAGTTTGGTTAAAGTTTTCGCGAGTGTTAAAGCCTGCGTTACCGAAGATGTTCCATTTATTCACTCTGTGGTTAAGGTTCAAATTTCCACTGTGACGAAACAAATCTGAAGGACCATTTTTCACACTACCCCAACCTGTATTGGCAGAAAGTGAACCATTCGTCCCAAAATTTTTATTACGCTTCAGCTTAATATTGATGATACCTGCATTTCCAGCAGCATCGTATTTAGAAGACGGATTGGTAATCAGTTCGATTGTGGCAACCTGATCACTGGTCATGTTGCTTAACAAGGTGGTAATATCGGCACCCGATAGAAAATTCGTTTTTCCATCCACCATGATGGTAATGCCCGCTTTGTTATTCAGCTTGATTTGTTCTGTTTGCCGATCGATAGTTACACCAGGTGCTTTTTCCAACAATTCCAAAACACTATTGCCGGCAGCAGTAACATTACTTTCCACATTCAAGACTGTTTTATCCGCCCTGCGTTCTACAAAAGGCTTTTGTCCCACTACGCTCACTTCATTTAACTGTTTGCTGCTGCTTTGCATTTTTACAGAAGGTAATTGCAAGTCATTCCCAGTAAATGTAATTTTTGAAGAAGTGTAATTTTGGTAGCCCACCATTTTCACTTTAATTTGGTATTGACCTTCCGCTACGTTCTGGAATTGGAAAATACCATCTAAATTTGCTGATGCTTCTTTAACATTCAAAGTGTCAGCCAAACTGATCAACTTCACTAAACTGTAAGGCAAAGCCTCATTATGATCAGCAACTATTTTCCCGCTGATATTTCCTTTTTTTTGGGCAAAGGAAGTGCCCCACGCCAAAAGGCATGTCATTATGAGTAATATTTTTTTCATCGCTTTACGTTGACAGGGATTAGGAATTAGGAGCTAGGGATTAGCCAGGTCAACACCCTACACTAATTCCTTAAACCTAAACACTAATACCTAATTATTAGACAATACAATAGCTATCCTCATTATTGAGGCTTAAAAAATTATTATAATTGAGTACTGGACTATTTAAGTACCAGCTGGTTTGCAAGCAAGTCCAACTGATACCTGACTACTACTTACTGACCGTTTTTCTCTTCTTCTTTCGGATTTTCGAGATCATACCTACATTTCAAACCTTCTTCGGTCATGATAGATTCTCGATAAGGATTTTCTTCAAATCTTCTATCCTCACGGCAATTGTAATATTGGTAGAAGCTCCAATATCTATGTGAGTTTTCGTTAATTAATACCCTAGCACCTACCGGTATTCTTAAAACGAGGTGTACTCGTTGACCACGCCATGCTCCACTCTGTTTTAACCGTAAGGCAGGATTGAAAACTAACGCAGAGTCTTTTTGGGCAAACTTATATTCTATGTTTTGAGCATTCTTTAAGGCCGCTTCAAAATCTCTCCCCTGAGCTTCGTAGGTGGCAGAAATAGAAGCTTTACCATCCAAACTCTTTTCGATCTCAAAACTCACGTTACGTGGATTTCGAAATAAACCATCGTCAAAATTCTCTACTACCGTTCGTGTGCCCATATCCATATCTTGCAAATGATATCTGATGCTGTCTTGCTTGTTGAACACCATGCTTTTATCCACATCAATTACATAAGTTTGGTATTGTTTTAAGTCCGTATGCTGCACCAACTCTGCTTCGTCTTTAAATTCGCCCAATATTTTTGCAGTGTAGTAACCAGATGTGCCAGCACCTACCAACCATACAATTAATAACCCGAACCACACATACTTGCTAATCTCAATTCTGTTGTTAACTACCTTTAAGGCAAACAGCACTAATGCTAAAATTGGGATAAAAAATGTTAGAAAGGCATGAAAAACCAGTCCATCTCTAAACGAAGTATCAATTACATTTAATGGGAAACTTTGGTAAGTGTTTTCGTCCCAGAAACCAAGCAGCAATCCCAAACAAACGATCAAGAAAATTAGCATTCCGAAACCAAAGACAATGAAACATATAGCCATGGTTTTACCAAAAAACCTGAAGATCCATCTTATAAGCCTTCCAAAAGCTTTCAAAGTCTGTGCTATAAAATTGCCAGACTTTTTCATTGCTGGCGCTAAATGATCATTGGCCGACTTCATATTAGCTTTTAATGCCGCCAACTCATCGTCAAAACTCTTTTTGTAACCGTACAAATTGGTAGCTTCACCTTTCATTTCCATACGTTCTGATCTGCTAGAAGCTCTTGGTGTAACCACCCATAAGATTAGATAAACCAAAATACTGGTACCTGCTAAGAAAGTAAGTAAGAAAAAAGCTAGGCGTAACCAACGTGCTTCTACATTTAGGTAATGTCCTAAACCAGCACAAACACCTGCAATTACACCTTCATCCGTATCGCGATAAAGTTTTTTCACACCATTGTAGTTAGCGTAAAAGTTTTCAGTTCTCACTTCCTCTTCTTCATCGTTAACAAAATCTTGTACGCTGCCCATTTGAGCAATTACCCCACGCACATCGGCAACATCAATTACCTGTTTCTGTCCCTTTTGTAAAATTTCCGCAAACATCTCTGCGATACGGTTTTCAATATCCTTTACAATCTCAAAATCATCAGCATTTTTCGCGAAATGTTGCTTAATCTCGTTAAGGTAAACCATCAATATTTCGTAAGCTTCTTCCTCAATGTGGATGATGGAGTTGCCTATATTAATAATAATCGTCTTATTCATGTCAGTACTTTTTATCAGTAGCCAAGCCACTGCGTTAATTTATTTTTCTTCTGTTGTTGGGTTAGCTCCTTGTTGTGATGTAGTGATGGCGTAAACCAATTCACTCCAAGTGGTATCTAGTTGTGTTAAAATCTGGCGACCTTCGGGCGTTAACACATAATATTTACGCGGCGGTCCCGAGGTAGATTCTACCCAGTTGTAACTCAACAGTCCATTGTTCTTTAAACGAGTAAGTAGCGGATACAAAGTACCCTCTACCACCAGTAGTTTCGCTCGCTTCAATTCGGCGATTATATCAGACGCGTAAATCTCTCCTCGGGAGATGATTAAAAGCACACAGTACTCTAGTATGCCCTTGCGCATTTGGGTTTGCGTATTCTCTGCTATCATAATACAAAGATATATGTTAAATAATGTACTATGCAATACATAGTACTATAAAAATATAAAATTATTTTATAAATAACTGATTATCAGTTAATTTAATTTTAACATATTTTTAAATAAAATTTCGGAAGGTTATCTTTTTTAAATTTTGAAAAGAAAAAGCAGTGGTTCTTGGGTACAGAAAGCCCCGTTTTCCGCTATAATCTTTTTGCTTTTAGGCCTTTTGTAGTCTCTAGTTCCGAGGGATATATAGCTATACAGCTTCAACCATACAGATCCTGATCCGCCAGTTGGCGGATCAGGATGACAGCAATAAAAAACAAAAAGTACTTCCGCTTCAACCGGGTTTATTTAACCAAAGCCTGTACTATCAAAAACTAAAAACCTCACCCCAACCCTTCCGAAAAACGGAACAAGTACTCCTTGAAAAGCAGAGAGAGTTCTAGATGCAGAAAAGAAAATAACTGCTTCTCAAAAAGACTTCCGCAAAAAAAGCAAAGGGCATTCTCAACTCCAAAAAACCAACCAAACAACCAATCGTTATGAAAAACACTACTTATTTGGTAGATTAGCAATTCTAAACATCGCAATGGCACTTCAGTATAAAAAAATAATTGTAAAAATAGGTTCTAATGTAATTACACAAGCTAATGGTTTACCAGACAATCAACGCATTGAACATCTGGTTGATCAGCTAGCGGCGATTAAACAAAAGGGAATCGAAGTTATTTTGGTTTCCTCTGGAGCAGTAGCATCTGGGCGTAGTTTAATTAAAGTTTCCGAGAAGCAGGATGCCGTGGCTACCCGTCAGTTATTGGCAGCAATTGGTCAGGTAAAACTAATAAATACTTATGCAGGCTATTTCAGTAAACATCAAATTCAATGTGCGCAGGTTTTGGTAACGAAGGAAGATTTTAGAGACCGCGTACATTACTTGAACATGAAGAACTGTATGCAAATTATGCTACAAAACGAGGTAATTCCAGTAGTGAATGAGAACGATGTAGTTTCAGTAACAGAATTAATGTTTACCGATAACGACGAATTGGCTGGTTTAATTGCTGCTATGATGAATGCAGATGCCTTGTTTATTCTATCTAATGTTAACGGAATCTACGATGGTGATCCGAAATTGGAAACTTCTAAAGTAATTGAAAAAGTAACCGGAACACTTACCGATTTAAGCAATTTTGTAAGCACTGGTAAATCGCAATTTGGCAGAGGCGGCATGATCACCAAATCTACCATCGCTCAAAAAACGGCAAAATTGGGCATCAACGTACATATCACCAATGGTAAAAACGACAATGTATTGACCGGTTTGCTGGCTAATAAAGTAACACACACACATTTCGTTGCCGACAAAATTAAATCTGGCCAAAAGAAATGGATTGCCCATGCAGAAACCGCAGCAACAGGTATCGTTCAACTAAACAATGGAGCCAAACAAGTGCTCACTTCGGGCAAGGCAACTAGTCTTTTACCTGTTGGTATTATCGCGATCAAAGCTGATTTTCTAAAAGGAGACATCATTAAAATACTAGATGAAGATGAAAAGCTAGTAGGTTTAGGTATTGCCAAATATGGTTCCGACAAGGCGAAAGAACGTATCGGGCAGAAAAACCAAAAACCACTAGTACACTACGATTATTTTTACGCTATATAGCAGCAAAAGTCCGAAAGTCGGATGTCCGAAGACAAGAACTAACAAAACCTTTCAACTTTCCAACGTTACAACATTCCAGCCTAAAACATGAACTATTTCGAACAAGCAAAACAAGCCACTAGAAACATCATCACGCTAAACAACGAGACCATTAACTTGGTGCTGACTAGTTTGGCAGATGCGCTAGTAAAAAATACTGACTTTATTCTTAGCGAAAACCAAAAGGATTTGGACAGAATGGATAAGGCTGACCCGAAATATGACCGTTTACAATTAACCGCCGAGCGTATTAAAGCCATTGCCGACGATGTAAGAAATGTGGTTACTTTGACTAGTCCATTGGGCAACATCATTAACGAACGTACCTTACCTAACAACCTCAACATTAAAAAAGTTAGGGTGCCATTAGGTGTGGTTGGTGTAATTTACGAAGCTAGGCCAAACGTTACGGTAGATGTTTTTGCACTGTGCTTTAAGACTGGAAATGTTGCTATTTTAAAAGGTGGTAGTGATGCAGAATTCTCCAACTTGGCAATTGCTAAAGTCATTCATCAAGTGCTAGCAAACCATCAAATCAATAAAAATGTATTAACGTTGCTACCAGCCGATAGAAGCGCAACTGAAGCTTTGTTAAGCGCTGTAGGTTACGTTGATGTGTTAATACCAAGAGGAAGTCAGTCATTAATTAACTATATACGCCAAAACAGTAAAATTCCGGTGATAGAAACTGGAGCCGGTATTGTACACACTTTCTTTGACGCTTCGGCAAGCTTAGAGAAAGGCCAGCAAATTATCGCCAATGCAAAAACCAGAAGAGTGAGTGTTTGCAATGCCTTAGATTGCGCATTGATACACGAAGATCGCAAGGCAGATATCCCTACGCTTTTATCGCCTTTGGCCGAGAAAGAGGTGGAACTTTATGCAGACGAAACCAGCTACAACTTACTAAAAGAAACTTATCCTAACAATCTTTTGCACAAAGCAACCCAAGAGCATTTCGGCACCGAATTTCTTTCTTTAAAACTAGCAGTAAAAGTGGTAAAAGACATTGAAGTAGCTTTAGACCATATCGCAAAACATAGCTCAAAGCACAGCGAAGCCATTATTTCTGAAGATGCCGAAAACATTGCCCTGTTCTTAAACCAAGTAGATGCCGCAGCAGTTTATGCTAACGTTTCAACTGCCTTTACTGATGGTGCGCAATTTGGTTTAGGTGCAGAAATTGGCATCAGTACACAAAAATTGCATGCTCGAGGCCCAATGGCATTGGAAGAATTAACTAGCTATAAATGGTTGGTCATTGGTGATGGACAAGTGAGAAATCCATAGCATTTAAGACTTTTTAACAGAGGCCACTCCCTTTAGCGCACCAAAAAACTTTAACTTGGATCAAAATTTAATATGGAATTCTTAACATAATTCCATCATTTAATTAAACGAACCATTATGAGGAAATTCATACGCTCTCTTTCTACAATTTTTATTCTTGCTTTTAATAGCATAAGTTATGCCCAACAGTATAATGAACAATCATTTTACAAAGTAGATTCCCTGGCACAAAATGCGAAACCCGCAGAAGCTTTGGCTTTAGTCAATAAAATTTACAATTATTCCAATCAACATAAGAATGCTACTTTAAGCGTTAAAGCAGCTATCTACAAGATGATTTTTCAGAGTTATCTACAAGAAAATGCCATTGATACCATCGTAAAAAATCTGCGTAACGACATCGCGATAGCCCAACAACCACAAAAAAGCATTTTACAATCTATTTTAGCCACCACGTATTGGAATTATTATCAGCAAAATCAATACAGGATTTCAGAAAGAACGGAAGTTTTAAACAATACAAATGACGATATCAGAACTTGGTCGTTAGCACAACTAAACCAAGAAATAAGCAAGAATTTTTTTCTATCTATCAAAGAAACCGAACTGCTACAAAAGGTAGCCGTTGAAAATGTAAAGCCCTTAATAGAAGGTAATGCTAACAGTAGATTATATAGGCCAACCTTATATGATATATTAGCAAACCGGGCCATTGCGGTATTTATAACTCCGAGATATGGCCTTGCTAATCTGCCAGAAGACAATAACGCATTGAATGATTTATTAGTTGATTACGATAACTTTATTAATGCTACTCTTCCAAATGATAGCGCTTCTGTTAGTCTAAAAGCACTTAAAATTTTTCAAGAACTAGCTGTATTTCATAAAAATGATAAAAATCTGGATGCCCTAGCAGATTTAGAGTTGAAACGCCTGAAATTCATTTACGAAAAAACCGTCGACAAACAACATCTTAAATTCTTTAATAATCTAGAGCACCTCTCCGAACAGATTAAAAACTCAGAAATATATTCGGAAGTTTTGTACGAACAAGCATTACTCCATAAAAATAAACTGCTACCTACAGACACCAACCAATTAAATTTAGCTAAAGCTATAGCAATTGCTGAAAAGGCCGTTAATGCCTTTCCTAAAAGCATTGGAGCTCAAAATGCAAACAATCTAATTCTACAAATCAAATCAAAAGAGCTAAGCTTTACCGTTAAAAATCCAGCTTTAACAAACAAAGCTTTACCTATTCAATTCACCTATAAAAATGTAGATACAGTAACGATGAGTATTTACAAACTTGTTCTTGATATAGAACGTTATAGATACTACAAAGATGAAAATGAATACAGAGCTTATGTGAAAGATAAAACGCCATTAAAAACTTGGAAGATAATTTTACCTAAAAAAGGAGACTATCAATCGCATACTTATATTGATAAAATTGACGGACTACCAAGTGGGGATTATTTAGTAACTGCTTTAAGCGAGACTGCCCTAGGAACAGGCTCACTTGGAAGATATATTGCTTTATCTGTAAGCGACCTACTTGCCCATTCTAGAAAACGAGATGATTATTTAGAATATAAAGTTGTAAATGCCTTAGATGGCTCTCCAGTAAAAAATGCTAAAATTCAAGAAGCTAAATACACATCATCATTTGATGCAGATCTGAAAAAAACACAAACTAACCAAGATGGAATTGCTCTTACTAAACCTTACGGTGACTCTCAATACGCTTTAATTACTCACCAAAAAGATTCATTACTAATTAATATCGACGCCTATTTCCCTAAAAAAGTTGATAACAACAAGAAGCTAATTCTCTTTACTGATAGAGCTATTTATCGTCCTGGACAAACTATTTATTTTAAGGGAATATTGTTTGCGTTAGATGAAGAAAAGAATACAATCCTACCTAATGAAAAAGTAGGATTGAGCTTCGAGGATGTAAATGGGAAAAAAATCAAAAATACCGAGCTTACTACAAATGAATTTGGCTCACTTCAAGGTTCATTTGTTATCCCGATGGGCAAGCTAAACGGTTCCATGAGCATAAAAACAGATTATGGCAGAATTAGTGTTCAAGTAGAAGAATATAAAAGACCAACATTTGAAGTGACTTTTGATAAATCAGATCAAAAATATAAGTTAAATGATAGTGTAAAGGTTAAAGGACGAGCTATTTCTTTCACTGGTTATGCCATTAGCAATTCAAATCTCAGTTACAAAGTGATGAGACGTAGCATGCCTAAATTTGACAATTACAGATATAGGCCTGTACAAGTGAAACAAATTGCTACCGGAAATTTAACTACCGACGGTAACGGAAATTTTGAAATTGCTTTTTACGCCGAAAGTGACGAAGTGAATATGAATTATACTTTCGACGTACAAGTTACCGTAACCAGCAATAATGGTGAAACGAAGCAAGCCACAAAAAGTATCATAGTTGGTAAAAAAGATATTCTTATTAACTCTCAATTACCTCAACAATTGCTGTTAGATAAAAATAGAGATACCATAAGTTATCAAATCACTAATTTGAATAATGAACCCATTAAGGCAACAGTAAAAACAGAATGGCTGTTACTAAAATCTACAGATAGGTTAGTCAATAACTTATTTAATGCAGAAAATTTCAGCTTAAGTAGAGCCGATTTTATCAAAATCTTTCCAAATGATGAGTATGGAGGTGAAAATGACATCAATAAATGGGCTAATGCAAAAACTGTTCTCACTAAAACAATAACAGCTGGAAAAAATGGTTTTGCCGATTTTCAAGTATCAGAAAAAGATTTAGAGCCAGGTTATTACAAAATAAAAACAGTAGTAATTGATGAGCAAAAAGACACTTTGAACCATATAGAAATTATAAGGATTTATCATAATGAACCAAGCAGAATTCTATTACCAACCGAATGGCTAGTTGCCCAGAAAACAAAAATAGCACCTAATGAAAAAGCAATATTTAGGTTAGCTGGCTTGAGCGAAAAGAGTAAAGTATTTTATGAAGTATATTATCAAAACAAGATAGAAAAACAGGCTTGGCTTAATGTTACTGCACAACAATCAATTGTAGAAATTGCAGCCTTACCACGTTATAAAGATGGCTTTTCGGTACAGTTTTTCATGGTAAATAATGGCGTTGTTTATTCTGCTAACCAACAAGTGTGGATTGACAACCCAAAAGAGCAATTAGATATTAAATTCTTATCATTTCGAGATAAACTACAACCAGGCGAGAAAGAAAAATGGAAACTAAAGATTAGCAATAAAGCGGGCGAAAAGGAAATGGCCGAAATGGTGGCTACGCTTTATGATGCATCTTTAGATGATTTGAGGGAATTAAATTGGACAAACTATATCAGTAATCAATACAATTATCAAAAGTATAATTGGTCTAACATGACAGGCACAACTATAAGTAGTCTTGGCTTGTGGTATAACAATTCTTATAATTATTATGGAACTATTAAACGTCAGTACGAAGGGCTTACACTTTTTGGTTTCGACTATTATGGTGGCTATAACTATGTCTATAAAAATTACATCAATCTATTAAATGCGACTAAACAAAAAGAAGAAAAATTGACAAAGCTTTCAAAAGGCGGCCTAGTTTATGGAATTGTATTAGGTAGCGATAAATTAGCTATACCAGGTGCATTGGTTAAAACAGCGACCAAAAGTGTTTCTGCAGATAAAGATGGTATTTATGCAATTGAAGCAAAACAAGGAGAAATAATCACTTTTAGTTATGTCGGCTACCAAAACAAAATAATTACAGCAGGTAGAGCAAAACGCACTGACGTAACTATGTTTTCGGATAACAATACTTTAAATGAAGTAGTGGTTACAGCTGCCGGACAAAGCATGAGAAAAGAATCAGTTACTGGTAGTACCGTAACATTAACAGAGCTGCCTCTCAAAGATCAATTGGTAAGATCTGTGAGAACCTCTGCCAAAGAAGCCGTAGTAATTGAAGACAATACCGTTTACAGTTTTGTTTCGATGGAAAACTATGATCCTAAAACAGGAATGTACATGATCAATGGCAAACCTGTTTTCACTAAATCCAAAATCACTCCTCGTACCAACTTTAAAGAATTAGCATTTTTTTATCCTCAATTAAAAACCAACAAAGAAGGCGAAATTGATGTCGAGTTTACTATTCCTCAATCATTAACAAAATACAAAATGATGGGATTTGCACATACTAAAGATTTAAAAACTGCAAACATTACTAATCAGCTAGTTACTCAAAAGCAATTAGCCATTAGTGTAAATGCACCTCGTTTCTTCCGCGAAGGTGATACCATTTGGCTAAGTGCAAGTGTGAACAATCTATCTGGCAAAGCTTTAAAAGGTCAAAGTTTGTTGGAATTAAAAGATGCCCTTACTGGAAAAATCATCCAATTGAGCAAGACACCAATAGTACAACCTCTAGATATTGCTAATGGTGGTAATCAGACTGTAAAATGGCAATTAGCTATTCCTTCACAAATTAACGCCATCACCTACAAAGTGATTGCCGAAGCCGGTAAACATACCGATGGCGAGGAAATGACGGTACCAGTTTTAACCAATTCTATTTTGGTTACAGAAAGTTTACCGATGAGTGTTCGTGGCAATACCAACAAAACATTCGAAATGGAAAAACTATTGAAATCGGGCAGTTCAAATACCTTACGTACCCAGTCTTTAACTTTAGAATACACCTCCAACCCAGCTTGGTATGCGGTACAGGCACTTCCGTACTTAATGGAATATCCTTATGAGTGTGCTGAGCAAACTTTTAGTCGTTTTTATGCAAATAGTTTTGCTACAGGAATTTTAAACAGTTCGCCCCAAATCAAAAACATATTTGAGCAATGGCAACAGGCAAAAAATGGCGATGCTTTACTTTCTAGCCTAGAAAAAAATCAGGAGCTAAAAAATATATTACTAGAAGAAACACCTTGGGTGCGCAACGCAGAAAACGAAACCGAGCGTAAAAAACGTATCGCCACTTTGTTTGATCTTAACCGCATGACCTACGAGTTGAAGGACAATTTTGAGAAACTGCGTAAAATGCAATTAGCCAGTGGTGCTTTTCCTTGGTTTACAGGGATGCGAGAAGACCGTTACATTACTCAGCATATTGTTCTAGGAATTGGGCAGCTGCAAAAAGCCAAACTTATCGATGAGAAAACCTATCCTTCTTTTAAAATACTAACCAATAAAGCAATCGTTTACCTAGATCAGCAGTTGGTTAAAGACTACAACGATGAAATTAAAAGCAACGGTTTTAGTCGCTTGCCTTTGCATTATTTATTTGCCAGAAGTTATTTCAACCACCAAAATACCGATCAAGCTTTTAACAAAGCCCTAAACTATTATTTAGCCAAAACAGCATCTAGCTGGATGACTTTAGACAATTACCAACAAGCGCAAGCAGCACTAATATTGATAAGGAATAAAAATAAATCTGAAGCATTAAAAATTATTGGCTTGCTAAAACAAACTGCACAACAAAAGGAAGAATTGGGCATGTATTGGCCAAATAATACCAATGGCTGGTGGTGGTATCAAAGTCCAATAGAAACTCAGGCGTTATTAATAGAAGCTTTTGATGAAGTAGCTAACGACCAAAAATCTGTGGAGGAAATGAAGATTTGGCTACTGAAAAACAAGCAAACCAATGATTGGAAAACTACCAAAGCTACGGTAGCCGCTTGTTATGCTTTGCTAATGAAAGGTTATAATTTATTGGCAGACAATCAACCTAGCGAAATTAAAATAGGCGGTCAAGATCTTCAAAGCTTCAATATTCCAAACAATAACGCCGAGGCGGGAACTGGCTACCAAAAAATAACGATTAAAGGAAGTGATGTCAAACCAGAAATGGGTAAAGTGGAAATTAAAAACAATAATGCGAGTATCTCTTGGGGCGCTTTATATTGGCAGTATTTTGAGAACTTAGATCGAGTTACACCATCTAATACTGGCGTCAAAATTAAAAAACAATTGTTTCTTCAGAAAAATACAGACAAAGGCGATGTCCTAACAGCCATCAGTTCATCTAATGCACTGAAAGTGGGCGATTTGGTTAAAGTTCGTATAGAGATTTACGCTGATAGAGCAATGGAATATCTTCATCTAAAAGATATGCGCTCTGCGGGTTTTGAACCTACCAATGTGATTTCTCAATACAAATATCAGGATGGATTAAGTTATTATGAAAGTACCAAAGATGCAGCCACCAACTTTTTCATCAATTACATGCCAAAAGGAACTTATGTTTTTGAATATCCCTTAAGAGTAACACATTCTGGAAATTTCAGTAATGGAATTACTTCTTTGCAAAGTATGTACGCCCCTGAATTTACGACTTATAGCGAAGGAATAAGAACAATGGTTAAATCATTAGAAAGATAAAATTGAGACATAGGCTTGCTCGTCAACTGATTACTGACGAGCAATTATTCAGTATTATAATGAACTTAGTTCTTAGTGTTTTAAAAACCCTACAATCCATCGAAAACTATACAACATTTTAAATACAATTAACCTGATTATCAAATTGAAGCAAGTATAAATCCTTGTTAACTGTTGCGGCTTCTACTTAATGATAATTAAATTTTAAAGAAAACACTAGTTATCCACATTTCCACACAAAATTGGCGCTGTCTTTGTTTGAAATTCAGTAATAAGGAGGGAAAAGTTATGATAGCAAACATTCACCAATCAACCGCATCGGCATTTTACAACGTTCGTGAGAAAAAAGTTGCTCAACCTTCTACCTATAAGCAAAGAGTGATCGCAGACAGATTAGCGATGTTAATTATGTTATTAGTAACCATCGTTTTCGCAGTAATTACTGCTTAATCTTACAACAACAAAGTATCAATTCTTTGCGCTTGCACCATATTTAATGACCTCGACCAACTGAAAACAGTGAAGTGCCCATCTTGCGATGCTACTAAAGCTAAAGCATCACGTTGATCGAAAATAAATTGCGCTGCAGACAAATGTCTAGTACCGCCAATTTTTGCAGGATGCACAACTACAGCTTCGGCATTATTGATAGGCTCTGTATAAGAAATTTGCTGGATATGTTCACTGCTATTCGCCCTTCCGGTTTTAGCACCAAAAGCCAATAACTCGTACTCATCTGTAATTATTGTTGCTCCGTCTACTGCAGTTAGGCCCGCTAAATGGTCTATTTCACGCTTTAACGCTGTTTGCCAAAAAATTTCACTGGTTGCTTCGCCCTTATCTTTCCGCACCAAATCTGCCAAACCTTTAAATGGTGGCGTTAAAGCATAGCTGATGGGATGAATGACAGAAAGTTTCCAATCATCGGTTTCTTGTGGCACTACCAATACTGCTCCGCCCCTTCCATGAGCACGCATCGAAACCGAAAGTTGAATTAAAATATTTGCGGCATCGCTCCAATTGCTGTCGGCAGTTAAATCTAAAAGTGACAATAAGATACTCGGACATTCGCCACTTTTCGGCGCACTCTCATTCACTATCTTGATCTGATCGCCTTTGAGCACTGCAACGTTGGTAAACTTACCAAAACCATAAATTCTGCGGTGTTTTACCACCAACAAAGCAGGCTCTGAAACATCTACCACAAAACAATAATTCGGGATATTCAAGGTTGTTCCCCAAACATACAAATCGTAACCATCATGCCAAACTCCAATATGGATACCGCCTCTTTCTACTCCTGGCGCTAGCTTAGTTAGCACATTTGGATTTAACGGTAAATTTTGTTTAAAAAGCAATGGTTTAGTTGCCTGCTCGGGCGGTAAAAATGCGATAGAAATTTTAGGGGAATGGCCTTCTTCCTTTCTTAAGCTACTCCAAAAAGCGGCATCTAAAATTGCCTCGACCACTCTGGCTGGTGGCTGTGGTGCTAAATCAAGCTCGCCTTTAGCGCTCGCCTCCGCCAAATGCGTTGCAAAGTGTGTTTCTATTGTAGGTGCAACAATTTGCGCCGCTTGGTAAGTAGCCCTATTGATCATGTTTCTAAGTTAGCTATTTGGTTTTGCAAAGTTATTAAGTTAGTTATTTCATGTTGTAAAACCAACGTCAGGATTTTAGAACTATTTAAATTTCGGCCGAGCTTTTTACTTGTTAGTCCGAGCCTCTCGAAAATTGCTTTTTAACTGATGTTTCAACTAGCTCAACATCACATACTGTGTTCATGGAAAGAAAATTAAACGATCCAGACAAAACTCAGAATTTCTATTCTCAATAAAACTGTAACGTTTCTGTAACGCCTGAAATTAGGTTTTAGATATCTTAAGCACCATTTTTAATCATCTTAATGAACAAGCAGTTCAATATTATGAAAATCAAAACGGCTACTCTTACTACCTTTTTTATCTTGTCAACGTACTTCAGTTTTGCTCAAACTTCAGATGCTAATGGTATTCTCTACGTTAAAAAAGGAAGTACCGGAAACGGTAGTTCTTGGAACAATGCAATTGGTGAATTGGCCGATGCACTTAAAGCAGCCAAAAGCAACACAGCCATACAGCAGATTTGGGTGACTGGTGGCACTTACAAACCATTATACAGTCCCGCAGATAATAATTTTGGAAATGACGCTGGCCGAGATAACACTTTTCTTTTAGTAAAGGATGTAAAACTATATGGCGGTTTTTCAGGAACGGAAAGCAGTTTGAACGAACGTAATTTCAAGCTAATGGCCAATAAAACAATCCTAAGTGGCGATTTAAATGGCAACGACGAAACAACATCAACCATTACGGCTAACGCCGATAACACCAATCACGTTGTACTTAGCGTGGGCAACATAGGCAATGCCACATTAGATAGGTTTACGATTGTGGGAGGCAATGCCAATACGGCAAGTACCATAATAGTAAATGGACAAACCATTTATCAGGATAGAGGTGCAGGTATCTATAACCAAGGAGCTTCTCCAAAAATTACCAACTGCGTCATTTCTGGACATATAGCTACGGCCGACCATGCAGGTGCAGGTGTTTACAATCATTTAGCGGCACCATCAATTACCAATTCTCTAATTACTGGAAACAAAGCGTCGGGCAATGCTAGCGGGGCAGGTATATACAGTATCTATTCTACACCCATACTATTGAACACAACCGTTGCGGCCAATAGCAGTACTGGGGCCGCCAGTGCAGCGCTTTACCATCATCTTTCTTCGCCTACCATAGCAAATACATTGATTTACGGAAATAATAGTGGTATTCTAGAAAATAACACGGTACAAGCTCCTGTTTATCAAAACCCTACCATAGCTATTAACGATAATAGTACAGGCACAGACCCTTGGAATAATCCTAGTAACGCCCTTACCGACAATAGCACCTATGCAACCATGTCAAATGAGGCGATGTTGATTGCTGGCACTATAAGAGATAGCCACTTTTTAACGATAAAGGGACTAGGTCTTAATGTGCCTCCTAACGCAGAAATATTGGGTATTGAAGTAGAAATCAGGAAATTTTCTAGCGATAATACAAGTTCTAATTACACACGGGATTTAGATATCAGGTTACTTAAAAACGACCAAGTGGAAGGAACTAATCATGCCAACATCGGCATAAATTGGCCTACCTCGGAAACAGCATTCACTTATGGTACCAATACAGATCTTTGGGGCCTTACCTTAATACCTGCCGATGTAAATTCAAGCGATTTTGGAGTAGCTATTGCTGTTACCTCCAAGGCCTCTGGATTGTTGCTGCCTACCATTATCTCGTACATTGACCAGGTAAGGGTAAAGGTTTCTTATCAGGTAGATGCTTTAACTACGGTAAGCTATAGTTTAATACAGGGTGGATTTGCGGGAACTAGCAATCTTGATATAGACCCTAAGTTTGCTAATCCAACTACTTTTGCTTCAGCGCCAATTAATACTGGAAATTATATCTTAAACAGCGAAAGCCCTGCCATTAGTGCTGGCAACAATCTGCTTTATAACAATAACGGCGGTAATTTGACTACTGATAAAGATTTATTGGGAAATAAGAGATTGTCTAATACAACCATTGATATAGGAGCTTATGAATATCAAGAGTTGGCTCCAGACGATAACCACATTCTCTATGTAAAGAAAGGAAGTACTGGAAATGGCAGCTCATGGAACGACGCTATTGGCGAACTCGCTGATGCGTTAAAATTTGCCAATGCAAACAGAACTATAGTAAGCCAAATCTGGGTTTCAAAGGGAGTGTACAAACCATTATACAATCAAGGCGTGGCCATAGTTCCAAAGGAGCGCAGCTTTACGATAGCATATGACGTGAAACTATACGGAGGTTTTGATCCCGATAATGGCATTACCAACCTCAGCCACCAACGTATCATACCCAATGCTACTACGGAAGCGCCAAATGGAACCATTCTCAGTGGCGATCTAGATAACAACGATACCAATGGACCAACTGGCAATAACGTATACCACGTAGTCAGCTCACCTTCCTCTCCCAATTATGCTTTAAGTCACATTGAATTAAATGGTTTTACCATTACGGGTGGTCTGGCATCAGGAGAGTCGCCCAATAGCGTTGGGTACAATACCAGCGATGGTGCAGGAATTTACTCCAATAGTATGATCGGTGGCTCTACCATTATTCTTGTTAACTGCAGCATGAACGGAAACCAAGCTTCTGGCAATGGTGGTGCAGTCATTTCCCAAGCAGGAGCTGCTCTAAATTCAACAGTTACAATAATCAACTGTAACATTAGTAAAAATAGTGCTGGCTCTGGTGGAAGCATTTATTCAGAAGCTTGGCCGCCGGTAATGCCCTTACCACCGGCAAGCAATTCTTCAACTATCAATATTAGCAATAGCAGTATTAGCGAAAACAGCTCTAATTCTAACGGAGGTATTTATTCAAAGGGTCCCTTCTCAAAAATTTCAGTTACCAATAGTAAAATACATGGCAACACAGCCCTTGCTGATGGGGCAGGAATTTATTCAGATGCCTCTAATACCAGTAATCTAATACTTCAGAACAGTACCATAGCCGATAATAAAGGTCAAAACTTTATTTTTTTAAAGGGTAGTTCTAAAACATTTACCTCTTATAACAGCATTATTTTTAATAATAAGTTAGAAAGCGGGGCAATTAGCAATATATCCACTAATAGCGGCAGTATTAATAAAGACATTAAGTATAGTCTAGTGCAGGAAGAAAGCGACACTGCAAATGGCAACCTCGATGGAACTTCTGCAAGCTATACTAATAATAACCTCTTTACAAATGCTGCAAATGGCGATTACAGCCTGAAAGAGAAGAGTGCTGCCATAAACGCTGGCAATAATATGTTATATGAAAATGCCGATGGTGATGGTGGAAACAACAGTCTAACTATCGATAAGGATATAGCTGGCAACAACCGTTTAAGAATAGGCTTTATAGATATGGGAGCCTTTGAAAGTCCTTATAACCCCACACCGATTCCTGATGCAAACGGCATTATTTACGTAAAGAAGAATGGCACTGGCGGCCTTAGAGGCAATAGTTGGACTAACGCCACGGCAGAACTTGCCGATGCACTTATTGCCGCTAAAGTTCTAAATGCCAATACACCAAATACCGTAAAGCAAATATGGGTAAGCAAAGGGATATATAAGCCATTATATGGGCCACATGATGCGCCTTCTTTATTTGGTACAGACCAAGGACGTAACAATGCTTTTCTGATGGTAAACGGAGTAAAGCTATATGGTGGTTTCGATCCCGACAATGGAATTAACCTCCCCGAGCATAATCGCATTTTACCTACACAAACTAATGGCACTATATTAAGCGGGGACCTTGACAACAATGATACAACAACTCCACAAGGCAATAATGCCTATCACGTAATCATAGCAGCTTCAGAAAACATAGCATTAAACACCGAATTGAACGGTTTTACCATAACAGGCGGATTGGCAGATGGTAGTGGAGCCATTGGCGTGGCCAATCTTATAGTACGTAGAAATAATGGCGGGGGAATTTACTCAGAAAGTGGGACCGCAAGCAATGAGATGACATTAACCCAATGCTATATCAGCTACAATAGTACCAGCGATTGGGGAGGTGGCATTTATTTGCTAGCAGGCTCTACTGCCAACCTCAATATTTACAGAAGCACGATCAGTAAAAATAGCGGCACTCATGGTGGCGGTATCCACTCACGATCTACCAATGCCTCCAGTACAACAACAACTATCAACAGTATCCTCAGTGGAAATAGTGCAGGAGCCTTTGGCGGTGCCATTTTTGCTTACGCTAATCCAAACGCTACAAACAGTATTAAACTACAAAATAGCACTGTAGCCAGTAATGAAAGTCCTTTCTTCATTTACTTTGCCAATGGCTCCATTTATTCATTTACTGCTTACAATAGTATCGCCTACCAAAACACCTATAACAACCTCCCAGACATTGCCTTTTTAGACGGCGCAGGCAAAAGTGTCACCAAAGACATCAAACATAGTTTAATCCAGCATGAATTTGGTACGGCCAATGGAAATATTAATGGTGTCCCTTGGCAGTTTACTAACGACAATCTGTTTGTAGATGCCACGAATGGCGATTATACACTAAAACCTGATGGGTTAGCCATTAATACTGGAAATAACACTTTGTATGAAGATTCGGACGGCAATAGTACCAACAATAGTTTAGCAACAGATAAAGATTTAGCAGGAAATCAACGATTAGTAGGCCCTAGCATCGATTTAGGTCCTTTTGAAAATATGAGTACCTTACCGGTATCACTATTGTCATTTACAGTTAAAAAGGACAATAACGCGGCCATTCTAACATGGGAAACCGCTTCCGAAAAAGATAATGCTGGTTTTGAAATTCTTCGTGCAGCGGACGATAAAAGCTTTGTAAGCCTAGCTATTGTAACTGGAAAAGGGACCACCGATTCGAAAAATAGTTATCTATGGTACGACCGCAAACCATTAAATGGTAATAACTACTATAAATTGATACAGAAGGACAAAGACGGTAAAATAGAAGAGCTCGGAATTAGGACACTGAATTTTAGTCTTAACAACGAAGATATTTTGCTTTATCCAAATCCAGTGATAGAAAAAGCAAATGTTATTTTTGCTTCCGGCAGATACAAAAACATCGCTTTATCAGACATTTCAGGGAAAATTCTTCAAAGTATCACATTAAATTATACGGAGACAGAAAAAGTAATTAGCATAGATAAGCTCCCAAAAGGTATTTATTTATTAAGATTTACTGGAGATGAAAGAAGTACCGTTTTGAAGATGATTAAGAATTGATGCGATTGGCGATACCCGATTAAATTTGGTCTACAAAATCTTCCAATTGGATTTCGTCATTTTCTATTTTCTTACGCAAGCGATGCCAGGTTACCCTTAAAGATTGTGGCGAAATGCCCAAAGCATGTCCCATTTCCCGCTTGTTTAGCTTCAATTTAGCTAGCACCACCATTTTGGTTTCGGCCAAAGTAATCCCATGTATTTTTTCCCTTAGTCTTCTAATGTATCCAGGATGTACTTTTTCAAAAGCTTCTTGAAATTTATCCCAACTGGCATCAGTAAGTATCGCATTTTTGGTAACCAAGGTTATCGCTTCACTTTGCTGATACTCATGCGCTACCTGCATTTCCTCAATCAATTCGCTATTAGCAGAAATAGTTTGCGCAAAAATATCAATTTGGTGCTTGGCAATCTCTAATTCTCTATTTGCCAGTTTCAATTTAGCATCTTTCGCCGCTTCTATCATCAACCTTTTTCTTCGTTGTAAATAATAAATAAGTACTACAAGAATTCCTAAAAAGACTACAACTATTATCAACACTAACACCTGTGTATCCTTAATTCTTTGTTTCAACAAAAACTCGGTGCGTTCTGCTGCCAGTTTTTGCCTGTACTCTTTCTGCTGAACCCTTAACAACTGTAAAGCGTTAATTTTATTTTGCACTTCCTCTTTAGCCTTCCAGGCAGAGTCTAAATATTTTTTGGCCATTACGGCATTTCCCTTAGCTACATACCAAGCACTTTTAACTGTAAAAAACTGCTCTAAAAGTTCATGAGGAGGTCTATTCGATTTTTGGATATAAGCATGAGATTTCTCTATCCATGCCCAAGATTTATCATATTGTTTTTGCTGTAGATAAATATTCGCTAATGGAACTCCGGCTCCCGCCGCTAAACGCCAGTCTTTTTCTTTGACGGCTCCAATAGCATCCAAGAGTATTAAAGGTATCGCCTTGTCATATTTCTTTCTTAAGTAATAATTATAGCCAATATTACCTTGCGCTATACTATATTGAATATCATTTTTCTTAAGATATTTAGAGCGTACGGCATCCTTAAAATAATAATCTGCACTATCTAACTTACCTAATTGTCTATAGCACAAACCCATGGTATTTTTTGCCGACCATATTGCCTTCCAATTAAAATCTGTTTCGGCAACAGCTAAAGCTTTGCGCACATAAGACATTGCGCCAACATAATCTTTAAAGAAATAGTGCAGCTCTCCTATCAGATAATAGTATTCTGCAGCGTTTGGAAATTCAACCGCATCTGTTTTCTGCAAAAGATTACCTAGCTTAAGATAGTATTCGGAAGCCAGTTCGTAATTGCCTATTCTACGCCAATAATGTTCTGCCAATACCCTAATAGCTCTTGCCTCTATATGCAGGTAGCCCTCCTCGTTGCCCTTCTTTTCAATGGCCTTTAATTTTTGTATGATAATATCATGAGGATTGTTGAATTTCCAATATGAATAATAGTAGGCTTTAAAAAGTTCTACTTCCAAAACAATCTCTCTATCCCCGTACTTTAATCCGTAAGCCTCCATCTCCTTTAAAAAAGCATGGGTTTTGGAAGCATCTTCATTATTTATAAGCTTACGGTATAAGGTATCTATGATATAAACTTTATTCTTATAAGGAGTACGGAGTAATCCTTGATACTGTGCATGCCCAAAAAGGCAAAAAATCAAAGTAAAAAGCAGTAATATGGCAATTTTATTTCTAAACATACGGCGCATTCACCAGCAATTGCTAAAATAGATAAATCTCCTTATATGTTACGGCTTAATATCATTGTTCTTTCTTATCCTACATCAACATCCATCCTTAACAAGTACTGTAAATTTGTATCAACAAAGGAGAAAAAAATTATGGCACAGACCGTATTACACACAGCCAACACTCGCGGAGCCGCAGACCATGGCTGGTTAAAAAGCTTTCACTCTTTCAGCTTTGCTGGATATTACAACCCAGAGCGTATCAACTTCGGTGCATTAAGAGTTTTAAATGACGATTTTGTAACTGGTGGAATGGGATTTGGAGAGCATCCACATGACAATATGGAAATTATCTCTATCCCGTTGGAAGGCGCATTACAACATAAAGATAGTTTAGGAACAACAGCTACAATCAAATCGGGAGAAATTCAGGTGATGAGTGCTGGAACTGGTGTTTACCACTCGGAGTACAATCCTGATGCAGCGAACCCTGCGAAGTTCTTACAGATCTGGGTATTCCCTAACAAAAGAAATGTAGATCCTCGTTACGACCAAATCACTATTGATGCGACCACCAGAAATGAGTTTGTACAAATACTTTCGCCAAATGCAGATGACGCAGGAGTTTGGATTTATCAAGATGCTTGGTTTAACATGGCTAGATTTGATGCGGCAACTGCAAAAACCTATTCTTTACACAAAGAAGGTAACGGTGCTTACATTTTTGTACTCAAAGGAAGTATTAAAGTAGATGGGCAAGACGTTGATACTAGAGATGGCTTTGGAATTTGGGATACCGATAAATTTGAAATCATTGCAAATACTGATGCAGAGTTTTTGATAATGGAAGTTCCGATGAAGTTCTAAGTTTAATTATGTCATGTTTGTCAGTCTGAGCCTGTCGAAGACCCTTGCAAATACTTCGACAAGCTCAGTATGACAGCAGACAGTAAAAAACAAAAGCAAATGACCAATATCTTAATAGTTTGCACCAACCAACCTATTGCAGCAACAATAGGGCGTTTAATCGATAAAATGGAAGGCTGGCATGCTGCAGTTGCTTTGTCGTTAAACGATGCGCTAGAACATTGTTACGCCAAAACTTACGATGTGATATTAATTGGCTCCGGCATTAGCCAAGAGCATGAAGACGTTTTGAACCTTCATCTGGAAAAACTGAACGCCAAAACACCTGTAGTAAAACATTATGGTGGTGGCAGTGGTCTACTCTATGCAGAAATTTATCAGGCTTTGGTAAAGAAGTGACCAAAATCATTTTATGGGTTGACTATCAAGACCTTTAGCCTTAATTTGCGCATCTACTTTTGGTTGAACGAAAAATCGTTAATTCTATGGCGAGAATTGCTAAAGATTACTACCTCACAGAAGTTGATAAACTGCCCGGCAGCATCTATTGCATGCACGATTTTATGGGTGAAGATGGTATTCAGCCACATCAGCACGTTAAAGACCAGCTACTTTATACCGAAGGCGGACTGGTGCATGTAAAAGTACAAGACACCACTTACTTCCTGCCTGCCAGACACTACATGTGGATTCCTGCTGGATTGAAACATAGCATTCATCCCGGCTCCAATGCAGTCACTATGCGCAATCTTTACTTCCCTAAAAAACAGGGCGATGAAGTTTTTTCTTCCCAAGCAGGTATATTTCCAGTGAATGAATTGTTGTTACAAATGCTCTTATTTACACATCAATGGGATGGAGACATTTTACCAGAACGAGAGGCTGAATTTGGTTTTGTTTCTGCTTTGAGATTAATTTTACCACAACTAAGTCAAAATCAGTTGTTATTGATGTTGCCTATCCCAACTGATAAAAGATTAACACAAATTATCCAGTACATGGATGAGTTCATGCAAGAAGGAGTTTTGTTACCGCAATTGGCGCAACAATTTGGTTTCAGCGAACGTAGTTTGTCAAGACTTTTCAAAAGCAATATCAGAATGTCATTTGTACAATACCATACTATTCAGCGTATGCTGAAAGCACTAAAATTATTGCTAGATAATAAAATGGAAATTAAAGAAGTAGCCGCTTTGGTTGGCTACAATAGTATTCCCACTTTTAGCGCCACCTTTCGAAAAGTATTGGGCACTAGTCCATCCGCCTATGCGAAAAGAAACGATAGTTTTAATTTAAAAGACCAATTGACAGAATTTGATAATATTTTGTCATCAAATGATAAGTAGCCAAAATTGATACCCCATACATTTGTTAATTGCCAAATAGTATGTACGAAAATAGAATACGAAGAACAGAATTAGAACAGCTAATTATTACCGCAGAAGAGGCGGCGATGCTGTTTAAAGATAAAATGGTTGTTGCGTCTAGCGGCTTCACGAAAGCTGGAGATAGTAAAGCTGTATTAATGGCATTGGCAGAGCGAGCATCGAAAGAAAAAGATCCGTTAAAAGTAACCTTGATGACAGGTGCATCTTTGGGACAAGGAACGGATGGCGCACTTGCAGAAGCCGATGCACTGTCCCTACGTTTACCCTTTCAAGTGGATCCTATTATGCGAAAGGCAATTAATAAAGGCGAAGTATTTTTCATCGACCAGCATTTGGGGGAGACGGCAAACTTATTGAGAGCTAACAATTTTCCGAAGATCGATATCGCCATATTAGAAGCCTGCTTAATAGAAGAAGACGGCAGTATCATTCCAACCACATCGGTAGGAAATTCTGCCTCTTTCGCCGCTTTGGCAGAAAAAGTGATCATAGAACTTAATTTATCGGTTCCACTTTCTATTAAAGGTGTGCATGATATTTTCTCTACTGGTGAATATCCAACTAGAAGAGCAATCCCAATTACAAAAGCTAATTCCGTAGTTGGCACACCAAACATTGCTATTAATCCAGATAAAATTGTAGGCATAGTCATTACACAAAAAACCGACAGTCCGGCGGAAATTGAAGCCCCTGATGCGGCCACTACCGCCATCGCCAACCACTTGATTGGTTTCTTTAACCGAGAAGTGGCCAAAGGGAATTTAACTAAATCATTATTGCCGCTACAAGCTGGAATTGGCAAAGTTGCAAACGCTGTTTTAACGGGCTTTACGCACAGCGATTTCGAAGATTTGACCATGTACTCTGAAGTGTTGCAAGATAGCACCTTCGACTTATTAGATTCGGGCAAATTGTTATTCGCTTCGGGCTCTTCAATCACTGTTTCTCAGGAATATTACGATAGAATTTTTGGAGATTTTGATAAATACAAAGACAGGGTAATGTTGCGCCCACAAGACATCAGCAATGCGGCAGAAGTAATTAGAAGGTTGGGAATTATTGCCATTAACACCGCTTTAGAGTGTGATATTTATGGTAATGTAAATTCTACTCACGTTAGTGGTACACATATGATGAACGGCATTGGCGGTTCAGGAGATTTTGCTCGCAACTCTTACCTCAGCATTTTTGTAACCACCTCTGTTGCCAAAGGTGATAAGATTTCATGCATTGTGCCTATGGTATCACACGTTGACCATAGCGAACACGATGTGGATATTATTGTAACCGAGCGTGGTTTGGCAGATTTGCGTGGCTTAGCGCCAAGACAAAGAGCGCAAGTAATTATTGACAAATGCGTACATCCAGAATATAAGGAAGAAATGCAAAGTTACTTTGACAGAGCTTGTGCGGAACGCGGCGGACAAACGCCACATATTTTGGAAGAAGCTTTCAGCTGGCATACATCTTTAAGAGAAACTGGAAGTATGAAGAAGACGGTGATGGTTTAACTAATAACATAATACGTCTTTGCGAGGCACGAAGCAATCTTAAAGCGATAGTAACCCTGCTAAATTAGTAAGATTGCTTCGTCATTCCTCCTCGCAATGACGGCAGGAAAAACAAAGCCCAGACTGAAATTTCAATCTGGGCTTTATAGCTATTCGGCAATTCGTAACTTTCTACTTTTGCCTTTTTACTTTTAACCTAAATACTAATAAGTTGCAGCTAGTTTCAATGCATTGTAAGCATTAACCACACCACCAGTAACTGAAATATCTGTTAAAGCGTCTGCTTTTTCAACAGATTTCATGATGATTTCTTTTACTTGAACTGCTTTTAATTTTGGATAATAAGAACGGATCAAAGCAGCTAAACCTGCGACCACAGGAGAAGCCATACTTGTACCGTTGTTATCTTGATATTTTTGATCTGGGTAAGTAGAATAAATTCCGAAACCAGGAGCAAACACATCTACCGTTGTTTTTCCGTAGTTAGAGAAAGAAGCTTTTAATCTTCTATCGTTAAACGGAGTTGAAGCACCAACAGTAATCCAAGCGTCTGCTAAAGTTCCATCTTCGTATTTGTTAGTAGGAAAATTATTCTCTACGTCTAAATTTTTGTTGTCGTTACCAGCAGCATGTACCAATAAAACATCTTTACTTACCGCATATTTCACTGCATCATCAACTACTTTTTTATCCCATGAGTAAGCTTTACCAAAGCTCATGTTCAACACTTTAGCACCATTATCTACTGCATAACGGATCGCATTTGCCACGTCTTTATCACGCTCATCGCCGTTAGGTACATTACGTACAGCCATTAACAAAACATTATCTGCTACACCTTGAATACCTAGGTTATTTTTACGATCAGCACCAACAATACCAGCTACGTGAGTACCGTGAGAAGGATCTGGTCCTTTAGAATCTATACTACCATAGATACGCTCATTGCTATTGTTCTCGTCATCTCCAACTAAGTTACGAGGGTTGAAAGACAAGTTATAGTTATAGTTAACTTGATCGTAGAAGTGATCGTAACCACCTTTAATTCTTGCATCATAGTAAGATTTGAAATCACTATTTGCTAATGCGCCGATCAATCTATTTTTCACCGTACTTTCAGCTTGACCATTTGGAGTAAAGTTTTTTACGTCTTCTAACGTAGGATTTTCCTTGCCAATTTTCTTAACTACAGCATCAACATTATTTTTCAAGTCCGTATAACCTTCTAAATTAGCTTGTGCTTCTTTTAAGCCTCTATCAAACTCTTTCTTCATAGCTAAATAAGCTTCGAAAGCAGGTCTGTCTTTAGCAGAAACGTTCTCTTCAGTAGTGTTAGCAAAACGAGCAGCATCTCTACGGATTAAACGAGTTAGCTCTAAAGTTTCTTGGTTAACGTTTCCGCCTTTACCACCTAAAAAGCTCCATCCATTAACATCATCGATGTAACCATTTTTATCATCGTCTTTACCGTTACCAGCTTTTTCTTTTTTGTTCACCCACATTACAGATTTCAAATCTTCGTGAACACCATCAACACCACTATCTAGAATACCAACAATTACCGTAGTAGACTTTTTACCTTTTAGCAATTCGTTGTATGCTTTTTCTGTACTGATACCGAAAACGCTATCTGCTTTTAGGTCTAAGTTAAACCAGTTTTTCTTTTGAGACTGGGCAGATGAAAATAAAGGACCAGCTGCCAATAATGCTAAAGCAACTAGACTTTTAATTTGTTTTTTATTCATTTGTATTAAATTATAATAAGTTAAGAAACGGCAAGTTACTCGGTTTTATTATGATTATCAATGTTACGCAACAACGATATCATATTTATGGAGCAAACCTGACAATCCTGAGCTGGAGAAAACTGTCTTCTTCAGATTATTCTGTTCTGGATCGATACCAAAGTTATGTGCTTCGGACAGATTTGCCTGAACTAAAATACTACGCATAAATACCGCAGCACTTAAATTACAGCGTTTAAACACTGCTAAAGTCAGATCGGCTTCTGAAAAATCAGCCCCCTTTAAAGAGCAGTCTACAAATTTTGCTTTTTTGTTTTTCTTCTTTACAAAGGTGGCGTAATCTAAAATGCAGTCTGTAAAATTTACGCTAAATAAGAAATCTTTCGCTACCGAGAAATCAGTTCCTACCAGCTTACTGTTTTTGAAATGAATGTTATCTAAACCAGCATCGTTAAATTTTACCATGCTCAAATTACATCCATCAAACTCACAATTGGTAAAATTACAACTTCTAAAATCGACCTCACTAAAATCACATTTCTTAAAAAAACAGTTGTTGAAGTTGGTTGATCTTCGTCCCTTTTCTAAAATATCTGCCTCGCTAAAAACCCTATCATCGTAATAAATTTCGTCTTGTGCCATTCGCTAAAAAATAAGCGGGCAAATTAAGAAACAAATGAATTTATTGGATTCAAAAATTGGATTTCTTTGCCTCTGTTGGCGTTCCCACCAATAGAAAATCATCTAAAAAAATATCGTTGGCGGGGCCGCCAACGATTGAGAAAAGGTTCTAAACTCTCGTCATACCTGTGAAACCGGGTATCGTAATGCTAGTATTTTCTAACGCTTTAAGGTTCTCTCCTACGTGGGAATGACGATAAATGGACCGATTTATGCCCACACCGAAAGACTATTTCGTCTGTTGGCGTCCCCGCCAACAGCAAACCCTTCTTAAAAAAATATCGTTGGCGGGGACGCCAACGATTGAAGAAAGCTTTTACAGCTGATGCTGAAATAAATTCAGCATGACGAAGTGCAAATTTAGCGTCAGCCTGACCATACAGTAGCTGTGAAGCAAATTTATTTCAGTCAGTCTTACAACTATGACATAAACAACAACCCAATTTAGCTTATAAAAAGCTTAATTCCATCCGCCGCCCAATGCTCGGTACAATTCTACACTCGCATTCAGCTGTGCTGTTTTTAAGCTGGCTAAATCCAATTCGCCTTGTAAGAGATTAGACTGTGCGGTAATTACTTCCAAGTAGTTTGCCATTCCGCTTTTGAACAACAAGTCAGCATTTTGTACTGCCGACTTTAAAGTTTTCACTCTGTTCTGAGCAATGCCAAATTCCTTTTTTAAGTTCTCCAATTTAGATTGCTCATTAGCAACTTCTACCACTGCTTGAATTACCGATTGTCTAAATAGTAACACCGATTTTTCTCGTTCTACCTTTGCCAACTCGAATTGAGTTTTAAGTTCCTTACGGTTAAAAATAGGTTGAACAATTCCTGCACCAACTACACCAAATAACGATGCAGGAATATTAAACCAGTTACTTGCTTTAAAGGAATTAACCCCACCACTAGCGGTAATCGTCAATGATGGATACATACTCGCATTAGCCACTCCAACCTTCGCATCGGCAATTCTCAAACCCAATTCCACACTTTTCACGTCGGGTCTTACCGCTAACATAGTAGCAGGAACACCAACTGCTAACTGTGCAGGAATATCTAGCTGCGCTAAAGTCGCCTTACGCTCAATTGCCGTTGGAAATCGGCCAGTAAGTTCGCTCAATGCATTTTCTTGAATGCTAATAGCCTGCGTAATTTGTGGAATTAGCTGACTAGCTCTTAGCAGCTGTGCTTCAGTTTGCTGTACAGCCAAGGAAGTCACTTGCCCTGCATCAAACTGCTTGCTCACCATTTTTAAAGTACTATCGGTAAGTTTTAAATTTTTATTAGCGATATCCAATTGCGCATCTAACAACAACAATTGATAAAAGCCACTTGCCACCATAGCCACTACACGAGTTTGCACTGCTTTTCTTGCTTCATCGGTCTGTAGATAGGTAGCATAAGCAGCTTCTTTTTGCTTGCTAATCTTTCCCCAAATATCAGCCTCCCAACTTAATGCTAGGTTCGCATTATAATCTTCGATGTGGCTAGTCTTTAAAAACTGAGAAGTACTAAGCCCATTCAAACTATTTTCTGAAGGACTGGTGGAGTTTGCGGTAACCTGCAAATTGAGTTGTGGTAGGTTTCCCATCTTCGCTCTTTTCAATAGCAGATTTGCTGCATCGATATTTTTAACCGCAACTTGCAAATCGATGTTTCTCTCAATCGCACTATCAATCAATTGCTGAATTGACTGATTAGCGAAAAACTCCTTAATTGGAAGCTTCCCGATGCTCGAAGTATCTACATTGGCTAATCCTCTGTATTGCGATGGTGTGTCTCTTATTGGATTAATGACACTTCTCGGGATGCTACAACCGTAGCTCCCAAGAAGTAAAATGATAAAAAAACTATAGATATAAGATTTCATTTTAATATGCTTAATGGTTTTCTTGATGTTCGTATGCGGCCTTTGCATTAGTTACAGCCAATGGAACACCCGTTACTTTTTCTTGTAAATATTGGAAGATGATAAATAGCACCGGGATGATAAACAAACCGATAATTACTCCAGAAACCATACCTCCAGCTGCACCGATACTGATACTGTGGTTACCTTGTGCCGATGGCCCTGAAGCAAACATCATCGGAACTAACCCCACAACGAAAGCTAGAGAGGTCATAATGATTGGACGTAGCCTTAATTTAGCTGCTTCTAAAGCGGCGGCTAGCAATGGCTTACCCGCCCTTCTTCGCTGTGCAGCAAACTCGATGATTAGGATCGCATTTTTGGCGAGCAATCCGATGAGCATTACTAGTGCTACCTGCACATAGATATTGTTGGCTATTCCGGTAAAACCGATGGCTACAAACACCCCAAATATACCTACTGGAATAGACAAGATCACGCCCAAAGGCAATAAATAACTCTCGTATTGTGCTGCTAACAAGAAGTAGATAAAAACTAAACAAAGGATAAAAATTACAGCTGATTGTCCGCCGGAAGAAATTTCCTCCCTTGTTTGACCAGAGAATTCATAGCTGTAACCTGCTGGCAACTGTTTTGCCGCTACTTCCTCAATCGCTTTGATGGCATCTCCAGAACTAAAACCTGGTTTCGGTATTGCATTAACTGAAATCGAGTTAAATAAGTTATATCTCGATGCCGTTTCAGAACCATAAATTCTACGCAGCGTTACTAAGGTATTGATAGGCACCATTTCTCCAGTTTTGTTTTTCACAAATACTCTGTCAATTGATGCTGGGTCTGCTCTGTCTGCAATATCAGCTTGCACAATTACACGATAATACTTACCAAATCTGTTAAAATCTGATGCCTGTGCACTACCAAAATAAGCCTGCATGGTTTGCAAAATGTCTTTCACATTTACGCCCAATTGGTCAGCTTTTTGTTGGTTGATATCCAATTCCAACTGTGGATAATCTGCCTTGAAACTAGTAAAAGCTACAGCAATTGCAGGTTGTTTCATTAGCTCGCCAATAAAGTTTTGCGAAATACCGCTGAACTTATCCAACTTACCACCGGTTTTATCTTGCAGCACTAAGTCTAAAGCCTCCACATTACTAAAACCTGGTACAGTTGGAAAACTGAACACAAAGAAACTTCCTCCAGAAATACCGCCCAATACACCTCTTACTTGGTTCATGATTTCATCGATATTCTTTACCTTGCCCCTTTCTTCCGTTGGTTTAAGCAATACGAAAACTACAGCTGAAGATGGACTGGTTGAATTGGTTAAAAGGTTGAAACCCGAAATAGCTGTTACAAACCTCGATGCATCTAACTTCCTCAATGTATTTTCAGCATCGGTCATTACTTTCTGCGTTCCGTCTAATGAAGTACCCGATGGCGTAGAAACCGAAATCGCAATAAAGCCTTGATCTTCTGTCGGAATAAATCCTGATGGCGTAGTTCTCACCATCCAAACAGTAGCTAAAGTAATTATCGCCAAACCACCTAAGGTCAACCATCTATTTTTAACCAAAAACCTTAGGCTATTCACATAACGATTGGTCAGCGAGTTAAAGCTGCTGTTAAATCCATTGAAGAATTTCTCCTTGAAGCCTTTTTTAACTGGTTGCTCGTCATGAGTAACAGTACCCGAATGATTATCCTTTAAGAATAATGCCGCCAAAGCTGGACTTAAAGTCAACGCGTTTACTGCTGAAATTACAATCGCGATAGCTAAAGTAAAGGCAAACTGGCGATAGAATAACCCAGTAGAACCTTCCATGAAACCAACTGGCAAGAACACCGCAGCCATTACCAAGGTAATCGAAATAATCGCACCAGTAATTTCACTCATTGCTTCGTGTGTGGCCAATTTAGGCGATAGATGTTTGTGTTCCATCTTGGCATGCACCGCTTCCACTACCACAATCGCATCATCCACCACAATACCGATAGCCAAAATCAAAGCGAATAAGGTTAATAGGTTGATAGAAAACCCAAACAACTGCATGAAGAAAAATGTACCTACAATAGCAACTGGAACAGCAATCGCTGGAATTAACGTCGATCTAAAATCTTGAAGGAAGATAAACACCACAATAAAAACCAAAATAAAGGCTTCGATTAAAGTGTGGATTACCTGATCTATAGATTGATCTAATGCGACTTTCGTACTGTAAAAAATATTATGCTTAATCTCCTTTGGAAAATCTTTTGAAGCCTTTTCCATTAGCTTGTTAATCGCAATTTGTATTTCGTTAGAGTTAGAACCGGCTAACTGAATTACGCCAATTACAATTCCCTTTTTACCGTTTAAACGGGTTAAACTGTTGTAAGAATACGCACCAAGCTCTACCCTAGCAACGTCTTTTAGGCGAAGTATAGAACCGTCTGCATTTGATCTGATAGCAATATTTTCATATTCTTCTGGTTTAGTTAATTTGCCTTTGTATTTAATTACGTATTCGAAAACTTCTTTACTTCGCTCACCGAATTTACCTGGCGCAGCCTCTAAACTTTTATCTTGGATTGCGCCCATTACTTCGTTAGGCGTAACTTTATAGGTAGCCATTTGCGTTGGATTTAACCATACACGCATAGAATAATCTTTTACGCCACCAAAAATACTTGCAGCACCAACTCCAGGTATCCTTTTGATCTCTGGAATAATGTTGATTTGCGCATAGTTGGCTACGAAAGTCTGATCATATTTCGACTCATCTTCTGTAAACATACCGATAGCCATGATGAAACTATTCTGCTGTTTTGCGGTGGTTATACCTTGCTGCACCACTTCTGCTGGTAACTGACTGGTAGCTTGAGCCACCCTATTCTGCACATTCACCGCTGCTTGATCTGCATTGGTTCCCAATTTAAAAAACACGGTGATGGCCAACGTACCATCGTTACTCGCAGTCGAGCTCATGTAGGTCATGTTTTCCACTCCGTTGATCGACTCTTCTATTGACGGAGCAACCGAACGTAAAACAGTTTCTGCATTAGCTCCTGGATATACTGCAGTTACCAGAACCGATGGCGGCGCAATATCTGGGAATTGTTGGAGCGGTAACTTAGTTAAACCCAATACCCCAAGTATCACCAATAAAATGGAGATAACCGTGGCTAGTACTGGCCTTTGTATAAATATCTTAAACATTATTTTATTGTTATTTTTTAGAAATTAATTGGGCTGTTCTTTCTGCTTTTTTCTCAGGCTGAATCAATTGCCCGTCTTGAAGTTTGTCTAAACCACTTAAAACGATTTGGTCCCCTGATCTTAGGCCGTCTTTGATTAAGTAGTCGGTACCATTTTTACCATCAATAGCGATAGCAACCTTGTTTACTTTGTTGTCTTTTCCGACAGCAAATACGAAGATTTTATCTTGCATTTCTACCGTAGCAGATTGTGGAACCAAAATGGTATTTTCATGAGATAGACCTAATCTTATTTTGCCTGTATTTCCCGATCTCAACAGTCCTTTTGAATTGGCGAAAACCGCCCTTAAAGTGATAGCGCCGGTAGTTTTATCAAATTGCCCATTAATCATGTCTATTTTTCCCTGAACAGGATATAAACTTTGATCTGCCAAAACCAATTCTACCGCTGGCAAATGACTAATTCTGTCAGCCACAGAGTTTCCTGAGTATTTAGCATTGAAGTTAATGAAGTCAGTTTCCGATAGAGAGAAATAAGCATAAATTTGATTTACATCAGAAAGTTGAGTTAACGCTTCTGGATCTGAAGGAGAAACTAAACTACCTTGCTTTTTAGGCAAACGCCCAATGTAACCACTGCTAGTGGCTTTAATTTGAGTGTAACCTAAATTAATTTGTGCGCTATTTACATTTGCTTTAGCCTGCTCTACATTAGCTAAAGCGATTTGATAAGTGGTTTTAGCAGTTTTCAGCTGAAAATCTGAAACTACCTTGCTTTGCACTAACGGAGTTAATTTATCTATTTCTAATTGCGCATTTAAAACCGCAGCTTGTGCGGCCTGCAAAGAAGCTTTAGCATTATTCAGTTGCGCTCTAAAAGGAAGTTCTGAGATCTGAAACAATAATTGTCCTTTGCTCACCAATTGACCTTCATTTACATAAATCTTGTCGATAGTTCCAGCAATTTGAGGTCTTATTTCCACATCTGTGGTTCCTTGTAATGCTGCAGGATAATCTACAAAAGTTTCTTGCTCACCTGTAGAAACAGTAGCCACTGGTAATATAGGTGGAGCAGCCGCCGCCATTGGCTCGGCTTTTCCTGTACAACTAGCCAAGAATAACATTACAGCAAGCACTAACAAAATTATCCATTCGTTAAATAATTTAACAGTGTTAAATCTAGGTGCGGGTTCGTATATATAATTCATATGATTGGGTTTTTAAAATGTTTTACTTTACGTTAATAATTAATTTAACAGCGTTAAATAAGAGTGCAAAAAAAAAGTTTAGTCGTTAATAGTTTTAATAATTGCTTTAATAGCACTTCTTAAAATCTCTTGATTGATCTGATCATTAGCTCCTTTTTGGACCAAATTCAGAGAAATTAATCCATGGATTAGCGACCAAAAAGTATAATACTTCAAATCAGAAACATCATCTGATATCGGTTTTTTAGTTAACAACACTTCGATAGCATCATAAAACAAATCAGTGGTATACTCTGCCTCTGGCATTTTTTTGTACATTTCACAACAGTTCACCTGTACACCATACATCAATTGGTAAAATTCACTCTCTTCGAAAGCGAAATCCCAATAAGCAAGCCACATTGCTTCCAACCTCTCTTCTGGATCTGTTTTACTATCTCTGGCAGCTTTAACTTTTAAGCCTAAATTAACATAGCCTTGTCTGGTCAATTCGAAAAGTATGCCTTCTTTATTCGGAAAATACTCATAGATAATCGGAGCTGTATATTCTATCACATCCGCAATCTTACGCATACTTAAAGCAGGCCAACCGTCTTGTTTCACTATTTGTAAAGCAGCAGCTAAGATTCCCTTACGAGTATCTTCTTTTTGTCGCTGAATTCTTTCTTTACTTCCCATTTGCTAAGCGTTATAAAATCTAACACCGTTAAGCAAAAGTATAAACAGTTTTAATTTTCCCTATCATTTATTTGTCAGAAATTTTTTCCTTGAAAATCAATCCAAATCGAAATCAACAAAAAACCCGCCCTAAACTAAATTAGAACGGGTTTTATATCGGTTTGATTAAAATTTAATTAGGCTACTTTTTTTTCTCCGATTAATCTTTTGATCCTACTTTCGATATAATCCAAATCAAAAGGTTTACTGATATAGTCATCTGGACTAGAAGCTTCACTTAATGCTTCGTTCTGAACATTGGCGGACATTAAGATAACTGGGATATGTTTCGTAAAAGGATCGTTCTTCAAGTCTTTACAAATATCCAAGCCATTTCCATCAGGTAACATCACGTCTAGGATAAATAAATCTGGGATCGAATCGTTTAATTTTTCTTTTAATTCTTTAAAGGTAGATGATACTTGAATTTCGTAACCTTCATCTTTCAATAAAAACTCGATGATGAAAGCTATGTCTTTATCGTCTTCTAGAACATGGATTCGCTTTTTCATATGCGCATTGCTTAATTTAAATAGTTTATACTTCTGGTAATTTTTCAAGGTATCTAAGCATAAACAAAGAGGTTTTAAAAAGGTTTTATTTTTTTTATTCTTTTTAGTTTTCTGTTAATTTCAACCTACTGAAAAAATAAGCACATACTAATAAGAGTGCTGTAATAGCAATCCACAACACATTATATCCAAATTTTTCAGCGATATAAAATCCACTGGTTGGGCCAATTACTTGCGCCACCGACCAGCTTAACGTGTAGCCCGCAGCATAAGTGCCTCGGTTATATTCGTTACTACGTTTTACAACAAAGGTATTGAAGAAAGGCAACGACAACATCTCTCCGAAGGTGAAAAGTAAAATACTAATTATCGCTAAAGTAATTGGAAAACTTTTTGGCAACATCAGCACTGCGAATGAAAAACAGACAATAATTACCCCAAGTACAATGTAAAATATTGGCGAACGTTTATTCTCTATTTTGGTAATCATCACCATTTCAACCAATGCAATTACTACTCCATTAATACCTAAAATTATACCAATTAAAGCTTCGTCTATATGCCAAACTTCTTTATAGAAAACTGGTACTACCCTAAACGTTAGAAATGCACAAGTGGTAAACATGGCACATAAAATCAGAAACTTAACATATGGGATATCGTTCCAAGGTTTACGCACATTCATTTCCTTTTTTTCATGTGCTGTTTTACGCTGCACCTGTTTAGCTGGCAACAAGAAGAAAATCACAACGGCAACTAATACGCTAACACTTCCGTCTACAATAAATAAAAGCTTGTAATTGTACGAAGCAATAATTCCACCCATACTGATCCCAAAAGCCCATCCAATATTGTTGGCTAAACGATTGAGCGAATATGAACGTGTTTCAGTTCCTTCTGCAGCATAAGAAGCAATGGCAGCGTAATTAGCTGGTCTAAAAGCTTCCGAAAAGAAACTGATCACAACCGCTAAAACACAGAGCCAGGTAAAATCTTCGACCATGGCGAACAGCAAAAAAAATAGCCCACCTATTAATGAAGCCAAGATTTGCACTGGTCTATAACCAAAAACATCGGTCAACTTCCCTCCCGCAGCTGCATCCAAAATAGACCCCACCCCAAAAAGTGAAATGATTATTCCTGCATCCGACTCTGGCCTATGCAATGCCTGCGTAACGTAAAGCCCCATAAATGGCACCGCCATGAAACCACAACGGTTAATTAAAATTACGATACTAAGGATCCACGTTTGTCGGCTTAAACCAGAAAACGAGGTTTTGTAGGCATTTAAAATACTAGTGAACATTTACTTTGGTTGGTGTGCAAAATTACATAATCGGGCAATAAGTAGCCACAAATGCACAGATAAATAAATTTATAACTTATTAATTTGATAGCATCGCATACATTATTCTAAAACATTATCTGTGCATCTGTGGCTAACAATGCTTAATTTTGATGTTCCGTTTCAAAAACCGATATCATTATGCCAACAGAAATCAAATGTCCTAATTGTAATCATGCTTTTCCTATTGAGGAAGTGATGGCCGAAGAATATAAGAAAGAATTGCGTGAGCAAATGGCTTCATTTAAGAAGAAACAACAGGAAGACTTTGATAAAAAAACCCAACTTCTTGAACTACAAAAAAAGCAACAGGAAGAAAGTTTCGAAGTGCAAAAAAGGCAACAAGAGCTTGCTTTCGAACAACGATTATCGAAAGAGAAAGAAGCACTACAAACTACCGTAAGTGAAAACCTGCGCAAATCTATTAGTGCTGATTTTGAGAACAGGTTGAAAGTATTGGATGATGCCAATAAGGAAAATGAAGAGAAGTTGAAAGCAGCTCGTCAGAAGGAATTGGAATACTTGCAAATGGCCAACGAGATCAAACGCAAAGAAGAGGAAATGGAACTGTCCATTCAGAAAAAAATTGCGGAAGAAAGAGAAAAGATGGCTATTGATATTAGGAACATCGAAAACCAACGTTTGGCACAGGCCGAACTGGATTTCAAAATGAAACTGGCGGAGAAAGACAAACAACTCGAAGATCAGAAGAAATTGGCCGAAGAAATGAAACGCAAAGCGGAACAAGGCTCGATGCAGTTACAGGGAGAAATTCAAGAGTTAGCATTAGAAGAATTGCTGCGCAGTTCATTTCCTTTTGATTTGGTGCAGGAGGTTGGCAAGGGCGTTCGGGGTGCAGATTGTATCCAAACGGTTAGAAACAGCTTCGGACAAGAATGTGGGCACATCATCTATGAAAGTAAACGTACGGTTGCTTTTGCTAACGATTGGATTGAGAAACTAAAAACCGATATGCGTAGCCAAGGAGCAGAAATTGCGGTACTAGTTACGCAAAATATGCCAAAAGATATGAGCTGTTTTGGTTTAAAGGATGGAGTTTGGATTTGTACATTTAATGAAGTGCAGGCTTTGGCAGCGGTTTTACGTGACGGGATTTTACGCTTGTTCAATGCAGCTAAATCTCAGGATAACAAAGGTGATAAAATGCACATGTTATATGATTACTTAACTAGCAACGAGTTTTCAGAGCAATGGAAAGCAATTAGGGAAGGTTTCTTAAGTATGAAGTTATCTATCCAAAAAGAAAGAGATGCTATGGAGAAACTTTGGAAAGCTAGAGAAAAACAGCTTGATAAGGTCTTATTAAATGCTGCCCATGTAAAAGGCTCAATTGAAGGGATTGCTGGAAGCGATAGCATAGAACTTAGTTTAACCGATGATGATGATTTACTTCTGGAATAATTCATTCACAATCGGTTGCATTGTTAAGTAATTTTCGTTTTTTTGCTAATCACCAAATCAGCTGCGCTTGAAAAAGAAAACCACTATTTACGACATTGCTAAAGAACTAAATGTAACGGTTTCTACGGTTTCTAGGGCTTTAAGTGGTTTTCCTGCTATTAGCGATGCTACACGACAAGCCGTTTTTGAAGCTGCCAAAAAGTTAAATTACAGCCCTAACAAATTAGCTTCGGCCTTAAAATCTGGACGGACCTACATCATTGGTGTCATTGTTCCTAGCGTACAAGCCCATTTTTTTGCTTCTATTATTCATAGTATCGAAGAAGGCTTAAAAAACAGCGGCTATCGGATCATATTGTACCAATCTAACGAATCTGTTGCTTCCGAAATTAACGGCGTGAAGACTTTATTAGAAGCACAAGTTGATGGGATCATGGCTTCTTTGTCTTTAGAAACAGAAGATGTAGCACATTTTGAAGAAGTAATTAAGCAGCACAAACCTTTAATTCTGTTCGACCGCGTACATGAGAAACTAAAAGTACCAACTGTAACTTTAGATGACTTTAAAGCGGGTTATATGGCTACACAACATTTAATTAAACAAGGCTTCAAGAATATTGCTTACGTAACCACGGTGCATCAAATTCGTATTTTTAACGATCGTTTAAAAGGATACAAAGCTGCACTGACCGATAATAACTTACCTATTAATGAAGAGCACATCATCTTCGGCGGTTTATCTATTAAAGATGGAAAATTTGGTGCAGACAAGCTGATCCGTTCCGAAAACAAACCTGATGCTATTATTGCTGCAGACGATTTTACCGCACTTGGGGTAATCCAAAAACTGAAAGAAATTGATGAGCCGCTGCCAAAGATTGGTGTAATCGGATTTGCTAACGAAGCCTTTTCTGCCTATATCACTCCTAGCCTATCCACCATAGATCAACACCCTAACCAAATGGGAGCAGAATGCGCTAAGCTTTTCCTTAATACCATGCAGAATAAGCCTAACCAAAAGGTTAACCACGTGGTAATTGATCCCTCTTTAGTAGAAAGAGAATCGACTAAACTGAAAATGTAATAACGGCTTATCCTCAAAACTTTTTTTCAAAATATTTGACATTATTATTTTAACGTCTATCTTTATGCAACCGTTTGCATAAACCAAATATAAAACTTAATTCAACATGTATTTATTAGGCATTGATATAGGTACTTCTTCCATTAAAGTAGCAGTGGTAGATGCTGCTACCCAAAAAAGCGTAGCTACCGTTCAATATCCAGAAGAAGAAACGCCAATCAAATCTTTGGCTACCGGCTGGGCAGAACAATCGCCTATGGATTGGTGGCACAACACGCAGCAAGCCATCTTAAAATTAAATGCACTACAGATCTTCAATCCAAAAGAAATTAAAGCTATTGGTATTGGTTATCAAATGCATGGTTTGGTAGTGGTTGATAAAAATCAGGAGGTATTAAGAGATTCTATTATTTGGTGCGATAGTAGAGCGGTTGATTTGGGCAACCAAGCTTTTGACAGCATTGGCCACGAAAAATCACTTTCTACTTTGCTCAATTCTCCTGGTAACTTTACTGCTTCCAAGTTGGCCTGGGTAAAAGAAAATGAACCTGAAATTTACAGCAAAATAGATAAGATTATGCTGCCTGGAGATTTCATTGCGATGAAACTTACGGGGGAAATTACCACTAGCATTTCGGCTTTATCGGAGGGTGTATTTTGGGATTTCCAAAAAAATCAAATCTCCGAAGATGTACTGAACTATTACGGCTTAGACAGCAATGTAATTCCGGAAATTAGACCGCTATTTTCTACTCACGGGCAAGTGAGAGAAAGTGTAGCAAGCCTTTTAGGTTTAACAGCAGGCATTCCTGTATCTTATAAATCAGGCGACCAGCCCAACAATGCTTTATCTTTAAATGTGCTACAACCTGGTGAAGTGGCTGCTACTGCTGGCACTTCGGGTGTAATCTATGGCGTAAGTGACCAATTAACGTACGACAAGCAATCGCGGGTGAACACTTTTGCCCACGTTAACTATAGCCCAGAAGAAATTAGGACCGGCGTGTTACTTTGCATCAATGGTACGGGCAGCATGTATCGCTGGGCTAAACATACTTTCGCCCCTTATTTAAGCTACAACGAATTAAATCATATTGCGGCACAAGCTCCAATCGGCAGTAAATCGTTAAGAGCTTTACCTTTCGGCAATGGCGCAGAGCGGATGTTGAACAACAGATACACAGGTGCTCAATTAGTAGGGATAGACCTCAACACTCACGAACAATCGCATATTTTCAGAGCAGTTCAAGAAAGTATCGCCTTCGCCTTTAGGTACGGATTAGACATTATGCGTGAAAACGATATGCAACCGAAAGTAATTAGGGCAGGAAAAGCGAACTTATTTTTGAGCGATTTGTTTGCCCAAACTTTTGTTGATGTAACCAATGTACCTGTTGAACTATATGACAACGATGGAAGTGTGGGTGCTGCTTTGGGTGCAGGTGTTGGCGCTGGAATTTTCGGCAGTCCGGCAGAGGCATTTACCAACCATCAAGTACTAAAATACATCGAACCAAAAAATACAACTGCATACGAACCAATTTATCAGGACTGGAAAGAAATATTAGTTAGACAATTAGAGGGCCGACATGGTTAATAGATCGTAGTTAATAGTCAATGTGTTTAGTTAAAAATGCTTGTCGACCATCAACTATAAACCATGATCTATCAACTTATAAACTATTAGCCAAATCAAAAAACAAAAACAATGACAAAAGTAGTTAAAGGAGAAAAAGAATTTTTTAGCGGTATCGACCAAATCAAATACGAAGGTTTAGAGAGCCACAATCCGCTTGCATTTAGATGGTATGATGCCAACCAAGTAGTAGCAGGCAAAACCATGAAAGAGCATTTTAAATTTGCTTGTGCTTATTGGCATTCTTTCAATGGCAATGGTGCCGATCCATTTGGCGGCGCTACGCATATTTTCCCTTGGGATGTAAAAGCTGATGCCATAGAACGTGCTAAAGATAAAATGGATGCTGCCTTTGAGTTCATTACAAAAATGCAGTTGCCTTACTACTGTTTCCACGATGTAGATCTGGTGGATTATACTGATAATGTTGCAGAAAACGAACGTCGTTTACAAGCAATTGTGGATTACGCAAAACAAAAGCAAGCAGAAAGTGGTGTGAAATTACTTTGGGGAACTGCAAATCTATTCAGTCACCAACGCTACATGAACGGAGCTGCAACTAATCCAGATTTCCACGTATTGGCTCACGGTGGAGCGCAAGTAAAAGCCGCTTTAGATGCGACCATCGCTTTAGGTGGCGAGAACTACGTTTTCTGGGGCGGAAGAGAAGGCTACATGAGCTTGCTAAACACCGATATGAAACGTGAGCAAGAACATATGGCGAAATTCTTACATGCAGCTAAAGACTACGCCCGAAAAAATGGCTTTAAAGGTACTTTCTTTATCGAACCAAAACCTTGTGAACCATCAAAACACCAGTACGATTATGATGCAGCAACCGTAAAATCTTTCCTACAACAGTATGATTTGTTGGGAGATTTCAAGTTAAACCTAGAAGTAAACCACGCTACTTTAGCTGGTCATACTTTCCAACACGAGCTACAGGTGGCAGTTGATAACGGTTTGTTAGGTTCTATCGATGCCAACCGTGGCGATTATCAAAATGGATGGGATACCGACCAATTCCCTAATGACATCAACGAGCTGACTGAAGCGATGTTGATTATTTTAGAAGGCGGTGGCTTACAAGGCGGCGGCGTAAACTTCGATGCTAAAATTCGCAGAAATTCTACCGATCAAAAAGACCTATTCTATGCACACATCGGTGGAATGGATCTATTTGCTAGGGCATTAATTACTGCAGACAACATCCTTCAAAAATCGGAATACAAAGCAATAAGAACAGATCGTTACGCTTCTTTCGATAGTGGTAGAGGTGCCGAGTTTGAAAAAGGAAATTTAACATTAGAAGATCTTAGAAACTACGCGGCTGAAAATGGAGAACCAGAAGTAAGAAGCGGCAGACAAGAATACATCGAAAATTTAATTAACAGATACATTTAATTTTCCATTTAGTACACTTGGTAAAATGCTAAGTGTACTTTTAACACATAAGCTATTGCTTTTATAATTTACGAACAATACTTTTGACTGTTAACAAACACCTAACCATCCTAAACCAAAAACTAAATGAACAGTAATGTACTAGACATTAAGGATTATATTGTATTCCTTGTGTACTTTGTAATTGTAGCCGCTTACGGTGTTTACATCTACTACAGAAAAAAATCAAAAGCAGAAGATTCTAAAGATTATTTCCTTGCAGAAGGATCCTTAACTTGGTGGGCAATCGGGGCATCACTCATTGCTTCGAATATTTCAGCCGAGCAATTTATAGGTATGAGTGGTAACGGCTTTACCATGGGGCTTGCCATTGCAACTTACGAATGGATGGCCGCAGCAACCTTAATCGTGGTAGCTGTATTCTTTATTCCGGTATACCTTAAGAATAAGATTTACACCATGCCTCAGTTCCTACACCAACGATACAATGGCACTGTAGCAATGATTATGGCTGTTTTCTGGCTGTTACTTTACGTAATTGTCAACCTTACTTCCATTCTATTTTTAGGTGCTTTGGCAATCAGTAGTATATCAGGAATTAGTCTGACTGCCTGTATGATCTTCTTGGCGGTATTCGCCGTAATCATCACTTTAGGAGGTATGAAAGTAATTGGTTTTACTGATGTAATTCAGGTTTTCTTTTTGATTTTAGGAGGATTAGCAACAACTTACTTAGCACTTGATTTAGTAGCGAAACACTTTGGTACGGAAGGTGCTGTAGAAGGTTTTAAATACATCACTAAACAAGCAGACAGTCATTTTCATATGATTTTGAAGCAAGATAATCCGCATTACATTAGCTTACCCGGTTTAACTGTGCTATTTGGTGGTATGTGGATCGTTAACTTGAATTATTGGGGATGTAATCAGTACATTACACAAAGAGCTTTAGGTGCCGATTTAAAAACAGCTCGTAGAGGAATTTTATTTGCGGCTTTTCTTAAAATATTAATGCCTGTAATTGTGGTGCTTCCGGGTATTGCAGCTTATGTGTTATTCCAAAACGGTTATTTCCAAAAAGAAATGATGGTAAATGGAGAATTGGTACAAGACAAAGCTTATCCGGTATTGTTGAACTTATTGCCTTCTGGCTTAAAGGGACTTTCTTTCGCTGCACTTACTGCCGCTGTTGTAGCTTCATTAGCAGGTAAAGCAAATAGTATCGCTACTATTTTCACTTTAGACATCTACAAAAAAAGAATTAATCCAGATGCCGACGAGAAAAAACAAGTTTGGATAGGAAGAGCAACCATCATCCTTTCTATGTTGCTAGCTGTGCTTATCGCACCATTTTTAGGTATCGATAAAAAAGGTGGATTCGAGTTTATTCAAGAGTATACAGGGTTTGTTTCTCCTGGTATTTTCGCCATGTTTATCCTTGGTTTCTTTTGGAAGAAAACAACCAGTAATGCAGCTTTATTTGCTACTATCGGCGGTTTTGCGTTATCGGTATTCTTCAAAATATTACCACAATTTGCCAACTTATCATTTTTAAGTCCAATGGGATTTGCAAAGCAAGTATTGCAAAAAGATGGAAGTTTAGTTTATGAAATTCCGTTCTTAGATAGAATGGGTTTTGTGTTCTTATTTGCAGTAATTGGTATGTATATCATCAGTATACTCGAAAACAAACGTGGTGTGGTACCAAACGGCTTAGAGGTGGACACCAAAATGTTTAGAACAGACTCTAAATTTGCGGTAGGCGCATTGTTAATTATGGGAATTATTGTTGCGCTTTATACTGTTTACTGGTAATAATCGCTTCATCAATATTTCAAAGGCGCCCAAAATTTGGATGCCTTTTTATGGAAACACTTTCACATTTTCATCTAATTTGAAAACGTAGTTTAGTTTGTGTAACTTATTCCAAGCAAACTTTCCAACTTTAACTCAGTTGTACTATAAACAAAATTGATGAATATGAAACTTAAACATTTAGCATGGGCGTTTTTAACGCTTCCCCTTGCCTATAGCTGTAGTCAAGGAGGAAATAACAAATCTGGAGCAAAAGCAAATCTAAGCGATACTGTAAAACAATGTTACGTATCGTCTTTTGAAGGAGACAGTGCGGTTTTAAATCTTAAAATTACAGATAGTGTTAAAGTAGAAGGTGATTTGTTAATCCGTTACGCTAACAAACCACAAAACAAAGGTATTGTAAGAGGCGAATTTAAAGGCGATACGCTTTATGTAGATTATTCCTTTAAAATCGGAGAAGGTTCTACAGGATTTTCAAATCCTTTGGCTTTCTTAAAAACCGGCTCTAATTTAAAAATGGGTGTTGGTGTAATAGAAACTACATTAGGTAGATCTTATTTTGTCAAAGATAAACCTATCAATTATGAGAGAGGAAAATTCGATTTCACACCTACAACATGTAAATAATAAAAAACAGCAAAGGCCCCGAATAATCGGGGCCTTTGCTTATTCCATAAGTTATATATGATTACAGATTAGTAAAGAGTAAACTCTACCCTTCTGTTTTGCTGACGACCTGCTGCAGTTTTGTTAGTTGCAATTGGTTGATCTGGACCATAACCTGTTGCTTCAATTCTAGATGCATTTGCACCTTGAGATACTAAATAAGCTTTAACAGATTCTGCTCTTTCTTTAGATAAACGTAAGTTTAATTCTCTAGATCCAGTGATATCTGTATGACCCGCTAATTTCAAGCTGAAGTTTTTCTCAACTAATAATGCAGCTACTCTATTTAAAGTTGCATAAGATTTAGAGCGGATAGTCGCTTTACCTAGGTCAAACTCTAAGTTAGAAATTGCATCTCTAACCACCTTACGATCTGCCTCAGTTACAATTACTCTTTCAGTTACTTGTGGAGCTGGAGTTTTTAATGGACAACCAGAACCGTCTACAACTGTACCTGCAGGTGTGTTAGGGCATTTATCTAATTTATCTGCAACACCATCACCATCGCTATCTTTCAATAGGTCATTCATTTCGGTACGTAACTTAGCATTTTCAGCTTTTTGTGCATCTAAATCAGATTTTAAAGCATTTGCTGTATTTTTTGCAGCTAATGCTTCTTCATAAGTTGCAGCAACTGGGCTGTAGAAAGCTAACTGCTTTCCGCTACCTAAAGCAAACTCTAAACCGGCGTAAGCATAGTTATATTTATCATTACTACCTCTAGCGTAACCATCAAATTCATCGCCATCAACAAAGTTGATAGTCCAACCTAAGTCGAAGTTTACACCTTCTGATAAACGGAATTTAGCACCAACACCAACTGGAATGACAAGCTTGTTCACTGCAGCTCTCTCTACCTCTGTACTAGAACCAGTAGCAACCGTAGTTGGTCGGTAGTTTACCAAACCACCACCACCTAACGCGTACAATTGCGCATTGTTGGTTTGGCTAAACATGCTCCAGTTAATCATGTTAACTTGCGCACTTAAAGTTGCTGAATATCTAAGATCTGTGCTGTAAGAAGCAATTGGACTATTGTTAACCACGCCAGTGTTGTATGGCTCGCTGTTGTCACCTTTTACCTTACCTTTCACCCCATCTAAACGAAGTGCGAAACCTGGTGTAATTTGCTTTTTGATATAAAGACCGTAGCCTAAGCTAGATTTCCAGTTTGAGAAGTCGTTTTGGCCTCCAAGAGGAGAAACACCAGTTAGTGCTCCTGCGTTTACCCCAATAGACCAAGTTCTAAAAGATGGTTTTGTTCCCGAAGTCTCCTGAGCTTGGGCGTTGCTACCGATGATTAGGCCTGCTAATGCTACCGGAAAAATTTTTAAGAAATTTAGTTTCATAATATTGACTTAATAAGCTTCTGTTATGCAACTAAGCAGTCAACACCTGTACCAAATGATATTTAAAAAGCATTAGATAAATTTTATTATACTGATTTTCAATAACTTGAATTAAATTCAGAAATAAATAAAACAAAAAAGTGTGTGTGTTTTGCTATACACTTGTTACAAAAACGACCGTTATAAACGATAAAAGCTAGACATTTATTTTATGTTATTTTCCACTTAAATAAAAAACCTCATAAGCTTTAACTTATGAGGCCTATAAAAAATAAACTTGTTTATAATTTACAACTTGATTACCCTTGTTGATGTATTACCTGTTGCTCCTATCAATTTAATGATGTACGTACCTGTAGACAAGTTGGACAGGTCCAGTTTTAACTCATTATCATTATTATTGATATTACCATTGATTAAAGTATTGCCTTGCAAACCCACTACACTAAATTTTTGATAGTTACCAGATGCTAAAGCCACAGTTACCTCACCTTTTGCCGGATTAGGATAAACATTTACGTTACTAGCAGAAAAACCTATTTTCACCACTTGAGTAGCTAGGTAATTAACTGTACCATCCAAATCTTCTTGCTCTAACTTGTAGTAGTAAGTACCCTCGCTTACTGATTGATCAGTATGGCTATAACTTTGCGCTATAATACTGGTTCCTGCACCCAAAACATTCGTTACCAAGCTAAAGTTTTTACCATCTGTACTACGTTTGATAATATACTGTTTGTTATTGGTTTCAGAAGCAACTTTCCAATTCAATTGTACACCCGCTGTAGTTGCCTTTGCTGTAAAATTTATAAAAGACACCGGCAATACGGTATAATACTCTATCGCACCGATATCGATTGTCCCATTTCTTCTAGCTCTGCCATTGAAATCTAAAGTTGTTAGATTGTAAGCATCGTTTCCTGCATCTTTAGCCGGGCTCGTGTTACTTGGTGCTAAAAAACCAATATGTCCAGAGCTTGTGCTTATAAAAGTAGGATTTGTATTCATTTTATTGTTTACTCCGTTTGAAGCATATGCCGTTTGCTGGATAATATTATTTTCAATTGCTCCCACCAACGCGTTATCAATGAAAAATAAGTCTATTGTTGATTTATTTGTGTTATACTGCGCTATACCACCGAAAAATAGGTTGTTATATAAAAATGTTCTTTTCTCCTCATAATCAGCACTATTACTCACAGTATTAACAAACACACCAGTACTATAATTACCCGTGCTTCCGTAAATATTTCTGTTGTCATAAAATGTGTTATTTATAAATATGGCACCATTATTTCCATTTTGAGACCCATAAGCCGCACCATTTGTTGTAGATGCATTATTCCTATGAAAAATATTATTTACAAAAGTTGGTCTTCCACTATAATTGTATGCCCCGCCACCGCCATTTCCCATAGCAGTGTTTTCCGAGAATAAACACGCAGTAAACGTAGGTGTACTTGATCTTACATCAACGGCTCCCGCTCTTGTATTACCTCTATTAAGTCTGAATGTACAACTTACAAATGCAGGACTACAATCTTTAGTGGCTCCTCCATTTATCGCAACCGCACCACCCGATCCTCCAAAATTTTCAGAGAAAGTAGTATTAGTTATTGTTGGATTACTCGCCAATACGATGGACATACCTGAACCATAATTAGTACCGCCTGTTTTAGGTGTTGCATGAATACTATAACATTTTGTTATCAAGCAATCTTTTATCGTTAAACTACTGTTATTAATATAGAAACCGCCACCGCCGCCTCCAGCAGCATCAGTATCGTAATTTGCCCTATTAATTGTTGTAGTAACTTGAGAAATCACAAAGCTAGCGCTGGCTTCTAATATATATATTCCGCCACCTAACCTCCTGTCAATTGATTTTCCATTAACATTCAGCGTTGAGGCAGTAGTTTCTGAAGCGTCACCTTTCGTTACCGTAAATCCGTCAAAAGTTGTTGCGCTAGTTATACCAATAGCCAACACCACATGATAAGCATTATCTCCCTTATTTAGCGTCATATAATTCGCAGCATTTGCAGTAGTTTCATCCACATCATTCCCGGCTAAATCGCCACTTAATATGGTTAGGTTTCCTGACACACGCTGGCTTTCGTGAGTTTCTGCACCTGCAAAGCCACCATAAAGACTCACACCGTTTTTAATTACAAAAGCATTGTCCCTATTTAATGGGTCTATGGTGGATAAATTATTAGCAGGTCTGCTAGGCAAATAAGTACCCTTGGCTACGAATATCTTATCTCCCGCCACAGCTATATTGATTACTGCTTGTAAATCATTGGAAGCCGTTGCCCAACTGGTAGCCGAAGCACCACCCGCACCATCACTTTTAACATAATAAGTGGTTTGCGCATTAACATTCAATGCAAATAAGCTTAGACAAACGCCTAATGTTTTTAGGTAAAGTTTTCTCATACGTTTAATTTATTATTGGTTATTGATTTGTTTCAGTTTATAAAGTATGCTAGCACGACTAATAACTCTAGTTTATTAGCGCAGCAAAAATTGATAGGCCATACAGTCAGGCTAAAACAGCCGATAATCGACCTATTTTTTTAGTAAAGTGGGTATAAAATTCGGCAGTGCAGGGGGTTGGGATGCCGATCGATAGCAATGGCTATCAGCTGGTTAGTTTTCATACGCGTTTGGTTTTTAAATGGTTAAAACAAAACTATATGCATGATATATTCGGAGGGTTCATTTTTGTACGAAAATGGTTTGGTTTTGTACAATCGCTAATTATAGCAATCTGACTAGGGATATGAGGCTAAAGAATTTTTATTTGAAAAGATAGGATGCACTTCTTGGCTAGTTTGTTCCCGCTTTTTGCTAAATCTAATTTCCTCGTTGTCTCAGAAATCAGCTATCGCTGTCAATCGGATTTAATGAACAAAAGCATTTACAAAAAAGCGAGGCCAACATTTGCTGACCTCGCCTTTTAACGATTTTATTTTTCTACCATCCACCAGCGGTGTCATCTCCCCTTGGATCAGCGCCAGTTTGGTAAATCCCCTTTTTAGTTACCAAGATAGCATCAACTCTTCCAATGCTATTCCGTTTGTAAAAGGTGTAACCTTTTGCTTCTAATTTTTGCTGCACTTCGGAGATTAATGCATCGGGTTCAATATCAACTCTATCTGGCAACCATTGATGATGAAACTTCTTCGCGTTTACCGCTTGTTGCATATCCATTCCAAAATCAATCACGTTTAAGATGGTTTGAAACACCGAAGTCATGATCGTAGATCCCCCTGGAGTTCCAACCACCATGGCTAGTTTGCCATCTTTCTCTAAAATGGTTGGCGTCATTGAGCTTAACATACGTTTATTAGGAGCAATAGCATTCGCTTCGTAGCCAATCAATCCAAAATAATTAGGAGTTCCCGGTTTTACAGAAAAATCATCCATTTCATTATTTAGTAAAAAGCCAGCACCTTTTACCACCACATAATTACCGTAAGAAGTGTTGATGGTTGTAGTTAAGGAAACTGCATTTCCATCCTTATCTACTATCGAAAAATGAGTAGTTTCTTCACTCTCCTTCTTCGCAAATTCACCCGCTTGAATTTCTGTAGAGGGCGTAGCCTTATCCCAGTTTAAGTTAGCCATCCTGCTTTTGTTGTAAGCAGGCTCTAGCAATTCTTTCTGTGGTACTTTCCAAAAATCTGGATCGCCCAAGTGTTTAGCTCTATCGGCATAGGCTCTTCTTTCTGCTTCTACCATTACTTGTACCGTAGAATCTGAGTTGTGCCCCCATTTAGTTAAAGCGTAAGGCTCTACAGACTGGAGCATCTGAACTAAAGCAATGCCGCCGCTAGAAGTTGGCGGCATGGTAATTACTTTATATCCTTTGTAATTTCCAACAATTGGAGTGCGCCAAGCAGCTTGATAGTTTTTTAAATCTTCTTTAGAAATTAAACCACCACCTCGCTTCATTTCCTCAACAATATAATTAGCTACTTCGCCCTCATAAAAACCAGCACGGCCTTTATCGCGAATTAATTTCAAGGTGTTTGCCAACTCATTTTGCATCAATAAATCACCTGCCGCCCATTCGCCTTCAGTTTTGACGAAAACGGTACCCAACGGGTTAAATTGTTGAAATTTGCTTTTTAATCTATTTAATTCTCCGGCTTGTTGTTGTGTTATTTTAAATCCATTTATGGCGAGCTGATAAGCTGGCTCTACTAGGTCGGCCCATTTGAGTTTACCATATTTTTTGTGTATTTCTACCATACCTGCAACTGTTCCAGGTACACCAGCTGCCAAATGTCCTTCTTTACTTTTTTCAGAAATTGGATCCCCATTGATATCCAAATACATATCTTTTTGAGCTAAAGCAGGTGCTTTCTCTCTAAAATCCATCGAATTGATATCACCTTTGGCTGACCGATAAATGAGAAAACCTCCGCCACCAATATTCCCTGCATTTGGATACACTACGGCTAAAGCGAATTTGACGGCTACGGTTGCGTCAACGGCGTTACCACCTTTTTTTAAAATGGCTACACCTACCGCAGTAGCTTCTGGATGCGCAGAAACCACTGCTCCTTTTTTAAATTCAAGTGCTTTTCTAGGCTCTTGATTGGTTGAGTTCGATAAAAACTCAAATGCTTTTACATTTTTTTCTTTTTCTACCTGAGCACTTGCTTGGCTAAAGCTTAACAACAATGCCATTGCACAGATGGTGCTCATTTTAATCCCGCTACTTAGCTTCTGGATGATAGTTTTCTGCATCTTTATATATTTTTTCTATAACCTCTTTGTTCTTTTCTAAGATCACTTTACGTTTCAAGCTCAGTTTTGGCGTCAATTCTCCTCCATCAATACTCCACTCCTTAGGCAACAAAGCAAATTGTTTCACCTGTTCCCACTTACCAAATTCCTTATTCGCTTCATCAATCAATTTATGAAACTTTTCTTGTACTTCCTTATTTTCTACAATAGCTTCATTACTTTCATAAGCAATTCCTTTAATTTTGCACCAACCTTTCAAAGCTTCAAAATTAGGTACAACTAAAGCCGATGGGAATTTTCTATTTTCGCCCAGTACCATAATTTGCTCAATTAGCGGTGCTTCTTTGATCTTATTCTCAATCATCTGCGGTGCTACATATTTACCTCCCGCAGTTTTAAACATTTCCTTCTTTCTGTCGGTAATTTTAAGGTAACCGTCGGTTAGTTCGCCAATATCTCCAGTATGGAAAAAACCGTCTTGATCTATTGCCTCAGCTGTTAATTCTGGTTTGTTGTAATAACCTTTCATGATGTTATGACCTTTCACCAAAATCTCTCCATCTTGAGCAATTTTTACTTCTACGCCCTCCAAAGGTTTACCCACCGAACCAAACTTAATGGCATCAAAATAATTTACCGAGATTACCGGAGAAGTTTCTGTTAAACCGTAGCCTTCAAAAACTGGCAAACCAGCGGCCCAAAAAACTCTGGCCAAACGCGGGTTTAAAGCTGCTCCCCCAGAAATAATTACTTGAATATTTCCACCTAAAGCTTCTTGCCATTTCTTAAACACTAATTTCCTGGCAATGCCTAGCTTGACTGTGTACCACCAACCTTTATCCGTATCGTATTTTTCTGCCAAACTTAACGACCAGAAGAAAATAGCTTTCTTAACTCCAGTTAAAGATTTTCCTTTCTCCACTATCTTATCGTAAACCTTTTCCAATAATCTAGGAACGGTAGAAAATACAGTCGGTTTTACAGATTGGATATCCGCGACTATGGTGTCCATACTCTCGGCATAATAAACTGCGATATTTAAATAAGCGTATAAGTAAGAAATCATGCGCTCGAAAATATGCGACAAAGGTAAAAAGCTCAAGCCATGGGCCACCCCATCAGGTAAAAGCACCGCAGATTTTTTAAAGTTTTGCACCAAATTATCGTGAGTAAGCATTACGCCTTTCGGTGTACCAGTGGTTCCAGAGGTATAAATTAAGGTCAAAATATCATCGGGAGTTACTTCTTTTCTATAAGCTTCTAGATCTACTGCTGTTTGTTGTTTGCCAATTTCTACCAGTTCCTCCCAATGTTGTGCTCCTTCTACTTTATCAAAAGTATAAACTTTAACTTCTTGTTTTACCTCAGCAATTACCTGACTGATCTTCTTATACAGCTGTTTATCTCCAACAAAGACCACACTGATTTCTGCATCTTCTAAAATGAACTTGATATCATGTTCTGCCAAAGTTGGGTACAAAGGAATTTGATAGGCGCCCAATTGCATAATCGCATAGTCTCCGATATTCCACTCCGGTCTGTTGGTAGACATGATTGCCACTCGCGATCCTTTGCCAATACCTAAGGTGGTTAAACCTTTACTTAACTGATCGGTTACTTCACAAAACTTTTGTGTACTATATTTTACCCACTCTCCATTAATTTTTCCACTAATAAATTCATCCTTTGAAAATTTCTCCAGATTATATTTTAGGAGATCGAAAACTCTTGTTACTGAAGCTGACATACGATTGGTTTTATATTGGCTCTTTATTGAAAAACAACGTATTGAGTTGTATTAACAGTCTAATTTAAATCTTTTAAATGAAAAATATACTATGCAAGCATAATTATTTTCAACTTTATCTTTCTTCGCATAAAACAAAAAAAATAATCCATTGTTGTTCAAAAAACATAAAAGGCACAAAAATTGTAAAGCCGTGCTTAATAAAAGACAACAATTTTATATTATGAAAAAATTACTATTTACTTTAATCGCAGGCGCAGCTCTTTTTACAATGAATTTGTCAAGTGCAAATGCGCAAAATTACAAGACAGCTCTAGGTTTAGGTCTTGATTTCGGTAACGGCCCAACGTTAGTAGGTCCTTCTATCAAGCATTTCTTTAACAATACAGGTGCTGGACAAGCAGAGGTTTTATTTGGCGGAAACAGTACTCGTGTTCAAGCCTTCTATCAGTATCACGGAGCTATCCAAGGTGCGCAAGGCTTAAAATGGTATGTTGGTGGTGGTCCTGGTATTAATTTTTTCAGCGTAGGCGGATATAGCCAAACCAATTTGGTTTTGATTCCTCAAGCTGGTTTAGATTTTAAAATTCCTGGTGCTCCTATCCAAATGGGTTTTGATTGGAGACCAACAGCTTGGATTGGTGACAACTCAGAGTTTGAAGCTGGCAGATTTGGTTTCGGATTTAGATTTACTTTCTAATTCTAAAAACATTTAAAAATAGCAAAGGCCCGATTTAAATCGGGCCTTTGCTATTTTAGGATTAAGAGATTAAACTCCCATCCATCTTTTTCTAACTGCCAACTGCTGCGGAGTTGCATTTTCGTTGTAACTCGCTTTGATGCGAACATTAGGACTTTCTTTCAAGGTTAAAGAAATCTTTTTCTCTAAACCATCTCTTTTCACTGTTACTTCAACTACATCGCCAACTTGTTTTTTAGCAACAGTTGGCAACGTTTCTAAAGTTAAGCCCGGGTTAGGCAATCTTACGTTACGCATTTCATCAGCTATGCTAGATCCATCTAAAGCCAAGATTTCATCATTGACATTTAAACCTTGTACCCAAGCTGGCGAGTTTCTAGAAACACCGCTAACTATTACGCTTCTCTCTACCTTTAACGAAGCTCCTGTGTAAGGCTTATTTGGTGAAGCGATTTCTTTAGTAGCGTCGATACCTGCATAGGCAAAGAACTTTTCAAAATCAACGTCATCCGTTCCATCGATATATTTTTCCCAGAATTTAGTAAAACTGATGCCACTGATTTTCTCTACCATCGCTTTGAATTCAGCATCGGTATAGCCACGTTTTTGAACTTTGCCAACTTCATACATTGCTTTCATCACATCGTCTAAACTCTTCGCTCCTTTAGTAGCATTTGCAATTTCTAAATCCATTAACAGGCCAATAATTTCGCCTTTACTGTAGTAAGAAATTGAGTTGTTCTTCGAGTTCTCGTTAGGGCGATAACCTATAATCCAAGCATCGAAACTTGAAGAAGAAGCAGACTGAACTTTTGAACCCGGCGTATTGATCACCGTTCCCAATCCACCAATAATATCATTTAAAAACGTAGTTTGGTTGGTAGCTCCAGATCTGATCAATAACTTATTTTCGTAGTAAGAGGTGAAACCTTCGGCAGTCCAAAGGTTGGTTGTATAGTTTTCGTTATCATAATCAAACGGACCCAAAGCAATTGGACGTAATCTTTTCACATTCCATAAGTGGAAATATTCGTGGGCCACCAAAGAAAGGAAGCCTTTGTAACCTCTTTCGGTACCATAGGCGTTTCTACTTGCGCCTAAAACGGTAGAATTTAAATGCTCTAAACCGCCGCCACCTTGTGCATAATTGTGTACAATAAAGGTGTAATGCTTATTTGGATTATCTCCAAAAATCTTGGTTCCTTCTTCTACAATCTTAGCCATATCTACTTTTAAACGCTCTTTATCGTAGTTACCACCACCGTACATAGCCACAATGTGTTTTACACCAGAGGCATTAAATTCAAAAACATCTTGGTTACCTACTTCAATGGGGCTATCGAAAAGAACATCGAAATCTGAAGCATAGTAAGTAAATTTCTGACCGGCAACTGGCTCTAAACCTGTATTAACCTGGTCCCACTTACCAAAAGGAACAATTTTTACCGTACTTGGATTTTTGATCATCCCCGCTGGGTACATGAAAATACCTGCAGAAGAAAGAAACGCATGAGACTCATCTATAAATGCAGTACGCACCGAAATCTCAAAAGCATAAACCCTATAATTTACCTTGATGGCAGCTGCTTTAGCATTGTAAACCCTCCAAGTATTTTTGGTAACCTTCTGCACTTTAGCCGGCTTGCCATTAGCAGTTGCGCTAAAACTTTCTACATTTTTTGCGAACTCTCGTACTAAATAAGAACCCGGTGTCCAAACGGGCATCTTTAAATCTACGTAATCTTTTGTCGCAATACCCGACATGTTCATTTCAACCTCTGCATAATGAGCTTGTGGCTCTTTAAAAGAAACCTCGAAGCCAATTTTAACCTGTGACTTAGCTGCCATTGTTAATGTTAGCAATAATGCTACTCCTAGTATTTTTTTCATTCATTTTATTTTAAAACCACCAAGACACTAAGTGCACCAATATTTTAGATAACAACCTAATCTATCATTGATGCTTATTTGTGCACTTTGTGCCTTCGTGTTAATCAAAAGCTTTTGCCACAAAAATATGATTTAAAACTGCTTTCCTAAATGTTTATAATACCTGAGCTGTAACATAGTTAGTACATCGTTAGATTGGCGAAACAAATAGATATTTTTGTTTGTATTCATTTCGCCATTTTCAAATGAATATCAAACCATAATTAAACCGAAAACTAAAGCTATTTAATTTCTCCATGAAGAAAAGATATATATTCTATCTTATTTTGGCACTAGGACTTGCCTATCTTGTTTATTATAGAATAACTGAGAATAAAAAAATTGAAGGCGGAGGTGCTGCTGGCGGGCCTGGAAAGGGAGGCAAGGGTAAAGCAGGTGCATCGCTTAATGTTGATGGTATAGTAGTAAAAACATCAGATTTTGCTAGCAATATCGAAATTACTGGCAGCATTGAAGCTAATGAGGCTGTAACCTTAAGAAGTGAAGTAGCTGGTTTGGTAACAGGCATCTATTTTAAGGAAGGAAGTAATGTGAGTAAAGGCACAACTTTAGTTAAAATTAATGATAGAGATATTCAGGCTCAACTGAGAGAAGCAATCACCAGACAAAATCTTTCGGCAAGCAATGAAAACAGAGCTAAGCAATTACTGGAAAAAGGAGCCATCAGTCAGGAAGAATATGATACCTCTTTAGCCGAACTACAAGCGTTAAGATCACAAGTACAACTGATTAGAGCACAATTGGCAAAAACCACTATTATTGCTCCCTTTAGTGGCAAAGTTGGTTTAAGAAACATTTCTGTTGGCGAGTATTTAACTCCAAATACTACTATCGCTAATTTATTAAGCACCAACCCAGTTAAAATCAGTTTTTCAATTCCCGAGAAGTATGTTTCACAGCTAAAAACTAATAGTAGCATATCTTTCAATATAGATGGAAGTAACAAAACTTATACAGGCAAAATCTTCGCCATTGAACCAGGCATCAATGAGCAGACGAGAACATTACAAATAAAAGCCTTGGCTCCAAATGTGAACAATGAACTTTTACCAGGATCTTTTGCTAAGGTAAAACTTGCCCTAAGCGCCATAAAAGATGCGATTTTAATTCCAACGGAGGCTGTAATTCCTGTTTTACAAGGCAAGGTAGTTTACGTTTCTAAAAATGGAAAAGCACAACAAGTGCCAATTGAAACTGGAACCAGAACCGCTAATCAAATTTTGGTGCTCTCTGGCCTAAATGTAGACGATACGGTATTAACCACCGGTGCCATGGCGCTAAAACCTGATGCAGAAGTAAAAGTTAACATAGCTAAGAACTAGGCATGAGTATTTCGACCACCAGTATCAAAAGGCCGGTTCTAGCCATTGTAATGAACCTCGTGATTATCCTCTTCGGGGTAATTGGCTATAATTTTTTAGGGATCAGGGAGTATCCCTCTATTGATCCTTCTATTATTTCAGTTCGAACTTCTTATCCAGGAGCTAACTCTGATATTATCGAATCTCAAATTACCGAACCTTTAGAGAAATCCATTAATTCTATTGACGGAATTAGAAATATCACCTCTTCCAGTAACCAAGGGACAAGTAACATTACAGTTGAGTTTAATTTAGGTAAGGATATTGATGTTGCCGCCAACGATGTTCGCGATAAGGTATCCCAGGCTGCGAGGAACTTGCCAAAAGATATCGATGGTTTACCTATCGTAAGCAAAGCTGATGCGAATTCGGATGCGATTATCTCCATGACCATCCAAAGTGATAAACGTGGCGTAACCGATTTAAGTGATTTTGCTGAAAACGTAATTGCAGATAGAATTCAGACCATTCCAGGTGTAAGTAGCATGCAGATACAAGGGCAACGTAAATATGCGATGCGCATTCGTATTGATCCTACCCGATTGGCTTCTTACGGTTTAACTTCGCAAGATATTGTTACCGCACTAGATAGAGAAAACGTAGAATTACCTTCTGGAAAACTGACAGGTGCTGCTACAGAGCTTACGGTAAAAACTTTGGGCAAACTCGTTGACGCAGAACAATTCAACAACTTGATCATTAAAAATGACAGTACTAGTGTTGTACGTTTGCAAGATGTAGCCGTTGCCGAAATTGGTTCAGAAAATGAAGAAACCGTACTCCGTGAGTCTGGAAAGCCGATGGTGGCCATTGGTGTTATCCCGCAACCGGGGGCAAACTATTTAGATATCAGCAAGGAGTTTTATGCCAGATTTGATAAGCTGCAAGCTGATATGCCTGCGGATATCAAACTGAAAGTATCTTTAGACACCACTAGATTTATTAAAAGTTCGGTGACGGAAGTAGCTGAAACTATCTTGATCTCTTTGGTATTGGTAATTCTTATCATTTATCTTTTTTTTAGAGATTGGGGAATTGCTTTTAGGCCATTGATTGACATACCGGTATCCTTAATTGCGACTTTCTTTATCATGTACATTTTTGGTTTCTCTATTAATGTGCTAACCTTACTTGCTATCGTTTTAGCAACAGGCTTGGTAGTGGATGACGGTATTGTAGTAACGGAAAACATCTTCAAAAAAGTAGAAGAAGGTTTATCTCCAATAGAAGCAGCGATTAAAGGTTCTAACGAGATTTTCTTTGCAGTAATTTCTATTTCCATCACGCTGGCAGCGGTATTTTTACCAGTAATTTTCTTGCAAGGTTTTGTCGGTCGGCTATTTCGAGAGTTTGGGGTTACCATTGGTGCAGCGGTACTCATTTCAGCATTTGTATCGCTGACTTTAACGCCAATGCTGAATGCTTATTTAATGAAGAAAGGCGGGCACAAACCTTCCAAATTCTACAGGTTAACCGAGCCTTATTTTGTGAAGTTGAACGAAGGCTACCAGACCAATTTAGAAAAGTTTTTGAAGCGTCGTTGGTTAGCAGCACCTATCATTATCTTTTGCGCAGGGCTGATTTTCCTTTTTTGGAAAGTATTACCGAAAGAAACGGCTCCTTACGATGACAGAAGTGCCATTAACATGAACGTAAGTACGCCAGAAGGTTCTTCTTTCGCTTTTACGGATAGGTTCATCATGAAAATTAACCAAATGGTTTTAGATTCTGTTCCGGAGAAGAACGTAAATATTACCATCACCTCTCCAGGATTTGGCGGCGCAGGTTCTACCAACTCAGGTTTTGTGAGAATGGGTCTAGTGGATCCAGGAGACCGCGAAAGGTCTCAGAAAGAAATAGCAGATAACTTAACCAAAATCACCAGAAAATACACCGAAGGAAAAGTTACGGTAACGCAACAGCCTACCATTTCGGTAGGGCGTAGAGGTGGTTTACCGATCAGCTACATTATACAGGCGCAAAACTTCGAGAAACTACGCGAAAAGGTTCCTGTATTTATGGAAGAAGTTTCTCAAGACCCAACTTTCACCACTTCAGATGTAAACTTGAAGTTCAACAAACCAGAAATAAACCTAACTATCGATAGAGATAAAGCGAAAAACCTTGGCGTTTCCATTGTTGATATTGCACAAACCCTTCAACTTGGATTAAGTGGTCAGCGTTTTTCTTACTTCTTCATGAACGGCAAACAATATCAGGTAATTGGCCAGTTTGACGTTGCCAACAGAAAAGATCCATTAGATTTAAGTTCTGTATATGTAAGAAACGATAAAGGTCAATTAGTTCAATTAGATAACTTAGTAACCAGCAAAGAACAAAGTAGTCCACCGCAATTGTACCGTAACAACCGTTTTATTTCGGCTACCGTTTCTGCAGGTCTTGCTCCAGGTAAAAGTATTGGCGATGGCATTGAAGCAATGGACAGAATTGCGGCTAAAGTTTTAGATGAAAGTTTCACTACAGATTTAAGTGGCGAGTCTAGAGACTTCAAAGAGAGTTCATCGAACACCATGTTTGCCTTTGGATTAGCTTTGCTACTGGTTTACCTGATTTTATCTGCTCAGTTCGAAAGTTTCAAGGATCCAATCATTATTATTTTAACAGTTCCAATGGCCGTTGCCGGAGCATTTCTATCACTTTGGTTATGCGGACAAAGCTGGAACATTTTTAGCCAGATTGGAACCATCATGCTCATTGGTTTGGTAACCAAAAATGGTATTTTGATTGTGGAGTTTGCTAACCAGTTAAAAGAGCAAGGTAAATCGGTACAAGAAGCCATTAGAGAAGCAGCAGTTTCGAGGCTACGCCCTATTTTGATGACAAGTTTGGCCATTGCCATTGGGGCATTACCTATTGCCATGGCATTGGGAGCTGCTGCAAAAAGCAGAATGAGTATGGGTACGGTAATCATAGGCGGAACCATGTTTTCTTTGATCCTTACCTTATTTGTAATCCCTGCGATTTACTCACTATGGTCTAAAGAACATAAAGAGAATACGGATTTAAAACAATCTTTAGCTGCGGCATTGGCCGATGAAGAATCAACTAAAAACCAATAGCGCAATTGAAAATGAAACATTATATCCACGGATTGCTCGCTACACTTTCGATATGCTTTTTCAGCATCTCAATGGTTCATGGGCAAGAGAAATTAACTTTGAAAGAAGCCATCAGCATTGCTTTACAAAACAACTACGATATTAAATTAATTAAAAACGAAGTTGAAATAGCGAAAAACAACGCCAACATAGGCAACGCCGGAATGTTACCTATAGCGGCAGCAACTTTTAATACCGGTGGAAGTAGACAAAATACTGTACAAACACAAGCTAGCGGTACCGAAAGAAGGATCAACGGTGCCCGTAACAGTAATATGGGCTATGGTGTGGGTTTAGATTGGACAATCTTCGATGGCTTTACCATGTTTGCCAATTATGAGCGTTTAAAAACTTTACGTGAGCAAGGCGAGAAAAATGTCGATCAACAAATTTTGACCACCATTACCGATGTACTCTCTGCGTATTACAATGTCGCTAAACAACAACAATTAGTAGTCGCTGCAGATAGTACTATTGACGTCTCTGCCTTTCGTTTGCGCATTGCAGACAGCAAGTTAAAAATTGGCCGCGGTTCTAAATTAGATGTTTTAGCCGCTCAAGTAGATTACAATACAGACACGTCGGCTTATTTACAGCAGAAAAACCTGCTTAACAATTATCAGGTTGCGTTAAATCAATTGTTGGCGAGAGATGTAAATATCAAATTTGTGGTAGACAATGCTTTTGATATTGAAGAAAACCTAAACTATACGACACTTGCCTCCCAGTTAGAACAATTAAATCCGGCCATACAAAGTGCCATCCTAAACAAAAAAGTTGCTGAGCTGAATTTAAAGCAAGTGCAAGGAAGTAGATACCCACAAATTAGTGTAAATAGTGGTTACGATTTCAACAAAAGTCAATCGCCTACGGGTTTTAATACCCAATTTAGGGCACAAGGTTTTAGTTACGGACTTACTGCAAGTTTCAACATTTTCAATGGCTTTCTACAACGCCAAAATGAGCGAAATGCAAAAGTGAACATCAGCTCTGCAAATCTACAGTTAGATCAAACAAAGCAAAATGTATCGGCTCAATTAACAAGTGCGTATCAAGATTATACCACTTTTATAGAATTAGCGAAACTGGAGAAAGGAAATATCGATATTGCTAATCAGAACCTTGATATCACGTTAGAAAAATATAGATTGGGCAATATCACGCCTTTAGAATTGAGGGAAGCACAAAGAAATGCTATAGATGCAAACAATAGGTATTTGGAAATTAAATATCAAGGTAAATTGGCCGAAATCTATCTAAAACAACTTAGTGGAACCTTGAACCTGCAATAATAAATTATAGGGCAAAAATCATCGGGTATACTTTTTAAAAAAAATTATTATCTTAGAAGATGATTTTAGTTGCAGACAGTGGTTCATCCAAAACAGACTGGATGGCCTATAGCCCAGAACAAACACTCTCTTTTAATACACAAGGCATTAACCCATATTTTGCAAACGCCCAAGATGTATTTAGGATACTTTCTAAGAATAAAGAGATGTCTGCAATTGCTGATCAAGTAAAAGAAGTTTACTTTTTTGGTGCTGGGTGCTTAAATCCAGATAAGCATGAAATTGTATCTAACGGCTTATCTACTTTTTTCAAAAATGCTTTTATCAGTGTAGATCACGATTTGATAGGCTCTGCTTATGCTACTTGTGGTGATAAAAAGGGATTGGCTTGTATTTTAGGAACGGGTTCTAACATTGCTTACTACGACGGCACGACTGTATTTAGCGGCAACCATGGTTTAGGCTATATTCTAGGTGATGAAGGATCAGGCACATATTTCGGCAAAAAAATGCTGATCTCCTACCTACACAAAACTATGCCAGCTGATCTAAGGGATATTTTTGCTGCTACTTTCGAGGTGAGTAAAGATATTGTAGTAGAGAATGTATACCAAAAGCCTTTCCCAAATTCGTACCTCGCTACGTTTAGCAGATTTATGATCCACAACAAACAGCATCCTTTTATCCAAAAAACTTTGAAGGAAGGATTTCAAGAATTCATAGATACTAACGTAAAAGATTACAAAAATTATAAAAACCTCGAGTGCAACTTTGTAGGTTCTATCAGCTATTATTACCAAGACGAGTTACGTGCCGTATTTGCAGAAAACAATCTTAAAATAGGTAAAACACTTCAAAAGCCAATTGAAGGAATTTTCGATTATATCTTAAAAAGAGAAGGAATATTAGAAAAAGCAGACTAAGTTAATAAAGGTACTTATACCAACGCCTTAATATGCCGCTTTATAGTTGATCTGTATGTCGAGCTGCACCACTTTGCCATTTTCAATTTTAACACTATTGATCTTTCCCTCGCCGTCAGAATTGTTGGCGAAAAGCTTTGTACCTTCTTCTACGGTGAATACGGAATATTTACCCACTGGGAGTTCGCATTCATAAAACCCCTTTGCATTAGATTTCACTGTTTTAACCAGTTTGCCAATTACCTTCTCGAATAGCGGGGCCTCTCCCTTCACATCTTTAAAAGTAACCACTTCATAGATTTGGATTTCTCTCTCCACTCCTTTTTTTCCAGCAGATTTTGGTGCGTCTGGAGAAGGCATCATATTTCCTTCTACCCAAGTTACGGAACCAAAAACACCTTGTTTTATTTTAGGTGTGCCTTCTTTTTGTACTGAACAGCTCATTAATGGAATCAAAAAACATAAAAATGCTATCTTTTTAATGTAGGTCATATCGTTATGCGTAAAATTGTCCTTAAATTAATCAATTATTTAGATTATTAAATGCGTAGCCTAAAACTTCCATACCTGCTGCTAACCATACTGGTTATTTCGTGTTTAATCAACATCGATAAACTATACGCTCAAGCTAATAAACAAAACCAAACCAATACAGTTTTCCTAAAGCAAAATGCGATAGAGCTTAATACGATGCAAATTAACAAGCGTTCGCGTGCCTTTACGCTTGCTGCAGAAAAAGGTTGGGAAACTTTTGGGATAACTAGAGAAGGTAAGGTTTTCTCTTTATATGGAGTAGACGATTTTGGACTGCCTTTATACAAGATCACCGAAAATAATGCTATATCCGCAGCAACCATTAATACCAACAAATTATATGCTGGTGGCTCGCTAGGACTAAATTTAAGCGGTAGTACCATACCCAACGACAAAATAGCCATTTGGGACGGAGGTGCAGTATTAACCACCCACATAGAATTCCAAAACAACAGAGTTGAAGTTAAAGATGGCGCTACCTCATCGTCTAGCCATGCCACACACGTTGCAGGAACCATCATGGCCGAAGGGAAAAATCCAAATGCCAAAGGAATGGCTTACGGTCTTCCAAAGTTGTTATCATTCGATTTTAACAATGACAACTCAGAAATGTCGAATTACGCAGCATCGCTTTTAATATCTAATCATTCATATGGTACCTCGGCAGGTTGGTATGAAAACACAACCGCAAATAGATGGGAATTTTTAGGGCGACCAGGTGAAAACGAAGACTACAAATTTGGATATTATGATACAGATGCCCAAGAGTGGGACAAGATCTGCTATAATGCACCTTATTACTTACCAGTAAAATCTGGCGGCAACTACAGAAATAGCAATGGGCCAGCCGTAGGAACAAACTATTTTCGCTATAATACTAACAAGATTTTAGTTGATGCTGGCCCTAGACCAGCCGGAATTTCTAGCAATGATGGCTATGACATTTTGGGAACTTACGCTGTAGCTAAAAATATCATGACTGTTGCGGCTGTAAACCCACTTACTTATGGCACGGTAACGCCCAGCGATATTACTATTTCGTCTTTTAGCGCATGGGGGCCAACTGATGATGGTAGGATCAAACCAGATATAGCTGCCGATGGTGTTAACGTAACATCGACCACCAACACTACAGGCAATCAAAGTTATACCACTTTGTCTGGCACATCTATGGCTGCGCCGAGTGTAAGCGGCTCTTTGGTGCTTCTGCAAGAACTTTATCATCAAAAAAATAACAGCTTTATGAGAGCTGCTACCCTGAAAGCACTAACCTTAGGCACCGCTAGTGAGGCAGGCCCAAACCCAGGGCCAGATTATATATTTGGTTGGGGATTAATGAATACGGAAAGCGCAGCAAAGGCGATCTTAACTAATGGAACAAAAAGCTCGATTACAGAAAAAGTGCTAAGTCAAGGTGCAACCGAGAACTTTAATGTGATTGCTTCTGGAGATGGCCCAATCATAGCTACAATTGCTTGGACAGATCCTGAAGCAACTGTTATTCCTGAACAAAATGCACTAAACAACCCCACATTGAGATTGGTTAATGATCTAGATATGAGAGCAAGTGATGGAATCACTACCTTTTCCCCTTGGATTTTAAATCCTGCAAACCCGTCTTCGGCAGCCACGAAAGGTGATAACTTTAGAGACAATGTGGAACAAATTTTCATTGCCGACGCTGTTCCAGGCAAGACCTACACTTTCACCATTTCCCATAAAGGCACTTTAAAATCAGGTTCGCAAGCTTATTCTATAGTAGTTACTGGTATTGGCGGAAATCCATATTGTGCCTCTGCACCATTATCTCCAAATGATTCTAAAATCACTGGATTTAGTTTAGCTAACATTAATTACACGGCAGCAGCGGGGTGTACTTCATATAATGATTTCACCAACCAAACCATTGAGTTGGAAAAAGCAAGAACTTATCCCTTAACGCTCTCTTTGGGAACTTGCGGCGCAAATTTTAACAAAGTTGCCAAAGTTTTTATGGATTGGAATGGCGATGGCGATTTCAACGACAGCAATGAGTTGGTTGCTACCAGCGCAGTAATCAACGGCACTGGCTTGCTAACAGCTAACCTCTCGGTTCCTACAACAGTTGGCATCAATAGCTTTTCGTTATTGAGATTAGTATTAGCAGAGACCAATGATGCCAACGTAGTACAAGCCTGTGGAAACTATACCAAAGGTGAAACCCAAGATTACCGAGTTAAATTTGTAGGTACTAGTACCGATGTTGGAATTGCCGCGATCAAAGACAGGACATCTAACTGTTCAAATCCTCAACAAACGGTAACTGTAGTGATACGAAACTTCGGAACTCAAAGCATTTCTAATATTACTGTTAATGCAACCATTACAGAAGCGAATAATACCATTGCTACGCTAAGTGGAACTTACACCGGAGAAATCAAACCATCGCAAGAACAAGAGTTTACTTTGCCCGGAACTTATGCTGCAAATGCAGGAAAAACTTATCAAATCAATGCCAAAACTTTGTTAAGTACTGATCTGGTTTCATCAAATGATGCGATGATTAAAACCGAGCAAGTAAGTTTAGCTCCGGCTTTAGCGAACACAACAGCATTCTACTGCGATAATACCAAACAGTATCAATTGAGTGCTAATGGCGATGGAATAACTTACTGGTACGAAAACAACACTTCTACTGTTCCTATTGCTTATGGAAATAATATCAGCACCACTATTACATCAGCTAATAACACCTACTACGCTGCATTAAACGATTACACCAGCACCCTCGGGCCTAAAAATAAATACGAAGCAAGATTAGGTAGCGGGACATATCTACAAACCACAAGTAAAGTTAATGTACGTGTCAGTGCGCCTACTATTTTGGAAAGCGCTCGACTATATATTGGCTATCCAGGAACCATCAAAATTTATGTAGAAAATGAAACTGGCGTAGAAGTTTCTAGTACTACACTCCGTGTAAATGCCACGAGAAACGTTCCAATGGCAGGTACAGCACCCGATGATTTGACCGACCAAGGAGAAGTTTATTTTTTGAACCTTACATTCCCTACGGCTGGAAATTACTCTATACGCACCGTATACGAAGACGGCGCCACCATTTTTAGGAATAACGGTGTTAGTAGCAGTATTTATCCGCTAAGTTCGGCCTTAGAAATATTCAATATTACAGGTAACAATGCTACCCAACCAGCATCTTTCTATTATTATTTTTATGACGTGAAGGTTAAAGCTTTGGGATGTATGGGAGCTGCTCGGGTGGAAGTGCCGGTTCCCAAATTTTTAATAGCTAGAAATGGTGATGAACTGGTAACCAATTTAGTTGGCAATACTAGCTGGTATGTTAACGGAGCACAAATAGAGAATGCCACAGGTCAAACTTACAAGCCTTTAAAAGCTGGCAAATACCAGGCTTGGACAACAATTGGCAATAACTGCATTGTGATATCCAATGAAATTACATTTCTAAATACTAACAGCGGTGAAAATGAAATTAAACTACAAATCTTCCCGGTACCCACCGCTAGAGAGCTAACTGTTGCATTTGAAATTACCAATCAGCAAGCTGTTACGTTAAGTTTAACAAACATATTAGGTCAGCAGGTATATCAACAAAGCAAACAAATGAGCGGAACGGTTATTGAAAACTTGAACGTATCCAAATTTGCAAAAGGTACTTACGTGCTAACGATCAAAACCGCCGAAAAGATTTATTCAAAAAAGATCGTCATCATATAATGAGAGCTTAAATTATCATCCCTTCATTTTTAAATACACATTGGATATTTGCTATATAACTCGGCACTTAATTCTTGATTTTATCAAACGAGTGCTCACTAATTTAAAATAGATTTACACCAACAGACCAACCAAGCCAACCTTTATGGCCACGAATATCTTTACTGTAACTTGGTGAAATTTGAGATTTATAACCCGATGCCACGACGTAGTCAGTAGGCGCTTCACTTACATAATAATTAATTACCGGAGCGCCATAGATGCTCAACAGCTTAGATAACCTTAACTGTAGATTCAATTGAAACCTATTTAGGATATTGGCGTGATCCCATCTACCTAGATGCAGGTGTTGTGCAGTTAATTCGGTAGAAAATGAAAATCTTTTGCCTGCAAAAAAATCGTGGCCAAAACCCAATCCAAACGTTTCGATATTTTCTTGCGCTACGAAGTTTTTACCTAATAGGAATATTGTATAAAGGCTAGAATTTCCACCTTTAAAAGCGATGTTGGTATTGATTACATCATTAGAAGAAATACTTATCTTATGATAGCCACGCTTTACGAAATTAATTAGCCCAAAGCTTACACCAGAAGAAGTGTCTGCCACGTTGACTAGTCCCAATTGAAAACCTTTATTGTGTTTTGCGTAATTAAGAATTCCAGAGAGCTGCACCCCTTTTAGGTTTTGCAAAGTACTATTTATAACGCCAGAGATCTGAAAACCATCAACATCTCTCCTAACTAGGTTTAAAAACCCAGTTAATTGAAAACCCCTTAATTTTTGACCGGCGACATTGCCTACCGCCGAAATCTGCATACCCTCTACAAGTCCTCTCGTAAAATTGGCTGTAGAAACCTGAATACCATTAGTTTTACCTCTTACATGATTGTAAACACCCGACACCTGAACTCCATTCGCATTTTGCCCAACTACATTAAAAACACCTGCCACTTGTACTCCTTCGGTAGTCCCTCCAGCTAAATTCAATACCCCCGCAACTTGAGCATATCTTACATCCGTTTTGTTGATATTAAACACGCCTGCTATTTCTGCACCATCTACCCCTGCGGTATATCCGCCAATTAAATTAAGTGAGAATTTATTTACCACACTACCACTCATGCTGCCATGAGAACTTAAACCTGGCACAAGCGAGGCCTGAACCGGCATATTGGTCAGAAAATCTGGAACATTTATATTTCTAATACGCTGCTTAGAAGAAGTTAACCAACGTCCGATCTTAATGTTATCGAGTAAGTTAGATACGAAAGTCCCCTTATTTTTATCGGGATCATTATATCCCTTCGGCTTAATATCGATACTAGAAAGAAATACAATCGAAGTATCCCGATAAGTTTCTTTACTAGCAGTTAAAACAATTGCATCATGCGCACCTTTAAACCTTAAACTAAAAAAACCTTCATCATCTGTTAATGCAGATTGCAACAGTCGCTTTTCGTAAACACTAGCATTTTTTACTTTCTTACCAGTTTGCGTATCAACCACCCTACCGGTAATGGCATATAAATTTTCTGCGGTGATAATGCTTTCCGCTTCGATAGCGAAATGGTTAACAGCATAACGAAGGATAATGTATTCTGCATTTTCTTTATAGTCTACCTTACCATCAAAAAGCTGTTCTAAAACTTCTCGAACTGGCTTATTGCGAACATTTAAGTTTACGATGCTGTCTTGACCAAATAGGGCGCCGTTATAAGTGAAATAAAATCCACCGGCATTACCTATTTTCTGCAACACATTACTAATTTTATGTGCCTTTAAATCTAAAGTCACCAGCTTAGCAAGGTTGCTTTGGTTATAATTAACGGCAGTTTGAGCAGCACAAAAGGAACTGATAAAAAGAAGCGTAATAAATAGTCTGATTTTCATTTCTACTTTTTAGACAACAAAATCTCATCCTGGTTACGTTGCATCTTTAAATCCAGCGTTTCACAAATAGTTTCCAGATTTTTTTCTAACGAAAACTTGAATGGCAAAGTAGTAGAAATTCGATCTTTTTTTACCTGCTCACTTAACGAAATTTTTGCTCCATATGCTTCGCCAAGTGTATTTATCAACTTAGGTAGCGGCGTATTATTGGTAACAAACAACTGGGTTCGATAGTAACTATAAAGCTCATCTTCGGTTTTTTGTTTCGCAATTATCTTTTCATCGTCTGCCAACATGATGCTTTCACCTTTCAAGAGCTTCAATTGCTGACTATCTTTGCTGACTTTAACAACGCCTGTTTCCACAATCACTTCTACCGCATTTTTAAATCTCTTGATGTTAAATGAAGTCCCCACCACTTCTACTTTTACACCTTTGATATCGATTACAAAAGGATGCGAACGATCATGTGCCACATCAAAGAAAACCTCACCTTGTTCGAGCTCTACTTTACGATTGGATTTAAAGTTGCTAGCATAGCTGATGCTGGTATTTTTGTTTAAAACCAATTTACTTCCATCAGGCAATTCTTGATTGAGCACTACCTCACTGCTAACCAAATCGGTATATCCGTTCAAGTTTTGGTAAACCAACCAACTACCAAAGCAAATAGCAAATACCGCAGCAATACGCAACCAAAACTGCGCTAGCTTTAGTTTCTTAACCACTGGAACGGTTGTTTGCTTCTCATCAACACGCTGTTTAAATTTTTGCCAAGCTAATTCTTCGTCTACTGTTGATGCTTGGGCTAGCGCTTCGCTTTCCTTCCAGATGCGTTCAAATTGGCGATAATATTTTTCGTTTTCGGCATCGGCCACCATCCAATTTTGGACTTCTTTATTTTCTTCCGATGTGGTCTCCTTAAGCAGAAACTTTATCAATAACTCGTCATTCATATCGCTTTGCTTAATTTAAATAATCATTATGGTTAACTAAGCCCAGCAAAATCAGCACTAGAAAATCTACCAATTTGAGGCGTAAGATTTTCAACGCTTTTCCCATTTGGTTTTCTACGGTTTTCACGGAAATTCCTAATCGCTCTGCTATTTCTTTGTACTTCAACTCTTCGAAACGGCTCATCTGAAAAATGATACGACATTGCTCTGGCAGACCTTCCATTGCTAATCTGAGTTCCTTTTGCAATTCAGATAGTTCAACCCTGTTAGAAGCGGCTTCATGATGCGTGTTCATGGTATGCACCGTAAAATCCTGATATTTCGTTTTTACCTGCTCATGCTTTAACAAATTAAGGCTATCGTTATAAATACACTTGTACAAATATGCCTTTACAGAAGTCTGCACTTCCAACAAATCTCTTTTTTCCCAGAGCTTTAAAAACATAGATTGCACCACTTCTTCGGCAGCATCTATATCTTTTAGCAACATATTGGCATAGGCATGCAAAGCCTTGTAATGCGCTTTAAAGAGTTGCTCAAAAGCAACATCATTATATGTGTTGATGGCTGTATTCACGTTAAGATGCGTCAAATATATTGGTTTGATTTCAGCTACACAATTAACCATTGGATTGTAGATTAATACGTTTTAAAATTTGGGCGCCATTATCACTATCGGTAGTAAATAAATCGACATAATGCACTTTGGGGAACCAAAAACTACCTCCGTCGACCTTTACAAAAACACGTTTTAGCAGCAAATCTTTCCCTTCATCTTTGATGTAAAGTCGATATTGTTGATCGGTAGTCGTTTTCTGCAAATACATAGGTAGTTTTTTGTAAGCAGCCAATCTAACTTCGTAAACATGGTTGCCAATTGCTTTACATTTTACGCCATAAGCAAATTTCTTTTCAATAGCAGACAACTCTTTAACCACACCATTTTCTTCATACCTAATCCATGACACCTTTACTGGATTACGCTCATCAACATCTCCATTTTGGTTTAAATTTAACTGATACACTACGGTATTGGCATCTGGCGTTCGCTGAAGAAAAAAGAGCAGGTTTTTGATTTTAGGCTCTGGTAAGTGGGGTTGCGCCGATAACAATTGTCCAATCACCAACAAGAATAAAGCTAATACGGTTACTTTTAACGTCCAATTTAATTTAGACTCGGGTGGTAACTTTTGTTGGACTGCTTTGTAACGATATACTTTTGCTGGACTGGCGAACATAAAAAATAACATCTCTCTTAATCCATCGCTTTGCCTAATGTCTCTTACAATATCTCTGTATTCGTGAAAATTAAGTTCGAAAGGGTTTGCTTTGTTGGTTAACGTTGTAGTTAAGCCATATTTAGGCTTTTCTTCTTCATATTGGAATGTTTTAAATAGATGATCCCAGATCATGAACGTTGCTCCAAAGTTTTTATCTATGTACTTATCCTGACTTCCATGATGTACACGATGGTTGGAAGGTGTTCCAAAATATTTTTCGATAAATGGATGCAGCTTTCCAATTGCTTCGGTATGTACCCAAAATTGATAAAGTGTGCTTATTTGACTAGCTACTAAGAAAATCACGGGATGAAATCCGCATAAAGCAACCGGAATAAAGAAGACAACTTTTATATGCTGTACCCAACTTTGCCTAAAAGCCACCGTCAAGTTGTAATGCTCCGCAGAATGATGTACCACATGCGATGCCCAAAAGAAGCGGTTAAAATGTGAAATCCGGTGCGACCAATAGCTGCAGAAATCGTAGATCAAAAAACACGGAATTAAACTCCACCAGCTCAACTCTATACGCCATGGCAACTTATTGTAAAGCCATACTGCAGCAAATAAAAGTGCTGATTTTAAGATTAGGTTAACCAGTAAATTGCCTAAACCAACCCACAAAGAACCTTTTAGCTCCGCATGGCTATAATCTTCGTGCTTAAAAATTTTTCCTAACACAAACTCTAATACGGTAAACACTACTACAACCGGCAGGGCATAAGCTATTAAATTTGGCGTATGCAAAAGATATAGGTCTTCTGGGACAAGTTTTCGGGCACCGAAACTGCTACCAAAAACCTGCCAATAAATTGGATTAGCCATAATTTTAAACTTGAGAGATTTAAAGATTCATCGAATTGAACCTATCATGCTGAATTGATTTCGGCATCATTTAAAGATTTAAAAAATAAATTGTAAGCCTGCCTGATAACCAATATGAAGCGATTGTCTAAAATCAGACCGTCTGTTTTTCCAAGTATGGATCACTAAATCGTCACTTTCGGGGTGAAGTGCTAAGCCTTCTGCCGTATTTGTACTTACAAAATTGATTGACGGACCGCCAAACAACTCTATCCAAGGTGCTACTTTTACTGCTGGCAACAGCCTCAGCGTACTCTTGAAATACTCTCCTTCTTTGAAACTTTCTAATGTACTTTGAGTTAACTCCATATTCAGCCTAAAATGTCTCGATTGGAAGAAATGAGCACCTAAGCCAACTTCAAATGCATAAACTTCATCTTCGTTTTTAAAGTTGTAACCCGCACCAATAATCCCGTATAAATTTTTACCACCAGACCTAAACGTTAACATACTAGTTTGAGTTTCATCTATAGTTGCGGCAATACTTTTTTCTCCATTTTTAATAATGTTGATGATACCAATAGGACTATCACTTGTTTCGGCTACATTGATGAAACCAGCAACTTGTACTCCTTTAACTTTTTTAGCAACGTTAATAAAACCTGCAAATTGACTTCCGTTTACATCTTTGGCAACATTGATAAATCCAGCAAACTGAGAAGCGGATGTGTTATTAGCTACATTAGCAAAACCCGCAAACTGGCTTCCATTTAGACTACGTGTTACATTGGCAAAACCTGCAAACTGAACGCCATTCATATTGCCGCCAGTAGCGTTTAAAAAACCAGCGAATTGAACTCCGTTAACATCAGCCTGTGCCAAGTTTGCAAAACCAGCCAGCTGAGGTCCTTTGGCAGAACGATAGGTATTTAAGAAGCCTGCAAATAGTGCCCCACTTGCCTCTTTGCCTACATGATTAGAAAAACCTGCAAATAGCGCACCTTTAGCCTCATTGCGAACAATATTAGAAAGTCCTGCAAAAGCACTCCCTCTCTCTACTGAGGAAACACCCGCCAACAAGTGTACAGACAAATCATTAGTGTCTAAAGGTGCATGTGTACCGTTGGTACTTAAAGGATAGATTAAACCAAAATTAGCTTTTAAGGTTTTGTTCTCTTGAGCATTAGTTTGAACGGCTAAGCTTAACGAGCATAGCGCTAAAATTGTTCCTCTTCTGGTGTATTGAATTAGTTTTTTGTAGTACGATTGTTTCATTCTGTGTCTTATTTAAAAATGAGACAACAAGAATTGCTTATACCCCTACATTAGAAATAAAAAAAACCAACAGAAACACAAGACAATGAAAAACAACTACTTAAACTAAAAACAAAGGATAACTAGAACTAAAAACAGCAAACCTCCCAGCTTCTTTCCCATGTTTCGCCTGCCGAAAGTTTTTCAATTCCTTCTTTTTCCGTTAAATGTTGATTATGATTTACACCATCAGCTATGCCACACCAAGGCTCCAAGCATACAAAATCTGCATCTATGGCAGCCCAAATCCCAAAGTATGGAAAGCCCTCGAAATGAAAGTTAAGTCCTTTATAGTTTTTCGTATTCAACAAACGAATATGGTTACTTTTTAAGTTCTTAAACACCAAGGCGTCGCCATAAAATAGTTCGTGTTTTAAAGGCAACATTTTATCTTTAAGCTCGATGGTTGTTGTTTGATCCGAAATTAAATTATCTTCTATATGATGAAAAGTCAGTTCATCATCGTTATTAAATTCTAGATAATAGTCTGTGTAAGTACCTTCGCCATGAAGGGGAGCGGCAAATGCAGGATGGCCGCCGATAGAGAATAACATCGTTTGATCACTAGGATTAACGACCTGATAAGTACATTGCAAACTTGCGCCTCGCAAACGATAACATAGCGTTAATTCAAACTGAAATGGATAGATTTTTAGCGTTTCTTCAGTATGCTTAAGCTTAAAAGCGATTTCTGTAGCACTAATTAATTCGTGTTCAAACTCCATGTCGCGGGCAAATCCGTGTCGAGGCAAAGTATATTTTTGGCCCTGATATTCGTAAGTATTTTCTTTAAGTGCTCCTACAATTGGAAACAATACCGGACTAAATTTCCCCCAGAATTGCGCATCGCCACGCCACATGTAATTAACCGAACTATCTATGCCGACAATACTTTTCAGTTCTGCTCCTTTTGTCGCAAACTCAATGGCTAGATGCTCATTCCTTATAGAAACTATCATGAAATAAAAATAGAATTTTTATAGATAGCTTTTTAAAACTTTAACAAAAGCTAACATTTTTTTGCCACAGATACACAGATTTGCAAATCAATTATTATTTAAATCAAAATATCTTTGCAACTTTGGCCAAGTTATAAACTTTCGTAAACCTCAGCATTAATCACTTGAGGCATTCGCTCACCTTTTAGAGCAGCCACGATATTTTCCGCAGCCATCATCGCCATTTTCTCTCTAGTTTCTTTGGTGGCAGAGCCGATATGAGGAAGTACACAAACATTTTCCATATTCAGTAGTGGGTTATTTCTATCCATCGGTTCGGGATTAGTTACATCCAAACCTGCGCCCCAAATAGTTCCATTCTGTAGCGCAGACAACAAGTCAACCTCATTGTGGATTGCCCCTCGGGCGGTGTTGATAAAAATGGCGTTCGGTTTCATTTTAGCAAAAGCTTCCATGTCAAAAAGTCCCTTAGTTTCCTCGGTTAAATTCACATGCACACTCACTACATCGCTTTGTTGCAAAAGTTCATCAAAAGATAGATATCGAGCATCGAGTTCTTTCTCCGCTTGCTCATTTCTATTTCTATTGTGATAAATGATATTCATGTTATAGGCAGTCTTAGCTTTCTTGGCCATTTCTAAACCAATCCTCCCTAAACCTAAAATACCCAAAGTTTTGCCATACAATTCTTGCCCTAAATTTTGCATTGGATCGAAAAAGTTCCATTCGCCTCGCTCTATACTTTTGTGCATATAAAAGGCATTTCTAGCAACAGACAACATCAACAGAAAAGCAGTATCGGCAGTAGCCTCGCTCAACACATCAGGCGTATTACTAATAGGAATTCGATGTTTGTTAGCCGCATTTAAATCAACTTTATCAAATCCAACGCTCATTAAAGCAATCCCTTTTAACTGCGGGCAGGCACTTAAAAAACGTTCATCAATTTTATTTGGACCTACACTCAACAAGCCTGCATGCCCTTCGCACATTTTGATCAGCTCATCTTGAGAGATATTTTTGCGTTCAGTATAAACCCTTACTTCATAACCAGAATTTCTTATCAATGCCAAAGCATCATCGCTAATTTGACGGGTAACTAAAACTTTCTCCATATTTTGAAATGCTTATAAAATTAACGCTTTTTATCTAGTATTGTTTATACGAAACAGCCGTTTTTGCCCCTTCCAATCAAAGTTTTTACGTTAGCATTTAAACTTTATCTAGAATTTGAACTCTATGAAGCATGCAACCGAACCACACTTTAAAAGCAAAACTTTGGATATTGTCAATGTTCATTTCGTTGGGAACTGCCTTTGCACAAGATTTACCCAAAACCTTAGAATGGAATATTAATGGTCAAGTTAGAAAAGCTTTAGTTTACACTCCTACTGCCGCCAAAAATAAACCAACCCCCGTTATTTTTGCTTTTCATGGCCACGGTGGCACCATGCTTAACATGTACAGAACAAGAGGTTTCGAAAAGCTTTGGCCAGAGGCAATTTTCGTTTGTCCACAGGGATTGAATACGGTTGGCATGCTAACCGACCCTGAAGGAAAAAAAAGTGGCTGGGTAATGGATGATCAAGCCAATAATAATAGAGACTTACAGTTTTTTGATGCGATGCTAAAAACGCTTCGTAGCGATTACAACATAGATGATAGCAGAATTTACGCAACAGGCCATTCTAACGGAGGAGGTTTTACCTACCTGCTTTGGGCAACTAGAGCATACGAATTTGCAGCCTTTGCGCCAACGGCTACTGCAGCAGGCAAAATAATTTCCAAACTAAACACTCCAAAACCCGGCTTTCATTTAATAGGCGAAGCTGATCCTTTGGTAAAACCTAGTTGGCAGAAAATCACTTATAACAAAATGCTACGAGTTAATGGCTGCAACATTGCAGAGGGAACCAAAGTAGACAACAACGTTACTTTCTACAAAGGTAAAGATGGTAACGATTTTGAATTATTCATACATGATGGTGGTCACGAATATCCTAAAAATGCCAACCAACCTATCATCGATTTCTTTAAAAAATACGTGAAGAAATAGCTGTCGAAACAAATCCATTTAGCTATATTTAGTGATGGAACAAATTGAGCTCTTGAAACATGCACTGTTAGCTTTTGCTGGTATAGATGAAGAAAATTTCAACTTATCTCGTGAATATTGGCAACCTAGAAGCTATCAAAAAGGCGAGTTTTACAATGAGTATAAAAACGTTTGCAAAAACTTAGGTTTCATTATCGATGGCGTTTTTCGAACGTATTATGTCAATACCGAAACTGGTGAAGAGAAGAACATTTTTTTCTTTTCGCCACAGCAAATCATTGTTTCTTATAAAAGTTTTGTAAACCAAGCACCTTGTAATTACCATACCGAGTCGATGACTGAAGCTAGCGTGCTTTACATTACTTACAGTCAACTCGAAAAGCTATACCAACAATCACATCAATGGGAACACTTTGGTAGGCTCATTGCCGAAAAGGCTTTCAATATGGCCATGACTAGAACCGAAGATTTCATTTTTAATACCCCCGAACAACGCTATAGAGATCTGATAGATGCACATCCTCAATTAGCAAACGCTATCCCTTTATACCATATCGCCTCTTATTTAGGTATTCAGGGTCCATCTTTAAGTCGGATTAGAAAAAGAATGGTAAGCAAATAACGATTTTAACCTGGGTTAAAATTATTGACAGTTTTAGTACGGAATTTTGACTTGTTGAATTTAAAAAAACAAGATCATGAAAACTATCAACTCTAAAACCGTACTATTTGTAACAGGTAATTTTGTAAGTCATTTAGGCTGGAACGCTTGGCAAAAGTATTTTGAAGAACAAGGCTACAACACCTTAGCTCCTGCTTGGCCTTTTAAAGATGGAAGTCCTGCTGAATTAAGAGCTGCACATCCAAACAAAGACATCGCTTCTTTAAGATTAAACCAAGTAGTAGACTACTTTGAAAGCATCATTAAAACATTACCAGAAAAACCAATCATTGTTGGTCATTCCATGGGTGGATTAATCACCCAATTATTATTACAACGTGGCCTAGCCGAAGCCGCCGTTGCCATCCACTCTGTGCCACCACAAGGTGTAATTACCTTTAAATTCTCTTTCTTTAAAGCTACTTGGGGACCATTGGGTTTATTTACTTCTGCCAATAAACCATTTTTAATGTCATTCCCTCAATGGCAATATGCTTTTACTAATGGGATGTCTTTAGCAGATCAGCAAAAAGCATACAATGAAAATGTTATTCCAGAATCTAAAAGAATCTCTAGAGATGGATTGACAAGTGCCGCAAAAATTGATTTCAAAAAAGCTCATGCCCCGTTATTATTTATAGCTGGTTCTACCGACAACATTATGCCTGCTTCGTTAAACCATAGCAATTATAAAAAATACAAAAACAGCGAATCAATTACTGACTTTAAAGAATTTGACGGCAATAATCACTTTGTGTTGGGACTACCAAACTGGAAACAAACTGCTAACTATATATTGAATTGGTTGAAAAATTGAATATACTGAACCACATAGATACATGGTTTTTAAATTAATGGGCAATTTTTAAAACCTTCCTCCATCTATCCTTTTCCAAAGAGAATTGCCAAAAGCAATCTATGTTTCTATGTGTTTTAAAAGATGGAAAAACAAACTAAATCTTAACTTTAGGGTTTAGTTATTATGGCAAAAAACATTCTACTTGCAGGTGCCACAGGTGTAGTTGGCGAACAACTTATTTCAAAATTACTAGCCGACGGACACCAAGTTTCTATCTTGGCTAGAAAAACCATTCAGAAAGAAGGCGTTAAGGTTTTCCTTTGGGATGTTTATCAGCAGACCATAGATAACCGAGCTTTAGAGGGAATTGATACTATCATTAATTTAACTGGAGAAGGTATAGCCGACAAACCTTGGACTGCCGAACGCAAGCAACAAATTATCGATAGCAGAGTAAAATCTGCAGAATTGATTTTTAAAGCTGTGGCAGAAACCAACTCTAGTATAAATAGTTACATCTCAGCTTCGGCAGTGGGTATTTATGGCGATAGAGAAGATGAAGTACTGGATGAAGAAAGCATGCCCGGCTCCGGATTTATGGCCGATTGCTGCATTGCTTGGGAAAAAGCAGCCGACCAGGGAATTGCCCTGAGCATTAGAGTTGTTAAAATCAGAATTGGTATTGTCCTGAGTGAAAAAGGTGGAGCTTTAGCTTCGATGGAGAAACCCATCAACTATTTTGTAGGTGCTGGCTTAGGCTCGGGCAAACAATGGATGCCGTGGATACATATAGATGATTTGGTTAACATATTTGTTCATGCTATGATCGACAAAAACATGTTCGATGCTTACAATGCAGCCGCCCCATCGCCAGTAACCAATCAAACTTTTACCAAAACTTTAGGTAAAGTATTGCGCCGACCAGTTTGGCCATTTAATGTCCCGAAATTTGTTTTAAAAGCCATTTTGGGAGAAATGAGCATCTTACCTTTAGTTAGTACCAATACTTCTGCACAAAAAATCTTAAATACAGGTTTCCAATTCAGATATTTAGACCTTGAAGAAGCACTAAAAGCCATTTATGAGCGCAAAAAATGATAAACCGGCCATCAACATTTGTTGGTTAAGAAGAGATTTAAGATTAGATGACAACGCAGCCTTATACCACGCTTTAAAAGCAGGAAACCCAGTACTGCTAGTTTTTATTTTCGATCAAAACATCCTAAATAAATTAGGGAATAAGACCGATGCTCGAGTAGATTTTATTCATCAACAGCTCTCGAAAATCAATGATCAACTCATGAAAATGGGTTCATCGCTTTTAGTGAAACACAATACCGCCGAAAAAGCTTGGGAGGAGATTGTTGCTGATTTTGATATCCAATCTGTATACACAAATCACGATTATGAACCTTATGCCAAAAAACGTGACGAGCATATTTCCGCATTTTTAGAAGAAAACGGAATTGCATTTCATACTTTTAAAGATCAAGTTATTTTTGAGAAGGATGAGGTTAAAAAAGCAGATGGAACACCATATACGGTATTTACACCCTTTTACAAACAATGGCAACAAAAACTCAATCCATTTTTTTTAAAATCGTATCCCGTTAGCAAGTACCTTAAAAATTTGTATCAAGCCAAAGCTTTCGAATTTCCTTCTTTAAAAGATATCGGTTTTGCTCATAGCAATGCTAAATTTCCTTCGCCCAACTTTGCAGAAAAATTAGACGGCTACGAAAAAGATAGGGATTATCCTGCTAAAAATGCGACTACTCATATCGGGCTCCATTTACGATTTGGAACAGTGAGTATTAGAAAAGTAGCTAGTGAGGCACTGGAACAAAAAGCAGATAAGTGGATATCAGAATTAGCTTGGCGGGAATTTTATATGATGATCTTGTGGCACTTCCCACACACTATAAATAAATCATTTAAACCTGATTACGATCGTATTCAATGGAAAAACAATGAGAAAGAGTTTGAACTTTGGTGTAGAGGCGAAACGGGTTATCCGCTGGTAGATGCTGGGATGCGAGAGTTGAACAATACAGGCTTTATGCATAACCGTGTACGCATGGTAGTGGCCAGTTTTTTATGTAAACACTTACTAATCGATTGGCGCTGGGGCGAAGCATATTTTGCGGAAAAGCTATTAGATTACGAGCAGGCCAGCAATGTTGGCGGTTGGCAATGGGCTTGTGGAAGTGGTAATGATGCAGCTCCATACTTCAGGGTATTCAACCCAGAATTGCAACTCAAAAAGTTCGATCCTAAAATGGAATACGTATTTAAATGGGCTCCTGAATATAAAAAAGCTTTATTGCCTGTGCCAATTGTAGAACATGACTTTGCGAGAAAGAGAGCATTGGAAACTTACAAGAAAGCCTTAAACGAAAAAGTCCCGAATTAATCGGGACTTTTTCGTTTTATTCATTGGTTACTTTAGTAACTTCAATATCAAAATCTAAGGGTCTAGCTCCGTAGGCTAAGTGAGAAGGAATAACGATTCTAATTTTACCTCCGGCAGTAATTTTGCCAGGAAGTATCATTTGCCAACCTTTAATTAATTGGTCTAACCTAAACGTAACGCCAGTTCCAGAGTCAAAAACAGTCCCATCCAAATATCTACCAGTATAATTCACAACCAAGGTAGAAAAATCACCTATGGCATCTGTACCTGTGCCCGCTGATGAAACATTGTAACGAATTCCCGTAGCAGCATCTGTAGTGAATGTAAGGTTGTTTCTGGTGATGAATGTTGATATTTCATAAGCATCAACCTGATGTTTCTTTTCGTAGGTATACAATCCTAATTCTACTACAATAGTTTCGTTAGAACCGATACCGAAAGAGCTCAATCCGTTTTTACCAAAAGCCATTCTTGATGGCAACAAAAGAGTAGCTGCACCACCCCTCTTTAACCTAGCAAGCACTTCGCGAACAGGTTTGAATACATAAGCCGAATTACCAATAGCAAACTGGTCTGTATATCCCAAGAAAGAGCCAGGTATCATCAAATCACTGGTTTGATTGTAAACTGTACCATTTACTGATTTAAAGGCATAAGAATAATAAACAGAGTCTGAATTTTTGACCTCTGCCCCGGTTCCAGCATTTGTGATCGCATAACTATAACCATCTACATCGGTAAATGTTAAATTACTATGACTAGCCTTATAAGCTCTGATGTTATCGTTATCTAAGTCTTCTGTGGTTTCGTACTCCTTTTTGCAAGAACTAAAAATTACCAAAACACTAAAAAGTGCAAGGATATATGTTGTTATTTTACGCATTAAATATTTATTGTGCTTGAAGTAAATCAATAGTAAAATCTAAAACTGAATTTGCAGGTATCGACCCACGAGACTGATTTTTGTAAGCTAAAGTCGAAGGAATTATTAACCTTATACGACCGCCAACTTTAATTAAAGGGACACCTTTAGTCCACCCCTCTATTACCTCCGTTAAATAAAACTTAGTAATTGAAGTAGATTTATCGAAAACATTTCCATTTAAAAATTTTCCTTCATAATTCACGCCTACATAAGATGTTTCATTAACACTAGCTCCTGTGCCCGGCGTAATAATTTGATAATACAAACCAGAACTATGTTTAATCGCAGGGATGTTGTTTTTGGTAATAAATTCACTAATTAAGGCATCATCTTCTGCCAATTGTCTTTCTGGATCATAATTGTCTTTACTGCACGAACTTACCACTGTAACAATTACAGCTAGCATCAGTAAAAACTTCGTTTTCAACTTCATTCAGCAAAAATAAACTTTTAAACCCGTTGCTACAATATTTAACCAAATTTAACAGTTTTAGGGTTTAGGATTTAGGATTTAGGATTTAGGATTTAGGATTTAGGATTTAGGATGGGATGTTCCGAAATAAAAAAGGTTTAAGGCTTAGATAGTTTTATTTCCAAGCCTTAAACCTTAATACTAACTCTTAGTACCTAGCAACTAATCCCTAAAAAATATACTTATTCGCATCTATAATTTGCGCTGCTACATTTTGGCGGGCTTGTTTCACATTAAAAGGTTCCATCTTAGTAAAACGACGTAAACCGACTAACATCATACGTAATTCATCGCCCTCGCCGAAAGCCCAAAGTGCTTCTTTACCTGCTTTAGCAACACCATCAACCGCTTCTACAAAATAGATACGCATTAGATCTAACTGACCTTTAGCAGCTTCTTCGCCTTTTAAGCTTACTAACTTTTCTGTTCTCAGCATCGCTGATTCTGCTACATAAACATAACTAGCCATATCGGCGATGTTCATTAGGATTTCTTGCTCTTTGCTTAAGCTCATCATCAGTTTTTGAACCGCAGCACCAGCTACCATTAAAGTTGCTTTCTTTAAGTTTTGCAAAATCTTTTTCTCTGCAGCAAATAAGCTATCATCTTCCTCTCCAAAATCTGGGATAGACATTAATTCATTTGCCACTGCAGTTGCAGGCGTCATCAAATCTAGCTCACCTTTCATGGCACGCTTTAACATCATATCAACCGTCAATAAACGGTTAATCTCGTTAGTACCTTCGAAAATTCTGTTGATACGGGCATCACGGTAAGCTCTGTCCATCGGCGCATCGGCACTGTAGCCCATACCTCCGTAAATCTGCACACCTTCATCCACTACGTAATCCAAAGCTTCCGAACCCCATACTTTCAAAATGGCACATTCTACCGCAAACTGTTCCACAGATTTTAGCTTCGCTTTTCCTGGCTCCATTCCATCGGCCACTAAAGCATCGTAAGTGTCATCAATGTTTTGCCCAGCACGGTAGTTTGCAGCATCTACGGCATAAACTTTTGCCGCCATTTCGGCAATTTTATAACGGATAGCACCATATTTAGAAATCGACCTACCAAACTGCAGACGTTCGTTCGCATAATTTACCGCCGTGCTAATGGTAGCTTTTGAAGCACCAATTGCCGCCGCCGAAAGTTTGATACGGCCAATGTTAAGGATGTTCACGGCGATTTTGAAGCCATTCTGACGGTCGCTCAGCATATTTTCTACTGGCACAGGGCAGTCGTTAAAAAACACCTGACGAGTAGATGAACCTTTGATGCCCATTTTATGTTCTTCTGGGTTCATGGTAATGCCCCCGAAATCACGCTCTACAATAAACGCTGTTAAATTTTCATCGTCGTCAATTTTCGCAAAAACAATAAAAATATCTGCAAATCCACCATTGGTAATCCACATTTTTTGCCCGTTGATGATGTAATGTCTACCATCTTCGCTCAGTTTTGCTTTTGTTTTTCCCGAGTTGGCATCAGAGCCTGAATTTGGTTCGGTTAAACAGTAAGCTGCTTTCCATTCGCCAGTTCCCAATTTAGGAATGTACTTCGCTTTTTGTTCTTCGTTACCATAATACAAAATTGGCAAAGTACCAATTCCTGTATGCGCAGATAAAGCCACCGCAAACGAATGTCCGGCGCCAACTACGTCTGCCACCAACATGGAAGTGTTAAAATTTTTGCCAAAACCGCCATACTCTTCTGGTACCGAAACGCCTAAAATTCCCAATTCGCCTGCTTTGGTTAGCAGGTTAGGCATTAGTTCTGGGTCTGCATGACTGTCTAATTTTTCTAAGTTTGGATATACTTCAGCTGCTAAAAAATCGCGACAAGTCTGCGCAATCATTTGCTGCTCTTCATCAAACTCTTCTGGAATAAATACATCGTGATAAGAAGTTTCCTTAATTAAGAATTCTCCGCCTTTGATTGTTGCTTTCATTTTATTTAGTATCAAGTAGCGAGTATCGAGTATCAAGACATAGCTTACAAAATCCGAACGTCGCAGTATTTAATTTAAATTAGTTTTAGTTCTAAAAAGTATATCATTTTCTGTACTTCTTCTGTTTTACTAATTAATTCATTAGCGGATTTGTCATTCAATAAACCCAATCTGTTCGAAATAATTAGTTGAGTTTCTAGTTCAAATGCCGAACCCTGACCTATTGTTAAAAAATGTTTGAACTGTGCGTTACTCCCTCTGCCTGCTCCTTCCGCTATATTCGAAGGTATCGAAACCGAACAACGCTTCATTTGAGAAATCAATCCAAACTTTTCATCTGCTGGCAAAGATGCCATAGCTTGGTAAACCTCAACCGCTAAATCAATAGATTTTTGCCAAACCTTTAAATCTTTAAAATTGTGCATGATTTTTTTAGTATTAAGTAGAGAGTATCAAGTATCGAGACTATCTATGCTTCAAATTTTGAGTTGTCTCTAAAATTATTAACGATTTATATATTACCATTTTGCGGTTCTTGATACTTGATACTCATATCTCGATACTACATTATCTCAAACACCCCCGCTGCTCCCTGTCCTGTTCCAACACACATCGTTACCATACCGTATTTAGCGTTTCTTCTTTTGGCTTCATTAAATAACTGCACCGAAAGTTTAGCACCTGTACAACCTAGCGGATGTCCTAAGGCAATGGCACCACCGTTGACGTTGATTTTACTTTGGTCTAATCCCAAGGTTCTGATGATGGCCAAAGATTGTGATGCAAAAGCTTCGTTCAGTTCAATTAAGCCAATTTCGTCTTGTTGCAAACCTGCTTGTTTCAAAGCTTTCGGAATAGCTTCAATAGGACCAATACCCATAATTCTTGGTGGAACTCCAGCTACACCGTAGCTTACCAAACGAGCAATTGGTTCTGCACCTAATTCTTTCATTTTCTTTTCCGAAACCACCAATACAAAAGCAGCGCCGTCAGAGGTTTGCGAAGAATTACCCGCCGTGATACAACCATTCGCTGCAAAAACTGGTTTCAACTTTGCCAAACGCTCAATCGTAGTATCTGCCCTCGGCCCTTCATCGGTATCGACTACATAAGATTTAGTTTTCTTTTTCAGTTGGTCATCCAAATAGGTTTCGTTTACCTTAATTGGAGCCACACCCGCTTTCAAATGTCCATTTTTGATGGCTTCGATAGCTTTCATGTGCGATTGAAAAGCAAACTCATCTTGGTCTTCCCTGCTCACATTGTATTCTTTAGCTACCGCTTCTGCCGTTAAACCCATTCCCCAATACCAATCGGGGTTAGTTTTAGCTACATCTGGGTTTGGTACCAACTTCCAACCACCAAAAGGCATCCCCGACATTACTTCTACACCGCCAGCAATGATACAATCGGCCATACCCGACTTTATTTTAGCTACTGCCGTAGCAATAGTTTCTAATCCCGAAGCACAATACCTATTCACGGTTACGCCCGGCACTTTATCTGTATCCAAGCCCATCAAGCTAATCATACGACCAATGTTTAGCCCCTGCTCTGCTTCTGGAGTGGCGTTACCTACAATCACATCATCAATTTGTTCCTTATCTAAATTCGGCACCGATGCTACCAATTGTTTAATCACATCGGCTGCTAAATCATCAGCTCTGGTAAAACGAAATACACCTCGTGGAGCCTTGCCCACTGCCGTTCTAAGTCCTGCTATTATGTATGCTTCCATTTTTATTAGTATCTAGTAGCGAGTATCAAGTATCGAGACACCTTGCACAAGCCTTTTATTTTTCATTTATTTAGTATCGAGACAACTTAAATCAATGCGTATCAAATCTTGATACTCGATACTCATATCTTAATACTCCAGTTAATTCCTCAACGGTTTCCCCTTCGTTACTATACTTTGTATCCTCTCCAAGGTCTTCCTTTCCCCGCAAAGCGATAAAAACGCTTCCCTTTCTAGGTCTAACAAGTATTGCTCCGTTACTTCTGTTGGAGAAGACAAATCGCCACCGCACATTACCCAACCTAGTTTTTCCGAAATCTTCTTATCGTGCTCTGAAATGTAGTTCCCCGAATACATCGAATTTGCTCCAGCATAAACAATTCCTAAACCTTGCTTACCTAAAACCTTGATGCTTTTACGTTGAACTGGCTTAGTATAGCCTGCATCCGCCAATTCAATGGCTTTGGCCTTGGCATCAGCAATTAATCGACTACGGTTCATACTAATTGAGTATTTATCTTTCTGCAAGTAACCTAATTCAAAAGCTTCAACTGCCGATGTAGATACTTTAGCCATACCAATGGTTAAGAAACGGTTTTTTAAGGTATTTTGCACAATCTGGTCATCAGCAAATTCGTCAGATGCTCTTAAAGCAAACTCTTTAGTTCCACCACCACCTGGAATTACACCCACTCCAAATTCCACCAATCCCATGTAAGTTTCGGCACTTAGCTGTACGTGATCGGCATGTAAGCTGAACTCACAACCACCACCCAAGGTTAAATTATGCGGAGCTACTACCACTGGAATTGACGAATAACGGATACGCATCGACGTATTTTGGAACATTTTCACCGCCATGTTCAACTCATCCCATTCTTGCTCTACCGCCATCATGAAAATCATGCCCACATTAGCACCAGCAGAGAAATTAGCGCCATCATTGCCAATCACCACACCTCTGTAATCCTTCTCCGCCATATCAATGGCTTTGTTGATAGCCGATAACGTATCGCCACCAATGGTATTCATTTTAGAGTGGAACTCTACATTCAAAATACCGTCGCCCAAATCAATGATAGAAGCACCAGCATTTTTATACAGCACTTTATTATCGGCTTTAAGGTTTTCAAGAATGATGAAATCGGCTGTGCCCGGAATGGCCTTGTATCTTTTCGAAGGAATATCGTAGTATTTCTTCACGCCATCTTCCACTTTGTAGAAAGAAGTATGACCTGCAGCCAACATCTCAGTTACCCAAGCCGCCGGTTCGTTGCCATATTTCTTCATTCCTTCAATGGCATCGGCTACGCCAACGGCATCCCAAACTTCAAACGGACCAAGCTCCCAAGCAAAACCTGCTCGCATCGCATCGTCAATTTTGTAAAGTTCATCCGCAATTTCTGGAATACGGTCCGAAACATATTCGAACAAACCGAAGAATGATGTACGGAACAATTCGCCCGCTTTATCTTTTCCCGCGGCAAAAACTTTTATTCTATCTACAACTTTTTCAATGTTTTTCGTCATTTCTAAAGTGGCCGATTTGATTTTTTGCTGAGGTTTATATTCTAACGTTTTTAGGTCGAGCGCCAAAATTTCACTCTTACCATCCGCATTTTTAATCTTTTTATAGAAACCTTGCTTAGTCTTATCGCCCAACCAATTGTTTTCTGCCATTTTTTCTACATAAGCAGGCAGCTTAAACAAATCGTGAGCTTTATCATTTGGCACATTATCGTACAAACCTTTGGCAACCTTCATCATGGTATCTAAACCCACCACATCCGAAGTACGGAAAGTTGCCGATTTTGGTCTACCCAAAGCCGGGCCAGTGAATTTATCTACTTCCTCTACCGTTAAATCCAGTTTTTCTACCGAATGCAACAAAGCCATAATCGAATAAACCCCAACTCTGTTGGCAATAAAAGCTGGTGTATCTTTACAAAGCACGGTAGTTTTACCTAAGAACTTATCGCCGTAGTGCATTAAGAAATCCACTACTTCTGGCTTGGTATGTGGCGTTGGGATAATCTCCAGCAACCTCAAATAACGTGGCGGATTGAAAAAGTGGGTTCCGCAGAAATTAGCTTTAAAATCTTCGCTTCTACCCTCGGCCATCAAGTGAATAGGAATACCCGAAGTATTTGAAGTAACTAAAGTACCAGGCTTTCGGTATTGCTCTACTTGCTCAAACACCTTTTTCTTGATATCCAAATTCTCCACCACCACTTCAATCACCCAATCGTAAGCAGCAATTTTCGACATATCATCATCGAAATTACCCGTACTAATTTTCTGTACCACTTTTTGGGAATAAATCGGTGACGGGTTGCTTTTCACCGCAGCTTGTAAAGCCTCGTTTACGATTTTATTTTTCTGCTGAGGGCTAAGCTGTTCGCCCTCGCTAGCCTTAGCTGCAATATCTAACAATAAGACTTCTACTCCAATATTGGCAAAGTGGCAGGCAATACGAGAACCCATAATACCCGATCCTAAAACCGCAACTTTAGTTATACTCCTTTTCATTATTATTTTTTTGCTGGCGGATAAGCCAATGTTAACTGGTTAATTTTTTCTAAAGTGGAAATCAATTGTTCCCTTTCTTTCAAACTCAATCTTTCGTTCAAGTATTCGTTAAATGAAACAACCACATCGCGAGCAAGCTTACGTTTTTCAATCCCAAAAGGTGTCAAATAAACTTTTACCGAACGCTTGTCTCCTTCAGAGGTTTCCCTATAAATCAACCCCGATTCTTCCATATTGTTTAGCATTCTCGATAAACTTGTGGCTTTAACACCAAGCAATCCTGCTAAAGCAGAAACTGCTGTACCATCTGCCTCAATATTGATCAACATATAGCCAATAGCCTGTGTAATGCCAAATCCGGCCGCCACTTGGTTGTAAGTGTTCGACACGTTTTGCCAAACTATCTTTAAGAAATAATCTACGGTTTCCTTTTGCTTCATTAATTTATTATGCTTGCATAACAAATTTAAAGAATAGATTTTTACTATGCAAGCAGAATATTATTTTTTTATCTCGAATTGATTAAAGGTTACGTTTCCTGCTAATGTACGCAGATTGAAACCGCAGACTTAGCAGATAATATTTGCATCGCCTGTTTGAGCATCAGGGGAAAATCTTCAGGTAGCCTTTTCTGAAAAGCGATTGCTTGCTACTATGTACCGAAAGTCCGGCTTTACGCTACAAGTCCGCACTCACCGCCAACTGACGGTTCGCTTGCTGGCTTCCCACTGCCATCCGGTTTAGTTGGCAGTGGAGGTAGTTCTTTTGGGATTGATTGGGTGCAAACTAGTAATCGTTAACCCTCTCTGGCTACGCCATCACTTCTAGAGGGAGAGAATATGAATGTCGCTAATTTCTCTCTCTGGGAGAGATGCCCAAAGGGCAGAGCGGGTTTAAAAAACAATAATCCAGTCTTTTACAGCTTTACGATTGCCAGTCGAGCTGGCAATGACGCAACTATTAACAGATAGCAAAATCCTATTTCACCTCCCCAGCAAACTTCCACTTTGTGCTAAAATCTTCAGTTAGCGGTTGGTTTGTTAATAAAGCTCTTACCATTTCTACAGGCATACAGTTTTCTTTTAAAATACGGTCGTGGAAAGCAATATTACTCATTTTGCCACTTTGTACTAGTTCTTTATGCAATGCTCTAAACTGTAAGCCGCCGAGCATATAACCAATCTGATACAGCGGACCGTAGTTTCCTGTAAAAGACCTTCGCACTTCAGCTTCGGCATTGGCTCGTTCAAAACCTACACGCTCTACCAAGAAATCGATACACTGTTTTGGCGTCCATTCGCCTAGGTGATATTTTGTAGAAAAAATAATGCGAGCACAACGGTGCATGCGCCAAAATAGCATCCCAATCTTATCTTCTGGAGTTTTTGCAAAGTTGTTATCCCAAAGTAACATTTCCCAATAGAGCGACCAACCTTCAGTCCAAAATGGCGTACTGAAAGCTCTACGATAAGGTTTGTATCGGCTTTGCATATAGTATTGCAAGTTATGCCCAGGTATCAATTCATGAAAGACTACTGCCCTAGAGAAATGTCTATTATTCCCTCTTAAAGTCATCATTTTTGCATCATCGCTCATATCTTCCGTTGGGTAAGCAATCAATACAGATTCGCCGCCTAAAAAGAATGGTGCAAAACGTTGTTCTTCTGGTGTAAGCATTCGCATACGCCACCCCTCCTTTGCCATTGTAGGAATTGTGATTAATTTATTCTGCTCTACGAAATCAATGGCTTCATTTGCTAATTCATAAACCAATTCTGGTTGCTTACCCAAGGATGGATAAGCAGTTTTCACCTTTTCTAATGCAGCTCTCCAATCGTTACCAAAACCCATTTCACGAGTTGCATTCGCCATTTCTGCATCACACCACGCAAACTCTTTTTGAGCTATCGAAGCAATTTGCTCGGGCGTGTAGGCAATCATTTCATCCTTTAATCCATCTATTAGAGCAGCCCTTCCTATTGGATTGCCAACTATACCTGTTCCATCATCCATCAAAGGGTTTTGTTTTGCAATCTTATCTAAACCTTCGGCATAATTCTTCAAGGCAGCAACTACTTCAGGATAGATATTCTTTGTCGCTTTAGTAAATTGTGGGTCATAACCGTCATAAAATTTATATGATTCGACAAATGCTGTGAGGTACTGGTTAACTGCCTGTTGCGCCCACTTTGCTTGTATCGGGCTAAGAGAAAGTTCCTTTTTGTTGATGGCTTTTCCTGTAGATTCAATTTGTGATTTCAATCTTTCAAACATCGAAGAAACTTCGGACCCGCTTTGTTGCTTTCCAATTCGTCTCTTCTGTTCAAAATCTATAACAATCCCAGCGAAGGGCAACAAATAGCTATTCTTGCTGAATTCCTCCAAGGCTAATTTTAAATTTCTTGTATCTGCTTTTATGTCTCTTTTCAGCAAAACGTAATCTATCTTTTCATTTTCAGTCAACTTCACAAAAGGTAAACTCTTTACTTTCTTTTCCCAATCCGCATAAAATTGTTGCATTCGCAAATAATACTCGTCAGTTTGCTTTAGCGCATACTTTCTATTCAGCATCATTTTATCAGCTTGATACTGATTGATGTATGGTTGTAAAACACTAGCTTCGCTATTTGGAAGCGGCATGCTGATTTGCGCATGAGCGATAGAAACTAAAGTAAGCAGTACTAGAACAAAATTTTTCTTCATCATTAAGTATTAAGAAAGCACAATATAGGTAATGATTACCCTAATCCATATAAAATCATTTACTTTGTAGATAATGAAAAAATTAGCACTTACGGTTGTTGTCTTTTGCCTTGCAAATACGGCTTTTGCACAGAAGAAACTTATCGAGAGAATTTTCTCTAATGAAAAAGATACTACCCGCAAGGCTAGCTTTATGCCAATTCCCGTGTTCGGATACGCACAAGAAACGGGTTTCGAATTTGGATTGGGAAGTATCTATTCATTTTATGTAGACAAAACAGACACTCTAAACCGCAGTTCAAATTTTTTCGGTGCGGCTTCTTATTCTACCAAAAAAACTTATAACGTTACCTTACGGGGCGATGCTTGGACCAAACGCAACGATAACCATTTCATAGGTGAATTACGTTTTAGAAACATGCCTTTTAATTTTTATGGCATCGGCAACAATACTTCCCACATTGATGAAGACAAGTTGGTGCAACGTATGGTAAAAATACAGTTTGACGCCGAAAAAGCTTTTGCGAAAAACACTTACACAGGTGTATCGTTGGGTTTTGAAAATCATAAATTTACGGATAAAGAAACTGGCGGAATTTATAGTAACGGCGGCATATTGGATAAAGATGGAGGTTCCGTATTTTTTGTGGGAGTATCTCAAAGTTACGATACCCGCAACTCGAACAATTACCCTACTAAAGGTTTTTTTGGACGAATCAGTTACCAATATGCGCCTCCAATATTTGATGGCGAGAATTTTACGGGTAGCCAGATCAAAGTGAATGTCCGTAATTTTTGGTCGTTAGCGCCAAAGATTGTTTTAGGTGTTCAGGGATTGTATTATACCATTCAAAGTAGCAATACATCTTTTTATTTACTACCTCAAATGGGTAACGATGAGATGATGCGTGGTTATTACGGCGGCCGTTATAGAGATGAAAATCTATTGGCAGCTCAGGCAGAGATCAGGTATCGTTTTATGGAAAGGCTTGGAATGATTGTTTTTGGCGGTGCCGGCAAGGTTTTCGCTAACGAAGAAAAACAGTTACTTAAAAACTTTAAACCCAATTATGGCATAGGTGGTAGGTACTTTTTCGATCCAGCGAAAGGCTTAAGTGTACGTTTAGACTATGGTGTTGGTGAAAAAAGACCAAACGAAAAGCGACAAAGTGGGTTTTATATCAGCTTTGCTGAAGCTTTTTAGATTTTTTCCCTCAAATGCACAGGTTTTCTGGATATCAAAATCATTACACTAAAAAAGAATAGATAAATCTGTGCATCTGTGGCAACCTTAAAAAAGTTAATTTTAAACTGATGAAAAATTCATTTCTGTTCGTACTCTTTTCGCTGCCATTTTTTGTTTTTGCACAAGAACCAAGCTCAAAAGAAATAGGTGACTGGGTAAAGCAAGCACAAAGAGTAGAAATTATCAGAGATAAATGGGGCATTGCGCATGTTTATGGTAAAACTGATGCCGATGCCGTTTTCGGAATGCTTTATGCCCAATGCGAAGATGATTTCAAGCGAATAGAACTTAATTATATTGAGAAACTAGGTAGGTTATCGGAGATTGAAGGAGAAAAAATGCTATACAACGACTTACAAATTCGTTTGCTAATAGACAGTACCCAAGCCATCAACGATTATAAAAAAGCCGAACCTTGGATGAAGAAATTGTTGGAGGCATATGCGGATGGCATCAACTTTTATCTCTATAAAAATCCGCGGGTAAAACCTGCCCTACTTACCAAATTTAAGCCTTGGTACCCATTTCTGTGGACAGACGGGAGTATTGGCGCTATTAGCACAGGTAACCTGACCATTGCCGAGCTAAAGAAATTCTATACAAATGACCACTCAGTTACTGGCTATATCCCACAAATTAGGGATCAATTTAGTGGCTCTAACGGATTTGCTTTTGCTCCAAAAGTAAGTAAGACGGGAAATGCAATGTTGTATATTAATCCACATACCACTTTTTATTTTCGCCCAGAGATACACATGCAAAGCGAAGAAGGTTTAAATACCTACGGCGCTGTCACCTGGGGGCAATTTTTCATTTATCAGGGCTTTAATGAGTTTTGTGGTTGGATGCATACTTCTAATAATGTTGATGTAGCTGACATGTATGCGGAAAAAATAACGAGGCTGAACAAGACGATCTATTATACTTTCGATAAAAAACTTTATCCGATAGAAAAGAAAAACATCGAAATTAAATACCTAGAAAACGGCTTACTAAAAACCAAAAAGTTTGAAACGTATTTTACCCATAACGGTCCAATCATGGCGAGTAGAGATGGCAAATGGATCAGCTTAAAACATCGAAATCAAAATCCGCAGAGTTTGGTTCAAAGCTGGGTACGTACCAAATCTAAAAGTTTTGAAGATTACCAAAAAGCGATGGATTTAACGGCGAACGCTTCTAACAATACTGTTTATGCAGATGCGAAAGGAAATATCGCCTACTGGCATGGTAATTTTATTCCGAAACGTGACACGGCCTACAATTGGAGCGAACCTGTGGATGCAACTACGTCGGCAACTGCCTGGCAAGGATTGCACCCAGTAAGCGAGAGTGTACACATTTACAACCCCGCAAATGGATGGCTGCAAAACTGCAATTCCACACCTTTTACTGCCGCGGGCGCCAATAGCCCAAAGAAAGCAGATTATCCAGCCTACATGGCTCCCGATGGCGAGAATTTTAGAGGAGTGGCAGCTTTGAAATTACTTAACCAACCAAATAAATACGATTTGGATGGTGTAATTGCCCTAGGTTACAACACTTATTTACCGGCCTTTGAAGTTTTATTACCTGCGCTAATCAAAGCTTATGATCAACTTCCAGCGGAAAACACATTGAAAGCAAGCTTAAAAGAACCGATTGCCGAATTGAAAAAATGGGATTATTATTCTTCGACCACATCGGTGGCTGCAACGTTGGCGATGGAATGGGCACCTCGTTTGAGCAGAGATATTCAAAATGTTTATGTTGACCAAGGCGAGAAAGACCAAGTAGAAAAAACGTTAGCATTTGTGAAGGTTGCAAAAGCGGAAGCCCTACTTCAGCCACTGAAATTGACTATCGATGATTTGAACAAGCGTTTTGGTAAATGGCAGATGCCTTGGGGCGAAGTGAACCGTTTTCAGCGCTCTACAGGTGCTATTAGCGAAAAATATAACGACGCAGCACCAAGTTTTCCGGTAGCTTTTGGCTCGGCAATTTGGGGCCAATTACCATCTTACCGAAGCAATCAGTTTAATACAAACAAACGTTACGGCTACAGCGGGAACAGCTTTGTTTGTGCTGTAGAATTTGGCACAAAAATAAAGGCAAAATCTATTTTAGCAGGTGGCAACAGTGGCGACCCTAAGTCAAAGCATTTTAACGACCAAGCAGAAATGTACAGTAAAGGTGAACTTAAGGATGTGCTTTTCTATAAGGAAGATATATTGAACAATATGGAAAGAACATATAAACCTGGGGAATTGTAGCTTTTATCTACTTGCAAATATCACCACTTACAAGTAGATAAATTGTAAACTTAATTAAAATAGTTCTTGGTCTTATACCTGTTATTTGTCAAATCCATTTCAATTATTTCTGCTTCTATTTTTTGATTATTGTTATCCACAACAGAACCCAAATAAACGACGACCATATTATTAGTATTGTCGATATATATCAACTTCCCTTCTAAATTATATTTCTCCAACTTTAGCTTGGGTTTACCAGTTAGCATAACATTATTAAAGAGTTTTCTTACCTTAACAGAATCTAGATTTGAATAAGGTATTTTAGTACTAGACATTTCTGCACTAAACTCCAAGCCGCCTTCTTTACCGGGACCAGAAATAACATCTATGGTTTTACTTTCCTTCGTTAAAGCAACATTCTCGTAACCACCAAATACTTTCTGTTTAGTATTGTAAATTACAAGCCCGTATTTTTTCACTTTTCCATCTGGAAAATAAATAGTTGCATCACTTGCGTTAATTCCACCTTCTCTAAGCAAGGTGATTTTTTTTGCTTCCAATTTGACATCATTAACCATAATCACCGCATCTCCTAAATTGGTGATGCCTCTTTTAGGAAATGTTTCGGTGCTGGAAGCTGAGATAATTTTAACTACGGACTTCAGTTCGTCTACTGCAGGTTCAAAAGCTTTACCATCTGATTTCTGGAAACCTTCGCTGCTGTAAAATCTACTATATAATGTTGGATTGATCAACTGAAACTTTTTTGGTTGACTATACATCGCAATTAGCTTACTGGAAGCATAAATGTTTTTCGCTGTCAGTTTTTCTCCAATAAACTTAACCAACACTTCATCACCGACTTTAAAATCTTTAGCTTTTGTTTTTAACGAACCAACATCAAAAACAAGCGAAAATGTACCATCATTCAATTGAATTTTTGTAGCATAGCCCAATGAATTTCTATCTATTTTATTAATCTTGCTCGTTGCATATCTGGCTTTATTACCTTCATACAAAAAAGCATGTTTTTCTATTTTAGGTCTTACAATTAACGAATCGCCATTAGCATTAAAAGCTTGATCCATGCTATAAACCGGAGTTTGATAAACTACTTTCCTGTTTTCGTCTACTTTTACACCCTCTTTTTTTGAATTGATTTTGATAGTTAACTCATCCCCTTTATTTATTTTAATAAAAGACATATAGTTGATCAAATATATTTTGCCATCTGTTTTAAAATGTATTGTTTTAAAAAACTTTGATTCGGTAGTAATATCTTCAACAATCCCTTTAATGGTTTTGCCAATGATAGGATCAGCTTCATCTTTAGCTTTGATAACTTCTTTTGACACGGGTATCTCTACGACATTTATCGTAAATCCCCAAAGTAGACCTAACAATACCGGCGCCACCAACAAATACATTAACTTTTTCATATTCTTTGATTTTGAGTTGAATAACATTTTGATGCGCTCCTTTATGGGGCTCTTTACAAAATTGTGGATGAGCGGAGTACTACGTTGGCTTACCGCTAAGCCTAGCAAAAGCTCTGCATAATCGCGAGTATTGAAACTGTTCGCAGTAGCTTCGTCGGCTTCGTACTCATGTACCTGCTCTAGGGTTTTATCCCAGCAGTACACCACCGGATTAAACCACATCACCGCTTTGGCTACCATCATGATCATTTTATCTACCGAATGGTATTGTTGTGCATGCACCTGCTCATGCCTTAAAAGCACCGCCAGTTCTTGTTCAGTGAGGTTTTCTTGATCTACAAAAACATAGTTGAAAAACGAGCAGTTCGTAAAGCCAGATCTTTTAGCTACTAATTTTAGTCCAATGTCAGTTTTTTGGTTCCTTCTAGCATACCATAAAAGTGAACTCAACTGCCAAAGACCGATCACTAGTAAAGTAAATGCCACGGTAGCATAGCTGTAGGGCAATAAAGAGAACCAATCGAAACTTGGTGCTATTTGCGAAGCCTGTAATGGCAAAACTTCAGTGGGCATAACCGTTTCAATTTGTGAAGGTAGATCAACCGCCACAAGTTCTTCCGTAATTGGTGATGCCTGCTCCACCTGCTTTTCTATAGTGATGTTTAGCGCAGGGATCAAGAAACTCAACATCAGCGTTGCCAAAAGATAGAACCTGTTCAGTTTAAAGAAGGTGAGCTTTTGCAGTGCCAACAAATAGAAGGCAAAGAACAACACCGAGCATGCACTCGCTTTTAACAGGTAGTTGAACAATTCCATATTAAGATTTTTTATTGATGAGAGATTTCAATTCTTCTATATCCGCTTCGCTCAACTTTTCTTGTTTCACCATGAAAGACAGCAAGCTTTTAGGCGAATTGTCAAAATAGCCAGCAAACAGTTTCGAGAAACTTGTTTTGGCATATTCATCTTTACTGATAGCCGGGAAATACTCGTAAGTTTTTCCGTAGGCCTTGTAACTTACATAGCCCTTCTTCTCCAACAACCTCACAATAGAAGAAATGGTATTGTAAGGCGGCTTAGGCTCATCATCTATTTCCTCGATGATATCTTTTACAAATGCGTGTTCTAATTTCCATAGAATCTGCATGATACGTTCTTCAGCTTTGGTTAACTCTTCCATAAACTAAAGTTATAACTGATTTATAAGTTATACAACTGAAAAACCAGTTATTAGATTAAATAACTGAAAATCAGACAGATATTTTTAAGACAACAATCCCGCAACCGCACTTATGGTAAGTGCAACAATACAAGTATTGAAAATAAATGAGATTAAAGAGTGCGCCAAAGTAAGCTTCCTCATGGCTCTAGAAGTGATATTAATATCGGAAACCTGAAAAGTCATACCGATGACAATGGAATGGTAAGCGAAATCAATAAAGTTTGGCTCTTCATCATTAGGGAACTGCAATCCTTTTTTAAGTGTGCCATTCGCTACATCGTAATACAAATGGGCATAACGTGAAGTGTAGATGGTGTGTAGCAACAACCAACTTAAAAACAGACCGACCATACTTAAGGTCACATCTACCCAGCTACTCGTAGTCGCTGCACCTTTAGTTTTTGCCAATAAAATAAAAACCGCTAGCAAACCGCCAAAAGCAGAGAGTAATACAATTAAAAACATGATTGGTCTACCGCCATCTTCAATGGCAGCATGCTGTTTGGTTTGAGCTACAGAAGATCCTATAAAAGTAACCCAACTGATGCCCATTTGCACTAAACAGAAGATGATCCACGCAAACATTAATTGGCTAATTAAGCCCGAAATGAAATATTTAGCACCAAAAAAAACTAAAAACGCTGCAATAAGACTGATAGACAAATGTTCTAAAGCCTTTAATTTTTGCAACTTATTTAGTGCTTTGCTGGCCATCAATATTTTAATTTAAAATGCTCTTTTGCCTGTCCTTTTCTGAAATAAACTAATCCAATCCAAAATAAATCTACGGTAATGGTTACCTGCGGATGGTTCTTAATTTCTTCCCAAGCTTGCTTCATGCCTTCGCTCCAGTAAATATCATCGAAAATTAGCAAAGTATTCTCTGTAACTTTAGGCAAACACCAATGAAAATAATTTAAGGTCGCTTCTTTGGTATGGTTTCCATCTATGTAAACAAAATCCAACTGATCTCTTTCTGCGATTGCTTTCGGAAGCAAATCGTTGAAGTTGCCTACCTGTAATTCTATATTGTTTAAGTAAAGATCTTTAAAGTTTTGATGAGCAACTTCGGCCGTTTGCGGACAGCCTTCTATTGTCAGCACGTCTGCCTTTGGTTGGGCTTTTGATAAGTAAGCTGATGTAATACCTAAACAAGTGCCTAACTCTATCATATTGTTTGGCTGATGATTGGCTGCTAAACGATAAATGAGCTGCGCTAAACGTGGAGATTTCAGTGCATTCTTAGCAATCTGGGAAACTTTTTTAGTTCTATTTTTGTTGAGGTGAGAACCTGCGCCCAAATCGGTTACGGTGATGAGACGTTGGTCATTCAAAAGTTTTTTTCGTTGTGCTTCGATTTCTTTGTACTCATTTTTTACAGAAAAATCGTAAATTACCTCATCTGCTAGCTTGTAAACAAATGGTGAGTGTGTACCATGACGAGTTTTAGCGGTGAACTGATGTTTAAGGTAATCTGCGAAAAATTGTAAGACCATTTTTTATAAGTGAAAGGGTAAAAGTAAAAAGTTTAAAGTAGAAACCGAAAAGAAGAGCGAGCAGTAGTAACGATTTTAAGAGCTTAAAGGTTTGGATCTGGAAGTTTTTTTGAAGAGACTTTGTTAAATAAACCTGATTGAAACAGCGTACTTTTTTGTTATGCTGTCATCCTGAACGTTAGTGAAGGATCTGTTAGTGATAGCAAATTGAAATAGATTCCTCGTCCCTCGGAATGACAGGAAGACAACAAAAAAAGACATAGTGAAAAGCCTCGAAATAAATTCGGGACAGGCGAGACTGCTGGAACCCATGGCAACTGAACCTGCTTTTCAAAAAAGATACAAAGAAAATTGTTACAGAAAGGTATAGCAAATGACAGAGCGTAGTAATGTAACGGAAATAGACGCGTTGGTAAAATTGCTGGATGATCCAGATGAGGAAGTGTTTTCGCATGTGCAGGAGAAACTTTTGGAATATGGTAACGACGCCATTAGCCAACTAGAAACGGCTTGGGAAAAGTCTTTGGATACGATGATGCAAGAGCGCATTGAGAATATTGTGCATGCTATCCAGTTTACCAATGTGAAGCAAGACTTGAATTTATGGTACCAAAGTGGTGCTTTTGATTTGTTGCAAGGGGCGCTGATCATTAATCGTTACCAGTTCCCCGACTTAGATGAACAGGCAATTATCAACCAAATTGAGGAAATAAAAAGAGAGATTTGGGTGGGCTTGCAGTACGAAATGAGCTCGATTGAGAAAATCAAACTGGTTAACCACGTTTTTTATAATCAATATGGTTTTAGTGGAAATACCAAAAACCACCACGATCCTCAGAATTCTTATCTAAATCAGGTTTTAGAAAGCAAAAAAGGCAACCAGATTTCGTTGGCAATTATCTATTCTACCATTGCGCAAAAATTAGATATCCCTGTTTATGGAGTGAATTTGCCACAGCATTTTATTTTAGGATATATTGATGAAAGTAATCCTGACCGTGAACATGCGGTATTGTTTTACATCAACGCATTTAACAAAGGCGCAATTTTCGGCAAGCACGACGTAGATCAGTTTTTACGCCAGCTTAATTTAGAACCGCAGCCTGGTTTTTATGCACCTTGTAGCAACGCAGAGATTGTTCGTCGTATCATTAGAAATTTAATTTCGGCTTATGAAAATTTAGGTGCTGCCGAAAAAGTAGAAGAGCTGAAACAAATGCAAGATATCTTATCTGATACAAATAATTAATGAACGATTTACTGCCTAATGCGAAAAAAGCGATTTGCTTTGGAGAGATTTTATGGGATAATTTGCCATCTGGACGATTGGCTGGCGGCGCTCCAATGAACGTTGCCTATCACTTAAGAAAATTGGGTATCGATGCTTCGTTGATTAGCAGGGTTGGCAATGACCAAGCCGGACAGGAATTGGTTGGTTTCATTTCTTCAATCGGAATTTCTGCTGAGAACATACAAATTGATACTAAGCAAAAAACCAGCGAAGTATTAGCGGAGCTGAAAGCTAATAACGAAATGGTGTACACCATCACCTATCCTACTGCTTGGGATTTTATTGCTTGGCAGCATAATTTCGAACAGCAAATCACTGCTAGTGATGTTTTTGTGTTTGGTAGTTTAGCCGCTAGAAACGAAAAAAGTAAACAGACTTTATTGGTATTATTGGAACACTCTAAATTTTCTGTTTTTGATGTGAATTTAAGAGCACCACATTACACCAAGGAAAACATTAGTCAACTGCTAAGCAAAGCTGATTTCGCTAAATTAAACGAGAATGAGATTGTTGTTTTGGGCGAGTGGTTTACTTCATTTAAAAAAGAAGAGGACATAGTTAAAGCGCTAATGGAGCAGTTTGCTCTTACTGAGATTTTAATTACCAAAGGTGCTGAGGGCGGCACTTACTACGACAGCTCGCAAAGCATTAATTACAGTGCAGATAAGGTAGAAGTGATTGATACCGTTGGTAGCGGAGATAGTTTTCTTGCTGCCTTTTTAAGCAAGAAATTAGGGGGCGAAGCAATTACAGATTGCCTCGATTTTGCTGCTAAAGTTGCTGGCTTTATCACTTCGCAAAAAGGCGCTTGCCCAAGTTATGATATTGCTGATATAGGGCTTAAATAGTATTCCTTAAGTCGACTCTTTGCAAAAATATTTTAAAATCGCTGTTCGACATTTGTAATGTCGAACTTCGTATCATCGGATTTTTAATCCGTTTAAGTTTCATTCACAGACCTACTGATAATGCTTCGGGATTACAAATCCGGAAAAGCGGAGTTGCGAATAAAAGTCAAAAATTTAATAATACCAACGGCACAATCCTCTCTGCCCTGAGGACCCAAAATCCTTAATTTACAATAAACATCAAATTAAAATTCGGTTATCTAGGCACTACAAAATCGCTCAAATAACTGCATTCGTAAGCAGCTTTTTTGTAATAGGCAGTCTGCCCGTATTGCTGTTTCAACTCTTTGAAATAACGGTTATTAGCATTCACGTAAGCAATCCTGTTATCTCTTTCAGTGTAACTTAAATCATACCAATTATTAGAGTTCAACGCTTGGCTTGATTTACTTTTTTGTTCGCATTTAGCCAACATGAAAGTACATTTCGCTTTAAACTCAGGATCGTTACTTAAACTTCGTGCCTTCAAATACCATTTTTTAGCAGTTGCAGCCAATTTAAAATCTCGATCAAAAACGTATTTAGCCTTTTCATAAACAGCATAAGAACTCCAATCGTAGCTAATTAAAGACCAAGCGTTACCATAATATCCAGTTTGGTAAACACCATTAGCCATATTAAAATAGTACTGTGCGGCATTAGTTTTATCTGTAGTAATTAGCTTTTGTAATCGAGCCATTTCTTTAGCGAAAGATCTCTTGTCATACTTTTTAGTAGTACTCGTATATTTTTTAGGGTAATCGTTAATGGTGGTTGCAAAAGGATTGGCGTATAACTTCTTATCCTCATACCAATCGCTTGGTGTTAAAAACTCATAATTAGCAGGAAGTTTTTCGAAGCAGTTCAATGCTTTTTGATACTGATGTTCACGTAAATATGCTGTACCGAAAAGCTCATAAAAATCATTTTTATTTAGTTTAGAAAGCTGTTCATTTAATAATGCATCGAAGCTACCTTTAGCGGTTCCTTTAAATCTTTTTTCTAACTGCGCTAAAGTGGTTGAACTTAAATAGTTTCTCCAAAAATCTAAGGTCGTCCAGCCCATTCTAACAGAAAAGCTGTTATCAACTGTATTTTCACTGATCAAATCGCCTTTTAACATTAGTAAAGCTGCCCTGGTGGTATCACCCATTTTCATGTAAGTTGGCACCAATAACTCTTGATAGAAGTTTTTTGTAGTTGACAAGAATTTGTTATCTCTATTTGAAGCGAAGTAGTCATCGTCTTTTGCTGGTACTTTCTCTATGCGCTTTTCATCAAGCCATTTTAACGTTGGCACCAAATCATCAGCTTTAAAGAGACCACTTTTAATCTTTCTCGCATTCAACAACAGATTGATAATTTGATATTGATTTTGGTAGCGGGTTTTTAGTTGCGAAGGATCAAGCTTTTGCAATAAAGCAGCTGCTGCAACATCATCCTTCTTCAACCAATTTAAATAAGCTGCGCTGATGATCCCCAATTCTGGTTCTGGATATTTCTTTTCATCCGCTAATTTCAAAGCAAAAGTTTTGGTGTGTTCAAGTTGAGCTAAAGCTTCATTACTCAACTTCTTGTCGGCATTTAGGTCGTAGTAGCTCTTCGAAAAACCACCAGGTTTATTAAAATCCTTTTCTAGTTTATTGATCTGTCTAACCAACAGCGTACCTGTCAGTAAATTGTTGGGAATATAGTTGTAAACTTTGCTTAAGGCATTTAAGTCGTAATCTGGATTACCGAAACTTTTGATTGCCAGAATATGCGCTTTTTCTTCATCGTTTTTAGCCAATGTCAGTACCTCTTCTATAGGTGCCGAGGCGTAGTGAAAGTTTTTGTAGGCCTGTACCCTTCGCTCCGGATTGCTGTTAAAAACCTTTGAGAAAAGATAAGCCGCAGCTGTAGGATCGCCCGAATAGCGCACCGAACCAGCGTACACCGACATTGCCCAACCCTTAGCTAAATCTGTAGAAGAAACAGGTTCGATGTACTGCTTGTACACAGCTTTGCAATGCTCATACTTTTCTGCAAAATGATACATTCTAGCAGCTTGATAAGCATAACGTAATTTTAAGAATTGATCTTTCTTCACTTCTGCAAGCTGCTTAACCGCCTGCTCAGCCTTTGCTATCATTTGGATACTGTCCCGCTCTACCGGATTCCAGAGGTCATATCTTATTGTTGCAAATGGCTCGCAACTCTTTGCAAAAGCAAAATATTTGATGGCATGTTTATTTTTAGCCAATGCCTTCACAAAGGTATTGGCTTGTAAATCTTGAGGTAGCTGATTTAAGTTTTTCTTGGTCAGATTTGCCAAAAGAACATTCGTAGCACTATCGCTTTCGTACATTACTTTACGCACATCTTCCTTTTTTACATTTAAGTATTTAGCCCATTCCGCACTGTTCAGGTCATATTCATCAACCTGTTCCTGGTCGTGGTAAAGATATTCCCATTCACTAAAATTAAACTGATCGTAATCTTTCCCCTGCACATCATTATGGAAATAAGAAATATAGTAATCATAAGGATCTATTTCTCCACCACAGGCAATGTTAACTACAATTTCACCAAAAAATACGGTTAAAAAACTAACGCAAAATATGAGTGATCTCTTCCAATTCATGTGTATTAAAATTTTTCAGTGTTGGTTCATCTAAATGATAAAACAACAGAGTAAGTGGCTTTCTAACTAAGTATCGATCTAAATAAACAGCACTTTGTTTGATATCTTCAAATTTACTTGCTTCAAATCTAATTTCATCATTTTTATATAGACCAAATGCTGGCAAATCTTTCTTTGCAATGTATAATCCGTTGTTTGCTTTAGAGAAATCCGTTGGCACTTGCAAATCCGCAAATTTTAATCTTTTAGAAATACCAGCATAATTTTGTTTTCTAAACACCACCGACCAAGAGAACAACGGCAATGCCACATCTATCGGCATTGGGTAGTACGCCAAGTTTTCGTTTGCATACTTTTCAAGTTCTTTTACATCTAAGATAGAGTTCTGCGTTCCGTATTTTCGGAGATTGCCCATATTGTAGCACATCAACAAAACCTTATCAACCGGAGGAATGCCACTTTTTTCTTGATTTTTCAGCTGATGTAAACGCAGTGTTGATGAGATTACTTTATCTCCCAGAAGCTTTTTTATTTCTTCCAGTAGCGAAAAATAGTTTAACCTGGTTGTTGCAGTCCAATCGCAGTCTATTTGTAGTTCCGCAAAGCTCGATTTTCCTGCTTGCTTTACCTTACCATTTACAAACTGAACGATATTCGCCGCCAATTTCTTCAGCTGATCATCGTTAATTTCTCTAAGTACTTCATTAACGATGAAAACTACCGGAACCATTTCTACATTTGCAGGGATTTGATCTTTAAACTTAATGGGTGCCACAGGACTAATCCCACCGTTAAGATCTCTGTCTACATCCAAAATCCTCACAAATAGCTTCTTGCTTTTAAAGTGCCCTAAATAGCTTTCTTCAACCGCATTAGATTGATAGACCGTTTTCCAGAAGTAAAAACTGATATCTACCTCTCGCTTTTGTTGGCAGCCGATTAACAGAATAAATATTAACACCTCCCATCCCCCTAAAGGAAGCTTTGCTATTTTGCGTTTCATTGTGAGTATAAAAGTACTTAAATTGGCAGTAGAATATCCTAAATAAATATTAAAGGAATACATTATATGAATTTTAGAAAGGAGAGTCTCCTTTAGGGGATTAGGGGTATGAGAGCAGTTATACAAAGAGTAACCGAAGCAAGTTGTAAAGTAGATGGCCAAATTACCGGATCAATTACCAACGGCTTTTTGGTTTTATTAGGGATTGAAGATGCAGATACTCAAGAAGACCTAGAATGGTTAGCTCAAAAAATTGCTAATATGCGTATTTTTGGAGATGAAAATGGCTTGATGAATAAAGCATTGTCTGATATCGATGGGAATATCTTGTTGATTAGTCAGTTTACTTTATTTGCAGCGACCAAAAAAGGCAACAGACCCGGTTTTACAAGAGCTGCTAGACCAGATAAAGCTATCCCTCTTTATGAAGAAATGAAAAAACTACTCAGCCAATTGATTGGTAAGGAAGTGCAATGCGGCATTTTCGGCGCCGATATGAAAATTAGTTTGTTGAACGATGGTCCGGTTACAATTGTGATGGATACGAAGAATAAGGAGTAAAAGATTGGGGGAAATACGAAAAAAACGTCGCGATTAACATCGGGACGTTTTTTTTTGAGAGAAATTTAGAATATAATTTTTACTAATAAGCACCTAAATAGAAACTACCTGATTGATTTTTCAATTTAGCTCCTTTAGTAACGGTTTTAGTTTTATAATTAATAATGTACAAGTTACCATCAACGCCATTAGGAGTCATAGGCACATAGAAATTATCGCCAATTATACCAATATTTTGAAATTGACCGAAAGTACCAACCAAAGCCTTACCTCCATTCTGAGCTGCAGTAAGTCCCGAAAAACCAGAATCGGTTTGATTATCTGTTGCCAATTTAGTTGCTGTTTTTGTTGTTAGGTCAACTAAAGCCAAATAACCGCCATTAACACCGGTTTCAGTGTAAAGAACTAAGCCAACACCATCTTTAATATATCTCCAAGCCCTAATTGCTACGTTGTTGGGGGTGCCAAGTGCCAATTTTAAATCGAAATTGTAAGTATTATCATATTCATTGGTTGTACCTAAGATACGTAAGAATTGAGATCCAGAAGTTGCGGTAGATTGATAAACGTTTCCGTCGTTAGCCACATATTGTGTCATTGTACGATAAGAGTGATTGTTAATCTTACTGTTTGTTGAGTAAATTAACTTTGGATTAGTTAATGAAGGGTAATCTACTACCAAAGTTGCGGTACCTAATTCGCTGGTAGTTGTACTCCAAGTTTGAGCGCCGCTAGTATTAACACCAGAAAGTTTAGTTTTATCTGTTCTAGTTAAATTGCAACCAATATAAATCTTGTTTTTTGCAGCATTTAATACAGGTACATCTATACGACCAATTTGATAGCCATTTTTAGTTTGATCTGCTGTAAATGGAATAGTAAATTCTGTTTGTCGAGTAATTTGAGGGTCATTCAAATCCAAGATTGCTATTTTTGCAGTACTAGCAACATCTGCAAAAGTAGCACCAGCTCCAGTAACTTGCTCGCCTTTATCGTTTGGAACGGTTGTTACCTTTGAAGACGCAAATACTCCAACACCAATTCCTTCTGCCGCAACTACCCAACGCGGAGAAGTACCCAAAACAGGCTCGGTGTTAACCTCTTCACGTGTATCAACAAAGCTTTTCTGTCCTTCAACTTTATATTTGTTAAAGATACCACCGTCTGTGCCGGTATATTGAATGTTATACAAAAAGTTACCATTTACAGAACCTTGTACACGGGCTGTACGTTGAGATCTTAAACCGTAACCCATAGCAAACACATTTACTTCAAAATTAGGATCAGCAGCTTGCGCAGGCGTAATTGCGTACGCCATGGTACCGCCATTACCAGCCTCACCAGCAGCATCAGGAAAAGCAGCAGTTAAAGTCACAAACTTTCTGTCCCAAACATCCGGACCTGAAACTTGACTATCTGGATCACTTGAACTTTTTTTACAGCTAGCTAAAGTTCCCACAGCCAATACAGCGCCGAACAATGCTGTCTTAAAAATTTTAGTATTCATCTTCTTACTTATTAAAATTATTTATGGTATAGTTTAATTTGATGTAAAATGCCCTTCCAGGTTTTTGAACACCGAAGTTGTCGTAGATTTCGGCATTTAAGACGTTCTTGGCATCAAAGCTTGCTACCAATTTTCCACTAGGAAAACGATAGCTAGCGCCAATGTCATGGGCAAGCTGCGTAGGGGTAGTAAACCATTCCGAATCAATCCATATCGTACTAAATGGCGCAACGTAGCCAGCATTGTAGTAAACATTTAGCGAAGATTTCTTCTGAAAAACATTGTTTAAACGGTATTGAACGTTAGCATTAATTGTAAAAAAGGGCTCGTTAGGTACTTGCCTATTGTATAGACTATGCGGATTTCCTCTTTCATCTGTTTCTACCTTAAACAAGGAATTGAACTTAGAGAAATTCAACATCGCATTCAGTTTATTATCATAGATGTAATTAATCTCTGCCTCAAAACCTATCGATTGTGTTTTTGAAAGATTTACAAATTGGGTTACCTGTATATCCTCTACTTGATTTTCTCTTCCCTCTATTACTTCGTCTGTTCTAGTTTGCTGAATAATTTTATCATAACCATTTCTCCAAAACAAATTACCGTATAAGTTAAGGCGGTGCTTTTTTGCTGGCTGAAAACTGTATCTGGCACCTAGATTATAGTTTATGGCCAGCTCTGGAAGAATATCAGCATTTGGTAATAGATTGTTCTCTGGCTCGCCATAAATGTGACGATCTGTTGGCATGATAAAAGATTTTTCCGCAGAGAAGATCAAAAATCCATTATTAATAGCTTCATAAGAAAGTGTTCCGCCAAAACCTTTGTTATCTCTCCTAGAATTAATGTTTTCATAAATAATCTGGCTTGCATTCTCAGCAACGGGCGCTCTTTGCGTTGTATTATACACCGCATACTTACCAAAAATGTTTGTCTGTAATTTTCCTTTAAACAATGAAGCTTCGTAATTCATCGCCCAAATATTTGTAGTAATTAGATTTTGAGTTATCCATCTACTTCTTTCTGGATTTAATAAATCCTGATCCTCTCTATCAGATCTTTCAAATTTGTGGTTTAACGAAACCCTATGGCCTACAAACACTTCGTAAGATAAGTTAGAACGGATGTTGGAAATATTCCTATCGATATTACTAATCACTGCATCACCTTGTTGTCCCTTTCCAGGCTCATAAGGGTAAGGTTTTACTTCTCCTGCAGCATTTGGCGGTGCCAGCAGCAGCTCCAAATCATAATTACCACTACCGTTTTTACTCCAATTGTATTTTCTGCTCACTGTATCCTGTAAATAGGTACTGCGCATACTGTGAACCGCATTTATATTTAACGACAATCCATCTAACAATAGATTTTTCTTGTTATAATTTAAGCTTACTACATGAGCTTGGTATTCGTTAAATCTCCCGAAATACGGCTTTGTCATAGTTAGCCCATGAGGGATTTCTTTATAAGAATCAGAAACATTGTAGCCTACAAAAAACTGGTCTGCCCATTTTACGTCGGTAAATCCAAGCTCAAAACGTCCTCCAACACTTCTAAATTCATCATTAGGTCTTCTAGTACGATTGTATCTTGTTACCCTAGAATTAGGCAAAGTATATTTCGAGAACTTACCCCACATTTCATAGTTATTATCAGAGTGAGTGTAAAACGCAGATGCACGAAACGTTAAACCATTTTTAGGATTTCGGTATAATCCACCAAGATCTGCTCTATAAGTATTAAAAGAACCATAAGAAGCCGATGCTGTAATATTATTGGCTGAAGCGTCTTTTTTAAGGATTACGTTAATAGCTCCCCCTACATAGTTTCCACTTAAATGAGATGGAAGTACACCTTTATACACTTCGATATGATCAATCATTGCAGGTGGAATGTTATTTAGATTAAAGGAAGATCCATAAGTAGATATCTCAATACCGTCTAAAAATATCCCAATGGTACTGCCAGACATCCCATTTAAATTGTACTCGATAGGAGAACCTTCTCCCCCATTTTGCCTTACACGAACACCCACAGAACGATCTAACAATTCGTTAGTAGTTAGATTTCTTAAGGAAGCTTCTTTGGTTTCAATAACCGACACTGCGAAACCACTCGTTTCCATTTTCTTCTTCTCCATCTTTCCCGTAATTGCAACCTCGTTTAATACGCTATTATCTTTTGCTTTTGTTGCGATGTTGAAGGTGTTCTCTGGCTTATTCACTACAATCTGCAGAAGCCTAGAAACAATCTCCATGGAGCCTACCTCTAGTGTATAATTGCCATAGGCGATACTTTTAAAAGAGTAATTGCCTTTTTCGTCAGTTAAGGTTTGTTTATTTAAGGATTTAATATTTACTACAGCTCCGGCAACTGGCTCCTTATTTTCCATTGTAATCTTTCCAGAAATATTTCCTGTTTGAGCGTTAACAATAGAATTTAGTGCTACAATGAGCAAAAACGAGAGTAAAAAATGCTTCATCTTTCCTTAATAATTTCACATTTTTATTTAGAAAAAGTCTAAATAAATGTAAATTGCGGCAAATATAGTAGCCAGCTTTTTTTAAGGAATGACATCATACGAAAATTTACTGACGCAAAAAGAAAAAGCAATTGAGCTTGGGTTAACCTTCTCCAACGTCTCGCACGACGCTGAAATACAGTCAATTTCGAAAAAAATAAAATTTAACAAATTCTTATTTAAGAAGCTGTTGGCTAAAGAAACCGGCGCTAAACCAATCACAATTTCATCTGACGAAAACACCTTACTCATTCAATTTTGTCTAAAAGGGAGTAGCAACTTTAACAATTCGCAAAAGAAACCTATCGTTTTTAAACAGGCGGAATACAACATCTTGTATCTTCCCAAAGAAGAAACTACTACCATTATCAATACCGAAGATTGTGATTTGATACACATCTATTTAGGAGAAAACTTCTTTCTTCAATACATGTCTAGAGATTACGGCGTACCATTGTACAATCTCATTGGGATAGGAAAGTTATTCCACAATAATCTTTATTTAAGTCCAAAATTAAAAAGCGTTTTAGCCGAAATAGAAAACTGCGATTTTGGCAAAAACCTAAAAAGCCTGTACACGAAGGGGAAAATTATTGAAATCTTAAGTCTTCAATTAGCGCAATATGAAGAAGAAAAGATCATTCCATCTACCTTAAAACCGCTAGAGGTAGAAAAAATGATCATGGTAAAAGAACTGATAGAAAGTGATTTGAGCAGTTCTCCAAGTATATCTTCTTTAGCTAGAGCCGCCGGCACTAACGAGCAATATTTAAAAAAGCATTTCAAACTATTGTTTGGCAGCACAGTTTTCGGTCACATGATTTCCTGTAAAATGGAAAAAGCGAAAGAAATGCTATTAACTGGTCAATACAGAATTACAGAAATTTCTGAAGTGGTAGGTTACAAACATGCCACACATTTTACCAATGCTTTCAAAAAATTCTTTGGCTATTTACCGCAATCACTAAAAGCTACAAAAATTTTCTTTGGCACCTATTTCTCTTTCGGCTTAGAACTAGAAACTATGGAACTGTTAATGATGATCTAAAGCAATGGTTAATGATTAATTGTTAAATGTAAATATAGTCTCTAAACTAAATTAATGATTGATTTTAGCATTGATCACTATTTAACTAATTGCTATTCTCTTTGATTATTGAAATTTGGTAATTGGTTATTGTTCCTTCTCTTTCAATCCTTTTCTCATTCAGTCATCCATTCATTCTAATTCCTTTATCTTTACGTCATGACTATTACCGAAGCACAAGAAACCATAGATCGTTGGATCAATACTACCGGCATCCGCTATTTTAACGAATTAACTAATACCGCTATTTTAATGGAAGAAGTGGGCGAAGTGGCCCGTATCATGGCCCGTAAGTATGGCGAGCAATCTTTCAAGAAAAGCGACGAAGACATCAACCTAGCCGACGAGATGGCCGATGTACTTTTTGTATTGATGTGTTTGGCCAATCAAACAGGCATCAATTTAGATGAAGCACTGGCTAAAAACTTAGAGAAAAAAACCATCCGCGATGCGGAAAGACACCAAAATAATGAGAAGTTAAAGTAGACAGAAAGGCGGGAAGTCAGAAAAGACAAGCTTACAATTGCAACTTTTAACTTTCTACTTTTAACTTAGAGAGCCGCTTTAATCTTCGCCGCAACCTCAGCCAATTGCTCTTGGCTCAGCTTCAGCTTCGGATTAGCAAAGTTCATGTCATTCATGGTGTTAATTGGAATTAAATGTACATGTGCATGCGGCACTTCTAAACCAATTACAGCTACACCAACCCTATCGCAAGGATATGCTTTCTTAATACCAGCGGCAACTTGTTTGGCAAACAACATCAAGCCCTGATACAATTCATCTTCAATATCAAAAATGTAGTCTACTTCCTGTTTCGGTATCACCAAAACATGGCCGTAAACCAACGGACTGATATCCAAAAAAGCTAAAAACTGATCGGTTTCAGCTACTTTATGTGCCGGAATATCACCTGCTACTATTTTAGAGAAAATGCTTGCCATAATTTAAGCTAAAAGCCTAAAGCTAAAAGTTCAAAGCCATATTGCTTTAAGCCTTAAGCTTTAGGCTCAATTATTATCTAGAGATTTCCAGAATTTCGAATTCAATTTTACCAGCTGGCACGTCAATTTCAGTTTTATCGCCAACCGATTTACCTAATAAACCTTGTGCGATAGGAGATTTTACCGAGATTTTTCCCGATTTTAAATCAGCTTCACTTTCTGCCACTAACTGATAAGTCATCGTAGCTCCGTTTTTTACATTTTTGATCTTTACGATAGAAAGAGCCAATACCTTAGACAAATCTAATTTCGACTCATCTAACAGCCTCGAGTTAGCCAAAACCGTCTCTAATTTTGCAATTTTAGCTTCATGCAAACCTTGCGCTTCCTTAGCCGCATCGTACTCTGCATTTTCCGATAAATCGCCTTTATCACGAGCCTCAGCAATTGCTTTTGCAATCGAAGCTCTGCCTTCAGTTTTCAACTGATGCAATTCTTCCTTTAATTTATCTAATCCTTCTTTTGTGTAATAGGTAATATCTGCCATAGCGCTATTTCTTTTCTTTAATCCTATAAAAAACAAACAAGACTACATAGGGATTAACCCACATAGTCTTGCGCTGTTAAAAACGAAGATATAAGCCTTAAACCAAAAAAGCAAATAAATAGGTCAAAAATTAGTTCAAATTGGCAAGTCTGTGACCAAAGTCATTAAACTTATTTTTTGAAAAGCAAAACCCGCATTTTGTCAGTTTCAGCAGTCCTGCTTTTCACTTTACTTCGCTTGTTACACTTCGCTTCGTGTTCGTTTCAATCAGGTTTATTAAACTTTCGCTATTGCTATAAATATAGCCTGCAACTTGTAAAAGTCAATACATCGATATCAATTAGAATGATGGTTCAACAACTTAGCGGTGCAAATACTTACATCTTATTAACAGTTCAAAAAAATAACTTTGTTAATTTTATCGCATGCAGAATTCTATACAAGTTCAAAACAGCAACCCAACCGATATCGATACCATTTTTGAGTTTTATGATTTAGCCATTGAGCACCAAAAGAAGGTTTCACCGAAGCAATGGCAAGGCTTTGATAGAGAACTGGTGAAAGAAGAAATTGCTGATGGTCGCCAATACAAGATTTTGGTAGACGGGAAGGTTGCAGCAATATTTGCCGTGACTTACAGCGATCCGCAGATTTGGTTAGGAAAAAATGATGAGGCTGCAGTCTACATCCATCGTATTGTTACCCATCCAGATTATCGTGGTTATGGTTTCGTGAAGGTCATTATCGATTGGGCAAAAGAATATAGCAAGACCAAACCATTAGACTACATTCGAATGGATACTTGGGCAGATAACGAACGCTTATTGAAATACTATACCGGTTGTGGTTTTAACCACGTTGGTGAGATTAAAATAGCCCCAAACAGTGGTTTGCCTAAGCACTACGAAGGAATAACTTTGAACTTGTTTGAGATAAAGCTGTAGATTGTTCTATTGCTAGATTGTTGTATTGTTAGGCAGGCGACTGAAAACTGACAACTGGGAACTGACACCTAGTTCCTGATCCCTGACTACTGCTTACGCTCTCGTATCATTGCCGAAGTAAATGCTTTGATAGCTATCATAACGAGAAGGTTCAATTTCGCCTTGCTCTACAGCTTCAATTACAGCGCAGCCAGGCTCATTAATATGTCTACAGTTATTAAACTTGCACTGATTAAGCCTATCTCTCATTTCCACAAAAAAGTGGCTGAGTTCTTCTTTTTCGATGTCGACAATGCCTAACTCTCTTATTCCAGGCGTATCTACCAGGTATCCCCCGAAAGGCAGTTGATGCATTTCTGCAAAAGTGGTGGTATGCTGGCCTTTATCGCTCCATTCACTCACTTCTCCAGTTTTTAGTTCAAAATCTGGCAGAATAGCATTAATTAAACTTGATTTACCGACGCCAGAATGACCTGAGAACAGAGTGGTTTTATCTTTCAATAAACCTTCGATCTGAGAGATATTGGTGCCTTCTAGCGCAGAAACTTCATAACACGGATAGCCTATGTTTTCATAAATAGATTTGTAATCGGCTAGCATTGCTAAACCATCTTCGTTGTACAAATCTAGCTTGTTAAAGATCAAAGAAGTTGGAATATCATAAGCTTCGGCAACCACCAAAAATCGATCTATAAAGCCCAAAGAAGTTCGGGGCGAGGCGAGTGTTACAATCAAAAAAGCCTGATCTAAATTTGCTGCTATAATTTGAGATTGCTTACTGAGGTTAATCGACTTTCGGATGATGTAATTTTTACGATCACGCAATTTGTTGATCACGCCAGTATCTGCATTTGGCTCTAGTTCAAAATCTACTTGATCGCCAACGGCAATTGGATTCGTAGTTTGTATACCTTTAATCCTAAACTTTCCTTTAATTCGGCACGAATAGGTGTTGCCATCTTCGGCAAATACTTGGTACCAACTCCCTGTAGATTTAATAACTAATCCCTGCATATTCTGGGTAAAGTTACGAAAGTTAACGCTCAACTAATTCAATAATTTATTTTACCACCTAAGACACCTTAGCACACTTAAGAATAAAATTTTCCCTCTCTCTTTTAATTTCTCCTTCCAAGGTAGACACTGTCGCTGATACAATTTGCACTGTCATCAGCTATTTATTTTCTCTCCCTTTTGGGGAGAGATGCCCAACGGGCAGTGAGGGGCTAAAAAAAATGCCCCAACAAATTGTCGAGGCATCTTTCTAAATTCTAATATTTCTTATTCCGCGAAATCGAAAGTTTCCATAAACTTAGTGGTAAAGTTACCAGCTCTAAAGTTAGGATCTTTCATTAATTTCAAGTGGAATGGAATGGTAGTTTTAATACCTTCAATTACGAACTCGCTTAACGCACGCTCCATGGTGCAAATTGCTTCTTCTCTAGTTTGCGCTACAGTAATTAGCTTTGCAATCATCGAATCGTAGTTAGGTGGAATTTGGTAACCTGCGTAAACGTGAGTGTCTACACGTACACCATGACCACCCGGTGAGTGGAAATTCGTGATTTTTCCTGGTGAAGGACGGAAGTTATTGAATGGATCTTCTGCATTGATACGGCACTCGATAGCGTGCATATCTGGTGTATAATTTTTACCAGAAATTGGAATACCTGCTGCTACTTTAATCTGCTCTTTAATCAAATCGAAGTTAATTACCTCTTCAGTAACTGGATGCTCTACTTGGATACGAGTGTTCATCTCCATGAAGTAGAAATTACGGTGTTTGTCTACCAAGAACTCTACAGTTCCAGCACCTTCGTACTGTACCGCTAAAGCGCCTTTAATTGCCGCTTCGCCCATTTGCTGGCGTAACTCATCAGTCATAAATGGAGAAGGAGCTTCTTCCACTAATTTTTGGTGACGACGTTGGATAGAGCAATCTCTTTCTGATAAGTGGCAAGCTTTGCCAAATTGATCTCCGATGATTTGGATTTCGATATGGCGAGGATCTTCGATATATTTCTCTAAGTAAAGACCATCGTTACCAAAAGCAGCACCAGATTCCTGACGTGCACTGTCCCAGGCGTTCTCAAATTCTTCATCTTTCCAAACTACACGCATACCACGACCACCGCCGCCTGCTGTAGCTTTTAAGATCACTGGATAACCTACTTCGTTAGCTAGTTTAATACCATCTTTAACGTTTTCTAGCAAACCTTCAGAACCTGGAATAGTAGGTACACCAGCATTTTTCATGGTTTCTTTAGCAGAGGCTTTATCGCCCATACCATTGATTTGCTCTGGTGTAGCACCAATAAATTTAATCCCATAATCACGGCAAACCGAAGAAAACTTAGCATTTTCTGACAAGAAACCGTAACCAGGATGTATCGCATCTGCATTAGTTAATTCTGCAGCAGATATGATATTTGGGATACTTAAATAAGAGTCTTTGCTTGGTGGTGGACCAATACAAACAGCCTCGTCGGCAAAACGAACGTGTAAGCTTTCTCTATCAGCTGTAGAGTAAACCGCCACGGTTTTAATGCCCATCTCCTTACAGGTACGGATAATACGCAAAGCGATTTCGCCCCTGTTGGCAATTAATATTTTTTTAAACATAATTTCTCCTTAATTAGCTGATTAGCTAATTGATTAATTTGCTAATTAAATAGGTTCAACTAAGAATAACGGTTGGTCGTACTCTACCGGAGACGCATTGTCTACCAATATTTTAACGATACGGCCAGAAACTTCGCTTTCAATTTCGTTGAATAATTTCATTGCTTCGATGATACACACTACTTTGCCAGTACCAATTTCGTCACCAACGTTTACAAACGAAGGTTTTTCTGGACTTGCCGAGCGGTAGAAAGTACCGATCATTGGAGATTTTATCGTAATGTATTTAGATGTGTCTTCTGTAGCTGGAGTCGCTGCCGCTGCAGGAGCTGCTTGTGCAGGCGCTGCAACCGGAGCAGGCGGAGCCATTACAACTTGAGTTGAAGCTGCTGGCACTGCTGCATTTACATAAACTGGATTTTGGTTAGTTTTGATGGTAATTTTGAAGTTTTCTTGCTCTAAAGAAACTTCATTCACTCCCGACCGAGAAACAAATTTTATAAGTTCCTGAATTTGTTTAATATCCATTCTCTTTTTGTTATGTTAAATAATTGTTGTGTCTTGTTTGAATTAGCGAAGGTAAGGATTTTTTCTGCTTGTTCAATAGTTCAATAGTTCACTTGTTCATTGGTCTATCTTTATAAGTTTGCTGCCAAATGAACCAATGAGCTAATGAACAAATTAACTGTTATAAGCCCACTTAAGGTATACAGAACCCCAAGTAAAACCTCCGCCGAAAGCAGCTAAAATAATATTATCGCCTTTTTTTAGTTGTTTTTCCCATTCCCATAAGCAAAGAGGAATGGTTCCGTTAGTTGTGTTGCCGTAACGCTCTATATTTACCATTACTTTATCAGAACTTACACCCATTCTAGAAGCAGTAGCATCAATAATACGTTTATTGGCTTGGTGTGGCACTAGCCACGCTACGTCATCAGCAGAAAGAGTGTTTCTTTCCATAATTTCTGCGGCAACGTCTGCCATATTAGTCACCGCAAATTTAAATACGGTTTGCCCTTCTTGATAAGCAAAATGCTCATTAGCATCAATTGTTTCATGAGTAGCAGGTTTTACAGAACCGCCTGCTTTCATGCCTAAATATTTACCACCAGAACCGTCGCTTCTTAAAATCGAATCTTGTACGCCCAATCCTTCTTCGTTTGGTTCCAATAAAGCGCAACCACAGCCATCACCAAAGATGATACAAGTTGCACGGTCTTGATAGTTAATGATCGACGACATTTTATCGCCGCCAACTACCAATACTTTTTTGTGCTTACCAGATTCTATAAACTGAGCTCCTGTAGTTAAACCGAAAACAAAACCAGAGCAGGCAGCTTGTAGGTCGTAGCCCCAGGCGTTTACTGCGCCAATTTTATCAGCAAGTACATTTGCCGTAGCTGGAAAGGTAAAATCTGGAGTAGTAGTACAAAAAATAATCAGGTCGATTTCCTTCGCATCGATACCTCTTTTTTTCAGAAGGCCATTTACAGCTGGCACAGCCATATCCGAAGTTCCTAATCCCTCACCCTTTAATATTCTTCGCTCTTTAATACCCGTTCTGGTGGTAATCCATTCGTCATTAGTATCAACGATTGTTTCCAGCTCCTTATTGGTTAAAACATAATCAGGAACGTAACCATTAACTGCGGTAATAGCAGCGTGAATTTTACTCATTTTCATTCGTTTAATATGGCTTCAATGGTAATGAAGCTACCATGATTTTGAGTGTCATTATACGTGATCGTAAAATCATGATGGTTTGTGTGTATTTAATTATTGGAATGCGGCTTGTATTTTACCTACCAATCCAGTATTAATCATATCCCTAGATTGGAAGATCATATTCTTCACAGCTTCTGGGCTCGATATACCGTGTCCTATCAAAACTGGTGCATTTACGCCCAATACAGGGCTGCCGCCGTAGTTTTCATAATTAAAACGGTCAAAAAACTCATCTTTCAATCCTTTTTTGATAGTTAAAACGTAAAACGACTCTGCCAATTTCAGCATAATGTTTCCCGTAAAACCATCGCAAACAATTACATCAGCTTTATCATTAAACAAATCTCTACCTTCTACGTTGCCAACAAAATTGAAAGAAGCTTTTTCTTTCATCAAACGATGACTTGCCAAAGTAAGCATATTGCCTTTCTCATCTTCTTCACCAATGTTCATCAACGCCACTTTTGGGCTTTCGATCTGCATAATATGCTCTGCGTACAAACTACCCAAAACGCCGAACTCCAACAAGTTATCCGGCTTGCAATCTGCATTGGCACCAACATCCAATAATAAACCTGCGCCACCTTTTAGTTTAGGTACAATAGTACATAAACAAGGCCTAGAAATGCCCGCAATTGGTTTCACACTGAAAACAGCGCCTACCAACATAGCGCCAGAATTACCTGCGCTTGCAAACGAATCTATTTTGCCTTCCTTTAATAATTGGAAGCCTACAGAAATACTAGAATTGGGTTTTTGAAGAATTGCTTTTGTAGCGTGTTCGCCCATACCGATAACTTCTTCGGTATGTACATATTCGAAGTGATCCGGGTTGAATCCTTGTTCAGAAAGTAGAGGTTTAATCTGCTGTGTATCTCCAATAAGCACTAAATGCTCGTTAGCAGACAGGGACTGATGGGCAGCTATTGCTCCCAAAACAATAGCTTTGGGAGCATAGTCTCCACCCATAATATCGAGACCTATTTTCATAGTAAAAATCTTTTGTGTTAAAGCCAGAAGCTTATATTTCTATTAGGCTAAGTTAACCTTAAACTAATGGAAAACACAAAAATTTTTCAGAAAATTAACCTATAGAAGTGTTTTCTATTACTAATTTACCGTTGTAGTAAAGATTACCATCAACGTTATAAGCTGTATGAGGTACGTGTACTGCACCAGTAGTTTGGCAAGTAGTTAATGAAGGCGCTTCAGCTTTATAGTGCGTTCTTCTTTTATTTCTTCTTTGTTTAGAAATCTTACGTTTTGGATGTGCCATTACTTGATTTTTTTAATTGCTATTTTAATTTTTTCAACGCTTCCCAACGCGGGTCGTCTGTTTGTTCTTCTTGCTCATCATTACCTGCAGCTAGCTTATCTAAGGTACTTAGCATTTGCTCATCGCAGGCTTGGCCAGCTTGTTCACATTTGTTGATGAAAGGTACAGCTACGGTTATGAATTCATAAATCAATTCAGAAACATCTATAGCAGTCTCTTTTCTTGGCAAAACGATGATTTCTAAATCTTCGATCTCATCTTCTTCTACCGCTTCAGCAAACTTCACAATCTGCCTTTCTTCTAATTCAATTGGCTGGTCAAAATCAGACAAACAAGTATCGCAGCTTAATTTTATAGTTCCCTTAATGTGAAACCCCAAAACCAACATCGTTTCTTGCTTATCCAGCTCAACCTGAGCTTCGAGCCTCCCGTCTTTAACCAACGAATGCTCAAACTCATCAAAAAAGCTCTTATCAATTTCAAATTCGAAATTGTGTTTTCCCAATTTTAAACCTGTAAAGGGGATAGAAAATTGTTTCAACGCTTTCATGGTGTCAATTGTAACTAAATTTTAGCCTGCAAAGGTATGAAATAATTTCTGAAAAGAAAATGTTTTTACAAAAATGAGCATCGAATTTTTAATGCTAAAATCCAATATCATAATGATTTGAAAAACTGCGTTAGTAAATCTTGGCAAAACCAGCCCTTCTTTCCGCTTTACTCCGCTCGCTACACTCCCTACGTGCCCGCTCCAATAAGGTTTAACTCACAACGTTTTTCCGTTGCAGCAATACCAGCAACTAACATTAAGAGTTAAGTTCCTGCTTATTTAAGATCATCTCGTTCCCGCTTCTAGACCATTCGCTCCATGAACCTACATATAAGCTAGGGATCGTTAATCCTGCGTAAGCAAAAGCCAGCAAGGTATGACATGCCGTAACACCTGACCCACAGTGAACAATGATATCTTCTGCTGCTGTATCTTTAAATGCCTCACTGTATTTTTTCTTCAGAAAAGATGGCTCTTTGAATGCGCCCAGCTCGTCTAAGTTTTCTGTAAGCGGAATATTGATTGCATTAGGAATGTGGCCAGCAATTAGGTCTAGCGGCTCAACCAATCCATCGTATCTATTCTTGGCCCTAACATCTACAATTGGTCTATTTCGTGTTTCACTTGCCGCTTCAACTTCATCAATTGATGCTAAAGGTAGTTGCCATTCGGAAATTGAGGCGTCAATTTGTACAGGCTTTGGGGTTTCAATATCAGCATTGCTAGGGAACCCAACCTTTAAAGCTCCTTTTAGGCCGCCGTTTACCACCTGTACGTTTTCATAGCCAATAGCAGTGAGCATCCACCAAAATCTAGCTGCTGCATTTGATCCGCTTTTATCATCATAAATAACAACGTGAGTGTTTGCTGCTATGCCAAATTTACTGATAGTTTCTGCAAATACAGAGGGATGAGGCAACGGATGTCTCCCTCCAATCTTTGGATCATCAGCATTGCCCGACAAATCATTCTTAAGGTCCACATAATAGGCTCCATCTAAATGATTAGCCAGATAACGCTCTTTTCCATCGCCATCAGCATCTATCAGGATGAACTCTTTATTTTGTATCTTAAGTTTAAGTAATTCCTCGGGCTGTATAATTGGAGAAAGCTTCATTTTCTAGGGTTAATTTGCATCGTCCTTAATATCGCCAGCGGTCTCAATAATTTTACCACCAGTTCTTAGCTGATTACGCAACAAGCTTTCCTGCTCTCTACGATTTTTCACAATATGAATTGCAGAAAAAAGCGCTTCCATAAACGAAGTTGGATCTGCTTGACCTTTACCCGCAATACCGTAGCCAGTTCCATGATCTGGCGAAGTGCGTACAAATTTTAAGCCTGCAGTGTAATTCACGCCAGTTTCAAAGGCAATGGTTTTAAATGGTATTAAACCCTGATCGTGGTACATCGCTAAAACCGCATCGAATTGTTTGTAGGTGCCGTTACCAAAAAAGCCATCAGCAGGGTACGGACCAAAACAAATAATACCTTTATCGAAAGCTTCTTGGATAGCTGGAGAAATTACTTCTGCCTCTTCGCTACCTAACAAACCGTTATCGCTAGCGTGTGGATTTAATCCTAAAACTGCAATTTTTGGTTTTTCTATCCAAAAATCTTTCTTCAAGCTTTCGTTAATGAGCTGTAGCTTTTTAACGATTTTTTCTTTGGTAATACTCTTCGCCACTTCAGTTACTGGAATATGCCCGGTTACCACGCCCACACGTAAAGTATCACTTACTAGAAACATCAACACATCGTTACTGCCACTTCTTTCTTGTAGATATTCCGTGTGGCCCGGAAATTTAAAATCTTCCGATTGGATGTTATTTTTATTAATCGGAGCCGTCACCAAAGCATCAATAGCGCCACGAACTAAATCATCGGTAGCTTTTTGCAACGAGATGAAGGCGTATTTCCCTCCAGTTTCATTGGCAACGCCTAGTTCAATCCTCACATCTTCCTCCCAACAATTAATCATATTTGGCTTATGTGACACTGCCGCCTCCGCATTTGGGATTACATTGAACATGAAATCGCTTAGGTGTAAAGCCTTACGGTGAAAAGAGGCAACTTTAGTATGTCCGTAAACAATTGGCGTACAGTAATCTAAAATCTTGCTTTCGGCAAGCGTTTTTAAAATCACCTCTAAACCGATACCATTTACGTCGCCTATACTAATACCTATCTTAACTTTATTGCTCATGCCGATGTTTAAATTTAGCGCAAAATAGCGATTATTAAGTTTAACCGCAAAGGCACGAAGAACACAAAGCATTTATTTTGATAGAGGGACTTGCCTTTTATCTATAATCATAATTCGTAAATCTTAAATCGTATTTTGTGTTGAGATGTGAGATTTTGGCCAGTATAAAGATTGCAGATCGAGTATCAAGAAGTATCTGCCTAAAATACTTACCTTTGAACTTTAAATTTTAAAGCCCCTTTAGGGGTTGGGGGGTATATGAGTTTAGTTAAAGCGAAAAAACATTTAGGGCAACACTTCTTAACAGATAAAAACATTGCACAGCGAATTGTGGATGGTTTGATCCATACCGACAAATACCACCAAGTATTGGAAGTTGGACCTGGAATGGGTATCCTATCAGATATTTTGCTACAACGCGAAGACTTGGAAACTTTCCTTATTGATATCGATACAGAATCTTTCAACTTTTTGAAAGAAAAATATCCGCAACTGGGCGATAGGTTAATTAACGGTGATTTCTTAAAGTTAAGTTTTGAGTCGATCTTCCCGGGCAAATTCGCTGTAATTGGCAACTTTCCTTACAATATTTCTTCGCAGATTTTATTTAGGATTTTAGAAAACCGCCAAAATATTGTGGAAATGGTGGGAATGTTCCAAAAGGAGGTTGCAGAGCGTTGCGCCTCTAAACCTGGAACCAAAGAATACGGAATTTTAAGTGTGTTCATTCAGGCTTATTATCATATCGAATATTTGTTCACCGTAAAACCAGGCACTTTCAATCCACCGCCAAAGGTAAATTCTGGGGTAATTCGTTTAACTAGAAACGAGGTTGAAGAACTGGATTGTGATGAGAAATTATTCTGGAGAGTAGTGAAAGCAGGCTTCAACCAACGCAGAAAAACTTTACGAAATGCGCTATCTGCGGTAGTTCCGAAAGATAGGTTAGGCGAACATCCATTTTATGAAAAAAGAGCAGAAACCTTAAGTGTGCAAGATTTTGTGGAGCTGACTAATTTTGTGGCAACTCGGTGATGCAACCCTTGAAAGAAGCACAGCGTCTTTATTGATATGAAGAAACTAGTTTACTTATTCCTTTTTTTATTGGCCGGAGCGAATACTTTTAATGCCTTTGCTCAAAAAGACATAAACCATGCAGATTTAGAAGCGCTTTACACCGCAATTCAAAAAACGCCCTCCTACAAGAAACTCCTAAAAGGAGATAAATCTTACGAGCAATTGTATGAAGATGTAAAGTTGAAAATAGCAGATGCTGACGAAAAGCAAGTTTTTTGGCAGTTAAGCAGATTAGTTTCCGCTGTTAACGATAATCACTTAGGATTTTATCGCACACCAGACACCACATTAAAGCCAGTACGCATTTCATTACCAGTAAATACTGATTCTTTAAAAAAGCAATTACAGCAAAAGGATAAAGATGCTTTAGAGGGTATTTATTACGCTAGCAATCATGAATTTGGATTGTTTGCAAGTGGCGATAGAACTTACAAAATGATAAGCTTAGCCAATGGCATTTTAATGGCAGAAGTTTTCCATACACCTTATGATGGTTATGATTTGTTGTTATATTCTGGCAAGCCCGTACCTTACAATTTAATCAAAGATGCGAGGCAGGTTAACGGAACATTGCTAGGGACGCCTTTTACAAAATATAAAGAGAACAAGTTTTCGATATTAGATAAAGGCAATGAGAACTTCGAATACAAAGCCCTTAATGATAAAGTTGGCTATTTAAGGCTAAGTAGCTTCAGCTCAAGCAATGCCAACATCAAAAAATCGGAAGAGTTTCACGCAACGATTTTAGGCAAGCTAACTACAGAAAACTTAATAGTAGATTTAAGAGGTAATACAGGAGGTGGCTATAAAACTTCGCGTAAATTTCTTGACCTATTGAAGAAATACAAAGGGCAAATCTTTGTTCTGCAAAACTCGGCAACGGTAAGTAACGCCGAGCAATTTATTTTAGATTTGAAGCCTTTAAAAAAGGTGACAACCTTGGGTGAGCAGACCAAAGGCATGATTACTTTTGGCAGTAATTATGGCACCAAAGTAGTGTTGCCAAGTGAACGTTTTACCTTCTCGCCCACAGATATGAAAGGGCTAGAGAGAGATTTGGCCTACGAAAGCAAAGGCATTAACCCTGATGTGGCATTAGATCTTTTCAAAAGCGACTGGATTACACAGACCTTAGAATACATCAACAAACGTTAAAAATGAGCAAAAAGATATTAATAGTAGACGACTTACATCCAGCTTTTAAAGAAAGTGCAGCAGCTTTAGGCTATGAAGTTGATGATAGACCTGATATTACTAGAGCAGAAACTTTGGCTGCTGTGAAAGATTACGATGGTATTGCTGTGCGCACCAAATTTAGGATAGATAAAGAAATTTTTGATGTTGCTCCGAAATTGAAGTTTGTGGCCAGAGCCGGAGCCGGATTGGACAATATTGATATCGACATTGCAAAAGAAAAGGGCATTGCACTTTTAGCAGCTAACGAAGGCAACATGGATGCCGTTGGCGAACATGCGGTAGGTTTACTGTTATCATTAATGAACAACTTTCGTAAAGCGGATGTAGAAATTAGAAATGGCGTTTGGGATAGAGAAGGCAACCGAGGCTACGAATTAAAAGGTAAAACGGTAGGTATTGTTGGTTACGGTTTTATGGGGCAAAGTTTTGCTCGTAAGCTTTCTGGTTTCGGGGTTAACGTAATTGCTTACGACAAATATAAAACTGGCTTTAGTGATGAGTTCGCTAAAGAAGTAAGCATGGAGGAAATCGTGAAACATAGCGACGTATTGAGCTTGCATATTCCCTTAACCAGAGAAACCAAACAAATGGTTGATGATGAATATTTCTTCCATTTTAAGAAACCTATTTTCTTTATCAATACGGCTCGTGGCGAAATTGTAAATGTTAAAGCAGTGCTGAATAACATCGCCAACGGCAAGATATTAGGCGCTGGGCTGGATGTACTAGAGAAAGAAAAATTTCCAACTTTGGCCGAGCAAGAATGGTATGACGCACTGAAAACCAATGAGAAAGTGATTTTAACACCGCACATTGCTGGTTGGACTTTCGATTCGTATCGAAAGATTTCTGAGGTTTTAGCCCAAAAACTGGCTAAAATCAGCGGATAATTTTCTAAATTGCTGCTATAAACAAAACAATTTAGGGATTGGTATAGATGCGAGACAATGTCTCAAATCTCATATCTTAATACTCATATCTATTATGGCTAAGCAACATATTTACGAAACCAACTTGGTTTGGATGGGGAACAAAGGTTCTGGAACCATGGACTACCGTTCTTACGATAGAGATTTTACAGTAGAAATTGATGGAAAAGAGCCACTATCCGGTTCTTCGGATTCTATTTTTCTAGGAGACAAATCGAAATACAACCCCGAAGATATGATGCTATCTGCGGTATCTTCATGTCATATGCTTTGGTATTTGCACCTCTGCTCAAAAAATGGCATCGTAGTTATCGAATACAAAGACAGAGCTAAAGGAACCATGACCGAAAGCCCTGATGGAAGTGGCAAGTTTACGGAGATACTTTTACGTCCGGAGGTAGTAATTTCTAAACCAGAAGATATTTCTTGGGCAAATTCTTTACATGCCGAGGCCAACAGAATGTGCTTTATTGCAAGTTCTTTAAACTTCCCGGTTAAACACAAAGCCGTTTGTACTGCGATTGGCGGATAGTTTAACCTAAATTCTGAAAAAAAAGAAAGTCAATCTAGTATTTTTAGATTGACTTTCTTTTTTATCGCATTAGCAACAATATCTATAAGGAATAATATTAATGCTTACTTCTGTCGGAAAAAGATCTGAATAGGAACTCCAGAAAAATCGAAGTTTTCACGAAGTTTATTTTCCAAGAAACGCTTATATGGATCTTTAATGTACTGCGGCAGGTTACAGAAAAATGCAAACATCGGTGCCACACCATTAATCTGCGTAATGTATTTAATTTTGATGTACTTGCCCTTTGTTGATGGCGGCGGGAAAGCCTCTATAATTGGCAATAACACATCATTTAGTTTTGATGTAGGTATTTTCTTGCCTCTGTTCTTTTGGACCTCTAGCGCAGTCTCAATTGCTTTGAAAATACGTTGTTTATTCAACACAGAGATAAACAAGATTGGCACATCGGTAAATGGTTGTAGTTTATGCTTAATCTGATCTTCAAAAGTCTTCATGGTTTTCTCATTTTTATCGATCAAATCCCATTTATTCACCAAAACCACAATGCCTTTTTTGTTTTTTTCTGCTAAGTGGAAAATATTGATATCCTGAGCTTCCAAACCTTCTTGGGCATCTAACATCAAAATCACTACATCAGAATCTTCTAAGGCTTTAATGGTACGCATTACCGAGTAAAACTCGATGTTCTCTTTCACCTTAGTTTTCTTACGTAAACCAGCGGTATCGATAAACATAAATTCGTGACCATACTGGTTGTAATGAATGTGGATAGAATCTCTCGTAGTACCAGCAATTGGGGTTACAATATTCCTGTCCTTACCAATTAACGCATTAATCAAAGAAGATTTACCTACATTCGGTCTACCTACAATGGTAATTTTAGGCAGAGTATTTTCTTCTTCCTGTATATCCTCGAAATGCTTCACCACTTCATCCAACAAATCACCGGTACCAGAACCAGTCATAGAAGATATGGTGTAAATTTCGCCCAGACCAAAGCTATAAAATACTGAAGCCTCATTTTCTAAAGCGGTATTATCCACTTTGTTGACTACCACAAAAACTGGTTTTTTACCCTTACGTAGTAAATTTGCAATATCATCATCTAAATCGGTGATCCCCGTGGTCACATCAACCATGAAGATAATTACGCTTGCTTCTTCTATAGCAATTACCACTTGCTCGCGAATAGCGGTTTCGAACAAATCTTCTGAGTTTGCTACGTAACCACCAGTATCAATAACCGTAAATTCTTTATCAGTCCACTCGGCTTTACCGTAGTGTCTATCTCTAGTTACTCCACTAAAATCATCAACAATAGCCTTACGACTTTCGGTTAAGCGGTTAAAAAGGGTTGATTTACCTACATTTGGTCGGCCTACTATGGCGATAATATTACTCATTTTGATTTACGATTTTAGATTTACGATTTTAGATTTCAGAGCAGTGGGTCGAAGAAAGCAAAATCGTAAACAATTACAATCCCATGTTTAGGGTTTGAACTTGCAAAGGTACGCTTTATTTTTGGATTAGAGAGCAATGAACTAGGAACAAGAGATAAGTACCCAGATAGCTATCACCAAATTACTAGTCAGCTCATTAACTATCGTAGCCGAAATTTTTAAGGTAGTTTTTCTTACTTCTCCAGTCTGGGATTACTTTCACGAAAGTTTCTAAGAATACTTTCCCATCAATAAACTTCTCGATGTCTTTACGAGCCTCCATTCCTACTTTCTTTAAACTTGCTCCACCTTTTCCTATCAGGATATTTTTTTGCGAATCACGCTCTACAATAATCTCTGCACTTATTCTCGTGATTTTTTCTTCTTCTTTAAAAGCAGTGATGATTACCTCTGTACTGTAAGGAATTTCCTTTTGGTAGTTATTAAAGATTTTCTCACGAATGATCTCTGAAGCGAAGAAACGTACATGTCTGTCTGTTAAGTCTTCTTTATCGTAATAAGCCGGATGTTCAGGAATAACATCTAAGATCAGCGGTAATAAACCCTCTAAATTGTAACCATGCAAAGCAGAAATTGCGAAAACTTGTTTAGGATTCAGTTTTTCTTGCCAGAAATTCATTTTTTCTACCACCTCTTCTTGCGTAGCGTTATCAACTTTGTTAATTAACACTACAATAGGTATAGTGGTATTGATGATTTTCTCCAACACGTCGTTTTCATCATGGCGCTCGTGGATATCGGTAACTAAAAGAATTAAATCTGCATCTTGAAGTGCACCACCTACCGCAGTCATCATCGAATCTTGAAGACCATACTTAGGCTTAATTACTCCCGGCGTATCAGAAAAAACAATTTGAAAATCTTCTTCATTTACAATACCCAATATACGATGACGGGTAGTTTGCGCTTTTGGAGTGATGATAGATAGCTTCTCTCCCACTAATGCATTCATCAAAGTAGATTTACCTACGTTGGGTTTACCGATGATGCTAACGAAACCTGCCTTGTGTGCCATGATATTTTGATAAGGGTATTGAAATAATCTGCAATAATACGGAAAATGCTACTTATGGCTCTTATACAAGGCTATGTTTTTTATTTTTAAGCCGATCTGTGAGTACAATTAGATCCTTTAATGCCTAAACCCTTGCGCATATTTCTTTCCAACATCTAACTATGACGAGAGGTGGGCTAATTAAAAACATCTAAATATCCGTTTAAATAGGCTTACAAAGCTTTTTAAAATTATTTCAACTTTTTTTTCAAAAACATTTGCATTACCAAAAAACGTTCCTATCTTTGCATTCCAATTCGGAACAAGCGTTAAGGATTTAACTAAAAAAACGAATTGTATAGAGTGCGGGGTGGAGCAGTTGGTAGCTCGTCGGGCTCATAACCCGAAGGTCGCACGTTCGAGTCGTGTCCCCGCTACCAAAGAAGAAGTTGAAATGACACTTCTTTATTTAATGGCCCGTTCGTCTAGGGGTGAGGACGCCAGATTTTCATTCTGGAAACAGGGGTTCGATTCCCCTACGGGCTACTGATTATCAACAAAAGCTGTAAAGTAAAATTTACAGCTTTTTTGTTTTAACATTCCCGGATATTCAGTTAGCTTTTCCGTATACCCCTGAAACGCGTTACGTAAAAAGGGGCAAATGTTTCCATTCACCCCTTAGCATTGTTATTTCATACCACGAATTACAATGAACTATTTTAATTGATGCTCTTCTGTTTGGTGACTTTGAATTCTGTTCTTCGATTCAAAGCCCTGCCCTCCGGATTATCTTTTCCATCTTTAAGTTTATTTGGCGCCACAGGCTTACTAAACCCGTAACCTTTGAAGGTCAACCGATCTGGAGTTATCCCCTTAGCCATCAGATAATCTACGCAAGATTTAGCTCTATTATCAGACAATGCCATATTATAAGCTTCGGTACCGATGTTATCTGTATGGGCACTTAATTCAATTTCAATATTAGGATTATCGATCATTACTTGAAAAAGTGTGTCTAAAATTATTTTAGAACTATCTGTTAATTCCGCACTATCAAATTCGTAGAGAATATTTTCTAACACAATTGGTTTGTTAATCACCATTGGCTCCAAACAAAGCTCTGCGCTCAACAAAGTGTCAGCTTTAAATAATTGCGCATAATTATAGGTAATGTTCTTGGCAAAATAGTTGTTTTTCATTGCATGGATTTGCAGATCTCTATTGCTCCCCACCTGAAATGAATACCTTCCATTGTTATCCGTTTGTACCACCTGCTCTGGAATGTTAGTTCCAACCGCAGTGATGGTTGCCCCAGCCAGTGGCTTTTTAGTTGCGCAATCTATGATCGTTCCTTGTACACTCAAATATTCGCGGGTAACGTGAAAAACTTCTAAACAACATACCGATTCTCTATCCGAGCTAATGTAAGCTTCGTTGCCTTTTTCATCTAGAGCTGCAAAATACATATCGTCCTTTGCAGAGTTGAACGGATAACCCAAGTTTACGGGCTCTGTCCATTCAGAAAAATCGCCGATGGCTTCGTAAAAGTCGAACCCCCCTAAGCCTACCCTACCATTGCTACTAAATAATAATTTTTGGGTAGCAGGGAGGTAGTAAGCTGCCTGTTCGTCTTCTGCGGTATTGATTTTATTGCCCATGTTCACCGCATTGCCTACAGTTCCATCAGGCCTTAAAGGAGCGAACCACAAATCGTAACCTCCTAAGCCGCCCGGTCTATCCGAAGAAAATATGAGATATTTCCCATCTCTAGTAACCGATGGCTGCATAGAATTAAAACCGTTCACATTTATCTCGCCACCCATAGAAACTGGTGATCCCCAATTATCTCCTTCCTTTTTGCAGATATAGATATTTCTTTTTTGGTAATCTTTATTATTCGACCAAGCAGTTAAAAACATGATATCGCCATTTGGCGTAATGGTAGTTGCTGCAGTTTCCATCTTCTTTAAATCGATATTGATTTTCTGGATGTTTACTTTTTCGGCTGTCGGATTTTCGATATCTACGGCGTAAATGGTATTCACGTAAGGGGTTTCTTTTTTGAATACCCTCACCTGACCTTTACTACCTTCTAAAATCTGACTTTTACCTTCGCCACCAACTGGCCTAGACGACGTAAAATAAAGCTCTGAATTGCTAATAGCTGGCGCATAATTAGATCCCGCTTGGTTGATATTGTTAGTTAACCTAACTATTTTAAACAATCTAGGATACTTCATCTCGTACAATGCGTACTTAGAAGAAGCAATCTCCAACTTTGCTTTTGGCACAAAATCGTCGTTCATTTTATAGTTAGCAATAAAGCCTTCGAAAGCTTTGATGGCATCTTCGTATTTTAGATTTGCCCTTAAACACTCGCCATACCAAAACTCGCTTTGTGCATATTTAGGATTAGTGAACTTATTGGACACCGCGTACCATCTTTCGGCATCTCGAAAGTTTTTATACAACCTTAACGAGGTAGCCAATTGATAAACTGCGTATTCATAATCGTCTTTTCTCGGACTAGCTTCTTTGATCTTTTGCTCGAAACCGTATGGCACCACAAAACCTACGCTATCTGGAGAAATTTGCAGCATTTTTTTATAGTATTCTGCCGCTGCGTAGTATTCTTTGTTAAGAAAATATACATCTGCTATGCGCTTAGTATTTGATCCCATCTGCGCCTCTGCCACGTTGGCAAAAAATATCGCAATGATTAATATCTTGAGGAGTTTCATAAATTTAGTTTTTAAAGTCGAGGACAGAAGAAATTTGGACCGACAATACCTCTTCTGGCACTGAACGAGATGGATAGTTCTAAACCGCCTCTGCTGCCAGTAGCCCTGTTTAGTCCCGAGGTATTGAAATCGTAACTCACACCGAAAACCATGCTTTTGATATGGAAGCCCAAAAAGGCAATGGCAGCGTCGTCTACCCTGTAGTTGGAACCCAAAAGCAGATCAGTTTCGGCATTTAGCATCATTTGAGCATAAGCTCCAAGCGCCACTTCCTGAGCATTTCCTTGTCTTAAGAATAAGGCGTTCGGAGTGATATCGAACAGGTTATTGATCTTAACCCTGGCACCGCCATGCGCAGTGTATCTCATCGGTATTTTAGCATTGCCACCTATAAACCTATCTTTTGGTCTATTTAAGTGCGATACCGCAGCTCCAAGAAACACATTTACCTTTTTATAATCAGCGGCGTCAAAAAACATGATACCTGAATTGATATCGGGCGCCACAAAGTTCTCTCCTGCTATGGCTTCGTCAAACATCATTCCGCCATCGTAACCCATATCTGGATTGTACTGGCTACCCAAAGTGATTTTAGACACATCGATACTTTTGTTAAGGATACCTGCCTGCAATCCGAAGTTGATGATCTTATCTCCAGCTTGGCCAAACCTAATTCGGTAAGATGCCGAAGCCAAAGCATTTAATTGATTGTAAGATACTGCCCCGGCACGTTGATTTATAATCATCCCACCCAAGGCTAGGTTTTTGATAGGAGCGGCATCAAATGACGCTCCTACTGTTAAATACCCATCGTTTAAGTTGCTCCATTGCTGTTTAGCATTAACATTTGCTCGATATGTCCCATCGGTTACCCCAGTTAAAGCAGGGTTTAACCATAATGGATTAGCATAATATTGAGAAAAATGTGGATCTACTTGTGCATATGTTTTATTTGCAAAAACCGCTAGTACAACCGTCAGTGCAACTATTATTCTTTTCATTTTCATTGGTGCTATTTTAAATAAAACCATGTTTCCGTTTAATTAAAGCCTATCTTAATAGTGTTACTGTTCCTTTAAAGGTTTTTGTTACTCCACTGCTGAAGGTGGCATCTATGTAGTACACATATACACCTGTAGGTTGTTGCCTACCTCTGTAAGTACCATCCCATCCCTGTATCAAGTTCTGTGATTCGTAAATGAACTCGCCCCACTGGTTGTATACACGCATCCTGAACTTCGCTACGTTATTTCCGTAGGCCAAGAAGAAATCGTTTCTACCATCGTTGTTAGGTGTAAAGGTGTTAGGAATGTACAGCTCGTCTTTAAACGGTTCGCTTGTTGTTGCGGTTACGGCGTTAGAGTTAGCACTGGTTTCGCAAGTTGATGCACCAGTAGCTCTTACTATTATCGTTACACTTTGCCCTTGTTTTAAACCAGCTACCAAATAACTAGGTGAGATAGTTGGTGTCCAGGTTGCTCCGCCGTCTATAGATACGGAGTAGCCGGTAGCTCCAGTAATTGCAGCCCAATTGAAAGTAATACTCGTGGTGGTAATAAGTCCAACCATTACTACTGGTGAAGGCAATGGAGCTATTACAGTTACCGTAACCGGAGTTCTAGCGGTACTTACACAAGTTCCGCTTACGGCTTCTACATAATAAGTAGTAGTTGTAGAAAGCGCAGCTGTAGTGTAAGTAATTCCAGTATGCAATGAAGTACCTGTTGTTGCTGTTGTGTACCATCTGTAAGTAAGCGCTGGATCAGGATTATTTACTGTAAGCACTGTGCTTCCACCTGCACAAATTTGAGCCGACGCAGCCGTTACATTTGCTGGCGGATTTGGTGCATTGCCAACCACCACATTTACTGGAGTTCTTGCAGCGGAAGTACAGCTACCTACGGTCGCCTCTACGTAATAAGTAGTATTTGCAGTTAATGCTGGTGTTGTAAACGTTGTGCCTGCACCCGCAGCAGTACCTAATGTTGCGGTTGTAAACCAATTATAGGTTACGCCAGCAACTGGATTGCTCACTGTCAAGGTTGCTGAGTTATTATTACAAGTTGTTACAGTTGCCGATGCCACAGTTGGATTAGCAGGTGTAGTGGTTACCGTTACCACCACTGCTGTTCTTGCAGAAGCTGTGGTACAACCAGAAGTTCCTACAGCTTGTACGTAGTAAGTTACGTTAGCATTAAGAACTGGTGTGGTAAAACTTGAACCAGTGTACAGCAATGTTCCGTTTGTAGCACTGTTGTACCATTCGTAAATGGTATTAGCTTGAACATTACTTACCGTAAGTACTGTTGCATTGTTACTGCAGACAGTTGTACCCGTAGTTGATACCGTTGGTGCTATCGGACCTGCACTTACGCTTACGGTTATACTCGCAACATCAGCAGCTGAATTTTCACATCTATTACTACCTTTTACGGTTACATAATAGGTTTGGTTAGCTGTAAGCGACGGGGTAATAAAACTCGGACCTGTATGCACGACGGTTGTCAATGCAGCATTACTGTACCAAGTAAATGTTGGATTAGTAACGGTTGTACTCGTCGCTGTAAGCGTAGTCGTAGTGTTGGTACAAATGCTTGTTGTACCAGTAATATTCACATCCGCAGCTACCGATCTTTGGTTTACAGTTACATTTACCACTCGTGCATCCGCAGCAGGCGTTTCGCATCTATTATCTCCTTTTACGGTTACGTAATAGGTTTGATTAGCCAGTAACGTAGGCGTAGTAAAAGTAGTTCCCGTACCTGCTACAGTAGTTAAAGTAGCGTTGCTGTACCAAGTAATTGTTGGGTTTGTAATTGCTGGATTAGCAGTCGCTGTAAAAGTAGCCGTTCCAGATCCGCATATTTCTGCTGATGTTGGTACGACAGTTAAATCTGCGCTGCTAGCAAAAGGATTAACCACTACCGTAATCGCAACGGCATCTCCCGGAGCATTTTCACATCTATTGCTTCCTTTTACAGTTACATAATAGGTTTGACTTGCTGCTAACAAAGGAGTAGTGAAGCTAGCTCCAGATCCTGCAACCGTAGTCAAAGCTGCATCGCTATACCAAGTAAACACAGGACCAGCAATTGATGCATTAGCAGTTGCAGTGAGCGTAGCAGTACCTGGACCGCATAACAGCGTAGTACCCGCAGCTGTTACATCCGCAGCTGTTGCCCTATTATTCACTACAACATCTATTTGCAGTGCATCTCCAGGAGCGTTTTCGCATTTATCAGTACCTTTTACAGTTACATAATAAGTTCTATTTGCACTCAGATTTGGTGTAACTAAGGTTGTACCTATAAATTCGATACTTGTTAAGGCGGCATCGTTATACCACGTAAATATAGGATTGGCAACCGTTGTGGTAGTAGCAGTTAACGTGGTATTCGAATTGATACAAACACTTCTATTTCCATTCACTGTAACATCTGCAGCTGTAGCAATAGATTTAACAGTAACGGTTACAGATTTAGCTTGTGATGCTGGGCTCTCACATCTGTTATCACCTTTTACAGTTACGTAATATGTAGTAGTAGCAGTTAACGAAGGGCTATACGTAGCACCAGTAAATACCGGAGTTGTTAAACTTGCATCGCTATACCAAGTAAATACAGGATTAGTTACGGTTGCGCTGCTGGCTGTAAGTGTTACACTGCCAGGTCCACAGAGTTCTGTAGATTGCGATAGTAACAAATCTGAAGCGCTAGCTGGCGGATTGACATTAACAGTTACAATTTTAGCATCCGAAGCTGCATTTTCACATTTATTAGTACCGTTTACCGTAACGTAATAAGTTGCACTCGAAGTAAGTACTGGCGTTGTAAAGCTAGAACCAGTAAAAACAAGTGAAGCTGGCGTTAAAGCTGGATCAGTATACCAGTTAAATACTGGAGAAGTAACGGTAGTACTTGTTGCCGTTAATGTTGTAGCGCTCCCTGCGCAGAATGTATTGCCAGCAACCTGAATATCAGCAGCTACCGCTCTATCACCCACTGTAATAGATACAGTTGTACGTGTTCCGTTTGCACAGCTATTTCCATTTACAGCCTCTACCGAATAAGTATTTATTCCAACAGGCAAATTAATTGGTGTAGTATAGGTATCGGTATTTAGTGCTACCAAAGCTCCTACTGCATTATACCAATTGAATGTAACACCCGCCACTGGCTCAACGCCCAATGTTGCAGTTGCTCCGAAGCAAACATTGGTTGGATTTGTTGTTAACGCAATTGGTGGAGCTGGAGTTGCCAATATCGTTACCTCTACTTTTGTAGGAGCACTTAAACAACCATCTCGTAATTCCCTAACATAATACAAATAGGTACCTGGAGCTAAAGTTGTTGGTGTAGTAAAAGTTGCGCCACTTGTATTTAAATCGGCACTTCCTAAATACCATTGGTAAGTTGCACCGGTAACTGGATTGCTTACAGCTAAAGTAGCAGAGCTCCCGGCGCAAGCTGTTGCAGTTGTAGCCTCTACTCTAGGTGCCACCCCCACTCTTTGTGCATAGTTGAAGTCTACCGAAGTAAGCAAACTAGCGATACCCGCATTTAAACGAAGCTCTACCGCAGTAAATGGTTGTGTAGGCACAAAAGTTAAAGTTGCGGCACTTCCATCGCTCAACAACTCTAAATTAATTAAAGGATTGTTAGCAACAATTGCATCATTGTTGCTAATAGCACCATTATAAGTAAGTACGCTGATAGATGGCAACACGCCTAGCGATAATAGTTTAGCTGGCGAAGTAATTCGAACTCTTACCGTATCACCAACTCTTGATGTCGACGCAAATCCCACTCTGTGGTAAGCGTAATTACCTAAAAGTCCTACTCCTGTAAATAATGTTGAAGCAGTTTCAACTTTGTTATCAACTGCTAAAGATCTATTATAGACATCGGCTAGTAAACCTAAACCTACTATGCCTGCGTCTACATCAATAGTTGCAGCAAGACAAGGTACAGGCGTAGTAGTACCATCATCTAATACAGTTACAGTCACAGCTGTTCTAGTAGATGCACAAGCACCGCTTAACGTAGCCTCAGCGTAATAAGTTACGGTTGCTGTAACTGGCGGGGTTAAAAAGGTATTACCTGTAGCTAATACTGTAGTGCTAGCCCCATCAGCATACCATTTAATTTCTGCTGCAGCGTTTGTAGAGGTTGCAGTTAATAACGCTTGCGAGTTAAGTGCCACACTTACATTTGACGAAGCTACAATAGGCGGATCTAATGCAGTACCTATGGTTACCTGTATATCAGTACTGACTGAAGTGACACTACAAGTAGCATCAACTGCTTCTACTCTGTAAGCAGCGTTAGTTGTTACTGCTGCTAAAGTTAACGTAGAGCCAGTTGAAGATAGTGGTGTATTTGGAGCTACCGTTACATTATACCATCTATAACTCACATTTGGATCTGAGCTTGGATTAGTTACTTGAAGCACCACATCGCTTCCAGAACAAGTAGTGATATTATTAGATGCCAATTGTGGTTTTATTGGCGCTGGTTTCAACGTGATATCTACACCTGTTCTGGCACTTTCGCAACCTGTATTAAAGTTAGCAGTTACATAATATTTAGTGCTAGCAGTAATAGCTACAGTAGTAAATGTGGTTCCATCAGCACCTGCCTGATAAGTACCATTTATATCATACCACTTGTAAACAAAACCAGCTCTAGGATTTTGTACAGTTAACTGAGCGGTGCCCCCACTACAAACTATCGCGTTGTTTATGGCAACTTGTGGCGCAGCTATTACCTGCTGCACATAATTAATGTTTACCGAATTTAATGCGGTGGCTACACCTGCGTTTAATCTTAACTCTACTTGATCAAACGAAGCTGTAGGCACTAAAGTTAGGATCGCTTGAGAATTGCCACTTAATAACTCTAAGCTTACAAGAGAACCTGTACCATTTACATTGGTAAGATCACCGTTTGAAACTCCACCTTTTAAGGTCGATAGTTGTAAAGAACCCAAAACACCTAAAGAAAGTAGTTTGCCAGGAGAGCTAATTGCTAACCTAACGGTATCGCCAACAACACTCTCTATTGGGAACGTAAACCGTTGATATACATGTCCGCCTAAAGCAGCTACTGGCAAAAACAAAGTTGAACCGGTTTGCGTATCGTTATCAATGGCTAAACTCGGATTTGAAACACCAGCTAATAAAGCGATGCCATTTACCCCATTGCTTTCGGCAATTGGAGAGATACATGGCGCTGGAATTGGTGTGCCTGTGTTTACTGTAATGGTAACCATCACCCTAGAAGCAGAAACGCATCCAGTTAAGGTTGATTTAGCTTCTACATAATAAGAGGTGGTTGCAGTTAAAGGAGGCGTTACAAATGTCGCCCCTGTAAATACTGGCGTAGCAGCATTGGCTGATGTATACCAGTTGAAATCAACATTTGTATCTGTAGAACTAGCCGTTAATACTGCTGTTTGTCCAGCAGTTACGGTAGAAACAGAAGCTTGTACCTGAGGCAAAACAGGCCTTGGATTTACCGTAACCACTACAGATGCTCTACCAGCGCTCACACAACCAGATTGCGTAGCCTCTACATAGAAAGTTGCACCTGCAGAAATATTTGATATCGTATAAGTTGTACCAGTATGCAATTCAGTTCCATTAGTTGCCGCGTCGTACCATTTGTAAGTTACGCCAGCAACTGGATTATTCACCGCTAAAGTAACTGGCGAACCTTCGCAGGCAGTAATTGTTGTTGCTGCTAAGGTAGGTACTTCCAACAATGGAACTACATTTACAGTAACTGGCATCCTCTCGCTGTTAGCGCATCCATTCCTAGAAACTTCGATATAATAAGTAGTTGAAGTAGTTAGGTTTGGAGTAGTGTAAGACGCTGTGGTAGCCAACAAGTTTCCGTTAACTGCAGCATCGTACCATGCAATTTGAGTACTTCCATTTGCAGTTGCATTAAGCGTAGCCGTGGTGTTGTAGCAAATTGTTTGGTTGTTACCAACAACTGTTGGATTAGGATAAACAATTTGCGCACCGTAAATATCGAGACTACTTAATGCGGCAACAACTGCTTGAAAACGAACCTCTACTCTATCAAATTCAGCTCCTGCCGCAAATGTAGCCTCAAATCTATTTCCTCCTAGCAATTGAAGATTTACTAAAGAGGAGTTTAACTGTAATGCTCTCACTACAGTATTATTTTTCATAACGTTCACGGTAATACCACCTAGAACAGATAGATCTAACAAACCAGTTGGCGTTGCCAAATCTAAACGTATACTATCGGTAGCTAAACCTGCATTAGGGAATATCAACCTTTGGAAACCTGTTGAGGCAGCGCCAACAGTTAATGTGATACGGGTAAAGTTGTTTTGATCCGCATCTACAGCATTACCCGGATTAGCAATATCACATGCCAAACATAGCAATCCAGTAATTCCGCTGCTTTGTCCATTAGCAGCAGTGCAGTTTGCACTCACTCCACCAGTAATTACCGTTACAACCGCAGGAGTTCTTGTAGCACTTGCGCAACCTTGTGCACTCACCGCTTCTGCATAAAAAGTGGTAGTGGCAGCCAAGTTACCTGTAGTAAACTCCTCTCCTGTGCCCAAAAGTGTTCCTGCCGTAATGGCATCGTACCATCTAATGGTATTACCCGCATCAGCAGTAGCTCTTAAGGTAGTACTTTGATTAGCATTAATAGTTTGGTTATTAGTAATGATATCTACCGCATTTGGTGCTGGATTAGCCGTTACACTAACCGCAGTTCTAGCACTAACTGCAGAACCTGATACAGCCTCCACATAGAAGGTAGTACTCGAAGCAATATTTCCAGTGTTAAAAGTACCGTTGTTGTTTGTGGCTATTGGCGTGCTTCCGGTTGCAGCATACCAGTTATAAGTTACACCTGCTTGTGTATTCGTAACTGCCAACGCGGTTGATGTTCCACTACAGGTAATTGCATTTGCTACTATTGGTGCAGTTACGTTTACCCTAATTTGGTAATTGGTAGTAACTGCATTGGTACCCGCATCGGTTACCCTGATAGCGAAAGTATAATCGCCACCTACAGTAGGTGTGCCCGATAATTCTCTTGTTGCAGCATTAAAACTCAATCCGGCAGGCAAGTTTAAAGCAGTATAAATGTAAGGTGCGGTACCACCAGAAACTGCTGGCAAAGTTTGCGTTGGATAAGCGACACCAACCGTTCCGGCTGGCAAGGTAGCAGTAGCCAGCGTGAGTGCACCATTTACACGCAAGGCATAAGTATTGGTAGCAGTTCTTCCATCGGCATCAGTTACCGTAAGGGTAATGCTAAAATTACCTGCTTCCGTAGGTGTACCTGTAATTTCTCTTGTGGTTGGATTGAAACTTAATCCGGCAGGAACATTAGCTGACACATATGAATATGGGCCCGTACCGCCTGTAGCCGCAGGTAAAGTCTCAGTAGGATAAGCTCCACCAACCGTACCATCTGCTAGAGTTTTGTTAGCGATAACCAAAGGCTGTATCACATTAATTGTATAGCTATTGGTTACAGAGCTTCCAGCACCATCAGTTACTTGAACGTTTACCGTATAACTTCCCGCTGTTGTTGGCGTACCTGTAATTTCCCTTGTGGTTGGATTAAAATTTAATCCAGGAGGAAGATTGGTAGCTACATACGTGTAACCGGGTGTACCTCCTGTTGCTGCAGGAATAGTTTGGGTTGGATAACCAATACCTACGGTACCATTTGCCAGAGTAGCATTACCCAATGCAAGCGCATTTTTAATTACAATAGGGTAATTGATACTGGTACTGTTACCATCAGCATCACTTACATTAACTGTGATTACATAAGACCCGGCAGTAGTTGGCGTACCTACAATTTCTCTCGTAGTTGGATTGAAACTTAATCCTGGAGGCAGGTTAATAGCGGTATAAGTATAAGGCGTGCTTCCACCCGTTGCTGGCGGCACCACCTGTACCGGATAGATTAAGCCAACCGTACCATCTGGCAGCGCTAAATTACCTAGGGTTAGTGTATTAGTTATTAAAAGTGTATGAGAAGTAGTTGCAGTGCAACCTCTACTATCTGTTACTGTAATTGAAAAAGTATAGTTACCCGCTTGAGAAGGCATTCCACCTAGCAATCCGGCGCTACTTAAAGTTAAACCCGGAGGCAAAGTACTTCCTGTAGCAACACTATAGGTATAACCAGCAGTACCTCCAGTAGCAGCTGTTAGTTGTCTACTATAACCAGTACCTATAGTTCCATTAGTTAAAGTGGTTACTGCGAAATTAATTTGAGGATTTACGGTTACGGTAATTGGAACCCTCACCGACTCGGCTGTACATCCAATTTGTCGAGCGGCTACATAATAGGTTTTATTTGCTGTTAAAACCGGTGTAGTATAAGTGGCATTATTAGCTGTGGTGGCTAATGCCGTGCCCCCATCTTGAGCTTCATACCAAATCAGTTGATTGGCTGAAGCCGTAGTGGCTACCAAAACCGCAGCGCTATTATAACAAACATTGAGCGCATTAGATAATGGGGCTGCAAAAGTTGGCCTCGGTGCCGAGCGAGTAACTTCGTAAACATTGATAGTTTGTGTAGCAGAAACATTCAGTAGAGCCGATAGAGTAACCTTAACCCTATCAAATGTTCTATTAGATGGAACTGTAAAAGGAATGGTGACCGGCTGCTCTGTATTCAGCAGGCCTAATAAATCTAAATTCAAAAGACCGCCAACTCCAGTGCGGCTATAGATAAGCTCATTTCCACTGTAAGCCTCAACAATGATATTATTCAAAACACCAACGTTAGCCAATGCAGATGACACGCTCATTCTGATGTTAAATTCATCTCCTAACCTAGAAGGCGAATTGAAGTAAATATTCTGACTTATGGTTCCGCCTACATTAACCAAACCAGTACTAATGCTGGAGAAGGTTGCAGGGTTATTATCTATGGCACGCTCAATATTAGTAACGCCAGCTTGTCCTAAGCCTACTAAGCTCAATGTGGCTCCCGTTCCTTCATAATCAGTTGCGAAGGCTGGATCACAAGTACCAGCGCCGGAAAAGTAAAACGCATTGTAGACCCTAACCTCGTTCGTTGCTCCTAATAACAAAGCCCTTGTTACATCTCTAACAAATACACTTCTATAGGTAACGGTTGGTCTAATTGCAAAATAGAAAAGACCTTGCGCATCTCTAACCAACTTAATATTAGTGGTTTGAAAAGCCTCTCTACTCGATCCAGTCAGTACGTCCGCATTAGCAGCATTTCTGGCACCGACTTCAAAGTAATGATCTCCTAGTGCAATTGAGCCAACCACAGAGGCCAAACCAGATCCTAAATTTCCGCCCAAAAGAGCATTCAAAAGATTAACATCGTGGTCAATCCTAATGAAAGTAGTGGTATTTGCTGGCACATCTGCTGCAAAACGCAACTGTAATTCTCCATTGTATCCGCCCAATCCAAGGGCGGCACCTCCGTAAGATTTTACAGTGGCATAGTCGTTATCATCTCTCGTGGCATTATCTTTATTTTCCACTTGACTTGACACGATCGTTGCTGTGTTTGCAAAAATTTTAGATTGTGCATACGAAGAGCTAGAGATCAGCGTTATAATAAGTGCATGCAAGAAGATGACCAACCATTGCGCCATTCTTGCTCTTGGAGTAGAGGTTTGTCCCATAAGCCTTAATTTTCCTTAATTGGGAGCAATATTAACTACGTATTGTGCAGTTTTAGCTGTTCAAATTATTCATAAAAGGAGTAACACTTTTATTATCTTGTTCATTTTGTTCTTTATTGGAATACCGTAAACAACATCACAATACTTCTGTTTTAAGTTGTTATTTTATATTCCCAAAAGGAGTAAAACTACGCTAACAAACCAGCTTAATACCTTTTTTAACAGTCTATATTCCTATTAATTATATTTTTATTAATTTAGGGTAACGCTAAAAACAAATACGACCCTCTCATGCCTCAAACAATTGTTTTAGACAAAATTAGGAGACTAATATTACTGAAAACTGGGATCAAAACGATAAGCCCATCCGATTGCCGTTTCATAGGTCTATCCATTCAGAAAGAAATATCAAAAAACGTAAGTGAAACTACACTTAAACGGCTTTTCGGCTTTGCAGAAGTAAAAAACAAATTCTCTAAATATACCATTAATGCCCTATTAGAATATATTGAAAAAAGTGGCAGTTATGATCTAGTAGAAAAAGAGCTATATCATTTATCAAACACCAACGAAAAATTCTCTACCATACAGCTTAATGCAATCGATATCACGCTTAACACTTTAAGGAGTACAAAAAATAGGAGCTCAGTACCCTATAGTTTTACTATACCTCGTTGTTTTGCAAAACTAGATTTCGATCATTTCTACAATAGTGATTATAGTTTCACAGCTTTTGTATCGCAGGCCGGCTACGGAAAAAGTATTTTGTTAAGTCACCTTGTCCAAACTTCATTTGTTGATAATGACGCAAAATATAAGTCGGATACAGTTTTGTTCGTATATGCCAGAGATATCTTCGATGATCAAAATGAATATTCAAATATCGAAGACAGAATTAAGTCTAAAATTGGTTTGAACCAAAGAACTAACCTAATAGAATATTTTAAGGAGAAAAATGAAAAAAACGGCAGCAAGTTAGTTGTTATTATCGATAGTTTCTCTGACCTAATTACCAATAAAGATTCGAAACCTATCATCTTCGATAAGCTCATCAATTTAATTTCTCTAATTGGAGATGAAAAATTTGTGAAGATTGTTTTTAGCATGAGATCTACTATGTGGAGTAGATTTTATGACAGGATTAAAAATATTCCTTTTTTAAAGAAAAAATGGTTTCCAGGAACTTACTTCAACCTAAAATATCAATCTAACATCCCACCTTTAGCAGCAGATGAAATAGATTCTATTCTAAAGAAGATGGAACCGAACAGAGCAGACAAAATCAGCTCTACCCTTAAAAGCCAACTAAAATATCCATTCTATATTCAGTGGTACTATTTACTGAAAGAAGAATTTCCAAAGTTTGATACCTTTACCAATATCATTTTCTTCGAGATTGTAGATAGGTTTGTTCGCGATAAGATCTACCAGACCTCCTACGCTACAGAAAAAGTACTGTTCTGTAAAAAAATAATCTCGTTGAGCAATAATGGAAAAGGAAGAAAGGCAGTTTTTAAAAGTGAGTTAATTGCCGATTTGTCCAATTTCAAAAATGCTTATCGCGAATTGTTAGCCGAAGGCATTTTAGTTGAAGAAAAACAAGAATTAGATGGCTTTGTAGTAGACTTGGTAAGGTTTGTACATCCTCATTTATTTGAATATTTTCTGTTTGTTGAACTGTTAGACAAGCACAATAATGTATTAGATAAAGTATTTTTCGAAGACATCGAAACAGAATACTCAGGTAATTCGGCAAGGTTTCAAATTTTACAATGGTCTACTAGGCTATTGATCATCAAAAGCGAGTTTCAAGAACTAAACAACCTCTTAACCCTTAATCTAAGTAATTACGAAAAAACCTACCTCATCTATTTCATTGCAGAAAACTTAAATTATAGACAAAACATACAACCATCTGTTGCCACATATTTAGAAGAAGATGAATTGCATCATATGATGATGAATAACATCATTCATTTTGATTTTGCAGACTCTTGCTATAAAGAAGCCATTTGTTCGCTTCTTTCAATCTCCAAGAACGATAAATACTCATTTATGTACTTGGTAATCCTATCAACATTCGATTGTTTCAGCTTCTACAAAGAGCAGTTAAAAACACGCCTAGATGAACTGGAGAAACTAGTAAAACAAGGAGAAAACTGGCTAATTAATCCGTACGGACTATTGAAATACATCTATAGTAGCCTAGCCGGGGAAGAATATCGAAATGAAGAATTGCTAGCGCAAATTGAGGCTTTTAAATCGGGAGAGATAGTTGTACCTAAGGACGACGAAGAACTTCCGGGTTACATGGAAATGTTCTCCTTTGTTTTAATGAGGACGTACAATGTTTTTCATGGAGATTTTAACGAGGCCAATCGCATGCTCAACGCTATGATTACCTATTATCCAAAATTGATGCTGTCTGAAAATGTCAATTCTGCATATTTGTTCGGCATGATGGCATTCCTAAGAGCTGCTTCCCAAAGCAGTGAAATGCCTTCTCTAACTGAAAATATTAGGCTAAAATTATTCCACATCAATTCTATAGGCAATTCAACACCATATATCCAAATAGTTTATTTAGCTGCTAGAGCGTTAGAAAGCAAAAATGAAAAAGATTATAGAACTGCAATTCTATATACGGATAAATGTCTTGAAGTATTTAGGCGCAACAACCTAACCTTACATGAAATTTTAATGTATAATCTGCTGATCAAGCTCTATAACGAAATAGGTGAGCAAGAAAAAAGAGATGAATATATCCACCAAAAATTAATGTTAATGGATAAAAGAAATGTTCATGGCAGTATTTTACATAGCATTAAATAAGGAAGCCGCCGATTAAGCTGTATTGCATTAACCTTCCATTAACACTTCATTAACCGTAACCGCTCCTTTGTGTGCCTACCTTTGGCAAAAAAAGAACATGAAAAAACATATCTTAGTATTAGCGGCCACCCTAATTAACTTGATTGCTTTTGGGCAAAACACTTATACAAAGTCAGAAAAAACTTCTTTCAGTGTGCATGATACCGATACGGAATTTGCAATAAAATCTTCTTTTCCAACTAATCGTTCCGAGCGCTTCCAAAAAGTTTTGATGAACGCATTAGGAGAAGAAACAAAATCAACAGGTAAAGAAAGCTACTGGGTAGAAGAAAACTTTACAGCAAGTTTTTCAAGAAATGGATTTAAGGCCTGGTTAGACAAGAAGAAAGCCAATGCAAATCAAATCAAATTATTTAAAAAACTGGCAGAAGATCTGCAAGCTGTACTTGAACAACCTACCCCACCCACTCCGCCTAAGCAGCCAGAGAATTAACAAATCGAACAAATTTCTATTTATTTAAATTCTTCTTGACAAAATAATTTTAAACTCCTACTTTTGCAGACCATTCGGCCAAAAGCTATCAGGAATGGCCCGTTCGTCTAGGGGTGAGGACGCCAGATTTTCATTCTGGAAACAGGGGTTCGATTCCCCTACGGGCTACAAAAAGCAAAAGCCTCGATTAGAAATCGAGGCTTTTCTTATTTAAAGCTATTGAGCTAAATAGCTATTTCTCATTTGATACACTTCGCTGATATCGCCTTGCTTTAAGTGCATTTCTTTTTTCTGTGGAAGAAACTTCAACACGATCTCTTCGTATTTGAAAGTATGATTTCCGGTGTATTCAAAATCGATATAATCTTGCCCAATTCCTGAACCTTGAAATACCATATGCTCCCCGTTTGATGAAATAGTAACCGTATTATTTTTACTGGTGTTAATGTAGGTTCCTTTGATTTTCGCAAATTCCGCGACAGAAATACCGGAAATCGCTTCAAAATTGGGCGATGATGGTTGAGTGCCGAAGGCGTATCTTAATAACGCCATATTAATCATATCCATATCAATGTTGATGGCACTAGAAAGTGTCACTACGCCTAAGTTTTCTTTCGGAAAATACCAATAATCGGAAATATAGTTTTCTACTCTACCACCATGCTTATATCCAGCTGGACTATCCGTATACATTTTGATGATACCCATTCCATATTCACCTTTATTTAAGGGCAACATCATTTCCAAACTTTGTTTACTGATTAGCTTTTCATTAAACAGCGCAAATAGAAACCTATTTACATCAATTGCAGTTGAAACCATTCCTCCACCGCCAGGATGGTTAGAGAAATTTACAGCCGCATTTTTCACATAGGTATCTTGGATGTTATAAGACAAAGCTTCATTTCTAGCAGTATCTACTTCGAAAGTATAGTACGTATTTTTAAGACCTAAAGGTTTACAGATTTTTTCTTCCAAGATTTCTGCAAATGTCTTTTTATAGATCTTTTGCAGAATAAAGCTGAGCAAAACATAATTAGAATTGCTGTATTGATATTCCGTTCCAGGTTCAAAAACACTTTTTCCCTTCGTCAAATAATCTAGCAATTCCGGTTCAGTGTGAAATTTCTGTTCCCAAACTCTAGCATCTGCTCCATCAGTAAAATTAAAAATCCCCGACCGATGCCTTAATAATTGCTCTACAGTAATTTTACTTGCGTTTTCTATCGTTGGATAATACAAATCAAGCTTTTCATTTAGCTTTAATTTTTGCTCCTCCGTAGCTTTTAGCACTAACGCTGCGGTAAATGTTTTAGTGATAGATCCGATACGAAATTTAGTATTCCTATTGATTAATTGCTTGGAATCTGAAGCCAAATGCCCCACAGATTTAGCGTAGAATACGCTGTCGTTATGAAGTACAGCCACGCTCCCCATAAATTTTTTATTTTTAAAGAGATGATCAAAGTAGTCGTCTAATTTTTTCTGGGCAAACCCTGTTTTGCTTCCCAATACGTATAGGCAAACAAGGACTAAATAGGTTGTAGTTTTTTTCACACTGTATATTTTATTGTTCCATCTTTATTAAAAATTGCAATACTTAGCATCCTTTAAAGGAAAACATGCAAATATACAAAAGACACCAAATGGTGATTTATTTTAAAGATAAAAGATTTTTGAACTATTCGCTGTTGATATCTCCGTAAAAATCAGCGAAATCATTATTGTTTTAAAGAATTTAACCCTATTTTTTGCGACATTAAAAGATTAACCCATAAGTTAATTACAATCTCAATACCATTCAAATCAAATAGAATGGTATTTTTGTTTTCAAATAGTTAAGATGAGTAACAATAAAGCCAAAGATCTAATTGATTCGATAAAGAATAAAGGGAAAAATTTAGAGGCAGAAATGTCTTTTTTCGACCATCTAGATATACTTCGCAAACATTTATTAAGAGCCTTAGCTGTTATTGTAGTGCTGGTTTGTGTAGCTTTCTACTTTACTGATTTTATTTGGCATGATGTGATTATGGCGCCCAAGAACGCTGATTTTTGGACTTACCGCATGATGTGCAAATTGGTTGAGGCATTTCCGTCAATTGGAAATGAGTTTTGTATCACTGATATCAAAGCCAAAATCATCAATACGGAGATGTCTGGTCAGTTCACTTTACAAATGAATTCTTGCGTAATGGCTGGCATCATTGTTGGCATACCATATCTTTTATTTGAGATTTGGTTATTTATCAAACCAGCTTTATTAGAAAACGAGCGTAAATCGGCTAGTGGTTTTGTTGCTTTTGCTTCAATATTATTCGCTTTAGGTTTATTGTTCGGATACTATCTAATTTGCCCACTTTCTATCAACTTTTTGATTAACTATACGGTAGATTCAAGCATAGAAAACACATTTACCATTTCTTCCTATTTGTCTACAGTATTAACACTAACCTTAGGCTCTGGCATTATTTTTCAATTACCTGTGGTAATTTACATCTTATCTAAACTTGGCATCATGACGCCTAAGTTTATGCGTTCTACTAGAAGATACGCGGCGGTGTTAATTTTAATTGTAGCAGCTGTAGTAACACCTACAGCAGATCCATACACGATGCTAATTGTAGCCTTCCCTCTTTTCTTATTGTATGAATTAAGTATCATCATATCAGCTAGAATTGAGAAAAAGAAACAAAAAGCAGAGTTGGCGTTTTATGGCAAATAAGTCAAGAGCTTAGGTTATAAGCAATAAGTCTTACAGTATTTCAAACTTATCAATTATAGCGTATTTATTTATAACCTAAACGACAACAAAATATTTACTAAACCATTTCTATAATTCTATATAAATTTGAATATGTCTTCAGCAAATAAATTAAAATTAGCCATTGGAGCGGACCACGCTGGCTTTGAGTATAAAGAGATTTTAAAAGAATTTCTTAGCGAACATGAAGTGACCGATTTCGGGACACATTCATTGGATTCTGTAGATTATCCTGATTTTGCTCATCCTGTGGCTAGCGCTGTAGAAAAAGGTGAAGCCGATTTTGGCGTTTTAGTATGTGGCAGCGGCCAAGGCGTAGCCATTACAGCAAATAAACATCAAGGCATTAGAGCCGCAGTTACTTGGTTAACAGACATTGCTAAGTTATCAAGACAACATAACAACGCCAACGTAATCTGCATTCCGGCACGATTTGTTTCTCCAGAACTGGCAAAAGAAATGGTTACTGCTTTCTTAGAAACTCCGTTTGAAGGTGGAAGACATGCCAACCGAGTGAATAAGATTTCTTGCTAGCTTTAACGCTTTAGATTTAAACATACCACACTGTTAATACCTAACTAACTAATACAAATGAATAAAAAGTTCGTATACACCTCACTAGCCTTGGCGCTTAGTTTTGGTGCGATGGCGCAGGATAAAAACGCCATCAAATTCAGTGCTCCTGTTAATAAAGACAGAGCTTACGATCACTTGTCTATTTTAGCTTCAGACGAGTATGAAGGTCGTGAAACTGGCAAAAAAGGTGCTTGGATGGCTGCCGACTACATCAAAAAACAATTCCAAAGTTTCGGATTAACAGGCCCGGTGAAAGGCGGCACCGATCCATATTTTCAAAAAGTAGGCTTAGTAACTTACGATGTAACTCAAAGTTCTTTAAGCATTAACGGAAAGGCACAAGCAGCAAAAGATTTCATTATCTCTAATAATAGCGTAGGTTTAAGCGGGCTAGATCTAAGTGCAAACGAAGTTGTTTTTGCAGGCTACGGCTTAACTAAAGATGGCTACAATGATTTCGACGGCATTAATGTTGAAGGCAAAGTAGTAATGGTTTTCTCATCTGGAGATCCAAGTGGCAAAGCTCCTGAAGGCCAAGCAGCAAACCCTCGTGCAGCTATGCAGGCGAGACAAAAGTTGTTCGGTAACTTAATGAAAAACAAGGCAAAAGCAATTTTATTAATTGATGTAAACTTTGATAAAGTTCCTGACTATCAAAAAGCAGCTGCTGCTAATGGTCGTATCATGTTAAAAAATGAGGCTACAGCAAAAGCATTGCAAAAACCAATTCCTTATACTGCAATCACAATTTCTCCAGCAGTTGCCAACGAAATTTTAAAAGTTTCAAATACCAGTTTAGATGCTGTTTCTAAAAAAATCAGCGAAACTGGCAAACCTGCTTCGCAAGTAATCAACGTTTCTTTAGCAGCAAATGCTCAAAAGAAAGAAGTTGAGCACCGTGGCGAAAACGTATTAGGCTTTTTGGAAGGTTCTGATGCTAAATTGAAACATGAAGTTTTAGTAGTTACTGGTCACTATGACCACATTGGTTTAGAGGCTGATCCAAATGCTAAAGACAAAGTAAATAACGGCGCTGACGATGATGGCTCTGGAACTACTGGCGTTTTGATGTTGGCAGAAGCTTTCGCTAAAGCTAAAAAAGCAGGAAAAGGACCTAAACGCAGTATCTTGTTTATGACTGTAGTAGGTGAAGAAAAAGGCTTATTAGGCTCTGAGTGGTACTCAGAAAACCCAGTATTCCCTATCGCAAATACCATCACTAACTTAAACATCGATATGATTGGTCGTGGTGATGATGACCGCCCAGGCGATAACAACTTCGTTTACATTATTGGTTCTAACATGTTAAGCGATGATTTAGATAGAATTGGTAAAAAAGCGAATACAGATTACGTAAATATTGTTTTAGATGAAAAGTACAACAACCGTACAGATCCTAACCAATTCTACTACCGTTCTGACCACTATAACTTTGCTAAATTTGGTATTCCAGTTATTTTCTATTTCAACGGTGTACACAAAGATTACCACCAACCAGGAGATGAAGTTAGCAAAATTGACTTCCCTATGTTGGCAAAAAGAGCCCAATTAGTTTACTACACGGCTTGGGAATTAGCTAATGGCGAGAAACGTCCGGTAGTAAATAAAAACGAAGACGGAACTCTGAAAACAAATTAAGATCAAGTTCAAAAAAATATAATCCCGCTAGATTACCTGGCGGGATTTTTCGTTTTATAGGAAAGACAAATGCTTAAATGTACCTTTGCCCAAAATGAGAAATACCTACAGATTAAAATTTTTAGCCACTACACTATTGCTCTTATCTAGCATTTTTACTTTTGGCCAGCCTGCAACGGTAGATAGCCAAGCGTTATCCGAACAGCCAAACTTATTAAAATCTCGATTAAAGGCTAGCGATTCTCTTTTCGTGAAGGACATTACTATTTTAAAAAAGTTTGTTGAGCTAGACAGTGTAGATATCGAAATATTAAAACCTCAAATCCTTTATACCATATTAAGCGATAGCAATATAGATACAGTTGTTACCTATAAAACTTTGGTTGATGCAGTTAAAGCTTTCAAAAAAAACATTGGTTATGCTGAATTTAGAAAAGGGATTCTGCTTTACAAACAAATGGCTAGCATTAAAGTAAATCCAGAAAATTGGTCTAATGATCAAGCTTTATTTAGGAGACTAGGTTTTACAGAAGCCGATTTGGAAGATTTCCTATCCTTTATTTCTAAATCTGAGCACAAAAACATGAATTACAAGGAAGCGTATTTAGCTTACATGAAAGAGATTGACAGCTTGCAATAGCTCAAACTCCTGTTAATAGAAAATACTTGTTTACGCTTTCATAAAACAAAAAAGCCATCAACTTTAGCATTGCTAGATGGTTAATGGCTTTCTCTTTAGGTTATCAACTAAGTAGTCTATCTCCAGTTTTTATACTGGTTAATCAATCCGTTAGTAGACGAATCATGTGATGTTACTGGCGAGCTATCTTTTAATTCTGGCTGTATTTTTTGTGCCAATTGTTTACCAAGCTCTACACCCCATTGGTCGAAACTGAAAATATTCCAGATGATACCTTGTACAAATATCTTGTGTTCATAAACAGCAATTAGGCTTCCCAAACTAAAAGGTGTAACCTTTTTCAATAAAATTGAGTTAGTAGGACGATTACCTTCAAAAACTTTAAATGGAGCTAATTTTTCGATTTGCTCATGTGTTTTACCCGCTTTTGTTAATTCAGCAACCACTTCTTCCTCGTCTTTACCGTTCATTAATGCTTCGGTTTGTGCAAAAAAGTTAGATAATAAAATTGGATGGTGCTCGCCAATTGGGTTTAAACTTTGTGCCGGAGCAATAAAATCAGATGGGATCAACTTGGTTCCTTGATGGATCAATTGGTAGAAAGCATGCTGACCATTGGTACCTGGCTCGCCCCAAATCACCGGACCAGTTTCGTACATTACAATATCGCCATTGCGGTCTACATATTTACCATTACTTTCCATATCTCCCTGTTGGAAATAAGCAGCAAAGCGATGTAGATACTGGTCATAAGGTAAAATAGCTTGCGTTTCGGCACCAAAGAAATTGATGTACCAAACACCTAACATTGCTAAAATTACAGGGACATTTTGTTCGAATGGAGTTTCGGCAAAATGCTTATCGGTTGCATGCGCACCTGCCAATAACTGCTTGAAATTATCGAAACCGATACCTAAGGAAATCGACAAACCGATAGCGCTCCATAAAGAGTAACGGCCACCAACCCAATCCCAAAACTCGAACATATTTTCGGTATCAATACCAAATGCAGCTACATCTTTAGCATTAGTAGACAAAGCGGCGAAGTGCTTAGCAATATCAGTTTCGCTAGCACCTTGCTCCAAAAACCAAGTTCTTGCCGTATTGGCATTGCTCATGGTTTCTTGCGTAGTAAACGTTTTAGAAGCCACCAAAAACAAGGTAGTTTCTGGATTTACAACCTTCAACGTTTCGGCGATATGCGTGCCATCCACATTAGAAACAAAATGAAGATTCAATCTTGTTTTGTAGTGTTTTAAGGCTTCGGTAACCATTACCGGTCCTAAATCAGAACCACCAATACCGATGTTAACGATATCTGTAATTTCTTTGCCTGTGTAGCCTTTCCACTCTCCAGAGATAATTGCATTGCTGAACTTCTCCATCTTAGCTAAAACTGCATTTACATCAGGCATTACATCTTTACCATCAACTAAAATCGGTGAGTTGCTTTGGTTACGCAATGCGATGTGTAAAACTTCTCTGCCCTCAGTTTCATTGATTTTCTCGCCGCTAAACATAGCTTTGATAGCTTCATCTAACTTACATTCTTTAGCAAGTTGAATAAGCAAAGCCATCGTTTCATCATTAATCCTGTTCTTCGAATAATCGAAAAGAATATCTTCGAACAAAACTGAAAACTTACTGAAACGCTCCGGATCTTCTGCAAAAAGAGATTTAATATCCGTTTGGTTGATATTGATATAATGATCGGCTAAATATTGGTATGCCTTTGTGGTAGTAAAATTGATTTTTGGCAACATAAAATGATATTTTTAGTATTTCGTAAAAATACAAATATCAACGATAAATGCTAACCGACGAAGTCTAATAGCTGTCAAAATACGAGAAGAAAGGCACTAGTATTTCAAACTAACAGTGCCAAATTCTTACTTACAATAAAATCTCTTCTCCTTCGCTTTCGTTACCAGTACGATCTACTACCGTTACTTTAATTGCTTTCAATTTTGCAGTAGCTTTAGTTTTCGGATTTACTTCAATCACTTTCGGTACTTGCAAAAAGCTACTTTTTGAATTTAAGGTTCTGTAAGTCCACTTATCTCCGTATTGCTTATAAACTACATATTTAAACACTTCTTTTTCTTTCTTCGCAGTCCATTTTATGTACAAATCGGCACTGCGGTCTTCTGTAGCAACCGTCACTCTAGCAGGCAGCGATTTATCCAACCAAGGCGAAGCAGGTACCAAAGCCTCTTCTTTGTAAGGTCCAGCAAGTAAATCGTTTCTCAAACTTTCATGCTTGGTTAAAGCTCCAATACTCCAATGAGCAACGCCCGGCGATTTGGGCAAAATCCCCCTGGCAATCATAATCTGATTGATAATCTCGTCACTATTTTTTTCACCACCGCCAATGCCGCTATTTAAACCTGGCCATAAATGCCTGCCTTTAGTATTTTCACTTTCCCACCAATTTAAAAGCACGGGAAAACTCAAAGGAATATTATTGATTTGCCAATACAATTGCGGCATGAAATAGTCTATCCAACCTTTGTTCAACCATAATTTTGCATCAGCGTAAAGTTTATCGTATTGGTCCATCCCTCGGATAGACTTTGGATAGCCCGGTCGCCAAATCCCAAACGGACTGATTCCAAACTTCACATGCTTCTTTTCCTTCTTAATCTCTTTATAAATTCGCTCTACAAATGTGTTTACAGCATCTCTACGAAAATCACCTCTAGATAATTTGCCACCTTTACTTTGATAAGCTGCATAACTCTCATCATCTGGAAAATCGGCACCGCCGTTATATTCGGCATAAGGATAGAAATAATCATCGAAGTGTACTCCGTCAATATCGTAGCGTTTTACAATATCTTTTACTACCGATGAAGCCAAGTCTTGTGTCCCTTTTTTAGCTGGATCGAACCACCAATAGCCTTGTTTTAATTTTACTACTAAATCTGGATGTTTTTTCACGACAGAAAAATCGCTTACCTCGCCACCGGCTGTATGATGCGCTCGATAAGGATTTAACCAAACGTGTAACTCGATTCCTCTCTCGTGAGCTGCATTTACCCAAAACTCTAAAGGATCGTAATATGGGTTTGGTGCTTGCCCTTGTACGCCTGTTAAATAATACGACCAAGGTTCTATCTCACTTTTGTAAAAAGCATCTGCCTGAGGTCTGATTTGAAAAATTACCGCATTGAAATTATTCTTCTGCAACATGTCCAACAAAGCAATTACTTCTTCTTGTTGTTGTTGTGTAGTTAAGCCCGGCTTGCTTGGCCAATTGATATTGGCTACACTGGCTACCCAAGCCGCCCTGAATTCTCGTTGGATTTTTGGTCCATTATTAATTTGTGCTTTTAACTGCGTAGAGAAACAAACTAGTAAAACGAAGAGTATTTTTTTAAGCATATTTTGGTTGATTTTATCTCAATAATAAATATAAATCCCTAAAATACCGCAAAAACATATTTAATACCGCAACATAGCGCAGACCAACCCATAAAAAAAATCCCGATGAAAATCGGGATTTTGTTACTATTTAGCCTTCCTTAAAGTACTGATTTCTTTCTTTAGCGCTTCTATTTGCAATTGTTGCTCTTTGATGCTACCTACTAAAAGCGGTATTAAAGTTTCGTAATCTACTACTGGCACCGTCGCAGTTTTAGTGCTATTCTTACCAGCGGTATATGTTTTCTGCTGGTTCACCACTAACTCTGGAGCAACTTTAGCAACTTCATCAACAGCAAAACCTGCTTGCTTCTGTGTGTTCAATTTCAATTTGCCAGCCCAATCTTTATCGTAGCTAAAGTTAACTGGCGTTAGTTTCAATACTGTATTTAATGAGTTATCAATTGAAGTAATTTCAGTTTGTTTAACTGTTTGAGCATTGGTGTTAAGGGCAAAGCCAACCATGGCAATAGCACCTAATAAAAGTGATTTTTTCATTTTAATTGTGGATGAAAGACAAAAACGAAGTGAAAAACCACAACGAGTTCGTCGGTTGTACATTTATATTTTTATAAAATTTGGTATTGGTTTGATTTTGCTAAGGTTAAGCAAAATTAGGTGGTGGTGTGTTCAATTGAAGATATGCGTCGGGAAGTGCTGCCAAAACAGGACCATTTAAATTCAAGATGTTAGCTGTTACCGGTTTCAATTGATAACGTATTTTTTCCAACAAAAAAAGATGCTGGGAGGTTTCCTTTAAATTTTCCTCGCTACTTTCGGCATTGTCCTCGCTGGTATCACTCATCACCGATTGTACAGCTGTCTTATTTTCAGCTACAAAAACATGGGCACAGTAAACCACGCCAAGCAAAAAAAGCAGGCAAAGCATGATTAGGCTTCTCAGTTTTTGTTTTTTCATGCAGCAAATATAACAGATCGTATAAAAATGTAAATCATTTATCTGTAAAACAACAGCTTAGTTTAATAAAAAGTTCGAATATCTCATTATTTTTACATCAATAGCAAATCAACAACCTTCTATTTAGATTAATTCTAAACAAATAGATATTATTGTATATTTGCGCTGTAATTATGCACACCGACCTTTGGGATAAAATTCGTTTCGGTGATACTTCGGCCATGAAGACCTTGTATCAAGCCTGCTATCAGCAGTTGTATGTCTATGGTTTTAAATTAATTGCAGATAAAGAAAAAACTAAAGATAGCATTCATGAGCTATTTTGCGAATTGTGGGAAAAGAGAAGTTCTTTACAATCTGTAAATCATGTACCTGCATATCTGAAGATCTGTTTACGGAACAAGCTTTTAAAACAGATCAAGCAAGATACCTTGATTGGAAGCATTAACGATATACCTGAAGTGGAAACGCTGAAGGAACTTTCGTATGAAGATTTATTGATTGCTGCCCAACAAGACGCTGCTAGTCAGTACAAATTGAAGATGGCTATCAACCAATTGACGCCAACGCAAAAAGAGATCATTAAATTGAAGTTTTTTGAAGGCTTAAATTACGAATCCATTGCTCAAAACCTACAGTTAAAGCACCGTACAGTTTATAATCATGTACATACCGCTATCTCACAATTGAGGGACTTTTTCAGCTTGTAAAAAACCTCTTCCAATCTTTTTTCATTTTTTTTAAAAAATTCCTGGTAAAAATTCACTCGCCAGCACTCTTATCTATAACTAGTCTAAAAAAACTTGTATTGTAGATGAATTTTAACCTCCATAATGCGGAAGATTTCGCTGCAGATGAATCTTTCATTGCTTATTATCTTCAAACAGACGCACAAGCTATTGCTTTTTGGGAAAACTGGATTAGCCTAAACCCTGAAAAGCTAGATGAAATTTATAAGGCAGAATTGATACTCGCTAAATTACATCTACAGCTTGGTGAACCAGAATTAAGCGATGCTTTTAACAAATTTGATAGCTTTTTAGCTACTAGCGAAAATAAGACAGAAGTAGAACCTGTTAAAAGAAAAAAACTGTTTAATTATACCAAGTTAGCAGTTGCCGCTTCGCTGCTGATCATCTCTATGCTTGGGGTTTATCTTCTCCAACTCAAACCCATTCCGCAAGAATACATCAGCTATCATAATGATTATGGCAAAACATCAACGATTACGCTTGAAGATGGCTCTAAAATCACCCTAAATAGCAATAGTACTTTAAAATACCCGAAGCAATTTGTCAGTGACAAAAGAGAGGTAGAATTAGAAGGCGAAGGATTTTTCGAGATCAGCAAGGATAAAAGCAGACTTTTCACAGTAAAAACCAATAAGCTTAACACCACTGTTTTAGGAACCAAATTCAATGTTTCTGCTTACAGAAATGCGGCGCATGTATCAGTAGCCTTAGTTGAAGGAAGTGTAGCCGTAGAACTAAGTGATAAAACTCAAAAGATAACTTTAAAACCTACAGAAATTGCCACTGTTAGCGGCAATTCAAAGCAAATTGGAAAAGCAACTTTCTCGACTGAAAAAGTAACTGCATGGCGAAAGGGAACGCTCATTTTCGAAAACGCCTCTTTCGAGGACATTGCTTCCAAAATCTATAATGCCTATGGCATCACAATTATCAATAAAACTGGCAACAATAACTGGAAATATTCAGGAAGTTTCGATAAAACGGATTACATCAGCATCATCCAAAATATCTGTTTTGCCAAAAGAATTAACTACAAAATCAATAACAACATCATAACCCTAAACCCATAATGAATAAAGTTTACCCTAAAATCCTTTTAGTTTTTACGCTCCTCCTATTTTATCACATACTGCCAACATTGGCACAAAGCAAAAATCCAACGGTAACTATTAATGTGAGCCAAAAACCATTAAGTGCCGTCCTTAAGGATATTGAAAAGCAAACAGGTGTAACTTTCAACTACGACAAAAATGAAGTCGATCTATCGCAATTCATTACCTTAAATACTACAGACAACTTGAAGGATGTCTTAGCTGCACTATCGGGAAGATCAGGTTTGGATTTTAACATGGCGGGCAATAACATTGCTATCAGAAAAGGAATTAGAAAAGCTGCGCCACAAACTAGGTTAATTACGGGTGTGGTTACCAATCGTCAAGACGGTTCACCAATACCAGGAGTTAACATCTTCAAAAAAGGAACTAGACAAGGCGGTGTAACCAATGCCAATGGGGAGTTCACCATCAAACTAGTAGGTGATAATATCGAAAAAACCAACCTAGAATTTATCTATATCGGTATGCTAACCAAAGAGGTAAATGTGGGTAAACAAAGCTTTTTAAAGGTAGAAATGGACAACGATATTTTCGGGATGGATGAAGTAGTGGTAACCAGTTCTTATACGAAAGAAAAACGTAGAGAAGATGTAGTTGGTAGTATTTCACAGCTATCGAGCAAGCAATTGCAAACCTACAGGCCCATAGAAAGTTTCGATAAATTGATTGAAGGTATGATTGCCGGTGTGTATGTTGAAACTAATACCGAGCTGAATACGCCGGTTAAAATCAATATCAGGGGGCAGGGGTCTTTACCGAGCATTGCAGGCAGCAGGGGTACTTCTACGCAACCTTTGTTTGTAGTAGATGGCGTGCCGGCCTACGAGCAGCAAAGAAATAACGAATCAACCATCTTTAACGGCGAAGGCTATTTAAACCCTTTGTCTAACATCAATCCTGAAGATATCAAAAGTATCTCGATTTTAAAAGACGCTACTGCATCTGCTTTATACGGTGCCGACGCTGCTAATGGTGTAATCATTATCACCACAAAAGCTGGTGAAGCAGGAAAAACTAGATTGAACGTTGGTTATGATACTGGTATTTCAAAGTTCATCAATAAATATAAATGGTTAAGTGGCCCACAATACCATAGTTTATTGAGAGAGGCTTACATTAACGGTGGCCGTTCGGTTACCGATGCTACGCAATTTGCTGGCAGCAGCACAATCAACACGGATTGGTTCGATTTAACCAACAGAACGCCAGTTTATCAAAATGTTAATTTAGATGTATCTGGAGGCACTGGAAAAACTACATATCGTCTTTCTGGTGGTTACAGAAATCAAAAATCTAGCTCCTTAGGTAGCGATCTACAGAAAGTATATCTACGCTTAAGAGTAGACCAGCAAATTAACGACAAGTTCAAACTTGCTTTTAACCTCAGCCCCACTTATACTCAAGAAAATAAACTATCTACTTTTGGAGGTGTCCTATTACCTCCGAACATTGCAGCAGTAGCAGATGATGGTACTTATCAAGATATTCAGGGCGTTCCAAATCCATTGGCGATTCTTATACAGAACCAAAATAGCAACAAGGGAGTACAATTAATGGGTAACTTAAACGGAAGTTATCAAATCACTAAAGAAATTGCCATTTCGGCTACGTTAGGTGCTGATAATTACCAAAATAAACAAACACAATACTTATCGGCGCAAAATGCAACTGGAAGAAATGTAAATGGAAGGTTGACTATCTATGATCGCAATTATTTAAGTTATACCGCTTTTGTTCAAGCTACTTACGATAAGACTTTTAAGGATGCCCATACCGTTAATTTTTTAGTAGGAACGCAAATGACAGACAAGACCACGGACCTGTTGAGAGGAAATGGTTCTGGTTTTAGTTTCGATAGGTATCGGGTTTTAAACACCGCAACCACCCAGTCATCTGCATCATCAACAAATTCTGATGCTACGGTATCGTACTACTCACAATTGGGTTACGATTATAAAAAGAAATATTACGCAAATATTAATGGCCGCGTAGATAAGTCATCCATTTTTGGTGGCGATAAACAAGTTGCGCTAAATGGAGCATTAGGTTTGGCTTGGGTAGTTAGCAATGAAGATTTCCTTAAAAACAATAAAGTAATCAACCATTTGAAGTTAAGAACAACTTTTGGCTCTACGGGCAACTCTAGAATTGGAACTTACGCCGCTAGAGGCTTGTACAGTTTCGGCACACAAAGTGGAAATGCTTATAACGGAAACGTTGCGTCGTATCCGGATGTGAGCGGCGCACCTAACCCAGACCTAGGCTGGGAGAAAAACTTCAAATTCAATACTGCCTTAGATTTTACCCTGTTAAACAAAGTACAGGTAACGGCAGAATACTACAATAATACCATCGTTGACTTAATTTCTAGCGTAGCTGTGCCTTTAGAAACTGGTTTTGCTAACATCTCTGCAAACACCGGCAAAATGCGCAACCAAGGGTTCGAATTAACAATTAATACTCCAGTAATTAGCAAACAGAATTTCAATTGGTTTACCTCATTCAATTTAGGCACTAACACCAATAAGTTAATTGCTTTTAATAATGGTTTTGCATCCCTATATACCACCGCAGCAGATGCAGCAGGTTTAAAAGTAGGCAACAGTACCTCTGCTATTTATGGCTACAGATGGGCAGGTGTTAACCCTCAAGATGGCACAGAAATGTTCTACGACAACAATGGTGTAATTAGAACTGCTTCAGAAACCAATGCACTTCCAATAGAAAATGCGATGGTTTTAGGAGATCGTCTTCCGGATTTTCAGGGTGGTTTTATCAACACTTTTAATTTATACGATTTTAACTTCTCGTTCAATATTCTTTATAGCTATGGAGCAGATCTATTTGTATACTACGCAGATGAGGCTGATGGCAGGAACTTGCAGAACAGAAATCAAAGTGTAAACTTAATAGATCGTTGGCAACGTCCTGGTGATGTCACCGATATCCCAAGATTGCTCATTAACAGAAATGTGGTATCGAACTCGTCACGTTACGTTTACGATGCAAGCTACCTAAAGTTAGCTAATGTAACCCTAGGTTATACCTTGCCTAAAAAATTGGCAAGCAGGTTAACCTTAGATAGAGCTTCTGTTTTTGCCAATGCTACCAATCTTTTTTACGTGTATAAAGACGCGGGTACAAAGGGAAGGAATGGCGTAGCAGAGCGCAGATTTGTAACTCCCGAAACTTCTGCTTTTACATTCGGTATAAAGATTGGCTTATAAAAAGATCATGAAATCATCCACATTCAACATAACAATTGCAATGAAAAAATATTATATACTGCTGATTGTTTCCATACTAAGCTTTTCTTCTTGCGAGAAAATTTTAGATAAGGAACCGACTGACAAATTATCTCTAGAAGATTTATTTAAAGATGTACAAGGTGCAAAAACAGCCTTAGCAGGCTCGTATAAAGCCCTGCTAGAAGAAGATCATTATAATAAAAATATGATGGTTTATCCAGATATTTTGGCCGGGAATATTAAGTTTAGTAAAAACACGAATTTACGTTTGGAAAACGTTTACGAAGTAGCACTGGACGCACAGATTTCGAGCATGAACCCCACCTATTCTTCCTTGTATAGTGAACTAAATAATGTAAACAATGTAATCAGATACACCCCCTCTTCTGCTGGATCGGCAGCCGAAAAAGCGAAGATTGTGGCAGAAGCAAAAGCTATCAGGGCATTAATCCACTTCGATTTGGTGAGAATTTTTGCTAGGCCATTTAATTTCACTCCAGACGCTTCTCACTTAGGTATTGCACTTATTTTACAGCCACAGTTATATTCAGACCCATCTCCGCAAAGAGCTACGGTTGCTGAAACCTACAATGTAATTATCAAAGATTTAACCGAAGCCATCGCCACTTTTGATGATACTAACGTAGGGGTTTTAAATGGTGGCTCAAAGCAAAATTATTTTACCAAATCTTCAACTAAAGCCTTACTGGCTAAGGTTTATCTATACCAAAACAATTGGAATGCGGCTTTTACTTTAGCAGATGAAATCATTAAAAGCAACCAATACACACTAATTGCCAACGCTAATTATATAGCGAGTTGGGTTGGTCGAGTTCCGTCTAGCGAATCAATTTTTGAATTAGCTGTAGAGCCAACTTTTGCAGGTGGAGGTTTGGGCGTTTACTACGAAAGCTCTAACCTCTCTTCTTATAGAATGTATGCAGCTACAACAGATTTAACAGGGCTCTATAGCGGAGATGACGTTAGAGGTATAACCAAAATGTTTAACAGAGAAGCAATCAATGGGGTTAATTACGCTTTTACAAAAAAATATCAGGGCGGAGCAACTTTAGCAACTCCTATTAAAATCTTACGTCTTTCGGAATTGCACCTAATTAGGGCAGAGGCAGCAGTAGAAAAAACTACTCCAGATTTTGCTACGGCCAACGCAGATTTAAATTTGATCAGAAAACGTGGCGATGTCGGTGCCGCCACCTTGGCTTTAACTACAAAAGATGCAGTAGTTGATGCGGTACTTTTAGAAAGAAGAAAAGAATTAGCATTCGAAGGCAATCTGTTGTTCGATTTAATGCGTCGTAGAAAAAACATCGTAAGGGTAGACGTTACTGCTGTAGTTAAAAACCTTTTAACTGATGATGATAGGCTAATCATGCCACTTCCTGCCAACACCGTTAACGCTAATAGAAATATGAAACAAAATCCAGGTTATTAAAAAATAGACATGAAAAATATATTGATCATACTTATTAGTCTAATCGTTTTTAGCGGATGTAAAAAAGATGAACCTGCCGCTAAAGCCGATTTATACCCTGCACAACCTGTCGCAACAGCATCGTCTTCCGCAATAGCGGTATTTCATCAGCCTATTGCTTACTATCAAATGTATGTTTATAGATATGAGCCTTCTACAGGCCTATGGACTAGCAGAATTGCGGGGCATTTCTCAACCATTTCTGCTGCAGATCCGAGTTTTATTGGTTTTGGGAACCCTAACGTTTTAGATAGTGGAGCGCCAATGTTTGATATGGTACGTCTGTACAGCGCATACACAGGAACTACCAATATTAAAACTGTAGGTATCAACGTAGACCAGGTGTTGCAATTTTTCCCAGATTACGAAGGAGCGAAAACTGGCATTATAAAAGTCAAAACCCAAGATGTAATCTTAAGAACCTCTACCGCAGGCAAAACCATCACCATTGGTATAAGTGGTAACGGAACTTACGATGAAACTGCAAAAGTGATTGACTTAAAAGTTACCTTCAACGAAGCAGCTATCGGTGGCACTACCAGAACTTTCCAATACAAATTAAGCCCAACAGCACTTACACTTTAATTTTTTGAGGATGAAGAGACTTTTCGTACTTACGGCAATTTTAACTGTTTTTGTATGTTCATCTGCATTTTTGCAAAGCGACGAATATACTATAGCGCAGTTACGAGAGCTATACAGCGGTGATCCAGCTAAATGGCCCAAGCCAGAATTACACGATGAAGCTAAACCTAGTTTCAAGGATATCGGTCATTTAGGCCGACCTACCCATCCCGCCGATAATCCTTTTAAAGCCGAAAAGCAGCAGCTAGGCAAAATTCTTTTCTTCGACCCAAGATTGTCGGTTTCTAAACAAATTGCCTGCGCATCTTGCCATGATCCAGAACTGGGCTGGGGCGATGGACGACGTGTGGCTTATGGTCACAGTAGGCAAACAGGCAAGCGTAACGCAATGACCTTGATTAATGTGGGTTTTTATGAGAAGTTTTTTTGGGATGGCAGAGCTAAAAGTTTGGAAGATCAAGCGAAATTTCCGGTGCAAGATCATGTAGAGATGGCTACCGATTTAACTATAATGGTAGAAAATGTAAAAGCGGTTGCTGGTTATAAACCTTTATTTATGCAGGCTTTTGGTAGCGAAGAAATCACGCTGGATAAAATACAAAAAGCCATTGCAACCTTCGAACGCAGTATCGTGAGCACCAATTCCCGGTTCGATGCCTTTGTGAAAGGGAATACGAAAGCTCTAAAGGATGATGAAGTAGTTGGCTTGCATCTTTTCCGCACCAAAGCGGGATGTATCAATTGCCACAACACGCCACTGTTTAGCGATAATAAGTTTCACAATGACGGACAAGCTTTACTAGGATCTAGAATGGAAGATTTAGGCTTATACAACGTCACCAGAAACTTAAAAGATATAGGTGCTTTTAAAACGCCATCACTACGGGAAACACATATCACTGGCCCCTGGATGCACCATGGTAATTTCCCGTCTATTAAAGATGTAATTGAGTTTTACAACTTAGGAAATCCGGTGACTTATCAACGAGCTGCTATCATTCCAGATTCCTTAAAAAATCCAAAATCGGCTATGCTTAAAAAATTAAACCTAACTTTAACAGAACAAGCACAATTGGAAGCATTTTTAAAATCGATAAGTACGCAGGTGCAGAAAATTATGCCTCCTAAATTACCAGAATAAATAAAAAACGCTTTAATATGAACCTTCTATTTCCACAAGTAGCTTTAACCATTTATATGGTTGTAGTTGCAACATTTACCATCTTAACTTTTTACATCATGATACTTTTAATTAAGCTGTTACGTAAAAAGTTAAGAGAATAAACACTCAAAAACAAACAGCCCCGAAATTAATTCGGGGCTGTTTGTTTAAAGAATTTCTGATGGCCACGTTTTGCTCCTAAAACACCGCTTTAGCAATCTCCTTAGTCTGATCTGGTTTTCCCATGGTATAAAAATGCAATACAGGTGCTCCAAATTCGATTAACTCTTTACATTGCTTAATCATCGCTTCTGTACCAATGGCTTTGGCTTCTGTGTTATTTTTAGCAGTAGACAAAGCTTCCGTTAATTCATCAGGCAAATCAATATGGAAGATTTTTGGTAAAGCATTAACTTGACCTAGAGTACTAATCGGTTTTAAACCTGGGATAATCGGCACGTTAATTCCGTTGTCTCTACATTTCTGTACAAACTCGAAATACTTTTGGTTATCGAAAAACATCTGCGTTACGATAAACTCTGCGCCTAAATCTACTTTTTGCTTCAAGTATTTGAAGTCGGTATTTAAGTTAGGCGCTTCAAAATGTTTCTCAGGATATCCGGCAACACCAATACAAAAATCACTTTTAAATGTCTCTACATCTTCATGTAGGAACTTTCCTTCGTTGTGATTTTTAATGTGTGTAATCAAGTCTGTAGCATAAGCATGACCGCCTGGTGTAGGTACAAAAGAGCTATCCGCTTTACGGGCATCACCTCTTAAAGCCAATACGTTATCGATCCCTAAAAACTGTAAATCGATGAGTGCATTTTCTGTTTCTTCTTTAGTGAAACCACCGCAAATTAAATGTGGTACCGCATCTATTTTATATTTATGAATGATGGCTGCACAAATAGCAATAGTTCCAGGACGCTTACGGTAAGAAACTTTCTGTAACAAGCCATTTGGATGTTCTTTGTAGATGTAATCTTCCCTTAATGAAGTAACATCTATAAATGGTGGTTCAAACTCCAATAGCGGTTCAATTCCGTTGTATATCCAGTCTATCCCCTGGCCTTTAATTGGTGGCAATAGCTCGAATGAGAATAAGGTTTTACCCTTTGCATTTTTGATGTGTTCTGTAATCTTCATATTTGAGTTACGTGTTACGAGTTCAAGGTTATGGGTTTAGGTGCTTATTTAACTAATTGTTGATAATATTTGATGAACCCGTTTAATAATTTTCTGGTAGTTTCTAGTTTTTGCAAAATGGACTTTAAAGTTACTTCATCGATATAATGTTGGTCAAAAGAAATATATAGCTGGGTTTCCAATTCATAGATTGATCCTCTAGCAATAAAGAAAAATTGAATACTATCTTTCGGATAATTTCTTCCGCAGCCTTCTGCAATATTTGAAGGAACGGAAACTGCGCTTCTTCGCATCTGGCTTACTAGTCCAAACACTTCTTCTTTTGGAAAAGATTTAGTAGCTACATATACCTGGTTGGTTAAAGCCCTAGCTTCTTTCCAAACTTCTAAATCTATATAAGCCTTTTTTTCTTGCTCCATGCTATTTGTTTTTGCATCCAGTTATACGACCAATCTTGTAACTCACAACCCGCAACCCGTAGCTCAATAAGCTAAGTTAGGCGCCAACCATCTCTCTACTTCTTCTACCGATAAATCTTTCCTTAAAGCGTAATCTTCTATCTGCTCTTTGCTGATTTTTCCTAACCCAAAATACCTCGATTCTGGATGCGAGAAATAAAACCCGCTTACCGCCGCAGTTGGATACATTGCGTAACTTTCGGTAATGCGCAAGCCAATTTTCTCTTCTGCTTCTAACAGTGCAAACAAAGTTCCTTTTTCGGTATGCTCCGGACAAGCCGGATAACCCGGTGCCGGACGAATACCTACGTACTGTTCCTTAATCAGATCTTCGTTAGTAAGGTGCTCTTCTTTTGCGTAGCCCCAATATTCTTTACGTACCAGCTCATGTAATTTTTCAGCAAAAGCCTCTGCTAAACGATCGGCCAAAGCTTTAACCATGATACTATTGTAATCATCGAAATTCTTTTCGTATTCAGCCACCAGTTCATCGCAACCAATACCCGCAGTTAAAGCAAAGCCACCGAAATAATCTTGTTTGCCGCTACCTTCTGGCGCAATAAAATCAGAAAGTGCATAATACGGCTGACCATCTACTTTCTCAGCCTGTTGACGCAATGTATGGATCTTCACCCATTGAGAATTACCATTTTTCAACTCTTCGGTTTTCTTTAACTGAGCACTTGGAACTGCTAACTGAATATCATCGCCTATGGCTTGTGCGGGCCAAAAACCGAACACTGCTTTTGCTTTCAGTAACTTCTCATCAACAATGCGTTTCAATAAAGTCTGCGCATCATCGTAAAGTTTCTTAGCCTCATACCCAACGTTTTTATCGTCAAAAATTCGAGGATAGCTGCCACGTAACTCCCAAGTATGAAAGAAAGGTGTCCAATCTATATAAGGAAGCAATTCTTCCAAAGGAAAATCTTCCAATACCTTTGTTCCAGTAAAACTTGGTGCAGGAGCAACTTTGTCCAAGTCGATTTGGAATTTATTTGCTCTAGCTTCTTCCAAAGTTTTGAAACGTTTATCCGAGCGTTTGTTCAAATGCGCTTCACGAGCTTTGTCATACTCGGCTTTAATTTGCGAGATATAGCCCTCACGTAGTTCGCCATTCATCAAAGTGCCACAAACCGTTACACTTCTCGAAGCATCTAACACGTGTATTGCCGGACCAGAATAATTTGGAGCGATTTTTACAGCTGCATGTATACGTGAAGTGGTAGCACCACCTACAATTAATGGAATGTTGAAATTCTCACGTTCCATTTCTTTGGCAAAGTGCACCATTTCATCTAATGATGGCGTGATTAAACCACTTAAACCAATAATATCGGCATTAATTTCTTTGGCTTTTTTGATGATTTCTTGCGCAGGAACCATTACGCCCATATCTACAATTTCGAAGTTATTACAAGCTAAAACTACGCCTACAATGTTTTTACCAATATCGTGAACATCACCCTTCACAGTCGCCAGTAAAATTTTTCCTGCCGACGAGCCTTGTGCTGCGTCTGGGTTAGCGAGTTTTTCCTCTTCGATGAACGGGAGAAGATAAGCCACCGCTTTTTTCATTACCCTAGCAGATTTTACTACCTGAGGTAAGAACATCTTCCCTGCTCCAAACAAATCCCCAACAATGTTCATCCCATCCATTAAGGGACCTTCTATTACTTGGATAGGACGGGCATATTTTTGACGAGCTTCTTCTACATCATCATCCAAAAACTCAACGATACCTTTAACCAAAGAATGAGATAAGCGCTCTTCAACTGTTCCTTGCCGCCAAGCCTCGTCTTTAACGACAACTTTTCCTTTGTTTTTTACTGTTTCAGCAAATTCGACCAAACGTTCAGTAGCATCATCCCTACGATTTAACAGTACATCTTCAACCCTTTCTAAAAGCTCGGGTTCAATTTCCTGATAAACCTCCAACATCCCTGCATTTACAATTCCCATATCCAAACCTGCATGGATGGCATGGTACAAAAATGCCGAGTGCATGGCTTCACGTACCACATTGTTTCCTCTAAAAGAGAATGAAATATTGGAAACCCCACCACTAACTTTGGCATGAGGTAAATTTTGCTTGATCCAACGGGTAGCCTCGATAAAGTCTACTGCATAGTTATTGTGTTCTTCTAAACCCGTAGCTACCGTTAAAATATTAGGATCGAAAATGATATCTTGTGGAGGAAAACCGATTTCATCAACCAAAATACGATAACTACGGCTACAGATTTCTACACGGCGGTCGTAATTGTCTGCCTGACCTTGCTCATCGAAAGCCATGACCACCACAGCAGCGCCATAACGCATAATTTTACGGGCATTGGCTTTAAAAATCTCCTCACCTTCTTTTAAGGATATCGAGTTAACGATACCTTTTCCTTGCAAACATTTCAATCCAGCTTCGATTACACTCCACTTAGAAGAATCGACCATGATAGGCAATTTGGCAATATCAGGTTCAGATGCTATTAAATTCAGGAACTTGGTCATTGCCGCTTCACTATCAATCATACCTTCATCCATGTTTACATCGATGATTTGTGCACCACCTTCTACCTGTTGTAAGGCAACCGCCAAAGCAGCTTCATAATCGCCTCCTAAAATCAGTTTCGAGAATTTTGGAGAACCTGTGATATTGGTACGCTCACCCACATTTACAAAAATACTTTCGGGAGTGATGGTTACGGGCTCTAGTCCACTTAAGCGCAAATATGGCGCAATGGTTGGTATTTTTCTTGGCTGAGCTGCCGCCGCTTTTTTGGCAATGCAACCAATATGATCTGGTGTAGTACCACAACACCCACCTACAATATTTACAAAGCCAGAGGTGATAAAATCATCTACCAAGTGGGCGGTTTCATGAGGCATTTCATCGTAAGCGCCAAACTCGTTAGGCAAGCCGGCATTTGGATAAGCAGAAACATAGCAATTAGCTTTTGCCGCCAACTCTTCAATGTGCGGACGCATTTCTTTGGCTCCCAAAGCACAGTTGAAACCAATACTCAAAGGATTGGCATGCGCTACTGAATTTAAAAATGCTTCTGCTGTTTGACCAGATAAAGTTCTGCCCGAAGCATCGGTAATGGTACCAGAAATCATGATTTCCAGTTTCTTACCAACTACTTCTTCGTATTGTTTAATGGCAGCAATAGCCACTTTTGCATTTAAGGTATCAAAGATAGTTTCAATCAATAGCACATCCGAACCACCATCAACCAGACCTCTAATTTGCTCGTAATAAGCATCAAAAAGTTCATTGTAAGAGATCGCTCTAAAACCAGGATCGTTTACGTCTGGAGAAAGTGAAAGTGTACGGTTGGTTGGGCCAATGGCACCTGCAACGAAGCATTTCCTTTCAGGATTTTTAGCCATGAACTCTAAAGTAGCTTCTTTGGCGATTTTAGCACCTTCGTAGCTCAGTTCATACGATAGCTCTTCCATTTGGTAATCGGCCATGGAAATGCGCTGTGTACTAAAGGTATTGGTTTCAATGATATCAGCCCCTGCTGCTAAATATTCAGTATGGATGGCTTTAATGATATCAGGACGGGTGATATTCAACAAGTCGTTATTGCCCTTTACATCACACGGATGCGCAGCAAATCGCTCTCCTCTGAAATCTTCTTCGGTTAGGGTATAACGCTGTATCATGGTACCCATGGCACCGTCTATAATTAAAATACGTTTTTCTAGTTCTTCTCTAATGCTACTCATTCAGTATTGCGTATAGAGATTTGCGTATAGAGACATATCGCAATACGCAATACGCTTTACTCAAATCTATTAGCTTACTCTAAAAGTATTGGAATTGGTTTCCCTTTAAACTTATCTTCTCTCGCCACTGCTGAGATTAGAAATTAGCACCTTGTTGGCACAGGTTGCTAAGACTTCGTTGGGTCTAGTCCCTCCGTCTTTCTTAATAAGCAATGCAAAGGTGCAACATCCGCTTATCATTTCCAAAAATATCAGTGGTACAACCAAATAAAATTACAAAGGCCACGCAAATTTGCATGGCCTTCGATATAATATTTTGTCAGGATTGGATTATCTTCTGTCTCCGAAAATACGTAGTAAGTATAAGAAGATATTGATAAAATCTAGATACAAAGATAAAGCAGCCATAATAGCTAGCTTTTTCGTATCCGTAGAACCTATAGGCTCGCCAGTTTCTTCTAAACCTTGACCGATCCTTTTAATTTTTTGCACGTCATAAGCAGTTAATGCAGTAAATACAGCGATACCGATAAATGCCATTACTAAACTGAATTGCTCACTTTGGATGAACATGTTGGCGATACCAGCGATAAATAAACCTAGAACACCAACCATTAAGATCGGGCCAAATTTACTTAAATCAATATTGGTAGTGTAGCCCATAAACGCCATGATACCGAAAATACCAGCCGCAGCTGCAAAACAAGTTACCACAGAAGCCCCAGTATAAATCAGTAATACAAAGCTTAAACTAACGCCAAGTAATACCGAAAACAACACGAAAACACCTAAAAGAGCTCCGTAAGATAATCTACTAAAGCCAGCACTCATTAACAAAACCAAACCTAGTGGGGCAAACATTGCTACATAACCAAGCATAGTTCTTTTACCTGTATTGAAATCAATCAATTGTGAAAGAGCTTCTGGAGAATTAGAAATAAAGAATGCAGCTGCCGTTGAAAGTCCAAGAGCAATGAACATCCATAAGAAAACGTTAGCAAAGAATTTTTTAGACACCGATTTCTCTTGTACAAAAACCGAGTTGTCCTGATATTGATAATTTTGTTGTTCCATCATTAATTTTTTATTGTTGTTTTTTATTTACTAAAAGAATTAAATCCTTCAAAACTTAGGTCTTCGTCAATACTTTCCCAATGAATACCAAAAGGAGAAATGCTATAGTCTTCACGCTCCTCTCTAGATGCATTAAGTAATTTTGGAAACCATTTTAAAGGCATACTTTTTTGTTCACCCAAAATTGTTTTAATGAAGATTTGACTCTCATCGAACCAAATTTTTATTTTATTTTCCATGATATTCGTGCCATTTAGCTATGATAATCTCTTTATTCTCTTCAATCAAAGACTATGCTAAGTTAATATCTTTATTTTTAAGTCCTTTATTACTGACAAGTTTAACCTCTTCTACTTCAAATTTTGCTTCTCCATCTGCATTTCTGACATGTATATGGATCGGAAGATGTTCATTAGAATAAAAGAAAAATCGAAGTCCGAAAATAATAAACAATATAGGCATGATTATAAAAATACAAATTAGTTTAACCTTTTGGTCAAAAGTTCTTCAACTTTTTTGTAAAACTGTAGTGGCTTAAGCTTTCTCCAATGCAGCTCATCTAGCTCTCCACCGAAGTTAATATAGTAATCGATACTATGATCTCTAAATTCTTGGATCACGTGCTCATTGAAATTGATTCCAGCAATCCACCCGTCTTCTACATCCTGAAACCACTCTTCGTAGTAACTATCGTCTGAAGCATGAAAGTTTAGTACATTTTCGCCAATCAAGATAAATTTATTGATTCCTTCATCAACCATCAACTCCAAGATCTCTCTTTTTAATGTCATGATATCATTGTTGATGGTATCGTTCCATTCGCCTATTAATTCTATGATCGCATATTGCCTATCGTAATCGGCGTAAAGCACTTTGATGTAAAGTGTATTAGAGCCAAAAGTATCCCATTGGGGATGTATAAGGTAATTGTAAAGTTGTTTATCGTAGTAAAACTCCGAATATTCAGTATCGTAGAAAGGAGAACGATCATCTTCAGCAGCTATATAATCGTCCCTCCATTGATAATATGGTTCTATCTCATGCATGAGACAAATTTACGATTTTAGATTGACGAAATCGCCTAAAAAAAGCCACAGATACACAGATGTTCTATTTAAAAACTGTGTATCTGTGGCTAAAAATCTATCGTATTGCTTACTTGCTTGCTTCTACAGCTTTACGTACGCTTCCGTATTTAATTAGCAATTCTGCTGCCTGTTCTTGGCCGATGTTCAATTCTTCCATCACCATGTGGGTACCTCTATCTACCAACTTGTGGTTAGTTAATTGCATATCAACCATTTTATTGCCTTTAACGCGACCTAATTGGATCATCACAGTTGTACTTAGCATATTCAACACTAATTTCTGTGCAGTTCCAGATTTCATACGGGTAGAACCAGTTAAAAACTCAGGACCTACCACAACTTCCACTGGAAAATCAGACTCGGCAACTATTGGCCCGCCTTCGTTACAAATAATGCAACCAGTTAAAACGCCATTCTGACGAGCCGTATTTAATCCACCGATCACATAAGGAGTAGTACCAGAAGCAGCCAAACCTACCAAGCAATCTTTTTCGTTGATGTCATACTCTTGCAAATCTTTCCAGGCCTGTACCGCATCGTCTTCAGCAAACTCTACCGCTTTACGGATAGCGGTATCGCCACCGGCAATGATACCAACCACCCAATCGAAAGGTACGCCAAAAGTTGGAGGACACTCAGAAGCATCTACCACACCTAAACGACCACTTGTACCCGCACCAATATAAAATAACCTTCCGCCATTCTTCATACGTTCTGCCACTGCTGTAGCTAGCTTCTCGATTTGAGGCAATGCTTTTTCAACAGCAAGAGGAACTAATTTATCCTCGTTGTTAATGCCTTTCAAAACTTCAAGTACCGACATCTTATCGATGTCTTTGTATTTAGATTCTTGTTCGGTTACTCTTTTCATTTATTGATTTGATATGTATATGTTCTTACAAATTTGCATAAAACCGCAATTTATCGCAAGAGTTTTCAAATATCGGCAATAATTATTAAAAAAACTAAAATGTTATTTCTACGTTTTTTCTATTAAGATATTAAATTTCTTAACTTTGCAACACCCAAACTGATGAAAAAAAGTACCCGTGTCAATTTTCTAATTGCGTTAGCTTACTGCATAACGTTAATTGGCGGTATGTATTTGGGTTACAAATTCTTAAAAGACCAAGGTTTTCAAGTAGAAAAAGGCATTAGCTATGCCAATACCGAAAATGAAAAGGTCGAAGATATCATTCATATTATTAAGAAAAAATACGTTGATGACGTTAATGCGGATAGCTTAAAGCACCTGCCTATCGATAGTCTTTTACATCAACTAGATCCGCATAGTGCCTACCTACCTCCTACCGAAGCTTTTGAACTTTCGGAAGCTCTAGAGGGAAATTTTGAAGGCGTTGGCGTAGAGTATTATATACTTAATGATACTTTATTGGTGACCAATGTGGTTAAAGATGGTCCTGCTTTTTTAAGCGGCGTTAAGCAAGGTGATAAAATTTTGAAGGTAGATACGACTGTGGTAAGCGGCAGAATGTTACCTCGTTCTGCCATGATGGGCAGGATAAAAGGCAAAAAGGGCACTATAGTGCAACTGACTGTCCTTCATCCTGGAACAACAAACCCAGTAACCTTAAATGTGAAGCGTGGAAAAGTTGAGGTTAGCAGTATTGATGCAGCCTACATGATGAACCAAGAAACTGCGTACATCAGGATCAGTAAATTCGGTGCAACTACAGACACGGATTTCGCTAACACCATCAAATCTCTTAAAGCTAAAGGCATGAAAAAAATGGTGCTAGACCTGCGAGATAATGGCGGCGGCTATTTGACCGCTGCTACATCTTTGGCAAATCAATTTCTGCCAGAAAACAAGCTGATTGTTTATACCCAAGGCAAACACGATCCTCGTACCGATTATTTCACTACTGGTGGTGGCGAATTTGAGCAAGGAAAATTAGCTGTATTAATCAATGAAAACTCTGCTTCTGCAAGTGAGATTTTCGCTGGCGCTATCCAGGATTTGAATAGAGGTGCAATTATTGGTCGCCGTTCGTTTGGAAAAGGCTTGGTACAGGAGCAATTTGCTTTTGAAGATGGCTCAGCACTTAATCTAACCATTGCCCGCTATTATACGCCATCTGGGCGAAGCATCCAAAAATCTTACAAAAAGGGATACAAGGCCTATCAACAAGAAATTGAAGATCGTTTAAATACGGGCGAGCTTACCGCCGAATCCACCAAAGCAGACAGCTTGATGAATAGCATGCCTTACATCACCAAAGATGGCAAGAAGATTTTCTCTGGCGGAGGTATCCAACCAGATATCTATGTCAAATTAGACACATTGGGTTACAATAAATTTTATGCTACTTTATTACAAAAACGAGTGTTCATCGACTTTGTTTTTGAAACATTGGCCGACAGATACACCCCAGAATATTTAAACAGAGCAGTTTCCGTATTCAACATCTCCGATAGAGATTATGTAGATTTTTTGAAATTTGTTGAGAGCAAAAAAATCGCTATCGACACTAAGCAACTAATTCCAGCCAAGCCGTTAATTTACAAAAACTTAAAGCTAATGCTTTACAAATATTATTTAGGCGATAATGGCTATTACAAAGCGCATAACCAAAGCGACCCGATGATTAAGCAGGCTTTGGGCTACTTAGCTTCAAACTAGTTAAACTTATTGGCGTCTAACCAATTCTTTAAACGTTCAAACCAATCATCCTTAGTTGTTTTATTAAACAACCCAAAACCATGTCCACCAGCTTGGTAAATATGCATTTCTACCGGAACATTGTTTTTCACTAACGCTTCGTTATATCTCAAGCTATTTTGAACTGGCACAGATTTATCGCTATTAGCATGAACTAAGAAAGCTGGCGGCGTTTGTGGAGTTACTTGTCGCTCTGACGAAAAATATTTCTTTTGCTCTTCTGTCGGATTTTCACCTAGCAAATTTTTCACGGAACCGCCATGAGTGCTTATCCCAAATGTAATTACCGGATAGATCAGAATAGAGAAACTAGGTCTTAGGCTAATATTTTCTTGATTATCAATCTTCATATCTGCAAAATGCGTGCTTGCAGTAGAAGCTAAGTGCCCTCCCGCAGAAAAACCCATAATACCAACTCTATTAGGATCTACATTAAAAGATGCAGCATTTTTTCTAACCAAATAAATGGCCTGCAATGCATCTTGTAAAGGACCAAGACTTTTATCCTTCATGATCAGGTCGCTTGGTAAACGATATTTTAGCACGAAAGCAGTAATGCCGATCTCTTGAAATTTTTTGGCAACATCATGTCCTTCCTTATCTATCGCTAAAATACCATAACCACCACCCGGACAGATAATTACTGCTGCACTATTAGGCTTGGCCGCCTGATAAACATATAATTCTGGTTTAGAGACTTTGCTTGTCCTAACAATTTTATCTTCTCTAGTAATAGTCTCTTCCACATACTCGGCAGGTGTAGGTTTTGCACCCGGAATAGCACCGCCATATAAAGAAATTGCCTGTTGAGCATTTACGTTTACCACTACCAACAAAAGAAAAGTTAAAAGTCCAAAAGTTCTAAACTGCATAATTGTTATATCTGTTAATTTAAGGCTCTAATTTCTAAAAATCAGTATTTATTTATAATTATCAAACTATTTGTCTTCATTTCGAACACTGATACCTAAATCCTTATACCCGACCACTAAGTTAAAACTCCATCAAGTAGGCTTTCAAAAACTCATTGATATCACCATTTAGCACCGCATCAGGGTTTGAGGTTTGATAATTTGTTCTATGATCTTTCACACGTCTATCATCCAACACATAGCTTCTAATCTGCGAACCCCATTCAATCTTCATCTTACTACCTTCAATCGCAGCAGTTGCCTCCATACGTTTACGCATTTCAATCTCATACAATTGAGATTTTAACAAACGGATAGCATTTTCTTTATTCTGCAATTGCGAACGCGACTCTTGATTTTTAATGATAATACCGGAGGGCTTGTGATACAAACGAACCGCAGTTTCTACCTTGTTTACATTTTGTCCGCCAGCACCACCAGCTCTAAAAGTCTCAAACTCAATATCCGCGGGGTTCACATCAATAGTGATCGTATCGTCTACCAAAGGATAAACATAAACCGACGCAAAAGAAGTATGACGACGGGCATTCGAATCAAAAGGTGAAATACGCACTAAACGATGCACACCATTTTCGCCTTTCAAATAGCCATAGGCAAACTCACCAGTAATCTCTAATGTCACCGTTTTTACGCCTGCAACCTCTCCTTCCTGATAATCTTGCTCACTTACTTTATAGCCATTTTTCTCTGCCCACATCAAGTACATTCGCATGAGCATACTAGCCCAATCACAGCTTTCGGTACCACCTGCACCAGCCGTAATTTGCAATACCGCATTCAGTTGGTCTTCCTTGCTGCTCAACATATTTTTCAGTTCCAGCTCTTCTACAGCCTTTAATGCTTGTTGAAACTGCTCTTCTACTTCCTCTTCTGTAGCGTCACCACTTTGCTGGAAATCGTACAGTACAGCAGTATCCTCGTAAGCAGCGTTAGCTTGCGAAAATCCTTCTGTCCATTTCTTTTTGCTGCTTATTTGAGCTAAAATTTGTTCTGCCTTTTTCGGGTTGTCCCAAAAATTAGGATCGAGGGTAGTTTTTTCTTCCTCGCTTATTTGGTATAAAAGCTCATCAACGTCAAAGATGCCTCCTCAGAGAAGCTAATCTATCTCTTAAATCCTGCAACTGTTCTTTAGTCATAAAGGCAAATATACATTAATAAGGTTTAAGGAAAAAGATAGAAAGCATAAGGTTTTGAAAAGCAATTGCGGTAGTTCTTTCATTACGATAGTCCCGTTATCCGCTGCAATCTTTTTGTTTAATTCATGCTGTCATTCCGAGGAACAAGGAATCTGTTTCTTTTCTGCACCAACTTACAGATTCTTCGCTACGCTCAGATTTATAACAACAAAAAGTATTTCCGCTACTACCGGGTTTAGTAACGAAAGGTTGTTCAATAACTTTGTCAATACTAATTTGCAGCTCATCTATAGGATTGACAAAGTTTAACATACCACTGATTTCCATACGCTACAGGCACACTAGCTTGGTCTAATTATACATATTTGGGAAATGCTTTCTAAATAGCGCATCTACGCCAATGGCACCTTTACGATTAAAATTACCAGGGCATCTTTCTTCTTCTACCCACGGACAGTTAAAGTTTAATAGCTTAATCTTATCTTTCGTAATTAATTGAAGCATCAAATCACCACAGTGTATCGGACTAGACACCTTCTTTTCATTTTTACAATATACAGGGCTGTTATCCTCTACAATTTTCCAAGTATTTAATCTATCTGCTTCTTTCCAAAGTAGTTTTAAAGTGTCTTCATTTAAATCTACTACATTGAAGTATTGATTAATTGCAGCTGGGACATCAATACCTTTATATTTTTCCAATGAAATAATGAGTTTGAGCATTTTCGGCATTTTAACTTTTTCATATTTTAGCTTAGCAAGATATCTGAATGCGTTAATGGTATCACCTGTTTTAGTGAGAATAAAATAATAGTTTGGGTCGTAACCATCTGTATTATGTTCAAAAACAATTGTACTATCAGCATTCTTTTGAAAGAAGGTATGCAATGGTGTTATACCTTTAGATTGCGAAAAGCAATTACTTGAGAAAATAACCAGGAAAGATAACAGCAACAAAAATTTATTTAAGGTAAATCGGCACATATAGAGTTCTATAAAATTAGATTATTTTCTTCATTCTAGCTCTTCGGAATTTGTAGCCTCGAAGCATTATTGTAAGATCTTTGATCCGAATTTAGACAAACTGGATTACAAGTATCAAATAGTAAAAACATTCCAAAATTAAATTATCACTTTTAGATTTCTCAGTCGTTCCTTCTTCGAAATGACGATTTAGGACTTATTTCTTCATCCCCATATAATCTAGCATTAAATTGCACAACGGAATGTTTTCATTACATTCAATTTTCAACAAGGCAATTGAAAACAATAAAAAGCCGAATTCAAATTAAAGAACTCGGCCTAAATGTTAAATATCTTTGTTAATTAAACAATCCCTTTAGCTTATCTAACATTCCGTCGCCAGCCTGCTCGCCATTTGCCTGATTTTGACCACCTGTAAACATTCCCATCACATCCGTTAAATCAAATTTACCATCTGCTCCGCCAGCTAATTTCCCTAGTACGTCTTGAATATTAAACGATCCATCGTTGGGGTCATTCGTTTTATTCGCTAACTTTCCTAAAATCATAGGAATTAAAGAAGCGCCAATAGACTTAGCAGTATCAGCGTTAATTCCAAAAGCCGATAATTTACCGGTTAAACTAGCTGACGCTTGTTGCACAACTGGATTGCTATCACTCGCCTCTCCTTTATTAAAAATTTCTGCAATTTGCGCCACATTTCCAGAACCTAACTGTTCCTTTAAAGTATCGAAAATTGAGCTTGAAGCAGCCTGAATTGCAGCTTCATTTTGTTCATTTGGCACTGCAGAATTGTTTACAATTACGTCTTGTGCGTTTTCTCTAACTAATTGTTCTAAATTTTCTAACATAGGTTTAAGTTTTAATGATATAAGTTAACGTTTTTGTCACAAATGCACAAATAGCTTTGACGCTCCTAAACCAAAACATGATTTTTAAACCTTTATGGATTTCAACTGTTTTTTTCATCATAGCTATAAATTGATTAAATAGCAATATTATGAATAGGTTAAAGACAATATTTGCAGCTGCATTAGCTTTTGTTTCAGTAAATGCAATTGCACAAACCGATAAAGCCACTACAGCTAAAATTGTAGAAGCTAAAACTTACACTTTCGTAGCTAGAAGTGCCACACCACTAAATGTGCAAGATATTAGTGCCATTATGAGTCGCATGCCTGGCAATATGCAGGGCGGAACCATCAACCTTAATGAAACTTACTACGAAGTAAAGGTTACTCCCGATAGTGTGGTTGCCTTTTTACCTTATTACGGCAGGTCTTTTACTGCGCCAATTGGTCAAAACGAAGGTGGTATAAAATTCAACTCCAAAAAGTTTGATTACAAGGGAACAAAGGGCAGAAAACGCGGATGGGATATCGTGATTGAGCCTAAGGATGCGAAAGAGAATTTCCGTTTAGCACTAAATATTGGCGACGAAGGATATGCAACGTTATCTCTGAATAGCAATGCGAAGCAATCTATTACCTATCAAGGGTATTTGAAAGAAAACGAGAACAAAGAGAAGTAAAGCTTCTGTCCTTTAAAAATAGCTAACCAAAGCCGCTTACAATTAAGTGGCTTTTATTTTTTTGAAGAGCAGAGAATTCTCATTGTGCAAATGAGCTAGCAATTTTTATCGTCTAGAGTATAGCGAAGATCTAATAATCTTGCAAAATAGATATTTCGAAACTCGACATGACAAGCCGCTTTAGATCCACATATTCCTACATCAAAAAATTATCTCGGAGCAACTGTAACAGAAGCAATTAAAGTTACTTCTCGCTCAGTTTTATTTCAAATAAATTAGGCCATTTTTTACCAGTCACGAATAAACGTTTACCAACGGGATCATAAGCAATCCCATTCAAAACATTATTACTGATTTCCAGTTCATCCTTAAAATAATTTTTAGGAGCTAATTTAGTAAGGTCTACCTCTGCTTCTACGAGACCAGTTTGAGGGTTGATGACCACAATTCTATTCAAACCATAAACATTGGCATATAGCTTACCATCAATATATTCCAATTCATTTAATTGTTCAACAACGCCCTTGTTATCATAAACTTCAATGAAACCTTCTTCCTTAAAAGTCGTTGCATTCATGAACCAAATCTTATTACTTCCATCACTACGCAGCAATCGCTTGCCATCGTAAGTCAATCCCCATCCCTCTCTACTTGTTTGATAAGGGAAAGTTGTTTTTTCCTCCAGCGTGGTGGCATCGTAAACCAAGCCTACGTTTTCTTGCCAGGTAAGCACAATAATTTGATTACCCACTTTTGTTGAGCCTTCACCAAAATATTCAGGTTTTAAAGAAACTGCTTTTATCGCTTTGCCACTTTTAACATCTACATACTTTAGTTGCGACTGTCCTTTTCTACCTGTGCTTTCCAATAGTTTGCCATCTACAAAACTTAAACCCTGAGTGTATGAAGAAGTGTCGTGAGGAAAAGTATTTACGAGCGTGTATTTTAATTTTACTGGCTTTTTATCGGTAGTAAGAATGATATTATTGGTGATGGTGTCTGTTTTGTTTCCGCTTTTTACAATCGCAGTGAGCAACCTGTAACCTAACGGAAGGTTTTGGGTGTCTAAGGTTATAAAATCTCTGTTCGTTTTTTCTGCGAACTGCTTTCCATCTACCAAATAACTGATATTTTGTATTTCAGTTTGCTCTGGAATATCTAACTCAATTTTTACAGGCTTACCGCTGTTGAAACTTTCGCCCAATAAGGGGTTTTTAAATGTGATGTAACTTGCCACTTTATTATTACAAGCAAACTGGAATAAAGTTGTGCATAACAGCAAAACGGCAGTGATTTTACGCATATGGCCAAAAAGCATCTTCTATATGATTAATTTTAAATTGATTGTCTTTAGTTAACAACACTGCCACAATATCAAATCTTATTTCTCCTTTGTGATCCATAATATCGATATAAGCTTGTGCCGCAAGTTCCAGCTGGCGTTGCTTGGCCGAACTCACAAATTCTTCGGGCATACCGAAAGCTACAGAACTACGTGTTTTAACTTCGATAAAGATAATGGTATTTGATTGAAGCGCAACGATATCAACTTCAGACTTTCCAAAAACCCAGTTTTCATCTAAAATTTCATAGCCCTTTTGCTTCAGAAATTGCACCGCTGCTTTTTCGCCAGCTTTACCCGTATCGTTGTGAATAGCCATAGGTAATTAAAAGTAGAAAGTTAAAAGTAAAAAAGCAGAAAGCCTAATCAGGAAGAAGCAAGCTAAAAGAGATGGTTGAATGACCAAATTTTAAATGATAGAATAAGCAAAAAGCAAATTAAATCTAATCTAGGTATTTAATCATTTATTCATTCAAAATTCAATCATTATTTAACAATCACTGAACCGAGAAACTTTGAAATACTGCGCTCTACGTTCTTAAATTGGGCATAACGACCTAGTAAAATCTCTTGGTTAGTAACGTCTTTTTCTTCTTTGATTTGGGTCATTAAATCGGTAAGCATTCTATCTACTTTATGTTTTTTTAGATAGTACAAACCACCTAACACCGCAGATTTGATATTATGCGTTTCATCCTTCACGTAAATCTGGTGCTTATTCAACCAGTTTTCGCTCAAACTATATTCAGAGGTGCTCAGTGTAATTGCTAAATTGGCAATCTCTTGGTCTTCACTTCTTAAAAACTGATTGATGGTTGGCAGCTGTCCATTCTCCAACTCGTTACGATAATAATCAACAATGCGTCTGCACAACTCATTCTCGAAAGTCACATCGCTCAAGTTTTGGATAATGAACGAACCGACGTACATGTTATCGGTTTGTTCCCAAGTAGCCAACTCATGCCCAAAAGTGAGTAACAGGCGTACAATTTCTTGCTCCTGTAAAATATCAGTGCTTACCTGCGCTGTCGAAGTAACTTCGGGTTCTGCCATGGCTGGCCCACCTTCTGCAAACAAATCATCAGGTGGCATATCTGGGTGACCGAAATTACTAGTCGCGGCCCTTTGTGGAGCTGCAGCTTTCTTGCTTTTTGCAACTTTAATTGCGTTCAGCTCAGTTAGTAGCACTCGCTCTTCTATTTCAAGTAAGTGGCTACATTCTTTAATAAATACCGAAGCCTTAATGTTATCAGGAATTTTTGCGATACTTTCTACAATATCCCTAATGATACCCGCTTTTTTGATGGGATCTTTTCCAGCTTCAGCCAGTAAAATATTGGCTTTATAAAGGATAAAATCTTGTCGCTGCTCTTCGACATAGGTCTTGAAAGCACCGGCGCCCACTTTGTGCATATACGAATCAGGATCATCGCCATCTGGAAAAGAAACTACTTTTACGTTCAATCCTTCCTCCAAAATCATGTCTAAACCTCGTAACGAAGCCTTGATACCCGCAGCATCGCCATCATATAAAATAGTAACGTTCTGCGTAAAACGGGCAATCAGCTTAATCTGCTCTATCGTTAACGAAGTTCCAGACGAAGCCACAACGTTCTCGATGTAAGCTTGGTGCACCGCCAAAACATCAGCATAACCTTCTACTAAATAACAGTTGTCTTGATCGCGAATGGCCTTTTTAGCATGGAATAAGCCATACAGCACATTCGACTTATGGTAGATATCGCTATCTGGAGAGTTAACGTATTTTGGTACGTTTTTATCCGTCTTTAAAGTACGACCGCCAAAACCAATTACCCTACCTGTGAAATTGTGGATGGGAAACATCACCCTACCACGGAACCTATCGTATAACTTGCTTTTATCATTCCTGATGGAAAGTCCGGTTTTTTCTAGGAACTCTTCTGAATGTTGGTTTTTTACGGCTTCCAGTGTTAATGCGTCCCAAACATCGGGCGAATAACCTAGGTTAAATTTCTTGATGATATCTTCCCTAAAGCCACGTTCTTTAAAATAGCTTAAGCCAATGGCTTTACCATCTGCACTATTCCAAAGCTGATCTTCGAAGAAATTGGCGGCAAACTGTGATACAATGTAAAGGCTTTCACGAGCGCTGTTCAGCTCGATATTTTCTTTGCTTTCGACTGTTTCCTCAACCTCAATATTATACTTGGTAGCCAGAAACTTTAAGGCCTCTGGGTAACTGTATTTTTCGTGCTCCATAATGAAGCGCACCGAATCACCAGCAACACCGCAACCAAAGCATTTGTAAATTCCTTTATTTACCGAAACGTGAAACGAAGGCGTTTTCTCTCCATGAAACGGGCAGTTACCAATTAAACTCGAACCACGTTTTTTAAGGTGCACAAAATCGCCAACAACCTCTTCAATCCGGGCTGTTTCCTTAATTTTCTCTATGGTTTCCGCTGTAATCATTTGCTGCTAATCTCGTTCTAAATGGGGCTTCAAATTTAGCGAAAAAATTTCACCACCTTAGACATTTAAGAAAACCTTAGCATATTTACCTGTAATACTTTTTTCTGTGTATTAAACGTAATTTGAGCTGCCTATTTGTCTAGAGCGTGGAAAGCAATTAATTCCATGTGAAGTAAAGTGTCTTTGATGTTTAATCCACTACTTGATGAAGGGCAACATTTGATCTGCCACGAACTGATTTCCTTTATCGTTCAAATGTACTCTATCTCTGGTTAAGATATCTTTCTCTAAATCTTGAGGATTATTTTGCTCCTCATAGGTCTGAAAAGCCTTTCTTAAATCGCACAGCGGAAGGTTATTTTTTACTGCCAATTCCCTAATACCTTCTGCATATTTATCTAGATCGGCATCTAGCTCATTAGCACCACCTTTTTTCTCACCAACTACCGAAGGTGTACATAAAACTACGGCACTACCACTTGCTTTAATTTTGTTAATTAGGGCTTGATAGAATTTCAAATATTTAGGATAATCGGTACCGGTTTTTGAGGTTTGCTTGTGCCAAACATCATTAATTCCAACATAAATGAAAACTAGATCGGGTTTCTTTGCCAGCAAATCATCCTCTAAACGCAAATACAGATCATACACTTTGTTGCCTCCAACACCAGCACCAAACAACTCGAACTTTGTACTATCTACCCGTTTCTTCAACAAGTCGATGTATCCGTTTCTTTGTACACCTGCCTGAGTAATGGAATCTCCAAAAAATACAACACGTTTTGTTTTAGGTTTCATAGCAGAGAAAAGAAAGATGGTGCAGTACACAACCAAGAGTTTTAAAATGTTTTTCATCCTTATGTTTTTAAACAGCTAAATTAATCGTTTGCTGCTAAATAGCATCATTTTTAAACGAATTAGTCTTACTTGCTCAAAATATGTTCAGAAACGCAATTATTTCCCATTTCCTAAGCGATAATCTTTATGCAGAACTAAGAAACTTGCCCGTTCTTCTTTCTTTAAAGGATAATCCCAGTTACCTTGGTAAGTGATTTTTGTTGGCAGTTTAACGTCGTCAAAATAGCTCATCTCGATATTCATCTGCACATCAAAATCGAAAAGCATATTGCTATATTTCATGTCTACGTAGCGTCCCAAAATCTCGAAGTTTCGTTTATCAAAAATGGTCACCAATTCTTTGATCATTACGCCATCTTTTGTCCACTTGGAAAGATCTGGCTTTACGGATACCTTAAAACGATAAACAGGAATAGAATCTAAATAAGTTCCGCTATGGAAAGCATAATCGTAATACTGGCGCATGTTTGCGGTAAATATCTCCGTTTTGCTTCCAATAAACGGGATACCTTTAATTGGTCTGCCTGGATTAAAGATCAACGTTTTAAGCTTGTCTTTATACCCTTCGTTACTACTCTTTTTACCCGTACTTGGTGCCGAAGCTGGTGCAAAATCGGTATTGTAAGCATTCATAAAAATGTAATCGAACATCTCTACCGTATACAATTGATACTTACCGTTCTTTTTATAAACCTTGCCATTATCTTCCTTCACCAGATATTCCATTCTATAAGGACCATCGTTGTTATGTTTGATCTTCCGGTAGATCCTGCCATCAACTTTGTTCTTTTTGTCGTAAGTGAATACACGGTTTTCTGCGATGAAAGTGTATTTTTTCATATTACGAAACGCCTCATAAAAACTGGTATCGTTGATGATGGCATCGATAAAAGTTTCTATGTTTAATCGTTTTGCTTTAATGTTAACCACAGAATCTAACGTGATCGTTTTCACCGTATCAGGATTGAAACGTGGAATTTGCTGAGCATTTACCTCAACAAAAAAAAGCATTAATAGGATAGCAAAACTGTATCTCATCATCAGTTAAAAGTTATGGTGAAAGGTTTAAAATCAAACGCAGCTTTTTACTTTTGACTTTAAACTTTCGACTTAATTCCCTAATTGTTTCAAGGCGATGTAGGCCATTAAACCTGTTGAGGTTTTTAAAGCATCTTCATCGATATCGAAATTTGGTGTATGAACAGAATGGCAAGTGTCTTTCGCTACATTGCCTGTGCCCAAACGATAAAAACAAGCATTTGTTACCTGCGAATAGTAGGCAAAATCTTCTGCCGCCATCCAAATATCTAAATCAACAACGTTTTCTTTACCTAAATAGTCTTCGGCAAAACCTCGGGCATTATCGGTTAGCTCTTCTTCATTAATTAAGAAAGGATAACCTCTGTGGATATCGAAATGACAACTTCCGCCCATGCTTTCGGCAATTCCTTCGGCCATTTTCACCATTAATCGGTGCGCTTCATTTCTCCAGTCTTCGTTTAAAGTCCTGAAGGTTCCTTCCAATTTCACTTCGTTAGGAATAACATTAGTTGCACCATTAGCAATCACTTTTCCAAAAGAAAGCACCGATGGCAAACGCGGATCAGCATTGCGGCTCACGATTTGCTGTAAAGCTACAATGATGTGCGAGGTGATCAAAACAGGGTCGATATTTTGGTGAGGTTGAGCACCATGGCCGCCTTTTCCAGTTACTGTTACATAAATCTCATCTGTTGAAGCCATGTAAATACCCGAACGGAAACCTACTTTTCCTGCATCTATTAATGGCATTACGTGTTGCCCAACAATAGCTTGTGGTTTAGGATTTTCTAACACACCTTCTTTGATCATGATACTTGCGCCACCTGGCAAAATCTCTTCTGCCGGTTGGAAAATCAGCTTGATAGTTCCGGCAAATTCAGCTTTCAGTTGGTTAAGAATATATGCCGTACCCAGTAACGACGAAGTGTGCACATCGTGTCCGCAAGCATGCATTACCCCTGGATTTTTCGAGGCATAAGGCTTATCGTTGGCTTCTACAATAGGCAACGCATCCATATCTCCACGTAAAGCGATCACCTGATCAGAAGGCAAAGCACCTTTAATTAAACCAACTACGCCAGTATTGGCCATTTCTGTAAAGGGAATACCCCAAGAAGCTAGTTTAGCTTTTACAAATTTTGAGGTTTCGAATTCTTTGAAAGAGAGTTCTGGGTTAGCATGTAAATGTTGGCGAAAACCAACCACTTCATCAAAAATTTGAGTGGATAGTTCTTGTATTTTTTCTTTCATGTTTATTTGGGTTAGCTGTTGATTTGGTTAACTGGTTAATAGCGTTGCCAAACAGGAAAACGATTAAACAGTTCTACGGTTAAACTTTATTCTAAAATTGGTGCGTTTATCTTCTCTCTAAAAATAAACAACGTTGGATAGTTTGGACGCAGCTCGTTCAAAAACTTCTGCGCTTCCAATCTGGTCCGGTAATCACCAACTCTTAGGTAATAGTTTGGCTCTTTATAAGTGATGTACGTATTTAACTTAGGATAACTGGATTTAAATTGTGCTTGTTGAGAAAAAACCTCTCTCCTATCTGATCCGTAATAAATTTGCACTCTGTAACCAGTTGTAGAAACAATAGTTGAGCCTGCCGGATTAGTTGCCGTAGGTTTTGCTCTGTTTAATTCAATTCGTTTGGCAATTAAACTGTCTATCAAAGGATCTTTTACTACAATTACCTCTCCTTTGGTTTGGGCAAAAGCTTGTGAACCTAGTAAAACAGAAATTATAATCAAAAATACTTTCATTGGCTTCAAAAATTGTGTCCCAGTTAATACAAATAGTTATTATATAACGAGAACAACTACATTGAGTTTGCAAAAATCGACATTATTGCTGGGCTATACAAATGTTTAATGTCACATAAAAAAGCCCCGATAAAATCGAGGCTCTTGTTATTTATTATGCGTTTGCTCCGTGGCAGTTTTTAAACTTCTTACCACTTCCACACGGACAAGGCTCGTTTCTACCCACCGTAGCCTCTTTTCTAATTGGCTGTTGAGGTTGAGGTTCGCGAGTATCGCCCACTAAATCTAAATCAGACTGATCTCCGTACTCTTGCTTAGTTGCATTTAACTTAGGCTGAGGTTTTGGAGCAACGGCTTCTCTCACTTGTTCTGGCTCTTGTTGCATCGGGATACCGCCTTTAAATAAGAAGCTTACTACTTCTTTGTTAACGATATTCAACATTCCTTTAAACAAGTTGAAAGCCTCCATTTTGTAGATAATCAATGGATCTTTTTGCTCATAAACTGCATTTTGTACAGATTGCTTCAACTCATCCATTTCACGCAAATGTTCTTTCCAGCTATCATCTATCAAGGCTAGGATGATAGTTTTCTCAAACGCTTTAGTAATTTCTCTACCGTTGTTCTCGATTGCTTTTTTCAATTCTACCGGAACTTGGATATGACGCATACCATCTGTAAACGGAACAACGATTTGCTCGATCATATCGCCTCTATCAGCAAAAACCTCTTTTAATACTGGCATTGCTTGGTTAACGATACCTTCTGATTTACGGTGGTAAAAAGCAGTAACTTCTGTGAACAATTTCTCAGATAAATCTGGTATTTTCTTACTATTAAATTCTTGCTCAGCTATTTCGGTATCTACAGAGAAGTTTTTAATTACTTCTAACTTGAAGCCTTCGTAGTTGCTGCTTTCTTTGTATTCTGTAATTACATCTTCCACAACATCGAAAATCATGTTGCTCATGTCTACATCTAAACGATCACCGAACAAAGCATTACGACGCTTAGCGTAAATAACGCTACGTTGTGAGTTCATTACATCATCGTACTCTAATAAGCGTTTACGAACACCAAAGTTGTTTTCTTCTACTTTTTTCTGTGCTCTTTCGATAGAGTTGGTAATCATTGAGTGTTGGATCACTTCACCTTCTTCGATACCCATACGCACCATAATGTTAGAAATACGCTCAGAACCGAACAAACGCATCAAATTATCTTCTAACGACACGAAGAATTGCGAAGTTCCTGGATCTCCCTGACGACCAGCACGACCACGTAACTGCCTGTCTACACGACGAGACTCATGACGTTCTGTACCAATGATCGCCAAACCTCCAGCTTCCTTAACACCTGGGCCTAACTTGATATCCGTACCACGACCAGCCATGTTAGTAGCGATAGTTACCTGACCTGCTCTACCCGCTTCTGCAACGATATCAGCCTCTTTTTGGTGCATTTTAGCGTTTAACACGTTGTGCTTAATACCACGCAACTTCAACATACGGCTTAACAACTCCGAAATTTCTACCGAAGTGGTACCTACTAATACCGGACGACCAGCTTCAGTTAATCTTACAATTTCTTCTGCTACTGCGTTATATTTTTCTCTTACGGTACGATAAACATAGTCTTGCGCATCTATCCTAGAAATCACTCTGTTAGTTGGAATTTCTACCACATCTAATTTATAGATAGACCAAAACTCGCCAGCTTCTGTAGTTGCTGTACCCGTCATACCACAAAGTTTGTGGTACATACGGAAATAGTTTTGCAAGGTAACGGTAGCATAAGTTTGTGAAGCATCTTCTACTTTCACGTTTTCTTTGGCTTCAATTGCTTGGTGTAAACCATCAGAATAACGACGGCCCTCCATGATACGACCAGTTTGCTCATCTACAATCTTGATCTTACCTTCATCCACAATATACTCTACATCGTTTTCGAATAAAGTATAAGCTTTTAACAATTGGTTGATAGAGTGAATACGCTCTGCTTTTACAGAATAATCACGCATTAAGGCATCTTTATTAGCAATTTTTTCTTCGTTGCTTAAGCTAGATTTTTCGATTTCCGCAATTTCTGTCCCTACATCTGGCAATACGAAAAAGCTTGGATCTTCACCGGTTTGGGTAATCATTTCGATACCTTTTTCGGTTAACTCTACCTGATTGTTTTTCTCATCGATATGGAAGAACAATTCTGCGTCTACCTTAGGCATGTTCTTAGACTGATCTGCCATGTAGTAGTTCTCTGTTTTTAACAAAGTTTGCTTGTTGTTACCTTCACTTAAAAACTTGATTAAAGCTTTGTTTTTAGGCAAACCGCGATGAGCACGCAATAAAGCCAAACCACCTTCGCCTTCTTCTGTACCAACGTTACCGCTATTAATTAAAGTCTTAGCAGAATTTAACGCTGACTGTACATATGCTTTTTGAGCATTCACTAAACGCTCGATACGTGGCTTCAACTCGTGGAATTCATGTTGGTCACCGAAAGGAACTGGACCAGAAATGATCAATGGTGTACGGGCATCATCAATTAAAACCGAATCGACCTCATCTACCATTGCAAAGTGCAATTTACGCTGTACCAATTGCTCAGGCGTTTGCGACATATTGTCACGCAGGTAATCGAAACCGAACTCGTTGTTAGTTCCATACGTAATATCTGCTAAGTAAGCTTTTCTACGTTCTTCCGAGTTTGGTTGGTGTTTATCGATACAATCTACACTTAAGCCGTGGAACTCGAATAAAGGTCCGTTCCATTCGCTATCACGACGAGCGAGGTAATCGTTAACCGTTACGATGTGGACCCCTTGACCAGCCAATGCATTTAAGTAAGCTGGCAAAGTACTTACTAAGGTTTTACCCTCACCAGTAGCCATCTCGGCTATTTTACCATCATTTAGCACCATACCACCTATCAACTGTACATCGTAGTGTACCATGTTCCAGTTTACTTCTGTACCCGATGCTTCCCACTTATTAGCCCATAGGGCTTTATCACCAACAATCTTTACATTGTTCTTTCTAGCAGCAATTTCTCTATCAAATTGCGTTGCGGTAACTTCTAATTGCTCGTTTTCACTTAAACGACGCGAAGTTTCTTTCACAACTGCAAAAGCTTGAGGCAAGATCTCTTTAAGCACTTTCTCTAACTCTACATTGCGTTCCTTACCTAAAGCATCAACTTCATCATAAAGATTGGTTTTTTCTGTTAAAGAAAGTTCTGGGCTTTCTGCTTGTGTCTTTAAATCGTTGATTTTTCCATCAATAGTTGCTAAAGCCGAAGCAATAGTTTCTTTAAATTCGATAGTTTTATTTCTTAACTCATCATTACTGAAGGAGGCTAACTTTGCGTATTCTTCGTTGATTTGCGCAACGATTGGCTGTAATGCCTTGATATCTCTTTCTGATTTGCTTCCAAATATCTTGGCTAAAAATCCTAACATTTTATTGGTATTATTTTATTGTTAAATTGTTCTATTGTTCAATTGCTGGTTAATTGTTTACAGGCTAATCGTTTCCAACAACGCCAATTACATATAACCATCAATCGTAATTCGTAAATCCGAAATCGTAAATGAATTAACAACAACCAAGCCATAGCCTATTATTATGACAACTTGGCTTTCGTATTATCTCATTTTATATTTTACGATAAATTCGATAGCACGACAGCTAACTAAGGACTATTGTTTCGGGGATTTTCCAATTCAGCATCATAAAGCAAAGGCTGATTGGTAATGTTATATTTTGAGCAATTTTTATTGGATATTACACCAATAGCACTCAACTGATTATTAGATAGGATAAAATAAGGTAGATCTTGTAAATCTTGAATCGAACGTACAGCAGATTGCTCTGAGGTAGTTTGCGTTTTAGCACAGTATCTCTCGGTTAAATAGCGCAGCCCATCCACACGGTCGGCCTTGGCCAAGTGCGAAAGACTAAAAAACACTAAAGATATGGTTACGAGATGCCTCATTATTGCGGCAAATCTAGTTTTATTCTTTTACAAACGGAAATCGGATTTACCAGCGACTTCTCTTTTATCTACAACTAAGTAAACGGATCCCAAAGTTGTTCGAACAAAAACAAAGACTATTTTGTTTAGTGTATTTGCGATTAAATACAATAAGAGTAGCAAAAAACGTCTTAAAATAGTAATTTGGCGCCCGGCACGCTTAGTTCCGCATGGCGTAAACTAATTTTAGACGATTAACTTTTTATCTGGTATAATGGACAACTTAAGATGTGTAGCAATAGATGATGATCCCCTAGCATTGGCTTTAACAAAAAGCTATATCGAAGCTATAGAAAATCTTACTTTGATTCAGGCGTTTGAAGATGCCATTGCCGCAGTAGAGTATCTAAGCAGAAACACAGTAGATTTACTTTTTTTAGATGTAGACATGCCAGAAGTATCCGGCATAGACCTTTATCATTCGCTTGCCGTAAAGCCAATGGTAATTTTTACCACCGCACATAAAGGCTTTGCCTTCGAAGGTTTCGAGCTTAACGCTATAGATTATTTACTGAAACCTATAGACTTACCAAGGTTCAAAAAAGCGGTACAAAAAGCTATCGATTTTCAGCGTTACAAAAACCAAAAAGATACCGACACGCCCAACGAACATCTTTTTGTTTATTCAGAATACAAACTTATTAAAGTAGAAGTTAAGGAGATCGTTTACTTGGAGAGCATGGAAGACTACGTCAAAATCCACCTCAATAATGGCAAAATGATTTTAACCTTAGCTACATTAAAAAAGGTGATAGACAAACTTCCGGCAGATAAATTTAGACGAATACATCGTAGTTATGTAGTGGCAATCAAAGAAGTGCAATCTGTAGCAAATCGTAAAGCACAACTAAGCAATGGAGTACTGCTGCCCATTAGTGACTCATATGCCTCTTTTGTAGAGGAATGGAAGAACACCTAGTCTTGCTAAAACTATTAAGAGTACTCCCGTCGGCACAAAACAACCATTAACCGATACAGCCTTTCTACCGTTATCTATTAGCCACATCTTTGACAAGTGTTTTATCAACCTTGTTATTATGGGAAAAAAGATGTTATCAGGCCGCCATATTATTTCGTCGCTTTCTTCACTTGCAGCTAAAAGACGATTGACATCGCTATGTGGAATTTTACTTGTGATCTCCATTATTTATAGTAGTAATAGCTTGGAAGTTAGTGCTCACGCTCAAAATGATCTAAGTCCGCTTAAAGATGTAACTTTTAAAGGTCTTATTCTTTCTTTAAATGTGGTTTTCTTTTTCGCTTTTTTGGCAAGCACGCTTTCTATCATCAAAAATGAAGACAATAACCAAAACAATCAACTTCGCTAACTAGCTCTGTAAAGTACAGCCATAAAATGAAAACCATTTCCCAAGGTAAAATATTCCTTTCCGATCAGAGGGGAACTATTGAAAGCGAGCGCATTAAAAGACACAGCACTTTTAATTTTGAGAGCTTCTATAACCCGGCAAAAGAACCGGTAGGTAACCTTTACGCATTACATGATGATACACTTGCGCCAGGTGCATTAATTAATTTCTATACCAGAGAACAAGGTTATGTTTTGATCTTGCCTATCACCGGCAATATCAATTATATCGACGAGCAAGACAACAATATCGATATTGATGTTGGGAAGAGTTTAATGGCATTTTTAGAAAAGGATTCGTTTATTACACTTAAAAATACTTTCGAAGACACTTCGATTAACTATGTTATTGTTGCGGTGAAAGTTGAGGAAAAGCAACCGAATTCGTTAACATTGCTAGACATTGACCTGTCTGAGCTGAATAAAATGAATTTGATTACTCCAACTAATAGAGCTTTCAAAATCAGTATCGGCAGATTTAAAGGAAGAGGAGAAAACAATTATGAAATTTTGTCTTCTTCTGCGCTTTATTGCTTTGTGTTGGCCGGAGCATTTGAAATTGACGGTCGGTTGCTGCACGACCGCGATGGCATTGCGCTTTCTGTCACAGATTTGATAGAAATGGAGGCTTTGAGCGATAATGCACTCTTACTCACCATTGAACTTCCAAAGCAAAGCAGCTATATCTTATTTTAGATTTTATCCCTTCGGTAAGCAGAAAGCAATATCTTTGCGATATGAATATCCTACTCATCGGTTCTGGTGGAAGAGAATGTGCTTTCGCCTGGAAATTAAGCCAATCAGAAAAATGCACCAATCTTTTTATTGCTCCTGGTAATGCCGGCACTGCCAATTATGGCAAAAACGTCAACATCAATTCAAATGATTTTGAAGCAGTAAAAACACTTGCACTAAAAGAAAAAATAGATTTATTGGTAGTTGGTCCAGAAGAACCATTAGTATTGGGTATCCATGATTTTTTTGTTAATGACGAAGAATTAAAACACATTCCAGTAATTGGCCCGAAAAAAGAAGGTGCTATTTTAGAAGGAAGTAAAGATTTTTCTAAACAATTCATGGAGCGCCATGATATTCCTACAGCAAAATCTAAATCGTTTACTAACGAAAACTTACAAGCCGGTTTAGATTATTTAGCCAATCACGCCACACCAATTGTGTTAAAAGCAGATGGTTTAGCAGCTGGCAAAGGGGTTTTAATTTTAGATAATGTTGCAGAAGCACAAGAAGAATTAAAGCTAATGTTAGGCGGCAAATTTGGAAATGCCGGTTCTACCGTTGTTATCGAAGAATTTTTAACTGGTATTGAGCTTTCTGTGTTTGTGTTAACTGATGGTAAGAACTACGTGATTTTACCAGAAGCGAAAGATTATAAACGCATTGGCCAAGGCGATACCGGATTAAATACTGGCGGCATGGGCTCGGTTTCTCCAGTTCCTTTTGCTAACGCAGAATTTTTAAATAAAATTGAAGAACGCATCATCAAACCAACGGTAAATGGTTTAGCAAGCGAAGGCATCGATTATACTGGTTTCATTTTCTTCGGGTTAATTAAAGTTGGTGACGATCCTTATGTGATCGAATACAATGCTCGTATGGGCGACCCCGAGACAGAGAGTGTAATCCCAAGAATTGAAAATGATTTAGTTGAGCTTTTCTTAGCCAGTGCAAATAAAGAATTGGGCAACTACGAGATCAAAATTAGCCCTAAAAATGCGGCTACAGTAGTTATTGTGGCTGGCGGATACCCAGGAGATTACGAAAAAGGCAAAGCGATTTCTGGTTTAGACAACGTTAGAGATTCTTATGTATTTCATGCAGGAACTGCTTTAGAAGGCGGTGTGGTAAAAACCAATGGTGGTAGAGTTTTAGCTATTAGCAGTATTAAAGACACTCAGTTTGAGGCTTTGCAATGCGCTACTGCAGATGCTGCAAGAATATACTTTGACGGGAAATATTTCCGCGAAGACATTGGGTTTGACCTGATGTAATTGCCGCTTAAGGCAATTTTTCGCACTTATCCTCGTTTATTCGTAACTTGCAAACAAGATGCGATTAACCAAAATCCCGTCTAGGTCTACAACAAATAGTACTAGTCGGGATTTTATCATTCTAACTACCTATAATAGTTAATTGGCATATTCATTATTGATGTCATAATTGCAACTGTATATTGATCGAGAACTCAAATAAATTTTATTCCAACTTCATCCTTTTTTTAGGATTGTTGTTATTCCCTATTTTTGTTTTTTCGCAGGAAGAACAACCCAAGAGGGTAACGGTAATAGTTACTGCTAAAGAAATTTCTGGTCAAAAGGAAGTGGTACAAATCCCGGCAGACAACGTTCCTAAAAACGTTAAAGAAGGCGTTAAAAAGAGTGTTAAAGAAAGTTCACCTACTTCCAAAAAAAAACAAGTCGAAGCTAAGGTGACCAATGAGTTTAATCCAACAGTAACAGATAAGACCAAGTCCGTTACAACCTCACCTACCGTTGCGAAAAAAAAGAACGCTACAAAGCCAACATCACCCAGCAAAACAGAAGTTACCACAACCACAAAACCGGCAGAAGAAAAACCTGCAGAGAATTTTGTACGTAAAGAAACTGGCAGTATAGGGAAACACACAGTTGACACTACCAGCACCACCGCAGCAAAAATCATTAACAAAGACAATACAAGCTTAAAACCAGCAAATACTGAAACTATAGACGAAACCTTATCAGCCAATTCTAAAAAAAGCGCTTTCAGCTATATCTGGATCGGTGCCTTTTTAGTGATTGCAGGTATCGTTTTAGGTTCACTTTTTGGGAGACCTGCTTTTCTGATTTCATTTGTCGGGATTGTATTTATTATTCTTGGAGTAATCATATAAAGGCAATTTTCTAAGCAACAAAAAAGCCCCGAAGGAATTCCTTCGGGGCTTTTGATATATTGGCTAAACTTATTTAGTTTTCTTCTCTAAAACTTCCGCCAATTTAGCATGCAAATCTTCTCCTCTTAAATTTTTAGCTATGATTTTACCGGTAGGGTCAATCAACATACTGAAAGGAATACTTTGCACGCCAAAACCTCTAGAAACCTCATTTTCCCAACCTTTTAAATCAGAAACATGTTTCCAAGTCAACTTGTCGTCTTCAACTGCTTTTAGCCATTGCTCTTTTGTAGTTCTAGTAGTACCGCCATCTAATGACACACCTAATACGGTAAAGTTTTTATCTTTAAACTTATTATACGCCGCTACAACATTAGGGTTTTCATCGCGACAAGGGCCACACCAAGATGCCCAAAAATCAACAAGCACATATTTTCCTTTAAAATCTGAAAGTTTTACAGGTTTGCCATCAGGATCATTCTGCGTAAAATCTGCGGCCATTACACCTATTTCGGTTTTTTTAGCTCCTTCGATTATACTTTCAATATTTTTACCTAGACTGCTTGCTCTAAGTTCAGGACTAAACTTTGCAAATTCAGGCTCAATTATTTTCGGATCGAAATTAGAGCCCATGAAATTTCTGAATGCCAATAAACCAATAAATGAGTTTCTATTTTCTTCAGCAAACTTTTTATAGATAGGTGCAGACTCTGATGTTGCGGCATTATATTTATCCATGAAAGGTTTCATGAACACTTCATCCTTTTTTTGCTCAGGTGTATAGGTGCCATACTCTTTCATCAGTACCTCAACTTTATCATTGACAGGCTTTAAGGCTAACTTAAGTTTTGCGTTATCGTCATTTACTTTTGAACCTGAAACAGTGGCTTTTTTGATAGAATCAGCAGCTGCAATGTTAATCGAACCAGCTTCTAAGTAAAAAGAAATAGCATCAGCTGGCACTCTCTTTTTCGGATCAACAGGAGCATTATCATGCTTAATTCTGATACTAGCTTGGGTAATTGCAGGAACAGTGCCTTTAAACTCGAAAGCTCCGTTTTTTACATCTGCAGAGTCTGCTATTTTGTTCCCATAAGCTAAATAAGCTTTTGCAGGAGCATTCAAACTTCCAACTTTACCCTTTACGGTAAAATCTAACTGAGCCATCAATGCCATCGGAGATAGCAACATGGCAGATAGAATTATTTTTTTCATTATTTCCTTTTAGTTTATATAAGTTGTTACTCAAATATACGAATATCTCGTACAACTTTTGTAATTATTAGGTTAGCTTTTGATAAGTGCGCCACCATAAGTCTGGCATCTCTCCTTTTACGGCAGTACTGTAATCATCGTATCTACAAGGGACTAAATGAAAACGCTCGTTCTTAGAGCCATTGGCAGGATAAGGTACCTGCATCCACCAACGATCAGATTTTTTGCTCTTCACGAAATTTACCTCCGTAGCGCCATCGTTTACACTTGCTCTATAGATGATATATTGAGATTTCGGGGTTAGCGGAAAATCCTTCTTACGACTGTAGTATCCATCTACAAAATACCATACCATCTGCGACAGCAGCATTGCAGTTTGTCCACCTTTATCAAAAGCTGGATTAAATTCGTAAAAACCAATGGAAGTCAACTTATCGCTCATGCCAGCATAGCGAGCAATCCTGCAAGCATCTTCGCCATAAAAACCATTGGGAACCATGTTGGCATTGCCGCAAGCATCACTAGAGCGAATAGCGCCCATATCGAAACTCACCATGTTGGCGTTACGGATTACAGGCTCAGAAACCGATAAATCAGAAACAAATTCGCCTAAACGGTGTACATCAAAGTAAAGCTTATCCATCACACGCAAACTATCCTGATTAACAAAATAAGTTTGATAACCCATATTGCTATAATTGAAAAGATAGTTTGGCTGATGAAAGAAAATCTTGGTCAAATAACTCTGGGAAGTAGTGGCTACACCTTCATTTTCATCTTGTTCTAAATCAAAACGATTATCAACTACTAACAAATCTACTTTCTGTTCTAAACTTTCGTAGCCCATGTATTGTGCATAGGTTAAATCTTGTCCACCACCAATTATGACGGGCACAATATCCAACTTAACTAACTCAGCAACAACTGTTTTTAATGCAAAATAGGTATCCGACACTTCCTGACCAGCGATGATATTTCCTAAATCGATAATTTTTGTTGGAAACTGACCTTCGTTTAGCAAATAAAACTGTTCCCTAAAGTAATCTGGCCCCAAAGAACAGCCGTTGTTGTTCACCGCTCCTCTATCATCTTTTACGCCAACAATCGCTAAATCATACTTTTCTTCTTCCAAATCTGGAAAGGTATCGGTAAAGAACGCTACCTTCATTCCTAACTGACTGGTTAAAAAACCATTTCTAGGCGTGAATTTTTCCGGATCTATTGGAGAAAAAAAATCTGATAAAGTCATAAAGCTATGTAAATTTTTGACCTCAAATATCTATTTTTGGGCGCATATATTAAGCGCATTTTTATTTTTTGTGCTTAAATCATCAAAAATGGAATGATACTCGTTACAGGTGCTACAGGTTTTTTAGGAGCAGAATTGGTAAAGCAGCTTACGGACCAAAACATATCGGTTCGAGCCATTAGGCGAAGCAGTTCTAAAATTCCGGCTTTGCTAGAAAACAATAAGTTAGTCGCTTGGCACATTGCAGATATCAACGAACCCGAAAATTTGGCTGATGCATTTGAAGGCATCACCAAAGTTTACCATTGTGCGGCTACCGTTTCATTTGACCCGAAAGACAAGGCCAAACTCTTAAAAATCAATATCGAAGGTACAGCCAACATTGTAAATCTTTGTTTAGAGAACAATGTTCGTTTGTTGCACGTAAGTTCTATCGCTGCATTGGGCTATCCTAAAAAAGATGAATTAATTTCTGAAAAGCATTTTTGGGATTACGATCCTAAAGCACACAACTACGCTATTTCCAAATATCAGGGCGAAATGGAAGTATGGCGTGGCATAGCCGAAGGATTGGATGCTGTGATTGTAAATCCAGCAGTAATTATTGGAAAAAACGCAGGCTTTAACGGTAGCGGTGCCATCTTCAAACTGGTAAAGGATGGGCTGAAATTCTATACCGACGGTGCTACAGGAATTGTAGATGTAGAGGATGTTGCCAAATGCATGATTTTATTGATGGAAAGCAGCATCACTGACGAACGATATACCTTAAGCGCCGACAATCTACACTACAAAGATTTCTTCGCTCAAATAGCAAAAGGCTTTGGCATTAAAGCTCCAAGTACAGAAGCTAAACCTTGGATGTTGGGCATCGCCTGGCGAGCAGCAAAACTTGCTTCATTATTTACCGGAAAACCTGCCGCATTGACCAAAGATGCCGCCCGTAGTAGTTTCAACCTGAGTTACTACACCAACCAAAAAATAACAGACGCCTTCAACTTTAAATTTAAACCCCTAAACCAAAGCATCGCTGAAGTTTGTGATGCACTTAAATAATGAACAAGCATGAGTACCCGATACTATAATTTTGTAATGCTCATGCTAGCTTCATTACCTCTAAAACAATTTAACAACTGATGAAAACACAGAACTTTTACATCATCGATTTTGATAGCACCTTTACCCAAGTAGAAGCCTTAGACGAGTTAGCTCGAATTTCTTTGGCGAAACATCCAGATCGCGAAGCTATTTATCAGAAGATAGAAGACTACACCAATTTAGCGATGGAAGGGAAACTATCATTCTCGGAAAGCTTGGCGCAACGTGTAAAATTGCTCGAAGCAAATGAAGAAGATCTGCAAAAATTGATCAAGCATTTAAAGAAAAAAGTATCGAAATCATTTTCACGCAATGCGGAATTCTTTAAAAAACATGCGGATGAAGTTTTAATTGTTTCTGGCGGATTTAAGGAGTTTATTACGCCGGTAGTTAGTCAATATCACATTAAAAAAGAAAATATTTACGCCAATACTTTCGTCACCACAGGCGACGGAAAAATCATAGATTACGATCATGCTAATCCATTAAGCGAAGAAGGTGGAAAAGTAAAATTAATGCATCAATTACAGTTACAAGGTGATTTATATGGCATTGGCGATGGCTACTCAGACTATCAGTTACGTGAAAGTGGTTTAATTAAAAAGTTCTACGCTTTTACCGAAAACATTGCGAGAGAAAGCATCGTTACCAAAGCCGATCATGTTACGCCTAGTTTCGACGAATTTTTGTATGTTAATAATTTGCCAAGGGCGATATCTTATCCTAAAAACAGAATTTTGTGTTTAGTTATTGGCGATGTTCCGGCAGATACGATTACTTTCCTTAAAAAGGATGGTTTTTCTATTCGACATAAAGCAGAATTTGAAGAAAAGTATGTAGGCGACGTAGGTATGATGCTTCTAGCTGATGGCGAAAAAATTGAAGAGGAAAAGCTGAAGAGGGCTGTAAAATTGAAGACCATTGGTTATTTAGGTAATGCTAAAAACAAATTCTCTTTGCAAACTTGCAACGAAATGGGTATTGTAGTTTTTGATGACCCGAAAGGCAACCCGAGAAATTCGCTGTTTATTCCAAAACGTGTGGCAGATTTCATGAACAAGGGGACCACTTATTTGAGCAGTAACTTCCCTAACTTGCAATTGCCTGCCATCGATAAATCGCACCGATTGATCCACATTCACAAGAATGTTCCAGGTATTATGGCGCAAATCAATAACATCTTTGCAAAGCACAATATCAACATTGTTGGGCAGTTCTTAATGACCAAAGGTGAAATTGGTTATGCGATTACGGATATCAATGCAGAATATGATAAACAATTGTTCAAATCGCTGAAAAAGATTGAGCATACCATTAAATTTAGGGTATTGTATTAGATTTAATTAAAGTTTTGCAGGATTAAGCATCCTGTCATTCTGAGCGCAGCGAAGAATCTATTTCTTTATCGCTTTGAACCTATAGATTCTTCGCTACTCAGAATGACAAAAAGGCTAAAAAATTTGTAAATGATTTTATCATCGTGGATACGGATTTCCAATTTTACGCTTATCATCGATAGGCCCAGCTAGTTATTGTCTTTATTTTAGGGCTGCCGCAAAATGCAGAAATTAATCCCTCCCCCTACCCCCTCGAAAAGGGGGACATGCAAATATGCTATATACACCTTGTGTCTCCCTCTAGAGGGAGAATAAAGAGGGAGGTCTTAATCTAAACGTTATTAATTTAAAGACAAAACAAAATGGAACTCACTCCACAGATTAAAGAAAAACTAACCCTGCTTCAAGAAAAGTACGAAGCGATGGGACAAGATATGGTCTCTTACCTAGATGGCCTTTTATATGCAGACTTCCTTACTTATTGGGACTACATTCATTTGGATACTTTGCTGAGCTTGCAAAGCCCGAAAACTCCTTTTCCAGATGAAGAAATCTTTATCATGTACCACCAAATTACGGAGCTTTATTTCAAGCTTTCGTTGCATGAGTGCAAGCAAATTGCCGAACACGAAAATCTAACGGCCAAATTCTTCACCGAACGTGTAAAAAGAATTAATGCTTATTTCAACGCTTTAACTACCTCTTTCGAAGTGATGGTAAACGGCATGGAGAAAGAGCAGTTTTTGAAGTTCCGGATGTCGTTGTTGCCAGCAAGTGGTTTTCAAAGTGGGCAATATCGTATGATTGAAATCTCTGCAACAGATTTTACCCAATTGTTAGATAAAAGCAAACGGAAAGAATTAGCCAATGCGAACATTGAAGAAAAATTCGAATACATCTATTGGAAAGCAGGAGCTACGGAATTAGCCAGCGGAAAGCAAACGCTAACCTTAAAGCAATTCATCAACAAGTACGCAACGCAGTTTTTAGCCTTAGCAAAAGAACGTGAGCACACCAACTTCGCATCGCTTTACAAACAGCTAGAAGCAAAAGGCGAAGATGTAAGCTCTTTAGCAGAAGAACTACGTAAACTCGACTTGTATGTGAATGTAGAGTGGCCTTTATCGCATTACAAATCAGCAGTGCGTTACCTAGAAAAAGACCCTGTAGACATTGCTGCCACTGGAGGAACCAATTGGCAAAAATACTTGCCTCCGCGCTTCCAAAAAAGAATTTTCTACCCGTTTTTATGGACTGAAGAACAGATGAATGAATGGGGAAAAGGATGGGTACTTAGTGTGTTACAAACACTCAAAAACAAACATTAATTATTCGCAAAACCACAAAAAACACTTGATTTTTAGTACTTTTGCACCAAAATAAGAGCATTCGCTTTCGAAAGAATGTGAATACTCGCATAAAATTCTATAAAATGACCGAAACATTAGACATCAAAGTAACCAAGGTTGAGCAAACTCGCCTTACTGTTACTGATTTTTCAGAGTTGCCATTCGGTAAGGTATTTACCGACCACATGTTTTTGTGTGACTATGAAGATGGTGAATGGAAAAACCCAAGAGTAGTTCCTTATGGCCCAATCCCGATGAGCCCAGCAATTTCTGCGCTACATTACGGACAGGCTATTTTCGAAGGTATTAAAGCCTACAGACTACCTGACGGTAAAATCAGCATCTTCAGAGCTGACAAAAACTTCCTGCGTTTTAATAAATCGGCAAGAAGAATGGCAATGGCCGAAGTTCCTGAGGAAATTTTTATGCAAGGTATGGCTGCCCTAATCAACGTTGATGAAAAATGGGTGCCCAACCAAGAAGACTACGCATTATATATCAGACCAGTAATGTATGCTACCGACCCTTATTTGGGCGTTAGACCATCAGACAGCTATACTTTCGCGGTTTTAACTACGCCAACTGGCAAATATTATAACAAAGCTTTAAGAGTAAAGGTAGAAACCGAATTCACTAGAGCTGATGATGGTGGTGTTGGTTATGCTAAAACAGCAGGTAACTATGCTCGTTCATTGTATCCATTTGAAGTGGCTAGAAAAGAAGGTTTCGACCAGTTAATTTGGACTGACGCTCAAACACATGAGTTCATCGAAGAGGCTGGAACTGCAAACTTAATGTTCGTAATTGATGGCAAATTGATAACTCCGGCAGTGAGAACTACTGTGTTAGACGGTGTAACTAGAGATACTATCATTCAACTGGCAAAAGCTGAAGGCGTTGAAGTAGAAGAGAGAAGATTATCTGTTAAGGAAATCATCGAAGGTATTGAAAACGGCAAGTTAACAGAAGCTTTCGCTGCTGGTACTGCCGCTACGGTTACTCATATCGGTGAAATTGGTTACGAAGGTAAAACTTATACTTTAACTGATGTAGCTTCAAGAAATATCTCAAATGGTATTGCTAAGACGCTAAACGATATTAAATACGGTTTAGCTCCAGATACTTTTGGATGGAACTGGGTGATTTCTTAATCACATTCAGCATAAATTAGAAGCCTCGGATATTATTCGGGGCTTTTCTTTTTAGCGATTTTTTTCTTTCTCAAACCTCCGGAGCTCTCTTCGTATTCTCCGCTTCTCACGTTCGTCTTTCATATTCTCAAACCGCGAAACATAACGTTTAATCTCGGCTTCTTTTTTAGGTGTAAAACCAACACTGTACTTTACCCCTTGAAACAAGGTTTTCCAAATAAAGTTAAAAAATGAACCTGTTGGCTTGCGTTTGTAATGAATTGGAGCTTCTGTAAACTTACCGTCCTCCGAAGGATTATCGGAATAAATGACCATTGCATTTGCCAATAACGACAACAATCCCAAGCGTTTTAAACGTTCACCACCTTTATGTTTTTTCATTAAACCCAACGATAAATCATTGTAAGTAAACGCTACTTTCCCACTTGCTAAATCTTCATTTGCCTTGATATCGAAAGCCAAACTCCTTATTAAACAGCTTTTAATTTGCACCATTGCCAGCGGCCGCGTAATGTAATTGAGCTGTCTGCCATCCATGTTTAACAACTGCCCCTGATAAGAAAAATCTGCCTTAGGAGCCATCACATTAAATTTAAACCCTACATTAAGCTTGCCTTGCTCCATCAAATAGCTTTCTAAATTGGCTTCAATAATTGGATTTTTCTTTTTGTTTTTATACTGATTGGTCACATTAGTTATCACACCAGAGGTACTATTAAAACTAATTCTTCCTCTTTGCCTGCTTTCTTTGTCAAATTCCGCATAGCTGATATCTAATTGATTGAGATTAACCTTTTTGATAGTGATAGGAATATCGATTTTTTGCAAAAGCTGGTGCGGAAATTTCCCTGTTTTATCCTGCTCTAATTTTGGATAAGAGTTATCGTTAAAAACGGACAACACCCCGTTAGCAATGTTCATCTCATTGGCTAGTACTTCCCTGTTTTTGATGTATGAAATAAGATTGACGCCATGAAAATCAATATTATTTAACTGTAAAGAATACCGATCTCTGGCATAACCATTCACTTTGGCAAATTCTTGCTCAGCATAACGGGGTTGCAAAGCAAATTCCTTAATGTTCAATTTTTTTGCCGATGCACTAAATTCAAACTGACTTGCTTTAATGTAGTACATGCTATCAGGCGTAGCGTAAGTGTAATTATTGAGATATATGTAAGCATCTTTCAGCAAATAAAATCTGCTTTTATCTTTTGCAGAAGCTGAGTCGATAAGCCAATCTTTTAATGTAATAGTGATGTTGGAAATGGTGTCGACATCGGGCTGTACCTTATTATTATTTACATATTTAAAACTGGCATTTTTAAAATGAATGGTTTTAACATGCAGTGCCGTAAATATATTTTTAATATAATCGTAGGGTGATTTTTCTGGTTGCGGCAACTTATCCTCGTTAAAAGCAAAGGATTTGTTTACCATGGTAATGTGTGGTCGATCAAAAAGCAGTAAATCTATTTCTAGTTTTTTATCAAAATAGATTTTAAAAGGATGAAACTTCTTAATACTTAATTTTTGCAGCTTAATCACATATAAGTTGTTCGGGGCTTTTTTTTGCGCCACCAATTTTTGATATACATTGGTGTCTGGCACTAAACTTACTTCCGTTAAAGATGCGTTACCGGTAAGTGGATTTACATTTACTTTGTCGAAATGAATATCGTAAAGACCGTTAGTAGCCTTGTTAACTATAGCACCAAGTTCTTGCTGCACAATTGGCTTTATTTTTCCTGAAACATACCAAGAAGCCAAGAAGATAATTAAAACCAAAAAGAATAAAATGCCTAAAATCCATTTCAATTTTCTATTATTCCTAGATACTAATTTAGGCATGGGCAATTTAGAGCTGGTTTATCTAAACCCAAGATACAGATTTTAAAGAGATTTTGGATAAGTAAAACCGAATGATGAATTAAACCACCTCATTTGAAACTACAAATATCAGCTTGTTATTTTTTCTTTGGCTTCGACGGATTTTTCATCGGCACGATACCAATTCCAGCAATTTCTCTCATCCCTTTAAAAACCGACTTCCACATTAAATTAAAAAATGAAGCCTGTGGTGCTCTTTCATGCGTTACCGTTGCAAATCTTCCCTTCTCCCCCGGAATATTATCATCCTTAATTAAAAGCGTATTAGCCAAAAATGATAGTAGGCCTTTTTTCTTCTCCTTACCTTCTGCATCTTCTCCTAGCATCTTAATTTTTAGATTGTTGTAATAAAAATAAACTACACCTTTAGAGCCGCTACTATTTGCAACAATATCAAAACTTGCCGAAGTTACTTTGCCACTTTCCAGTTCTATTTGTCCTAAAGGCTTAGAAATGGCATTCAAAGCCTTTAAATCAAACGCCCCCACCTTTCCTTTATAACTGAATGCGCCGTTGTTTGAAGTTAAATTAAAATCAATCTTTACATTCATTTTAGCTGTGCCCATTACATACGTTGTTAGGTCGGCATAAGCATGGCTTTGCTTTGCCAATCTTGAGCTGTCATTAGTTAAATTGAAGATTGTTCCATTCAATCCATCTAGCTTAACCGTCCCAATTTCTTTGGTTTTAGGGTTGTACTCGCCATAAGCTACATTTACTTTTCCAATTTTCAATTGCTCTACAATGGTTGGAATAGGCAAGCGTTTCAATGCCATATGTGGGAAATTTCCAGATTTGTTCAAGCTTGATGGCGGCAGCTCTCTGTTCATAAACACATTCACTTGTGCCGGCCCCAGGTCAATCTTTCTCACCAATAGCTCACCGTTATTATTGAGCCCAACATAATCAATCCCCGAAATGCTAATTTTCTTGAAATCTAAATCGTATCGATCTTTTTGTACACTATATTTTTTGCTAAACTCAATTTTTGGATATTTTGGCTCCATTTTAAAACCACGGATTTCTAGATCTTTTCCAGTAATGGATCCTCGCAAGGTATCCAACATTAAAGTGTACAATTTATCTTTAGTTTCAGATTTGTAACCCAACAATTCGAAACCAATATTTTTACTATGGAACACACGAGTAGTATCAAACTGCGCTGCCGAATCAATTAGCACATCTTTTACATTGATAGAAAGATGTTTCACCTGATTGAGTTTCTTCTTTCCATTGTAATAATCAAAATCAGCATCAACCACTTTAATTTGCCCAACGGCGATTGATTTTAAGGATTTTGATATTTGCTGATATAATGTTCTATCGTCCTTTACCGTATCTGAGCGTTTAGGTACCTTGTGATAGATCATATCGATAGAAGGGTTATCTAAAATGATTGCACTAAGCGTTACTTTTTTCTTGAAATAAGCGGTTAAAATACCTACTCTAGACAACTTTAAATGCGCTAACTTAATTCGAAACAAATGTGTAGGAGCCTGCTTTTTCTCTCGCAGCTGATTAAAAACGCTGGTATCTGGTGTTAGCTTAATGCTGTCCAAAACTGCGGTTCCTGTTAAGAGATTAAGATGAATATCTTTGAAATCAATCTGATACAGTCCGTTAGATGCGTTACTTACACCTTCCTTAATTTTAGTAGTTAAAGTTGGCTTCCATTTAGCACTAAGCACCAAGGCGCCAATCCCTAAAATTAAGATCAATGTGCCTAAGAGGCCGCCAATCCAATACCAAAACTTACGTCTGCGGTAGAATGTATTTTTGCTCATAAGATTTTCGTTCGTACCATAAAGACAAAAACACGGCTTTATTGTTTGCAATCATAAACCGATTGTAAAATTCCTGCCATTCTGTCATTTGTTATTTAATTTTCGTACTTTTGAAACCCAATTAAAATTGGATTATTTGTTTTGAGTTAAAGGTTACAATTCTGGGCTCATTACTAATAACTGATAACTCGCAACTGAAATATGATAGATTTTAAGCTTCAGGATAAAACACACGATGAAACCCGCCAAGGAGAAGCATTGGTATTGGATAAAAAGGGCGATGGCAAGAAACTTTACATAGAAAGTTATGGTTGCCAAATGAACTTTGCAGATAGCGAAATTGTAGCTTCTATTCTTTCTGAAACTGGCTTTGAAACCACCGGCGATTATCAAAATGCCGATGTGATTTTCATTAATACCTGTTCTATCAGAGAAAATGCGGAACAACGTGTTCGCAACCGACTGTCGCAATTCGGTGTGGAGAAACGTAGAAATCCGAAATTGGTAGTAGGTGTATTAGGCTGCATGGCAGAGCGTTTGAAAGCTAAATTCTTAGAAGAAGAGAAATTAGTAGACGTGGTAGTTGGTCCTGATGCGTATCGTGATTTACCGAAATTGATCAATCAGGTAGAGGATGGCCATAAAGCCGTTAATGTAATTTTATCTCGTGAAGAAACTTATGCGGATGTAAGTCCGGTGCGTTTAAACACCAATGGAATTACGGCATTTGTAACCATTATGCGTGGTTGCGATAATATGTGTTCTTTCTGCGTGGTCCCATTTACAAGAGGAAGAGAACGTAGTAGAGATCCATTTTCAATTCTTAAAGAAGCGAGAGAGCTTTTCGAAAATGGTTACCGCGAAGTTACTTTGTTAGGACAGAACGTAGATTCTTACTTATGGAGCTCAGAAAAAGCACCTAAGAAAGTTACTGATGACGCTGCCGATGACATGAACACTTTAACTGGTGACGCTTTATTAGAGGCTTTGAGCAACAAAACAGATTTACCTTCTGCCTTAATCAAAGAACATTCGGAAGGTTCAGTGAACTTTGCACAATTGTTAGCAATGGTAGCAGAAATCCACCCAGATTTAAGGGTTCGCTTTTCTACTTCACACCCTAAAGACATTACCGATGAGGTACTTTACACCATCGCTAAATACGATAATATCTGTAACTACATCCATTTGCCTGTTCAATCTGGAAACAGCAGAATTTTAGCTTTGATGAACAGAACCTATACCAGAGAATGGTATATGAACAGAATTGATGCGATCCGCCGTATCATCCCTGGCTGTGCAATTTCTTCTGATATTATTGCTGGTTTTTGTACAGAGACAGAGGAAGAGCACCAAGACACCTTGAGCATTATGGATTACGCTAAATACAATTTTGCGTACACTTTCTCTTACTCTGAGCGACCAGGAACTTTAGCTGCTCGTAAATACAAAGATGATGTCCCAGAAGATGTAAAAGCTCGCCGTTTGGCAGAAATCTTTAAAAAGCAACAAGAAGATTCATTAGCTTGTTTAGAAGAATTCGTAGGTAAAACAGTGAGGGTTTTGATAGAAGGTTTTTCTAAAAAATCTGATAAAGAATATAGAGGCCGTAATGACGAAAATGCGATGGTGGTTTTTCCAGTTACAGATTCGGTAAAACCTGGTGAATACGCTAACGTTTATATTGAGCGTTGTACATCGGCTACGTTAATTGGAAGAGCAGTAAATAATTAGATATGAGATATGCGTATTGATATTTGAGACATGTCGTTGTCGCAATACGCTAATCGCAATACGCAATACTAATAATGGATACACAAAGTATAAAACAACGTTTTGGGATTATTGGCAACTCGCCATTATTGAACCGAGCGATAGATACGGCAAGTCAGGTGGCGCCTACTGATATGTCTGTTTTAATTACTGGAGAAAGTGGAAGTGGTAAGGAAGTTTTTTCGCACATCATCCATCAATTAAGTGCCCGTAAACATGGTGCTTTTATTGCCGTAAACTGTGGTGCCATTCCAGAAGGAACGATAGACTCTGAATTATTTGGTCACGAAAAAGGCTCTTTTACTGGCGCTCACGAAGCACGTAAAGGCTATTTTGAAGTAGCCAATGGCGGCACTATTTTCTTAGATGAGGTTGCCGAACTTCCTTTGGGAACTCAGGCTCGCTTGCTACGTATTCTAGAAAGTGGCGAATACCTTCGTGTAGGTTCATCTAAAGTTCAAAAAACAGATGTAAGGATTATTGCAGCCACCAATGTTGACGTTTACGACAGCGTAAAAAAAGGCAAATTCCGTGAAGACTTGTACTATCGTTTAAATACTGTTCCCTTGCGTATTCCGCCTTTAAGAGAGCGCAAGGATGATGTTTATTTATTGTTCAGAAAATTCGTTTCCGATTTCAGTAATAAGTACAGATCACCAGGTATTCAGTTAGAAAATGACGCCGTTCAAATGCTGAGCAATTACAGCTGGCCAGGTAATGTCCGTCAGTTAAAAAACATTGCAGAGCAAGTTTGCGTGCTAGAAAAAGACCGTAATGTTAGCGCTCAAGCTTTGCTAAACTACATCCCTAACGAGCAGAACAACAATTTACCTATGGCGGTAAACACTGCTAGCAAGGAAGATTTTTCTGAACGTGATATCCTTTACAAAGTGTTGTTTGACATGAAAAAGGATATGGTGGAGCTGAAGAAATTAGTAGCAGAAATTATCCAAAATGGCGGGGGAAATATGGCGCATGTCATTGCTGATAATCCGCAGTTTATCAATCAGCTTTATCAAGAGGTAGATTTGAACAATCATTCATCAGAACCAACGTTAACTATCAAACATCCTTCGCAAAATATACCGAACGACTTTAACTATGCCCATGATGCCGAGGAAGTAGAAGAATCTTTATCATTAATAGACAAAGAATCTGACTTGATTAAAAAAGCATTGAAAAAACATAAGGGCAAACGTAAATTTGCAGCGCAAGAGTTGGGAATTTCGGAACGTACGCTTTACAGGAAAATAAAGGAGTTAAATCTTTAATTAGTAATGAAGAAAATATTTTTGTTTTTAGCAGTGATCCTCGTTGCTGCTAGCTGTAGTTATAATTTCAAAGGAGCCTCTATTCCGGCAACGATGAAAACCATTAACGTAAGGTTTTTCGAGAATAATGCACCTTTGGTAGTACCTAACTTAGCTCAAAACTTTACAGAAGCATTAAAAGAACGTATCCGTACGCAAAGCAGGCTGAGCATTACACAAAACGAAGCCGATGCTACGATGGAAGGTAGAATTACCGGCTATTCGATTACGCCAATTGCTTTTGGAGATAATACGCAACCAACCGCGGGTGGTAATAGACTAACCATCACCGTTCAAGTTAAATACGTAAATAACCTAGATACTGGAAAAATCAAAACTAGTTTCGACGAAAGCTTTACTGCCTTTCAGGATTTTAAGTTAACTGGCAACCTACAAAGCCAAGAACAGGCTTTAATTAGGGAAGTAAACATGAAGCTTACCGAGAACATTTTTAACCGTGCTTTTGCACAATGGTAAGCATTTATCTATTTCAATTATTAACTTAGCGCAATGGAGTTGAATATAGAGATGAAGCAACAATTGGGACAACTACTTGCTAAACCGCAGTCGGCTACGCAAGAGCATATCCCTTTTTTGCAACAGCTCATCAAAACTTTTCCATATTATCAACCTTTGCACTTGTTATTGGCAAAGGCTAGTAGCGAGAATGAAAATAAACAGGCGGCTTTTACCAAAGCTGCACTTTATACTAACGGCAGTATCTTACATCGTATAATTCACGAGCCGCAAGAACTTAACGATATTGAGAATATCAATATTATTACTTACCAACCTTTTACCAATAGCAACAAAGTTGAGGTCAAGGATGAAGTAATTATTAAAACTGAACAATCGGTAAGCAATATTTTTGAAGCGCCTGAAGTTGAAAATTTAATTTCTCTAGAGAATGAGGTGATCTCAGGAGAAAGTCCAAGAACTGCAGAAACCGATCAAGACGAAGCCATTCCAGTTAGTTCTCCAACTAATCAAATTGTAGTGCCAGAAATTGAAAATCTGGAGCCTTTACAAAGTGAGATCATCAAAGTTTGCGAGCCTCAAAAAGTTGTTGAAGTTACTCCAGAAGCTGATGAACAGGAAGTTTTTGAAGAAATTACCGAATTTATTGCGCCAACCGATAGCTTTGTAAAAGAGGAAACCCAGACAGGCAATCAGGAAGAAGTTGCAGCAACAGAAGAAGGTGTTTCTGAGAGAAAGATTGAAGAGACAGAAGAAGAACTTATTCCAGAATCGGTGGCTGCGGTAGATTTCTTTGCTTTCGATCGTAATTTTAGCCCTGAAAACGCTGTTGATGAAGCCCCAATAGTTGAAGAAGTTCCCCTAGTAAAGGAGAAGCCAGTTGTTAATGCGAATTTCGTCCAAGAAAATGTAGTTAGTAAATACGACGACGACAAGCTGCCTTATACTTTTTTATGGTGGTTGGCAAAAACCCGTAAAGATCACGAACAGATTTTTAGACCATTTGCTTCTCCGGCGAAAGCGAATTCTCAGCCGCTACAGCAACAGTATGTAGAAAATATCTTTCACATTCAGGCTCCGCTAGAACCTTTAGGAGAAGAACAAACAGCTACGGCAGTAGTTACTAAAGAAAGTTCGATTATTGACAATTTCATCAAGAACGATCCACAAATAAAGGCGCTTAGGCCAGAACAGATTAACAATGAAAACAAAGCCAAAAGTAGCGCAGAAGATTCTAATGATTTAGTTTCTGAAACTTTGGCACAAATTTATATCGAGCAAATGCTTTATCACAAGGCGATAGATACTTATCAAAAATTAAGTTTGAAATTTCCAGAAAAAAGTGGTTACTTTGCCGACCTTATACAATCTTTAGAAAAGAAAATTTAAAATTATTATATAAAATGGCGACTACCCTACTTATTGTTTTATTGGTGATTGCATGTATTGCCTTAGCTCTATTCATTTTAATCCAAAACCCTAAAGGTGGGGGCTTAGCTACTGGCGGTGCTAGCAGCAACATGTTTGGTGTACAACGTACAGGCGACGTATTAGAAAAAGGAACTTGGGTTTTATTGGCCTTAATCGTTGTATTTTCATTAGCAATTACTGCAATGAGCAAAAATGGCACTGTTGGCGCAACAGGTTCAAAAATTGACGACCACATTAACAAAACCGCTGCTCCTTCTCCAATTGGAAGTGGCTTGCCTACAAAATCTACAACTCCAGCTGCAACACCAGCACCTGCAGATACAACAAAGAAATAATTCGATAAACGATCCGTTCATGATTAAAATAATCATGATAAGTGCTATCTGACAGATAAAGTATAAATGTAAGCTCCTTGGTTAACCGCCAAGGAGTTTTTTATTATACACACCTATACGAAATAAAATAAAACACTGAAAAACAATTACTTAAAAAGCTCACAACCTCTACTTTTAAGGAAAATTGGCTCTTTTACATCATCAATAAGATTATTGGTTATTTTCGAGGCTCAAATACAATACCTATGAAAAAAACATTATTAATTTTATTCTTAGCTGCTACCTCGCTAGCTGCATGTAAAAAAGATGACGAATCTTCAAGCAAATTAGAAGGTCGATGGGATTTTGTTAGCGAATACGCTGTCGTAAAAGAAAACGGCGTAATCATTAGCGAAAAAACAAAAAAGCCAGAAGAGGGTGGTGAAGCACTCATATTCGAAGGAAACAAATTTACGTTGCTTGAGGCAGAAAAAACTGAGAGTGTTGGTACTTTTAGCATTACAGAGAATACTATTAACTTTAAGTTCGATGATAGTGACGTAACTTTACTTCTAAAATGGAATTCTTCAACTGAAATTGTAATCACTACTGAAGATACTTACACCCAAGATGGCAAAACTTATAGTGAAAAACAAGATCGAGTTTACAAAAAACGTTAATAATTACACCTCTTGAAACAGAAAACTCCTTGGCAGTTAGCCAAGGAGTTTTTTGTTTTATAGAGTTCGCATTCTACTGGTTTTACAATGTTAAAGCCAAACTCACATTATATTTATTTAAATTGCATAAAAAACATTTTGTCTGTAAGAACTCTTTTTATCGTTTTGTTAGTTTGTCTGTTTGGCAACTTAAGCTATGCACAACGCTCTCGTGTAGATAGCATTACGATAGCCGTTGCTCCACAATATAATAAAGTCGGTAAAGTCCACCGTTTTCTATTTGGAGAAAACTATAGGCAAACTTGGGCAACTCCGGTTAAAATACGTGTATTTAATATCCAACAGGAAAAAGGTGGTTTAAAGATTGTAAAGCTTGGCGGTGGTATGCAGACACGTTCGCTTCGCCTCGAAGACAATAATGGCAGGCAATATGTGCTACGCACACTTCAGAAATACCCAGAACGTGCACTGCCTGCTAACTTGAAGCAAACTATCGCTAAAGATATCCTGCAAGATCAAGTTTCTACCTCAAATCCTTTTGCCGCATTAACCGTACCTCCTTTGGCGCAAGCGTTACAAATTCCGCACATGAACCCCGAAGTGGTGTATGTTGCCGATAGCGAAGGTTTGGGAGAGTACAGAAAAGATTTTGCTAATCAGGTTTTTCTGTTTGAGGAAAGAATACCAGACGATAGTGAAAAAAGCGTAAACACCGAAAAACTAATACAAACTTTAAAAAAGGACAATGATATTTTTGTAGACCAAAAGTTGGTTTTACGGGCCCGTTTGTTAGACATACTTTTGGGCGATTGGGATAGACATGAGGACCAATGGCGCTGGGATAAAACCAAAAGCAAAAAGCTAAACGTTTACATACCTATCCCCAGAGATCGAGATCAAGTTTACTATAAAACTTCGGGTGTTTTCCCTTGGATCGTTTCTCATCAATGGTTAAAATCAAAATTTCAACCTTTTAAAAACGAAATTAGAGATATTAACGGATGGAATTTTAATGCCCGCCATTTCGATAGAACTTTTTTAAACTCCTTAGACCAAAAAGACTGGGAAGAGCAGATTGAATACATGCAACAGCATCTAACAGACTCTGTAATTATTGGAGCAATGAAGCAAATGCCTCCTGAAATTTATGAGATCTGTGGTAAAGAGCTTGTTAACACCCTCATCGAACGCAGAAACAGTCTCAAAAACCAAGCTTTAGCATACTTTAAATTCATCTCTATTTATGTAGAAGTCCCCGCTAGCGACAAGCATGAAAAGTTTTCGCTCAATTATTTGCCGGATGGAAAAATTGAGCTAACCATAAATAAAACTAAGAAAGATGGCGCTTTAGAACAGGTCATCTACCAACGTACATTTGACCCGACAGTTACCAAAGAGATCAGGCTTTATGGTTTTGATGGAAATAATACATTTCAAGTTGAAGGAGACAGTAAATCTAAAATTAAAGTACGCTTAATTGGTGGCGAAAATGATGATACTTTTAAGATTGATCAGAACTTTGCAAACAAAAACAAGCTCTTTATCTACGATAGGAAAGATGGTAAAAATAATTTGCCTCAAAAAAATCTGGCTACGCTCAAATTAGCAAACGATACATTAGTAAATAACTATAATCGAAAGAGCTTTGTATACGACCGTTTTGAAATTATCGTTTTACCAGAATACAATAACGATAATGGTGTTTCTTTAAATTTTGGTTTTAGAGATACCAAACAAGGTTTTAGAAAAGAACCTTACGCTTTTAAGCATGAGCTTATTGCCAATTATTCTATACCCAGAAAATCCTTTTCTGTTCATTACGAAGCTGATTGGAAAAAACTAATTGGCAATTACGACTTAAACATCAAAGCCAGTTCGCAAGGACCAAACAACGTTGGCAACTTCTTCGGCATAGGCAATAACTCTCAATTTATTGCTTACCTGCCAGACGAAGATGGAGAATTTGATGATGATCAGGACGATAAAATCCAGTTCTTTAGAAACCGATATGATTTAGTAGATGCCGACATCAGTCTGCAGAGAAACATTGGAAATTTAGAATTAAGCGCCGGCATTACCAACCAGTTTTACAACAGTTCCATTACCAACAATGGCAACAAGTTTTTGGGTTTTTACGACGCTACTTTTCCTGAAGAAAATGTTTTTGGCACCAAATGGTACACTGGGTTAAAAGTATCGGCTAATTACGATACGAGGAATAACAAGCTTGCTCCAACTAAAGGTGTTTATTGGCAAACTTCTTTGCGAGGACTTCAGCAACTAAATGAACAAAATCAACGATCAGGATTGTTCAATACAGACCTTAGTGCATATTTTAACCCAGATGGGCACGGAAGTTTTGTGATAGCCAACCGCAGCGGTTATGGGAGAAGCTTTGGCGATCCTGCTTTTTTTCAACGGGTAAGATTGGGAGGTTCCATCAATTTAAGAGGGTTTTATCGCGGTCGCTTTACTGGGGATGCCATGGCTTTTAATAACTTAGAATTGAGACTAAAAGTACTCGACTTCAATTCATATCTCTTTCCTGGTAAAGTTGGTTTAATTGGCTTTCATGATATTGGAAGGGTTTGGTCAAAAGGTGTTTCTTCGAATACTTGGCATAATGGCTATGGCGGCGGGATATTCTTTTTTCCAGCCGATTTAATTATGCTACAAGCCGTGGTGGGCTCCTCTAAAGAAAGTACAATGACTTACATAGGCATGGGATTTAGGTTTTAAGGGTGCAGCTTTTTGTTAGGTTAATTAATGCGACTTCGAGCCAAGCTCTTTTTTTGAAATAATTTGAAATAGTGTTTTAGGTATATTTTCCAAGCTTGCCGCTAGGCTCTTACTTTTTTTCAGAATTTCTTTATGTTTTTAATTGCCTTCAAGCTTGCTTCGCAGGTTGACCGCAAAAAGTAACAAAAACTCTCGGTTGCCTATTTTTCTTTTAAAGGAAATACTTTGGCTTATCGATGCAACCCGAAAAATAGGAGACCGAAATTAGCTGAATGAGTGGATTGTAGGGCTAACGCTCGCAAAAAGCTTAAGCCTCAACTTAAGTAGCCCCGATTGAAACAAAAAGCCCGTAAACGAGAGAAACGAGTGCGGACTTGAGTGTAAAGCGGGACTAACGATAATAGCTGCCTAACAACTGCGCTGCAAAAAATCAAAATTTGCATTATTAAAAATGGGTACTTTCCCTGTCACGCTGTCACCAAAACTTAAACTATATTTGAGCGAACTGACAAAGCTGTGAAAATTTGTCAAGCCAAAATCGGTTGGCATAATAACTGATGACAAGTTAATTGTTAAACTAAAAATTTTAAATCAAAATAATATTATTAGAGTTATGGCTTTAAATTTAAAACCAATTGGAGACAGGATTGTGGTAGAAGCTGCACCTGCTGAAGAAAAAACAGCTTCTGGTATCTATATTCCTGATACTGCAAAAGAAAAACCTCAACAAGGAACCGTAGTTGCTGTTGGCGCTGGTAAAAAAGATGAACCAATGACTGTAAAAGTTGGTGATGCAGTACTTTATGGCAAATTTGCTGGTACAGAAGTATCTCACGAAGGAAAAGAGTATTTAATTATGCGTGAAAGCGACATCTACGCAGTAATCGGATAACATTAAAATTAGCTGATGCGATAATTAGTTAATTAGCTAATCATCAAATCTTCACATTATCAAATCTCATTAAAACAATGGCAAAACAAGTAAGATATAACGTTGAAGCTCGTGACGCACTTAAAAAAGGTGTAGACACTTTAGCGAATGCAGTAAAAGTAACTTTAGGTCCAAAAGGACGTAACGTAATTATCGATAAGAAATTTGGCTCACCAGCAATTACTAAAGATGGTGTTTCTGTAGCTAAAGAAATCGATTTGAAAGACCCAATTGAAAACATGGGTGCGCAAATGGTAAAAGAAGTGGCTTCTAAAACTGCTGATATTGCAGGTGATGGGACTACAACTGCTACTGTATTGGCGCAAGCAATTGTTACTGCTGGTATTAAAAACGTAGCTGCTGGTGCAAATCCAATGGATTTGAAACGTGGTATCGATAAAGCAGTTACTGCTGTGGTAGAGAACTTGAAAACTCAATCTCAAACTGTAGGCGAAGACAACAACAAAATCAAACAAGTTGCTTCAATTTCTGCAAACAACGATGAGGTAATCGGTTCGTTAATTGCTGAGGCAATGCAAAAAGTAGGTAAAGATGGTGTAATTACGGTAGAAGAAGCAAAAGGTACTGAAACAGAAGTAAAAACTGTAGAAGGTATGCAATTCGACAGAGGTTACCTTTCTCCATACTTCGTAACTAACGCAGATAAAATGGAAGCTGATTTAGACTCACCTTTCATCTTAATCTACGATAAAAAAATCAGCAACATGAAAGAATTGTTGCCAGTATTGGAAAAAACTGTTCAAACTGGTAAACCGCTTTTAATCATCGCTGAAGATTTAGACGGTGAGGCTTTAGCTACTTTGGTAGTGAACAAAATCCGTGGTTCGCTGAAAGTGGCTGCTGTGAAAGCTCCAGGTTTCGGTGATAGAAGAAAAGCAATGTTAGAAGACATCGCTATCTTGACTGGCGGTACTGTAATTTCTGAAGAAAGAGGTTACAAATTAGAAAACGCTGATCTTTCTTACCTAGGTACTGCAGAGAAGGTAGTAGTTGATAAAGACAATACTACTGTGATTAATGGTGCTGGTAAAACTGAAGATATCAAAGCTCGCGTTGGTCAAATCAAAGCTCAAATTGAGACCACTACATCTGACTACGATAAAGAGAAATTACAAGAGCGTTTAGCTAAACTTTCTGGTGGTGTGGCTGTACTTTACGTAGGTGCTGCTTCAGAAGTGGAGATGAAAGAGAAAAAAGACCGTGTTGATGATGCTTTACACGCAACTCGTGCTGCTGTAGAAGAAGGTATTGTTGCTGGTGGTGGTGTTGCTTTCATCCGTGCGGTTGAGGCTTTGACTAACCTAAAAGGTGATAACGATGACGAAACTACTGGTATCGCAATCGTGAAACGTGCTATCGAAGAACCATTACGTCAAATCTGTGAAAATGCAGGTATCGAAGGTTCTATCGTAGTACAAAAAGTTAAAGAAGGATCTGCAGATTTCGGTTACAATGCTCGTACCGATGTTTACGAAAACTTGATTGGTGCTGGTGTTATCGACCCAACAAAAGTATCTCGTGTAGCTTTAGAAAATGCAGCTTCAATTGCGGCAATGTTGTTAACTACTGAGGTAGTATTAGCAGACGAGCCGGAAGAAGCAGGTGCAGGTGCTGGCGCTCATCCTCCAATGGGTGGCGGCATGGGCGGCATGATGTAATCGAAGCTCCTTAAATAGCACGTCATGCTGAATTCATTTCAGCATCAGCTATATAAAAAATCCCTCAAGGCGAAAGTTTTGAGGGATTTTTGTTTTAGACACTTTCTATTATGGTGTAATGTTTGCCTAACCTAAGAACATCAATCAACCAAATTTATTGAAAACGTTAAGTAAATGCCTTAAAGCAATTAATATAAAATCTAACTATCAAAACTAGGGGGAAATTATCACACAAAGGGTTGACTAATATCCCCAAAATTTTACGCACTATTTTTAATCTACATTAAATGAAATCTAAATTTTACCTTATTCTTTCTTTTATTGCATTAGTTTCTTATTCGTGTAAGAAAAATCCTGTAGAAGATATTGAACCAAAAGAAGAACCCATTGTCGAAGAAGCTAAATTAGATGAAAGTGTTTCAGCGGTTATTCCTCATATTTATATTGAAACCGCTGGTGGTGCAGAAGTAGTGAGTAAAGATAATTATATAAACGGTACGGTTAGCATTGATGGCAAAGGTGTAAACGCCGATCTTGCTTTGAGCACAATGCGTATCAAAGGCCGTGGAAACAGCACTTGGAACAAGCCAAAAAAACCTTACCGCATTAAATTAGATGCTGCAGCATCGGTATTGGGGCTTCAGTCTGCTAAAGATTGGGTACTACTGGCCAATTGGCAAGATTATACATTTATGACTAATGCTGTAGCTATGAAAATTGGGAAACAATTGGGAATGCCTTATACCAATACCATTATTCCTGTTGATGTAACTATTAATGGCAAATACGCCGGCAATTACACACTTACCGAACAAGTAGAGGTAAAAGATGGAAGAGTAAATATTGGTAAAGAAGGCGTATTGCTAGAGATGGATACGAATTATGATGAAGATTGGCAGTTCGTTTCTACCGGATATAATTTACCGATAATGGTAAAAGCACCAGATATAGAAACAGAAGCTCAGTTTAATACCATAAAGCAAGAATTTCTGGATTTTGAGGCATTGGTAAAAAGAGCAGATTTCCCAAACAACAACTATGGAAATTATATCGACAAACAGCAATTGGTAAACTATCTTCTTGTTTATAACTTAACAGCAAACCTAGAAATAAAACATCCAAAAAGTGTGTACATGCACAAAGCAAAAGGAGGTAAATACACAATGGGTCCAATTTGGGATTTTGATTGGGGTTTTGGCCTAGATGATGACAGTCGTAAATATTTTGAATATCCCGTAGACAACCCGCTTTTTAGGTCTGGCGATATGAATAAGGGCATCTTGTTCTTCAGCAGATTTTTAAACGATCCAGAGGTCAAAAACCTGTATAAATCTACTTGGAACAACTACAAAAACATGAAATTAGATGAGCTACTAAAATATACTGAACACTATGCGGCTACTATCAGAGTGTCTCAAACAAAAGACCTCGAGCGGTGGAAACCAAATAGGCAGAATTACTACACAGAGTGGGCTCCATTTGCAAGCAATTTTCCAGAAATTAAGAAAGACCTTAAAACTTATCTAAGAAAAAGAGCCAATTATATTACTTCATATGTAAATAAATTATAAAAGTTAACTTCGTAAATTACAAACCAATTTATTACGTAATATGGGGAGAGAGTTTTTAGAATTCCTTGGCGACAACAATAAGTTTCTAACTACTGCAGAACTAAACAAGTTTTTGCTAACCATTTTTTTATGTGGTTTAATTGGCGCAGAACGAGAATACCGTAGTAAATCTGCTGGCTTAAAAACCATGATCATGATTGGTTTGGGCTCAGCTTTATTTACAGTGCTTTCCGTTAAAATAGGCGATGTTAGCCACGATCGTATTGCAGCCAACATTGTTACAGGCATTGGCTTTTTAGGTGCTGGAGTAATCTTTAAAGACGAAAATCGCGTTACGGGGCTTACCACGGCCTGCGTAATTTGGATTGTAGCTGCTATTGGCATGGCAGTTGGTTCTGGCTATTTCATCCAAGCCATTGGTGTAACCGCCGTAGTTTTGCTTTCTTTGTTAATTTTCCCGTACATAGAAAACGTTGCCGAGCGCCGTTTTACCAAACGTACGTATCGTATTGTAAAAAAATACCAAAACAAAGATCTAGACAATTACGAACTGATCTTTAAACAACACAAACTAAAAGCAATTCGTGGCAAGCATCAACTGGCTAACGGCATCATCACTGGCACTTGGGATGCCATTGGAAGTCCGCTAAAACACCACGAGTTTGTGGAAACCATGTTGCAAGACGAAAGCATTATTGAGTTTGATTTTTAAGAAGTCTGATCAACTTGCTGTTCAGCTAACTCTTCCTTATTGCTAAGCTCAGAGAAAAACACATCTTTTCTTTTCTGTAGCTCCAACACTTTTTCATCAATAACATAAGTATCGGACCACTTATCATGCCATGGCGTACACGGACTGCCTAAGGCGCTAAATGCATTGAAAGGAACTGCCCTGATAAAATTTCTCTGCAGCAATTGAGTAAATGTTGGTGCTTCGCCGTAGATATTAACCGCCCTGGTACCAGTAATCAATTTTCCTAAAGATTTGCCTTGAAAAGCTGCCTCAATGATAAACATTACCACCGCATACAAGCACATGGTTAATATACGATCTACAATGCCATCAATATTATTTTCCGATACACTACCAGGCCAAGCTATTTCAATTAAAATTGCTACAAAGAACATCATAATATAAAAAGCTACTAAATCAATGATGTAATTTGCCAATCTCTTGCCAGAGCCAGCTCTGCAATATTCTAAATCAATTTCTTCATAAGTGTTTGTTTGTTCCATAGCGTTAATTTTTAAAGGTTGTTTAGTTTAACATGAAGATAGAAAATTACTAAATTATTCCTAGCTTTTAAATCACAAAACAATCGTAGCTTTGTATTTATGTCTAATGAGCAAATTTCAGTTTTCGACATCTTTAAGATAGGAATTGGTCCTTCAAGTTCACATACACTTGGCCCTTGGAGAGCAGCACAGCAATTCACCAATAGCTTGTCGGCACAAGGTGTGCTTGCAGATGTAGAACAAATAAAAATCTTACTATACGGTTCTTTAGCAAAAACAGGCAAAGGCCACGGAACTGATATTGCTATTTTATTAGGCTTGGCTGGTGGCGATCCGGTTACTTTTGATGTAAATGCCATTGATAGCACAGTTGCAAAAATTAAGGCAGATCAAAAATTAATGCTTGCTGGGCATTTTGAAATAGATTTTACTTATCAGGATGATCTGATTTTCCTTTTCGCAGAAAGCTTACCTTTTCATCCCAATGCAGTTACTTTTCAGGCATTTCTATCCAATGGGAAAGCTATTTCAGAAACCTATTACAGCATAGGTGGTGGTTTTGTAGTAAAAGAAGGTCAGGATAGTTCGGAGAAAGAACAAGTAGAATTACCGTTTCCGGTAGAAAAAGCAAGTGAGCTTTTACATTGGTGTTTAACTACAGGCTTAAAAGTTTCGGAAATTGTAATGGAAAATGAAGCCGCTTGGCGACCAGAAGCGGAAACCAAGAAAGGTATTCTACAACATTACCAAGTAATTAAAGAGTGTATTTACAGAGGTTGCCATACTGCAGGTTTTTTACCTGGCGGATTAGATGTTGCCCGTAGAGCGGCAAAATTAAACCAACGTTTAATTGGCGATCAAACGTATACCGATTATGATAGTTGGATGATGGCCATCCGCAATGGTGGCATGGGCTTCAATTATATTTTGGATTGGGTAAGCTGTTTTGCTTTAGCAGTAAACGAAGAAAACGCTGCTTTCGGACGTGTGGTTACCGCTCCAACCAATGGTGCTTCTGGTGTAATTCCTGCGGTTTTGCAATATTTTATCACTTTTTGCGATGGCTATACCGAAGAGAAAATCATTCAGTTTATCGCTTGCGCCAGTGAAATTGGCAGCATTTTCAAAAAAGGAGCAACAATTTCCGCGGCGATGGGTGGCTGTCAGGCAGAAATCGGTGTATCATCAGCTATGGCGGCAGCAGCATTAACCGAATGCTTAGGAGGTTCGCAACGACAAGTGCTAATGGCAGCAGAAATAGCCATGGAGCATCACTTAGGCTTAACCTGCGATCCTATTGGCGGACTAGTGCAAATTCCATGCATCGAACGCAATACCATGGGGGCTATCAAAGCAATTACTGCTAGTCAATTGGCATTGCAAAGTAATCCTGATAAGGCAAAAGTAAGCTTAGATGCGGTGGTAAATACCATGTGGGAAACTGCTTTGGATATGAACGCGAAGTACAAAGAGACTTCTGATGGCGGCTTGGCTACGAAAGTACCGATTAGTTTGCCTGAGTGTTAGCAATGTTCCAGTTCCCTCTCCTTTTTAAGGAGTACCTATCTCGACCATTCGGGAGGGTTAGGGAGAGGTTAATTATAAACCCCTCTCTGCCTTCGGAATCTCTCCCCAAAAGGGAAAGAAAAGCATTTAGGAAAGTCTCAAAAAATATAAGCGAGTATCTGCGCAAGAGATCAGCGTAATCAGCGGAAACAAAAAACAATTTAACAATCAAGCAATCTAACAATTTAAATCCTTCATCTGCCTCGCTACTTCCTGCGCCTGTACATCATCGCTCTGCGACAACTGCTTAATAATACTTTCCTTATTGGCTTGCGAGTGGTTCTGGCTAAGTTTGAAAACACCTTCTAAATCTGTAACTGTAATCTCGAAACCTGCAATAGCGTTCAAATGTTTTTCAATATAATCATCAGACATTTGGTGAAATGCGGCAGGACTATCTTCTTTTTCATATTGATCAGTCAGCTCTTTGATTACTGTCCTGGTTTCTTCATTATCTAACAACCTGATTTTGCCTTTGGCTTGTACCGAACTATAATTCCATGTCGAAGCTGCTGCAGGATTTTCATAAACCGATGCACTCACGTAAGCATGCGCACCTAAAAACAATGCTAACACATTTTCGTTAGCAGCGAAAGCCTCATAATGATCTGTCTTTTTCATTACATGACCAATCAACTTAATCAAATCGCCTTCCTTTTTAATTTGTATAGGAACTTGCGTGGCAGATGGAATATTTTGATTTGCCCCAATTAAAACAGCAAACGGATGTGCTTCTATAAAAGTCAATAGTTTTTCACTATCCTTTTCCAAAAAATTTCCGACTCTGTACATTAGAATTTGATGGTGACAGAAGTGTTCTTGTTCACACTAGCAGGATAGTTCCACTTACTACCATCTTTTAACAACCTGATAGCTTCATCATCTAAAGATTTACCTCCTGATTTCTCTATTTTGATATTATCTGGAGCTCCATTTTTTAAAATATCGAAGCTTAATACCACCGATTTAGCACCATCAACATATAACTTGTTCTCTTTGATCAAGTACTCGCTATACGCCTTCCAGCCAATTGCTGGCATACCAATAACTACTTCGTCTTTAGCAGCCATTTTTTTAGCCACATTTTTTGATTTAACCACCACTACTTCATTTAAGGCGCTGCTGCTTGCTTCTAAACGGATATTGGTTTGTTCGTTAGGTTTTGCTTCTATGTTTTTCCTGGCAAAGCCTAAAGATGCAACTTCAAGTGTAACCTTATTACTGTCTTTATTGATAGGCAAGTTAAACTCGCCACTCATATTCGTAATCGACCGTAAATCATCGCCTACCATCTTTACATCAACGCCAGGTAATGGTCTACCGTTTATATCGTAAACAGTGCCTTTTACCGATCTTGCATAAGGATCAGTTTTTACTTGAATACCATCTACCCTACTTTCTAAAGCTTGTACAGGGGCAACAGGCGCAGCTATTCTTGCACCAAGCATTTTAGCTTGATTTTCGCTATTGTCTTTAGTTAAGCGAGCCTTAACCACTTCCTTATTTTCTAATGAAGCACTTTCTACAATCGTTTCTCTTGGTGTATTGTTCTTCGCAATAGCCTGATTTCCTTTAGACAAGGTATTATTTAGCGCTTGCTCAACTTTTTGTTGATCTACCAGTGTTGCCGGTTTTGGCGTAGTTAAAGTATCAGTAGGAGCTACCGCCGCAGCTTCTGGTTTGATATTAACCTCAATTTGCTTAGGGCGATTACTCGCCATTTCTAACTGTTGGCGGCGATTACTTTCACGTAGCCAGAATAAAACACCTACCGTAATGAATAGCACGGCAGCCGTTGCAGCAATGCTTAAACGGTGAGACGTGATACGCCACATTTTACGCTCTACAGGCTTTTGAGCCACACGCTCTTGTAATTGTTTTTGTAGTAACGAAAAAGTTTGGGTACGTTTTTTAGCAGCAGATAAACCCTCCAAAGCTTGGGCAACAAAAGGATCATCAAGCGAAATTCGCTCTACCTTATGCATCATACTGGCATCCAACTTCCCTTCTAGGTAATCGTCCAGTACATCAATATCTAACCATTCGTTATTGCCCACTGTTCTTTTCAATACAAATTTTCAAATTGCGTTTACCATTTTGGATATAGCTCTTCACTTTTAGCATATCGTACCCTGTAATATCGGCAACCTCTTTATAGCATTTTTCCTGTAGATAGAATAAATCTACGCTTTTTCGTTGTTCTTCCGAAAGGGTTTCCATACACTTTTCCATGATGGTTAACTGTGTTTCTTTTGTGTCGTCGATATCAAGATGCACAAAGTCATCATTTTCCACAAAATTTTCTTCGAGTGCTACCGTAGGATTTTTAGTCGACTTACGGAGTGCCATTAGACAATGGTTGCGAGTAAGTACGTGCAGCCAGCTTTTGAAATTCTGCACCTGATGGACACGTAGTTTCTTCACCAGTTCTTCAAAAATTTGCATTACCGCATCCTTACTCTGTTCTTCATCCTTAAAATAGCCAAAGCAAACACCATACACCAAATGCATGTACCTGTTGTAAAGCTCGCCCAACACCTCTAAGTCGCCACTTTGTTGGTAAGCAGCAACCAAAGAAAGGTCGTCTTGCTCGTGCCCCTCTTTATTTCTAGATGTGTTCTTGATAAATCTCAAATCGCTTCGGAATGCCTAAAATTTCTTCAAGTATAAAAATATTTTTCGAGATGGATATGGAAAATTAGGATTGGCCACATCTACCCTTTAAATGGAAAGTCCGAAAGCCGGGAAGCAATTAGACCGAAAGACGAATTTTCTAACTAGCACGCCATCCACCAAAAAACTATGGATATGAGAATAAAAATTTTAATACTAAGCTGTGTACTTACCTTGTTATACGCTTGCGGCAATAAACAAGAAAACGAAGCTAATGCTGTAGATCAAGTGATTGTTGCTGAGGCAGTGGCCGACGAAGCATCGGCCGTAAAATTAATGGCCCCACCTCCTGCTAGTGGCAAGGAAGGCGAATATCGATTAGAAACAAATGCGAAACCATCTGCCCAACAAACTATTATAGACAAACAGAAAATTATTAAAGATGGTAGCCTCACAGTAAAAAGTCTTGACATTGATGCTAGTAAGAAAAGAATAGATAACCTGTTAAAAAAGCTAGATGCTTACTACGAGAATGAAGATTTACAGAACAGCGAACAATCTATTTCTTACACCCTTAAAATTCGTATTCCCGCAGCAAATTTTGAGCAACTGTTAACGAGTATAGAAAACGGTAAAGACGAAATAACACTTAAAAACATCCAGGCTAGAGATGTTACCGAAGAGTATGTAGATATTGAAACTCGTTTGACTACCAAACGCGAGTATCTATTGCGCTACAAACAAATACTGGCTAAAGCCGCTACAGTTAAAGATATTTTAGCTATACAAGAAAACATCAGAACGCTAGAAGAGGAAATTGATAGTCAGCAAGGGCGATTAAAATATTTGGCGGACCAAGTAGCATTTAGCACGCTCAACATCAACCTATATAAAGACAAAGAATATATCCAGCAACCACAAAGTGGCTTTTTAACCAGAACAAAAGTAGCACTTAACAACGGCTGGCAATCTATAGTTGATTTTGTGTTATGGACGCTAAGTGTATGGCCTTATCTCATCATCATGCTTGGCTCATATTTCATCGTCAAACGCTTTGTTAAAATACGTAGAGAACGCAGAAAGCTTAACGAGAATAATTAATCATTTAAAATTAATAAGATATGAAAATCTTACTCACTCCAATTGTAGCTTTGTTCCTGTTTTTAGGATATAAAGCCACGCCGACTAGAGAAATTTCTGGTACGGTAACCAGTTCATCAGATGGCTTAGGCATACCCGGCGTGCTCATTAAAAGTCTTCCAAGTAAAACCACAGCCAAAACCAATGCTGATGGAAAATATAACATCAAAGCACCTATCACCGATACGCATTTGCAGATCAGCTTTTTAGGCTTTCAAACTAAAAAAGTAACTATCAGAAAATCAAATGTCATCAATATTAGCTTGGCTGAAGATGTGCAAGCATTAAACGAAGTGGCAGTGGTAGGTTATGGTAAGCAACAAAAAAGAATATACAAATCGGCAGATATGAAGATGGTTGCTCCACCAGTAGCAGAAGCTTTAGCGGGTCGCGTTGTAGGCATTTCAGCAAACAAAGGTATAGCAAGAGGTAAGGGTATGCACTTCTATCAAGCTCCGCAAAACTCAGAAAACTATGCCCACATTACAGAAAATGGTTTCAAAAAAGTAACGAATGATCCACTTTCTACATTTTCCATAGATGTTGATGCCGCTTCTTACAGCAATATGCGCAGGTTTGTGAATGGTGGGAATTTGCCTCCAAAAGACGCAGTAAGAATTGAGGAAATGATCAACTATTTTGATTACAACTACGAACAACCAAAAGGCCAAGACCCTGTAAATATTATAACCGAAATTGGCACCGCACCTTGGAATAAGCAACATCGTTTGGTACACATTGGCCTAAAAGCGAAAAACATCCCAACAGAAAAACTGCCACCATCTAACTTGGTTTTCTTAATCGATGTCTCAGGATCGATGGAATCGCAAAATAAATTACCACTATTAATTAGTTCCCTACGTCTCCTTACCGATAATTTACGCGACCAAGATAAAGTTGCCATTGTAGTTTATGCTGGCAACTCTGGCTTGGTACTACCTTCTACCTCTGGTGAGAACAAACAAGCGATCAAGGAAGCGCTAAACAAACTGAGCGCTGGAGGTTCTACTGCTGGCGGCGAAGGGATTAAATTAGCTTACAGAGTAGCTACCGACAACTTCATTAAAGGCGGCAACAACCGAATTATTTTAGCAACCGACGGTGATTTCAACGTTGGAGCCAATAGCGATGCCGATATGCAAACTTTGATAGAAGAAAAACGTAAAACCGGTGTATTCCTTACGGTTCTAGGTTTTGGAATGGGCAATTACAAAGACAGTAAAATGGAAGTTCTCGCTAATAAAGGCAACGGAAACTATGCATATATCGATGATATTAACGAAGCCAGAAAAGTATTGATCAACGAGTTTGGCGGCACTTTGTTTACCGTTGCCAAAGATGTGAAGTTACAGATAGAATTTAACCCCGCTAAAGTACAAGCCTACCGTTTAATTGGTTACGAAAACCGTTTGTTAAACAACGAAGACTTTAACGACGACAAAAAAGATGCTGGCGAAATGGGCGCTGGTCATACCGTTACTGCTTTATATGAAATTATTCCGGTTGGCGTAGAAAGCAAGTTTGTGAAAAGCATTGATGCTCTCAAATATCAAAAAGCTGCAAAGAACACCTCATCATCTTCTAGCAACACAAACGAACTTTTAACCGTAAAAATGCGATACAAACAACCAGATGACGATAAAAGTAAATTACTAGAGCAAGCTGTTGTAGACAAATACCAAGATAAGCTGATCAAAAGCAGCGACAACTTCAGATTTTCTGCTTCGGTGGCTATGTTTGGGATGTTGTTACGTCAATCGGAATTTGTACAAGACAGCAGCTTTGAGCAAGTCATTGCATTGGCAGATGGCGCAAAAGGTGTAGACAAAGAAGGGTACCGAGCTGAATATGTTAAAATAGCTAAATCAGCACAGCTATTGGCGAAAGATTTGCGTAATTTTGCTAATATGGGTGGAGATAAATAATTCCTGCCCATAGCTTAATTACAATTTGAAAAACAGTGAGAAAAACAGGATTATTCTTATTAGCAGCATCAGCATTATGTTTTAGCGGTTGCGATGCGCAAAGCCAAAGTAAACTTGGCAATATTTTAGGTCAGGTGGCTACTGGAGCTACTGGCACGCCAAGCAGTTTAGAAATCAGCAATGGTTTAAAGCAAGCTTTAGAAATTGGAACTTCGGCTGGAGCCGACAGGCTTTCAGCAAAAGACGGATTTTTCGGCAACATGGCCATTAAAATCTTATTCCCAACAGAAGCACAAAAAGTAGAAAAAACTTTGCGCAGCGTGGGTTTAAACTCATTGGCAGACAATGTAATTTTAAGTTTAAACCGTGCTGCAGAAGATGCTGCTAAAGAAGCAAAGCCGATTTTTGTGAACGCCATTAAACAAATGACCATTACAGATGCAACCAACATCCTTTTAGGAAACAAAGATGCCGCTACGCAGTATTTTAAAAGAGTAACTACAGCACAGCTGATGGAGAAATTCTCGCCAGTAATTAGTAACAGTTTAAGTAAAGTAGGCGCAACTAAATATTGGACTGATGCAGCTACAGCGTACAACAAAGTGCCTTTAGTTAAACCTGTAAATACCAATTTAACACAATATGTTGCCGAAAAAGCAATTGAAGGGATGTTTGTACAAGTTGCACAAGAAGAATTAAAAATTAGAGACGATATCGGAGCCCGTTCTTCTAGTTTGTTACAGAAAGTATTTGGTTACGCAGACACCAAGAAGTAGGCCTCTTTAAATCTCCCCAAAGTAGAGACTATTAACAAATTTGTTGATTTGTTAATAAAAATTTAAAAGAACGAAACCAATTTTTTGCTAGCTTGTTATCAGTAAACAGAGCATATAACAAGAAAGATAAAAAGTCCTGTGAGTGGGCTATCCGCGGAGGGCAGGCACAGCATAAATTAGGTTACTAATATTAGAAAAGGAGGATGTAATATCCTCCTTTATTTTTTCTAGCTTAGTTATACTTTTAGAAAACTAACATATTGCACAAACCTTGGTAAATTAGAATGGTTTGGACTTGCTGCGTGCGGTAAAGCTTCTAGCCAAAGGATCACATCGCCCTTCTTTCCTCCTAAGTATGCTACCTTTTCTGTTTCTAGTATTTTTGTTATTGCTACCTCTGGATTTTCGTTCTCTAGCACAGCATCTATCTTTTTATGGAAGCCAGGAACTAAGCAAAATGCGCCCCTATCTGCAGGCACATCGTTTAAATACACCAAACCTTGTATGTAATATCGTGGGCCTTTTCCAAAATCAATATCCCAATGTAAAGGGCTACCCATAAAATGAAAACTCTTCGTTTCTGGCGGATTATAACTCACTTTCTCGCTATTAGCGATGAGCTGTTTCGTTTCGTACAGATCAGCAAATGCATCAAAAAGCCGACTGTTTTTTCTAATTTTTTCGATTGCTGCGCCTTGATAAAGCTGCAACATTAAACCCTGTAACAGGTCATGCTTCGGATACCAAGTTTTCGAATCAGTTAAATCAATACTTAGAGTTTCGCAAATCAAGGCAACCACCTCATCACAGTCGTCTTTAGCAATAAATTCACCTAGCTGGAGATAACCATTAGTTTCCCAAAAATGAATTTGATCTTCACTTAAAAATTGTCGCTCATATTTTTCATTTGCTAACGCTTGCTTGCCTTGGTACCATTTATTAAATAAGTTTTTCTTTTCTTGATAAAACCCTACTCCCTTTAGGTTGATTAGCCAATCTTCAAAATGAGTATCGCTTTTACAATCTTGATACAAAAAGTTATACACTTCAAATAAACCAATCTCAAAAGTGTTTAGAAAGTAACTTTCGGCAGCTAAAAAATCAGGCTCATCTTTAGAATTTAGGTTTTGCGGGTTTCTCTTAGATCGATAAATACTTAAGAACTGGAAGTCGTTAGGTGCATTATTCATGAGGTTTTGAGAGATAATAAAAATATGATGTACTATTTTATAAAAGACTTACCTAAATTAGCAAATCGAGTTGATTAATCTTCTAAGGTAATAACATCTCATTTTGGCAGCAATTCATTTCAATATCTCTTACGATGTTCATAAACTGGAACAAGAGCTAAAAATTGCTTTAAATAGCAATTGGGTAAATCATTTCAACACCAAAGACTATGAAGGCGATTGGAAAAGTATTTCTCTTCGATCTGCTTCTGGAGCAACTTCAGATATTTACTCCAACTACATAGACCAGCCATTTAAAGACACGCCACTTTTAGGAGAACTACCTTATATCAAATCAATTTTAGCCGATTGGAAATGTGAAAAGGAAACCGTTAGATTTTTGGCTTTATACCCCGGAAGTGAGATTAAACCGCATAAAGATCCGGGTTGTAGCTATGAGGATGGAAATTTCAGAATACACATTCCAATTTTAACCAATAAGGATGTTGATTTTATGGTAGATCACCAAAACTATAAATTAGCACCTGGAACTTGCTGGTACATGGATTTTTCGAAAGTGCACAGCGTAAGCAACAAAGGTGAAACGGTAAGAATTCATTTGGTAATGGACTGCTTGAGAAATGAATGGAGCGACCAACTTTTCGAACAGCATGGCTATCAAGCTGAAGAAAAAAAAATGTCTTTAGATGAAGTTAAGATGATTATTGACCAACTGAAAACTCATCAAACAGAAGCAGCTAATCAACTCATAGCAAAACTAAAGTCGGAATATGAGATCTGAATTGAGTTGTTGGCTGCCCTACGATCTGACTTTTGAAGATGGTAATTGGAAGTGTTTATGGATCTACGGAGGCGAACATCATTTCAACGAGCCATTTTTTGATGAGACCATACAATTATTAAAGATAAAAAAAGGCTCGAATAGGTTTTTTTCCTGCACAAGTTTAAGCTTTTTACTAGACACAGCTTTACCCTCACCGCCTGTACCGCTTACTTGCTTTATTTTTCACGTTTCTAGATGCGGCTCTACTTTGTTATCGCAATCGTTATCAGTTGACCATAAACATATTGTTATCTCTGAAGCTCCAATTTTTGATCAAATTTTACGGATGAGAGAATTGGATGCGAACATAAGTGAAAACGAAATCGAGGAACTATTTAAAAAGACAACTGCTTGGTATGGACAAAACAGGACGAAAGAGTATCAAAAATATTTCATCAAGCTTGATAGTTGGCATATTCATTTTTATGAACGTTTAAGGAAATGGTTTCCAGAAACACCCTTTTATTTTTTGAGTAGAGAACCAAATGCTGTTGTAACCTCACATTTAAAAAGAAGAGGTATTCATGCCATACCTGGCTACGTTAACTCTAGCTTATTGAAAATCAACTTAACAGAACAACACTATCAAGATTTCAATTATTATACAGAAATAGTGCTTGATAATTTTTATAAAGGATATCTCAATGTGTTAGCAGAACATCATCCGCTAAATTATTTTTATGATTACGGCTCTGGATCCAATGAAATGCTTTATCATTTTTATCAAAAGATACTTGTACAAAACTCAGTACCAGAAGAAAACTTGCAAAGACTTACCAAACACAGCAAAGACGCTTCAGTGATATTTAATGGCGATGAAAAAGTAAGCTATCAAATAAAACATGTGGATGTAATCCTCAATTATAAATTATTGTTAGAAAAGATCAGCAGTTTATCATGTGCAAAGTAATTCAGTTTACAGGTTTATCTGGTGCTGGCAAAACGACTATAGCTACAACTTTGGCGAAACAACTTTCCGAAGAAAACATCAAAGTTTTGATTGTAGATGGAGATGAATTTAGAAAGAAATATGCTGCAGATTTGGGCTTTTCTAATGCAGATAGATTAGAGAACATCAATAGGATGGCTAATTTTGTCAACGTCAATAAAGCCAATTATGACTTGGTCATCATCTCTGCAATTAATCCATTTAATGAAACCAGAGCAATATTTACAGAACAATGTGAAGCGCAATTAATCTACATTAAATGTGATCTAGATACACTGATCAAACGAGATACCAAAGGTTTATATCGCAGGGCGATGCTTCCGTCAAATCATCCAGAACACTTACCTAATCTAACGGGTGTTAATCAACATTTTGATGAGCCAGTTACATATACATTTACGATAGATACCACTAAAGTATCAATCCAACAAGCCGTGGACGAAATCAAAGCAAACGTTTTCACGTAAAACATTATAAATCAACTAAAAACTTCATGAGCTAAAACTTTTAGCTCTATTTTAACAAAAATAAAATAAACTGAAAATCAATTAGTTAAATAAAATAACACATTTGTCCGCTTTTTGTTCCCCCTAAATATTTCTCGTTTTTATTTTTTGTTACTAGCTTTAAGGACCCATTAACGCTAAAAACCAAAAAAACGTATATCTCATCTTAAAAAAATAATGACAACACGAAGATCTTTTCTAAAGAAACAGCTCTTGTTGGGTGGTTCTGTAATATTTGCAACTGGTATTGACAATACTGCCAAAGCTGCAAAATATATTTACGCGAAAGGCCATCCAAATGCGCTAAACTTATTATGCTCTTCTAGCGTTGAGCATCTTACTCAATACAGGCAAACCATTAACAATTTTGAGATGGGAAGCGTTAACTTGTTTGCTGGGAGTATCAGTAATACCAACCAGTTTAATGATTTAACTTACGACTTAGGCAAGGCCAATTACCATGCCGTTAACTTTAGTTGGCAAAACAGCAAGCTTACATCACAAGAAATTGCCAAAATACTTAAAGCAAGCTCCTCTAGTTTTGTAAACTGCAACTATGCTTTCGAAAGCAAGCAACTACAAGCTGCAGTTCTACCTTATGTTATTGTTTACTGCGGCAACACTAAAATTGGTATTACGGGTATTGGCGCAAAAACTAGCCACAACGAAATAAGATATACGGACCCCGCAGTTGCTTTAAATAAGGTTGCTAAACTGTTAAAAACCGAGCAAAACTGCGATAAAGTAATTTGTTTAGCTGATTTAGGCTTCATTAAAACACAGGAGTTAAACAATCTTGTACTTGCTCAATCTTCTGCTAACGTAGATGTGGTAGTTGGCGCAGGCGAAAACCCTAGTGGAGCCACCGCATGGAGTTATAAAAACACAGATAAACAAGAGGTTTTAGTTAGTGCTAACAAAAATGATCATCGACATACCAACCTTTTGCAATTTAATACAAACAACAACCAAATTTTAAACTTTAACACTAAAAATATATAGTTATGGATGAATTTATGGCTATCATTAAGATCTTTGCGGGCAACTTTGCTCCTAGAAGTTTTATGTTCTGCAATGGACAACTTCTAAGTATAGCACAGAACACGGCATTGTTTTCGCTACTAGGAACCACTTATGGAGGAAATGGCACCACAACCTTTGGACTACCGGATTTACGTGGTAGAACGCCGATCGGACCAGGGCAAGGGCCGGGTCTTCCGACTTATAATTTAGGAGAACTTGCTGGCACTCCCACTACAACATTAAACATCACCCACTTGCCTGCGCACAACCATACAGCTGTATTATCAAATGGTATTTCAACACCAAATGCTGCAAATGCAATAGGAGACGCTAGCACACCAGAGAATAATTATTTAGCACTTAGCCCTAAAATTGGTTCTGGGCCAAATGCGACACAATTAAAAACTTATGCAACGCCGACTGCTGCGACAAATAACATCAAATCAATGGCACCTGGTCAAGCTTCGGGTACCCCAACTATCGGCATTAGTGGGAATAATTCCGCATTCAGCAATATGCAACCCTATTTAGCCATCAACTACATCATTTGCTCAGAAGGCGTATACCCTTCTAGAAACTAAGTTATAATATGAGCAAACCTCTAAAAGTTGGGTTCTTATTACCTTACTCTGGTATGTATCCATTTTATGGGCAACACACCATGGCGGGGATTGCTTGTGCTTTAACCAAAAATAACATTCCTGCTAGCCAATTTAATTTTATGCCTGCTTATGTGGGCAATGGTGAGCGCAATAAGTGCATAGAAGAAGCTAAAAGACTGATCTTTTTTGAAGGTGTTGACGTTTTAATGGGTATGGTAAATATCCAGGTGATAGATGAGCTAAAACCCATGCTACAAAACTTTAACAAATTAGGCTTCTTCTTAGATTTTGGCGAGTACATTCCTTCAGCAGCAACCACTGGAGAAAATATTTACAGCCTTTCCATGAATTTATGGCAAAGCCAGTACGCTTTGGGCAAATGGGCGGTAAACGAGTTTGGCCCGGCAGGGCAATTGGTAATGCCAATTTATGAGGCGGGTTTTAATTTAAACAGCTCTTTTACGGAAGGTGCAGCCGCGGCAGGTTCTACTGGTGTAAATAGTTTTGTTTTGCCTCAGGCTTATGCTAATAATGAAACCTTAAACTTAACTCCATTTTTTGAAGCTTTAGAAAAAGAAACCCCAAACTTTGTACACGCTATATTTTCTGGTAAAATGGCCAATCAGTTTTTATGGCAATGGCGACAATCTAAGTTTTACGATACGGTACCGCTGGTGGTAGTAGAAAACATGGCCTATAACGAGGCTTTATTCGAAGCCGAGGACATGAACATTAAAATGTACAGTGCTAGATCTTGGCATAGAGATATGCAAGGGAAAAACAATAAAGCCTTCGTAAAGCAATTTGAGGATTTCGGTAAGCAAGACGCGAATGTTTTTGCTTTGTTGGGATACGAAGCGGGCTTAGCGCTAGCTCACATGCTACCACAACTATTAAAAGGAGATGCTGCAGAAGCTGTTTACCAATTAAACAAAAAAGGTGTAGAAGGACCTAGGGGTTTAATTGGCCACCAAACAATGGGTATCAATGCTTATCATCCAATTGATATTGTTAAAATACAAACGGCTAAACCAAGAACATTACAAACCATCCTAGCCTCAGAAACCGCGTTCGGCTTTGACACTACAGATGTGATAGAAACCACACAAAGCGGATGGCTTAATCCATATATTTCTGTTTAAAAAGAAGATTATGAAAAAACGCTACACAAAAATTATTCTAATAGCATTCCTTATTTTTACATGTAATTGGTGTTATGCGCAATATAATGTAACCACTTTAGAAACAGGTTTGCAAAATGCGGCCTTAACGAAAGATGGCAACGGTAATGTTTATACCACTAGAGCAAAAACCGGCGGTGGTTACGAAATTGCTAAATACACCAACGGTAGTGGCACAGCAACGGTAATTTATAGCAATATTGTTGGAGATGGTACAGATTTACCATTTGGCTTAGCAGTTGCAAGCAATGGCGACGTATATTTTTCATCAGATTTCAATGGAAGTAATGGCAAAATTACTCGCTTAAATGCCGCAAGTAGCTATACAGCTACTGTTGTACAAAGTGGTAGATATTTTACCGGTTTAGCATTTGATAAGCAGGACAGACTATATGCGCTAGAATATAATGAAGTGGCTAGTAAGTACGCCGTAGTTAGGTATAATTCTCCCAGCACGGCAAATCCAAGCAACACAACTACCTCTGGCACTACACTTTACAACAATATTACTAGCCAAACTGGTGTATCCTACCCCACTAGCATATCGGTAGCTACAAATGGAACAGTATATTTCAACAATGTTTTTAATACTGATGGAGGTACTACTTTTAAAGGTGGGATTGTAAAATTAACTACTTCAGACGGCATAAGTTATACGAAAACAGATCTAAATACTAGCAACTATACCTCTGCACTTTTTGTAGATGAATTTAACAACCTTTACGCTATTGAAACACCCTCTGGTACACCAGGCACTTATAAACTTTACAAATACACAAATGCTGTAAATCCAGCTGCCGAGTTTTATAGTGTACCTTTTAATTCTGCTGCAACTTATTTACCTTACGGTGTAGTAGCCAACGCCAATATAGTTTATGCTATTGATGGTGATAACGGAACTGATGGCGGTAAACTTTTAAAACTAACTCCAGTAGATGTTACCGCTCCTTCAATACCAACAGGACTAACAGCAACTGCCCAAGGAGGTTCAAAAATAGTTTTAAACTGGACTGCAAACAGTGCTGCTGAAGGAATTTCTGGCTATCGTATTTATGGTGGCACAACTGCTAACCCAACTACCTTAATCGCATCGGTACCAAATGGAACTTTAACCTACACCCATACGGGCTTAACTAACGGGCAACCATATTTTTATAAAATCTCTGCAGTTGATATCTACTTTAACGAAGGCGAAACAACTGCAGATCGAACTGCTACACCTGCTAAACCAGTAATTGCCAGTGCAACATACAATGCCAATACTAAAGTGTTAATGGCAACGGGTACAAACTTTTTGGCACTTACTGGCGCTAACAACGATATCGTAGCGAATAAATTTACCATTACCGCAGAAGGTGCAACTACTAGAATTCTATCGGCCACAAACGTCGAGATTTCAAGTCCTACTTCTTTTTCGATTACACTGAGTGCGACAGATCAGGCTGCCTTAAACACACTCATTAATAAAAATGGCCTTAGCTCTACAGGTAATACAACCTATAACTTAGCAGCTGCCACAGGCTGGGCCGCCGGCGAAGAAGCCACAGTTAACACCGCACAAACAACCATTCCATTGACAGTAAGCGATGTACCAGTACCAACAATCACCAGTGCTACTTTAGATGGCCAAACAAGCATTATAGTGGTAACCGGAACAAACTTTTACAAACTTAGTGGTAGCAACAACGATATAGACGCAACTAAATTTACTTTTACTGGCGAAAATGGAGTTAACTACACTTTACAGTCTACGCCAAATGTAGAAATCGCAAGCAGCACCTCATTTAGTTTAACTTTGAGCAATACAGACAAGTACAATCTATCAAGCGTATTGAATAAAAATGGTACAAGCTCTGTAAGTAACCACACTTACAACCTAGCCGCCGCAGATGGCTGGAATGCCGGCGCTAGTCCATCAACCGCAGATTTGGCTGGAAATGGAATTACCGTTTCTAACTACGTTGATTATGTATTGCCTATACAACTGGTTAATTTTTCTCACCGAATTAGCAATAACCAAGTTGTGTTGAACTGGAGTACAAGTGCAGAAGTGAACAATAAAGAATTTAAGTTATTTAGGTCTGCTAATGGTACAGATTTCACACTGCTTACCACAGTAAACGGGGTTGGAAATAGCACTACTTTACAGAACTATAGCTATACAGATAAGCAACCAATATTAGGCAATTCGTACTATAAGCTCACTCAATTAGACAACGACAATATTGTTAAGCTTGAAAGAATTATTCCTGTTAATTATTCGTTTAGCGGCTTAGAAGTTGTTGTTTATCCAAACCCAGTTACCGAAACACTGAGCGTACAAAACAGCACTAGCCGATATACCAAAGCTACTTTATCTGATCTAAGTGGCAAAATTATTGGAAGCTACAACCTAACTAGCGATATCACTCCTATCAACGTGAGTAAACTTGCTAACGGTGTTTATATGCTTAATTTAACTGGAAATAATACCAGCACAGTTAAGAAAATTATAAAGAACTAGTGATAAAGCGTTCTTAAACGAAAAGCCTCGACATCAATCGAGGCTTTTTTTGTGTCATTACCATTCTTATTTTATTAATCATTTGAAAAGCTATTTGGTACAGCTATCAAAAGGTAGCCCCGTTCCAAAGCCCCCCCTTTGGGGCTTTCCGCTACAATCTTTTTGTTGGTACTGCTGTAATTTACTTTATCGTCATTGCCAGGATGCACCACCAAGCAATCTTTGCTGTTCAGCACAGAACAAAAGTATTTTAGCTGTAATCGGGTTTAGTTTACAAAATGAGGTGCAACTATGCCACTATCATCAGTTTTAAGATTATTATTCGAACTGAACAATAACATCGTCAAGCTTTATACAAAAAGCCTTCGTTAAATAGCCCCGATTGCAGGTGGTAGCCTGAGGGAAGCAAAAGCGCTAGCGATGCGACCGCGGCTATAGCCGAAAAGCGGGACTAAAGAAGCCTAGTAGTACTGAAATTGCGCTTCTAAAAATAGGAAACAAAAAAGGGCACCCGAAACGAGTACCCTTTAATCATTTGATGTGTGCTTAATTAATTTCCGAATGAGAAAGTAAATGAACCTTCATCGCTTACACCGGCAATGGTAGTTTTACCATCTCTAGATGTTGGCAAAGCTCTTTCGATATCTGCAGCGCTGTTCACATTGGCACCATTCACTTTAGTAATGATTAGACCTTTTTTAACACCCCAATAATCGAACATTTGGTTAGGTACAACATCGGTTACTACCACACCGTTTTTAATACCATATTTAGCTTTCTGAGCAGCCGTTGCAGGAGCAAAACTAGCACCTAATTTGCTAATGCTAGCGCCAGTAGATTTACTATTATCCGCTTTTGCGATATTTACAGAACTTTCACCTTTTAAAGTAACGTTGATGTTTTTAGTAGAACCATCAGCCTTCAATACTGTTAAAGCTACTTTATCACCAGGGCTCATACGACCAATGCGTTCTTGCAAATCAGGAGAATCGTAAATAGCGATGCCTTCCACTTTTTTGATAATATCGCCTTCTTTAATACCTGCTGCTGCCGCTGCGCCACCCGGTAGAACTTCTCTTACATATAGGCCAGTATTGTCCTTTATTTTCAGTTCTTCTGCCACATCGGCATCTAAGGCGGTGAAGGTGACACCAATGTATCCACGCTTAACAGATCCAAATTTCTTAAAGTCTTCTAAAATCTTTTTTGCCAAGTTTACCGGAATGGCAAAACCGTAACCTTCGTTTCTACCGCTTTGAGACGCAATAGCCGCGTTAATACCCACCAATTCTCCATTAGCATTTACCAATGCGCCACCACTATTGCCAGGATTGATTGCAGCATCGGTTTGTATAAACGACTCGATAGAGTTGTTGGTTCTAGATGGTTGCTTGCCAGTTCTCCTAAATTCTTCGTATTCCTCTTCAGTCATCATGCCGCTTTCGCGATTTAAGATGCCGATGTTACGAGCCTTTGCACTCACAATACCAGCTGTTACCGTAGTTTGTAAGTCTAGCGGGAAACCTACGGCCAACACCCACTCTCCTACTTGCACGTTATCTGAGTTACCCATCTTTACAAAAGGCAGATCAGTTGCATCAACTTTAATTAAAGCTAGGTCGGTGTTGGAGTCTTTTCCAATCACTTTAGCAGTTACTTTACGCCTGTTAGATAAAATAACTTCAATTTTATCTGCCTTATCTACCACGTGGTTGTTGGTTACGATATAACCATCTGGCGTTAAAATTACACCAGATCCAGAAGCTGCCTGTGGTTGACGTTGAACACGTCCGCCGCCGCCAAAACCGAAGAATTGCTCAAACATATCTTCCATGCCACCGCCCCTACTTGATTTACCTTGATAGGTCGTCTTAATGTGTACCACCGCCGGAGAAACCGCCGCCGCAGCTTGCACAAAGTCTGGAGCACCAGCAGAAGATATACCAGTTACGTTACTGGCGAACATAGTCTTTTGTCTATCTGCTAGTGTAAAACTATCACTTGGGCGCTCTAATAACTTATAGGCGCCAATTGCAGCTGCACCACCTATAAAAGAGGCAGCCAAAGCAATTAATCCTATTTTTTTGATATCCATTGTATGTTATGTTTTTAAATGAAATACTTTTTACTCTTCAATTATTCAAATTTAATACCATATGAACGATATTTGTATCAGAATAACGTCTAAATGCGTGTTAAAAAATGTTAAAAGCCAACGTCGCAACTTATTGACTTTTTTGGCCGATATTTGTTACGGTTTACTTTAAGCAAGATATGAACATTAAATTTTATAAATACCAAGGTGCAGGTAACGATTTTATACTAATTGACCATAGAGAAGCGCCTTTAAAAAACATTGATACTAAAGCTGTAGCGCAACTTTGCGACCGCAGATTTGGCATTGGTGCTGATGGTTTAATGTTCTTGCTCAACAGTGATACTTACGATTTTGAAATGGTGTACCACAATGCTGATGGCAATGTGGGCAGCATGTGTGGCAACGGCGGCAGGTGTATCGTGGCCTTTGCCAAACACTTAGGTATTTTTGACACTGAAACTAATTTTTTGGCAGTTGATGGACCTCATTATGCCAAAATTTCAGCAGAGGGCAATTGGGTAGAGCTACAAATGATTGATGTAGATACCATTAATAATGATGAGGAAGCTTTTGTATTAAATACTGGTTCGCCTCACTATGTAAAAGAAGTTGAAGGTTTGGAAACGATGGATGTTTACACCGAAGGTTATCGTATCCGCAACAATGAAACTTACAAAGCGAATGGCATTAACGTAAATTTTGTAGAAAAAAAATCAGATCACTTTTTTGTGAGAACCTTTGAACGAGGTGTAGAAGATGAAACTTATGCTTGCGGCACTGGAGTTACGGCAGTAGCAATGGCTATGGCTAAAAAACAAAATCAGATTGGTCAGGTGGTTACACCTGTGGTAGTATTGGGAGGAAATATGGAAATCAATTTTAGTTACGATGGGCAAAAATTTACCGATGTGTTTTTGTGTGGCCCGGCAGAAAGAGTTTTTGAAGGAGAAATAGAAATTTCTTAAACAGCTTTATATAAGCAAAATCCACCTTTTATAGTTAGTGTAACATTTACACGACAAAAATTAATCAAATGATTAAATGAGATTTCTCTGACTTTGAAAATCAAACTTGAAATTACTTTTGTTTAACAAAATTGTTAAACATTAAAGTTAATTAGGTTTGAGTAAAGAAGAACTCATTAAACACACAGCCAAAGAGCTATTCTTTAGCAAAGGTTATCTGCATGCTACAACGCAAGAAATTGCGGATGCGGCTGGCGTTAACCGTTCGCTCATTAACTATTATTTCCGATCTAGGGACTTACTTTTTCAGACCGTGTACCGCGAAGCAGTAGATAGCTTGAAATCTCAGTTAGATGATGTGATTTACGGAAAGACCCCTTTTAAAGAGAAGCTAGGTCTTTTTATCGATGTTCATATGAAAGAACTGCTTAAATACCCTTACAGAGAGTCTTTTCTGATTACGGAGATCTGTAGTAAGAATTTTGCGCTGAAGGAGAAGAAAAAAAGTGAGGCCCTAACTCATTTCTTAAAAGAAGTTGCATTAGAGATGGAGAAAGGTACCATCAAAAAGTATGATCCAATTCAGTTCGTCTTCAATTTAACTTCATTGATCTCTTTCCCGGTGATTATGACCCCGCTTTATCAAAAACTGTTAGACATCCCTAAAGAGCAATATAACCAACTTATTTCCGAAAGAAAAAAGATCATTTTAGATCAAATATTAAACTAGAACCTTCAAAATCAACATATATACACAATGAAACAATCTTCACTTTTATTAACGCTAACGGGTTTAACCGCCCTGTTTATGGCATCATGTAATTCTGGTGGTAAAGACCCGAAAGCAGGCGGCCCTCCTGCTGGTCCCCAAAACTATCCGGTAGTACAAGTTAACGAATTAAACACTACGCTAGAAAGCGATTACCCTGCAACTTTAGAAGGTCAGCAGAACGTAGATATCAGACCAAAAATTGATGGTTTTATCGAAAAAATCTACGTAGATGAAGGTGCTACGGTGAAACAGGGTCAGCCTTTGTTTGCGATCAATGCACCACAATATCAACAAGAAGTAAGAACTGCGGAAGCTGCAATTAGAAGTGCAGAGGCTGAAGTGAATGCTGCTCAATTACAATACAACAAAACCAAGCCTCTGGTAGAAAAAGATATCATTAGCAAATTCGATTTAGAAAATGCGGCGTTGACTTTAACTGCTAAAAAAGCAAGCTTAGCACAAGCAAAAGCAGCATTGGTAAATGCGAAAGTAAACTTAGGTTATACGGTTGTAAATTCTCCTGTTAATGGTGTAATTGGTACCATTCCGTACAAAGTTGGTGCTTTAGTGAGCAGTACTAGCCAGCAGCCATTAACTACGGTTTCTAGCATCAGCAAGGTTTATGCATATTTCTCATTAAACGAAAAGCAATTGTTGCAAATAGCAAGAAATACAAAAGGCCGTACTTTAGAAGATAAAATCAAGCAAATCCCTAATGTAACCTTGGTTTTGGCAGATGGCTCTATCTATCCAGAAAAAGGTAAGATTGAAACCATTAGCGGGCAAATCAATTCGCAAACAGGTGCTTCGAGCTTAAGGGCTACGTTTCCAAATCCAAATGGCTTGTTACGTTCTGGCTCTAGTGCGTCTATCCGTATTCCTCAATACGTAGAGAACGCTTTATTAGTTCCTCAAAAATCTACTACAGATATTCAAGGTAAGAAATTTGTTTACTTAGTTAATGATACGGCAGGTGTAAAAGCTACCAACATAGAAATTATGGAATTAGCTAAAGGGAACTTCTTTGTGGTAACCAAAGGTTTAAAGAACGGCGACAAAATTGTATTAGAAGGTTTCGCATCATTAAAGGATGGAGACAAGATTAAGCCTCTTGCAAAATCTGCCGATTCGGTATATGCTGATGCTAAAAACAAGTAGGTTAACTTTCGTTGTAAAGTTGAAATATTATAAAGTTAACAACATTTCAACGCACCAATTTTCAAACATTCCAACAAATTCTCATGTTTAAGAAATTTATTGAAAGGCCAGTACTATCCACAGTAATCTCCATCATCATATTAATTTTGGGGGTGCTCGGGATCATTACCTTGCCTGTTTCACAATATCCAGAAATTGCTCCACCAACGGTGCAAGTATCTGCTTCTTACCAAGGTGCCAACGCCGATGTGGTAATGAGTAGTGTGGTAGTTCCGCTGGAAGAACAAATTAACGGGGTGGAAGACATGACCTACATGACTTCTTCGGCCGGAAACGATGGTTCTGCTACCATTACCATCAACTTTAAGTTAGGTACTAACCCAGATTTAGCGGCAGTAAACGTACAAAACCGTGTGGCCCGTGCTACTAGTTTATTACCTGCCGAAGTAACTAGAGCTGGTGTAATTACTGCTAAAAGACAAGCCAGTAACGTACTAATTTTCTCGCTCTACAGTGACGACCCTGCATACGACCAGAAATTCTTGCAAAATTATGCGGAGATCAACCTGGTTCCTCAAATTAAGAGGATTACAGGAGTTGGTGACGTAAACGCTTTTGGCCAATCCATTTACACCATGCGCTTGTGGTTAAAACCAGATGTAATGGCTGCTTATGGATTGGTTCCAAGTGACATTAACACCGCATTAGCTGATCAAAACATTGAGGCAGCTCCAGGTCAACTAGGTGAGCAAGGACAACAATCTTTCCAATACACTTTAAAATATACTGGTAGATTAAAAGACGAAACTCAATTCGGCGATATCATCATCAGAACTGCAGAGAATGGACAGGTTTTAAAGCTAAAAGACATTGCCCGTATCGAATTAGGAGCACAAAGTTATGCTTCGGCAGTACAGCTAAACGGTAAAGCAGCACTAGGTTTTGCGGTTAACCAAACTGCGGGCTCAAATGCGAAAGAAGTAATCGACGGTGCCCTAAAAGCTTTAGAAACAGCAAAAGCTGATTTTCCAAGTGGCATTAAATATGAGGTTTTAACCAACGTAAACGACTTCTTGGATGCATCAATCGAAAAGGTATTGCACACTTTGGTTGAGGCCTTTATCTTGGTATTCGTAGTGGTATTCCTTTTCTTGCAGGATTTTAAATCTACTTTAATACCTGCCATTTCGGTACCGGTAGCCATTGTAGGTACGTTCTTCTTCCTAAGTTTATTTGGCTTTACCATTAACTTACTAACTCTATTCGCATTGGTACTGGCCATCGGTATTGTGGTAGACGATGCCATTGTGGTAGTAGAAGCAGTCCATTCGAAGCTCGACAAAGGTTATAAGTCTTCGAAAAAAGCAACCTTAGATGCGATGGACGAAATTACTGGAGCAATTATCTCGATCACTTTGGTAATGGCTGCGGTATTCGTACCGGTAAGTTTCATTGCTGGATCTTCAGGAGTATTCTTCAAGCAATTTGGTCTAACACTGGCCATATCGATTATCTTATCAGCAATCAACGCTTTAACTTTAAGTCCGGCGCTTTGTGCACTGTTGTTAAAGCCTCACAAAGATGATCATCACGGTGATGAGAAAAAAGGATTTATGAAACGCTTTTACGCAGCTTTCAATACTTCTTTCGAATCAATGACCCGCAAATACAAAGGTTCTGTTTATTTCTTAGCTAAGAAAAAATGGTTAGCCGGATTAGGCTTATTAGCTTTCGTTGCCGCTTTTGTTTGGGCATTTAATACTACGCCAAAAGGTTTCGTACCTAATGAAGATTTAGGTGCCATCATGTCTGATATTTCTTTACCTCCGGGTACTTCACAAGAAAGAACAGACGAAATTGTAAGTAAAATCGATCAAATTGTAAGAACAGTGCCAGAAGTTAGGTTAACCCTAAAAGTTGTAGGTAGAGCTATGATCAGTGGTTCTGGAAGTTCTTACGGAATGGTAATTGCTCGATTAAAACCTTGGGATGAGCGTAAACGTGATGTGAAAACAATCATCGGCGAACTTTTTGCAAAAACTGCGAGCATCAAAGAGGCGAAAATCATCTTCTTTGCCCCTCCAACCATCCAAGGTTTTGGTACTGGTGGTGGTTTCGAATTCCAATTGCAGGATAAGACCGGTGGAACCATCAACGCATTTAATGAGGTGGCTACCAAATTTTTGGCCGCTTTAAATCAACGCCCAGAAATTCAATATGCTGCAACTTCGTTTAACCCTAATTTCCCTCAGTATTTAATTACAGCTAACGTAGCAAAAATTAAGCAAGCTGGCTTAAACGTTAACGATGTGATGAGTGTAATGCAGGGTTACTATGGTGGAGTTTATGCATCAAACTTTAATAAATTTGGTAAACAGTACAGGGTAGTTTATCAAGCAGACCCTCAGTACAGAGCCAACTTAGAAAGCTTAAACGGGGTTTACGTCCGTACGCCAAGTGGCACCATGGCGCCTATTACAGGCTTCATTTCTACGGAAAGAGTTTACGGTCCGCAGGCCATTTCGAGGTTTAACCTTTATACTTCAATCGCCGTAACCGGAAATCCAAAACCAGGTTTCAGTTCTGGTGATGCACTGAGAGCGGTAGAAGAAGAAGCTGCGAAGTTACTGCCGCAGGGATATGGCTATGAATATTCTGGTTTATCTAGGGAAGAGCAAGCGAGTGGTAACCAAACCATATTTATTTTCTTACTGTGCTTGATCTTTGTTTACTTCCTACTTTGTGCACAGTACGAAAGTTACGTGTTGCCATTGGCGGTAATTTTATCCCTTCCGGTAGGTTTAGCTGGTGTATTTATTTTCGATAAGATTTTTGGTATCGATAACAACATCTACACGCAAATTACACTCATCATGTTAATTGGTTTATTAGCGAAAAACGCCATTCTAATTGTAGAGTTTGCCGCAGAGCGAAGAAGAAAAGGAATGACTATTTTGCAAGCTGCGCTAGAAGGTGCAACAGCGAGGTTAAGACCAATCTTGATGACTTCATTCGCCTTTATCTTAGGCCTTTTACCTTTAATGCTTTCTACCGGTGTAGGTGCTGCGGGTAATACGTCTATTGGTACTGGTGCAGTTGGCGGTATGCTAATCGGAACTATATTTGGGGTGTTCATTATCCCTGTATTGTTTATCGTTTTCCAAACTTTACAAGAAAAAGTGAGCAGTAAATCTCCTTATGACGAAAGTGTAATGGAAAGACAAACACACTTGAACTTCGAAAAAATAGACACTCCTGAAGAATAATTTCAGCCTATCAAAATGACAAGAAATCAGAAAATATCAATATTTATCACAGGTTCCCTTCTGTTAAGTTTGGGAGCTTGTGTAACTCAAAAATACAAAACACCCGAAGAGTTAAAAGCGGATGGTTTGTACAGGGACGTAGCGCAAACAGATTCGGCAACTATTGCCGATTTGCCTACATCAACATTGTTTACCGACCCACAATTACAAGCTTTAATTAAAGAAGGGATTGAAAACAATTTAGATTTAAAGGCATCGATAGAGCGAATGAAAAGTGCCGAGGCTAATTTACGCTTGAGCAAGGCAGCTTTTTTACCAAGCTTAAATCTTGATGTAAACGTAACCGATAACAAACAATCTGTTGCAGCTTTAAACTTTCCTCCCGGAATTAATATCAATACCGAAACACAACTTTACAGGGCGCAATTGAGCACCGCCTGGGAGATTGATGTTTGGGGTAAATTGGGAAGTGCCAAACGTTCGGCGTTGGCTTCGTATTTACAAACAGATGCCGCAAAACGTGCTGTACAAACTCAATTGATTAGTTCTATCGCTACTAACTACTATACGTTGTTAGCTTTAGATTTGCAATTGAAAATTACAGAGCAAACCTTAGCTAGCCGTATTAAAAATGTAGAAGCAATTAAGGAATTGAAAGAGGCAGGTATTGTAAACGGTGCTGCAGTAGTGCAAAGTGAGGCAAACAGATATGCTGCCGAAGTAAGTATTCCAGATTTGAAGAGAAGCATTAGAGAAACTGAAAATGCGCTGAACCTTTTATTAGGCAAAGGCGCAGGGTCGATAACTAGAAGCACTTTAGAAACACAGCAAGATTACAAAGATTTAAAAGTAGGTTTATCCTCTCAATTACTAAAAAACAGACCTGACGTACAACAAGCAGAATTGGCTTTTAGAGTGGCTTTTGAGAATACTAATTTGGCGAAGACCTATTTCTATCCTCAGCTAACCTTAACCGCTAACGGAGGTTTGTCTTCATTAAAGTTGGAAAACTTCTTTAACAATTCTATCTTCTATAGCGTTGTTGCAGGTTTAACTCAACCAATCTTCAATAAAGGACAAAATAAAGCAAGATTAACTTCAGCGAAAGCAGCACAGCAAGAGTCTTATTTTGCTTTCCAGAAATCAGTGTTAACTGCAGGTTCTGAAGTATCAAATGCTTTGTTTGCTTATCAAGCAGCAGTAGAGAAGGAGACTTCGAGAGAGAAACAGATTGCATCTTTAGAGAAAGCAGTAGATTATACTAAAGAACTCTTAAAATTCAGTTCTGCTACTAACTATACCGATGTATTAACTTCTGAGCAAAGTTTACTGGCGGCTCAACTGAGTGCGGTGAACGATAAATTACAGAAATTACAATCTATCGTGAATTTGTACCGTGCTCTGGGTGGCGGTTGGAAAGAATAAGCACAATTCCAATTATAATTTAATTCGAAGCCTTGAGCATTTTGCTTGAGGCTTTTTTATTTTTATTGCCATCATTGCGAGGAGGAACATCAAAGCAATCTTAAAGTTATAAAATTTAATTATCGCATTAGGATTGCCTCGCAAAACTAAGAATGACCTATTCCTAGCGCTAAGCACATCGTCATTTCGATCGTGGTGGAGAAATCTTTGGAAAGATATGAGCCGTTTTCGTAGATAAAAACAATAAAGTCAAAGATTTCTCCGCTCGCTGCACTGCGGTCGAAATGACGTATGTTGTCTGTAGCGCTTTGCAACTCCTCCCCTTCGGGGAGGTTGGGTGGGGCTTTACTCCCCTTCTGCCATAAACGCAGCAATGGCAATTTTAATCTCGCCGAAATCATAAGATCTGCCCACATGGTCTCTGATTTCATTAAGCTTGATACTTTTAAGCTCGCGAATGGCTTGCAATAAAATCTCTAATTTATGCTTAGCAATCACCTTATCTGCGCTGATCTGGTTTTGTACAATGTAATGCGCCAAATGTCCTTCTATGGTACCTTTGGTCATTTTTCTCTCCACGGCAATTTCGGTTGGTGTTTTACCCTCGTTAAATAAAGCCAGCGTTACTTCCTTGGTGTCTACTTTTGGCGTCTTTTCCTTTTCAGTTTTCTTCTTACTTCTAAATTTAGGCTCAGCCCCAGAGCGCTCTAACTCTTCCTTGTTTGGCAAACTGAAAGCTTTCTTCATCTGCTCTTCTCTCTTTGCTAAACCATAAAGCTTATTCAAATCATCTTTGCCAATCTCTATTTGGTCTGCTTTAGCACTCAACATTGCTTTTGCACGAACAATTTTCTTAAACTGCTCATAAAACATCGCCTCCAAATCAATCAACTCATTGAGGTATTCTTTGGTTTGCTTCTGCTCTTTTACAGCTTCAATGTGCTCAAAAATCATATTACTTTGAGCTACCAAAATAGGCGTAAAATAATTACTTGCAGCTTCAGTTCGGGTAATTAAAGCGTCTAAGTCAACAGACTGACCAAGCACCAAAAGTCGATCAATTTGTTTCAAAAACTTGTCTGCATGAACTTTAGCAGCCATCAGCTCCTGCTGCAGCTTTACCGCCCATTGCAGATGGGTTTGTTTTACGGAACGTTTTTCATCCTTACGGTAACTAAACACATGTTCGTAAACGAAATTATCCAACAAAGTAAAGTTAAAAGCTCGTAGCAACGATTGCTTCAAAAAAGCATCAGCCTCTTTGGTAATCTGAGTCAATAAACTTTCCTGCTGATCTTTAGTGCGTGAATAATAAGCCACATTCTGGTCGGCCTTCATTCCTCTATTGTTGAGGTGCGAGGTTAAAATCAAACCATCAATTGAGCGCAATCGCGATAGCGCTACATAAATCTGACCTGGTGCAAAAGCATCACCAATGTCTACAATAGCTTTATCAAACGTTAAACCCTGACTTTTATGTACTGTGATAGCCCAAGCCAACTTTAAAGGATATTGCGTAAATGTACCGATCTCCTCCTCTTCAATTTCGTTGGTATGTTTATTTGTAGTATATCTAATATTTTTCCAAACGTACTGTTCTAAACTAATCGGATATTTATTTCCTTCGGGCAATACCTCAATGTAGTCAGTACGCAAATCGGTTACTATGGCTAATTTCCCGTTAAAAAAACGTTGTTCACCCTTGGGATCATTTTTAATGAACATCACCTGTGCCCCAATCTTTAACTCCAAAGTTTTTTCTATCGGATAAGCACTCTCAGCAAATTCCTTTTCGATAGTAGCATGGTATAAAAAAGATTTACCCTTCAGCTTCGCCAAACTGTTTCGGTTCATCGCATCAGCTTTGCTATTATGCGTAGTTAAAGTGATGTAGTTATCGTTTAAATCTGCCTTAAAATTTTCTTGGTAATGGCTTTTAAGCAAAGCGATGTCTTGCTCGGTGGCTACGTTATTCCGTAAATTATTTAACAGGCTAATAAAAGTTTGATCTGCCTGTCGGTAAATTTTATCTAGCTCAATGTATATCGGCGGACTGTTCTTCAAACAAAGCGCATCAAAAAAGAAAGCACTCTGATAGAACATAGAAAGCAGTTCTTGTTCTTGGTTTCGCACCACCGGGGGCAGCTGATATAAATCGCCAATAAAAAGCACTTGCACACCACCAAAACTATCATTGTTTCGTCTTACATAGCGCAGCACAAAGTCAATGGCATCTAACAAATCTGCTCTGAGCATACTCACTTCATCAATCACCAGCAACTCCATATCTAGCAAAATTCTACGCTTAATGGCATTCATACTGAGGTGCCGAACCAAAGTTTTGGGTGTATTGTAGGGAACTCCCGAAGGCAATTTCTGATCTGGTGTAATACGAGGCACAAAAGTTCCAAAAGGCAGCTGAAATAACGAGTGTATGGTAACTCCCGCAGCATTAATGGCAGCGATACCAGTAGGCGCTACAATCACGGCTTTCTTATGCGTTTTAGCAATGATATTTCGTAAGAACGTAGTTTTTCCAGTTCCGGCTTTTCCGGTCAAGAAAATGTGCCTCGAGGTTTGATTAACAAATTTTGCAGCAAGTTCGGCAGGTTGTAGATGTTCGTTTTCTTCCAAATCAGTCTTGTTCTAATGTAGAAAGTATCAGCCACTCTCTTAGCTTAAATTACAAATTTAGACAATTAATAACTAATCCTTTTTGCCTCTGCAACAAAGAAGGGCTTTAAGCGACTATAACATGTAACAAGCATGTTAACAAAAGTTAAAATTGTTAAAACGTTATAAAACTAATGATTTAGTTGTTATTTTAGCGATACTATCAAACTATTAAAATGAAGAAAACGTTACTCACCGTAATAGCGTTACTGCTATTTACAACCATTGCATTCGCACAAAACCATCCTGTTCAAGGAATTGTTGCTGATATTTCCTCTAATGCTAAATTAAAAAATGCTACCATAAGCGTTTTAAATGCGAAAGATTCTACACTTTACAAATTTACCAGAGCTGCGCAAGATGGGAGTTTTAGCTTTCAAAACTTTAAAAATGGAAATTTTATCCTTTTGGTTACCTACCCTGATTATGCTGATTTTGTAAATAAATTCAGCATCGACTCTGCCAACAAGTCTATGGATTTTAAAGTGATCGATATGAAAACCAAAGCCAAACTACTGAATGAAGTGATCATTAAAGGTCAGGCCGCAGCAATCAAAATCAAAGGCGATACCACCGAATTTAATGCCGGTGCTTATAAAATTCAGCCAAATGATCGTGTAGAGGATCTATTAAAGAAATTTCCCGGCGTAACTGTAGATGCACAAGGTAAAATTACTGCCCAAGGTAAAGCCGTTGAAAAGGTTTTGGTAGATGGTGAAGAGTTTTTTGGTGATGACCCTACTTTAGTGACCAAAAACTTAAGAGCCGATATGGTTGATAAAGTTCAACTATTTGAAAAAGCTAGCGATCAAGCAGCTTTTACAGGTGTAGATGATGGTCAGAAAAAACAAACACTGAACATTGTACTCAAAGAGGATAAAAAACAAGGCTATTTTGGAAAAATTGATGCTGGTTATGGCACTGACGATTTTTATCAGATCCAGGCCATGATCAACAAATTCAAAAACAAGGAAAAGATTGCAGCTTATTTCACTTCTAGTAACACAGGTAAAACTGGCTTGGGTTGGGATGATGCTAGTAAATACGGTTCTAGTAGCAATATGGAAATGACTGATGACGGGATGATGTTTATGTCTTATGGCGACGAATTAGAGGGGGGACAATACTGGGGCGAAGGTATTCCAATTGCTCATAACGGTGGTATTCACTACGAAAACAAATGGAAAAACGATAAGCATGCCTTGAATACCAATTATAAGGTTGGTGCCTTAAATGTAAAGACAAATAAGAACACAATTAATCAGAACAACCTACCAGACGGCTACATCAATACCAATAGTGATGACGACAAGGAAAGTAATATGTTTAGGCAAAAAATTGATGCAACTTACAATGTTAAATTAGATACTAGCTCTACTTTAAAAATCGTGATTGATGGCACAATTAAAAATAGTGATAATGAAAGTGTTTATAAGTCAAACAGTAAACGAGGAGACGATACCCGAATTAATAATTCGGAGAGAGTTACCACAAATGAAGCTAAACAGCAATTGTTTAATTTAAGTGCGCTTTACACAAAGAAACTAAAAAAAGTGGGCAGAAATTTTTCAATTAGCTTGGCCCAAAATTATAACAAAACTAACAGTGATGGTTTTTTAAATTCCGAAAATAACTTCTACGATACAAACGATGCGTTAACCAGAACAGAAGAGATTGATCAATTAAAAGACAACAACATCATCATTAATAAATTATCTTCCAATTTCACTTATAATGAGCCTTTTAGTAAATTTTTCAGCTTGGTCGCTAGCTATGGCTTAAGTTTTACAAGTAACGATGCGCATAAAAAGACCTTTGACGCTAGTGCTCCAAATCAATATGACCAACTCAACTCTGAATTTAGCAACAATTTCCAAGCCGATCAGTTAATTAACCAAATTGGTGCTATTTTTAGCTATAAAAAGGGGAAAACAGTGGTTAATTTCGGAACAAAAACGAGTTTTGTGAACTTCGATCAAGTTGAGAAATATAGCAATCAAACCTTCAATCGCAATTTCATCAACTGGTTACCACAGGCGATGTATCAATATAAGTTTTCGGCACAAAAATCGTTTACTTTTAACTACAACGGCTCTACTACCCAGCCAACCGTTAATCAATTACAGCCAGTAAGAACCAATGATGACCCATTGAATATTCCTGAAGGAAATCCATTATTAAAACCAGCTTACAATAACCGATTTAATGTTAGATATAACACTTACAAAGTACTCACCAACCAAAACTTTTACATTAGTGGTTCTGGTAATTTCATAAATAATGCAATAGTAAGCAGTAATGTTACCGATACTGAAGGTCGTACTATTTATAGATCGGTAAATCTTGATGGCAAACTACCCTATAATTACAATATTTATTCTGGTTTTTCTAGAAAGATGAAATTCTTGGCAGACCTGAATGTTGGACTAAATTTGAGCGCAAATGGCTCTAAAAATTACAACTACGTTTTTAACAGAACTTCTCAATTAACTGAACTAAACACCACTACAAGTTCTAGTTATGGCCCATCTATAAACCTGAGCAAATATGGGGAAAAGAACAATTTCTATCTTTCATTTGGTCCTAGATACAATTCACAGGAAGCTTCGTTGCAGAGTAATGTAAACAACAAAGGCTGGGGATATAGTGGTTACTTTGATGCCTCTGTGAAACTTCCGAAGAAAATAAGCATTTGGATACTTTCTGAATATACTTACCAACCAAGTAGCCAATCTTTCGATAACAGCTTTGAACGATTACTTGTTAATGCAACCCTAACCAAAGCATTCTTTAAACAAGAAAGCTTAAAATTCTCAATTAGCGCTAATGATATTTTGGATGAGAATAAAGGTTTCAACCGTTATGCGTCTGGTAGTTCGATCATTCAAACCACCTATAACAACATTGGCCAGTACTTTATGTTCTCGCTTATCTGGGATTTTAATAAAATGGGCGGCGGAGCTCCAAAAAACTAAATCAACTAATTCTCAACAAATGAAGACTTTAAAATATATCATAAGTGCATACCTACTAATAGCTACATTTAATGCCAACGCACAAAACGCCCGTTTTATAACGCATGGCTCCATTGAATACGAAAAGCGTGTAAATGCATATACGGCTATTAAAAATCAGATTAAAACCTGGGGCGGCGGTGACGACAGTTTTTATAAAGTAGCTTTCGAAAACTATCAAAAAAACAACCCTCAGTTTAAAACTTCAAAAAGCACACTTTATTTCGGTAACGAAACCACAGCTTTTATTCCGACTGAAGAGGCAATCGCTAGCACCAGCGGTTGGTTTGGAGATATGATAGAATTTAAACAAGCTAACAGCATTTTAACCAACGTTAAAGCTGGAACTAGCAGAACCCAAAAGAAAGTTTATGATGAGACTTACATGGTGAGTGATAGTACCAGAAAAATCAACTGGAAAATTACGGATGAGTTTAGGGAAATTGCTGGCTACAATTGCCGTAGAGCCAATGCTTTGGTAATGGACTCGGTTTATGTAGTTGCTTTTTATTCTGAAGAAATTGCCGTTAGCGGCGGCCCAGAGTCTTTTGGTGGTTTACCTGGAATGATCTTAGGCTTAGCTCTACCCCACGAACATGTTACTTGGTTTGCTACTTCGGTAACTGACGTGCCAGTTGGCGAAGACAAACTGAAAATTCCTACCAAAGGAAAAGCCGTAAACAACAAACAATTGTACGACATTTTAAAAGGAGCATTGAAAGGCTGGGGTAAATCGGCCTATCAAACCTTTAAATGGGTAATGATGTAATAAGGTTATGTTTAAACTGAAAAATCGGTTAACTGTTGATGAACAACGGTTAACCGATTTTTATTTTAGCGATCTTTAGACACCTTCCAAAAATCTTGATAACACTTCACTTGCTTTTCTAACTCTCGATCTTGACCTTTTAAATGCCTGTAGTAAGAAGTTAGAATTATCCCAGACATATCATCTGGATGAAAAACACCTATCGATTTAAAATATTTTGATAATTTTCCTCCAGACCACAATTTCCAATTATTTCTAATCCACATTCCCATCTCCAAATGCGAATACAATTTAAATTGATCTTCGGTAAGAGCAATTATTTGCTTTTTGGTCGTATCGTGATGTAGCTTTTCAAGCTGTAAAACTGCTTCATCAAGTGTTTTAGGTTTATATCTTAATTCTGCTTTTGAATGAGCCTGACTAAAAACACAAAATGGCACTAGATATAAAAATGTAGCGAGAACAATTAATTTCATTTAGTTTACATAACCGCTGAATCGTAATCTAAAATCGTGATTCTAGTTCACTACCAGCTTATAGCCTTTACCGTGAACATTGATAATTTCCACTTTTGGATCTTCTCTAAGGTACTTACGTAACTTACTTAAAAACACATCCATACTACGGCCATTAAAGTAATTATCATCATGCCAAATATGAATTAAAGCCTCTTCTCTAGTTAGCACGCTATTTTTCTTCAAACATAACAAACGAAGCAACTCGGCTTCTTTAGTTGATAGCTTTTGTTGTGCGCCATTAAAATGAATTAATTGAGTAGTATAATCGAAAGTATAATCGCCTATTTCAAATTGCTTAGGTTCTTCCTCCTGCACTATCTGTACAGACGATACCCTTTTCAACAAAGCATTGATACGAAGCAGAAGTTCTTCAATTCTAAATGGTTTTGTGATGTAATCATCGCCACCTAAATCATAAGCAGAAGCTTTGTCTTCCATCATAGATTTTGCTGTTGCAAAAATGATTGGCACATTCGGATCAGACTTCCTGATTTCCTTACCCAAAGTAAAGCCATCTTTTTTAGGCATCATCACATCCAATATGCAGATGTCGAAAGGTTGCTTGCCGAAAGCTTTTAAGCCTTCCTCGCCATCAGTACACAAAACCACCTCAAAATTACCCTTAATCTGTAGGTAGTCTTGTAGTAACAAACCTAAATTCGGATCGTCCTCAACCAACAATATTTTCTTCATATATAATGTGCTTAATTTAATGGTAAATGTATCACAAATGTAGTCCCTTTATCTTTTTCACTTATCACCTTAACAGAACCATTCATTTGCTTAATAATATCGTTTACATAGCTTAAACCTAAACCAAAACCTTTTACATCATGTAAATTTCCGGTAGGCACTCTATAAAACTGATCAAATATCCTTTTAGTTTGCTCTTTGCTCATTCCAATTCCCTCGTCGCTGACTTCTATACAAATTTCGTTGGCCAAGGTTTTGGTTTTAATGGTGATTTTTGGATTCTCCGGACTGTACTTATTAGCATTATCAACCAGGTTGTAGATCATATTCGAAAGATGTAATTCATCACCAATCACTACATCTGGATCTGCATCTAAGGCTAAAATCAATTCTGTATCTTTCTTTTGCAGCTGTAAGCTCATGCTATCTACCACTAAAGAAATCAGATCGTTCATTGCTACAGGGTTTCGCTCTAGCTTAAGCTCTTTGTTATCTAGCTTCGCTACGTTAAGCACTCTTTCAATGTGATTACCCAAACGCACATTCTCATCATAAATAATACCCGCCAAACGATTAACCCTGGCTTTATCTGGTGTCAGATCGGGATCTTTCAACGCTTCACTTGCAATCATGATAGTTGCCACCGGAGTTTTAAACTCATGCGTCATGTTATTGATGAAATCTGTTTTCATCTCAGAAAGTTTTTTCTGACGGATGATGGCATAAATGGTATAAGCAAAAATGGAAATGAGCACCAATAACAAACCTACAGAAGACGCCAAGGTTACGAACATGTTATTAAATATGAGCGAGTTTTTATTAGGAAAACTCACATATAACATCCCAGGGTCTTTGGTCAGCAAATCATTACCGAAAATCACTTTACTGAAGGTATTTTTGGGCAATACATCGCCAGCAGGCAAAGAAACATTCTGATAAATTACCTTCCCTGTATTTCTTGATGGTGTTACCCAGTAGTTATAATCAAGATCGATATTTTTACTCAGTAGCTCCTTTTTAATCAGTGTATCTACAATATCCTGACTAGGCATCCTTTCTTCCAAAGGCACATCCTTATTAGCCATTTCTTTAGCAACATCTTGCAGCAGGTTCACATTACCTAAATTATACACAGCGGCAGTGTCAGCATACAGTCTTTCCAGCTCTGCTTTATACTTGTATTCCACTTTAGCATCTTCCATCTTAAACTTCGACTTTAGTTCGGGATCGATACTAGGTAAAGAAATAAACTGAGGAAAACCTGTAGTTGGGTTAAAAGCCAAGTACCTAATCGTATCTGGCAATTTATTGATATTTAAAACTGCCCGCTTTCTAAAAAAAGAAGGAATTACCCTACGACTTATCAAAACACCATTAGGGCCTTTAATATCATCAACATTTAGCTTTAACGGATTTTTATCATTTGGATTTGGATTAGACAGAATCACGAAATCTTCTTCCGAAATAATTTCTGGAGAAGTAAAATTCTCTCTAATCAAACTGTCTTGTAATCCAAGATAATCAAAAATTTGTTGGCGCTGTTTAAGTTTTCTTAAAGCTTGAAATTCTTTATGTCGAATTTGGAATGCAACAATGCTATCAGTCTGTGCCCTTATGTTCTTTACCTCTAATTCCTTAAATTCATTGCCTTTTTGGTTGATACGATGAATAACGTTCTGTTTCTGTATTTTATTTACCACAGAAACCAAAGCCTGATTTACATTTTGCTCGAATAGTTGCGATTTTAGATTATATGACTCCCTGATGTAATACATCTGCATTACAAAAACACCCAACAACGCAACGGTCATTAGGGCGGTAATTATCCAAAGGCTCTTCTTTTTCATCGCAACTATTTCAAAAATAGCGAAGATATAAAGGAAAGAGTCTATCCTTTAACAAATTTTAACAGTACACTAACGCAAAAAAGCCGTTCGGTTTGTAACCAAACGGCTTAAAAATTATAAAGTGTTTTCTTAAAAAGCGATGTTAGAAAGCGTTTTCAGAAAGCGTTATTAAAATGGTAAATCATCATCTTCACCAGCAGCTGTACTTACATCAGCAGGAGCAGCATATTGAGGAGCAGCCGCAGCAGCACCGGCGGTATTAGCCAAAGTAGTAATACGCCATACTACCAAACTATTAAAGTAAGAAGTTACGCCATCTTTATTTGTCCAAGGACGACCACGCAAGTTGAATGAAACCTCTACCTCGTCTCCAGCTTTTAAATTATCAAGCAAAGCTGTTTTATCTTGTAATGATTCAAATCTGATATATTCTGGGTATGTTGGGTTTTCTGCATACTCTATAATCAAATCACGTTTTTTAAACGTTTCACTTACTTGTTGTACTGCACCAATTTCGTGCACTTTACCTTTAATTTCCATGTCTGTACTATAATATTTCTCTTCCACCCAAATCTCTATATTTTTATTGATAACTTCGCAAATCATATGACACAAGTTTTCCACACCAAGAGTAAGGTAATCATTACCTGTAACAAAAGACTAGCTTCTTACCTACAAACAGAAGTAGAAGAATTAGGTTATGATATTGTAAGGACATTCGCTACAGGAGTAGAATTAAACATTACCCTTACCGAGTGTATTAAACTTAACTTAAACTTGCGTTGTGCCAGTCAGGTTTTATATAGCTTAAAAAGCTTCAAAGCGAAAAATCCAGAAGAACTTTATACCGCCTTAGTGGCTATGGAATGGGAAGAACTGCTTGATTTTTCTGGTTATTTTTCGGTAACTTCTAACGTAGACAATCCTTTTATCACTACACCATTGTTTGCCAACCTAAAAGTTAAAGATGCGATAGTAGATAGAATTAAAGACAAAAAGGGCATTCGCCCTAACACTGGTTCTGATGCAAACAAAGCTGTAGTACATTTATATTGGAAAGACAACGATGCAGATATCTTTATAGATACCAGTGGCGAAACGCTGAGCAAGCACGGTTACAGAAAAATTCCTGGCAAGGCACCAATGTTAGAGGCACTTGCAGCTAGTACGATATTGGCAACTAAGTGGGATAGAAAATCTCCGTTTGTAAATCCAATGTGCGGTTCTGGTACATTGGCCATAGAGGCAGCTTTGTTAGCCACTAACCGCCGTCCGGGATTGTACCGTATGAACTATGGTTTTATGCACATTATCGGATATGATGAAGAGGTATTTTTCGCTGAACGCAGAAACTTGAAAGATCAGGTCATCAAAAATATCGATCTACAGATTATTGCTACCGATTTATCTGAAGATGCCGTAGATGTTAGTAGAAAAAATGCTAAAACTGCAGGTGTTGATCAGCTTATTCAGTTTGAGGTTTGCGACTTTGCCGATACGCACGTACCTGAAGACGGGAAAGGAGTTGTGGTATTTAATCCCGAATATGGGGAAAGATTGGGTACACACAGTAAATTAGAATTCACCTATAAGCGCATGGGCGATTTCATGAAGACCAAATGTAAAGGTTATCATGGGTATATCTTTACCGGAAACCCAGATCTAGCAAAGAAAATAGGGCTTAAAGCAGATAAAAAGATAGAATTTTACAATGGAAAATTAGATTGTAGAATGCTAGAGTACGAATTATATGATGGCAGTAGACGACCAGAAAGTGAGCGCCCAAAACGTCATGATCAAACAAAGTTGTAAACAAAAGTGATCTAAACTCATAAGTTTTAGCAATAATAATTGTAGTTGGCAAAATATTTGACTAGATTCAAATACATTTAACTACCTTCATGATGAACGAAACTTATAGAAAAGAGATGCAACGCATCGCCTTAAGAATTAGAAAAGTACGCGAATTCAAAAATTTTTCGCAAGAGTATCTAGCTACTAAAATTGGAATTTCTCAAAATGCTTACAGCAAAATTGAGTTAGGCTACAGTAAGATTACGCTAGACAGACTTTTTCACATCGCTAAGCTACTTGATGTAGACACCTATGAATTACTGGCTTCAAAGAGAAACTAGCAACAACAAGAATGCATAGCAGACAAGATGCTCGATAACCACTCGGGCATCTTTTTTTTGTTAATAATCAACCTATTGCAAATTTAGCAAGGCATTTACAGATTTTTTCCCACCTCAGCTAAAAGATATCGCATAACTTTACACACATGCAAGATATCTTAACTCAAACCATCAACTTTGTTAAAAACACATTAGCTAATGCCGAAGCCGGACATGACTGGTTTCACATTGAACGTGTATACAAAACTGCTCAAACTATTAACGAAACTGAAAAAGCAGACACCTTAATTGTTGCATTAGCTGCGTTGTTGCATGATATTGCTGACAGTAAGTTTAATGACGGAGATGAGGAAATTGGCCCACAAAAAGCAGGAGATTTTTTAGCAAGCATAGGTGTACAACCCGAAATAATTAACGAGGTAAAACTGAGCATTAAAAACCTATCATTTAAAGCTAGTTTTGGTGAAATTTCTTACGCTTCTAAAGAATTAAATGTGGTACAAGATGCCGATCGGCTAGATGCCATTGGTGCCATTGGAATTGCTAGGGCTTTCACTTACGGTGGATTTAAAAACAGAGTCTTGCACGATCCAGCAATCAAACCTAATTTACAAATGACCAAGGAGGAGTATAAAAACACTACGGCTCCAACCATTAATCATTTTTATGAAAAGCTTTTACTTTTAAAAGATTTAATGAAAACAGAAACTGGAAAAGCGATGGCAAAGGAACGACACGACTTCATGCTTGCTTACCTTGATCAATTTTATGCTGAATGGGAAGGAAAAAAATAAACTAAAAATATTAGCTATTTTACTATATTTGTTAGTAAAATAGTTTAATATGTCTGAGAGGTTAAGAGAAAAGCTAAACATTTTAGCTGATGCAGCGAAGTATGATGTGTCATGTTCATCGAGCGGGAGCGATAGGAAAAACACAAATAAAGGTGTAGGAAATGGCCACCACTCTGGTATTTGCCATACGTATACGGAAGATGGGCGATGTGTTTCTTTGCTAAAAATTCTTCTTACCAACCATTGCATTTTCGATTGTGCTTATTGCGTTTCCCGCAGAAGCAATGATATAGAACGAGCCGCTTTCACCGTGGATGAAGTAGTTGAACTGACCATGAATTTCTATCGCAGAAATTACATTGAGGGGCTTTTCCTGAGTTCTGGCATTTTTAAAAACGCTGATTTTACGATGGAACGCTTACTTCGCGTGGTTAAAAAACTGCGCTTGGAAGAAAACTACAATGGTTATATCCATCTGAAAACTATTCCTGGTGCGAGCGATGAACTCATTACCGAAGCTGGACTTTATGCAGATAGAATGAGCATCAATCTGGAGATGCCAACAGAAACGGGATTGAAGTTGCTAGCGCCTGAAAAAAGCCATCAAGATGTGATTAAACCTTTAGGCTTTGTAAAAAATCAGATTATTCAATTTAAGGAAGAAAAAAAGCTGATTAAAAGTGTTCCAAAATTTGTTCCTGCTGGGCAAAGCACCCAAATGGTAATTGGTGCAACACCAGAAACTGATAAGGAAATTATGTACACTGCCGCCAATTTTTATAAAAGCTTTTCACTGAAACGGGTTTATTATTCTGGTTATATCCCAATTAGTAATGATAGTCGAATGCCAATTTTAGGCACCCAACCTCCCCTTTTGAGGGAAAATAGACTTTATCAAACCGATTGGCTGATGCGTTTCTATGGTTTCGATGTACGTGAGCTACTCAATGACGCCAATCCTCATTTAGATACAGATATCGATCCTAAGTTGAGTTGGGCGTTAAGGAACATGCAACACTTCCCTGTTGACATCAATACGGCAGATTATCAAATGATTTTACGTGTGCCCGGTATTGGCGTAGGCTCGGCTCAAAAAATTGTTCAGGCTAGAAAGTTCGGCAAATTGTACATTCATCAATTGAAAAAAATAGGTATTGCGTACAATCGGGCTAAGCATTTTATTACTTGCGCAGATAGCCCTTATCAATTAAAAGATTTTCAAAGCCACGAAATTAAAGGATTTATTTTAGCGGAAAGTCAGAGCAAATATTTGAAGACACCGAGTAATCAAATCTTGTTGTTTTAACTTTCCAACTGACCCTGAAATAAATTCAGAGTGACGAGCTTCGATATTTCGTCATGCCGAATTTATTTCAGCATCAGCTTTACAAGCAATCTATACAAAGTATGATTTACATTTTTGACGGAAGTTTAGAAGGTTTGCTTACGGCAGTTTTTGAATGGTTTGAAAGAAAGCCAGGCTTAACCAAAATTGTATCCAAAGAACGATATCAACCTAATGTGTTTAGCCAATCTTTTGAAATTTTAACCGAGAGAACTAAAGCTGATAGAGTTTGGCAAGGTTTAACCAAACGTCTGGATAAAAAGTGGATGCGACAAGTGTATTGCAGTTATCTTTCAGAAAAACCAGAACTTCATCAAGACATTTTCGATTTTTGCATTTATATTTTCCAACATCCGGCGGGTGCAGAAAAAAACTATGGGAATGCTCAAGTACTTAGCTTAGCGCAAACAGCAAGAAAAGTAGAAAGAGAAAAACACAGAATGGAAGCTTTTATCCGGTTTCAAAAAACAGCAGATGGCTTATTTTACTGCGGCATCGATCCAGATTTCAATGTAATTCCTTTATTGGTCAATCATTTTAGAAATCGTTATGCAGATCAGCAGTGGATCATCTACGATATCAAAAGACACTACGGCATTTTCTATAATTTAGAAACTGTTGAAGAAATTGAGATGGACATCGATATTAATTTGCTAAAGAAATCCAATCAACATCTGTTAGATGAGCAAGAAGTTTTATATGCTGACTTATGGAAAAACTACTTCAAAAGCACCAATATTGTAGCTCGTAAAAACACCAAACTACATACACAACACGTACCTAAACGCTATTGGAAATACCTCACCGAAAAATTGTAAGCACATACTTAACACTATCTTAACTTATTAGCTGTAATTTAGCAACAAGAAATTGAGGGTTGGATAGTTACCGCCGAGCCCTCATCAAATATTGGAAACAAGATATGAAATTTAGTGTACTGGTTTTTATTACAGCGCTTGCCGTAGGTTTGTCTATCGGCCTAGTGAATTACCATTTTCAACAAAGTTGGTACTATTTGCTAATTTCGTTCGGCGTATCGTTTGGCACAAGTTTTTTAGTTTTCTATTATCTTTTAGAAAGATACATCTACAGCAAAATCAAACTGATTTACAAACAAATACATAGTTTAAAACTAGGAAAAGACTTAAAAGAAGCGCTTGGCGAATATGTGAGTGCCGATCCTATCAATGATGTACAACAAGAAGTGCAAGAATGGGCAGGTGCTAAAAAGAAAGAAATTGAAGTGCTCAAAAAGCAGGAACAGTTTAGGAGAGAATTTCTTTCGAACGTATCGCATGAATTTAAAACACCCCTATTTGCTATCCAAGGTTACGTAGAAACACTTCAAGATTGTATTGTTGATGATCCGGAGATGGCCATGAAATTTTTGAAGAAAGCCGAAAATAACATAGAGCGCCTCAGCTACTTAATTAATGATTTGGATTCTATCTCTAAATTGGAAACAGGTGAAATTCCGATCAACTACCAACGCTTCGACTTTGTCCCTTTAGTTAGGGAGGTGATGGAAATTTTGGAAGACAAAGCACTTAGCAATAAGACAAAGTTGATTTTCAAGGACAAGTACACAGCGCCAACAATGGTTTATGCTGACAGGGAGAAGATTAGACAGGTGATGATGAACTTGATCCAAAATTCGATTAAATATGGCAGAGAAAACGGCTCTACTTCTATTAAACTATTCGAGCTGCACGACCAATACCTTGTTGAAGTTACTGACGACGGAATGGGAATTGAAGAAAAACACTTGCCTCGCCTATTTGAACGTTTTTACAGAATAGATTCTCACCGTTCGCGAAAAGAAGGCGGTACAGGCTTAGGTTTGGCAATTGTAAAACATATCTTAGAAGCTCACCAACAAACCATCTCTGTACGCAGCACACCTAACATTGGAACTACTTTTGCTTTCACGTTGCAAAAAAATAGTGAGCCTTTGTTGAACTACGGTAAAAAATAAATCATCGCTTTTCGCTATTTCCAATTAGTAGACGGCATTTCGCTTGCCTCCAAACCGTTACCTCTTAACAATCACGTAAAATTGTCTCGAAAGTTAACATTAACTTAACATTACGGTTTTACTTTTGCATCATATTTAAATACGAGTATGAGCAATATATTTAGCTTCTTTACACCTAAAGACAAAAAATTCCAGCCATTATTTGAGCAAGCAGGAAGTAACGTTAGGAAAATCGCAGAAGCACTTTTAGTAGTGGTGACTACTGATGATATCGAAAAAAGAAAAGAAGCCATTAAAGAGGTAGAACGCCTAGAGCACGTTGGCGATGATATTACCCACACGATTTTTATCGAGTTAAGTAAAAACTTCATTACCCCTTTTGATAGAGAAGACATTCACTCTTTAGCTAGTGCTATTGATGATATCGCCGATTATATTCACGCTTCAGCAGGAAACATTGAGCTTTACAACGTTACCAACATTGGCGAACCAATGGTAAAATTGGCCGAGTTGTTAGTAGAGATGTGTGGTGATCTTGAAAAAGCGATCAAAGAACTAAGAAGCTTTAAAAATATCAGAGTTATTGCAGATGCTTGTGTAAGAATTAACAGCGCAGAAAACCAAGCCGACTACACTTGTAACTTGGCTATCGCTCGCTTGTTCGAATTTGAAACCAATGCCATAGAATTGATTAAGCAAAAAGAGGTTCTACAAACCTTAGAAATTGCAACCGATAAATGTGAAGATGCGGCCAACGTGCTAGAATCTATCTTGGTTAAAAACGCATAAGATCATTATGACCATACTTCTAATCATTATTGTTTTAGCCCTCATCTTTGATTACATCAATGGTTTTCACGATGCGGCTAACGCAATTGCAACCATCGTAGCCACAAAGGTACTTACACCTTTCCAGGCTGTAGTGTGGGCTGCTTTTTTCAACTTTTTGGCCTACTGGGTATTTGGTTTCGGCGTTGCCGATACCGTTGCCAAAACGGCCGACACCATGGAAATTAACCTTACAGTTATTTTAGCTGGGGTTATTGCCGCCATCATATGGAACTTGCTAACGTGGTGGTTTGGTATTCCTTCCAGTTCTTCGCATACCTTAATTGGTGGTTTTGCGGGTGCAGCCGTTGCCCATGCAGGCTTAGATGTAGTAAACTGGTACAAAGAAGGTAAAGCAGGCGAAATGCCAACAGGCGTTTTAGTAATTGTAGGCTTTATTGTATTGGCTCCACTTATCGGTGCTATTGTTTCTTACGCCATTTCTGCTTGGCTATTGCACTCAGCTAAGAAAAGTATTTGGCCAAAGGTTTTTACGCTTTCGCTGATGATTGCCACCGTTATTTTTGTATATTATCAAATGGTACCGTACGATAAAATCCAAAAACCACGTTTCGAATCTGAGTTTTGGAGTATCGTATTCGAATCTCACAACATCAAATGGTTTTTGGTCGCTTTTATTGTGCTAACAATTAGTTCATTCTGTCTAATATTTAGCTTTTTAAGTCACCATCAGTCAACCAAATGGCTTAGAAAAATGCAATTGTTATCATCTGCGGCATTCAGTTTAGGTCATGGTGGTAACGACTCGCAAAAAGTAATGGGTATCATTGCTGCAGCTGTACTGGTTTATGTACATCAAAGTGGTGTTACCATGGATAGCATGCCCGAGTGGTTACACGTTGTGTTGCCAGGAAAAGATGCTAATGGTAATGAAATTGCAGCACACATGCCACCTTGGATCCCATTGGCTTGTTATACCGCTATTTCGGTGGGCACCCTAAGTGGTGGATGGAAAATCGTAAAAACGATGGGTTCTAAAATCACCAAAGTAACTCCTTTTGAAGGTGTAACTGCAGAAACAGCTGGTGCTTTAACCCTATACTTTACTGAACACTTAAAGATTCCAGTAAGTACAACGCATACCATTACAGGTTCTATTATTGGATCTGGTTTAACCAAAGGTACTTCTGCAGTTAAATGGGGCGTTACCGTTAAACTTGTTTGGGCTTGGGTTTTAACTATCCCTGTTTCAGCAGCTTTAGCAGCAATTATATACTATATCTTAGCTTTCTTTATCTAAGAAAAAGTGAAACCGTCCTAAAATAGGTTAACGGATTAATATAAATCCCAGTTATGATGATGTAGCTGGGATTTTTTAATGCGCCATTTCGCATCTTATACAAAAAACAAACCTAATCTATTCTTAATAAGAAATCATCTATTACCTCTACTGCATTTTTAAACCGCTCTTCCCCTATTCCAGAAACAACTTGATAATTTGCGCCAAGCGATTGAAGCTCTTTGTGCCAAACTTCCATAAAATGTTCACGCTGATTTGGGAAATCTCTTAATGGATCATCCTGCCAAGGCAAATCGATATCCAACAAAACATAGAAATCGTAAGGATTTTTCTGCAATGCATCTAGTACGATTTGAGGTGTTTCTCCGAAAAAAGCATCACTCCAAATTTTCACGGTTAAGAATGTAGTATCGCAGATAATAAAATCAGTTTCGGTCATTGCTAAAACAGATTGCTCTAGCGCATATTGTCCATGAAACATATTAACCTCATCTTGCAACACACATGGCTCGGTTAAAGCTTCGCAATAATACCTAGCATACTCTGGCACCCAAGGCACCTGGTAATATTCTGCTAGCTGTGTAGACATGGTAGATTTACCCGTACTCTCTGGGCCAACAATAGCTATTTTCTTTATTTCTTTATTAAAACGTTTGTTCACGATAAGTTTTTCTCCAATCTAAATACCCTTTAATTGCAATAACAACCAAAATAGCATACAGTAACGCATATAAATTTAAGTTTTTGTAGATCAATAAAGGCACATAGCAAATGTCTACCAAAATCCACAACACCCAATTTTCCAATATTTTTCTAGTGAGCATAATTTGAGCCACCAAACTAACAGCAGTACAAAAACCATCTTCATAAGGTACGTTGCTTGGTGTATATCGATCTAATAGATAACCCGAGAGCATTGTTAGTATAGCAATTAGTATGACAATAATAATCCAATGTTGTAGTTTGATCCGAACTATGGGTTTCTTTCGCTCCTTCTTTTTCTTCAACCAAAACCACCATCCATAAAATGCAGTGAACAAAAAGTAAAACTGTAGAGCAAAATCACCAAACAAATGGCTATCGAAATACAAAATAGCACTAATTAAAATACTTAAGATGGATACGGGCCAATTAAGAATATTTTCTTTCGCTGCTAAGTATATGCAAGCAACGGTACTCACAAAACCCAACCACTCTAACCAAGAGGTCTGCTGAATTTGTTGTATGAATTGCGGCCAAACTTCGGACTCGAATAAAACCATTGATCAAATATAGGGGTATTTATTTTTAGCCATAGTAATTGCCTCAATTTTCGGGATGCACATATTGATTTTTTATCTCGAAGGGAGAAATCCTGTATGATTACAAATTTCTAACCTCGCTGCTAAGACCATTATAGTGAAAAATATATTGCTGTAAATATGTGCATGTTTGGCATGCAAAAAGGTCTATAAAAAAGAATTCCGGTAGGGAACAACCCCTACCGGAAAATAAACCAAACAAACTATTTATGAAGAATACCCTCTTGCGAGGATGCTTTAGATCAATTTTAATTGCTGTGGATCATCCAATCTGTAACAACAACATCTAATTAACTTCAATTGTTTTCTTTTATTACAACATTGCTGCCAATAATTTTAAAATATGGGTTTCGTGACGCTAACATGACCTTTAAGCCTCAGCATCGTGTTTAAATAACACTATCCCATTTTTAAACTACTGCCAAAATAGATTTAACCACTGCCTTTTTTACATTAACCGACATTTTAAACCTGACGCATAGGCCTATAAACCATACACTGTACAATAAAACAGACAAGATACAAGGCGCTAAAAATCAGAAACTTAAAGCCTATTTCTTAGCCAAAACACGCCAAACTACACCACTCACATCGTCTGCCACGAGTAATGCGCCGTCGTTTGCCACTGCTACACCTACCGGCCTACCATAAACTTCGCTTTTTGAAGCATCAGCAATAAAACCTGTTAAAAAATCTTGCATTGGTCCAGCTGGCTTACCATCTTTAAAAGGAACAAAGGCAACTTTATAACCGGTAAGCTCAGATCTATTCCAAGAACCATGTTGACCGATAAAAGCTCCACCCTGATATTTGGCGGGGAATTTATTGTCGGTATAGAATGCCAAGCCTAAAGAGGCGGTGTGTGAACCAACGGCTACATCTGGCACCAAAGTTTTCTTCACCAATTTTGGATTTACTCCCTTCAACCTTGGATCTTCATGCTGACCAAAATAAGCATAAGGCCAACCATAGAAGCCACCATCTTTTACACTTGTGATATAATCTGGCACTAAATCATCTCCTAAACCGTCTCTTTCATTTACGGCAGTCCATAGCATATTTGTAGTTGGCGCCCAATCCATGCCTACTGGATTACGCAAACCACTTGCAAAAATTCTCTCACCAGTACCATCTGGATTTACCTCCAAAATTGCCGCTCTTCTTACTTCGTGCTCCATGCCATTCTCACCAACGTTACTACCAGAGCCTACAGAGATGTAAATTTTGTCTTTCGCTTTGTTTACCAAAAGATTTCTAGTCCAATGATTGTTGTAACCGCCCGCTGGCAAGCTTACAATCATCTTACCTTCACCAGTAATTTTCGTATCTCCTGATTTGTAAGGGAACATCCACAAACCATCGGTATTGGCCACATAAAATGAATTACCAATAAAAGCCATTCCGTAAGGTTGGTTTAAACCCGTAAGAAAGGTTGTTGTAAGTTCAGGCTTACCATCTTGGTTGCTATCCCTGAACAGCATAATGGTATTTACACTTTTACCACCGACCTCTGATTTTGCCTTACCGGAAATGGCATTAGCAATTTTCTCTTTTGTACTGCGCTCAGAATTAGAAAGTGCTACCAAAATATCTCCATTAGGTGCAATAACAATGTTTCGAGGGCTTTTCATGCCATCTGCAAACTTAGTTATTACGAAACCCTCTGGCGCCACAGGCATTTTGTTAGCTGGCCAGTCAATTACTTTACTGAAGTTATTTTTAGATGCTGTAGTATCTGGTGCTGGGAGATTTAACGTATCTACAGCTGTAGCAGCATGTACGGTGTCAGCCGTTTCATTATTTTTATTAGCATTATTACAAGCTGTAAAAAGCGACGCAGCTAGTGCAAGCAAACCTAAGTATTTTGTTTTCATATTATATCTTTCTAATTAAACACTCATATCTAAACAGCAACCAAACGAAACTGTTTAAAGTGCTTCATTATTTATCCGTTACAAACCATATTGTTTTACACAAAGTTTATTTAATCATGTTGATTTCTTAACACGAACGTGGATAAAACGAATAATTTTGCTAAAACACTAAATAGAAAAAGATGGTTAAAATTACCTTGAAAATCGCTTTGTTTTTTACTTTGGCAACTACGTTTGTTGCTTGCAAAAACTCGACAAAAGATCAAACTGAAGAAAACACAACTTCTGCCACAAATACAGAAAACGTAACGACACCCGCCACGCCAACAGAAAATGCGCCCGAAACTATTTCGTATACTGTAACTCCCGACTCTGCCATATTAGGTAAAACAAAAGAGGCATTAGTTAAAATAAAGGAAGCTACTTCTGTTTTACTACAAGATGCTAATGGAAAATCTACGGGAGCCGAGTTAACTTTAAAACTTTTGATATCAAATAAAAGCAGTTTAGACCTTAAAAAATATTTTTCTTTAGCAAGTTCAGATGCCCGTTTAGAACTAGACAACGGAAATTCAATTACAGTAGAAAAATCTAACGGGAGTTCTTCTCCGGAGCCAGAGGCAAGCACGGAAGCCGAATGGATTTTTAATTTACCTTCTGGTTCTGCTCCGAAAAAACTCAGCTTCTTTTTAGACGGCACAAGAGTTTCTGTGAATCTTGCAAAGAAGTAAGCCCAATATTTACGAAGCAAAGTAATTGCTATGCTTAGCAATAAGAGCCGTTGTTTGTATTTACAACGGCTATTAATTTTGGCGTTAGAACGTACTGTTGAGCAGAAACATCAAAACGGCTTCATTTTAAGCGCTTTTTTTCAGACTGGGAAAGCGTAATTTACCTCACGATATTAGCCTCAATATATTTTAAAATAATCGTCAGAAAATTGAGCGGCAAATTGTATCTTTGCATCCCGACAGAGCAGTTGGGATTTCATTTTATAGCAAGAGGAACTCTCCCAGCTATCGGTCAGTTAGACTATCACTTTAGACTTTTTTAAAAACCCCACATGCCTAAAGACACTTCCATCAATTCAGTATTGATTATCGGATCTGGCCCCATTATTATCGGACAAGCCTGCGAATTTGACTACTCTGGTTCTCAAGCCGCACTTTCTTTAAAAGAAGAAGGAATTAAGGTTTCGATTATTAACTCCAATCCGGCTACCATTATGACCGATAAGGTTATTGGTGACCACGTTTATCTAAAACCTCTTACGTTAGATTCAATTGAAGAGATTTTAATTGAACACAAAAACAACCCTGATTTACCTACTATTGATGCGGTATTGCCTACCATGGGTGGTCAAACGGCATTGAACCTTTGCGTAGATGCAGAGGAAAGAGGTTTATGGAAAAAACACAACGTTAGAATTATCGGTGTTGATGTTGCTGCGATCGACAAAACTGAAAATAGAGAGTCGTTTCGCCAATTGATGGTTGACATAGGCGTTGGTGTAGCTACCTCGAAAATTGCCAACTCATTTTTAGAAGGTAAGGAAGCAGCACAAGAGATCGGTTTCCCATTGGTAATCCGTCCTTCGTACACCCTAGGTGGTTACGGTGGTGGCTTTGTACACAAAAAGGAAGAATTTGACGCAGCACTTAAACGCGGTTTAGAAGCTTCGCCGACCCATGAGGTTTTGGTAGAGCAAGCAGTTTTAGGCTGGAAAGAATATGAGTTAGAGCTATTAAGAGATAGCAACGACAATGTAATCATCATCTGTTCTATCGAGAATTTTGATCCAATGGGTATCCACACTGGAGACTCGATTACCGTTGCCCCTGCAATGACTTTATCTGATCGTTGCTACCAAGAAATGCGTAACCAGGCCATCAAAATGATGCGTGCCATCGGTAATTTCGCAGGTGGTTGTAACGTACAGTTTTCTGTAAATCCAGATAATGATGAAATCATCGCTATCGAGATCAACCCTCGTGTATCTCGTTCATCTGCCTTAGCAAGTAAAGCAACAGGTTATCCTATCGCTAAAATTGCTGCTAAATTGGCCATCGGCTACAACTTAGACGAGATCGAAAATCAAATTACAAAAACTACTTCAGCTTACTTCGAGCCAACTTTAGATTACGTAATTGTAAAAATCCCTCGCTTTAACTTCGATAAATTCAAAGGCGCCAACATGGAGCTTGGTTTACAGATGAAAGCGGTTGGCGAGGTAATGGCCATCGGTCGTAACTTTATCGAGGCATTGCAAAAAGCTTGTCAGAGTTTAGAGATCGGTCGTGCTGGTATCGGCGCTGATGGCCGTCAAAAACGTGACATCGAAGAAATTATGCATGGCTTGCAGCACCCAAGCTGGAACCGTCTGTTCTTAATTAAGGATGCGATGAGCATGGGCGTGCCACTAGAATCTATCCGCAAGGTAACTAGAATTGATAAGTGGTTCTTAAATCAAATACAAGATTTAGTAGCTTTAGAAACAGAATTAAAACGCTACTCTCTAAATAATATCCCAAGAGATTTCTTCTTTAACTTGAAGCAAAAAGGTTTCTCAGATATTCAGATTGCTTACGTTTTAGGCAACGTAACCGAAGATGACGTTTACAACCGCCGTAAAGAGCTTAACATTAAAAGAGTTTACAAAATGGTAGACACTTGTGCTGCCGAATTTGCCGCACAAACGCCTTACTTCTACTCTACTTTCGAAGAAGCTCCTCAACAAATTTCTTTAGTATCTGGAGAGATTTTATCTGACGGAGAAGAATTGAGCAGTAACGAATCCGTAGTTTCAGATAGAAAGAAAGTGATCGTTTTAGGCTCAGGCCCTAACCGTATTGGTCAAGGTATTGAGTTCGACTACTCATGCGTTCACGGATTATTAGCATCAAAAGAAAGTGGTTTCGAAGCCATCATGATTAACTGTAACCCAGAAACGGTAAGTACAGACTTTAACATGGCCGATAAACTTTATTTCGAGCCTGTATTCTGGGAACACGTACGTGAAATCATCGACTTAGAAAACCCAGTTGGTGTAATTGTTCAACTAGGTGGACAAACAGCATTGAAAATGGCTGAAAAACTACACGAGAACAATATCCGCATTATCGGTACCTCTTATGAAGATATGGATAAGGCAGAAGATCGTGGTAGCTTCTCAGATTTATTGAAAGATTTAGACATCCCTTATCCAAAATACGGTGTTGCTGAGAATGCTGAAGAAGCAATCAAGGTTGCTAATGAAGTAGGTTATCCTGTTTTGGTTCGTCCTAGTTATGTACTTGGTGGACAAGGTATGAGTATCGTGATCAACGATGAAGAATTGGAAACTGCTGTAGTGAAATTATTAGGCGACCTACCAGGAAACCGTGTACTAATTGACCACTTCTTGGATAGAGCAGAAGAAACTGAATCTGACTCGATTTGCGATGGAACTGACGTACACATTGTTGGTTTAATGGAGCACATTGAGCCTGCAGGTATCCACTCGGGAGATTCAAGCGCAGTTTTACCTCCGTTCAGTTTGTCTGACAAAGTAATTGCCGACATGGAAAATTACTCGAAGAAAATTGCCAAAGCTTTAAATGTGGTAGGTTTATTAAATATCCAGTTTGCAGTTAAAGATGATAAAGTATACGTAATTGAGGCCAACCCACGTGCTTCTCGTACGGTACCTTTCATTGCTAAAGCTTACGATGTACCTTACATCAATATTGCTGCTAGGGTAATGTTAGGCGTAAACAAATTGAAAGACTTTAACATCGAGCGTAAATTAAAAGGATATGCCATTAAGGAGCCTATCTTCTCTTACAACAAATTCCCTGAAATTGCGAAAGAGTTGGGCCCAGAAATGAAATCTACAGGTGAGGCGATCCGTTTCATTAAAGATTTGGAAGATCCTTACTTCTTAAAGCTAGTGAAAGATAAATCGATGTATTTGTCTAAATAAAATAGTCGGCAAGACCGAAAGTCTGGAAAGATTAAAGTCCCTTAGCGTAACGTTAAGGGACTTTTTTATTATGTTGTCATTTGCAAGCTAAGAATTTGATTTTTTGAAGAGCAAATTCAGAAGCATGAATTAATGTAAGCCCTGCTTTCCACTGCAATCTTTTTGTTTATTTCAGGCTGTCATTCCGAGGAACGAGGAATCTATTTATGAACTGCTTTATACTTAGAGATCCTGATCCGCCAACTGGCGGATCAGGATGACAGTTCTAAGAAAACAAAAAGTATTTCCGCTGCAATCAGGTCTGTTTAACCAAAACCTGTTCTAAGCGCTAGCATATTTACGAAGTTTAGCTTAATTTATATATTTCCCGTTGTCAAGTTGAGGGCTTTGTCGTTTAAAAACTTCGTAAGTCTAAAATAGCAAAGCAAAAAAAATTGATTTAAAGTATAAAACCATACTAAGCCGATGCTGAAATAAATTCAGCACGATAGTTCATGCCTATTGTCGGTTATACGATAAGACTTAATTACTCCTTCGTCCAAATACGCGTATTCAAATCCAATTCTTCTACAACATGGCGCATCAACCTTAGTATATTCAAATCCTTGTCTAAAACATCCGCATTTAACAAGGACTTAAAAATCGGTGCTTCGAAATAATTATGATTTAATGGAAAGGCGATATAAACATTAGACCAAATAAATGAAACTGATATCGTAGAATTGGCATATTGATTTAACTCTAACAACTTCTCCATTAAAGAAGGTGTTAAAATGTAGCGAGCCTCTATCTGGTCACCACTTTCGGTAATAAACATCCTATCGAAGTCTACATTTTCGAGTTCTACAATGCGTTTGTTTCCAAGTACGTTTTGCGAGATCCATTTACCGAAAACACCACCAAAACCTTTTGGTCTTACCCTAGTTAAACCGTTAAAATTCTTATTAAAGTCTGCACAAAAAATAATGCCCTTAAATATATCATGCCATTCGGTGCGCCTTCCATTTTTGGTTTGGGTTTCCGTTTTATATTCGGCATGTACCTCCGCAAAATGAATTTGGGTCTTACCTATCTTCCCATACACTAAATCTTCAGTTTTATAACGATCGGGAATATCTGAGAACAAACAGCTTTCAACAAAATCTCGTTGACTGATACCAGACTGTGGATTGATCTGTAAACTATCATCTAATTGCTTTAGTGCAGCCCCAATAACTTTAATTTTAAAATCTAGTTTGTAAGCGCTAGTCTTACTTCCAACTAAAGTGTAGATGATAAAACCTACAATTAAACCTATGATAAGCAAAACAAAACCAACTTCTGGCAGACCAAAAAGGAAGCCTGCAAGGAGACACGCGGCACCAATCCCCATGCTCCAATAGGCTCTAGAATGTTGTTGGGCAATATACAGTCGCGATGTTTCCAGTCCGTTAAGCACTGAAACCATCTCTGGCTGGTTATGAATTTGCATTAGTTATTAAATAATTCTTTTGCGCTAATGTTTTTACGTTCTTCGGCTGGCGTTTCTAATACCGGCATGGTTTGATAACCCAACATACCTGCGAAAATGCTACTCGGAAACATCATCACAGCATTATTATATGTAGTTACTGCCGAATTATAAGTTCTACGTGCAGCAGCAATTTGTTCTTCGCTTTCTGTCCAAGTACTTTGCAGGTTAATGAAGTTGGTATTTGCTTTTAAATCTGGGTAATTTTCTACGTTAATCATTACACCTCTTACGGCAGAGCTTAGTTGTTGGTCCAGCTGTACTTTTTCAGCATCGCTGATATTTCCTGTAGCGGCTTGTGTACGCATCTGGGTAATTTTAGTTAGCGTTTCGCTTTCATAAGTCATGTACTGCTTAATAGTCTCCACTAAATTTGGGATCAAATCGTAACGCTTTTTTAGCATTACATCAATTGCAGAAAATGCATTTGTTACTTGGTTTTTCTTTGCGATAAGAGAGTTGTAGATACCTATTCCGATAATAAATATAACAACAGCGATAATTCCTAAAATAATCATAGTGAGTTGGTTTTAAACTCTAATATACGAGATTGGTTGAGATTTTTTTACTTAACTTTTAGATTCCTCTCTGCATTCGAAATGACGGCAACTGGACACAAAAAGATTGAACTGAAAGCTCCCGATGATATCGGGAAAGGGGTCTTTCAAAACCTAAGAACCACCACAACTGCTTTTCAAAAACAAACATTTACACTCGTTTTTTAGCGTCGTGCTTTTTGTGTACCTTTGCCGCTCGATGAAGCATTGCGTAGTTATATTATTCGATTTGAGGTTTTTATAACCTAGATTACGCTATTGCCATAACCCAAAATTTTATGCTACACCCAGAAATAGAAAAAAGAAAAACCTTTGCTATTATTAGTCACCCCGATGCGGGAAAAACCACTTTAACCGAGAAATTCTTGCTTTTTGGTGGTGCAATTAATACTGCAGGTGCCGTAAAGCGTAACAAGGCCAATCAGAGCAATACTTCCGATTTTATGGAAATCGAACGCCAACGTGGTATCTCGGTTGCTACATCGGTAATGGGTTTCGAGTACAGTGGCAAACGTATCAATATTTTAGATACACCTGGTCACAAAGATTTTGCGGAAGACACCTACCGTACACTTTCGGCAGTAGATAGTGTGGTTTTGGTGGTTGACTGTGTGAAAGGTGTAGAGGAACAAACCGAGAAATTGATGTCGGTTTGTAGAATGCGTAACACACCGGTAATTATCTTCATCAACAAAATGGACCGTGAGGGTAAAGAAGCTTTCGATTTATTAGATGAAATTGAGGAGAAATTGAGCATTAGTTTATGTCCGCAATCTTGGCCTATTGGACAAGGTCATACTTTTAAAGGTGTTTATAGTATTTATCATAACCAGTTGAACCTTTTTCATTCGGATAAAACCAAAGTAACGGATTCGGTAGTAAAAGTTAACGATTTAAACGATGCCGCTTTGCTAGACTATTTACAAGAAAAGGAAGTTAATAACCTAAAAGATGAAACCGAATTGGTAAATGGCGTTTATGGCGATTTAGATCTTTCTTTATACCAAGAAGGCCTGTTGGCACCAGTATTCTTCGGTTCTGCTATCAATAACTTCGGTATAAAGGAACTTTTAGATACTTTCATTGAGATCGCACCAAGTCCGAAACATCGTGAGGCAGAAGAACGTGATGTATTGGTTGCAGAGAAAAATTTCAGTGGTTTTGTGTTTAAAATTCACGCCAACTTAGACCCTAAACACCGTGATAGGATTGCCTTTTTACGTATTTGTTCTGGTAAGTTTGAACGCAATAAATTCTACTATCACACCCGTCAGGATAAGAAAATGAAGTTTGCCAACCCAATGGATTTTATGGCCAACGAAAAAAGTTTGGTGGAGGAAGCTTGGCCGGGCGACGTGGTTGGTTTGTATGATAGTGGCAACTTTAAAATTGGCGATACGTTAACCGAAGGCGAAAAGCTGCACTTTAAAGGTATTCCTAGCTTCTCTCCTGCAATTTTCAAAGAGGTTGAGAACATGGATCCAATGCGTACCAAACAATTAGAAAAAGGTATCGAGCAATTAACCGACGAAGGCGTGGCACAACTTTTTGTAATGCAGCCAGGTAACCGTAAAGTAATTGGTGCTGTAGGTGAGTTGCAGTTCGAGGTAATCAACTTCCGTTTAGAGCATGAATATGGTGCAAAATGTCGTTTCCGCACGCTAACTTACAGTCGTTCGCGTTGGGTAACTAGCGATGACAAAAAAACCTTAGATGAATTTGTGAAGCGTAAGCAACAACATATCGGTACAGATAAAGAAGGCAATCCGGTTTATCTATCTGATAATGATTTCATGATCGAGATGACCAAACGCGATTATCCAGATATCAGTTTCCATACTACGAGCGAGTTTAAGTAACCCTCTCTGCCAGTTGGGCATCTCTCCTTTTTAGAGAGAGAAACCTATCCTCGAGTTAGAATATCGTAAATATTTTTTTTAGCAACGCAGGTTTTGTGCTGCTATTTTTGTGTGGTCCCGCTTTTCGCTGTAGTCCTCGCTACGCTCGGCGCTGCCGCTACAATCGGGGCTAGTTAACAAAAACAACTGCAAATCAAAACTCTTTCATTACTATCTTAATGCGAGTTTGGAACAAAAAAATAAGATATTGCTGGCGATAGCCCTCAAATCTCCGTTCAGCTAATTTTCGGTCTTCTATTTTTCGGGTTGCACTAATGAGCCAAACTATTACTTTTAAAAGAAACCTGCGAAGCAAGCTTTAAAGCAATTAAAAACATAAAGAAATTCTGGAAAAAAAGTAAGGGCCTAGCGGCGGCGAGCTTAAATATATGTCTTAAATGATATTGTAGCTCGTTTCAAATATATCTTAACCCGAACTCACCTTATCTTAGTTTAATCGAAATTTAAACCTTCGCTAACATTTTTGTTGATTTATTTGTATAAGTTTAGGTAACCAAAATTTAAATCTTATGACAACAACAAACACCTATTTAAATTTCAACGGAAACTGTGAAGAAGCATTTAACTTCTACAAATCAGTATTTGGCGGAGAATTCAGCTACTTAGGTCGCTTTGGCGAAATGCCATCAAGTGAAGATTATACTGTACCAGAAATCGACAAGAACAAAGTGATGCACGTGTCCTTACCTATCGGTAGTTCTGTATTAATGGGTAGCGATGTAGGTGGCGATTGGGCGCCAACATTCAAGCAAGGAAATAATTTTGCAGTATCTATCTCTGCACACAGTAGAGAAGAAGCAGACCGTATTTTTAATTTTCTTAGCACTGGCGGACATATCACCATGCCGCTAATGGATACCTTTTGGGGCGATTATTTTGGCATGTTAACTGATAAATTTGGCGTAAATTGGATGATGAGTTATAATAAACAAGGGAAGTAATGTAAATGCAGTGTTGGACATACGGTTAACTAATTGTATGTCTAACTAACATCCGTTAATCCTTTCTAGCAGACCCTGAAATAAATTCAGGGTGACGGTATATTAACAATTCGTCATACTGAATTTATTTCAGCATCAGCTTTAACGGTCTTTTATTTTACTCATATTGATTTATATCGCATGTAAAATTTTAAAAAAATTGACATAAATACTAGTGATGAGGAATGTTACCTAAAAATAAGCTCTAACCTGCATATTTCCTGTGTGTACCACATTTACTTCTGGAGATTTACGACCTTCGTAGCTAATATTTAACTGAATGCCATTACCAATGGTGCGTTGCAAGCCCAATCCCCAAGTGTAATTATTACCAATCTGTAGGCCTGATAGCATTTCGTAACCGATAGTGCTATTACTTTCGCCAGTAAACCTATTGTTGATATAACTCACTCTACCAGTCAGTACACCTTTTTTTAACACGTTGTAACGAGTTTCTGTAGTAAAAGTAACATTCTGGTTTTTCTCGCCACCAAACTCGCTAGCATTACGCTGATTGCCATAAACACCCGCAAAAGTCAACCTCAAATCAGTGCTAAATTGATAATTAAACTCTGGCAACAATTCAAAGTAATTGATCTGATAATTACGTTGTGCAAAAAGCTCGGAATTGTAGTTCTTACTGCCTTGATTTACGGTAAAATTTATATTGGTACTTCTCACTGGCGAGGTCCTAATCCGCAAACCTCTTTCGTAACGTTTTCGGCTATCGAAGCCATTACTTAAAAAGCTCTTTCCACCATCGGCCAGATAATTAAAATCTACACCAAACTTCGGATTATTCCTATTGAAGAAAAGTGTATTCCTTAAAAATGAGCTTAGAGAAATCAAATTTGCGGCATCTATCCCTGTATGAAAAGGATTATAGACTTCAAAACCATCGCTTGCCAAAATCTTACGGTCTATTTTATAAGAAAGTTGATTGGTAAACCTATTCACAAACTTTTGAAAACCCTTACCACCTTTTAAAATGGCACTTGGCGTGATGCGAATACTTTGGTTAACCCCCGTGAAATTCGTTCGAACGTATTCTGTTCCAGCGGTAAAAATGCGGATATACTTGGCTTGGTCTGGAAAACGAGAAATCTCGAACTCGTTCAATTCCTTAATGCCGTTGCCATTGTAATCATTCCAAGCGTAAATTCCTTGTCCGGGTAAAACTTCTAAGTAGGTAATTTCTCGTCGTGGCTCTTGGCCATTGCCTACTTCATAATAAATTGAAGTATTGATAAAACCCTTCATCGCATTGAGGTTATAATCTAACCTGCCTACTAAACTTTCGTCGCTATTTACCGATGCAAATCCATTTTCATATCCCGTTTTACGATAACCAGCAGTTAAACTTAAGGTAGAATTTACATTCTTAGTTAAATCTACACCCAGGTTTATGCTTTGCGAATGCGAACTATTCAACAATTCCGTTCCACGAGGTAATTGATCTTGCCTAAAACTGTAGTCAATTTTATAGCGATTGCTTTGGCTAGCCTTACTTTGTAAATATAATTTATAGATACTATAAGAGAAACTATTTCCAGTTAGAGCATCCGTTTGTTTATCGGCAGTGGTGTTTTGCTGCTGTTCAAAAACAAACCCAGCTATGAGATTAGAAATCTCCCGATTGGCATCTAAATAATGTTTGAAAAAAGTACCATCGTTTGCCGTAGCATTCGAATTGAGTAAGCTGCCATCGTATTTAAAACCATACTTTCCTGCTTTGTACAAGGCGTTCACTTTATGCAAATAACCTTGGTACTGCCCCTCTCTGGTAAATGTATTCAGTGTATAACCTATATTCTGATTTTCCTTCTTAAACAACTGCAAACCTGCTGAGAAAAGATGTTCAGTGGCTTCTGTAGTTATAGCGTCTAAGTTAAAATCACGGTTAAACTCAACCGTTCTGTAGCGTTCTATCGGCTTAAAAGTTTTGCTTACATACTCATAGTTGGCAGATGTATTTAGCTTCAAACCTTTTTCATTTAATAAGATGGGATGTAAAGCATCTAATTTCAAACCGTAACCAGAGGTGTTAGCTGTGCTTTTATCAGCAAACAGGTTGACATTGTTATTGCTGATCGCAAATTCGGTACTGAAAAGACTTTGTTTCTTGGGCTTAAAATCGGCACCTACAGTAATTAATTGCTGCTGTTTGGGCGTAATCAATAAGGTAATTGGCTCGTAATTTCCTTGCATTACACCGTTTATCGGTTCTACAAATTCGTACACCTTACCATTAGCCGCCGACTGGCTATTGATGCGATAATTACCTCGACCTTCGCCGATGTAGGAAAAACCAACTCGATATTTTGCCAAGGCCGGATCAATGGAATAGCGGTAATAGTCAAACCCTCCTATTGATGTCAATTTCTCATATAAAATCTCATTCTCATTAAAAGGGACTTCGGTTACATTTGAATAATAAGCTTGTGAGATATCACGTCCTAAGGTTGACATGAATTGCTTTTGCTCATCATTCAAAGTCTGCAAAAAAGGCTGATTTCTGTTGTCCTTTTCATTGTAGTAGTTTAAACGAAAGGCTAGCTTATCCGTTTCTATCCGCTGGTTTAAATAGGTTAGCGAACGGGAATAATTTTTATCAGAATATTCAAACTCGACAGAAATGCGGGAATTTAAATTGATGAGCTGCTTAGCCGTAAAGGTAATTTCGGCAGTATTGTAATCGATAATGTAATCGTTATCCTGTCCGCGAACTAAAGGCACGCCATCAATAAAAACACGTTCGGTACCGGCAATAACTACAATATAGGTTTCGCCATTATTGCCAGTTAAACGGTATGGTCCCTGGTTTCCTTCCTGACCAATGATCTGATTTCGAGCCGAACGGCCTTTGGCTACTGCAGCCGCAACGGTGGTGCTGTATCTAATTCCCTTCTCCGTTTTAAAATCATGGCTAATCATGGCTCCCTGCGTACGTTTGTAAAAGTTCATGAAATAACTATTCGGACGCTTCAGTTCATAATCTCCAGCGGTGAGCATGGTGCTGTCTTTTTTGATCTGCACAAACACACGGTCAAATTCATTCAATTGCTGCGTATTTCCTTCGGGCTGGATCGGCAAGTTGTCATCAGAAATAGCTGCCAAAATCTCGATGTCGTTTCCAATCTTACCAGACATCTGTAGCACCATGTTAGAGTTTACCGAAAGATTTTGATTATTTCCAAACATGATCCCTCTCGAAATACTACCGCTTTTATTGAGGCCTTTCATGGAAAAAAGTGTGTTTTCTACGGTCTGAGGTTTATAATTGTAAAAGCTACTATTGTCTATTGCTAATTCTTCGATCAGCTTTACATCTTTATGGAAATAGTTTTTAGAAAATAGAATAGGAAAAACTTTATAGCTTAATTGAAGTGTGATACCCGCTGCCCCTTTCCATGAAAAAGTAGCTTTGGTATAATCTACGTAATACAGCGAACTATCTACCAATAAATTATTATCGTAACTTATCTTCAGAGACTGAGGAACAATACTTAGGCTGTCTAAAACAATAACACTGGTAGTGGTGGTAACCTTTTTAAAGCGTTGGTTCGAATTTAATTGTGCCTTTAAGCCAGTGTTTACCAAAATCACCAAAAGCGATATGAGGCAAAACCTAAACATCATTACACCAAAGGAAAAGTAAGGTAGAAGATTGTTCCATTGTTTAACACCGAAGTAAACTCCACTTTTCCGCCAGCGTTTTCTATAGCTTGCTTAACGAAAGCCAAACCTAAGCCTGTACCAGAAGATTTTGTGGTAAAGTTCGCCCTAAAAATACTGCTTTGCAAACTTGGTTCAATGCCTTTTCCATTATCCTCTACTTCCACAAAAACTTGCTTTTCATCGTTAGCGATGTGTATTTTGATTACACATTTTTCTTTACCTTCAGCCGCTTCGATAGCGTTTTTCAACAGGTTGTTAAACGAACGTAGCAATTGATCTTTATCGCCCATCACCACAATTTCCGCATTGGTTCTGTTTAAGATATGTATTTCTACATGGCCCATTGAACTGAAAACTTCCTTCGCTTGCTCTATAATTGGCACCAAAGTGATGCGCTCTAATTTCGTATCAGGCATTTTGGCAAAATTTGAAAACTCTGATGCAATGGTAGCCAAACTATCAATCTGCTCTACAAATGATTTATTAAATCTTTCAAACTTCTGTTCGAAGTTAGGATCTTTCTCTTTCCAAGATTTCTCCAGTAATTGCACCCCTAATTTCAAAGGTGTCAGTGGATTTTTAATTTCATGCGCCACTTGCTTCGCCATTTCACGCCAAGCGCTCTCCCGCTCGCTCCGAGCTAGTTTATTAGCGCTAACTTCTAACTCAGCAATCATTTTGTTATACTCTTTAATGAGTACTCCAATTTCATCTTGACGGTGCCAAATGAGCGGCTGATTGGTCTGGCCTAATTTTGTTCTACGGATATTTTCCTGAATAAAAGTTAAAGGGCTAGTGATCTGATTAGCCAAGAAAACGGCTAAAACTCCGATCAATACGAAAACGAGCGCATAAATATTAATCAGCGTATTGATGAACAAGCCAATTCGAGCCTGGTAATCTTCCTCGTTTGAATAATACGGAATACTGATGTAGGCAATGGTTTGATTATCCGCATTTCTTATAGGAGCATAAGCGGCAGCATAAGTAAAATCTCCTATTTTCTCCACAGGATTGATGAACTCCGATTTCTGCTCCACAGCTAGTTGCATATAAGCCATTGGTCCCATTTTACGTCCAATTATCCCCAAATCATAAAGCCTTGGTAAAGTTGTGAGGTACAAACTTCCACTTATATCGTAAAGGTTAAGATATATCCCGTTAACATCCGCAAACTGATTAAACTCAAATTGCGCTTCGCTATTATTGCTAATGGTTCCGGCCAAGGCAATATGCTTTTCGTAGGCTAACTGAACTTTTCTCAATTTTTCTCGCACCTGCTCAGTCTGTTGCTCCAAATATTGATGTTTGATATTGAAAAAGGTGGTCCAGCCAACAATTACCAACGTGGCCACTACAGAAAGTACTATAGAAAACTGAATACGGGTTTTGTAGAGGATTTTATTGGCATTGATCATCAAATATCTATTGATGTTGAATATACCGCCGCGGCTGTCGCTAATGTTAACTACCAACCACACTACGATGTATGCAAAAATGCCGAAGATGATAAAAATTAGGAAGAAGAAAGATAAGGTGGCTAACCGAACGGTAAACTCTACCTTTTCTAAACTTATGACTACTAAACGATTATTAGCAGGTTTGTATACCGCATGACTGTAGGAATAATCATTAGTGTATTCATTAATGAATTCAATCCTGTCTCGCTCGCCTTTAAAATAGGTATTCACCATCGGATAAACGTACTTACCAGACTGACTAAACAGTTGATTTTGCTTGTAAAAAGCCAATGAGTACTTACTTAAATCTTCGTCACTTTTCAGTTTTCCATCAATTAACAGATCAGGGAAAAGCGTATTGTAATCGTAAGGTCTAGATATAAGCTCTACTACCATTGTTCCCAATAGATTGTCACCATCAAACACAGGGATGATACCAAAGTAGTTTTGAAAACCAAAAGTATCGTTAACGCGATAAAAATAGTTTGCTTGCTGCGCTTTTACTGCGCCAAACTTTACCAAATTCTTGTACTTGGTAATTGGTAAACTCTCAGCATTTTTCAAAGACTGATCGGCACGATTGTATTCGAACATTTTATATTCAAATCTCGATAGGTACCCATCTAAATAATTTTTCGAAATGTAGTTATGAAAGTTTGTGGTTTGTATCAGTAAAGGCTGTTTAAAGTAATTCACCACTTGCGAGTCTACCGTAAGTCCTTTCTCCAACAGCTCGATGGCGTTCATCACCTTCGGGTCATCTTGGTACATTAACTTATCGGCTATGCCAGCTCGTGTATTTCTTTCCTTAACACTTTCAAATCTCACATATTTGATAGACGTAATGGTAGCCATACACAAGAATATCACCGCCATTACCGAAACAGAAAACCTACTATTTTGGATATGATTGTTATAGGCAACCATAAAAATCAGTAACGCGTAAACCAAATAAAACACCGTATAATCTATCACCAGGTTATAGATGGTAAAGCCAGCCACAATAAGTAAAAAAGTAATGAGCTTTTCCTTTGAACTCATTACAAACTGTTTCATCAATACTACAATGGCATTAGCCATGAGATAAATGTTTAGCCAAACTAAGCAAAGGATAAAGATACTGAGCCAACTTACCCAACCTAAATTGATAATGTTGCTGATATTAAATTCGATTTTCGAATAATATACCAGCCCAAAAAACAAATCTTCGCTTAAAAATGCAACAGCAGAAAGTAACGCTGCAAAAAGGAAAAACAGCACATAGTTGAGCAATCTGTTCTTTGCGAGCCAACTCGGCAACACATATGTCTTTCGATGTGCATACACGAAGATAAAAATCCATGTAAATGCCAATACATTTAAAAGCAAATCTCCTAACGAGGGCAAGAAATCACTTTCTGCGTAGATTGTAGGATCGAATATCCTTAGATCGAATTGATGATTGAACCAAAAGTACTTCAGATCTAATAGCCTAAAAGCTAAGAAATAAACGGCGACAAGTACGGTTCCAACTAGTACTTTTCCTTGTCTTGCCAGCCACAAACCGCAAGAGTTGATGAACAAACTGACAAACAAAGTTCCAACTAGCCACAGCCATAGTTCGGCCGTGGTGAAAATATTGTCTGTATAATTACTGCTCAGTTTAACCGTAAAAAGATAATCTTTTTTGAGACTAAAAATTTCGGTTGTTTCTTTATCTGTGAAAGAAGCAATTTCTAGCGTATTGTTGTTAAAAAGACCAGGCCAAATCTGATTTTTCAGATATTGATTTTCAATTGCGTATTGGGTTTTAACCGTTACAAGAAAAACAAACATGAACTCTCCAACAGTCTTTTTAACTAGCTCATAATAACCGTTGGGCAACAGAACAAATGATGTCCCATCTTTTAGCCTATCCACATTTTTGGGAACAGCCTTGTAGGTACTCCAGTATTCGAGTTCGCCGTGCCTATATACCAATACGTTGATGCCACTAGGTCGGTAGGTATTAACAAAGTTAGTTGCCAGCGCTTCATCAACGCTAAATTTCTTCAGATCTTCCAGTTTATCAGGCATGGTAAGATAATCATAAATGATTTTCTCCCTAACCAATAGGTTTTCTTGAAGTTGGTTGGCTTCATGCAGTAACAGGTCTTTTTTAGTGATTGAATTACGAAGTGATATTGCTGTAATGAAACAGCAAACACCCAATAGTAACATCAATAACCTAATTTTTAGTCCTGTATTCAAATTCAGTGGCTTTAAAATATAAATATACAGAAATGGGGCTGTCTAAAAAGCAAAATCTTTATTTCCAACGTATAAACACAGAAAAAGTTATGATGTTGTACATCTTTCAAACTTTTTCTGACGCTGGGAGATTGCCTTTAAACAGCCCCAATAATTATTTCAAAAACTAAGCGATGCTTGCGCTGCTAGTTTGCACTTCTCTGCTTACTTTTTTAACTAGTCCTTGCAGTACGTTACCTGGTCCAACCTCTACAAAATCGTTTCCCCCATCGGCAATCATATTTGTCGCAGTTTGTGTCCATTTCACAGCGCCGGTTAATTGCGCAATCAAATTCTCTTTAATTACTGCAGGGTCGCTAGTTGGCTGTGCATTTACGTTTTGGTAGATCGGACAAACTGGTGCGTTTATCGCCGTAGCTTCAATAGCGGCTTGCAACTCTACTTTTGCAGGCTCCATTAAAGGCGAGTGGAAAGCACCACCAACATTTAACTTTAAAGCTCTTTTTGCACCTGCGGCAGTTAATTGTTCACAAGCTTTATCAATACCTTCGATACTTCCGGAAATTACCAACTGACCTGGGCAGTTATAGTTTGCAGGCACTACTACTTCCTCAATTCCAGCACAAATTTGCTCTACAACTTCATCAGCTAAACCTAAAATAGCCGCCATGGTTGATGGTTGTAGCTCACAAGCTTTTTGCATCGCGTTAGCACGAGCAATTACTAATTTCAAGCCATCTTCAAAAGATAATGCGTTCGCCGCAACTAGAGCAGAAAACTCCCCTAAAGAGTGACCAGCAACCATTTCTGGCTTAAAATCATCACCTAAAACTTTAGCTAAAATTACCGAGTGCAAGAAAATTGCAGGTTGTGTAACATTAGTCTGTTTCAATTCTTCGTCAGTTCCGCCAAACATAATGTCGCTAATGCGGAAACCGATAATTTCATTCGCTTTTTCAAAAAGTTCTTTAGCCAGCGGACTGTTTTCGTACAAGTCCTTGCCCATGCCTACAAACTGGGCGCCTTGCCCTGGAAAAATATATGCCTTCATACCCCTTAATCCCCTAAAGGGGAAATTTATATTGTTGTTAAATTTTGTTCGTTATCCCAAAGCCCCTTCAGGGGTTTGGGGTTGTTAGTGTAAATCTGCAGTAATTAACCTTAAAAACTCCGCACGGGTTTTATCGTTGTTCAAAAATCCGCCAGTAAATGCCGATGTAGTAGTTACAGAGTTTTGCTTTTGTACCCCACGCATTGCCATGCACAAGTGCTTACACTCCATTACAACCGCTACTCCCGCTGGGTTCAAAGTATCCTGAATACAATCTCTAATTTCGTTCGTTAAACGTTCCTGCACCTGTAATCTGCGGGCAAAAGCATCAACTACACGAGGAATTTTGCTTAAACCAACAATATGTCCGTTAGGGATATAGGCAATGTGCGCCTTACCAAAAAACGGCAACATATGATGTTCGCACATTGAGAAAACTTCAATATCTTTCACTACCACCATCTGGCTATAATCTTCCTTAAACATTGCCGAACGCAAAATCTCTTCAGGTTTAATATCGTAGCCATGCGTTAAATATTGTAAGGCTTTAGCAACACGTTCAGGCGTTTTTAACAAACCCTCACGTTCTGGATTTTCACCCAATTGCGTCAAAATATCTTTGTAGTGTACCGCTACACCATTAATTTTATCATCATCATATCGTTCTATCTTCTGATAGCCCAATAATTCTTCATCATCGTGGTCGTGATTGTGTGCCATAAATAGATGGGATTAGCCGAAATATTCGACGTAGTTGTTATCAGTTTCGTAAATTTTAATACAGTGCAATTCCGCACCACTTTCGTTCACATGTGGTTTCAAAATATCCCACACGGCAATTGCCAAATTCTCTGTAGATGCCAATTTACCTTTCATAAAATCAACATCAAGATTCAAATTTCTGTGGTCTACTTTATCAATCACATGCGTGTTGATTACTTGTTTCAACCATTTCAAATCCACCAAAAACCCAGTTTCAGGGTTAACTTCGCCTTTAACCGTTACGTACAGCTGGTAGTTGTGTCCGTGCCAATTCGGATTAGCACATTTGCCAAAAACCGCCGTATTTTCGTCTTCCGTCCAGTCTGGTCTAGCCAATTTGTGTGCAGCGTTGAAGCTTTCTCTACGTGTGATATAAATCATTTTTTCAAAATAAAGTGCAAATATACGGTATAAAGTCGAGAGGCGAAGATTTGATATTTGAAGATATTGACACTTATAAAGAATTTTAGAAAAGCAAAACCTGTGTTTTATAGCTGCTCTGGTCCCGCACTCCGTTTCAAGTCCTCGTTCTCCGCCAACTGGCGGATCTCTGTGGGCTTTTCACTTCGGTCGGGTTTAGTTAACAAATGCGCTGCACCAAAATTATTAATGTCGAAAAAACAGATCAATAAAACAAACAACCAACAAAAAATATCGTTAATTAGCATCATGAAACTTCTCATCGTTGCAGCCACCGAAGCCGAAATTGCGCCAACTTTAGCACATTTCGACTTAAAGCAAAGTACCTTCATCGAAACTGAAAAATTTGATGTGCTAGTAACCGGAGTTGGTATGATAGCAACAGCCTTTGCACTCGGACAAAAACTGAGCAAAAAATATAAATTAGTACTTAACGTAGGTATAGCTGGTAGTTTTGATAGAGAGATCGAATTAGGTGAACTCGTAAATATTGCTCAAGACACCTTCGCTGAACTTGGTGCCGAAGACCATGAGAATTTCATCTCTTTACGTCAGCTAGGTTTTGGGGAAAACAAGTTTTCTTCATCAGCTAATACAGCATTAACACTTAGAAAAGTACAAGGAATTACGGTGAACAAAGTGCATGGAAACGCCCAAAGCATCGAAAAAACTATAACACTTTACCAACCGCAAACAGAGAGCATGGAAGGTGCAGCTGTTTTTTATGCTTGTAAACAACTGAATATTCCGGTGATACAAGTCCGCAGTATTTCTAACTACGTAGAATCTCGCAATAGAGGAAACTGGAAAATAGGCTTGGCCGTAAAAAACTTGAATGATTGGCTAATCAACTTCCTGAAAAACTATGAACTCTAAATGACTATAATTTAAGTTGCTCGCCATAAATTTACCACATGGAATTGACACTTGGTTTTTCGCCCTGCCCTAACGATACTTTTATTTTCGACGCACTCATTCATGGCAAAATAGATACTGAAGGTTTAAGTTTTAAAGTCTTTTTTGACGATGTAGAAACATTGAATCAAAAAGCTTTGCGTGGCGAATTAGATATTACCAAACTAAGTTTTCACGCGTTTGCATACGTTGCCGAACAATATGCTTTGTTGGATGCGGGTAGCGCACTAGGTTTTGGCGTTGGGCCATTGCTGATTTGCAAACAGGAAAATCTCGAAAAAATTAATACTGAATTAGCTGCTGAAAATCCGCAGCTAAAAGTTGCTATTCCGGGAAAATACACAACAGCTAATTTTTTATTAGGGGCAGCATATCCACAGTTAAGCAATAAACGAGAAATGATTTTCTCAGAAATTGAAGATGCCTTGCTCAGCGAAGAAATTGATTTAGGTTTAATTATTCACGAAAATAGATTTACCTACCAAGCTAAAGGCTTACATAAAGTGGTAGACTTAGGTGCTTACTGGGAAGAATTTTCAGGCTGTGCAATCCCTTTGGGAGGCATTGTAGTAAACAGGAAACTTCCAATTGAAATTCAAGACAAAGTAAATCGTTTAGTGAGAAAATCGGTGGAATTTGCTTTCGCCAATCCGAAATCTGGGATTGAGTTTATACGTGAACATGCTCAGGCCATGGAAGAAGAAGTAATGTACAAGCACATTGAGCTGTATGTAAACAAATACTCCATAGATTTAGGCCTTGAGGGTAGAAAAGCAATAGACACTTTGTTTGACATTGCTACCAAAAACGAAGTGATACCTCCAATAACAAAGAGTTTGTATGTAACCTCTTAATTAATTAAAGGAACGAAGAGTAAGAATTAGGACTCAAAAAAAGGAACTTCTATCAAACATCATTGCGAAATACGAAGCAGTCTTTCATGTGAATTACAATCGTTTTCTTAGTTACGGAGCAAGTTAAGACAGTACAATTTCTGCACAAGCTTTTGTTAAATAAACCCGGTTGTAGTGGAAATCCTTTTTGTTTTGATGTCCTTTCAATAGCATTTCATGTTCAGCATCTGCTGCTATGAAAACGTTTCTGCCGGCTTAACAACAGAAGTTAAAAACAAAAAGATTATAACGAAAAACGGGACTTACATTGCTATAAAGACTAATTTTCCTTTTCTAAGGAAAAACCTGACACCTAATACCCTGACCTCTATTTTACTGATTACAAGGTCCTTCTGGAATATCTTTCGATACTTTAAGTACTTTGGTTACCACCATTGTAGAATCATATCCGCCAGTAACGGTAGAAGTATCAGACTTTACCAAATGCGCCTCTACTTCAATATAAACCGGTGTATAAGGCTTTTCGAAACCTAAGTTGGTATACTCTAACTCTAGGTTTTTAGCGCTGTCGGCTACCCAATACTCACGACCTTCGTCGCAGTCCGTGAAAGATTTAACCTCCGGCCCAAAACTATACAGTCCTTTTAAAGTAATAGATTTACCTTTTTCTTGTTCAGTATTTTTATTATTGCCACAAGCCCACAAGAAGCTTACAGCTAACAACACTCCACCAAATAATTTATAACGACTACACATAGGCTAAAGATCTTGATTAATACGATCTATCTTTTTAACACTTAAATTTGATGCCAAACCCGCAGCTATAAAAGAAAAAAAGCTAACAGTGACAAAAACTAAAACAAAATCTTTCCATTTTAGGGCAATTGGGTAAGCATTAGAGAGCATGAAATTTGCGTCGCCCATTTTTACCCATCCAAAACGTTGTTGAAGTAGGCAAAAAATAAATCCTATTAATACGCCAAAGATACAACCCGTTAACGTGATCATCATACCTTCGGCTAAAAAAATCCGTCTAATTAACCGCTTTCCGGCTCCTAAACTACTCAAAACCGATATGTCTTTTTGCTTATCGATTACTAACATGGTTAACGAGCCAATGATGTTAAAAATTGCGATAATTAAAATGAAAGTAAGGATGATATAAACCATCCATTTTTCGGAGCCAAGTACATTATATAGCGCCTGATTTTGTTCAATTCTGTTTTTTACTACATAGGTACTGCCCAAATCTTCGGACACCTGTTTTTTAAAAACTTCGGCATCTACCCCAGGTTGTACATTGATTTCTATGGAAGAAACATTTTTAGACTCACCAAGAAGTTCTCTGGCAAAACTCAACGGAACGATGAGCAGGTTATCAAAGTCTTGTTGTATCTCGAAAATACCAGCTGGCGAAATGCTCAACATGGTAAAATCATCCATAGGATTAACAGAGCTTCCCGTTGCACCTTTTTTTGGCGAATAGATTTGTAACTGCTCAAAAGGATCGGAAGGATTGGTATCTAAAAAAGCTTGTAAGGCAGATCCCAGCACTGCTTGTGGTTGCCCTATTTTATTCTCTAAAACAAAAGTGCCATCTATCATAATGGTGTCTAAACTTTTGTTTTTTAAGAAATCGTTACTCACTCCCTTTACTACCGCAGGGGTTTGCTTGGTATCATACCTTACCAAAGCATTTTCTGCTAAAACTTCGGTAAAAGAATATACCTTTTTGTTTTTTCTAAGCTGGTTAAAATAAACGGTGTTGGGATTAAAAGTTTTGCCTTGAGCAGGAGAGACTACAATTTGCGGTGTAATGCTATTGAAAATCTTCAATACCATTTCTTCGAAGCCGTTAAATACCGAGAGGATAATGATCAAAGCTGCACTACCCACCATTACACCCAGCATTGAAATTGCTGAAATAATGTTAATAGCATTTGTAGACTTCTTAGCGAAGAGGTACCTACGGGCTATGTAAATGGCGGTGTTCACGCTGTAAAGATAGGGAAAACGCTTTGCTTACCCTACCAAAAACGGGTTATTTACTTTCTCGTAACCAATAGTTGTACTCGGTCCATGACCTGGGAAAACCTCACAATCGTCTGGCAGTGCAAAAACGTTTGTTTTGATACTTTCAATTAATTGTTGATGATTTCCACCAGGCAAGTCTGTACGACCAATGCTACGGAAAAACAACACATCGCCACCAATTAGGAAGTTTTCTTGCTTTGCGTAAAAGCACAGGTGTGCAGGCGAATGACCGGGCGCAAAAATCAGTTCCAACTGGCTGCTACCAAATGATACCGTACCTGCTTCTTCTAAAAACACTTCTGGCTCTGGCGAAACTTGGTAATTAAAACCCATTTGTGGCGCATAACTTACTACTCGATGCAACAAAGGCAACTCTCCTTTATGAAACCGTGGTTTTAACCCCCATTGGTCGAATACAAATTTATTACCTAATACGTGATCGATATGGCAATGGGTATTCAATAGCAAAACAGGTTTTAACCCTTTCTCTCTAATAAAATTGACTAACTCGTTTTGTTCTCTTCCTTCATACATACCCGGGTCAATGATGACACATTCTACAGTTTCATCGAATAAAACGTAGGTATTTTCTTGGTAGGGATTAAAAGTGAATTGCTTTATAGTTATCATAATTGATGTTAAAAGGTTGACGATTTTGAATGTTGGAACGTTTCAATTTTAGAAAGCTACAACATTTCAACTCAAATTTACTTCTTCCACTGAAACGTTTCTATCAGCTTATCGATATCTTGTTTGATAAATTTAACAACTGGCTGAATGGAATCGTATTGCGGACGTTCGTTGAAATATAGTGCTCCACGTAGATAGTGATTAACACTATCTGTTAAGAAAAACTGAACAGAAGAAGCGGTATTTCCAGCAATGCTATAATAAATGCCATAAACTTTCTTGTCAGGATAATTGATAATTCTTTGGTCGATAGCGTCAGCCTTGATGGTATGTTTCATTGCCAAAGTACGGGCATTCTCCGTCATTTCGTTATAGGTTTTTGGAGAAAAAACATCGTAATAGGTAATGTGTAAAGTTCCATTAAACTGGGTGAAATTCAAATTCTTCCAACAAGGAGCTGCATTCTTATCAACATCGTCAGTAAGGTTGGCGTAGGTAGGATAGCTAAAACTATACGCACACCCATCATTAAAAACCTGATATTTCTTTTCCGGAAAATTGATTCTAAAATAGCCTTTGGGCTTAGGTGTAGACACCTTTTCGCCAGTACAGGCGGCTAATACAGCTACGAATAACGTCAAACAAAAAAACCGAAATGATGAGCTCATATTTATGTGATGATGTAAAGATTTGATAATTTGAGAATGTTGAACGTACTGTCCGGCTATTATCTCATCATCGCATCTCCTAATTATCAAATTTCCTTGTTCCAAATATCCCAAGAACGCTCTGCTTGTAAATGTAGCATTTCTAAACCATTTTTTATGGTTCCGCCTTGCGCTTTAACTTTAGTTAAAAAAGCCGTTTCTTCTGGATTATAAACCAAATCGTAAGCTAAATGCTTCTCATTTAAATGTTGGTAAGGAATTGGAGGAAACGAATCTACGTTTGGATACATGCCCAGCGGTGTGGTATTCACTAAAATAGTATACTCATCCAAAACTTCTTTGGTAACGCTAGAATACAAAACCGCATCTGGCTGTGCATTTCTAACTACCGAAATAAACGGAATATTCAACTGGTTAAAAACATACTTTACTGCTTTTGCAGCACCACCATCCCCAAAAATTAAGGCTTTGGTGTGATGTGGTTTCAACAGAGGCTTTAAAGATTCTTCAAAACCATAAACATCTGTATTGTAACCTTTCAAATGTGGTTTTTCCCCAGATTGATCAATTGCTATACAATTTACAGCACCAATTTTTTCAGAAGCATCATCCAGCTCAGTCAAAAAAGGCAATACATTTACTTTATGCGGAATAGTTACATTTATACCACAAAGCAAAGGATCTGCTTCAATTAAATCTAACAATTCTTTAGCCTGCGGAATAGGGTGAAGTTCGTACCTGCAATCTGTAATTCCTTCTGCTTTAAACTTATCAGCAAAAAATTGCTTAGAAAAAGATGCAGAAAGCGGAAAGCCAATTAAACCAAAAGTTCTCATATCGTAAAAGCACAACAATTCATACGGGTTAGGCATGGACTGCTAAAATATCGGTTATTATTTGTTCAAAAAGTAGTCAAAAGTATCGCCACGTAAACCAAGGCGAATAGTTTCTAAAGGAATAACTTCTGCCGGAGCAATGTTGCCCAAGTTTACATTAGTACCAATTAATTTGATGAACCAAACTTGTTGTTCTTTTTGTGGAGCCTCCCAAATGATACGCTCATCTGGAATTTGCGTTAAAATCTCATCAACTAATCCTTCCCTCACCTCGCCAGTACCACGGTAAATACCTACGTTTCCACCTTCTCTTGCTTCGGCAATTACCTTCCAAGAACCTGCTTCAATTTCAGCTTTCATCAATTGGATCCACTTATACGGTGCAAAAATCTTTGTAGCATCTTTAGAGCCAACTTCAGAAATTACAGTTACTTGTTTAGCTAATTTAGAAATGTATTCGCACTTTTCTTCGTGAACGATATCCATAGAGCCATCAGAAACTTCGGCATATTCCATCCCGAATTGATCCAAAACTCTTTGGTAGTCTTCAAACTGATTTCTGATTGCAAAAGCCTCAAATAAAGTACCGCCAAAGTAAACCGGAATACCTGCACTGCGATATAAAGCTAATTTCTCTTTTAGATTTGGAGTTACATAAGATGTAGCCCAACCCAATTTCACAATATCTGTATGTGTACCTGAAACTTCTAAAAAATCTTCAACTTGCCTTAAACTTAAGCCCTTGTCCATTACCATGGTTAATCCTTTTTGACGAGGCTTAACTGTACGTTCAGGAATGTTGTTTAACGTGTAATTCATATGGCTGCAAAGTTAGAAAACTCTGCGTTTTTTTAAGCACCTATGCGGCTTTAGTTTTCCTTTTATTTAATGTAGTTGCTTATAATTGCGACGATTGTGCTATTATTTTGCAATTGTGGCAAATATTCGAACAAAATATAATGCTTATCAGGATCTATTTCTAAGGCAGTTTGTAAGTAGTCTACCCCTTCTTGCACTTTACCCAAAGCAAACATGTAGGCTACCATTCTATAATAGAGTTCCGCAGCATCCGGATTGTTCTTTATGGCATCCAGCATTGTTTCCGATGCTTCCACCAACCTGCCTTGTTCATACAAAACGGTAGAAAAATCTAACCAAGCCTCTACGTCTACCGGATTAAACTCCAACACTTTGTAGTAAGCTTCGATTGATTCTTCAATTTGCCCAAGTTTGTAGTATGCATCGGCCATGGCGAACCAGAAATCCGCATTTTCATCATCAAGATCTAATGCTTTTTTGTAGAAATGCAGCGATTCAAAATAACGTTCTTCAAAATTTAATGTCACACCAATTCCAAACCAAGCATCGGCCATCTTAGGATCCATCTTCACAGATTTTTTGTAATAAGACCTTGCTTCGCCCATTTGCTCTAGCTTTTCATAACATTCGCCAATGGCGCAATAGGTATCTGCATTAGGTGGTTCGTACTCGAAAGTCTGCTTATAAACCTCAATAGCTTCTTCATACTTATCTAACTGCACTAAAGCATTTCCTTTATTAAAATAGGCAGAAGAGAAATTTTCCTTAATTAAGATGGCATAGTCATAAGCGTCGATTGCCTTTTCGTAAAGCTCTAACTTATGAAATGAATTTGCCAAGTTATACCATGCTGCGTAAGAATAAGGATCGCTGTCGATATACTCTTGATAAAATTGGATACTTTCTTCCTGCTTATCCAAAATATCGTAACAAAAAGCCAGTTCATAAAGTCCGTCTTTGTTCTCCATATTTTGTTCTAAGCTGCGCTTAATGTAAACAATTGCATTTTCATAATCGTGCATATTTTGATACACGTAGGCAATCTGCAGTAAAATCTCATCCGTAGTTTCTGCCAGTGTCAATGCCTTTTCATAATTTTCCAATGCTTCTGCATGGCGATCCATGTTCTGGTAGATATTACCTCGAAGCACATAAATATCAGCTTCCGAAGCTTCTAACATTTCGGCCTTTTCTAGTGCAGCAAAAGCCCTGTCTACCTCGTTGGTAAACAACAGTAATTGCGCTTGCTTGATTAAAAAAACAGCTGCATACGGATGTTGGCTAAGCGCAAAATCAATTACCTGTAAAGCCTTAACAGGATCATTCTTTTCTATATAGTTATCTATGATATATTCAAAAGCTTGCGCATCAAAAAAATACTGATCCTCGTTACGGATCATCTCTTCATAACGTTCTACAGAATTTTGCGCATCTTCATTAAAATCAAATTCAAATTCTTCTTCCATGTTTTGAATATTTAAAAGAACAGCCCTAGTTGCTTAGTAATACAGTATAAGTTTACGTTAATTATTAAACAAGATGTCCAAATAATTATCAACATACACACAATAGGCGGCTCAAATGTTTAAAAATAAAAGATTTAGGCGGATGAAGGTGTTGATGTATTGTGGCCGCTGGGCAGGGGCGTATTCATTTATACTTATTACAAATTTCGGTATATTTAGTTTTAAAAAGGTAAAATCAAAGTCATGAATAAACTGATCACCCTGTTTGGGCTACTAGTTATTGCAGTTACAGTTCCCGCAGCTGCACAAAACCCTGATGAAGAAGCCATCAAAAAAACCATCAACCAGCTATTTGATGGCATGCGAAAATCGGACAGCACGTTGATAAGAGCGGCCTTCAACAAAGAGGCAATTCTACAGACCATTGGTAAAACCAAAGAAGGAAACACAATAGTGAGAAATACCGATTTAAATCAGTTTATCGCCGGTATTTCGAAACCACATCCTGATGTTTACGATGAGAGAATTGCGTTCACTAAAATTTTGATAGACGACAATTTGGCCAGCGTTTGGACAGATTATAAATTCTATATCGAAGAAAAGTTTAGCCATTGCGGTGTGAATTCTTTTCAGCTGGTAAAGACAGAAAAAGACTGGAAGATCCTTTACTTGATAGACACCAGACGAAAAGAGAATTGTAATTAAAACTAACCATAAGACTAGCCCCGATCTTCGGGATACATAGATTTTCGATATAAACTTATCATCAATCACCCGAGCATCTGCTGCAAAAAACAATGGAAAACATTTCTAATCAATTTTATTTTTTGTTGATTTGTAGACAACCGTTTTAAAACATTAGCATTATGAAACCGGATATCAATTCAATTTTAGCGCAGTTAGGCATTGCTGGATATAACCCTTCTTACAGTACTGGAAGTAAATGGAGCCATGCTGCAAACGGTGAGCACATCCATAGTATGTCGCCAGTTGATGGACAAAAAATCTCATCAGTTTTTGCAGCGTCTTTGGAAGAATACGATCATGTCATCAGCACTGCTCAAGAAGCCTATAAATACTGGAACAAAGTTCCTGCGCCCAAACGTGGTGAAATTGTACGCCAGTTTGGCGATGCATTAAGAAAACAAAAGACTGCTTTGGGCACTTTGGTTTCTTACGAAATGGGTAAAAGCTTACAGGAAGGTTTAGGCGAAGTGCAAGAAATGATAGATATCTGTGATTTTGCGGTAGGCTTATCACGACAGTTGTACGGTTTAACCATGCACAGCGAAAGACCAAACCACCGCATGTACGAACAATGGCACCCACTTGGTGTGGTAGGTATTATCTCTGCCTTTAACTTCCCGGTTGCGGTTTGGAGCTGGAATGCTGCGTTGGCTTGGGTTTGTGGTAATGTTTGCGTTTGGAAACCATCAGAAAAAACACCAATTACAGCCATTGCTTGTCAGCGCATAGCTGAAGATGTTTTTGCTGCCAATGATATCCCAGAAGGAGTTTCTAATTTGATTATCGGCGATGCCGAAATTGGCAAACTACTAAGTGCCGATACCCGTGTGCCTTTAGTTTCGGCAACAGGCTCTACCAGAATGGGTAAGGCAGTAGCCATGCAAGTGGCCAACCGTTTGGGCAAAACCATTTTAGAATTGGGTGGTAACAACGCCATTATCATATCTAAAGATGCCGATTTAGATATGTCGTTAATTGGAGCCGTTTTTGGCGCCGTGGGCACTGCTGGACAGCGCTGCACCACTACGCGAAGATTGATCATCCACGAAAGTGTGTACGAAACTTTCAAAGCTAAACTGGTTAAAGCTTACGGACAGTTGCGTATCGGTAATCCTTTAGACCAAAATAACCATGTTGGTCCGCTGATCGACAAAGATGCGGTGAATGCTTACCTAGCTTCGATAGAAAAATGTAAGGCAGAGGGCGGCAAATTTGTAGTAGAAGGTGGTGTTTTGGAAGGCGGCGAATACAGCTCAGGTTGTTATGTTAAACCTTGCATTGCCGAAGTAGAGAACCATTACGAAATTGTACAGCACGAGACTTTTGCACCAATTCTATATCTAATGAAGTACAACGATTTGGAAGAGGCCATTGCTTTACAAAACGGTGTTCCTCAAGGTTTGTCTTCGGCTATTATGACCTTGAACTTGCGTGAAGCGGAGCAATTCCTTTCTGCGCAAGGTTCAGATTGCGGTATTGCCAACGTAAACATCGGTACTTCTGGTGCTGAAATTGGCGGTGCTTTTGGTGGCGAGAAAGAAACAGGCGGCGGTAGAGAAAGCGGCTCTGATGCTTGGAAAGCTTACATGCGCAGACAAACCAACACAATTAACTATTCCAATACTTTGCCACTAGCACAGGGTATTAAGTTTGATTTGTAAACCATAAATCTTCTAAAAGGGGGACATAAATAAAAAGCCTTACAAAGTATCAAAAACTTTGTAAGGCTCTGTTTACTAAATTTGCTATGAAGAATTTGCTCTTACTTCTCTCACTATCTCTTACGCTAAATTGTCTCGCTCAAGAAAAGCCCATTACTAGCACAGAACGGCATATATTTTGGCAACCAAATGTAAAGTTGACAAGACTGGATTACCAGGGGAAAATAAGTCCAGAAGTAGAAAAGATAATGACCGATTATAATCTTACTGCTTTGGCATCTGTAGGAATTTGGTCTGTACTTGATATTCCAAAAAAGAAAAAGGATAGATACACTAACTATGAAATAGCATATTTTGTACCTGCATTTGATAAAGCTACCTCATCATTAAAAACTATAGATACGATCCAAATTGAAATACAAAATCTATATTTTGATATCTGTGAACTGTCTGCAAGATTTGCAAGAAAAGAATTAAAAGAACTTCAAGATAAATCAAAATCAGTTGGTGCAATAAGTATTATGTATACTACTATAAAAGATCAAATGCACCAGAAAAGAATTTCGATGTATAAACAATATTTTAAGGAGGTTATAGAAGACAGGATTGACGGTGCATTTTTAAAGTGGAGAAAACAAATAGATGAGGCTTTGGAGCAGAGCAAAGAATGGGCAACAACCCCTAAAGAATGTTATAGATTTGTGTTACAAAAACCTGTAGAAGATGGGTATATAATGGCTCCGACGTTAATAGAGCCGTTAAAATAACCAAAAGGCAGCTCAATCACTTGAACTGCCTTTTACATTTATATAGAGCCCTATTGAAGGGAGCGGATTTTATTTAGCCAACTCGTCAGCAATTGCTAAGCTTTCTAAGGTAGCTATTGGTTTTGCTTGGGCAATGTATTTAGGAGCAATAGATTTCACATCCGATTTACCTGCAACAAAGTTACCTGTAGTCAGCTTTGCCGAAATACCTAGTAAAGCATAATGCTCTTCCGTAGAACCACCCAATTTCAAACTTGCGTGGTCATTGATCGAAGTGTAAAGATTTACAGTTTTCGCATTGATGTCTGCAGTTGCTTTGCCGGTCAATAACACATCTAGGCTCAAGAAGTTCACTTTTCCGAAAGTTTTTACCGTTGCATTGTCGCTTGCTTCAATAGCTGAAATATTGCGTACATACACCGTTACGGCTAAAGGCTCCTTCTCGAAAGAACTGATGCGCAACACACCATCTTTTTGTTGTACCAATGCATTTTTTGAGTAGTAGCTATCATACACTTTTACGCTTTCTGTTGGCGATTGTACTACAAACACCTCTACGTTGCCTGTAGCTACAATTTTGTTGATGTTTTTTACCTCGCTCAAAACAGTTACATTTTTTACAGCCGAAGTACTTTTTACGTTTGCTTTAACATTGTCTGTAATGCTCTCGTTTGCAAATGCTGATGTAGAAATGGTTACCAAACCTAATGCTACCACGAATAAATTTTTAATAGAAGTTTTCATAATTTTTTTAATTTAATTTCATTTGTAATGAAGCTATCATGATTTGATTTTGTTGTTTTTTGATTTACAAAATCATGATGGTTTCATAATTTTAATATTTTTATCTTTTTGATTTTCTGTTAATTGTCAACCTTTTCAGGATGTTTTCGAATATAAGACTGCGAGAAAACAAAAACGTTGCACGGCTTTTCTCCGTTTTATACCACAAGTAGTTAACCCTAGACCAACGCCTGTAATTTTTCGACCAACGGCCATCAATTTTTCACTGATTTTAACGCTGGTGTTTAATATTAGAAAAAGTATGGCTGTGTTTCTTGGCAAAAGCAGTCCCGCTTTTTGTTACTCCCGATGAAAAATCGGTATCCACCTCAATACAGGTTTAATAAACGAAGAGCAGTTATAGGATATGGTGGGTAAGATTGGCAAATTATCTGCAAAACTTGTTGTTAATTAAACCCGACAGCAATGTAAAGCCCGTAAGCGAATGCAATGAGTGCGGACTTGAAATGTATGGCGGGACTAACATTTAAAGTAGCAGTATCATTGCTTTTCTAAAAATTATGGATGCACTAATCCACTAAATATTGTTTTGAAAAAACAAGTATTTGCCGTAAGTTTAAAGATTTTAATCACCATACCTTTTAACTGTTTTAGTCTTTAGTCAATGTTACGAGTAAATAGTTCAGCTCCATGTCAGATTGTGTATTCATTGTGCAAACACGATTATCTGGGCTATTTAATTGAGCCGCACATTGTTCAGCTCAATCCGCAGGGCGATTTTTCGTTGACCTATCAACGACTATTTACACATACGGCGCAAGAGTTTGCGAAGCACCTCAGCGAGCTAGATTTTAAGCTGATTAAGATCCTGGATGAGACCGAGCAAGATTTCATTATCAAAAAATACTATAAGAAAGCGATTAGACCTTTCGAATTTTTCAGCAAGTTTTACGATCAAAAATTTTACGATTCTGTAAGGCCAAAAATTGAGAAAAAGCTAGTAGAAGTTTTGGACATCCTTAAAACCAAAGGTGGCTTATATTTAATGGATAAAGATGGTTGGCCAGCCGAGAGAAAATTGGAACTGGCTACAGAAGCTTCTACCATTTTATTTCATTTTAGAAGAAATGAAACGGAAACACGCTATTTCCCGACCATCAAATACCAGGGTTTGCGCATCGATTTCATGTTTAAAGATGCTCAGGTGATTTGCAATCAGCCTGCTTGGTTATTGCTAAATGATGTAATGTATTTTTTTGAGCAGGATTTTGAAGGCAAGAAGCTAACGCCTTTCCTTAATAAAAGATACATTACCATCCCTAAAGCAACTGAAGAAACCTATTTTGAAAAGTTTGTTGCTCCGCTGATAGAGAAATACCATGTTTATGCCGAGGGGTTTGATATTAAAACAGAAAAGCATGAGCCTAAAGCAGCGCTCAAGGTAATTTATGTTGAAGGCGGAATTTCGCAAATCCAACTTTATTTCAAATACGGCAGCTATTCTTTTGCGATGGGCAACGAACATAAGGTTACGGTTCGTTTAACCAAAGAAACTGTCGAGAGCGTTGAAAGCGTTGCAGAAAGTGTAGGTGATGAAGAAGCCAATGCCAACGAAACCGTTAACTACACCTTTCACCGTATCAAAAGAAATATTGATTGGGAAAAACAGCAATTCAACTTTTTAACGGGTCTAGGATTAAAGAAAGTAAGTGCACTTTTCCATCATTTAGAATTACCAATACCCAATGAAAACCACGATGCTTCTTACGCCATCATTAGCTGGGTAAATGAGCATATTGATGTATTGAAAGAGCATGGTTTCGAAGTGGAGCAGGCTAACAGTGCCAAACGGTTTGTGTTAGGCAGTAATAAAATTGACTTCGAAATCAAGGAAGACAATGATTGGTTCGATATCAATGCTATCGTATATTTCGGCATCCACCCTATTCCGTTTATTTCATTGAAACAACACATCCTTCATAAAAAAAGGGAGTTTGTTTTGCCCGATGGTGATATTGCAGTGATCCCAGAAAAGTGGTTCACGCAATACAGCAGCTTATTTAGCCTAGCTGATGCAGGCAAGCAATTGAAACTAAAGAAATATCACGTTGGCTTAATTAACGATTTAGCAGAAGACAGCATTGCCAATGTTACGCTAGATCGTAAACTGCAAAAGCTGAACGATTTTGAGCAAATCGATGATTTTTCGATGCCCGTAAATTTCAAAGGCGATTTACGTCATTACCAAAAAGCGGGCTACAATTGGTTCAGTTTTTTGCGTGAATACAATTTTGGCGGTTGCTTGGCAGATGACATGGGGTTGGGTAAAACCATCCAGACCTTGGCTATGCTGCAAAAAATGAAAGAGGAGGATACGCAAAACAACAGTCACAGCACCTCACTGATCATCATGCCTACTTCCTTAATTTACAATTGGATTAACGAAGCCAAGAAGTTTACTCCATCTTTAAAAATACTTTCACATACGGGAACGAATAGGAACAAAGATGTTGCTACTTTCGATAAGTACGATGTGGTGATTACTACTTACGGCGTAACCCGTGTTGATGCCGATGTATTGCAGGGTTTTTATTTTAACTACATTATTCTAGATGAAAGTCAGAACATCAAAAACCCTTCTTCTAAGTCTTTCAAGGCGGTGAGGATGTTAAAATCTAGACATAAATTGGTGCTGAGTGGCACGCCAATAGAAAATTCGGTTAGCGATTTATGGACGCAGTTAACTTTTCTAAACCCCGGTTTGTTGGGCACACAAACTTTCTTTAACGAGGAGTATGTACAAGCCATAGAAAAACGCAAGGATGAAGATAAGGCGAAGAAACTACAGGCCATCATCAAGCCTTTTGTTTTACGTAGGACGAAGGAACAGGTAGCTGCCGAACTACCGCCTAAAACGGAGCAGATCTACTATTGCAACATGAGCGAGGACCAAGCAGCGTATTATGAGAAGACCAAATCAGCTTATCGTAATGATTTGTTGAGCAGCATGGACAACGGCACTTACGCCAAAAAGCAAATCCAGATTTTGCAAGGCTTAACGGCTTTGCGCCAGTTGGCCAACCATCCAGTAATGATTGACGAAGAATATACTTCTGATTCTGGAAAGTTCGAGAACGTAATGCACACCTTGGACAACGTACTAAAGGGTGGCCACAAGGTTTTGATTTTCTCTCAGTTTGTGAAACACTTGGAAATTTTCAGGAAGCACTTGGAAAAGGAACAAATCAGCTATGCTTATTTAGATGGTGGCACAAAAAACCGGGGCGAAATTGTAGCGGATTTTCAACAGAATGAAGACCTAAAGGTATTCTTGATTTCGATAAAAGCTGGTGGAGTTGGACTAAACTTAACCCAAGCCGATTACGTTTTTATCTTAGACCCTTGGTGGAACCCTGCCATCGAACAACAAGCTATTGACCGTACGCACCGCATTGGACAAGATAAAAAGGTTTTTATCTACAAATTCATTTCAAAAGATACCGTGGAAGAAAAGATTTTAGCTTTGCAACGCCGTAAGAAATCATTAGCCAGCTCGTTAATTACTACAGAAGAAAGTTTCTTTAAATCTTTAAGCAAGGAAGATATTAGAGATCTTTTGGCGTAAACCCTCTCTGCCCGATGGGCATCTCTCCCTAAAAGGGAGAGAAAATAATAACAATGTAATTGCATTATTTTTACTTTTGAATTTAAACTTTTAACTTATTATGCAGCCTTTCGATTTAGAAATCAACAATATTAATTACGCAGTTTTCCCAGAAGGAAACGAGACTTACACCATTTATAAAGACGGTAAAGAATATCTTCAAATACAGAAAGATGAGGGCGAACAGTGGATTAAATTTGATGGAGAAACAGGAACGCCTATTTTCGAAATAGATGAAGAGGTGAATAGCTTAGGTAAGTTAATTGAAGCATACAAAGAGGAACCTGAAGAAGAGGAAGACGAAGATTACGAAGAGGCTAATTAAATGGAAGATTCGTTTCACTTTAAACTTCGCGGAGAAATCTATGAAGTAGTTGCTGAAGAAGACAACACTTTTACCATTTTTAAAATGGCGGAAGAGTACCTACTTATCACCAAACTTAAAGGCAAAAAATGGGTTCGCATTGATTATAAAACCGACGAACCTGTGATAGAAGATAACGATGAAGTAGAAGATATTGGCAGTATCATCGACCGATTTATGAAGAAATAAGTAAACAATACCGACCTTATTTTTTCTACCGGCATTTATAACCTTACATTATTTCAACGTTTTAACCATAAAACAACCGTATCTTTGCCGCTTCAATGGAGTACAACGTTCATACACTTAAAAACGGCATTCGTATTTTGCATGTTCCTGCTGCCTCGGCAATTTCACATGCTTGTATTTTAGTCAATGCCGGCTCTCGCGACGAAAACGATGCACAAATGGGCTTAGCACATTTTATTGAGCATCTAATTTTCAAACGCACCGAAAAACGCACTACATCACAAATCCTTAACAGATTGGAAAGTGTGGGTGCCGATTTAAATGCTTACACCACCAAGGAATATACTTGTGTCCACGCTTCGTTTCTACATCCTTATTTAGATAGAACATTAGAACTTTTTAATGATATCGTTTTTCACTCTACTTTTCCAGAAGATGAAATGGAAAAGGAAAAAGGCGTAGTGTTAGATGAAATTGCTTCCTACCTAGATCAACCAGAAGAAGCAATTAATGATGACTTTGAAGATCTTTTGTTTAGAGGACACCCGTTTGGCAGAAACATTCTAGGAACACCAGAAACGGTTACTAGTCTGTCGAAAAATGACATTCAATCTTTCGTTAAAAGCAATTACCGAACAGACCAAATTATAGTTGCGGTTATTGGCAATTACCCACTTAACAAGTTGGCAAAAATTGGCGAGAAGTACTTTGCTGATGTACCAGAGAACACAAGCCCGATCACTAGAGTTGCTCCAATTGTTAATTCGCCATTACATCAAATAGTAGATAAACAAATTACCCAAAGCCATTGTATGATGGGTACCCAAACTTATTCTTTACATCATCCATACAAAACAGGATTGTTGCTATTAAACAATTTATTTGGTGGTAATGGAATGAGCTCGATACTTAACCTGCAACTTCGGGAAAAATATGGCATCGCCTACACTATAGAGTCTGCCTATAGTCCACTTTCCGATACTGGGATCTTTGCCATTTACTTCGGCACGGATAAAGAAAAGGCTCCAAAAGCGATGCAGTTAATCCGCAAGGAAATGAATAAACTGAAACAAAAACCTTTAACAGAAGTGCAACTACAAAAAGCGCAGAGTAAGTTTATCGGACAAATTGCGCTAGGTGAAGAAAACAGAATTGGGTTAATTATTGCGATGGCAAAAAGTTTACTTGATTACAATCAGATAGATAGTTTGGAAACTGTTTTTCAAAAAATCCGTCAAGTGAGTGTATCGGATATGTCGCAAATCATTAACGACGTTTTTGATGAAAGTAAATGGACAAGCTTGCTATTCAATCCCGTGGATTAGCACTTAAACCCTACAACTTTTACCTTAAACCTTAATTTTGTACCTTTGCACCATGAACCATGATGACCGGTATCCGGTAGGATTTCTTAAACCATCATAGCTCATCGATCATTAGAAAAGTAAAAAACAACAATGAAATTATCAATTGTAGCCTATGGCGATCCAGTTTTAAAGAAGGTTTGCGAACCCATAGACGAAAATTACCCAAATTTAGATGAACTGATAGCAAACATGTGGGAAACCATGTACAACGCTAGCGGCGTAGGTTTGGCAGCTCCTCAAATAGGTTTGCCTATTCGTTTATTTGTGGTTGATACCGGTGATAATGATGACGAACCTCGTTATAAAAAAGTATTCATTAATGCACAAATTTTGGAAGAAACAGGCGAACCATGGGGGTTTACTGAAGGTTGTTTGAGTATTCCAGAAATTAGAGAAGAAGTGTTCCGTAAGCCAAATATTTTAATCAGCTATTATGATGAAAATTGGCAAAAACACGAAGAAGAGGTTTCAGGTTTTGCTGCTCGTGTAATACAACATGAATACGATCATATCGAAGGAAAGTTGTTTACTGAAAAAATCAACTTGTTACGTAAACAGTTAATCAAGGGCAAGTTAGATAAGATTTCTAGAGGAGAAATTAGGGGCGATTATAAAATGAAATTCCCTAGACAAAATAAAAAAAGATAGTAAAATGCCCCGATAACTCGGGGCATTTTTGTTTTGCGGGAGTAAGTCTAAAATTTACTTTACAGCACAATCAGTTTAATATTTTTCTTAAACTTCTGATCTGATAAGGTTAAGATGTATTGCCCTTTTGGCAACTCATTCTTTATTCCCAACTGATACTGATTAGTTCCGTTTTGCGTATTAAATTCTTCTTCGTGAACTATTTGTCCGTAAAGATTAATTAACCTTGTTTTGATCGATTTACCTTCGAAGTTTTCTAAACTAAAATTGATTTCTTTTTGTGTTGGATTAGGGAATGCTTTTGCATTAACCAAGATCAGTTCGTTAAAGTCTACAGCTGTAAATGCTGGTTTAGATACCTCACCATTTTTATCGAACTGTGTTAGGCGATAATAATTAGTCCCGTTAAATGGATAATTATCGATTGCTACGTAGTTTTTAATTTCAGCTGTATTTTCAGGGCTTGAATTTTGCTTGTCTAAGTACCTGAAAACACCATCTGCCCCTGCCTTTTCAATCAAGAAATAATCGCTATTGATTTCGCTCGCGGTAGACCACTCCACTTTCACCCTATTGTTATCTTTCTTCGCAGCAAAGTTGATCAGCTTAACAGGAAGCGTAACCGCATCTGGGACTACATTACTAGCCACACTCTCATTACTGATCCGATCTAAAGAAGTTACAGCATAGTAGTAGGAAGTTCCGCTTCCTGGAGTTACTGCATTATCAGTATAAGTAATAGCTGTGCTTGGTAAAATGGCAATTAAATTTGCGGAGTTATTGTAATCTATATTAGACGAAGTTGAACGATAAACCGCATACCTTACTACTTTTTGTAATTCATCTGTGGTGCTTACAGGCGCAGTCCAGCTAAGTTTAGTTTTTCCACCTTCAAGTGCCGAAGTAAGATCGGTGGGCTCTGCTGGGGCCACATTGTCTATCCAAGTCATCGCCGGAATAATTGCAGGAGTGCTGTATTGGTTATCTCTGATATACTCCATTGTGGGTTTTGTAGCGGTTAGCGTAGTTACTGTATGTGCCGCTCTAAAATGCGCCGCCCCCAAAGTGTTCGTTGCTGAGTTGCGTAAATAGTTAATTTGGTTTTTGATCTCATCCTCTGTGTAGGCACTGGACGTGTTGTCTTTGGTTCTATAAGTTGCCAATCCAATTAATAGATGTCTGTTGAAGTTCATACTATTCCAATTGTCTACGATGTAATTGAATTTAGCATTTGCCCCCGTCTGACTAAATGCCCAATATACTTGGGGAACCAAATAATCTATAGTACCATCTTGCATCCATTTTTTGGTGTCAGCATACTGCACAGAATAGTGTTCAGAACCGGTAGTTGTTACATTTGGCGACACAGTTGTTACTGTAAAGTTCCTATAAATACCAGATGGTGATATCCCAAATTTAACCCAGGGTTTTAAATTTTTGATGGATATATGCAATTGCTGAATTAGCAAAGTTACATTGTCTCTTCTCCAATCGTTGATATTTGAAAATCCACGTGGATCTGCACTAAAGTTGCTTGCATCCTGAGTACCTAACCCAGAGTAGTAAAAGTAGTCATCGAAATGAATACCGTCTAAATCATAATTGGATACCAGTTCTGAAACTACGTCATTAATGTGATTTCTAACTGCTGCTAGAGCGGGATTAAAGTATTTCAATCTAGTTACATATCCAGTTGTGGGATTGGTTGTAGCTTGTTCAAGTAGCCATTCTGGATTTGTTCTTGCTTTATGAGTAGCACTATAACTATTTATGATAGGTTGATCAGTGGCTGCCCTATAAGGGTTTAGCCAAGCGTGAATTTCCATTCCACGTTCATGGCAAGCATTTACAACAAAAGCAAGGGGATCCCAACCAGGATCAGCGCCATAAACTCCAGTCAGCCTATTTGACCAAGGCACAAGGGCGCTAGGATAAAATGCATCCGCAACACCCCTTACTTGAAAATAAACGGTATTAATACCAACAGCTTTTAGCTCATCTAACATCACGATTAACTTACTTTGCTTAGTCAACGTAGGATCTCCAGATGTAGGCCAATCTAAACTTAAATGCGTAGTTAGCCAAGCAGCTCGAACTTCCCTTTTTGAGTTTTGCGAAAATGCAGTAATTTGCAGCAACAATACGGCTGCCAAGAGTAAAAGTTTTCTCATATGCGGTTTTGGTTAGGTTGTTTAACTAAAGTTAAGCAAAAAACCGCAAAATTACGCACTGGTATAAAATAAAAAAGCTAGCAATTTTTACGATGCTAGCTTCGGTTTATAGTTTGTATGGTATTTATTTACGTAGATAGATTTTGCCGTGGGTAGATTTTAAAACGATTTTTTCACCTCCTCCATTTAACTTACCATTAATCGTTGTTCCTCTACTCGAGAATACTGAAGAAATAGGCGAGTCAATAGCGTAGGCAAAAGCCACATCACCGGTTACTGTTGAAGCCCTTGCTGTTGCCGGAGTAGATTTGCCATTGGTAGTTGTAGACGTTAACACATCTACAGTCGTAGTACTCCCTGTACCTTTAATTTTAGGAGCAACAGCTGTAGTAGTGCCATCTATTGTTATTAACTGGCCATTTTGTACTGTAGTTAGTCCTGGTAGCGATGTAGTTACAAATGAAAGATTCTCTTTTTTAGGAGTTTCGTCCATTACCAATTTTAGGTCCTTAGCGGCATACAAAGTCTCAAACACAGTATTGATAGACATATCTGCTTTAGTACCTTCGGGAACTGTTACATCAATAAAGCCATAAACGGAAACTAAAGAAATTGGACCTTTAAAAGATGGTGTCAATTTACCTTCGATGTTGCCATGCAGTGTTTTTACGCTGATAGGACCTGTTACGTTTTTAAGCAAAACATCCTCATATTGAGTAGAAGCATCTATTTCGCTATTGATGTCGCTTAGCATGATCACGGTTGAATCTCCATTAGCGAAACCAGTTGTTTTAAAAGATAAAGCCACATTTTTAGGAAGTTTCACTTTTAAACTAACCTCTCTTTCTATCGGAGATACTACGATTAGATTTTCTTTCTCTGTTACACTAATGCCAATGCCAGTATTATCGAAACCTACATTACTCAAAGGACTTAAACCTGCCGCTCTTGGATCATCCTTCTTTTCCTCTTTACCTCTTGCAGATAAAATGATCTCCTTTCCTTCGTAACCTTCAACACTCAATTTAGAAATATTGTTGATTACCAGCTTTCCGCTGCTTTTAGCTATTTTAAATTCTTTTTGTGCGAATGCTTGAGCTGCTGTAAAAAGCAATACTGAAGCTAGAATTGTTATTTTGTTCATTTGTTTGTTTAATTATTGTTTGTCAATAAGGCATAATATACCTGTTCTTTAACAGCTTCTACCGTAAAAGGATTGTTGGCCATAGCAATCAATTTGTCGGTAGTTTCTGGGTTGCTGTTATTGCCCATTATCTTAATCAATTCTAGCTGAACAACCGGGTCTTTTTGTTTGCTTAATCCCGCCATCAACTGTTCATGGATATATTTATCATTTGAAAATTTAGATAGCACTTCTAATGCGGCTAATCTCACATTATCATTTCCATCGTTATCAAAGGTTTTACAAAGCGCCGTTTTTAAATTGTTATCAAGCGATGCCAATGAATTTATTTTGATAATGGCTTCTAACCTGCTAGCAACCGAAAGGCTATCTCTTAAACCTGCATATATTTCCTTATGAGGATCTGCTTTCGGCTGATAAGAAGCTAGATGTCTTGTTGATCTTTCGATCGAACTTTTTACCAATGGTGTTTTCTCGTTTTCGGCAATAACAGGTTGCTCAACTACGGTTGGACTGTTAATCGCCATTTTACTCCCGCTTTCTTTAATTTCCTGATTTTCTTGCGAAACAAATAAATAAGCTCCGGCAATCAAGAACAATGAACAGGCAACTGCCAACCAAGTATAAGTAAGCTTACGTTTCTTTTGCGCTTCTAATATTTGGAGTTCCTGTTGTGCTTTACGCTCTTCACGCTCCTTTAAATTCCCTAGAATATTGCCCAGCATGTTTGGAGGCAAAGCTTCACTCTCGAAGGCATCTTTGTGCTCTTGGATGTATTGCTTAAAAAAATCACGTTCCATAGTATGCTTTATCTTTTAATGCTGTAAAAATTTTTTTCTTCGCTCGGTGGTACTGACTACGTACGGTAGCATGGTTTATACCGAGCATTTTCCCTATTTCTTCCTGCCCTATATCCTCAAATAAGTGCAGAGAAACAATGGTCCTGTAACCGTCTGGTAAATCCGCAATCGCTTTTTTGACATCATCAACTTGGCACTGAAAAAGTAGCTCTTCGCTAATATCTACTTCCTCTTCCGCTACCATCTCTAATTGGCTATCATCAGCAAAAACCATTTTCCTCTTTCGCAACGCGGATATAGCTTGGTTAAGTGCAATCCGTTTTACCCAACCTTCAAAGTTACTTTGGTTCTTCAATTTATCAATCTGTTCAAATGCAGTACAAAAAGCTTCCTGTACAATGTCTTCACTCTCTGCAGTGTTGCCCATCACCCTAAACACAGCATGGTAAATACGTTTTGCATATTTATTGTATAACATCGCATAGCCTCGTTCTTCGCCGGCCACACATTGCTTTACCAATTCTTGTTCGTTTATAGAGATACTTAGATGCAAGGGTTCAAACTTAATGCTAAACTGTTTGGGTTGATTTTATCTTCTGTAAATACTTATTTGATATTTTGTTGTTTAACTATGCTTTCTATTTCTGGCAAATTATTTTTGTATTCTTCTAAATTCCAGTTGGCAACATAGGTAGACATTGGCGGCAATCCCATTGCCTTTCGTCGTTGATCTAAATTATCGACATCCATTACGGGATATATATAACTTTTACCTGTTACCTTATCTTTAAAACCTTGGCTACCATAAATCTGCTTTCTCCCTTCACGCATCGCCATTCTATCTTCTAAAATAGCTAAGTTACTCGATAAAGTTTTTCCATCTTTTTCTGCCTGTCTGATCAACGGAAGATACCTTTTCTGAGTAGCTAAATCTGCATGTTGAATAACTAGAAATATCCCCTGGCTACCATTCATACCTACATCTTGTGGCCCAAGCCAACCATATTGTTTCAAGATCTCATTTACCTTCAAAAGGTTGATGCTGTCTTTTTTTACAATGATGTTTCTTACACTATCAATCTGTGATGGCTGGGCTTTAAGCTTAACTAATTTTCCAAGTTCCATTCTATATGATTGATCATCCTTGTAAATAGTATCTAAAGCCGGAAGCAATTCCTGCTTAAATTTACTACTATCAAGCTCAAAACTATTTACTTGCGCTTTAACTTCTTCAATTGAGAAAACTAAAGTTAAGCATATAACAGCTTGTTTTAAGAATATTGATTTGGTAGGTGTTAGCATAAAATTATCTGGTAACTATAGGATAGTCGCCTAGATTAATTTTTTGTTGCATGAAAAGTGAAAATAATTTTATAAAATCTGAAGGGCTACTCTCGAATGTATTATTGCTCCGAGCTTCTTGCCTTATCGCCATTAAAGATTTCCTGCATTAGCTTACCCCAAGCAAATGGGTTAAGCAATGGATTAGTTTGGCGCATATTTACGTTCATCATCCTATCAAAATTGTAACGATAGTTAGAATTGGCAATTTCTCCAGCGTCTCTAGGCAGGGTTAGTCTCATCCCATTGATACTTTGGCGAGAAAGATTTTTCTTAGCGATGGCCATATCGTCATCAGCGATCTTTAGAGAAAGAAAGTCTTTGTTAAATTCCTCTACGGTAGCCCAAGGGTTAACTCGAACAGTCTTTAGATAGACAATTTCGGATTTGATTTGTACCATTGCAGTATACTTGTTATCTGCAATGATTGTAGGAAGCACTAAAGTTTTGCTCGTAAAACCAACTGCAGAAAACACAACCGTATCACCTGGATTTACTACAAAAGAGAAAAAACCCTGATAATTAGCGGCATATTTTTGCATTTTGTTACTCAAATTGGTAATGGTAACATAGGGCACAACAATATTGCTATCAGCATCGGTAACAATACCAGAAAACTGAACCAGTTTGTTTTGCGAGGCTTTATCTTGAGCGAAAACCGAGCTAACAAAAAACAACAATATGATGGCTAAAGTATATCTCATCTGTAATACAATAATAGAACAAATGTATATGCTATCGAGTTTCTATTTGGTTAAAATGTGTTAAAAGTGTTACGCTTGTTCAGCTAAATCAACTGCTTCTACGCCTTTTATTTCAGGAACTGCTTTAATAATGGCTTGCTCAATACCCGCCTTCATGGTCATGAAACTCATCTTACATGAGCCACAGTTACCCAATAATTTCACTTTTACAATGTTCTCTGGTGTAATTTCTTCAATAGCTACATTTCCCCCATCTGCTATCAAATAAGGTCTGATAGTTTCTAAAGCTTCCTCTACTCGTGCTGTTAAATCCATGTTGTAATATTTTAAAATATAAAAGTAGTAAAAATTTAGCAATTAGCCATTTGTTGCACATTATGGATCGAGATCTGCTGTGCGATTTTCCCTGCAATTTCTTTAAATGAAATAGCTTGCGGATGATCAGTCTGCAAGGAAATTGGTGCACCTTTATCTCCTGCTTCGGTAATACCCTGTACTAACGGAACTTCACCTAAAAATGGCACTTCGAAACGTTCTGCTAACTCTTTACCGCCGTCTTTACCGAAAATGTAATATTTGTTTTCTGGCAATTCTTCTGGAGTAAAATAAGACATGTTCTCAACTACTCCTAAAACTGGAATGTTAATGCCTGGCATGCCAAACATGGCTAACCCTTTCCTGGTATCGGCAAGTGCTACCTGTTGTGGTGTAGTTACAATTACAGCACCGGCAATAGGAAAACTCTGACAGATCGTGATATGAATATCACCAGTACCTGGAGGCAAATCGATTAGCAAGTAATCCAGTTCGCCCCAATCTGCATCATTAAAAAGTTGTTTAATGGCATTTGAAGCCATTGGTCCACGCCAAGGCACCGGCTGATCTGGATCTGAGAAAAAACCAAGAGAAAGCAACTTAATGCCATATTTCTCAATCGGAAGAATTAAGGTTTTGCCATCTTCAGTTTCCTTAGCACTAGGTTTTGCTCCTACTAAATCAAACATAATTGGTACCGAAGGCCCGTAAATATCGGCATCTATCAAACCTACTTTGGCACCATCTGCAGCTAAAGTAACAGCTAAATTGCTGGCTACGGTAGATTTTCCAACTCCACCTTTACCCGAAGAAATCAAAACGATGTTTTTAATCGCCTTCAGTTGACTGGTATCAACCGGTTTAGTAACTCTTGATGTGATATTTATGTTTATTTCTGCTTCCGCATCCACAAAATGCTTTACAGCATTGACACAAGCATTCTTCAACATATCCTTTAACGGACAAGCGGGAGTAGTTAGTTCAAGTGTAAAAGAAACCTTTTTATCTTCAATCTTAATATCCTTAATCATCTTTAAAGTCACCAGATCTTTTTTCAAATCTGGATCTTCAACATGGCTAAGTGCCGCTAAAACCTTTTCTTCGGTAATTATCATGCGGCAAAATTACTAAACAATAACTATAAATAATTTTGTATCTAGCTTTTTGTTGTAATTTTAACACGGAATAAACAAATGCTTTTAGCGTTTGTTAGAAAACGTAAGAAACGCACCTAAAATGCTTTAATTATCATTTGTAGAGCCATTTACATTTCTTACAGCAGTAACTTTGAGAGGATTTATGCAGCTACCAAAAATTAGAATACCAAAGAAATATTTAAAAATTGGCGCCTGGGTTTTGGGCGCACTAGCACTATTGTTGGTAGCTGGTGGGGCAATAGCTTATAGTAAGAGAGAAGCATTGTTAAATAAAATGGTAGCGAAAGCTATCGCAAAAGCCGATAAAGATTATGGTTTGGAGGTTAAAATCGGTGAATATGGTTTTAGCGGATTGAGTAGCGTGCACATGAATAATGTTTCTGTAGTGCCTAAAGACAGAGATACTTTAATTACTATTAACGACATTACGGTTGGTGTAAAACTTTTCCCTTTGTTAGTTGGCGATGTAAAACTTTCAGAAGTGACTTTAAATGAAGGTAAGCTGAATGTTGTATTAAGAGATACGACAACTAACATCGATTTTATCCTTAAAAGAAAGAAAAAGGACAGCACAACCACTAAAAGCAAAGTCGATTTAAGTGAGATAGCTAGTAATCTGTTAAATCAGGTTTTCTATAAAATACCTGATGATATGGAAATCAAGAATTTCATGATGCAGTTGAACGATAACGATACTGCTTTTGTGAAGTTTTTAACTACTACTGCAACTATCGATGGCGGAGAATTAAAATCAACTATAAAAGTAAACGACACTGCAGCTGTTTGGCACATCAATGGCGAACTAGACCCTAGTGACAAACAACTGGATGTAATGTTATTTGCTGATGGAAAGAAAGTTGAATTGCCTTACCTTGAAAATAAGCTACACACCAAAATCAATTTTGACACGGTAAAAACGCAAATGAAAGATGCGAGTTTTAGTGGTAGCAATTACAAAATTTCGGGTTCTTGGGCTATCAAAAATTTGTTAATCAACCAACCTCGTATTTCGGCCGAAGATATTATTGTACCCGATGCCAGTGTGAAAGCAGACATGCTCATTGGCGAAAATTTTGTGTGTTTAGATAGTACATCGACCGTTCATTTACGTGATGCATCTATTCATCCTTACTTAAAATATACACTATCTCCTAACAAGATTTACGAGATGAAACTGAATGCGCCGGAGCAAGATGCACAGGCAATTTTCAACTCGTTTCCTTTAGGTTTATTCGAATCTCTAGACGGCATTAAAGTGCAAGGAAAGCTAAAGTACAGCCTAGATTTTTATTTGGATACGGCATTGCCTGACAGTGTAAAATTCAGTTCTACTTTAACGCCTACTGACTTTAAGGTGTTGCAATTTGGCAAGACAGATCTTACCAAGATCAATTCCGATTTTGTTTACACACCATATGAATATGGCAAACCGATGCGAAATATCACCATTGGGCCATCAAACCCTAACTTTACAAGGCTAGATGATATATCTCCAAACTTTAAAAATGCACTCTTAACTGCCGAAGATCCATCTTTTTTCAGACATAAAGGTTTTGTAGAAGAGTCTATCCGTAAATCTATTGCAGTAAACTTTAAGGAAAAGAAATTTAAACGTGGAGGAAGTACCATATCCATGCAGTTGGTAAAGAACGTGTTCTTAAGTAGAAAGAAAACATTGGTGCGTAAAGCAGAAGAAATCTTGATCGTTTGGCTAATCGAAAACAATCGTTTGGTGAGCAAATCTCGAATGCTCGAAGTTTACTTTAACATCATCGAGATGGGCAACAATGTCTACGGAATTGGTGAAGCATCAAGACATTATTTCGGCAAAACACCATCGCAATTAAGCTTAGGCGAAGGTATTTTCTTGGCTAACATTGTACCCAAGCCGAAAGTAGCCTTATATAAATTCATGAGCAATGGTACACTGAAGGGATATTTGTTGCCTTACTTTAGGTATATCGGCAATATCATGGCTCGTCGCGGCTTGGCTCCTGCAGATAGTACTGGCTACGGTTTCTACGACGTACGCCTGCGTGAAGGATTAAGACAATACCTATTACCAGACTCTACAACTATTGACACGAATGCAGTGGATATTGGTGAGGATGACATGATGACCCCAGAAGGAATGCAGGACAAGTCGAAAAACTTGTTCGATAGGTTATTTGGAGGGGCTGCAAAAAAAGATACCGTTAAAGTTCAACCAGCTACGGATACTACAAAAACAAAAAAACAGCTAAGGCAAGAACGTCGCGAAGAGCGCAGGAGGCAAAAAGAACAGGAGAAGAATGGAAACTAATATCAGCGTTCACCAAAAGGAATTCGAACTTTTCCTAGAGGAAGAGACAATTGCTAAACGTATTCGGTTAATGGCCATACAGCTTAACATAGATTATGAGAACCGAAATCCGTTATTTATTGGCGTGCTCAACGGTAGTTTTCTGTTCCTTGCAGATTTAATGAAGGAAATTGAGCTATCTTGTGAAACCGAGTTTATCAAAATAGCTTCTTATCATGGTACAAATAGTACCGGGACCGTTAAAGATGCACTTGGCATGCCGCAAAACCTAAAAGGCCGAGACATTATAATCGTGGAAGACATTATTGATAGTGGTTTAACGATGAAGTACATCCTTTCAAAGATTTATGAGCAAGAACCTGCTTCTGTTACAGTTTGCAGCCTTCTGTTTAAGCCTGACGCTTTAAAGGAAGAAATTAAAGAGCTCAACTATATCGGCTTCGAGATCCCTAACGAATTTGTGGTGGGCTACGGCTTAGATTACGACGGTCTAGGAAGAAACTTGAACCATATTTATAGAGCGGTTTAAGACTTCAATTATAGACTACTCTTTAAATTTTCTTTGAAAAGCACTTTTAGTATCACTGTGTCCCGATAGTTCTGCTTTACATTTTATCCCGATGAAACCTGTGCAACAAGCAAGCATGCCGTAAAACATAAAAACAGATGCTTAAATCGGGATGCCATTTCAATCAGGTTTAGTTAATAAAAACCTGTGCAAGTAGCTTAAAAAGACCAACGAAAAGTGATAAATTTTTACGAGTTTTGCAGGTAATTAAATACCAGATGAAATTATTCCCGCATATAAAACTCGGGACAAGTATAAATCTAAAATTGTAATTCGTAAATCAAATGACTATACATAAAGAAGGATATACCTCCATAGCCCTAACAGTACTTTTTATTTTCATTATCAATGCTGTGGTAGAATACAGATTTGCAGATGCTTTTGTACTAAGATGGTTTGTATACATCCTTTCCTTTGCATTATTTATTACGGTATTACAGTTTTTCAGAAACCCTAAACGTACCTTTACCAATGGCGATAATTTGATTATTTGTCCCGCAGATGGCAAAGTAGTAGTAATAGAAGAAACTGAAGAAGGCGAGTATTTTAAAGACAAACGTTTACAGGTTTCTATTTTCATGTCGCCAGTGAATGTGCACATTAACCGTAATCCAATTTCTGGAGTGGTTAAGTTTTTTAAATACCACCCAGGTAAATATTTAGCAGCTTGGAACCCAAAATCGAGTACCGAAAATGAGCGTACTACAGTAGTGGTTGAACATAAAAATGGTGCCCCAGTGTTGTTCCGTCAAATTGCTGGAGCTCTGGCTCGTCGTATTGTATGGTATGTAAAAGAGGGCGATCAAGTAACCCAAAACGAACAATTTGGCTTTATCAAATTTGGTTCTAGGGTAGATATTTACTTACCACTAGGCACCAAAGTTAATTTAGAGCTTAACCAAGTAGTTAAAGGTGGTATCACCGTTTTAGGCGAACTAGCTTAGTAAGTTAAAAGTATAAAGTAAAAGCCTTGTAAGTTTATTCTTGCAAGGCTTTTTTATTGTCATGCAGTTTTAGGTTTCCCCGCTATTGCGGAGTACCAATTAATTCCATTTTATTGGAATAACGTTGCTTAGGTCGTCATACCCAACTCGATTGGATATCTTAATGCTATCGCTTTACGATTCCCGCCTACGTGGGAATGACGAGGATTAGGCATGCTTTTTTCCTTCAAATAGCAGCAGTACTTTACTTTAAATAAACGGGATTGAAGCGGTAATACTTTTTGACGTAGCTCTTTAATGAAGTGCATTTAACTGCTAGATCTCTCCCTTCTGTCGAAATGACGGAACAGAGTGCAAAAAGATGATAGCAAAAAGCCCGACTAACATTTAATCGGGCTTCTGCAATTGCTTTTCAAATTATTTATAGCGTATTACTTTTCTTCTTTATGCGAAGTTTCTCCAATGCTACGCTGTGTTGGATAAGCAAACTCAGAACCATTTCGCTGTACAATCTCTATTACGTTAAAATTTACGTCTTCCTTGATTTTTACCAAGTCAAATTCTTTTTTCATTGGCACAAGATAGATGATTTGAATATTGAGCGCTGAGTCTCCAAAAGAATCAAGTGCTACCGTAGCGTCTGTTGTCCCCGGGTTAGCCTTAAGAAACTCACTTATTTCAGCGATGATTTTCCTCAATACTTCATTGCTAGTTTCGTAGGTTAAGCCAATATCAAACTTTACCCTACGGGCATTTCTCATGGTTAGGTTTTCCAAAACACCATCAATCATAGATCGGTTAGGAATGACGTAGGTAGTTTTATCTGCACTGCGCAAAACCGTACTTCTGAAACCTACACGCTCAATTGTTCCCTCAATACCATCTACTTTCACTACATCACCAACCGTAAAAGGCTTGTCCATAAAGATCAGGAACGAGCCCAAAAGATTTTCTAAGCTATCTTTAGCAGCCATTGCAATGGCGATACCACCAATGCCCAGACCTGTAATTAAGCTAACCGCATTTACTTCGAAAACATAACCGAGCAACACAAAAAAACCAATGAAACAGACCAAAAATTTTAGTAGTTCTTTTAAAAACGGTACTAATTGATCGTCTGATTTGTTTTTGGTTTTAGCCGCACGCACCAGTAATACATGTGCAATAAAATCGATAATTCTTAGTACAATCCAAAAAACGGAGAGGATAATAAGGAACAAGAAGATTTTATCGATAAACTCACCAATAGTGAAAACCTCATTTAGCTTGTTCTTTTTGTAACGGAAAAAGGTTACATCTAGAGGGTGTTTCAGTTGGTTAATTGCGATGTAAAGCGTAGATAAACTAATGAAAAACTCTATGGGTTTTAATAGCAACGCAATAAAAGTTTCAGAGTTAACCTCATCGGCAAATTTTTGGAACAGTTTAAACGTTAGCTTACTTAATAAACGCGAAATAATGCGCTTAAAAAGCAAACCTAGAACAATAATACTGGCAAAAATCAAATATTGTCTGACGGTGTTGCCCCAAAAAACTTGTTCGAAAAAGTTAACTTCCATAGGTTATACGAGTTGTTTTAATGCGATCTCGAAAGCAGTGCTTGATAGATTTGTTTTCTTATTTGAAGATTGATAAACTGATTTAAGTGCATTACCAATAATGTTTGATGCATCTGTGAAAATAGCATCGTCGCTCATTTCGACGTTACGTTGCATTAGATAGGCAAATACCCTAGCCATACCACAGTTGGCAATAAAATCAGGAATTACGGCTAATTGGTTATCTGCGTGCTCCATGATGCTACCAAAGAAAATTTCTTTGTCTGCAAATGGCACATTGGCGCCGCAAGCAATTACTTCCATGCCATTGGCAATCATTTGATCAACTTCTTCTTGCTTTACCAATCTAGAAGCAGCCGCAGGCACGAAAATTTCGGCACCCATGCTCCAGATTTTTGCGTAAGCTTCATCAAATGAGATCAGGTTTTCGGCAACCAAAGTATTATTTACACGATTGTTGAATAATTCAGCAACTTCTTCTTGGGTAAATCCTTCTGGGTTGATTAAACCTCCAACACGATCAATAATACCTACTACTTTTACCCCTTGTTGCGCTAAGTAATATCCTGCGGCAGCGGCAACATTGCCCCAACCTTGAATAATAGCTCGTTTACCTTTGATTTCGCCGCCCCAAATTTCGTAAAAGTGTCTAATCGATTCTGATACGCCGTAACCAGTAATCATGTCGGCTACTTTATATTTTCTTTTGATGTCTGGCGTATAAGTCAAATCTTCCAATACTTTAGAAACACCGTAACGTAATTGTCCAATTTGGTGAATACGTTCGTTTTCTCTAGCTTGATAGTGACCGTTAATTACGCCTTCTTGTGGATGCCATAAGCCATAACCTTCAGTAATCGGGATAACCTCATGAATTTCGTCGATATTCAAATCTCCTCCCGTTCCGTAATAGTTTTTTAATAAGGGCATTACAGCTTTGTACCAACGCTCTAGCACTTCTTTTTTACGTGGATCAGCAGGGTCAAAGTTAATACCAGATTTAGCACCACCAATTGGCGGGCCCGATACGGTAAACTTCACCTCCATTGTTTTGGCAAGTGATTCTACTTCGCGTTTATCTAAGCCTTTACGCATCCTGGTACCGCCGCCAGCAGCGCCGCCACGCAAAGAATTGATCACTACCCATCCTTCGGCCTCAGATTCTTTGTCTTTCCATTCAAAAACGATTTCGGGTTGTTTCTCTTCGTACTTTTTTAAAAGTTCTTTCATTTGGGGTTCATTTTTATAAATAATGAGTTGCCATGGGCATTTTAAAGATCAGCCCTTGGCTATTCATCATCAGATTTTTATTTGGTTGCGCAAAGATATAAACAAAAAAACCCCGACATAAAGTCGAGGTTATATTTTTTCTATAGAAAGAAAATTACTTTCTTAATGATTTGATACGAGCTGCTTTACCAGTTAAGCTACGTAAATAGAACAATTTAGCTCTACGTACTTTACCATAGCTGTTAACTTCTACTTTTTCGATATTTGGAGAACCGAAAGGGAAGATACGCTCTACACCAACACCATTGCTGATTTTACGAACAGTGAAAGTTTCGTTAGCGCCAGCGCTGTTGCGTTGAATAACAACACCTTGGTAAATCTGAACACGTTCTTTATTACCCTCGCGAATTTTATAATGAACACTTACAGTATCTCCAGATTTAAAAGAAGGAAATTCTTTTTGAGTGCTTACCTGTTCTTCTACAAATTTTACTAAATCCATGATTTTAAGCTATTAAGCCGATTTTTGTATTGTTTAAAATCGGACTGCAATATTAGGAATTATTTTTTTAAAATAAAAGTGAATTTTAAAAATATTTGATGATTTAAGAATTAGTGAATTAGCTCATTATCAAATCATCGTATAATGAGATCACTTTAACAAATCTGGACGACGCTCTTGCGTTCGCTTTAACGCTTCTTCGTGCCGCCATTCGTTAATTTTTGCTTCATGCCCACTTAAAAGTATGTCCGGGATTTTGTGTCCACGCCAGTCTGCAGGCCTAGTGTAAACGGGCGCATCTAGCAATTCGCCCTGAAAGCTATCAGACAAAGCAGAAGTTTCGTCGTTCAAAACGCCTGGTATCAGTCTAGTAATGGCATCAACCAATACTGCCGCTGGTAATTCACCGCCAGAAAGCACATAATCGCCAATAGAGATTTCTCTGGTTACATAGATATCGCGAATACGTTGGTCTATCCCTTTATAGTGACCACATAAAATGATGATATTACCTTTAATAGAAAGTTCGTTGGCAATGGTCTGATTTAGTGTCTCGCCATCAGGGCTCATGAAAATGATTTCATCGTAGCTACGTTCTTCTTGAAGTTTTTCGATACAGGCAGCAAACGGCGGAATACTCATTACCATACCGCTTCCGCCACCATAAGGATAATCGTCTACACTTTTTTGTTTGTTAGTAGCGTAGTCTCTTAAATTGTGTACTACAATTTCAGCTATCCCTTTTTTCTGCGCTCGTTGCAAAATAGAATGAGCAAAAGGGCTGGTCAATAAATCAGGCAGTACAGAAATGATATCAAAACGCATGCGCAAATATAAGGCTTTGTTTACTTTTTGCTATTATTCGAAAAATCAATCCATTATTAAATAAAATTTGAATCTATCACAAAGTTATTATATTTGGTTAACCAAAAATTGGTAAACCAAATATAAATTATGAAATTGATCGGTTGTCTAGCAATAACATTATTGTTTTTGCAGTTTTCTTTGCTGGCACAAACTGCCATTAAAACTTCATTTGAAGCACCAACTTATACCGTTGGCAATGTCAATTCCCAAAACTTATGGACGGTTACGGCTGGAAGCGCTACAATCAGTAGTTCGAAAGCAAAAACTGGTAGCAATGGCTTGAGCTTCAGCAACAGCAATACTGCTTTGTCGGCCAATTTTATTCCTTACAGCGGAACTACAACTGGAATAAGAGATGTTTTTTATACCGATATGTGGGTTAATCCAGTTGCCTTTACTTCCAAAAGCACTAATTTAATTGCTTGGGATCAGTTTGGCGGAAGTTTAAAGCGTATTTACATTTTAGAGTTTACGATTGACAACAAAGTAAAAGTATCCAACGGGAGCACTCAAGTGGAAGTTGGTACATGGGCAGCCAATACTTGGATAAGAATTTCTATCAAAACAGATTTAAATACTGAAAAATTTAGGGTAGCAATAAATGGCGTGTTAAACACAACAGAATTTGCTATGCGAGAAGCCTATGCGCCAACAGCTAGTGGAAATAGAGCTGCAGGCGTTAAAGAATTTCATTCGCTCCGTATTAACCATACCTCCGATACACAGATTGCTAGTTCAGAGTTTACCATCGATGATCTTTATATCGGCAAAAATCCAATTCCTGATGTTTCTTTCTTGGCATCGCCTACGGCTAGAATAATTAATATAGAACAACCTAGCTATGGAAGTATTTCTTTAAATCCATCGCAAGCAAGTTATCAAGTAAATGATCAGGTAACCGCAACATTGGCTTTGCCACAGGGTTACAAAAACAGCGGTTGGACTGGTGATTTATCAGGAACTGAACTGATCAAAACTTTCAATATTACCAACAACATGGTAATAGGCGCCGACGTTGTGGTAGATAATACTGCCCCACCTGCAGCATATACCGTAACGATTAGCCAGCCCGTAAATGGAGCAATTACATTATCTCCAGCACCTACCAATGGTAAATATTTGAGCGAAACCACAGTGACGGCTACCATTGCCACAGAATCTTGCTATCAGTTTAACGGCTGGACTGGCAACTTAAGCGGAACACAAGTCTCAAAAACCTTTGTAGTGAATAGTGACATGTCGATTGGTGCTGATGTTACAATCAATACTACACCTGGAGTTACAAGAAACGTTACTACGGTTGCTGAATTTAAAACGGCTTTGGCAGCAATGAATCCTGGAGACGTGATTTTAGTAGAGGATGGCAGTTATGACCTAAGCAGTTTGACCATCAATCGTTCTGCGTGCTCAAATAGGCCGATAGTGATCAAAGCTAAAAACCAAGGCCAGGCTATTTTAAACGGGGCAACGGCTTTAGTTTTGGATGGATTGAAATACGTGACTCTGCAAGGTTTTTCATTCAAAAGCGCTAATGTGGGAACGGGTATTAAGATGTTAAATTGCAGTAGAGTTAGAATTACACGTAACAGTTTCAAACTTGATGAAACCAACATCAATTCTTGCAACTGGTTGTACATTGGTGATACCTTTGCAAGTACGGCGCCTTTGAAATCTGGAGACAACAGAGTTGATTATAATTTATTTGAAGGAAAAACCAAATCAGGTAAGTTTATTTTGTTAGACGGCAATATTAATCAGCAAACCCAAAGAGATACCATTGCTTATAACATATTTAGAAACAATGGGCCAAGAGAAGAAAACGAAAAAGAGACGATAAGAATTGGAGTAAGTTCACTTTCGCAAAGTAATGGTTTTACGGTAGTTGAGTATAATCTTTTCGAGGATTGTGATGGTGATCCCGAAATTGTTTCGGTAAAGTCTTTCGCAAATACTGTGAGGTATAATACTTTCAGAAGATGTTTAGGAACTGTGTGTTTGCGTCAAGGAAATAATAGTACTGTAGAAGGAAATTATTTTTTTGGTGAGGGGAAAACAGCGATTTATGTCAATGAAAATGGAAATGCTAGCACAATTGGCGCTGGCGGCGTGAGGGTTTATGGGAAAGGGCATAAAATCTTCAACAACTATTTTTCTGGATTAACTGGCAACATTTTCGATGCAGCAGTTACCATTACCAATGGCGATGCCTATAATGTAGCTAATCCAACAGATTTAGCTAAGCATTATGTACCCGAAAATGTAGAAGTGGTTTTCAATACCTTCGTTAACAATAAATCGAATATCGAGATAGGATATAAGTATGATAAAGCTCCAATCAACTGCTTAATCGCTAACAATATCGTCACAGAAAGCACTACGCAAATCGTTAAATCTTATAGTCCGGAATCCTTGGCAGGTGTAAGTTTTAGTAATAATATCATGTACCCAACCGGCACGGCAACAATCGGTATCGCGGCATCTAGCACAGAAATTAAAAATATTGATCCATTATTGGAACAGCCGGCTTGCAATGGAACAGATTGCCAACAACAAAAAGCTTACGAGGTTTTGCGATTGAGCGCTTCAAGTCCGGCTATCAACTCCTCAACAGGTACATTTAGCTATACGGCCACAGATTATGAAAAGCAAAACAGAATTGGCATAGCCGATATTGGAGCCGATGAATACGATAGAAATAGTGCGGTACAAATTAGTGCATTAGATGAAAGCAATGTTGGTCCAAATGCAGTAGCTTTTAACTATAGCTATTTTAATGTTCTACCTATCACCTTGGTTTCTTTCGATGCAGCGTATCGCAACCAACAAGTAGAGCTGAAGTGGACGGTAGCTAAACAAGAAAATGTAAAGCGCTACGAAGTACAATGGCGCACAGATTTCTCTGATTTTAAAACCGTTGCTGAATTATCGGCAGTAGATGGGCTATTCAATTACCTCACCAAGCATACTTCTCCCTCAATCGGCAATAATTATTATCGATTAAAAACGGTAGATGAAAATGGAGATCTAGATTTCTTTAAAGAGAAAGCCGTAAACATCATGAGCAATCAATCAGCAAGAATTTATCCAAATCCAGCTACAAGAGAATTTACTTTAGAATTTGGTTATATGGCAGCAAATCCCGTGAAGGTAAAAATGGTAAATGTTTTAGGAAAAAGCGTTTTAGAACAAATCGTTTCTGGTGTTTCTTCGTATCAAATCCCGGTTAACTCACTGGCAAAAGGAACATATTTTGTAAAATTTGTAAATGCAGAAAAGAAAGTGGTCTCTTTGCCGGTTATTGTCTCGCACTAGCTAGTCCACTGATCGTGAACTACCGCAACCAAGTAATAATTGCCTTCGTAAGCACTGAAAACTAATCGTAAACTAGTCCAATCCATCCCTTCATACTTTTGGTTAAAACCACTAAAGTAATATTCTATAAAAGGATGCCTAGGATAAACTTCTTTCAGATTATTCAATGAATTTCCCTTACCGATAACCTTATTGAAGGCCGTTTTTTCGGCGTTGAGATAATCAGCATTGTACACAAACTTATCTAAATACTGTTGTGCGGATAACCTTATTGCTTTACCAGTTCCGTCGTAATAGCCCCAATTTACAGATCCACGCTCATCTATCAACTTTGTAAAAGTAGCTTTGGTAAGTTTCTTGCTCGTTTTAATATCTATAAATCCATAAGGAGAGAACAATACACTATCTGTTGGATGAAAATATGCAGTAAAGGCTTTATAATCCTTCGCTTTTAAAGCAGTGAGAATTTCTGTAGCAATTGTTGTTAAAGTTTCCTCGTCGGCAAGGCTGTCTGTTGTTTTTTGCTTTACGATCGTGTCCTTTGGTGCTATGGTATCTATCCCTGCAGATTCTTTAGAATCATTAGTATTATTGCAGCCAACCATCCATATTGCTGCAATACTAAGGCAAAAGAGACCGAACCATTTCATATCTATAACAACTGAAATAAATTAGTTTTGTTTGCGGTACGTTAAGGATTAAGATAGATATCCAATAAGCCTTCGGGCAAATCTAAGGTCAAGATATTTTCTTCATCGTCTATTTCAACAATAAAATCTTCGTTTAATGGAAACAACACATCGGTATTTTTATAATGCACCGTTGCCACAAACTGTTGCGGATACTCATTTACCTCAATAATTTCTCCTAGTTCACCTAAAGTTTCATCTACAGCAATAAAACCTTTTAAATCTGTATAGAAAAATTCGTCTTCGTCACGCTCTGGCTTTTTACTCAATGGCAAATAAGCTTTTTTCTTCACCAAAGGCTGAGCCTTGTCAATATGGTCGATATCATCAAAATAGAAAAGACCTGTTTTATTATCGTATAGCTTATGGTTTGAAACAAAGAAAGGCACCATCTTACCGTTCACTTCCAAAAACAATACATCAAGCTCTAGCTCCTGGTAATCTTCAAATTCAAAAAAAACTTGAACCTCGCCTTTTAAGCCTTTTGTTTTAGTAATGTAACCGATGTAAAATGATTCGTCTTTAGTCATGCCCGAAAAATGTGATGATTGGATTGATATGATGATTAGCTAATTTATTAAACGATTAATTAGCTAATAAAAATAGCGCCCCGATCTTGATCTGGACGCTATTTCATTTTGAAGTAAGGCTAATTATTCAGCTTTATCTTCTGCTTGAGTTTCTTCAGCAGGAGCTTCTGTTGCTGCCTCAGCTTCTACTGCCGGAGCTTCTTCAGTAGCCTCTTCTACAACTTCTTCCGCAACTGGTGCGTTTTTAGCTGCGATAGCTGCTGCTCTTTCTTCATTTTTCTTTGCTTCTGCCGCTAAAGCTACTTTACGAGCTTCTGCTTTAGTGTTAGCTAATCCTTCTGTTTTACCAGCGATTTGTCCAGATTTAGCTTCTAACCAAGTAGCAAATTTAGCATCTGCTTGTTCTTGAGTTAAAGCACCTTTTCTGATACCACCTTCTAAGTGTTTTTTGTAAAGCACACCTTTGTAAGAAAGGATAGCACGAGCTGTGTCAGTAGGTTCAGCACCGTTAAGTACCCATTTTACTGCTTTATCGAAGTTAAGTTCGATAGTTGCTGGGTTAGTGTTTGGGTTGTAAGAACCTAAACGCTCGATGAATTTTCCATCTCTTGGAGCACGAGCATCTGCTACTACCACGTGGTAAAAAGGTTTTCCTTTTTTACCGAATCTTTGCAATCTGATTTTAGTTGCCATTCTTTTTTTAAGTTTATGTATTCAACATAGTTCCCGGAACTTCGTGTTGCGGGGCTGCAAAAATAAACAATATGTTGGTAATTAGCAAACTAGGTTTAAAATTCTAGCAGAGGCAATCTTTTGAAATAAAGTAACTTTCCTATATTCAGCTTAAAAGTTACCAGCCATACCGTTAATATCTAACCTAGGTACCTCTACCAGTTAACTTTCTATATTTCCTCGACCAATTTTCGGCAACTCGTTTACCTAAGATTTTATTAGCAATCTTACCTAAGAAAGTATAATTATGATCTATCCAAGAACCAGCAAAATGATGGATACAATAAGTATTCGGAGTGATATTCATTTTAAGTGTCTTCCAACTTTTAGGATAGAAGTATTCGCTTGGATAAATAGTGCAATAACCATCTACTTTTTGATAGGTGTTGTTTGGAAGTACACCTTTCTCCTTACTTAAATGCGCTGTGATCATCTCAGTAATCGGATTTAAATCTAAGCTTCCATCTGCTTTATAAAAATTTTTATCATGATAAAAAGAAAGCAAATTACTGATCCACTCCCCGTTTTTTACACTTCCAATCACGCCTGCAGAAACCAGTTGATCCTCAAATGCTGTAAAAGCGACATCGTCCAGAAATTCATCAGGCATAGCCTTGATAAACTCCACATCAGTATCTAAATAAAGTCCGCCCATCTCCTTCAACACATGTAAACGGCAAACATCAGCAACAAAAGCAAACTTTCTTTCTTTATAGGCGTCTGCCGCAAATTGGTAGCTGTTGATATCGAAGTTATCTTCATTCCAAAGTTTGATCTCATACGCTGGAAGAAATTTTTTCCACGATGCAACGCACTTGAGCACCAAATAAGGCATCTCTCCTCTACCAAACCAACAATAATGAATAATTTTAGGTATCATGAGCTTAATTCCTTTTGTTAAAAGATAGTATGCTAAAATAATTTCTTATTGCGATATTTTTCAGACCAAGCATTCGCAATGCGTTTACCTAGCAAAAAGTTCGCCGCTTTACCTATGAAACTTTGTTTAGTATTTAGCCAAGAACCCGCAAAATGATGGATACAATAAGTATTTGGGGTTTGTTTTATTTTTAAGGTTTTCCAGCTTTTGGGGCAGAAATATTCACTCGGATATATCGTACAATAACCATTGAGCTTCTGGAAAGTATTGTTGATACTCACGTTTTTTTGAGTTTTCATAAACTCCGTAATAATTTCCGTATTAGGATTTACATCGTGGCTTCCATCTTTCAAATAAAAACTACGGTTGTTATAGTAAGGCAACAAATCGTTGATCCACTTGCCATCTTTTTCACTTCCCATAATAGCCGATGACAGCAGCAAATTATCCTCAAAACCTGTAAAAGCAACTTCGCTTAGTATTTTCTCATCCAATGGGCGTAAGAACTCTACATCTGTATCGAGGTAAATTCCGCCGATGTTCTTAAGTGCATACAAGCGGCAAACATCCGCTACGAAAGCATATTTTCGCTCACGGTAAGCCTCTGCAGAAAATTGATACATGTTCACGTCGAAGTTCTCTTCGTTCCATTCCACAATCTCGTAGTCTGGGAGATACTGTTTCCAAGACTCTAGGCATCTCAACGCCAATTCTGGCATTTTCCCTTTTCCAAACCAACAATAATGTAAAATCTTCGGTATCATATATTCACCTTTTGTCTTATTTTTTTAAGGATATCACCTCTGGTAGCTCTGTTGAAATTGATAAAAAAAGTAACCACCAATAACATTAGTCCAATAACGAAACAATTAACAAGAAACATTAACCAAGTGTCTACAGCAATGAAATTAAGTTGTTTCCAGCCATAACATAAAGCAATTAACAGCGTAAAACCACTAAGGCCTCTTATTATTTTCTTGAAAAAGTACCATCTGCTCTCTTGTAAACAGTAAGCGGCATACAACGGTGTGAACGTTAGGTGGCTTAGCACGCCACTTACTAAAGCTCCAACCGGAATTGCATACACGCCAAGCGAACTATATTTACAAAGAATGATAACCAGAACGAAGTTGAAAATAGAGATGAAGATTCCCCAAAAAGAAGCCATCCTCAACTTATTAGTGATCACAAAAACATGATATACAGTTTCCACGGTTCCGTGTACAATAAAAGGCACCAAAGTAATTACCGATAGGATGTGCAATGCGTGGGCATCTTGTGTGGGCAACCAAAGCCTAAAGAACACTTCGCCATAAACGAAAAAAACAGACAGTGGAAGCAATACGACCAGAAAGATAGCTTTAAAAGAAAGATCTAACGTTTTTTTCAATTTGCCCATGTCGTTATTCGCATAAGCCTTGAGCATTTCTGGCAAAAATATTGGTACAATAATCCCTAAAAGGATATAAATGGCATTAGGTATAAACTTGGTTAAGGATAAAAAACCCATCCCAGAAGCACCGAAAAAGTGATTGGCAATCAATAAATCGAGCTGCGTATTAATTACATTGGCCATTGCCATAATGGAATTCCACACTCCGGAACCTACAATAACAAAAAGTGCACTTTTAGAAAAAAACGACCAATCAATTTTCACTTCTGGCAACAACTTTTTGGTAAGCCTGTAATTGGCAATAAACATATATAAAGCAGTTGCAGCCGTAGTTACACCCAAAAAATAAATACGAGGAGTGAAAAAATAGAACAGCAGTATAATTGCTCCCAATTTCAGCACATTAGAAATGATATTGATGAATGCCAGTTTATCGAACCGATTTAACGCAAATGCCGTGACCTGAAAAACAGCAGACGAAACGTTAATCACTAAACTGAAAAAGATGAAGATGAATAGCAGTCTTACATCGTAAATCAAGTTTGCTGGTATATCTAAAATATGCTCTATAAACAAGCAGAATAATGCACTTAACACAGCAAAACTTAAGGAAATGATGATATTTCCGAAAAGAACAGAGTTAAAATAAGTGTTTACCTCTTTAATATCTTTCTTCTCTAAACTGATGGTGATATATCTACTCGACATGGAGTTTAAAGCCGTGGTGATAATTCCGGCGTACATCACAAAATTGTTAGACAAAGGAAAGAAACCGTAAGCCTCTTTTCCTAAATGCTCTACAATATATGGCGTTAGAAAAAAAGAAATACCTACCCCCGAAAGTGCACTAAAAAAGTTAGAAACTAGATTTACTACAAAACGCCTTTTATCCATAAACTATACTACTAAAGTACGTTTTATGCTTAAAATTAGAGCTATTTGTGATAAAATATGTTATTTTGGATAAGAAATTATTAAAGCGATGAGCAATTTAGAACCTTTAGTAAGTATTATTACGCCTTGCTACAATTCGGCAGATTTTATAAGTGCAACCATCAATTCGGTATTAGAGCAAACCTATACTAACTGGGAATTGATCATCATAGACGATAAATCCAAAGATAATTCTTGTGAAATAATTGAGGAGTATACCAAGCAGTACAGCAAAATCAGCTTAGTTAAGTTAACTCAAAACGGAGGCGTTGCCAACGCAAGAAATGTAGGTCTACAGGAAGCTAAAGGGAAATACATTGCTTTTTTAGATAGTGATGATCTTTGGTTGAAGGAAAAACTTAAGAAGCAGGTAAGCTATATGGAGGATCGGGCTTTACCTATGACATTTTGTGCTTACAACCGAATTAATGAAGCCGGAGAAGTAATTTCGAGAAAAATTGAAGTTCCAAACAGCGTAAATTACCGTCAGCTCTTATCACACAATGTGATTATCTTTTCTACCTCCCTAACTCTGAAAAGCGTCATTAGCGATACAAAATTTAAGAAATTAGGCCATGAAGATTGGATTTTCTGGCTCGACATTTTTAAAAAGCCATTTAATGGATATGGCATTAACGAACCACTGGTTTTATACCGCATTAGGCAAGGCTCGGTATCTTCTAACAAGCTAAAGGTAATTGGCTTCACTTGGAAAATATTAAGAGAAAGCGAAAAACTAGGATTTTTCGAATCGGCTTATCATTTTACCAAATATGCCTTTGCTACCGTTTGGAAAAGGTTGAGGTAATGATTTATTTTTAATTAAAAGACAACATTATTTCACTAATTTTGATACTATCAAATGATACTATCAAAATGAAATCTCCTTATGAGATCACGGCACTAGTTCTTAATTTAATCGCTTCAATTTCACAAAAAATTGGAGAGGTTAATGCGAAATATTTAATACAACAAAATCCCACACTTAGAAAACAGAATCAGATCAAAACGATATATTCTTCATTAAATATAGAGGGGAATACGCTTTCAGAAGAACAAATTACAGCTATCATAGACAATAAGCGTGTTGTGGGGCCTGAAAAAGACATCATTGAAGTATTAAATGCATTAGAAATTTACAAAGATTTAAAAAAACTGAAATTTGACGCCGAGAAGGATTTTTTAAAAGCTCATCGAATTTTGATGAACACGCTCGTGTCAGATGCCGGAGCGTACAGAACAAAAGGTGTGGGAATTGTTAAGGGTTCGCAAATTGCGCATATTGCTCCACCTGCTGCAAATGTTAAATTTCTAATGCAAGATTTGTTTAAGTACCTAAAGGACAAAACTGAACTAACGCTTATCAAAAGCTGTGTATTTCATTATGAAATGGAATTTATTCATCCTTTTACAGATGGTAATGGCAGAATGGGACGATTATGGCAAACCTTGGTTTTAATGAAAGAATATCTTTTATTTGAATTCCTACCTTTCGAAACACTTATTTCTAAAAACCAAACAACATATTATGATACGCTTTCAGTTTGCGATAAAGAAGGAAAATCGACAAAGTTCATAGAATTTATGCTCGATATTATAGACCAATCATTAAATGAACTCTTAAAAAACAGCACTAAAAGACTAAATGAGAGGGAACGGTTAGAAATATTTCTTGAACATCATGATTCTGAATTTACGCGAAAACAGTACATGACGTATTTTCCAAATATCTCTACTGCAACTGCTAGCCGGGATCTAAAAACTGGGGTGAGCGAAGGTTTAATAGTCAAATATGGAGACAAAAAAACGTCGGTATATAGAAAAAAGTAATTAAGATTTAATCCTATACCCCAAATCTCTGCTATTTTTACTGTGTGTATAATTCCACCACAAACCTTTTAAGGTCCATTTGGCGAGCTCCGGTTGCTTGTTTAGTAAAAACTTTAAAACCGCTTTAGGGCAAGCTATTAACGTAAAATAAATAGAGAACAAAATGGTGTTTAACCAGCTTGTATTTTTTCGAATGAACAACATTCTATTCCGAGTGTTGAAATAGATTTTTAAAGGACTAGCTTTACCTACGCTGATAGATTCTTTATGGTAGACATGGGTTTTACCCGTAAACCAGATCTCCTTACCTATTCGCATAAATTTTTCGCACCAATCTAACTCCTCATAATATAAAAAATAGGTTTCGTCCATTAAACCGGCCCTTTGTAAATCCGTTTTACGGCACATTACTGCAGCACCGTGACAAAAACCTGTTTGGTAAGTTTGCTTATCAAATTGTCCCTTATTTTTTTCAAACTGACCCACGTAAGCGTTACGTGCCACCAAATAATTCATTGGAGTAAAGCCGGCATATTGCACCAAATCTTTTTGATCAAAATATAGCAACAATGGTGATAGCAGCCCGATTTTATCATTGGCTTCTAGCTCCGTGATCATTGTTTCTATACAACCCGCAGGAATTTCCGTATCGTTGTTGAGAAGAAAGATGTAATCGCCTTTGGCTTGTTTAATCCCTAAATTATTACCGCCTGCAAAGCCTAAATTTTCTTTAGATTGGATGTATTTGATATTGCTGAAATGTGGCTGAAAAATCAGCTCCATATTTTTTTCGGCCCCATTATCTACAATAATTATTTCAACTTCCGTAGGCGAATACGACGTAGCCACAGATTTTAAGAAATCTATAGTAACCTCTGCCTGATGGAAATTGACTGTAATAATCGAAGTTAATGTCATGCTGTTATAAAATCAGCCACAAATGCACAGATAGTATTTATTTATCTAAATTATCTGTGCCTCTGTACTAGTTAAGTTTTTGTACTATTTCAATCGCCTTATATATTTCTTCTACATTTTTCTCCCAAGTGTGCGTTTGTGCAAAAGCAATACGTTCATTTTCCAGTCCTGCTGTATTCTCCGCTAATGCTTTCTCAGCTAACGCCACATATTGTTCCTTTGTTTCTGCAATGTACACGTAATCTTCAAAAACACTCATGGCTTCAGTTCTAGTAGCCAAAGTCGGTTTACCCATGGCTAAATATTCGTCTATCTTCCTCGGATAATTACCAATCGTTAAAGGATTAAGTGCCTGCGGATTTAAACAAATATCGAAACCTTTGATATAAGCAGGCAAAGTTTCAGGCTTTTGAGGGCCCAAGAAGTGAACATTTTTTAGCTGATGAAGTTTGCTTGCTTTGAAATCGTCGTCTTCTGGCCCAACCAGAACAATGCTCCATTCTGGCTTTTGGGCTGCCAAATGAATCAAAATATTTTCATCTAAACGCATGGAAAGCAAGGCACCCACATAACCTAAAATTGGTTTGGGAATTACCGCTAATCTTTCGGGAACTACAACACTATCGTCGTTTTTAAAGGTGGTTAAATCGCAACCTTGACCAACGTAAAAAGAATTGGGGTTATACTTTCTACAATAATTAGCCAAGTATACCGAGTTGGCCACACACAAATCGCTTTTTTTAATCAGCTCTGGTTCTAAGCTTTTACCATGTTTGCCCCAATAAGGCGTAGCCAAAAGGTTGTCTCTCGAATAGTAAATGCTTTTAGCTGGATTTAAGAGCTCTTTCAAATGGTAGCTTCTGAACATATCGCTATCATTAAAAAGAATGAAATTCTTAAAATCTAACCGTTGTATAGCTTTCTTAACAGATTTTGCAAATCGTTTGTTATTGATTTTATTAAGGATGCGAAAAATCGCAGTTGGTTTTATCCAGTTAATAGATTCGTTGATCACATCCGGATAGAACACCCAAAAATTAGGTGCAATTTCTTTCAAACCATCTTCCTCGCCCTTAATTACACGTACCCGCTTTTTCACACCCTCACTGTCTGCCTGCTGAAATTTAGTTCTACGATCTAGTGGAGCATTGATATACAGCACCCGATTATGCTTACTAAATTCTAGGGCAATATCTTTACAGTTACTTCCAATTGGAGTATCCCAAGGCTGTTGACCAACTACAATGATATCTCTGTTTTCGATAATAGCCATAATTACGATTTATCTTGAACTCGTTTGTAAGCACTTACACCCCTCACGAAACCGAGGATGCCGAAAACTATAGCTGGTACAATAAGCAGTTCTAAAGGCATAATTAAATGTTTTCTTTTTCAACAGGTTTGCTACTGTGTGGTGTTGCCATGAAAGATTTTTTCGCTTTCCCAATGCTTGCCAGTGCGATCACCATGCCAAACACGGCTCTCGGAATTTGAAATAAAGCCAAAAACATTCTTTTATCTGCGTAAAATCTCCTTGGTATAGAAATAATTAAGGTTAAGCAAAGGCTGATGAATAGACCAATCCAAAACTCTTTTGTTGGCCCAAAGGGATTGAAAAATGATTGAAGCGCTAGTAAAAAAAGTAACGCTAACAATAACATTCTTGGCCCTAAAAATGTCTGCAAAGTTTTATTGAAAAATTCGATATTACCTTTAAATAACTGCACAAATCCTTCGAAAGCATATTTTTTCAGGAACTCAACTTGCGAAGCGATCCATCTAGTGCGTTGTTTGGTAAATACCTTCGCATTTTCGATCTTTTCGTCGTAAACGTAAACATCATTCAAATAAGCAACGTTCACTTTATCTTTAGCGATCATGAAATCGAGTTGTTTATCCTCACCTACGGTCTCACCAATATTATTTAACAAATCACGGAAGTAAGCGAATTCAAACGCCATTCCAGAACCAATTAAAGCCGGCGACAAACCTAACACAGCATGGCTTTTGCGGAACAGATGATTATTCACTTCTTCATTGCAAGCATCTAGAAAAGCAAACGAAGTATCCATATTTTTGGCTACTCGATGCGCCTGTACCACTCTTTTACCCTGATCAAAGGAAGCATTTAGGTAAGTCAGGCAATCATCGCTCATTACATTATCTACATCCAACACTACCGCAATTTCAAAACCTTCTCCTTCCAGTTGGTTCATGACAAATTGCATAGCTTTGCCTTTGGTGCTTTTCTCAAAAAATACTTCAACTACTCTAACGCTAAGTCCTCTTAAAGTCGCTAAAGTTTCAGGTTTTAAGCCATCGGCGATTATGACCACTTCGAAAGTGCCACCATACTGCTGCTTTAAAGCGGTTTTAACACTATCAATGATCACTACGTTTTCCTGATATGTTGGAAATAACACCGCTATCTTCCTGTAATGATTGGCCTCTTTTTTTGCTTTACGCAATGGCAGCAAACCCACCAAGCCGAAAAAACCTAAGTAGACGCAATTGAGCAGCAGATAAATACCCAAAACCCAGAAAAATACATCGATAATACTATAAATCACTTCCATCGGTTTCTAATTTTCTAGGTGTATCTAACCAAGGTGCAATAAACACAAACGACCAAGACATAAACATAATTATGGAGGAAGGTATGGCATTCATTACCTCGTTACCATAACTGCAAATAAAACAGCCAACGGTACCCGAAGTGAGTGCAATCATTTTGGTCTTGAGCTTGGGGTCTTTCAATTGCCAAACGATACCGCTACATTTTCCAATAATGTAACAGTTTATTGCGAACCATATCAGTAAACCAACAACACCGTACATTACCCAAACTTTTACCCAGTAACTATCGGGCTGAATGTTAGCAATGGGCTTATCGGCATTGTAAGTGGTTCCGTTCATTCCACTCATTCCTAAACCTGCACCAAAGGGATGATCTTTTAACAAATACGCAAGCTTCTCCTGATTTACTATCCTCACGTTAAAAGAGGCATCTTTTGGATCTAAAGCACTACGCAAGCGTCTAATTTGAAAAATCTCATCCCCTATTTTAGTGTACTTTAAAACGCCCAAACCACCTAAAGCAAAGACACTTCCGATAATTAAAATCTTAAAATTCTTACTCAAAAAAAGGGCATAACCTAAGCCAGCAACCAAAGCGAATAGGGCGCCCCTAGTTCCCGAAATCCCCATTCCGTACAAGGTAATTAAGGCGATTACGCCAAAAACAATCCGCTTAGCGAAAGAGAATGGTCCCATCGCCAAGATCATGGCCATTACCGACATAATCGCTTGCGAAGCACCAAACTGCCCAGCATCCGAGTAAATTGAAAATACCCTTAATTTTCCATCCAGGATATGTGTAACCTTTGCGCCAGTATCTAGCCACGCTTGCTCGCCACCAGTTAGCCCCACATACAGTTGCTTTACGCCATACAGCACTGCAATACAGGAAAAAAAGAAGATAAAGCCGATAAACCGATTTAGATCTTCCATTCTATTGAAAAGCAAAAACACAATTGGCGCAGTTAAAAGCCAACTTAATGCTGTAAAGCGCAGCTCGTTAAACCAACCAGTAAAACTCCCACCGTATGGATTTAGCACCTGCAACATACTTATGCCAAACCAAATCAGTGATAGCATAACGTGTTCGTTTTTTAGTGCTTTCCAATTGAACTTGTTCATGTTTACCAAAAGGCTTGCCCAAGTGAGCAACAGAATGGCATCCATGGCTAAACCAACCGGAATATTCAAAAAAGTTTTAACAACAAAGCCTAATACGAAGCAATAAGCGAAGTAGACAATAAAAGCAACACGTGGATTGGTAAATGCGGCAAACAAAAATGCACCAGCACCAGCAGCTGCTAAAGCTAACACAGGCCCCAAGAAACCATATGTGGCCGTAGAGCCTGCAACCAATATAGAAAGGCTCAACGCTATTACAAAAAACAGCACTTTCTTCTTATGATCGGCAATATTTAGCTGCAGATTCCTAAGCATAACCTACTAGTTACGTTTAACACCGTTGATTAGCCAGCCAATAAATTTCTTATCGTTATTTAGCGATTTGATGACCTCTTTGTCACTATCGCCCAAAGATTTGCCGGCCATAAAAGTAGCCAGATATTTCTCAGTAAACAAAATCCATTCTTTCACATCAGATACCCCGTTTACAGCATCTAAATAGACAATAATTAAATCAAATTCGTTCTTGAGACTATTGAAGATTTGAGTTATGCCTGAGTTATCCTTATTCTCCAGTAGCGAAACACCATCTAGATCTCTATTCAAAAAAGTTATGAGATTATTTTTTTGAAATGTAAATGTACTCAGTACCGTTTTTAAAGACTGATTGGTTGGGATATTCCACCTCCTGATCTCTTCTGCCATTTCAGCATCTCCAATCAGTAAAATTTGCTTATCTAACCTCGCAAAACTGTAAGCTAAGCTTACTGCAGAGAAAATGCTGTATTTTTCTGGGTGTAGTCTTGTTATCCCTAAAATTTTGTGATCGCCAGCAGCTAATGCTTTATCAATTTCGAAGCGTAAACCACGAAGTAGATTCTTATAGGTGAGCATCTGTTCGTCTTGTCCAACATTCTTCCAAATCTCATCTATATCTCTGTGCTCAGATTTGATATAGTTAAGTTCGCCTATCACTTTGCCTTTGGTAGCAGTAGCTAATTGTTTTTTGTCGTTGATAGAATGATCGAGCAAATGAATTACAAACAATACGCAGAAACAAATGGCAAAACTTGCAATGGCACTTAAAGCCATAAAAATAAGCTTTCTAGAGGGCTCTGCTACGGTTGGCACACCCTCTTGCTCTAGTTGTAAACGTAAACCGATGTTCTTATCAAGATTGGTTTGGTTGTAGCGATTTAGCAAATCCAAGTACTCTTTGGTTGCCACGTCAGCATCTCGTTCAAATTTCTGTACACCAGCATCAAACGGTACCATACCCGAAAACTTAGCATTTAGTTTAGCTAGCTCTCTATCTATGTCCTGAATACTTCCTCTTGTTTTCTCTAGATCAATTCCTATGGAAATTCGGTTCTGCACTAAAGTTTGTTTTGCAACAATAGGATCTGCAACGTACTGGTCATTAGCTTTCACCAATTGTGCGGTAAGAAGTTGTTGTAAAGAATCTACTTTTTTCTTGGCAGCGGGCTTAAAGCCTCCATCAATGTAATCCTCACTAGCCGCTTGTACTTTGTTTCTTAATACAATCACAGCCTGGTTGTCAGCGGCGATATCTGCACCTAAATACCGATCAGAAGCTGGATCATTTAGCTTTTTGTTTACGTTATTCAATGCCGCTTGCAAAGATTGCAAATCAATTAATGCCTGAGATTTTTTATTCTCATAATCAATAATCTGTTGGTAAACAATTTGCGACTGTTTATCTAAGTTTAGTACTTCATTTTTAATTTTGTACTCCTTCAGCTCTTGATTTTTCTCGTTCATTACAGCCTCTTTCTTTTGCAAAAGAGAATCTAATACCATAATAGATTGATTTTTATTACTGATCAGATCATAACTGTAGTTATTGATAAAATCTGCAGAAAGTGTGTTTACTACAAACACCGACATTAAGGTATTTCCAGAGGTGAACTCTACTGTAATAAAATCACTATTATCTTCGTGGCTAATAGCTAACTTTTTACTGATGGTGGCCGCATCATACCCCATTGATTTTACTAGATTGTAATATTTTACATCATCGTAATTATCAAAAGGAGTTAACACTTGTTTCTTTGCGATGCGTTCTTCGAAACCTCTAATTGCGGCCTGTCTTTGCTCGGCAGTTAATGCATTTACATCATCACTTTGTATCTGAAAAGTCTTTGAGGGGTTTTGCAGATCATGTAATATCAATCGATAAGATAAAATGCTCATGTTTTTAGGCATGACCATAATATCCATAATATTGGTAAACTGTTGGTTAATCTTGATTAAAAGATCTGGCCCAGAATATGAAGGCACATCAGGCGCTACCTGTCTAGAAGGGTCTAATAAACCTGTAGATAATTTGGCCTGCGATTTATATTGTTTGGGAAGGTTTTTAACAAAAAGGAAGGTAACAAAAAGCGTTATCGCTGGAATAGCAACAATGAGCCATTTGTACTTAGCAATAAGATTTAAAAATTCTTTAATATTCATAATCGCCCTATTTCACGTCTTCCAATTTTTTCCCAATTAAAGCTTCCAAATAACTTTTAGCTCTAAGCATATTCAATTCAGATGTTAACTTTTCGGAACCAGCTGTTGAGGTGAGCGATTTGGCCTTGGTGTAGACATCTAACGACACCTCACCCTTTTCAAATTTATAACGAAGCCCATCACTGGCCGCTTTGTTATCAATATAAGCCTGATTTTTCACTTTCAGATCGGCAAATCCCTGTAAGTACTCAAAATATCTTTGCTTAACCTCTGTTTCTAATAAAATATCATACTCTTTAGTTAGGTAAGCAGCCGAGTTATATTCTTCTCTCGCTTGTCTCACTAATGATGGTATACGAAAAAAAATACCCAAATTTAGATTTACACCAAATTGAAAACCGTTAATAGAGTAAGGGTTTGTTGCATCTAAGATGGTTCCGTTATTGGGACGGTAAAAGTAAGATGCATTTAGCGACTCTAAATAACTTGCTTTAGCCACTCCTATTTTAGCTTTAGCACTTAATTCGCTGGCTTTATACATTTTCCTCTTAGGATAATATTCTTTTGCCAGATCAATATATTTCTGCAACAAAGGCGGATTAATTTGACTCGCAATATCGTCTTGCGCCTTAATCTGCACACTAATTGCTAGGAGAAGCAACAAGATAAAAAACCTCTTTGTTGTCATAGATTTTTATGTTACACCTTTTCTTTTTGAAGCAGTACAGGTACTGTCATCAATATAATTTTCAAATCTAACCAAACTGAGAATTTCTTGTTATAAAAATTATCCAGTTTTTTGCGTTCGCGGTCAGACATATCGCTTTTCCCTCTTTTAATAATTTGCCAAAGACCAGTAATGCCAGCTGGGCCTAAAAACCTCATCGACCATTCGTTGGTGGTAAGTTGTTCGGCTTCGTACAAAGGCAAAGGTCTATTTCCTACAATAGACATATCTCCCTTTATAACATTAAACAGCTGCGGAAGTTCATCGATACTTGAATTTCTTAAAAAATTTCCCAATTTGGTAACTCTCGGATCATCTTTCATTTTAAAAAATGCAGAATCTCCATATTGGTTGGCTGTAGTTGCTTTTAGAGCTTCAACCTCTTTATCCGCATTTACCCGCATCGACCTAAACTTATAAAAATCGAAAATCTTATAGCCAGTACCGACCCTTTTACTGGTGTAAAAAATTGGCCCTTTCGAATCGAGTTTAATAAGGATAGCGATAATCAGTAATACCGGACTTAATACAATAAGGGCTCCGATAGATATCGTTAAATCTAGTAATCGTTTTAAAAAAGGTGCTTTGTATTGCTTTAATGGCGCTTCTGGTAGATGTTTCAGTTGCTCGTTAAGGATTTTATAGGCAGATAAAAACTGCAAACGCAATTTAACATCTGCAAAAGAAATCCCAGGTGAATAACAATCGGCTACTCTAGCTTGGAAAGCTGCAGCAGTTACAGAAGGATCTTTCTCTGTAAGCAAAAAAATGACTACCAAATTTCTGCTTAGCCAGTTCTTTTTTAAAGTTTCTACCAAACCGAGTGCTTCGGTTAGAACATTTGGCTGTACTTCTACCAAAATACTCACATCCAATTCGTAAACCGATAACTTATTTACAGTCTCATATAAATCGATGAAGCTGCCTACCTTCTTAACTGTTCCACCTTCGCCAAATGCGGCAACAATATCAGCGTCGTACTGGTCAGCGTAGTAAATGATATTGACCCTAGATTGAGGCATTCCAAAAGACGTGTTTTTCTGTACTTCCATTTTTCTAGCTTAACAGGTTCTGAATAGTGTCTTTTAACTTGGTAGGATTAAAAGGCTTTGGCATCAACAAATCAAAGTTATAAGGAAGCTTTTGCACTAAATCTTCTAACGAGTATGCGGCAGAAAGCAGTATGATTGGGATATCACGATAATAACCACTGGTTTTTAAACTTCTTACGAAATCAAGTCCATCGACATAAGGCATCTCTAGATCTGAGATAATCAAATCGGGCATATTACCTTCGTCCATCCAGCTGATAGCCTCCAGGCCGTTGTTGTGAATTACTAAGTGGTAATCTTTTTTTAGGATAAATTCCAAAAGCTTGAGCACTGTAATTTCGTCATCAACTAATAAAATCAGTTTTTTATCTCTGTTTGTTCTAGAATTTGGAGACGGCATATTCACGTATATCTTCAATAAAAACTAAGAGCGAACTAAGCTATCAATAAAAAATTAATTTTTACTCCTTTTTGTGCTACAAAAATCTACATCAATTCTATCTGTCTTTTGATGCTTTCTTCTAACGAAATCAAGGTTTCGGTCCTTTGAATACCTTTTACCGCTTGGATTTCTTCATTAAGTACATGACGCAGATGATCGGTATCTCTGCAGGTAATTTTGGCAAACATACTATAGGCACCAGTAGTGTAATGCAGTTCTACCACCTCTTTAATTTTACTCAATTGATCTACCGCATCTTTATACAAAGAACCTTTCTCAAGGTAAATACCTAAAAAAGCAGTAATGTCATAGCCCGCTTTTCTGGGATCGATGATTAAATGCGAGCCTCTAATGATCCCCATATCAGCTAATTTCTTCATCCGCACGTGTACCGTACCTCCAGAAACGATCAATTCTTTCGCAATTTCTGTATAGGGTTTGGTGGCATCGTGCATCAGTTGGGTAAGTATCTGAATGTCGAGGTTATCAATTTCTAAATTTTGAGTTTCCTTTTTAAGCATAAATTACATTTTTGTTAACCAATTATAAATATAAATGAAAATATAATAAAAATAAAATTAAATCATTAAAAAATTTGCAACATATTTGATAAACGTCCTATATTTGTTTCAAGCAAACGCCAGTAGGCAGCTTGCGGTTTTCAGTAAACAGTTCGTAATTGTTGACTGAAAACTTGAATTGAAAAACTAAAATGTAGGGTGGTGAAATTGGCAGACACACCTCCTTGTCTCGGTGGTAGAGAATATGGGAAATCCGGTAACGGTACAACCACTCTATGAAGGTTCGACTCCTTCCCCTACAGCACTATGGTTATAAGTAGTAAGTTTTAAGTTGTACGTTTTCTTTGCAAAACGCTACTTATAACTCAAAACCTATCACTTAAAACTTAGTAACATAATGTTGGGTGGTGAAATTGGCAGACACACCTCCTTGTCTCGGTGGTGGGGATCATGGGACAAACGCAGTTTATGGGTTGACCACAAATTAATTTTTGAACTGTAGCTAACTACCCCTTGAAGGTTCGACTCCTTCCCCAACAGCCATTTTTATAAATAATAAGTTAGTTAAGGAAGCGGTTCTGGATTGAATCGCTTTTTTTATTTTCATTATTTTTCAAAGATCAAGCTTTGTGTTCTAAACCAAATTCGTCATTTCGAGACACAGTTTATCCCGATTTTTCAGGAAAGCAATCTTAATTAGTTCTCTCATTCCGACGTTAGGAGGAATCTGTTAGCTAAATTTTATTGCCCACAAATTCTTCGCTTTGCTCAGAATAACAAGAAAGATTGCTTAATACCTTGTAATGACGTGAAGTCGATAAAACGCAGGGCCAAATGTACGAAATAATCATTTATATATTTTTTTGATTAAAAAGCTATCAATATTTCAAAACATCCTTAACCGAAAAATAAATTTAATAAAAAAGGCGAGTGATAAACACCCGCCTTAAACCTAATTTTTAACGTTGGCGGGGACGCCAACATGGTAATGTAAGCTCGTTGTCGTTTTGCCAACGAGCAACAATTACTTAATTGTATACTTATCACTAAACTTCTTATCCAACTGCTTGTGTAAGTTATCTAGATTGATATCTCTACCTTGAATAAATGCTTTTTCAACTTTATTGGTTTTCATATCCAAAGCATCGCCAGTAGAAATAAACAAGGTGGCATCTTTTCCTACTTCTAAACTTCCGGTAGTTTTATCAATTCCTAGAATTTTTGCGGTATTAAGGGTGATAGTTTGCAATGCTTTTTCTTTATCTAAGCCCCAAGTAGCTACCGTACCCGCCATAAAAGGTAAGTTTCGTTGTTGCCAAAAATCATTGATGCTTACTGCAACCGTTACACCTGCATTATACAAGATCGCTGTGTTTTTGTAAGGCATATTCACATCATCATCAACACTACTTGGCAATGAGTGCGGTTGGTTTACAATCACTGGCACATTGTTTTGCTTCAAGAAATCTGTAATTAGATAAGCCTCGCTACCACCAATAATAATTGGGGTAATGTTGAATTTCTTTGCAAAATTTACCGCAGCCACAATGTCTTTTTGAGTGTTTGCACTGATGTAAAGCTTCTGCTCGCCTTTGAAAAGTTTCGCCATTGCCGCCATTCTAGTATTAGTTTCGGCAGGTTTAGCGCCTTCGTTATAAGCTTTTGCCTCTGCAAAGAAACTGTTCAATTCTAAAATTGCAGCTTGTGTACGTTCAGCCATAGATTCTGCTGAAAAGCCAGGTCTAGCAAAACCCCTAAAACGCGGCGTAGTTGGCCAGTTTACGTGCATGCCATCGTCGGTTTTTACGGCCGCATCTTCCCAGTTCCAAGCATCTAACTGAACGATAGAAGAGCTTCCAGAAATAGCACCGCCACTCGGTCTAATCTGCGCCATCAACACACCGTTACTACGCAAAGTTGCTGGCACTTTTGAATCGGTATTGTAAGCCACCAAAGATCTAATATGTGGATTTAAGTTACCAATCTCCTGAAAGTCTAATGTTGCTTTGATTGATTCGTATTCTACCAAACCTAAAGTATTTACCGGAGCGATGAAACCTGGATAAACGTGCTTGCCGTTTACGTTGATCATTTCGCCATCGTTAGTAGCGAATCTAACCGTAGTTGCATCGCCAACCCCTGTGATCTTACCTTTTTCGAACACGACGTAACCATTATTAATTACTTGTCCGTTGCCGGTATGCACTACACCGCCTAGCAAAATCACTTTTTTTGTCTGTGCTTTGGCAGGTGAAATATTGGCTTGGCCAAATGCAGATGCACTTACAGCCAAAGCTAAAAACAAGGCTAAAATTTTCTTATTCATGGTGATGTCCTCCTTCTTCTGTTTGAATTGCTTCGAAGCCATTAGAGAAATCGCTTGCGGTTTCACAATTATATAATGTTGGAGTGGTTCCCATTGGACGTTGAGTTCTTCCCCCCTTGTTTTTACTATCTAACATTTTTTGTACTAATCTTGCTCTTTCTGCTTGTTGTTGTTTCAATTTCTGAGCATCTTTTTCAATATCCCAGTATAAAACACCATCTACGAAAGTTTTTTCTGCTTTTGCATAGATTGAAAGTGGATGATCAGACCAAACTACTACGTCGGCATCTTTTCCAGCTTTTAAACTTCCCACTTTATCATCAATGTGAAGCATTTTAGCAGGATTTAACGACACGAATTTAAAAGCATCTTCTTCAGAAACGCCACCATACAGTACCGCTTTTCCAGCTTCCTGATTTAAACGACGAGCCATTTCAGCATCATCAGAGTTAAATGCAGTAGTAATACCTACGTTGTGCATGATTTTTCCATTGTAAGGAATAGCTTCGGCCACTTCAAATTTATAAGCCCACCAGTCAGAGAAAGTAGAAGCTGCAATGCCATGTGCTTTCATTTTATCAGCCACTTTATAACCTTCTAAAATGTGGGTAAAGGTGTTGATTTTGAAACCCAAACTATCTGCCACGTGGATTAACATGTTAATTTCCGACTGTACATAAGAGTGGCAAGTGATGAAACGTTTGTTGTTCAGAATTTCTACCAAAGCATCTAATTCTAAATCTCTTCGAACGTTATTCCCTTTTACTTTTAAAGCAGCTTCGTAATCTTTAGCACGGGTAAAAGCATCAACAAATGTTTGCTCTACACCCATACGAGTTACCGGAAAACGCTGACCAGTACCGAAGTTACTTTGTTTTACGTTTTCACCTAAAGCGAATTTGATGAAACCATCTGCGCCAGCAAATTTCAATTCTTCTGGCAATTTACCCCAACGTAATTTAATCAATTGAGATTGGCCACCAATTGGATTTGCAGAACCATGTAGAATTTGCGAAGTAGTTACCCCACCCGCCAATTGGCGATAAATATTTACGTCTTCAGAGTTGATGATATCGCCAATGCGAACCTCAGAAGAAACAGATTGTGCACCTTCGTTGATACCACCTGTTCCCGCAATGTGCGAATGCTCATCAATTACGCCCGGGGTTACGTGCTTGCCGGTAGCATCGATTACTTTTGCAGAACCCGCAGCTAAGTTTTTACCAACTGCTTTGATTTTTCCATTTTCTAAAAGTACGTCAGCATTTTGCAGGATACCGTCTTTTTCATTAGTCCAAACCGTTGCATTTTTTAGCAATACGTTTTCTGCTTTCGGTTGCACTTCGTTACCAAATGCGGTGAAAGGATAAATTAAAGGTGCGTTTGTAGCTAATGCAGGTTTTGGTTCTTCACGTTTAGGCATTTCTTTTCCAGCTTCTTTAAACGTAGCTGTCCATTTGCCTTCAGAGCCATCGCTTAAAGCAGATTCGCCTTTCATGGCAATCGGAGCTTCTGAAGAAATGTAACCCGTTAAGCGAACATCGCCTTTTGGATTTTTCTTTAAGTTGAAGCTTAAAGTGATCCAATCGCCGTTACGACCTAAAGTTGCCGTAGTTTTTACGCTGTCTGCACCAGTTCTTTCAATCGAAGCCGCTGTAGGGCCAGTGATTTTTAAAGTTAATGAACCAACGCCGTCAACGTTTAAATTATAAACACCTTTCAAGTCGCTTACATCCATTTTGTTAACGATGTAACGTTTTCCTTGCACCCAGTTTTCGTGGATGATATTGGTGCTTTTGAATAAATTATCTGATGTAATTAAGAAATTCGCCAATTTTCCTTTTTCGATAGAACCTACTTTATCGCTAATGCCTAATAATTTTGCGGGCACTTCGGTTACCGAAAGTAAAGCTTGTTTCTCGGTTAAACCACTTTCTATTGCGGTGCGGATATTTGCCCAAAATTCGCGAGTGTTATCTAAACCAAAAGCAGTAAGAGCGAAGTTAATACCAGCTTTTTCTAAAACACCTGGATTAGTCGCTGCCAATTCCCAAGCTTTCATTTGAGCCAAAGTTACATTTCTGGCTTCGGCTGGGTCTTCTACATCGTAAGCTTTTGGATAAGCAATTGGGATGATTAAACTAGCACCGGTTGCTTTTACCGCATCGATCCGTTGGTACTCATCGCCATTAGATTTGATGATGTACTGCTTGCCAAATTCCTTCCCAATTTTATCGGCACGTAGGATGTTTTGCCAACCATCGGCTTCAAAAATTTGAGGCAAGTTTTGTTGTTTATTAAATTCATCCAACGAGATGTTGTATTCTTCTTTTTGGCCTTTATACCAAGCGGCATCCAAATAAGTTTGGCGTAACAAAGCGATAGAACCCATTAATGAAGTTGGATAATCGTTTGTAGAACTTCCTTTGCTGAAAGAATAGTTTGCCGCAGTTTGGTCTTTCAACATCACCTTGTGCTCAAACTCATCATTCAACGTAACCGCTGCCGAAGTACCACGAGCAATACCATCACGATTGATTACATTTACACTACCGAAACCAGCTTTACGCAATTCATCCGCTTTTTTAGTATCGATAGAAAAGATAGTTCTTACTTCTGTTTCCGGACGGATAGCCGCATTCCAGTTGTAAGCTCCTTTTTTCTGTGAAGTGAAGATAGATTGACGCTGACCTCCGAAACCGCCACGTTGAGCAGCATTGGCATCAACTGGAGTTCCATAGCTTGTAAAAGCGTCAATTAGTGAAGGATAGATGTATTTCCCTTTCAAGTCGATTACTACATAACCTTTCGGAATGGAAGTGCTGGTACCTACCGACTGAATGACCTGATTTTTGATTAGCAACACGCCATTGCTAATAGTTTGGTTAGCGTTTACCACAATAGTTGCATTGGTAAAGGCATATTGCCCCGACCGCACGTCAAAAGAACCATTTACTGGATAAGTTTGTTGCGCAAATGCAAATACAGCAGAAAATACCAACGCAAGCGCTAGTAAAATTTTCTTCATGTTAGTTAATGTTTAGAATTAATGCTTAAAGCTATTTATAATTCTAATGGTTTTGAGTAACTAACATATTTTTTACTTAAAATTCTTGATATTTAGTAGAACATATAATTGTTTCGACTGATATCAATCAGCACAACTATCATAAATATTTAGAATACTTGCTTTAATTGGAGGAAGCCCTCCTATATCGCAAAAATTTCCATTTCCAAATTGACTTACTATCTGATACTTGATAGATATCGTACTACCTTCTTTTTGTTTATTTAAAGGTATGTTACCTAAAAGTATGCAATTATTGTAAGTGGGCTTTTCTGCTGTGCTAGCATCTATCCACGCATCACCAACATTTTCAGGCTTTAGAATCTGAACAACGGTACCGCCGCATGTAGTTTTAATAATTTTCGCATTGTTACAATATTGTACCTCTGCTTTTTCGTCTTGTTTGTCACAAGAAAGCGCAAGCAAAATTACCAGCATATAAATTGGATTAATCTTCATAAGATTATAATTTAACAATTAAAAAGAAGAGAGTGAGCGAAGGAAAAAAGGATACGAGCAGTTAAGTTTTAATTTAAACTGAAGTTACATTTTAGTTTGTTAACTTTCAATAACCTATATGTTATTTTATAATAATTAGAGTTTGTTCTTAACAATACTAAATAGCGTTGAAACCTATATGTAAAATCATATTTTTGCATCTAAACAGTTGTGTATTTACAAAAAAAGCCATCCCATTTTTGGGATGGCTTTACATTAGGCTATTTTATATCTAGTTAAAACCCGTAACGCAAACCAATTTGTGCTTGCCAAGGGTTACCTGATGGATTAATTACACCAGTATTGTTTACACGATAATTAAATGATCTCGTTGTTGCATCGAAACTTGGAAACTGTGGAGCCGCAGCAGTTCCATTACCAACACTTCCATTTAATGCATATAGAGATTGCGAACCAAAAGTTTCTGTTACCCCCCATTTCTTGTTCAACAAATTCGCAAAATTAAAGATGTCTCCAGAAATTTCCACACTCTGCTTTCTCGCCTTACCAAATTTAAATTGATAAGCTAATCTCACATCGACCGTACCGAAGAAATTATTGATACCGCCATTACGTTCAGCCATTTTTCCTTCGTATTTCAAGATATAATCTTTTAAACTCTGACTAGCTAAAGGATTATCAAGCAATGCCTGCAAACCATTACGCACATTAGCTGGTACATTTGGATTATTTCTATCGAAGATGTAAGCTAAGTCATTAGTACCCGCAACAAAATCACCATTACTATTCACACCCGAAAGCAAGCTGTAACGTGTACCACCAATCCCTGAGTAGCGCACACCTACTTTCACACCCCAAAGCGTAGGTAAAGTACCATAAACTACCACCTTATGTCTAAACTGACCATTTGAATAAGTCATTCTACTCAAATCACGTGGATCATCCACTACAGGCAATGATAAAGTTGCGGAGTTAGCCACATTACCATTATAAGACGTATTATCTTTAGTGTCATTCCAAGTATAACTTGCAGAAATCTCGCCGTCTTTAAAGTATCTCCAATTTCCATCAACTACTACCGCAAACTGGTTTACTTTTCCTTTGCTATTTAATTCTAGCACACGACCAAATTGATTACTTAAACGACCTCTTTTCCAATCTGGAGCTCCTCCAACAGGCATCGATGACAATGGTACAAACACTCCTCTATTCCCTTCATTAGGCAAGGTAAAGAAAGGGTTAGCTACCATGTTTCTATCTACATACATGTAGTTGTTACGTGCAAACGTGGCATAACCTGTAATTCCGACACGCAGATTGTCATTGATCAATTTATTGTATGATAAGTTAGCTTTATACACCACTGGCATTTTAGCATCCTCAGCATAAGTGTTGATTATTGGCACTTGGAATTGAGGTAATGTCGGCACCTGTGCCGTACCATTTCTATAGCCAACAAAATCTGGCGTTGGCACATCAGTCCCAGTCACATCAACGGTTGCAAAATGCTTACCATCAAAAGAAAGGTTATTGATAGTTACATAGTTATTTACGTCAGAGCCAAAGATACCTGCCCCAAAACGTAAGTAGTCTGTATGTTTTTCATTCACATCCCAATTGAACTGGATACGAGGTTGAACTAAAAACTGCTTTAACTCATGGTCGGTTCTTACCCCAATGGCATTATATAATTCTTGGTTAAGTGGAGATTTTGGATAATTACTGTAATCAACACGTAATCCACCCGTAAACTCTAAACCTTTAGCTAGCTTAGTCTGCATTTGGCCGTAAATAGCCGTATTCCAAATACTAGCTCTTACGCTAGGATCATCCATCAAAGGAACTTCACGGTAAAATATATAGGGCTTAAGATTGTTGAAATCCTGCATCGTTGTCGTACTATTGGTGTATTCGAAACGACCATTCACTTCACTTCCATACAAAGAAAGCGCATTGGTGTACATCACATCTAAACCGAAAGTATACTTTACTTTATCGGTATTGTAATAGAAATTATCTACCAATTGAATTACATTATTGGTAAAACCTTCTTGTGCAAAACGATGACCTCCAATTTGAATAGCCGTTGTACCAGTTCTTCCATCAGGCAAAGTTGATCTTAAATCTCTAACGATTGCTCTAGGTATAGCGCCTGGCAATTGATTTCCTTGCGAACTCTCTTGGAAAGTATACAAATGTTGTACTTTCAATTCGTTAGTCACCTTACTGCTAATGGTAGAACGAAGTGTAGCCAATAAGCTGTTATCTACGTTTTTATCATTACCATAACTTTCTAAAAAGTTGATAGCCGTATTATCACCTAAACCTAGTGGATTTCTATCGTTAGTATAATTATCTCTTACGGTCAATAAGTGTTTATCATTGATTTGCCAATCTAAACGAATGAAACCTGCATCTGTACCACGTTTTTTATCGAAAGTACCAAACTGCGGGGTGTTGGCTACACCATATTTGGTTCTGGCTATACCTAAAAATTGATTTAAGGTAGCATTAGTGATATTATACCTTGCTGCATCAGCATCAGTTTGAATATCTGCAATAATTAACGGACGAGCATCTTTTTGATGATCCCAACCTACAAAATAGTGCAATTTATCTTTGATGATTGGCCCACCCAAAGTGAAACCATATTGATAAGTAGAGAAATCGTTAGTTCTTTTGTTACCTCTGATATCGTTAGGACTAGCCAACCAATCTGCACGGCCATAACCAAAAGCGCTACCAGAAATTTCGTTAGTACCAGATTTAGTTACCGCACTCACTGTACCACCACCTGCACGACCTAAAGTAACATCGTATTGGTTGGTCACCACCTTAAACTCTCTTACAGACTCTATCGAAATAGAATATGGCGCACCACTTCGGCTGGTTGTACTACCTGCTGAAGTTGGATTTTTTGCCGTCATACCATCGATAGTGAAATTGGTAGAGGAACCTAACTGACCAGAGATACCGCCGTTTCCCGCTAAAGGAGAAAGATCCGTTAAGCTTGAGAAGTTACGTCCGTTAATTGGCAATTGGTTCATGGTTTTAGAAGAAATTTCTGTAGAAGCACCAAATTGCTCCGATTTATTTCTTAAACCGTTACCATTAATTTGAACCGCCTGTAAAGTCTGTGCAGCAGTCTGCATGTTCACGTTTGCTCTTACCGCATCACCTTGGTTTAACATATAACCAGAAAGTGTTTGCTCGCCATAACCCAAAAAGTTAACCTTTATGGTGTAAGGCCCACCCAAAGGCAGCTCTTTAAAAGTGTAGTCGCCTTGGGCATTGGTTCCTACTTTAGTAGTAAAACCTGTTGATTCGTTTCTAACTTGAACCGACGCACCTGGAATAGGTTTCTTTTCCTCGTCGATTACCTTACCTGAAATAGATGCTTGCGTAGTCTGGGCATTCGCGTTAACAAAACCCAACAGCAAAAACATCAGCATTGATAGTTTAAATAAAGCTCGTTGCATGTAAATTCCTTTAATTGTTTACATGCAAAATTGCTGCGAGCAGATTAATTCAAATACTTACAAAAATTAACTATTTATGAAATTAAAGAGTAATTTTTAAGTTTATGTAAACAAATCGTAACAAAAAGAAAACAGAATACACGTCCAAAAACATTTATTTAATCGAAAGAACATCTTTAAAAGCCAAAAAATACTTTTTAAGCCGATGCGAGAGAAAAATTCGGTGTTATAAAAAACAACTATCATTTAAGACAAATGAAACATAACGTAATTAACTTTCATTATAACTTAAAAACGATTTATAAATAACCGCTTAAATTCTCTTCTGATACAATCACCCTACTAAATTCCTATTTTTGAAAAAAACAAGAACTTATGAAATCTATAACGCTAACTCTATTTCTATTTTTTAGCCTTCTATCTGTTAATGCAATGGAGAAAGTTATTATTAAAGCTAGTATTCTTAGGGGAGACAACTTCGTTACAGCGAAGACAGATCCTCAGATTATAGAAGATATTTTTAAAACATCTTTATCTCAAAAGAATTTTCAGGTTATAAATGAAATAGCCGTTAATGAAGAAATACTATTTGTCGATGTATTTGTTTATCAATTTGCAGCAGAATTCCCAACAGTAACAATAACCATTAGAACTTCAAATGGTATACACTTTGTAGATACAGAAAGAACTAAGATGTTCGTAGATAGAAACGCTATAAATATAAAATTAGCTAAAAAATTAGCAGAAAGGTTACCTTCCTACATAAATAAAAACGCAATTTTTAAGCTAACTACTAATGATTTATTAGCTAGTAATTCGATTAGCTTTATACCTGACACAGCTGAAAAAAGAAAATCATCTAATTCTACAATAAACTGGCTTGAGAATAAAGAACCGGATTTTATAATTCCTAATGAAATACACTACTATATCGCTTATATTTCGAATAATTACTCCATTAGAAATAAGCTGAAAAATAATTCTATAAAGCTAATTCTTAAAATAAACGACCAAGCTAGATTTGAGCTAATTGATATAGAATCTAAAATAGACTTTACAGAAAAAGAGAAAAATAAACTAAGTGATTTTGTAAGCAACTTTCCTCTTTGGATTATCAAAAATCCAATAGAAAGAATTGAGATGAAAATTGGAATCGAATAATTTCAAAATGCTATTTTACTTAAAACGATTATAAATTACTTTGCTAGTTTGCACTTGATACAATGGCTCGATTAAATTCCTATTTTTGAAAAAATAAAAGACAAAACATGAACTTATACGGAATATTAAAAAGTGCACACTCTGGATGGCGCTACATCGTTCTAATTTTATTGGTAGTTGCAGTAATCCAAGCTTTAGCTGGATGGTTAGGTAAGAAAGGCTACACAGAAGGCAATAGAAAACTAAACGTTTTCACTTTAATTAGTGCACATATCCAATTACTTATTGGTTTAGTACTGTATTTCTTAAGCCCATTTACTAAAGGCCCAACCAGTGAAGCAGTATACCGTTATTGGAAAATGGAGCACATTGCCATCATGATTGTTGCTATTGTTTTAATCACCATCGGAAACTCGAAATCTAAAAAGATTGCTAATGGTGTAGCCAAACATAAAGCTGTAGCTATTTTCTTTGGAATTGCGCTAATCTTAATCATAGGTTCAATTTTTATGATGGTTAAAAATGATCCATCAAGAACATTATTCGGAATTTCTTAATTGAATATTTGATAATAATTTTAGGTTAGGCAGAGAAAATTTTCTAAAATATTTTGATTATTTAACATTTTCTATAAATTTGCTTTACAATGATTAACAAAATGAACACTTGGCAATGGCGTATCAACTCGAAAGAAAGTTTCGTCAATGTCTCGTGCACAATATAGTTTATCAATTTAAACCTAAACTTAAACCACATTCAAACCCGACGGAACCACACGTCGGGTTTTTTATTTTATAACAAAAATGAACACTTACAACATACATACTTACAGCAAGAAAAGATTAGCAGACACTACCACGCCTGTTAGTATTTACCTGCGTTTAAGAGATGTTTTTACAAACACCATACTATTAGAAAGTTCTGATTATCATAGTCGTGAAAATGCGACCAGTTACGTTTGTGCCGAACCTGTAGCTGGTCTAATCCTCAAAAATGGAGAATTAAGTATCAGTTATCCAGATGGAAAAACTGAAGTAAAAACAGACTTCAACTTATCTGAAGAGATCACTGCGTTTAAAGGAAAATTCGGCAGCGTCTCTTCTTCGGATTCGAAACATATTTCTAGTGGTTTATTTGGTTACTTCACTTGGAACAGCGTTCAATATTTTGAGGACATCAAGTTTTCTTCGGCCACGCCGGAGGAAGACAAAATCCCAGAAATGCAGTACCATATTTATAGGTACATCATCGCTATTGACCACTTCAAAAATGAAATCACATTATTTAAAAACACTTTCAACGATGATGATAGTGATGACCTGAGCAAGATGGAGTACATTATTCAGAACAAAAACTTTCCTGAATATGGTTTTAGTACCAATGGCGAAGAAAGCTCAAACTTAACCGATCAAGAATTTATTGATATGGTAGAGAAATTGAAAAAGCATATTTACCGTGGTGATGTTTTCCAGATTGTACCGTCAAGGGCATTTACTCAAGGATTTTTGGGAGATGAATTCAACGTTTACCGTTGTTTACGCTCTATCAACCCTTCTCCATATTTGTTTTATTTTGATTACGGTAGTTTCAAACTTTTTGGTTCATCACCCGAAGCACAGATTACCATTAAAAATGAAACCGCTAACATCTTCCCTATTGCGGGAACTTTTAAACGTAGTGGTAATGACGAAGAAGATGCAAAAATTGCCAAAGCTTTAGAAAATGACCCTAAAGAAAGTGCCGAACATGTGATGTTGGTGGATTTAGCAAGAAACGATTTAAGTCGCCATTGTAATCAGGTAGAAGTAAAGTCTTTTAAAGAGGTACAATACTATTCGCACCTAATCCACTTAGTTTCGAAAGTAAGCGGACAACTGCAAGATAAAGGTAGTTCGTTTAAAGTAGTAGCAGATACCTACCCTGCCGGAACTTTAAGTGGCGCACCGAAATATAGAGCCATGCAACTGATTGACGAAAACGAGAACTTAGGTCGTAATTTCTATGCTGGTGCCATTGGCTACATGGGCTTCAACGATGATTTTAACCATGCCATCATGATTAGAACTTTCATGAGTAAAAACAACAAACTGCACTATAGAGCAGGTGCAGGTATCGTAGCAGATTCTGTTGCAGAAACAGAGTTGAACGAAGTAAACAATAAAATTGCCGCTTTGCGCAAAGCCATTGAAATGGCAGTAGAGTTATAGGTTTTAAGTTAAAAGTGACAAGTAAACACGATGAGTGATATAAATAATTCCCCTTCAGGGGACAAAGGAGTGGTTTTAGTAATAGACAACTACGATAGTTTCACCTATAATTTGGTGCATTTAATTAACGAGTTAGGCTACGAAACGGAAGTTTGGAGAAATGATAAATTTGAACTGGCAGATGTAGATCAATACGATAAAATTTTGCTTTCTCCTGGACCCGGAATACCAGAAGAAGCGGGTTTGTTATTGGATGTGATTAAAACTTACGCCGCTACTAAAAGCATCATGGGAGTGTGCTTAGGTCAACAAGCAATAGCCGAAGCTTTTGGTGGAAGCTTATTGAACTTAGGTAGACCAATGCATGGTATCGCCACTCCAGTAACCAAAACTGTTGATGACGAGTTACTTTTTAGAGATATAGCAGTTCCCTTTGAAGTTGGCCGTTACCATAGTTGGGTAGTAGATCCTGCGAATTTACCAAAGAGCTTAACCATTACTTCGGTAGATGCAGAAGGACAAATCATGTCGGTAAGGCATAAAGAATTGGATGTTTGTGGTGTGCAGTTTCACCCCGAAAGTGTATTAACGCCTGAAGGAAAGCAAATGATGAAAAACTGGCTGGAATTAAGTTAAAAGTTGAGAGTAAAAAGTTAAAAGTCGGAAAAGCATAGACCATTACCATACCGTCATTGCGAGGCACGAAGCAATCTTAAAGCGAAAGTTTGAATTACAAGAGATTGCTTCGTGCCTCGCAATGACGACCGAAATAAAAACATGAGCCAAAATATTTTAGATAAAATCGTTCTACGAAAAAAAGAAGAAGTTGCAATTGCTAAACAGCAGGTAAGCGTTAAGGATTTAGAAAGTAATCCAACTTTTGGGAGAATACCTTATCGTTTTAAGGATTTTCTTTTAGCGCAAGATAGAACCGGCATTATTGCGGAGTTTAAAAAGCAATCGCCCTCTAAAGGTGTGATTAATGGCAATGCCGATGTAAAAGCAATTACCCAAGCTTACAATTCGGCGGGAGCTTCTGCACTTTCCGTGTTGACAGACACTGATTTCTTCGGTGGCAAACAGGAAGATCTATTACAGGCTCGTAGCGTAAATGAAATTCCTATTTTAAGAAAGGATTTCATGATAGATGAATATCAAATCTTAGAGGCCAAAGCTTGGGGTGCTGATATCATTTTATTAATAGCAGCGATACTAACGCCACAACAGATTTCCGATTATGGTAAATTGGCTCAAAGCTTGGGCTTAAACGTATTATTGGAAGTCCATGATTTGGCAGAACTAGAAAGAAGTATTTGCCCGCATCTAGATGCCATTGGGGTAAATAATAGAAATTTGGGAGATTTTACGGTAAATATCCAAACTTCATTCGATTTGGTGAATAAAATCCCTAATGAGTTCTTAAAGATTTCGGAAAGTGCGATTAGCAATCCTCAAACGATTAAGGATTTAAAACAAGTAGGTTTCCAGGGGTTCTTAATTGGAGAGAACTTTATGAAAACTGAAGATCCGGGCTTGGCAATTAAAGATTTTATAGCGCAGTTATAAGCTAGGCTTTGGATAGACTTACGAAGTTTAAGAAACTTCGTAAGTCTTAATTAGCAGCTCATCTTTCGCCTACTTGTTGTCTCCACATGGCGTAGTACAATCCTTTTTCTTCCACAAGATCTTCGTGTTTTCCCTGTTCTATAATCCGCCCTTTTTCTAAAACGTAAATTCTATCTGCATGGCGAATGGTTGATAAACGATGAGCAATCAGAATGGTGATTTGCTCACTTAGTTTAGAAACGTCCTTAATCGTTGCAGTAATCTCTTCTTCGGTAATGGAATCTAATGATGAAGTAGCCTCATCAAAAACTAAAATATCCGGATTGCGCAATAAAGCTCTAGCAATGGATAAACGCTGCTTTTCTCCACCAGAAACCTTCACACCACCTTCGCCGATGACGCTATCCAAACCTTTATCGGCTCTTGCAAGCAGTGTATGACACGCCGCCTGACGAAGTACTTTCAAACACTCTTCATCTGTAGCATTTGGCTTTACAAACTGCAAGTTTTCTCTAATCGTTCCCGAAAACAACTGCGTATCTTGAGTTACAAAACCAATCTTTTCTCTTAGTTGATCCAAATTGATTTCTTTACCAGAAATACTGTTGTAAACTACATCTCCTTGTACCGGCTGATAAAGACCGACCAACAATTTCACCAAAGTGGTTTTTCCGGAGCCGGAAGGCCCAACAAAAGCAATGGTCTCTCCTTTATTTACACTAAAGTTGATATGATTTAAAGCATTAGTTTGCCCTGTAAGATGTTTGAAACTGATATCGCTGAAAGTTAATTGCTCAATTTTACTTAATGGTTTTGGATTTTCAGGCTTTTTATCGATAGGAGTACTTAAAATGTCTTTAAATCTGCCTAACGACACTTCGGCTTCTCTCCAAGTTAAAATTACATTACCGAGCTCCTGTAGCGGCCCAAACAAAAAGAACGAGTAGAATAAGAATGAAAAGTACTGCCCAGGAGAAATGGTATTATCGAAAATTAAGACTAACAACACCACAATCATCACACTTCTTACAAAGTTTACGGTAGTGCCTTGTACAAAGCTCATACTGCGCACATATTTTACTTTCCTTAATTCTAAACCTAAGATTTTATAGGTCGTTTTGTTGAGTCTTTCTATTTCTTGGTTAGCTAAACCTAAACTTTTTACCAGCTCAATATTTCTCAATGATTCGGTAGTTGAACCCGCCAAAGCAGTAGTTTCCGCTACAATCGATTTTTGTATGGTCTTAATTTTTCTACTTAAAAACCAACTGATAAAAGCAATGATTGGAATAGAAGCCACATACACTAGCGTCACTTTGTAGCTCACCGAAAGCGAGTAAGCGATTACGAAAACCATCCCGATTAAGCTTACGAACAAGATACTGATGAAGGAAGTGATGAACTTTTCGCAATCAACCCTTACCTTTTGTAGTACGCCTAAAGTTTCTCCGCTGCGCTGATCTTCAAATACCTGATAAGGCAGTTCTAAAGAATGTTTCAAGCCGTCTGCATACATTTTAGCACCAACTTTCTGTACAATAATATTGGTGAAATAATCTTGAAAGTTTTTAGCGATCCTTGAAACCATAGCTGCACCAATGGCTAAACCAACTAGACCAAGTACTCCCCAAATATATTCTGAGCGATTAAGGATGTCCTTTTTTTCTATAAATCGATCTACGATTTGACCGGTAAAATAGGGATCCATTAAAGAGAAACCGATATTTATTGCGGCTAAAAATAAGGCAAGCACCACCACCCACTTATGTGTTTTTAGATACTCGAGTAATAAATTCATTTTTGTTTTGTGATTTGGAATGCAAAAATAGAAAAAGGGAATGTAGCTTAACCACATTCCCTTTTATATTACAATTTAACGATATTATTGAACGCTAAAAACGTTCGTTAATGCGCTGTTAAACTGTCATGATATCTTTTTCTTTCGCTTCAGAAAGCTTGTCTACTTTTAAAATGTAGGCATCAGTAATTTTTTGAACTTCAGCCTCACCAGTTTTGATTTCATCATCAGAAACACTTTCTGCTTTCAGTTTTTTAATCTTCTCGTTAGCATCTTTACGGATGTTACGAACAGCAATCTTGCCTTTTTCAGCTTCCTCTTTTGATTTTTTCACCAATTCTCTCCTACGTTCCTCTGTTAAAGGCGGAACAACCAAACGGATGATAGAGCCATCATTCTGTGGGTTAATGCCGATGTTAGCTTCCATGATTGCTCTCTCTATAGGAACCAACATATTTTTCTCCCAAGGTTGCACCGTAATGGTACGTGGGTCTGGAGTGCTTAATGCAGCAACTTGGGCCAATAAAGTTGGAGAACCGTAATATTCAACAGTAATGCCATCTAACATTCCTACAGCAGCTTTTCCAGCTCTAATTTTAGTAAGCTCCGATTCGCAATGTGCAATAGCTTTATCCATTGTAGCCTGCGCATCTGTGATTTGTTTCTTTATGAGGTCATTCATTGTTCTGTGTGATTTTGTACAAAAATAAAAATAAAGCTCAGAAATTAACCTTTAACTAAAGTTCCGATTTCTTCACCTTGTGCAATTTTCATGAAGTTTCCAGCTTTGTTCATATCAAACACAATAATTGGCAAGTGGTTTTCTTCACAAAGTGTAAATGCTGTCATGTCCATTACGTTTAGGTCTTTAGCATAAACTTCTTTGAATGATAAGGTTTGATATTTGGTTGCCGTTGGATCTTTTTCTGGATCTGCAGTATAAATACCATCTACACGAGTTCCTTTCAATACCACATCTGCGTTAATTTCGATTGCTCTCAATGCAGCTGCAGAATCTGTTGTAAAGTATGGATTTCCAGTTCCTGCTCCAAAAATCACAATACGTCCCTTTTCTAAGTGACGCACCGCTCTTCTTCTAACGAAAGGCTCACAGATTTGCTCCATTTTAATGGCTGATAGCAAACGAGTTTTTAAACCAACTTTTTCTAAAGCATCTTGCAAAGCCATGCTATTGATTACCGTTGCTAACATTCCCATATAATCAGCCTGTGCTCTATCCATTCCAGATTTTTCTGCACTTAAGCCTCTAAAGATGTTTCCTCCGCCTATCACAATTGCAATTTCTAGACCTTGGTCATGAACGGCTTTAATATCTTCGGCATACTGTTTAACTCTTTCGTTGTCAATGCCATATTGTTTTTCGCCCATTAGCGACTCGCCGCTCAGTTTGAGGAGGATACGTTTGTACTTCATAAAAGACAAAATTATCAAGTTTTTTTTAAATTGACGCTGCTTTATTGAGTTTAATTTCCTCGCCTTTGTAAAATACCTGTGCTATATTCAATTCCTCATCTAACACAACAAAGTTAGCCTGAGCATTAAGACTTAATTGCCCTATTTCGTTTTCCATTTTCATCAGCTTTGCTGGATAATAGGTAGCCATATTAATTGCATCTGCTAAAGAGATGTCGCAACGGTCTACACAGTTTTTGATAGATTGCAACATTGTCATTGCAGAACCTGATAAAGTTCCGTCGGGCATTACAAATTTGCCATCTACTGCCACGTGCTGATATGGACCGGAGCTACATTCCGTTACGGCATCTGTGATGATAAACAACCTTTCTTTCATCACTTTGGCAGCAACGTTTACCACTTCGAAATCTACGTGTAAGCCATCAGCAATGATACTCGCCATTGCTGTTGGATGGTTGAAAACCGCAGTTGGAATGCCAGGCGCACGATGTTGCAACGCCGACATCGCATTAAATAAGTGTGTAGTGGTTTGTATGCCTTGGTTATAAGCTCTAGTAGCTTGGTCAAAAGTTGCACTGCTATGCCCCAAAGAAACCACCACATCATGATCTAGCAGATACTGAATTACTTCATCGTCTTGTAACTCTGGAGCGAGGGTCATCATTTTAATGGTTCCATCTCCAAAATCCAATAAAGATTTGATTTCATCTAAACTTGCCTTACGGATATACTCTCTGACGTGAGCACCTCTTTTTTCTGGATTGATGAAAGGACCTTCTAAATGTAAACCCAAGCAGTTTCTAGCTTCACTGCGATATGCTTTGATTACCGAGATACATTGATTGAAAACTTCCGGTGTATTGGTTGCCAGGCAGATTAAGAAACTAGTAGTACCTTCTTGCAAAAGCTGTTCTTCAATAATACGGATATTTCCGATTGTGGGATCAGCAGAGAAGAGCTTTCCTGCAGCACCATAAATCTGCAAGTCGATAAAGCCGGGCAAAATGTATTTGCTTTCTGACTTAAAATTAGCTGAGCTCGGTTTAACATCCTTGATTAAGCCATTTTCAAATGAAATGTCTTGTCCTTCTTTTAATCCAGTTGTAAGAAAGATATTTTGGTTTTGTAGCAGTTGCATACTACAAGTTTACCAAAATGTTCTAAAACAAAAAACCGAATTAATCGGAGTTTTCTATCGCAAATCTGCTTAAAATTAAGCACCTAACTGTATACGTTAAAAGAAGCAGACACAAACCATTTTTATTGATAGTCAAAAACTTACAAAAGCATAAAATGAAAAAACTTGACACAACTACATGACAATAGCTATTTCAATCAAGTTTTGATTTAAATTTAATCTTACATCATAAATTTTTGTAAATTTCTTCAATCTTGAAAAACATGAACAAAAAACCTAAGAAAAACGCCTCGTCTGTAACGCCAAGTTTAGCAGAAAAGCCTATCGATTTTAGCAACAGCATAGTCACAACAATTATTACCTTCTATTTATTGATTGAATTTACGCCTAAAGTAGAAATTCAAGATCAGATGGGCATTCATTGGCTGTTATTATCAATTCTCAACATTTTAACTATAGCGTATATTGCCAGCAATAAGCAGTCGGTCATAAACGAAAAACTGTCAAGTTTTTTCAGAAACAGCATCACTATTGCTTACTTAAGCTTCTTCAGTATTGCGGGTATTTCTCTTTTCATCGCTTTAAATCCTACAGAAGGTCTAATTGTTTATAATAGATTATTTACAGCTACATTAGCTTTTCTCCTTGTAAGCTTCTTACTATTCAATAAGATTAACGTATTAAAAAATATCGCTTTAATTATATCGTTAATAACTTTATTACAAGGTTTTGATACCGTCGCCCAGTTTTATAAAGGTTTGGGAAAAGTACCGATAGATGCTTTAATTAATAGCTTGCAAGGTACAACAGGAAATAAAAATGTATTCGCTGCTGCGTTTGTAATCAAGCTTCCGTTTATAGTTTACTGCATTTTAACCCGCGAAGGATTTTTAAAAATTTTGGCGATACTAGGATTAGCGCTATGCATTCTTTCGGTCTTTTTAATCAACGCAAGAGCGGCATTTCTAGGAATTATCTTAGAGCTGGTAATTATACTTTTTGCCATTGGTTATGTTAATTGGAGAGAGGGGCAACTAAGAAAGCATCTTGTTACTAGCTCTTATATAGTTGGTATTTTGTTCATTAGCTTTTTTATCAGCCAAAATAGCTTAAAAAAGGCAACAGAAAATAACTCCGAAACTTATGGCACTGTAACATCACGATTAGGCAGCCTGTCAGAGCAAACCACGGCAGAGTCAAATATTAGACTTGCCTATTGGGAAAAATCTATCGAATTAATTAAAAAAAGTCCTTTTATTGGTGTTGGTTACGGAAATTGGAAATTATACACACCATTATATACCAACACCCTGTTAAACGATAATGTGTTTTCCAAACATCCGCATAACGATTTTTTAGAAATTGCTGGAGAAACCGGAGTACCAAATGCACTGATATTTCTTTCGATTTTTGTGCTTGCATTAGTAATAACCATTAAGCAATTAATTTCTAAGCACAACCTAGAAACTAAAACAATTGCCGTTATAGCCTTTGCGGCAATATGTGGTTATTTTGTTGATGCGTTTTTTAATTTTCCAGCTGAACGCCCTAATATTCAATTATTATTCTCGCTAACCTTAGCCATATTAGTAATTAATTGGTTAGCAAATAAAAAGTTAGCCTCAAAAAGCACTAATACAAGACCATTGTTAATATTTTGCATGATTGCAACTTTACTGTGTTTGGGAAGTATCTATATTCATGCTAGTGTTTTCAAATCATCACAATCGCAATATAAAGTAGATAACGATTTGGCTGCTATAGATAATATTCCCAATGCAATGCCTAAGTATAAGTTCGATGAGGTAAATCAAATGTTTCCAAAAATTCCTAACATTGGCGAAAACTCTGAAACAATTGGCTACAAAAAGGCTAAATACCTGCAAAAAGAAAAAAGGTTCGACGAAGCGATCAAACTTTTAGACAGCGTACATCATCAAATGCCAAATTTAGCCTACGGCGACTATTTGAAATGCAATATCTATTTAGAAGAAAAAAAGTTAGACAGCGCTTATAAATATGGCAAAAAAGCCGCTTATGCAAAACCTAGACATTTCTATTATTTTAGAATGGCCAGCTATTTAGCAATGGTTCATAAAGATGCTGCTGAAGTAAAGAAGCTGTTCGCTCAATACAACAAATACAGACAAGATCAACAATCTTACTCTTACTATGCGCAATCGTTGTTTTATAGTGATTATGATAAAACTGAAGTAAAAGGTATTATTATGGAAGGTCTAAAATTGTACCCTAATGATGCGCTTATGCTTGAATTATTGGCTAAAATATCGAAATAGATCATTTGTTACAAGCGCATCCTTTCTACGGGAAAATCAGAACTATGATGTTCTTACAAGATAATACTGCACCACAACAACCTAAAACAACAACCAGCCAATTAAAATTTAATCCTGTGTATCCAGAATGCCATGTAAAACAAAAAAACCCCGAATTAATTCGGGGTTTTTTATATCAATGTGCTTAAAAATTAAGCGCCTAATTGTACACGTTTGAAAGAAGTAACAGTTAATCCTTTAACAGTGTTGTCTAAGAATTTACGAACGTCTATAGAACCATCTTTAACAAACTCTTGGTTTAATAAAGTACTGTCTTTGTAGAATTTGTTCAATTTACCAGCAGCGATTTTCTCAACCATTTCTTCTGGTTTACCTTCTTGACGGATAACGTCTTTAGCGATCTCAATTTCACGCTCAATTGTAGCAGGATCAACGCCGTCTTTATCAACAGCGATAGGGTTCATTGCAGCAATTTGCATTGCAACATCTTTACCAGCTTCAGTGATATCTGCACCGTTTGCACCTTCAAATACTACTAAAACGCCCATTTTACCGTTAGAGTGGATATAAGAAACTACTTTTTCTCCAGAGATATTTGCATACTCCTGGATAATGATTTTCTCACCGATTTTACCAGTTAATTCAGTAATGGTTTCAGCAACTGTACGTCCATCTTCCAAAGCAATAGCTGATAACTCTTCTGCAGTAGCAGGATTGTTAGCAACCGCAGCAGCTAAAATAGCTTGAGCTAGGTTACGGAAATCTTCAACTTTAGAAACTGGCTCAGTCTCGCAAGCTAAAGCAACTAATTTACCATTTGTACCATCTGCTGAAACAGCGATAGACACTAAGCCTTCTGAAGTAGCATTACCAGAACGAGCAGCCGATACTTTTTGACCTTTTTTACGCAATAAATCAACTGCAGCTTCGAAATCGCCGTTTGCTTCGATTAATGCTTTTTTGCAATCCATCATGCCGGCACCTGTTTGTTGACGTAATTTATTTACATCTGCCGCAGAAATTTGTACTGTAGACATTTTTTGAAAATTTATGAATTTTTTGAAAATGATAAGCGTTTGGCGATAAGCGTCTAAAAACGCAAAACTCCAAACGCTTAACTTAAATACTATCTATTTATGCTTCTGTATTATCTTCCGATGAAGTTTCTGCTTCAGCAGTTTCTTTCTTAGCTTTTTTAGCTGGAGCTTCAGGAGCATCAGCAGCAGTTTTAGCCGCTACAGCTTCTTTTTCAGCTTCTTCATCTTTCTCACGCTTACGCTCATCTAAACCTTCTTCGATAGCTTTAACAACGATGTCAGTAATCAATGAAATTGATTTTGTAGCATCATCATTCGCTGGAATAGGGAAATCGATGTTAGAAGGATCAGAGTTGGTATCAACCATTGCAAAAGTAGGAATGTTTAATTTCAAAGCTTCAGCAACTGCGATGTGCTCTTTCTTCACGTCGATTAAGAAGATAGCCGCAGGTAAACGGTTCAAATCAGCGATACCACCTAAAAGGCTTTCTAATTTGATACGCTCACGTTGGATCATCAAACGCTCTTTCTTAGAAAGAATTGAGTAAGTACCATCTTTAGTCATCTTATCGATGTTAGCCATCTTTTTGATTGACTTACGTACAGTAGCAAAGTTAGTTAACATACCACCTAACCAACGCTCGGTTACGAAAGGCATGTTTACTTTTTTAGCTTGTTCTGCTACGATTTCTTTAGCTTGTTTCTTAGTAGCTACAAATAAGATCTTACGACCAGATTTAACGATTTGTTTAATCGCAGAAGCTGCCTCTTCAGTTTTAGCTAAAGTCTTATTTAAATCTATAATGTGGATACCATTACGCTCCATGAAGATGTAAGGAGCCATTTTTGGATTCCATTTACGGGTAAGGTGGCCAAAGTGTACACCTGCATCCAATAAGTCTTGATATGTTGTTCTTGCCATTGTTTTGTTCTCCTTAAAAGATTAACGTTTACTGAATTGGAATTTCTTACGAGCTTTCTTACGTCCTGGTTTCTTACGCTCAACCATACGCATATCACGGGTTACTAACCCTTTAGCACGCAATGCAGATTTCTTATCAGCATCTAACTCAACAATAGCTTTCGCAATCGCTAAACGAACAGCCTCAGCTTGTCCTTTAACACCACCACCAGCTACGTTTACGTTTACATCATATCTACCAGTCAATTCAGAAACTTCGAATGATTGGTTAACAATGTATTGTAAAGGTAGGGTTGGGAAATATTCTTTATGATCTTTACCGTTCACGGTAATAGTGCCGTTACCCTCTTTTAAATAGATACGAGCAACTGCTGTTTTTCTTCTACCAGAAGTATTTGTTGTTGACATTTCTTTTCTCTTTTACTTTTAATTAAAGTTTGATAGTTTTTGGCGATTGTGCAGCGTGAGGATGCTCAGCACCAGCATAAACAAATAAATTAGTGTATAATTTTTTGCCTAATTTGGTTTTAGGTAACATACCACGAACAGCTTTCTCTACAACACGTCTAGGGTGTTTTTCCAATAACTCTTTCGGAGAAATGAAACGTTGACCACCTGGATACCCAGTGTAACGAACATAAGTTTTATCAGCTAACTTGTTCCCAGTTAACTTGATTTTGTCTGCATTAATAACGATAACGTTATCACCGCAGTCTACGTGTGGGGTATACTCTGGCTTGTTTTTACCTCTAATAATCATTGCGATTTTAGAAGACAAGCGCCCCAAAATCTCTCCTTCAGCATCAACTACAACCCATTGTTTATTAACGGTTTTAGCATTCGCAGAGACAGTTTTGTAACTTAACGTATTCACTTGCTTTTATTTAATTTGTTAAAAAATATATAATCTCCCAGTTTTTTAGGGACTGCAAAGATACGGAGAAAACTTTAAATACCAAATAGTTGGAGAAAAAAGTTGCAGGTTACGAGTTACCGGTTCCCATCAGATGTATTTGAAAAGCAAATGCAGTAGTTCTTCGGTTACGAAAGCCCCGCTTTTTGTTGCTCCCGATAAAAAATCTGGTTCCACTTCAATAGGGTTTGAAATGCAACGGAACTTCACCGATAAAGGTTACAGCAATCCTACAAATCATCAGGCTTAAAGCCAATTCTTTTTCTCGGTTGATTTTCTTTATCAATTAGCTTGTTTAAATAACTAAAAACAAGTTCTATGTTTTTATCATGGTTTTGGAGATGCTTTTTTATATCGGCAATTTCTATCTTGAGCTCTGAATGTTCATTAAGCAAATTTCTCAACCTTGTAAAAATTCTCACAATTTGAATATTTAATTGAATTGCCTGCGGGCTATTTAAAACACTTGATAACATTAAAACACCATGTTCGGAAAACACATAAGGCAGTTTCCGTCGTCCTCCCCAACTTGCTCATTAAGTCTTTTAGTTTCCACACCATAAAGCTCAGCCAAATCGCTATCTAGCATCACTTTTGGTTTCTTATCTCATAAATTTTGTTCACCACAATATCATCGGATATGGAGGTAAATAGTTGTTTTGATGTCATAGGTATACCAAATATAATAAATATACAGAACAAGATTACAGCGCCATCTATCACAATAAGAGTAGAGTTGCCTAAATACATCTTCATAGGAATGTTTTTGCTCTTCAACCAAAATTACCTTAACTTGGACATACCTAACTAATTTATAAGCCTAGATGCAAATCAAAAAACAAAGCAAACATTATGATGCGGTAATTGTAGGTTCGGGTGCTGGCGGTGGCATGGCAGCTTATACGCTTGCCAAAGCCGGACTAAAAGTATGCCTTTTAGAAGCTGGAGCCATGTACGACCCGCAAAAGAACATTACACAGCTAAAAAATCCTTGGGAGTCACCGCGTCGGGGTGCAAGCACTAAATTTCGCCCTTTTGGCGATTTTGATGCTTGTTACTATGGCTGGGATGTAGAAGGAGAACCCTATACCAAAGCGCCCGGAACCGAATGGGACTGGTGGCGTGCCCGTATGTTGGGTGGCAGAACCAATCACTGGGGGCGTATTTCTTTGCGTTTCGGTCCTAAAGATTTTAAACGAAAAGACATTGATGGACTAGGTGAAAACTGGCCGATCAGTTATGATGACATCAAACCTTTTTACGACAGAGTAGATAAGTTAATTGGCATTTTCGGTACCAACGAAGGACTAGAAGATCATCCCGATGGTTTTTTCTTACCGCCTCCAAAACCACGTTTGCACGAGCTTTTCATCCAAAAAGGCGCAGCCGTTTCTGGTGTAAAGGTAATTCCCTCTAGGTTATCTATCCTTACCCAAAAATTGAATGACGATAGAGGGGTTTGCTTTTTCTGTGGGCAATGCAACAGAAACTGTAGTATGGCAAAGGCCGATTTTTCTTCCACCAATGTATTGATTTACCCTGCAATAGAAACTGGTAACGTAGATGTGATCCCTAACGCGATGGCTAGAGAGGTACTGACTAATGCAGAAGGTTTGGCTACCGGCATTTCTTATATCAACAAAGATGACATGATGGAGTATCAAGTAACTGGCCGCACGGTTATATTGGCTGCTAGTGCTTGCGAGTCTTCACGTTTATTGTTAAACTCAAAATCTAAACGTCATCCAAATGGCTTAGCAAATAGCAGCGATGTAGTTGGTCGTTATCTGCACGATTCTACAGGTGCTGCAATGGGCGGCGTGCTTCCTCAATTATTTGATAGAAAACGTTACAATGAAGACGGCGTAGGCGGTATGCACATTTACTCGCCTTGGTGGCTAGATAATAAAAAACTAGATTTCCCTCGTGGTTACCATATTGAATATTGGGGAGGAATGAGCCAGCCCGCTTATGGTTTTGGCGGTGGCATTGAAGCCATGAATGGAAAATTCGCTGTTCGTGGCCAACAAAAAGAAGCCGGTGGTTATGGTAAATCTTTAAAAGAAGATTACCGTTATTTCTACGGTGCAAGTGTGGGCATGGCAGGACGTGGAGAGGCAATTCCGTTGTACGATAACCGTTGCGAAATTGACCCTAACGTGGTGGATAAATTTGGTATTCCTGTATTAAAGTTTAATGTAAAATGGAGTGATCATGAGATTTTGCAAGCTAAGCACATGAAAGAGACCTTTGATGAAATGATGCATAATATGGGGGCTATTGTAACTTGGGGTGGCGATTATAACAAAGAGAATAATTACGGGTTAGAAGCTCCGGGTAAAATTATTCACGAAGCAGGTACCGCTCGTATGGGTAGCGACCCGAAAACATCGGCTTTGAACAAATACAACCAGGCTCACGATTGTAAGAACTTGTTTGTGGTAGACGGTGCAGCCTTTACTTCGCAGGCAGATAAGAATATTACCTGGACCATTTTAGCACTTTCAATGAGAGCTAGTGAATACATCATTTCTGAAATGAAAAAACAAAACTTATAAGCCATGAACAGAAGAGAAACCTTAAAAATGTTGGGCGTTGGTGCCATTTCTGCCACAGCTTTAGTAAGTGGCTGTAAGCCTAGTGAAGAAAAAAAGGAAGTAGCTGCCGGCGATCCGGAATTTACCTACGACCGTGCCAAAGAAGAAATTGCTAGAGAAAAGGAACTGTTAGCGCAGCCGAACTTTTTCAGCAAGGAGGAAATGGCTACCATTACCATCCTTTCAGATATTATTATCCCTAAAGATGAAGTAAGCGGAAGTGCTTCTGATGCAAAAGTTCCAGATTTTATTGAATTTATTGTGAAGGATATGCCACAACATCAAATCCCAATGCGTGGAGGTTTACGTTGGGTTGATATGCAATGCTTAAATCGCTTTGGCAAACCTTTTAGAGAATGTAGCGATAAGCAACAAATTGAATTGGTAGACCTAATTGCTTACCCAAATAAGGCGCCAAAGGAAATGAGCCAAGGTGTAGCATTCTTTAATAGACTACGCAACTTGGTGGCTTCTGGTTTTTATACTTCAGAAATTGGCGTAGCCGATATCGGTTATGCTGGTAATGCACCAAATCAGTGGAACGGTGTGCCCGATGATGTGCTGAAGCAATATAAGCTGGCTTACACTGAAAAGCAATTAAAAGAGTGCGTTAAATTTGATAGTTAATGACTGAAACATGGTGGTCGTAAATCTTTAATGTTTACGACCACCGTTATTGTTGCTACAATTCTAACCGTAAACTTTGGCTAACTTTCAAGAATTTCCAGCTGAGCAATAATATCTTCTTCTGTAATTGGATAAGGCTGATTATTGGTAATAGCTTGATAAACCAATTCGAAAATTTCGCCATAATTACCTTGAGGTGATGTTAATGTTGTGATGTCTCTTCCGCCATCTGCAGTAACTAAAGTTAGCTTTCCGGCATCTTCAACAACTTCTATTCCGTAGCCCTCGTCAGATGGTTTCATACCTTTTGACAACTGGCTTTCCTGTACATCGCCGTGGTTTTTAGAGAAGGCACCAAGGGAGCCATTCACAACAAATGCAGTAGGAATATCTGCCGCTAACAAAGTTGCAGTTAAGTACACGTTCAACTGGTTTGGATAAGCCAAATGGATGAAGAAATAATCATCTACTTTACCACCTTCCCTATTATTGGCTAGCACCTTGTAAAACTTATCTGGCTTACCAAATAAAGCAATAGCTTGATCAATTAAATGAGGTCCTAAATCATAAGATAGCCCACTTGCTTCGAAACTTGGATCTTCCTTGAAGCTTTTCGGACCAATTTCACTCCTATACCTATCAAAACGGAAGTAAACTTCGGTTAGTTTTCCTAGTTTACCACTTTCTATAATTTCTTTAGTGATTTTAAATCCACTATCAAATCTTCTATTTTGATAAATTAAAGCTTTTTTACCTACTTGTTTTGCTAAAGCAAATAGCTCTTTCGCCTGCGCAACTGTAGCGGTAAAAGGTTTCTCCACTAAAATATGCTTACCAGCCAACAAACACTTTTTCGCATAATCGTAGTGCGTATAGTTCGGTGTGTTGATAATAACGAGGTCGATATTTTTATCAGCAATTAGTTCGTCAATGGTATCATAACTAATTACACCAGGATAATCTTGAGCAGCTTGCTTTGTACTTCGTTCGGTAACGGCTACAAAGTTAAATCCATCATTTAAATGAACAAAAGGCGCATGAAATACTTTCCCTGACATACCATAGGCCATTAAGCCCACATTTATTTTCGATCTCATAATAGCAAAGCTATAAGACTAAACCAAAAAACCAAAGACTGATACCGAAAGTTGACGACTTTTATTTTACTCAAGATGCAACTTCTCTATTTAATTCTTGTCTATTTGTAATATGAAAAAAAGAATTTTACTCGCTCTGGTTCTATTAGCACTCGGCAAAAATCTCTCTGCCCAAAAACAAACAGCAATACATACCGAAGACATAGATAACTTTTGGACTGCCTATGATGCTATCCAAAAAACAAGCGATTTATCGAAAAAGATGGAGATCATCAATTCGGAATACATCAATAAAGGCAGCAAAGGGTTAAAAGCGTTTATGGTTGCCAGACAATATAACGATACACTTTGGATTGAATTGATCAACAAACTTCCCAAATTTTGGAATTCGATAAGGCCAAACACCCTTGCAATAAAACATAAAGCTGCCGAATTAGAAAAAGGCGTTAAAAAATTAAAAGCAATTTATCCTGATTTAAAACCTGCTGAGATTTACTTTACCATTGGCGGATTACGTTCTGGAGGAACAGTAAAAGATAACTTAGTGCTTGTGGGAGCCGAAATTGCAACGGGAAATGCCAATACAGATGTTTCAGAATTTGATAATGATTGGTTTAAGAATGTATTTAAAGAGCAATCTTTAGACAACATTGTTTACCTGAATATTCATGAATATATCCACACTCAACAAAATCCAAATGGATCTAGCCTATTAGGACAAGTAATAAGAGAAGGTTCTTGTGATTTTATTACCGAATTAGCTTTACAAAAGCCCATTAAAACCAAATACATGAGCTATGGCTTGGCTAATACTAACAGTATAAAAGACCGTTTTAAAAAAGAACTTTTCTCTGATAGTTTCGACAATTGGCTCTACAATGGAAGGCAAAGGCCTGAAGACGCAGACCTAGGTTATTACGTTGGCTACGAAATTTGTAAAGCTTACTATCAGCAGGCTAAAAACAAGAAACAGGCTATTAAGGAAATCATTGAATTAGATTTTGGTAGCGATAGTGCTGTAGAACTTTTCTTAGAAAAATCTGGCTTTTATCCTGACAAGTTAGACAAAAGAGCGATTAAAGAAGCTTACGAAAAACTACAGCCTACCATTGTTAGTTTAGCGCCTTTCACCAACGGAGATCAAAATGTAGATGCTAGCACAAAAGAGCTGAGGATAGTTTTTTCGAAGCCTATGATGCCTAAGAGATATTCTATTAGTCTGTCGGAAAAAGGGAAATTGTATTTCCCTATTAAAAGCGTAAAAGGTTATGAAGAAGATGAAAAGACATTAGTTTTAAATATAGAACTGAAACCTCAGCAAGACTACGAATTCGTGATCACAAATAGGGGGTTTAAATCAAAAGATGGCTACGCTCTAAAGGATGAGGAATACCTAATTAAGTTTAGGACAAAGTAAAAATCCAGTTTTTAGTGATGTGAAAATCATTAAGCTTATATTTGCAGTATGACTCCAGCAGAAATCAATATCAAATGGAAAGAGTTGCAAGAAAAAATAGCAAAAGACTTTGATTCAGAAACTCCTGATTTAAAAGTGGTATTGTTTTTAATTGGTGTGCAAGAGTTAGGTAAAGGACCAGGTAAATTCAGCAAGAGACAAAAGGAAGAGTTAATGCATATTGCTACTTGTCGTTTGTTAAGTGAAATGGGGTTTTACGAACTGGAAGCACTAGACCAAGACGGTTGGCCACATTGGAAATTGGTAAAGCCAATTCCTGCATACGCCGGTCTTGAGCAGGAAATGCTTTTAAGATCTTTGGCCATCAGCTATTTTGCAGATATCTACGAATAAAAAAAGTCCCGACGTTTAATCGGGACTTTTTCATTTTCTATGATAATTTGCGATTATCCTGCTTTTTCAGCAGCCTCTTTTTTCAATTGTTCGTTAGCCACGATTACAATCTCAACTCTACGGTTTGCAGCACGACCAGCCTCTGAAGTGTTATCAGCAATTGGCTCGTTGAAACCTTTACCTTCTGTAACTAAACGTGATGCTGGAACACCTTGAGATACGGCATATGTTTTAACCGCAGCAGCTCTTTTCTCAGAAACCGTTTGGTTTACTGCAGCTGTACCTACGTTATCAGTATGACCAATAACTTTTACATCAGTTCCTGGATATTGATTTAATGAAGCGGCCAAAGATTGGATATTGGTTTTAGCTGCATCTTTCAATTCAGTTTTGTTAAAATCGAAAAGGATACCGCTATCAAATCTTACAATGATACCTTCGCCTTCACGAATTACCTCTGCACCTGGAATTGCCTGCTTAATTTCTGCAGCTTGCTTGTCCATTCTTTTACCAATGAAACCACCAGCTGTACCACCAACTGCAGCACCAATTACAGCACCTACAGCAGTATTACCTGCTTTTTTACCAATTAAGGCACCAATTACACCACCAGCAGCAGCGCCAATACCTGCACCTTTTTGAGTATTGTTTAAGCTATCGCAGCTTTGAAAAATCATTGCACCTACCGATAAAGCTATAGCGACAGTTGCTGTCTTAAATTTTGTAGTCATCATTTCTAATTCCGTTTATTTATAATGTTGATAAATGTTTAGTCAAAGGTAATGCCAATTTTACACAACTGCATAAAATATTCTATTTACGAATAGAAACAATTGTCTTAAAAGAACAATTCTATAGACAGATGGTTTTATCTTACCTCAAATTGAGCAAATAATTGACCATATTTATATACAACCCTTATTCAGAGAAATAAGCTTCTAATTCTTTTAAAGAATTTTCATCGGTATAAAAATCCTTAATTACTTTACCTTTTTCTAATAAGATAATTCGGTTACAAACATCCGTAACATGATTTAAATCGTGGCTAGAGATAAAAGTAGTTAGACGCTGTGTTGTACTCAAATTCTTAATCAGCGTTTTTAACCTTATCTGCGTAGTTGGATCTAGATTCGCAAACGGCTCATCCAAAATTAACAACTCTGGTTTCTGCATCAATGCTGCTGCAATACCTACTTTATTTTGATTTCCTTTAGAGAAATCACGTATATATTTTCCTCTGCTTAAAATTTCGCCATTGAAAAATTCTTCGTATTGCCTCAAGTAATCGCCTACGTGAGCCACGCTTAGGCCATGCAAGCTTCCAATAAAAGTAAAATACTCTTCTGGCGTAAGGTAATCAATTAAAAAACCCTCATCTAAATAAGAAGCGGTATAGTCTTTCCATGCCGAACTATCGGCAACGTTGATATCTTTCGATAAGATTTCACCACTATCCGGACGGATTAAATCCAACAACATTCTGAAAAAGGTAGTTTTTCCTGCGCCATTATTCCCTACCAAACCGATAGTTTCACCAGCTCTAATATTTAAACGCTCTATATCTACTACGGTACGACCAGCGTAACCTTTAACTAAGTTTTTAACTTCAATCATTTCTTATTCTCTAAAGCCTTCGGCTATTTTATAACGTTGTTTCTCAAATTTTCTCACAATTACGCCGACCCAGTAGTTGCGTAAAAGCAAACCTACCAGACCTAACAAGGCAAGCATTGCCAAGCCCCAATACGGCTTATCAAATATTCCGAAAGGAATGTAAATGATTAAAGGAACCAACAAAAGTGGCAAACCTAATAACCACTGCGAGGCACCAACTCCCTGCCAGTTAAAACTTGCGCTACCAGTAATGTCTAATCGTTTATAATTGAAGTTGGCGAAATAAAGTACCACTACCGTACCTACACCAATATTATAGAGGTAGGCAGCTAGATGCAGCAACAGCAGCTTGTAACTCATGAAGCCGTAAAATGCTGAAAGTGCCGTGATTAGTGTGCTGCTAATGGTAAAAAGCAAGAACTTAGCTTTGATAAAATCGCTGTAATTGATCTTATTAACCAACAATCCATCGAAATGCGCACTTTGCCATGCAAACATAAATTGGCCGTAAACCGAAATGTTGATCCCCGTCATGAATATAGCCGCGAATAGCATCATACCAAATTGATCGTTATCAATTAATGGCATACGATAAAAGAAAAAACCGTAACAAAGGAATAGGAAACCCATAATTACTGAACTTCTTGACCGCTTGTGGCGCAAAATCAGTTTTAATTCCAATGCAGCTAACTCTCCAACTCTACCAAAATTATTTAAGAAAGGATAATCAGTACTTACTTTTTTATTGTCTTTTGTGCTTAACTCTTCTGTGTATAAATTAGCGGTCAAAAACTTAGCATTGATATAAAAAACAGCAAATGCCGCCACTGGAAAGATCAATGACAAAAACGGATATTTCGCTACGTTTTGAAAAACGAAATTCGAAAAATCCCTAATCGAGATAAATCCATAATAATCTGAAGCAGCTAAACCTAAAATCACCAAAATACCTATAGCAAAAAACAAGACATTGTTGATGGATTTACGTTTGATATAAAGTACCAAGAAATTATTGAACACGATAAGTCCTAATATCGACAGCAGGTAAGCCAAAACCGACATAATCCCATCCGAAGCACCTATATTGATAAAAATAAAAGGAAAGAAGATAAAGAATGGTAGGATATTAAAGAACGAAAACAATGACTTTAAATTCAAAAAGTTTACGATGGTTCTTCTTGAGATTTTTAGATGGAGATAAGGTACAATACTTAATGTCGGCAAATCTTGCATCTGTATCCTCACGGCTAAATCAAGTAAGAAGTAATACAAAATCAAGCCGTTAAAAACTATCGTAGGATCTATGCCTGGCATCACCTTTTCGATAATATTAGTCATCCAGAAGCCTACGCCTATGGCTACCACCAAAAAGTAAAGCATAAAAAAGCCAAGTACAATTTGGGCAGCAATACTACCCGCCTTATTTCTACTGCGCCAAAATGATTTCCATTGATGTGATAAAAATACTGCTATCATTTAATTAAAAGTTTCTAAACTGATTTAACTATACAGAGCCGCTAAAAAATTGTATTATAATTCAGCCAGCACTTTTTTCTTTTCCAAATCGTACTCTTCCTGTGTAATCAATTTCTCTTCTAAAAGCTTTTTTAACTCGCGAAGCTTATCTGCTTTGGTTTTACTATCAACTGTGCTAGGCTTCTCTACAGCTACCGCAGCAACTTTATCTATTGTAGTTGTTTTCACTAAATCATAAGTGCGTTCTGGCTTATATTTCATTGTCCAAAGAAATGGAAACAACACAAAAACGCCACCTATGATAGCACCAACATCAGTTTTTTCATTTCTAGAAAAAGAGGTATTAAAAGTTTCATAGCCTTCTTTTTCAAGCTTAACTGTGGTAGTACTCCCAACAATTTTTGTGTCTTCGTGGGTGTAAGGAGTTGTACCTACTGCTTCTCCATTGAGGTAAACTTTAGCACCACTAGGGTTAGACTGGATTAAGGTTTTGCTAGAACAACTAGCCAATAAGATACAACCTGCCAAAAAGAGAGCAGTTGTTTTGATAGCGATAATTCGACTTTCCATGTTTGTTTTAAAAAATTATTGTTATGAAGTAATGATTTTTAGTTTCTAAAATAGGTTAAATCTAGAGAGTATCATTAATAATTGTATTTATTCTTCCAATTCTGTCTTAGTTTCTCTCTCATTTTTTCTTCTGCCGGATTTTTGCCCGGGTCATAAAGCTTCGTACCGCTTAACTTTTCTGGCAGATATTCTTGCGCTTCGAAATTACCATCATAAGCATGCGAATATTTGTAATCGGCACCATAGCCAATGTTTTTCATCAACTTTGTTGGCGCATTTCGCAAATGCAAAGGCACCGGCAAATCTCCAGTTTCTTTTACTAGAGCTTGAGCATGGTTTATTGCCATATAGGAGGCATTGCTTTTTACTGATGACGCCATGTAAGTTACACATTGCGACAAGATAATTCTACTTTCTGGGAAACCAATCACATTTACTGCCTGAAAACAATTGTTGGCCAAGAGCAGTGCATTTGGATTAGCGTTGCCAATATCTTCTGAAGCCAAAATCACTAATCTGCGAGCAATAAACAAGGGATCTTCACCACCTTCTATCATTCTTGCCAACCAATAAACGGCACCATTTGGGTCGCTACCGCGGATAGATTTGATGAAAGCAGAAATGATATCATAGTGCTGTTCGCCAGCTTTGTCGTAAAGTGCTAAGTTTTGCTGTGCATGAGCCAACACGTTTTCATTGGTCAACTCAATTTTATCACCGCCAATGCCGTTGATCGCAATTTCTAGAACATTGAGCAACTTTCTTGCATCGCCACCACTTAAACGAATTAAAGCTTCATGTTCTATAATCTTAATTTTCTTCTTCGATAAGACTTCGTCTTTGGTGATTGCCGTATTTAGCAAACCTACCAATTCTTCCTCCGTTAGGTTTTGTAGGATATAAACTTGGCATCGAGAAAGCAAAGCTGATATAACTTCGAAGCTTGGATTTTCGGTAGTAGCGCCAATTAAAGTGACCAAACCGCGTTCTACTGCACCCAACAAACTATCTTGCTGCGATTTGCTGAAACGATGGATCTCGTCGATGAATAGTACCGGCATTCCCATGAAACCACCCTTTAGCGCAGCAGCCTTATCGATCACTTCCCTTACATCTTTTACTCCAGAGTTGATGGCGCTTAATGCGAAAAAAGGTCGGTCGAGGTTTTGGGAAATGATGGTGGCCAAAGTAGTTTTCCCAACTCCTGGTGGCCCCCAGAAAATCATGGAGGGGATGCGACCGCTTTCGATAGCCTTTCGCAGTACCGCACCCTCGCCCACCAAATGTTTCTGCCCAACGTACTCATCTAAGTTTTGTGGGCGTAATCTTTCGGCTAATGGTGGAAGGTTCTGCATAGTTTTTTTTTTGCCACAGATGCACAGATAGATTTTAATTTTATGATAAAAAAGGATTTTATCTATACATCTGTGGCAATTTACAATATCAATCTCTTATAATTCAGACGAGTCTCTCCAAAGTTAACAACAAGAGCGATTTTATTTCCAGAAACTTTTAAATAGTTAAGAGCTTGCGCTGTATGTTCATCTACAATACAGCTAGCACATTTAATTTCTAAAACAACGGCATCAAAAACAACAATATCGGCAAAGAATTTATGCGGCAAGATAATTCCCTTGTAATTTACTGCGTATTCTTTTTCTCGTTGATACGGGATATCCCTAGTTTGAAACTCGTATTCAAGTGCATCTTTATACACAATTTCCAAAAAGCCAGCACCTAGATTATTATGTACTTCCATACAAAGTCCAATAATCTCGTAAGTTTCTTCTTTCAAAATAAAATTCATAGGTAAATCTTTATTTTGTTAAGCAACCGAATTATTTATAAATTATCTGTGCATCTGTGTCTAAACTACCTTTGGCTTCTTCTTAAAAAACTTTTTCTTCTTCTTGTATGGTTTCTTTTCTCCTACAGGTTCTTCTTTCGGAGCTTCGCCTAAATGCTCTGGCAAAGGCATTCTATCAATTTGGCGCTCAATGAGCTTTTCAATATTTGCCAAACGACGTTTATCTTTTCCGTTTACTAAGGTGATGGCTGTTCCTGTGGTAGCAGCTCTGGCGGTTCTTCCAATTCTATGAATATAATCTTCTGGATCTTGTGGCGCATCGTAGTTGATGACCAAATCGATGCCGGTAACGTCTATCCCACGACTTAAAACATCGGTACCAATTAATACGTTTAGCTTATCATTTTTAAAATCGAGCATAATGGCTTCACGCTCTTTCTGCTCTAAATCACTATGAAATGCTGCCGCTTTTAAACCTAGTTTTTTAAATACTTTACCTAACTCCTTAACCTTCTCCTTGCGACCAGCAAAAACAATGATGCGGTTGTAGGTAGCCGATTTTAACATCTCGGTCAGTAAAGGGACTTTCTGCTCATCATGAATTAAGTAAACCTGCTGATTTATTCCTTCGGCTGGTTTAGAAATAGAGATATTGATTTGCTCTGGCTCATTTAACAAAGCACCCGCAAGCTTTCTGATTTTTGGCGGCATGGTAGCCGAGAACATCACGGTTTGGCGTTTTTTGGGCAGATAGCCAACAATTTTCATAATGTCATCGTAGAAGCCCATATCCAACATCCTGTCTGCTTCGTCGAGCACTAAATGCTCTAGCTTTTCCATTTTCAAAACGCCAGAAGCTAGGTGAGAAATTAACCTTCCAGGTGTTGCAATGATGATGTCTACACCTTCACGCATCGAACGTTTTTGTTGCTCGTAAGCCACGCCGTCGCCACCACCAAAAACAGTTAAAGAACTGATGTTGGTGAAATAAGAAAGCGCTTCTACCTGCAAATCTATTTGTTGCGCCAGCTCACGGGTTGGTGTTAAAATCAAAACGTTGTTATGGCGTTCGTGCTTTTGTGTCAGCAAGTTCATAATAGGCAACAAAAAAGCGCCAGTTTTACCTGTACCAGTTTGAGCGCAGGCAATCAAATCTTTACCTGCACTGATTATTGGGAGCGCCTGTTGCTGTATTGGCGTAGCATTTTTGAAGCCCATTGCTAGCAGGCCTTCCAAAAGCTCCGCGTTAAATCCAAATTCTTTAAAATCCAATTATGATAATTTAATAATGGTATAAAAGTATCGTTAAATAGAGGGAAAAGCAAATTGCTAGGCAGTTAAGGTAGACTTCGTCAATCTTTCTTGTTAAAAATGCTTATAAGATTGACAAAGTTTGTACAGGAATATCTCGTAAAACTGATGCTAAAATAAATTCAGCATGACGGAGTGTTGATTTAGACGTCACTCTGAATTTATTGAACCTGTGGTTGGTGTTATCACCATACCACATTATGATATAAACACTATGAAAATCCTGGATGTTTGGTGATAACACCAACCATATAGAAACTGTTATTAGATCTACAAATTCCGTCTAGGAATTATTCTTTGCAACACTTTGCATGAAACTTCAAAAATGTTTGCGGTTAGTTTTTAACGCATACAAGAATTAGAGTTTCGCAAAGGACGCTAAGTTCATTGCACAGTTTTGGGTTAATTAAACCTGATGGCAGCGTATCCCGATTTTTCATCGGGAGCAGCGGACAGCAGGGCTGCTGGCAACGATGGAATACCGCCTTTCATTTTCAAATTTAACTCCTTCAACAACAAGTGCAAACGTTGCCAAAACGACATTTTAATTAGAACGTTTCTAAATTATCGATTTGTCGTTTTTTTGTAAGTTTTATTCCCCATATGTTTTCATATTTTAGATAGCTTTGCACACTAGTAATATAAATAAACAATCTAATGAGTAGTTTAAGTAAAGCTTTTACGTCGTCTATAGGTAGAAAGTTTGTAATGGGATTAACGGGTCTGTTTTTGATTTCGTTTCTTGTTGTACACGTATCTATAAATGCGCTAATTTTTTTAAATGATAGTGGAGAAACCTTCAACGTTGCGGCCGATTTTATGGGGCACAACATTGTAATCCGTATTATGGAGATTGGTCTATTTGCCGGAATTATCTTGCACATTGTACAGGCAATTATGTTGACTGCACAAAACAACGCTGCCAGACCTGAGAAATATGCCTACAACAAACCGCAGGCTAACAGTACTTGGTATTCTCGTAGTATGGGTCTATTAGGAACATTGATTTTGATGTTCTTAGTCTTACACTTATACCATTTCTGGTGGCCAACTAAAGTAGCTGTTTATACACATCAAGAACATAATACTTTCCAAAACATTGTGATGATTTTCCAAGAACTTTGGGTGGTTGTAATTTACGTTTTAGGTGTAATTTCTTTAGGATACCACTTGCTGCACGGTTTTCAATCATCTTTTCAAACGATGGGCTGGAACCACAAAAAATGGACACCAGTTGTAAAAACGGTAGGCGTATGGTTCTCTATCATTGTTCCTATCATTTTTGCATTAATGCCAATCTCAATCTATTTAGGCTGGATTAGCTAAACCGAAACGTTTAATTAAAAGGATTAAGTAAATGTCGAAATTAAATTCAAATATCCCTGCGGGCGAATTGACCCAAAAGTGGACAAAATATAAGTCTTCTATTCCATTGGTTAACCCAGCCAACAAAAGAAGTTTAGAAATTATTGTAGTAGGTTCTGGTTTAGCGGGTGCTTCGGCAGCGGCTACATTAGCAGAAATGGGCTACAAAGTAAAATGTTTTTGCTTCCAAGATTCACCTCGTAGAGCGCACTCTATTGCAGCTCAAGGTGGTATCAACGCTGCAAAAAACTATCAAAATGATGGCGATAGTACCTACCGTTTGTTTTACGATACCATTAAAGGTGGTGACTACAGAGCACGTGAAGCTAACGTACATCGTTTAGCTGAGGTGAGTGCAAACATTATTGACCAATGTGTGGCTCAAGGTGTACCTTTGGCTCGTGAATATGGTGGTTTGCTAGATAACCGTTCTTTTGGTGGTACGCAAGTACAACGTACGTTCTACGCGGCTGGTCAAACTGGTCAGCAGCTATTGTTGGGTGCTTATTCAGCTTTAGAGCGTCAAGTGGGTATGGGTAAAGTACAGATGTACACCCGTCATGAGATGTTAGATGTTGTTGTAATTGATGGCAAAGCTCGTGGCATCATTGCTCGTAACTTAATTACTGGCGAGTTAGAGCGTCATTTCGGTCATGCGGTGGTTTTAGGTACTGGCGGTTACGGAAACGTATTCTACTTATCTACCAATGCGATGGGAAGTAACGTTACCGCAGCTTGGAAAGTGCACAAAAAAGGAGCTTTCTTCGCTAACCCTTGCTACACGCAAATTCACCCTACTTGTATCCCTGTTTCTGGAGATCACCAATCGAAATTAACCTTGATGTCGGAGTCGTTACGTAACGATGGCCGTATCTGGGTACCTAAAAAGAAAGATGATCCACGTAAACCTTCTGATATTCCAGAAGATGAAAGAGATTACTATCTAGAGCGTCGCTACCCTGCTTTCGGTAACTTGGTACCTCGTGACGTGGCTTCTCGTGCAGCTAAAGAGCGTTGCGATGCTGGTTATGGTGTAGGTGCTTCTAAATTAGCGGTATACTTAGATTTCAAAGCAAATACAGAGCGTTATGGTCGTATCGAAGCTTCTAAAGCTGGTAACCATAACCCTGATAAAGAAACCTGCATGCGTTTAGGTACTGCTGTTATCAAGGAGAAATACGGTAACTTGTTCGATATGTATGCGCAAATTACTGGTGAAAATCCTTACGAAACACCAATGCGTATTTATCCGGCGGTTCACTATACCATGGGTGGTGTTTGGGTTGATTATGATTTGATGACTACCATTCCTGGTTTATACTGTACAGGTGAAGCTAACTTCTCTGACCACGGCGCTAACCGTTTAGGTGCTTCTGCTTTGATGCAAGGTTTGGCAGATGGTTATTTCGTACTGCCTTATACTATCGGATCTTACTTATCTAAGGAGATTGCAACTAAGCCAATTTCTACAGATCATCCAGCATTTGTGGAAGCAGAAAATGAAGTTAAAGCAACTATCGATAAGTTTTTAAGTATTAATGGAACTAAATCTGTAGACCATTTCCACAAAAGATTAGGCCACATCATGTGGGAAAAATGTGGTATGGCTCGTAATAGAGAAGGCTTAACTGAGGCGATTAAAGAAATCCAAGATCTACGTAAAGAATTTTGGGCTGATGTTAAAGTTCCAGGTTCTGCTGATGAGTTTAATCCTGAGTTAGAAAAAGCACACCGTGTTGCCGACTTTATTGAGCTTGGTGAATTGATGTGTAAAGATGCCTTGAATAGAGAGGAAAGCTGTGGTGGTCACTTTAGAGAGGAACACCAAACTGAAGAAGGTGAAGCTAAGCGTGATGACGAAAACTTCGCATACGTTGCAGCTTGGGAATATAAAGGCGTAAGTGAATTCGAGTTACACAAAGAAGAATTGGTTTACGAGAACATTAAGGTAGCACAAAGGAATTATAAATAGTACAGCGAATAGCGTTTAGGGTTTGGCGTTTTAATCGCCCGTCGCTTATCGCTTAACTAATATCTCAATATTATGAGTACAGGAAACATGAATTTAACGCTACAAGTTTGGCGTCAAAAAAATAGCAAATCAGCAGGTAAACTAGTTGATTACAAACTTTCTGATATTTCTCCAGACATGTCTTTCTTAGAGATGTTTGATGTTTTAAACGAACAACTAATTAACAAAGGTGAAGAACCTGTTGTATTTGACCACGACTGTAGAGAAGGTATCTGCGGAATGTGCTCGATGTTCATCAACGGGCAACCTCACGGACCAAAAGACTTGGTAACTACTTGCCAGTTGCACATGCGTTCGTTCAAAGATGGCGATACTATTGTAGTTGAGCCTTGGAGAGCAAAAGCATTTCCAGTAATCAAAGATTTAGCGGTAGATCGTTCTGCTTTCGATCGTATCATTGCTTCTGGCGGTTTCGTATCGGTAAACACTGGTAATGCACAAGATGCCAACGCATTGCCAATTCCAAAAGCAAAGGCAGATGCTGCTTTCGAAGCTGCTGCATGTATTGGTTGTGGTGCTTGTGTAGCTACTTGTAAAAATGCTTCGGCAATGCTTTTTGTTTCTGCTAAAGTATCTCAATTGGCTTTGTTACCTCAAGGTCAGCCAGAGCGTTACCGTCGTGTACAAAGCATGGTTGCGCAAATGGACGAAGAAGGTTTCGGTAACTGTACCAACACTGGTGCTTGCGAAGCTGAGTGTCCAAAAGGCATCTCGTTAGAAAACATTGCTCGTATGAACAGAGATTATTTATCTGCTAAGTTCATCAGCGAAGAAGAAGTGTAAGTTCAAATTGCATCATAAAACAAATCCCCAAATCTTTAATTAGGCTTGGGGATTTTTGGTTTTATAAAACAGCCCTCATTTCGACCGCAGCGCAGCGAGCGGAGAAATCTTTGAACTTTCCAATTTCGCATTTGATATTATCCAAAGATTTAGCTTCGTTGATTTTCAACTCTCCACAAGGTCGAAATGACGGACCAACACATTCATCGCAAAACCGTAATGGCAAGTTTCTCAAAAACCCTAAAACATTCTTTCCATCCCATCGTTTTAACTTAATAAAAAGACATTAATTATGACAAAGCAAACAAAGATATTGAGCGGTGTTTTAGCGGGAGTAGCTTTAGGGGCCGTAGTAGCGATAGTTTTATCATCAGATAAAAATAGCGATATGAAAGACAAGATTGGCGATTGGTTTTGTGACCTTTTCGACAAATCAAAAGATAAATTAGCTGGCGTTGCGGATGCTGTAAAAGCACAAGCTGATAGAATTAAGGCGTAATCGCTTTATTCAAAGAATTAAATAAAACTGACACTGAAATAATTTGCTTCGCAACTTCGTGGTCAATGTGACGATGAAGCAGCTCGTTATGTTAAATTTATTCAGCATTAGTTTTGCCAGATGACACACTATTTAAAAAGGGCGTTTCCGTATCTTTGACACATGGATATTTACGGAAATGCCCTTTTAGATTTTCACCAGTCTGGCAAAGCAGATATTTTATGGCTACATAATTCTTATGATGAACCAGAGGAAATGCCTATTGAAGTTTTTTTTCGTGGTGAAGATGATATGCCAGAAATAGAACTTAAAGCACTATCGCTTTGCAAAGGAAAAGTACTTGACGTTGGCGCAGGTGTCGGTAGTCATGCATTACTACTAGACGAAAAGAAGATTGACGTAACCGCTATAGATATTTCTCCAACTGCAGTACAAATCATGCATGAGCGAGGCGTAAAAAATCCTCAGCTGCAAGATTTCTTCCAAGTAAAAGAAATGTACGATACTTTACTTTTTATGATGAATGGTATTGGGCTTACTGGAACCTTACAAGGCTTTGAAAATTTCTTGGGAAGCGCCAAACAAATACTAAATCCAAAAGGTCAACTAGTTTTTGACAGCTCTGATATTTCCTATCTGTACGACGATATGCCAATGCCAACCAACCAATATTTCGGTGAGATTAGCTACTGTTATGAGTACAAAAAACAAAAAGGCAATTGGTTTAATTGGTTGTATATAGATCCAACCACACTGCAACGCCTAAGTAAACAGCATGGCTGGAATTGTAAGATTGTGTATGTGGACGAACAAGACCAGTATTTGGCTCGATTAACCTACCCCTAAATCGCCTAAAGGGGACTTTTACTAATTTTGCAATATAACAATTCTCCCTTTAGGGGGCTAGGGGGTTATGCCCTCTCTTCCCAAACTTGAGCTAAGTGTACGATAGTCTCCACAGCTTTCACCATATCTTGGATAGCTACCCATTCCTGTTTACCGTGAAATGCATGTCCGCCAGTGAAAATATTAGGACAAGGCAAGCCCATAAAAGATAAACGAGAACCATCGGTACCACCTCTAATGCTACGAGTGACTGGTGTTAAACCCGCTCTTTTTAAAGCTTCGATACCGTTAGCCATAATTTGGGGATATTTGTCTAACACCTCTTTCATGTTACGGTATTGCTCCTTAATCGTTAAAGTGTATGTCGATTTTGGATAAGATATCATCACTTCTTTCACTATACTATCTAATGTCTCACCGTGAGCTTTTAGCAAATCATTATCAAAATCGCGAAGAATAAAACTAGCTTCTGCCTGTTCTGCGGTACCACTTATCCCAACTGGGTGAATAAAACCTTCTTTTTGCGAAGTGCTTTCGGCACTTAACCTGTCTTTCGGCAATGAACTAATCACATCTGCCAAAATCTTAATGGCGCTTTCCATCTTTCCTTTGGCAAAACCGGGGTGTGCACTCACACCATTAATCACCAACTTAGCGCCGTCTGCCGAGAAAGTTTCGTCCTCAATTGAGCCTAAAGTTTCGCCATCCATAGTATAGGCAAATTCAGCGCCTAATTTTTTCAAATCAGCTTTATCTACCCCCCTACCAATTTCTTCATCTGGCGTAAATAAAATTTTAATTGTACCATGCTTAATTTGCGGGTTTTGCATTAAATAAGTTGCGGCTTCCATGATTTCCGCAACACCTGCTTTATCATCAGCTCCCAATAAAGTTAATCCACTAGCGGTGATGATGTCATTGCCAATTTGGTTCTTCAGATCTTTGTGCTCCGAAAGCCTTAAAACAATGTTATTATCGTCTGGAAGTACCAAATCTTCACCTTGGTAATTTCTATGAACAATCGGCTTTACATTCTCGCCACTACTATCTGGAGATGTATCCATATGCGAACAAAAACAGATTACAGGAACTGTTTTTTCTGTAGTAGACGCGATCGTGGCGTACACATAACCGTGTTCATCCAAATGCGCATCGCTGATACCGATTGCCAATAATTCTTCTACCAATATTTTCCCTAGATTTTTCTGTTTGGAAGTTGACGGAGTAGTTGGCGAAGACGCATCAGACTGAGTATCTATTTGTACGTATTTCATAAACCTTTCGGATACAGAAATAGCGCTTATTTTCATTTCTTGCATAAATTCAAAGATATTATTTATTTTTCTTTTAAGATGGTACGTTCACACCCTAAGTACTAAATTCATCCAAAATTTACGATACAAACGTCTTGTTCTAAAAACAAAAGCTATTTTTATATCCAAATCATTTTGAAAATGAGGATATATCTCTTTTGGCTATTTGTTTTTACAACGATGACTTCTTTTGCTCAACTTACACCTTATGAGAAAAGTAGCAATAAAGCTACTGCTACCTATGATGAAGCTATCGCTTATTATCAAGCTTTAACTGCCGCTTTTCCAAAACAAGCGAAGTTGCTAACCTACGGACAAACAGATTTTGGCAAGCCGCTTCACCTATTGGTACTCAACAAAGATGGCGTTTTTGATTCCTCCAAAATCAAACAGGTAAACAAAAGGATACTATTGATTAACAACGGTATACATCCGGGCGAACCAGAGGGAATTGATGCAAGCATGATGTTAGCAAGGGATCTGCTTAAAAGCCAAAAACTTCCTAAAAATGTGGCGATCTGCATTATCCCAGTTTATAACATTGATGGTAGTTTTAATAGAACCAGTACATCTAGAGCAAACCAAAACGGGCCATTAGCTTACGGCTTTAGGGGCAATAGCAAAAACTACGACCTGAACCGCGATTTCATCAAAACAGATTCTAAAAACTCGAAAAGCTTCCAACAGATTTTTAACACTTGGCAGCCAGAAATTTTCGTAGATACGCACACTAGCAATGGTGCAGATTACCAATACACCATGACTTTAATCCCTACGCAAAAGGATAAGCTAAATTCAACTTTGGCTAATTATTTGACGAAAACAATGCTGCCAGATCTCTATAGTGAAATGAAGGCGAAAGGATTTGAACTCATACCTTACATCAATTCTGTAAAAGAAACTCCAGATAATGGAATTAGCGGTTTTATGGAGAGCCCAAGATATAGCACTGGTTATGCTGCTCTGCACAATACCATCGGCTTTATGCCCGAAACGCATATGCTTAAATCTTATGATAAACGTGTAGAATCTACGTACAAACTATTGCAAACGTACATTGACATTGTAGAACGAGACGCCAAAATTATTGGAGAAAATAAAGCAAAGGCCGATGAAACGATTGCCAATCAAAAAACATTTTCGTTAGACTGGAAGCTAAACCGAGACAAATTTGATGAGATTGAATTTAAAGGCTACGCCGCTAAATATAAACCTAGTGGAGTAAGTGGATTGAACAGACTTTACTATGATAAAAATGAACCTTATACCAAGAACATTAAACAATGGAATAACTTCGAACCTTCGTTAACCATTGAAAAGCCAATTGCTTATATTATTCCACAAGCTTGGGAGAAGGTAGTCGAACTATTAAAATTGAATAATGTAAAAGTTAATGAGCTAAAAAGTGATGTAAAACTTGAAACAGAGATGTATTACATTACTGACATGAAAACGGCTCAAAAACCGTTTGAAGGGCATTATCTGCATTCGGCTGTTAAGGTTGAACCTAGAGTACAAACCATTAATTACTACAAGGGAGATTACGTGATTTACGTTAACCAGAAAACCAATAGATACATTGTAGAAACCCTAGAACCGCAAGCGCCAGATTCATTTTTCAACTGGAATTTCTTCGATTCTATTTTAGGTCAAAAAGAACACTTTTCTTCTTACATTTTTGAAGATACCGCAACTGATTTGTTGAAGAAAAATCCATCCCTAAAACAAAAACTAGAAGAGGAAAAAGTTAAAAACCCTGAGCTTGCAAAAAGTGCTTATGCACAATTAGAATTCATTTACAAAAATTCTGATTATTTTGAGCCGACTTTTATGCGCTACCCTATCGGCAGGTTAATAAAAGACACCAAACTAGATATCAAATAATTATGTTATTAGAATATTGGAATGCTGCGCCTGTAGCCTCAATCATTTTCATTTTTACGTTAATCACGAGTATTTACGCATTTAACAACACAGAGTTATTTGGCAAGTTCATGCTACACCCTTACAGTGTTTCAAAAGGCAATAAATTATATACGTTCATTACCAGTGGACTGATCCATGCCGATTGGATGCACCTAATCTTTAACATGGTAGCTTTTTATTCTTTTGGCTTCGCCTTAGAAATAATGATGGGCTCTTGGAAATTTGGCCTGATCTATTTTGTAGCACTGATATTAAGCGACATGCCTACTGTTTTCCGACACAAAGATGATTTTCGCTATAGTAGTTTAGGTGCTTCGGGAGCAATTAGTGCCGTATTATTTAGCTATATTCTATTTCAGCCTTTAACTAAATTAGGGATCATCTTTATTCCTTTTTTAAGAATATACGCCATTGCTTTTGGAGTCCTGTATCTCATTTATTGCGTTTACATGTCTAAAAATTCGAGAGATAATATTAACCATGACGCACACTTCTTTGGTGCATTAACTGGGTTAATTTTAACAGTTATTCTTAAACCTGGAATAATCCCTCATTTTATTGAGCAATTATCCAGCATCTGGCAATAAAGGCTGCTCGAAGAAACTCAATGGTGCTTTCGGGTCTTTAATGATTTCGAATAAAGTTAATTCATAAGGTTTCCAGAAGTTTTCTAACACTTGCCCGTAGGTTTTGTGCTGCCATTCATCAAATATTGGTTTGTTCTGTATGCCACGCAGCGGCATTGGATCAATGTAAGCAACGCCATTAGCTTCGATTACGTTATATTCTGGCAAACGGTTAAACAGATACGCCGAATAGAAGAAACGAGCAGCCAATTCTTCAAATTGTTGGTCCGTTAATGGCTTATTGTTTATAAAATCCAACAGTTGTTGGTGGTATCTTTTGTTGGTTCCGTTGTCTTGCAAGCAAGCTACGATGCCAAAGTCTTTGAACTTTAGAGAGAAAATTAAGGTATTGATTTCGTCTCTAAAACTAAAACCTGTTTCCGCATTTTCTAATGGAACCACTACGATAGACCAAGGTACAAATTCCTCGAACTCTACCTCCGTAAAGATGCTTTGCAACATTAAGTGTAGGTTACCAAATTTATGCATCAAACCCTGCGACATGTTCATCCCATCGCCACTTAACTGCTTTAAACGGATAGCACCTTGCATTTCTATATACAAGAAACTGTACATCAACTTGCCAATCCACTGAAAGAGTTCAATTTCCGGCAAAGTCGAAACGCCTTTATAACCTTGCTCAAATGCGGCTTCGATTTTTTGCTCCAATGGCAGAATAGCTTCGGTATAAATCTCTGCACTTGCGGGTACTACCAAGCTTTTATAGCTTCTAATGCTTTCGTCTAACAATTTGATCTGCTCATCACCGGTAAGGCTGGCCATATTCAACAACCAATCTGGCAGCACACGAACTGCCAAAGGCGATGTTGCATTACCACTTAAGAAACATTTATCGTTCCTGAAATCGAAACTTTTGAAGGGATTATAAAGACTATGGTTCATTTCTGCAATATTAGTGATTATTGCTTTTAAGGAGGTGGTTTTATTGTCATAAGTTGGGGTGAAATATTTTCCTCCATTATAATTAGATGCTGATAGACACGATTATTGACAGCTGCAAAAGCTTTAGTTCAACAAACCTGATTGACGCGGATATCTCCCGATTTATCGGGAATATTAGCAAAAAGCAGGACTACCGTTAATCATAGCTGATAGTCCTGCTTTTCAAAATTTAAATTTTTTGAAAATTGGTTCTTGAAAAATTGACTCTTCCTCGATTAGTATCTGCTGTAAAATTGGGTAATATTATCTACCAACTGAGCATAAATGGGCTTGGTAAATTCTACAAACAGATTTCCTGGAGGCGGAGGCATTACCTCTCTTTTTCTAGTCAAGGCCAACTGCTGTCTGTCCAGCGCTCTTTCATCGCCTTTGTAGGATGCCCAATTATCTACCCAAACGTAAGTTCCCGCTAATTTTCTGTTTTGTAGTAGTTTGTTGGTACTTAAATCTACCACGGCAAAATTCAATAAGCCCGATGAAGAAACTTGTTTTTCGAAAAGACTATAAGTTGCCCTTACCGTTCCGTAAACCTTACCTCTTCTATCTTCGCCAATTACTACGCTATCTCTTTTTAATTTTTCTACTCGTTCTTTCACATAGGTTTGGCCTACAATAAAATCATCGAAATGTAGTTCCACCAACTGATCAGCTCGTACCTTTTGTTTGTTAGCCTCAGCTTCTGTATAAAAACGCACAAATGTGTTTCCTCGGTAAGTGGCTAAATAGTTAGTGATCTGTTGTTGAAAATAATCGTTGCTTAACCTATAAGTATTGCTATTGATGATAGCTGGCTGAACCACCACTTTCAAAACTGCTGCCCAATAAGCGTCTTCGATTTTATCTTTAATTCCTTTTAGGGATGGATACAGACTTTCTGCTTTTAAAAAGTGGTTATAAGCCGTTTTTGCACTCTGACGATTATTTTCCCTTAAAGCTCTCTCACCTAATAAATAACGTGCCTCTGCTGCCTGGTATCTAGAGTCTTCATACTCTTTCACATATTTAGGCGGATTGGGCACTAGTTTCAAACAACTCGGACAAGCGTTAACTTCATCACTCAATTGGTTAATGCGGTGGTAACGATACAGGATGCTCTCCCATTTTAAGGCATCTGCCGAAACTTTTGCTTCGTCTATTTTTCTCAAATGTGTTTTGATAGCCAAATCGAATGCTACAGGCAAAACCTCTAACGCTTCTTTATTTTGTGGCGAACTTTTTAACCGATCTACCGCTTTTGAAACGGCAGCATCGTAATCGCCTTTTTGCAGGGCATTTTTTCCAGTAGTACATCCTACAAATAGTATGGATAAATAAAGAAAATAACGTAATCTTGAAATAGTTTTCATGGCCACCTCCTTTTAAAAAATTTCACAAATATAATATTGGCTATGTTTGCTTTTACGATATAGACGATTAAAGATGAAAATTAGTTGCAAGCCTTTTGAATTAGAATTGAAACATCCCTTTTCGATTGCCAAATTTACCCGAACCAGTACACCTTTATTTCTGTTAAAGGTAGAACATGAAGGCAAAGTAGGATATGGTGAAGCGAGTATGGTACCGTACATGGGCGAAAGTTATGAAACAGCTAATGCTTTTTTGGAAAAAGTAGATTGGAACCAGTTTCAATTTCCTTTTGACTTTGCAGCGATTATGGCATATCTGGATGATTTAGCTCCGGGAAACCCAGCAATTAAAGCAGCTATTGATATTGCACTTAATGATTTAAATGGACAGCTATTGGGCAAACCTTGTTATGAAATTTTTGGAGCAGATCCTGAAAAAATGCCCGTAACTTCTTTTACTGTGGGTATTGATACGCCAGAAGTATTGCGTAAAAAGTTGGAAGACGCAAAAGATTTTAAAGTAGTGAAGGTAAAACTGGGCAGAGATAATGATAAAGAAATTATCGAAACCATTCGAAGCATCACCGATGTGCCTTTGTATGTAGATGCCAACCAAGGTTGGTCAGAAAAAATAAAAGCCATCGACTTAATTTATTGGCTACACGAACAAGGTGTAATTTTAATTGAGCAACCAATGGATAAAAATGATCTGGATGGTAATGCCTGGTTAACGGAGCGTAGTCCTATTCCTCTGTTGGCAGATGAAGCGATGCAACGCTTAAAAGACTTGGATGGCTTGAAAGGTGCTTATCACGGCATCAACATTAAACTGATGAAAAGTACTGGAATGTACGAAGGGCATCAAACCATTTTAAAAGCTCGTGAATTAGGCATGAAAGTGCTGATTGGCTGTATGAGCGAAACCTCTATTGCTACTTTAGCGGGTGCACACTTAGCTCCTTTATGTGATTGGGCAGATTTAGACGGACCTTTCCTAACCATAAACAATCCATTTGACCAACCAAAATTTGTACACGGCAAATATGTTTTAAACAATTTGCCTGGTTTGGGACTAACTGGAGTTAACGAAGGTTTATTTTTGTAGTAGAAAGATATGATTTGCTGCTATGAAAACCTATTTGCCGGCCATCGCATCTTTAAAACCATTAATTACATCATTGATATTAAAAGCTAAGATTAGCAGAACCAATACGGCCAAAGTTACAATGCCGATTTTTAGATATTTGTTTTTCATATATGGTATGGGCCAAGGGTAGATTAGCCATTAATTTTGCAAAGATATTTAGCTAGTTTTCACATTTCCAAAAAAACTACCCTATAAAAAATGTAGGGTAAAGATTTGGGCAATAGATTTAGAGATTTGCTACCTTGCATCATCTACCCTACATCTACCTATGAAAATAGCATCTGGAAAAGTGATCAAAGCTATTAGACTACACTTAGGCTACACGCAAAAATTTGTAGCAAACCACCTTAACATCACAATCACAACACTAGCAAACATTGAAAATGGAAGGGTTAGTCTAGATATTGAGAAACTCTACCATTTAAGTTTACTATATAGGATGCCCGCAAGGGATATCTTAGAGCTTATCATAGAAATTCATGAAAAAGGAAACGAAGAAGGTTTAGTGAGTGCAATAAGGCAATTGAGATCTATCACCGATTTTGATTTGAAATAACCTGCTTTAGCAATCTTCATCGCTGATCTTAAAGCTAGTTCTAACAAAAAAAGCCATCAGATTTTGATGGCTTTTTGACTATTTTTTTGGAGGGCCCTGCTTAAATTCTTTGTTCAATTCTTTAATCAATTTTATTTTAAAGAAGAGAAATGCGCCTAACATTGCGATTAAGAAGATCGCAATTAAAGGGCTCTTGTTCTCAAATGCCCAAAAGGCACCAAGAATACAAAGTATTAATGCAAGGTTATAAAATGCATTAAGGAAAATCTTTTTCTTCATAATTTAATGATAGAATGACTGAATTTTGAATTAATGAATTATACAGATTATTCAATCACTTTCTCATTCAAAATTCAATCATTTACTTAATAAACCGGCATATTTGGATCAAAAGCTTCTTGCCAAGCTAAAATGCCACCTTTTAAGTTGTACAAATTATCGAAACCGTGGATTTGTTCTAATTGCATAATGGCCGCAGCACTACGTTTGCCACTACGGCATTGCACAATTACAGGTTTATCTCTATCAATTTTATCTGCCTCAATTAAAATACCGCCCAAAGGGATATTCAAACCGTCCAAGTTAGAAGTTTCGTACTCGAAAGTTTCTCTAACATCAATTAATTGGAATGGCTCGTTGTTATCTATTTTTTGTTTTAAGTCTTGAACTGTAACTTCCTTCATTTCTTTGTGTTTTTATCAAAGATACGAATTACGGCATTAAATAATTTACGTACAATGTTCCAACGTTAATTTTACTTTTCCTCTACGCTTTGCCTAGTCAGATAATAAATTTTTAGGCAACTGTAACATTTGAGATTATCAGTCGTTTAACTATAGTTATTTTAATTTGGTTACAATGAACCGCATTTCTCGCTTCCTCTGGTTTTGTTCTGGAGCCCATATCGAAACACTCGAAAAACACCCGACAGACCACAACAAATATATTGGCATCGGCGCAACTATATTTTTCACTGGGCTTTTTGCCGCCCTTTCTGGTGGCTACGCTATGTATTTTGTTTTTAAGGGTGGAGATTTAGCATGGTTATTTTCCATTTTTTTTGGATTAATTTGGGGGCTAGCGATTTTCAACATGGATCGCTACATCGTGGGCAGTTTAGATAAAAATGCAAGCACTAATAAGCAGCTACTACAGGCTACGCCACGTATTTTGCTGGCTATCATGATCGGTATCGTGATTTCCCGTCCGCTAGAACTGAAAATATTTGATAAAGAAATCAAAGAAAAATTGAAGGTAAGTTACTTGAACAGCCAACGCTCTAAAATCGACACCTTAAACAAAGCTTTTGATAAAAAATATACCATTGAAATAGCAAAATTTAACGACCAAAAAGCACAACGCGACTCATTAGCTGCAGCGATTAAAAGCGATCGACAAAAATTGAATTATGAGATTTTCGGCAACAAGACTACTGAAACTTCTGGGGTTATGGGTTACGGCCCCTATGCCAAACGTAAAGAAGCGGAGCTGAAACAAAGGGAGCAAAATCTAGATACTTTAACTGCCGATTTGCGTAAAACCGAAAGATTTATCGAAGGACGTAAGCAGTTTGACGGATTGATGAGCGAAAAGCTTTATACCACTAAGCAGTTAGATAGTTTGGCAAATATTGCAGGTTTTGCAGACAGAAATTGGGCGCTAGGTCAATTGAGTTTTAATGTAGATGGCACAAAAGACCTCAATACTTCTTTAGCCGTTACGTTTATAGGTTTGTTATTTATTTTCTTCGAATGTTTGCCCGTATTCGTAAAACTGATGAGTGCGAGAGGCTCTTACGATCATGCTATTGAAAATCAGGAAAAAGTGCAAACGCATTTATCCGATAAAGACCGTGATATGGAAATTACCGTAGCTGATCAAATACAAGATACTAGAGTTGGAATTAGAGCGCAGCAGCGAATTGACGAACTAAGGCAAACATCAGCACAAGATTAGTTAAAATAGATATCCTTAGTTATTCGCATTTAACAATTGATAAACAAAAAAACCAAAAATCTTGTTAAAATTAAGACAATCAACAAAATATTAAACTAATTTACTAGAATGAAAAATTTGATGATAGCCGCAGGTATAATGTTACTATTTGCCTCAGCCTGTAATAGCGAAAAAAAAGACAACTTCAAAGACAGTACCTCAGTAGACACCACTACGCTACCTACCGACACTACGGCAACCAAACCTGTAGATTCAGCTACGATGATGAAAGCCTGGGAAGATTATATGAAACCGGGCAATGAACACGAGATGTTAAGCAAATCTGTAGGCAATTGGGAAGCTGCAATTTCTTTTTACGCACCTGATGGTTCCTTGGCATCTACCAGTTCCGGCATTAAAGCCGAAACCAAAATGGTATTGGGAAACAGGTATCAACAATCTACTTACAAAGGCGAAATGAATGGAATGCCATTTGAAGGCATGAATACCATTGCATTCGATAATGCTAAAAAGGTGTATATCAGTACCTGGATAGACAACATGGGAACGGGCTTAACGTACGCCGAAGGTAATTTCAATGAAGCAAGAAAAACCATGATTTTCAAAGGTACTGCTACAGACGCTGTTTCTGGAAAACAAATCCCATTTAGGGAAGTATTTACCATTGTGGATGACAACAATCAGCTAATGGAAATGTACGATACGAAAGATGGAAAAGAAGTAAAAACGATGTCGATTAGATTGGTGAGAAAATAGTAACATCTTAATAAAGAATTGGAAGCCTATTCGTAATTGGATAGGCTTTTTTATGGCCTAAACACTAGAGTTTCTTCATCAGGTTAAATTCCATAGTAATAAAATGCTCACAAACCGGCATTTTTATCAGCGAAGTATTAACTTCATATCGTAAACTTAAACAAATGAAAAATTATATACTTGCTGCAATGCTTTTAGGTGCAGCCACGCTTGCGAAAGCGCAACAAGAAATTAGCTATGAAGTGAGTTTTCCTAACGCGGTGCACCACGAGGCCGAAATAAGCATGACCATCCCTAGCGTGCCCGCAAATGCACCGCTGAAAGTGAGATTTGCCCGTTCATCGCCTGGAAGATACGCTACCCATGAGTTTGGTAAAAACATCTACAACCTCAAAGCTTTTGATGCGAATGGAAAAGCTTTAGCATTAAAACAGCCTGCTGGCGATGTTTATGAAATTGCTCAACCTAGTGGTAAAATCAAAATTACCTATACCATTTTTGGCAACTGGATCGACGGCACTTATTCTGGTTTCGACGAAACGCATGCTCACATGAATACGCCTGCGGTTTTTGCTTTCCCAATTGGGATGGACAACCGACCAAGAACGGTAAAGTTCAATTACGTAGGCAAAGCCGATTGGAAAGTGGCAACACAACTGAAAGCAATGGGCAATAATGTTTATTATGCAAGGGATTTTCAATATTTCATGGATAGCCCTATTGAAATATCTAACTATAAGAAAGCAAGTTTTGAGGTTAAAAGTGCAGATGGAAAAACACAAACTATTCATTTAATAGCGCATGCAGAGGACGACGAAACGACCGTTACCAACTATGCAAACATGCTTAAAAAAGTGGTAGATGAGCAAAAGGCTGTATTTGGTGAATTGCCAAGTTTCGATTATGGCGACTATTATTTCTTACACTGTGTGCATCCTACTTATGCTGGTGATGGGATGGAGCATAGAAATTCGACCGTAATTGTGCAGCGCACTCCAAAAATTGCAGGCTACGAAAGTAATTTGTTAGGTACTTTTTCGCACGAGTTTTTCCACGCTTGGAATGTAGAACGCCTACGTCCTAAAACCTTAGAGCCTTTTAATTTTACACAATCTAACATTAGTGACGAACTTTGGATTGCAGAAGGTTTTACACAATATTATGGCAACCTAACCTTAAAAAGAGCTGGTTTTAGAACTTTGGAAAATATTTCGAGAGTGTTCGGTGGCTTAGTTAACTCAGTTATTAATTCGCCTGGAGCTAAAAGCTTTTCTCCTGTGCAAGCCAGCAGATATGCCGTATTTGCCGATGCTGGCGTAGCAGTTGACCAAACCAACCAGAGAAATATCTTTACATCGTATTATACTTATGGAGCGGCAGTTGGATTAGCTTTAGATTTGCGTTTGAGAACAGATTTTAACCTTACCTTAGACGATTACATGAAAGCTCTTTGGAAAGCATATGGCAAAACCGAAATTGCTTACACCATCTCAGATTTGGAGAAAACCTTAGGCAGCCTTACCACAAATACAGCTTTTGCTAAACAGTTTTTTAACAACTATGTATATGCAACCAAAAAGGAAGATTATGCATCTTTGTTATTGAAAGCCGGATTGGTTTTACGTAAAGACAATGCAGGCAAAGCCTATAGCGGCGTTGGTCGTTTAGAAGTTAACGAAGGTAAAGTAATGATGCCTGCTACTTTGATTGGCTCACCTGCTTATATTGCTGGTTTAGATATTGACGATGTAATTTTAAAAGCTGATGGTAGTGAGATTAAGACTGCTAAAGATTTTGAAGCCGTTACAGAAAAACACAAACCAGGTGAAACAATTGAGATGGTTTACAGTCGAAAAGGAGTAGAAAAAACAACAAAACTAACTTTTATAGAAAATCCATCTTTAGAAGTTTTGCCAATTGAAAATACTGGTGGAACTTTAACAGCAGAAATGAAAGCTTTTAGAGATAAATGGCTGGAAAGTGCTGTTAAGTAGTCAGGAATTAGGAGACAAGGAATTAGTGAAGTTAAAAGTAGAAATTCAAAAGCAAAAAAATAGTTGAGAGCATAAATCTCAATAAGCAATATTCATATCTAAACACTTAATAAATGAAACCGTCCTTGACAGCTTCATCACCATTAAAAACAACAATAAAAAGATGAAAAAAACAATATTCGCAATGGGATTAGCGGTTGCTTCACTAACAGCAAGCGCACAAAACATTGACAAGATTATCACCAAAGATTATGTAGACCATTTGATCAAAACCTTGAGTTCTGATGAGATGGAAGGTCGTGGAACATTCACACCTGGTATAGATAAAGCGGCAACTTTTATCGAAAAAGAGTTTGCTTCTATTGGCTTAAAACCCTTGGAAGGACAAACCGGCTACCGCCAAACTTTCCATAAATATAAATTGAAGCCTGCTAGCACAAAAGTAACTGTTGATGGAAAGGAAATTGCTGAGGAAAACTTGCTTATTTTTCCTACAAGAGGAGAAAGCATTTCTTTCGATCAAACCAATAGCGATGGATGGATAAAGTTAGATCCGAACAAAGACTTCACTAGCCAATTGAGAACTTTTTCACGCAGTGGTAAAAGACAACTCGTTTTAGTTGACGTAAAGTTTGTCGATGCCTTTAAGCGTATAAAAGCGATGATTAGTAGGGAAGCTATAATAGATGAAACTGAATTAAAAAATGAAAAAAGTCCTGCAGTCATTTTTGTTTTGGACAAAGACACAGTAGAAACTTCTTTTAAAGTTGAATTAAAAAATACCATTACCAAAGCTCCTTTATTTAATGTGGCAGGTGTAATCCCGGGTAAATCTAAACCAAAAGGACTAGTTGTTTTCTCTGGCCACTACGACCATATGGGCATTGTAAAACCTGTAGAAGGTGACAGCATTATGAACGGTGCTGATGATGATGCTTCTGGAACTTCAGCGGTAATTGCATTGGCTAAATACTACAAAAAGCTAAACAAAAATGAGCGCACCTTAATCTTCGTGGCTTTTACGGGCGAAGAAATGGGGATGTTGGGTTCTAAGTATTTCTCAGAAAAATTAAATCCAGATGAGGTAGCCGCTATGTTCAATATAGAGATGATTGGAAAAGACAGTAAGTTTGGTAAAAACACTGCTTTCATCACTGGTTATGACAAATCTGATTTAGGTAAGATCTTGCAGAAAAATCTAGAGGGAACAGAGTTTACTTTCCATCCAGATCCGTACAAAGAACAACAACTTTTCTACAGAAGCGACAATGCTACTTTAGCTGCATTAGGCGTACCTGCACATACAATCAGTACCGACCAAATCGACTCTGATAAATTATATCACACGGTAAAAGATGAATATAGTTCTTTAGATGTAGAGAATATCTTATCCACCATTAAAGCCATTGCTAAAAGTGCAGTAAGTATTATTAGTGGTGCTGATACACCAAGTAGAATTCCGAAGTTGAAGTAACCCTAGCCCCTAAAGGGGAAATTGAAAAGGGCGTATAAGAATTACAGCGTTATTCTATTATTCTCCCTTTAGGGAGATGTCCGCAGGACAGAGGGTTTTCTCCATCACATAATCATTCATATAGAAACCGTTACCAATATCAAGGTCAACGGTTTCTTTTATTTTAAAGCCAGCCTTTTCGTAGAAATCTTTAGCCTTGTTATTCCTATTAACGTTAAGTTGCAGAAACTCTCCACCCTGCGCTTTAACTTGACTTACCACTTCGTTCATTAAGAGTTTTCCTACACCTTTACCATGCATCTTAGGCAACACATACAATTTATGAAGCTTAAAAGTATGTGTTTCAGAATTTATTACGGAAAATCCAGCAAAGCCTACATCTTCTTTCAGTTCTGATGCAACGATAAAATGATGCCCATGCAAAAGTTGTTCACGTAATTCAGCTTGGCCATACATCTTATCTAACATAAAAGTAATCTGCTCTTGCGAAATAATATCGCTATAAGCCGTAGGCCAAGTTTGTTCGGCAATTGCTCTGATGATCGGTAAATCTTCTTCTTTAGCTTTTCTCAGGTAAATCATTTTTTTTTCAGGGATCAGGTATTAGTGGTCAGGTACTAGTTAAGTATAGGTTTTAAGTTGTAAGTCTTTATTTTTTACTGTATTACAGTGGCTCCCCAATAAACAAATAAGGTGCTTGAAAACGGAAGGAAACCAATCCATCCTCTACCACTAAAAACTTTCCTTCTTCTTGCTGCATTAAATTATCTGCTTCGAAATAAGCGATAATGTCAATTAAAAAGGTTGTCCCGGCTGGTTTCCAAACACTGAAGCCTGTTTTTATGGCAAAATGTTTACTGCTTTCCGTAAAGAGCACCAAATTCAGATCTGGCAAATAACAAGTCAAATCGTCAAAGGCGCTGATCTGGCTAATCACATTTACTGCTGGATACTTTTCTTTAACCAAAAATTCCATCGCATCTTCTATTCCTTTTTTCTGTTGAGGAATGGTACGGATGTTCTCTTGCAACTCCACGCCGGCCTCCAAGTTTCCAACTATGATGTCAACTTTTAAACCCAGAGAAACTACTTTTTCGTATTCACTTGCTGCGACAATAACCGTGGGGCTCCACTCCAAAAGCTGACCAAGATGTTCTTCGTCAAAGCTTCCAAATTCATGAATATACAATGCAGGCTCCTGCTTTTCCTTTACAATATGATGTGATGACATTTGGTGAAGTTAAAAGTAAAAAGGCAAAAGTAAAAAGTTTTCAGTTGGCAGTTTACAATTTTCAGTTAACCGATTAAACAGTTCAAAAAATTAACCAAGCGTTAACAATATAACAATTTTACAATTAAGCAATTATGATGTATCTTAGAATATGAGCAAAAGTAAATTCGAAATGTCAAAAGAAGGTGGCCCACACTTGAGACTGCTTAGTTTAGTTGGCAACTGGGACGGCCGCACTCGTACTTGGTTTGAAAAAGACGTGTTAGCAGACGAATCTCCTACAACAAGTAAAATTGTAAGCTTGTTAAACAAACGTTTCATCCGTTACGAATACCGTGGTATTATTAACGGAAAAACCCATGAGGGCTTAATGGTTTGGGGCTTTGATTTAGGCAATACCAAATGTGTCTGCAGTTGGATCGATAGTTTTCACATGGGTACGGGCATCATGTTTTCTGAAGGATATGAAACCAGCAACGGTTTTTCTGTAACAGGTCAATATAGCAACAGCGAGATGCCTGAACCTTGGCGCTGGCGTACCGAACTGGAAATTATCAATTCGGATCAGTTTATTTTACGTGCTTTCAATATATCGCCAACCGGCGAAGAAGCTAAAGCTGTGGAGACAATTAACTTGAGAATTGACTTATAGTATTTTGAAACACCTTAGACATTTAGTTTATCTTAGGCAAAAAAGCTAAAATGTTCTTATATGTCTAAGGTGGTGAATATCTACTTTTTATCTGCTGATGGCTTTTGACTCATTTGCATTGCCATCATTTGCTTCATGGTATTGTTCATTCCATCGGTGCTACCATCTAAGAAAATCACGTTGCCTTCGCTATATTCCGCAAATTGTTTAATTGCTTCCGTCCACATCGTGAAAAGAATTACGGAAGTATCCAAATTGGCTTGTTGCATTTCGTGAGCAGCGTTGGTCATACCTTTTGCTACTTCCTCTCTAAACAAAGCAATACCTTGTCCGCGTAATTGCGCAGCCTCACGTTCTGCCGTAGCTGCAATTTTAATCGCATTACCATCAGCTTCTGCACCTTTAGTTTTAGTAATTAACAAAGCCTGACCTTCGTTTTCTGCAGCTGCTTTTAAGTTGTTAGAAGCCACTACCCTACTCATCGAACGCATAATTTCTTCATCGAAAGTAATGTCGTTTAATTGCAAATCTTGCAAATGATAACCCCAACTTTCTAAAACTTGGTCAATCTGATGTTTTACATGCTCTACAATTTCATTACGTTGCGCCAATACATTTGCTTGCTTTTGCGTAGCTACATAAGCACGAATGGAACCTTCTATAGTTCGGATCAAAGCTTGCATCAAGTTGTTCGAATCCACAAATTTAAAGGCTACGTTTTTGATCGTTTCTTCATCGTGGTTTAATACCGAATAAAGCAACATTGCCTTAAAATATACGTTTGCCTGATCTTGAGTTACCGCTTGGAAAGAAAGCTCGACGGAACGATTTTGAATGGAGATTCTAGAGTGGATAACCTCAATCAATGGAATTTTTAAACTTAAGCCTGGGCGCAACAACCTTTGGTATTTGCCAAAAATGGTGATTACTGCAATTGTACCTTGTTTAACAGTTACAAAAGAACTGAAGAGAATGATTAGCGCAAATACGAGTACGCCATAACCTAGATAATCCATATGATTTGAGTTTGATACCCAATGATACTAAAAAATTATCACTAAGCGCTATCATTAAACCATTCTTGATTGAAGAAAAACAAAAAAACTGACTGGCTGTTATTAGTTCAATTAATCAATTATCATGAATGTAAAAAGAACTTTTGGCACCATTTTAACCATCTTAGGTATTATTGGTTTAATTTATTGCGGCTGGGGATTTGTAAATCACAGTACAGGCAATAGAGAATTAATTGTAACAGGCATTATTGGCTTGATTTTCTTTATGTCGGGAATTGGACTGGTGAAGAATACTAAAGATGTAGCTTAACTCATTTATTCCCAGACTTTCTTTTTTGCCTTATGATGAGGAGTTGTCCAACGCCAACCAGCGAACAACCTATAATTGTAATCACTAAAGATTTGATGCGCTCCGGATCTAAATAGAGTAAGTAAAATGCACAAAACACAACCGCAAATGCAGCGGCGGCAATTACATAATGTATAGTCAATCTATTCTTCATTTAGGGATATTCTATTGTTCTCAAACTTTAACCCATGACCTTTAAAATCGATATCGGTCAATGATTTAATTTTATGGAATGCAGCGTCAGTTTTGTCTACTGTTAATCGGTTAATTTTATCTTGTTTTACGGAAACCACATCAGCATAAAGGAAATCTCCTTTGGAGTTTAACTTGAGTTGAAGTAAAGGTGCAATTCCGTTTGGGCCTTTTAAGCTGAACATACCATAAGTACAAAAATTACCTAAACTGTAAGCAATAAACTTGTTCTTGTACACCTCAACTGCTCTGGTTACATGAGGTCCGTGGCCCAAAACTATATCTGCTCCTGCATCTATCACACCGTGAGCAAAAGCGTAAACATTGCCACGATTTTCTCTGTAGAAGATCTCTGTTTTACGAGTAACATGCTCAAATTTTGCGCCTTCACCACCGCCATGAAAAGAGACAATCACGATATCGGCTTGTTCTTTTAACTTTTTCACCAATAATTTTGCACTGTCAATTTTCCTGATGTCTACAGTATTCTCGTTAGGTGCAAAAGCCGCAAAAGCATATTTCACGCTATCGACGGTAAATAAATCAAATGGCTTATCCAATTGACCAGCGTAGCTGATTTGCAACGAATCTAAAATTTTTGCTGTATTTTTTCTACCTCTAGCATTAAAATCTCCTACGTGATTATTGGCAACACTTAAAACGTTAAAGCCAGCAGTTTTAAAAATACCAGCATAACGATCTGGCATTCTAAAAGCGTAACAACTATTAGGGTTAATGCCATTACATTTAGAAGAATTCCCCGAGTTTAAGAAACATCCTTCTAGGTTACCAAAAATCACATCGCCTTTTAAAAAAGTATCTACTGCTGCAAAACTGTTGATGGCGTCATCTGGAGGCAAATTCAATTTACTTGGAAAAGCCGAACCCAACATCATATCGCCCACGGCAACAATACTAATGGTATCTTTTAATTTTTTTACTTTAACGGTGTCAGTTTTTATTACCTGTTTGGTTTCTGCTGGCTTATTCTGACAGCTCAGCATCAAGTAAGTAATTGCTACACCAATAAGTAGCACAAAAATTTTCTTCATCATATTCCAAAAAAAATCCTCCCCAAAATGGGAAGGATAAATCTAATATCGTAATCTATAATTTAAATCAGATTATTCTTCGACGAAACCATTTTCACCCGGCTCTAGAATTCTACCGCCCTTATAAAAATAACGACTGTAATAAGGCTCATTCAGATTACTGATTACCACACCCCTAGAACTCGATGCGTGAGCAAAACGATTTTCGCCCAAATAAACACCAACGTGAGAAATACTGCGGCTTTTGATCTTAAAGAATACCAAATCGCCTTCTTTTAACTCATCTTTAGACAATGGATTTACCATGCTAAAAATATCACGAGAGTTACGTAAGATATCTGTCTTAAAAACTTTATCGTAAATGGCTTTCGTAAAAGCAGAACAATCGATACCTTTTTTAGTGTTTCCACCAAAACGATAAGGAGTTCCAATCCATTCGTAAATAAACTTATATAATTTTAGGTTTGAAGTTGCATCTACTGCAACACCCATTACTTGCGAAAAATATTGCGAAGCTAAATTGTCTGGATCTTCTACTTTAGCAGCTTCTTTGGTTTTAGTTTGGGCAAACGTTGCCGAATAAGAAGCGAGAACGATTAACGTAGAAAACAAAAACTTTTTAATCATGTTATACTTTAAGTTTGGGTAAAACGACACTTACACTTAACGTAAACCACGCGGGCTTATTGTTAGCGGCTCAAAAGTATAAACAACCTTTCTTTTATCCAAAACAAAAATGTTAAAAATTTCAAGTTATTAACATTTGTCGGCTTACGATGCTATAGATCTTGGTTTTTCAGGAAAAAATTATTCGCTTTTCTAATTGAAATAAGAAATTAGGCTAAAGCTCTACTACGCCAAATAAAATTTCTGTTTTGAAAGCCTTTGAGTTTTAGCCAATAATCGCAAAACGAATAGCGTAAAATTTACCATTTTTAGAAATGGTATAAAAAGCAGTGCAACAATGGGTTTAATTACTACTTCGTAATGTTTTTACATTAGCAGGTATACAAAAATCCAAGAAAATAAATTAGATTTGCTCTCGTAAATAAAAAATTTATCATCAAAACATGAGTGCAGTAGAAATTAATAAAGATACCTATTTGAAGTGGTTTGAATCGATGTTGCTGATGCGCAAGTTCGAAGAAAAAACTGGTCAACTTTATGGTCAACAAAAAATCAGAGGTTTTTGCCATTTATACATTGGTCAAGAGGCCGTAGTTGCGGGAGCTATCTCAGCAATGCAAAAAGGCGATTCAATGATTACTTCATATAGAGATCACGCTCATGGTTTAGCTTTAGGAATGAGTGCTAACAGCATCATGGCCGAAATGTACGGTAAAGTAACCGGCTGTTCTAAAGGTAAAGGCGGTTCAATGCACATTTTCAGCAAAGAGCACGATTTTTACGGTGGTCACGGTATCGTAGGCGGTCAAATGCCTCTAGGTGCTGGTATTGCTTTCGCTGAGAAATACAAAGGTACTAACAACGTAAACATCTGCTACATGGGCGATGGCGCTGTTCGTCAGGGAGCTTTAAACGAGTCGTTCAACATGGCGATGTTGTGGAAACTTCCAGTAGTTTTTGTTTGTGAGAACAATGGTTATGCGATGGGTACTTCGGTAGAACGTACTACCAACATGATGGACATCTACAAAATCGGTTTAGGTTTTGATATGCCATGTGCACCAGTTGATGGTATGGATCCCGTTGCTGTACACAATGCAATGGACGAGGCTATTCAACGTGCTCGTGCTGGCGAAGGACCAACTTTCTTAGAAATGAGAACTTACCGTTACAGAGGTCACTCAATGTCAGATCCAGCTAAATACCGTACCAAAGAAGAATTGGAAGAGTACAAAGCAAAAGATCCAATTGAGCAAGTAAGAGAGGTTATCCTTAAAGAAAAATATGCTGATGAAGCTTGGATTACCGAAATTGAAGAAAAAGTAAAAGGTATTGTTGATGAGTCGGTGAAATTTGCTGAAGAGTCTCCTTGGCCACAGCCAGAAGAGTTGTTCGACGATATCTATGTTGACAAAAACTATCCTTATCAACAAGTTTAATTTTTAATTAACCATCTCGTCATGATGAATTTATTTCAGCATCAGTTAAACAGATCCTGAAACGAGTTTAGGGTGACGAAGAGACAAAAAGACAAGCATTCAAATAAAGATATAGCAATGGCTGAAGTAATTAACATGCCTAAAATGAGCGACACCATGACCGAAGGGGTTTTGGCGAAGTGGCACAAAAAAGTAGGCGATAAAATAAAAAGTGGTGATGTTTTGGCGGAAGTTGAAACTGATAAAGCAACCATGGACATGGAGTCTTATTGGGATGGCACTTTATTATATATTGGCGTAGAAGAAGGTCAAGCGGTTCCAATTGATGCTCTTATGGCAATTGTTGGAAAAGAAGGCGAAGACTACAAAGAGTTATTAGAAGCTTCTAAAGGTGGTGCCGCAAAAGCAGAAGAACCTAAAGCTGAAAATAAAGAGTCTGAAAGCCCGAAAGAAGCTGCGCAAGGTGGTGGTTTAAGCGAAGCAGAACTTTCTGCTAAAGGAATTACAGTAATTCGTATGCCTTTGTTAAGCGATACCATGACCGAAGGCGTAATTGCTGAATGGCACAAAAAAGTAGGTGATAAAGTTAAAGATGACGACATTTTAGCTGACGTAGAAACCGATAAAGCGACTATGGAAGTGATGGGCTACGCAACTGGTACTTTATTGCACATTGGGGTACAAAAAGGCGAAGCTGCTAAAGTAAACGGCATTATCGCCATCGTTGGTCCAGAAGGAACGGATGTAAGTGCTATTTTAGCTGGCGGCGATGCTCCTGCTGCTCCTAAGTCAGAAAGTAAAGAGCCCGAAAGTCCGAAAGCTTCTGCTGAAGCACCAAAAAAAGAAGCTGCTCCTGCGGCAGTTTCAAACGCTAACGGTGGTCGTATCATCGCATCGCCTTTGGCTAAGAAAATTGCAAAAGATAAAGGAATTGATTTAGCACAAGTTGCTGGTAGTGCAGAAGGTGGCCGTATCATTAAGAAAGACGTAGAGAACTTTACTCCATCGGCTGCTCCGGCTAAAACTGATGCTCCTGCCGCTTCATCTGAAAAAGCTGCTTCGGCTCCAGTAATCCCAACTTATGTTGGTGAAGAAAAATATACTGAGAAACCAGTTTCGCAAATGCGTAAAGTAATTGCTAAACGTTTAGGCGAAAGTTTATTTACAGCTCCACATTTCTACTTAACCATTAGTATTGATATGGACAACGCAATGGCGGCTCGTACGCAAATCAACACTGTTGCGCCTGTAAAAGTATCTTTCAACGACATCGTAATTAAAGCGGTTGCTGTTGCATTGAAAAAACACCCAGCTGTTAATTCATCATGGGGTGGCGATAAAATCCGTTTTAACGAGCACACTAACATTGGTGTAGCTATGGCTGTTGAAGATGGTTTATTGGTTCCTGTAGTTCGTTTTGCTGATGGCAAATCTTTATCTCACATTTCTGCTGAGGTGAAAGAGTACGGTGCTAAAGCAAAAGCTAAGAAATTACAACCATCTGATTGGGAAGGCTCAACTTTTACCGTATCTAACTTGGGTATGTTCGGTATCGATGAGTTTACTTCGATCATCAACTCTCCAGACGGAGCTATTTTATCTGTAGGTGCTATACAAGCAGTTCCTGTAGTTAAAAATGGTGCTGTAGTACCTGGAAACGTAATGAAATTAACTTTAGGTTGCGATCACCGTGTAGTAGACGGCGCAACTGGTGCAGCTTTCTTACAAACATTAAAGCAATTGTTAGAAGCGCCTGTTACGTTATTAGCATAAAAATTCCCCTCTCGAGGGGTGCCCAACGGGCGGGATGGTTTCATCCTTTAAACCATACAAAGGCTTCCAATTTTGGGAGCCTTTTTTATTTGGTAAAGGTAATTGTAGCTACTATTTACGGTAGTCACGCCTGTCCCAAACTTGTTTCGGGGCTTTCGCTCATAGTCGTCGCCTCCGTTACTTCAGTCGCGGGCTAATCCGCTCAATCGGGTTTGAAACGCAAGACAGACCCTGAAATATTTTGCTTCGAAGCTACTTCGTGGTCAGGGTCGATGTTATCATACAGTTTGTCATGCTGAATTTATTTTACTGCGTAGCTTTTCGCTTTGCTACAGGTCAGCATCAGCTAAAAAGGAATTAAATTTCCTAAACCCCCGCAGTAACTTCAGCTGTGTTTTTCTTCATCAGCTTCTGCAAAATGTAAGCAATAATCACTACTGCTAAACATCCAATTACGTTAAGCCACAAATAAGCTACAACTTCATTAAAACCTAAAATACAGACAATAATTTCTGCTAGGATAGCCGCATAAAATACTGCTTTACTTTTTACCCTTTTTAAGTAAAAAGCCACTAAGAAAACGCCCAAGATCGTTCCATAAATAAACGAACCTAGAATATTCACCGCTTCTATCAAGTTTCCGATTTTACTGGTAAACAGAGCCATAATGATACAAACCACGCCCCACAAAATAGTTGCCCATCGTGAAGCATTTACATATTGACCATCGTTGCCTGTTTTATTGATTAGGCGTTTATAAATATCCACCACTGTGGTAGAAGCCAAAGAATTTAAAGCACTTGCCGTAGAACCCATCGATGCCAAGAAAATAATTGCAATCAATAATCCTATCAAGCCTTTAGGCAGATATTCGGTTACAAAGCTTAAAAAGATATAATTGGTGTCATTTGTGGAAGCATTAGCATCATTCTTTTTCATCAAGGTTGTCAATTCTTCTCTAATTGCCTTGCCATCTTCATCGTATTGTTTAACTGATGTTCGCTGTTGATCAATTAAAGTTTGATCATCTTTGGCTAAAGCCGCATCCAGCTTTTCCACTTCTAGCTTCTTATTTTCAAAAAGCTGGTCATATTTGTTTTGGATTTGAGCAAGCTCCGCCTTGTGTTCGCTTTTCTCGAGTTTACTTAACTCATAACTATTGAAAAACAAAGGCGCCTTATTATATTGATAAAAGGTAAACACCAACACACCAATCAATAAGATCAGGAACTGCATTGGGATTTTCACCAAGCCATTCATCAATAACCCCAATCGGCTTTGTCCTACAGAAGAACCTGTTAAATATCTTCCCACCTGGCTTTGATCGGTACCGAAGTAAGATAATTGCAGAAAGAAACCACCAATAATGCCGCTCCAAACGTTGTAAGGGTTGGTCCAACTGAAATCAAAATCAATGGCATTGGTTCTGCCCATTTTTCCAGCAATGCTGATGGCTTTTCCAAAACCTACACTTTCCGGTAATAGGTGTACCACCATTACTCCCGCAGCAAATAAACCGCAAAAGATGATCGTCATTTGTAACAATTGCGTATAAGATACTGCTTTCGTTCCACCAAAAACGGTGTAGAAAATAACCAAACCACCCATAAATAAAGTGGTATAGGTAACATTGATATTTAAGATGGTAGAAAGGATAATTGCTGGTGCGTAAATGGTAATTCCGGTAGATAAACCCCGCTGAATTAAGAACAGAAATGCAGTTAAGGCTCGGGTTTTGAAATCGAACCTTTGTTCTAAGTATTCATAAGCAGTGTACACCTTCAACCGGTGAAAAATAGGCACGAAAGTAACGCACAATACAATCATCGCCAATGGCAAACCAAAATAAAACTGTACAAAACTCATCCCCGAAGAATAAGCTAAACCTGGCGCCGAAAGAAAAGTAATGGCACTGGCTTGTGTAGCCATCACCGAAAGACACACGGTATACCAAGGCATGCTTTGGCCACCCAATAAATAGGCATCCATGCTCCTCGTTCCACGACTTTTATAAACGCCGTAACCTACAATTCCCAGAAGGGTTAACAGCAAAACCGCCCAATCTATATTGCTCATTGGAAATATTTAGTAAAAGCGTAAAACAAAGCGATTAGTATCACCAACCAAAATAGCAGGAGGTAGTAAAACTGTTTCCAGGTTTTTACGAATGGTGGTAGCTCGTTAGGGTTTTCTTGCATGGTTATATTTTTACTTTCTGTCGTCATTTCGACTAAAGCGTAGCGAAATGGAGAAATCTTCGAACAAGCTAATCGATCCAAAGATTTCTCGACTACGCTCGAAATGACGGAAGCACTATTTAGACAGTAAATTCGCAAACAAACGGTAAGCTCCAGGCACACCTGCTGGTAACTGCCTAAAGAACGATAATGAAGTATAAACAAACTTTCCTTTACCGTAATTTGCAATTAACAAAGAGCTATCATTAGCCGCTTCGCCAGTATCATTCATCCTTAATACAGTTTCATATTTTGGGTCAATATCATCTACGAAGTATAAACCTCGCTCCTGCACCCAGCCATCAAAATCTTTATCTGTAATCTTATTTGGCTGATTTAATGCTGCATGATTAGGTTTAGTGAAAATCACTTTCGCGTCTTCTTCCGTTACTCTTTTGTTGACCAACCTAAAAGGATAAGGGCCAAAATTAATCGACTTTAAACCGTTGTTTACATTATACTGTTCTAACAAAACACCGCCATTTTTTACATAATCCATCAGCTTGGCATGAACATTTCTGGCTTCCTCATTTACGTTGAAAAATCTTACGCCAGTAATTACAGCATCAAAAGAAGAAAGGTCGTTTAACATTATTTGCGTTGTATTTAAATGCACTACTTCATAACCTACTTGCTGTAGCGCATTAGCCACTAAATCTCCAGCACCATCAATATAAGCGATGCGTTTGCCTGCAATTTTCAAATCGGCTACTTCCAATTTAGCAGTAGCATTTGGAAACAAATTGATGTTCGGAATATGATCGTATCTGATAGTTCTAAAACCTTTGCTTTCTGTATCTCCAGCAATTTTAACCTGTAGATTTAGGATAGCCGAAGTTGAATTTGCGGCAGGTGTAATGGTAAATACAGCTAATTGCGAATTCCCTTTTTGTGTAAGACTGAAAGTAATTTTCTCCGGACTACTTTTCCATCCGGCAGGTAAAACAGGTGTCAAATCTCCTACTACATTGTTAGTAAAGCTTTTTAAGTTTACTTCTATCGCCTTTGGCTGCCCGTTTACAAAAAGATAAGCTTGGTCGCTTAAAGTTGCGGTTACTTTTGGCGCAATTACCAAAGGCTGGTATTGCTCGCCCTTAATTGGATCTGTCGATTTGAATAAAATAGGCAAGCTTAGTTCAATTTTCTCTCCATCAATGGTAAACTGAACTCTAGCTTTTAACCCATTCGGATTTTCGGGATAGCCAATTTCTTCCTGCTTATCGATTTCGTAATAACCAATTGGATGTTCCTTTTTAAGATAGTATGGTTGTGTGATATCCGATTTTTCTGCTTTTACACTGTACTTCATCGATGAAAGACGATTGTCGTGCAAAACCATATTTCCGCCGTTTAACTGACCAATAATTTTTATCGGAACTGAAGTTCTGTAAATCGCATTTACCGTTACTGGAATGCTATCGCCCACTGCATAATTTGCTTCTGGCACAATTGCTTCTGCCCATAAGCCAGCACAAGCCATAATCATTTCATCTAATAATTGATGATTAAAGTGTTGTTCTTTTGCAGCTAATTTTTTCAGCTTCAGCAAATCTGGTAATGAAGCTGATGGTTGGTTGATTTTGTATTGCGCTTGTATTTGCTTCAATAAAGCTAAAATCTGTTTGTTTTCAACGGCGATATTAATGCCATCAAACAAAGAAACCTTTGCTGGCTCGCCTGCGGTATGACTGAAATATTCGAAAGCTTCGCCTCTTTGCAATGCAGAACCAAAACCTTGGCTTTTATGATTAGTACGACTAATTGCTGCAATTTCGCCATAGTTTTTACCCAACAAAGGATTATAAGTTCCTACATCCATTTTCAGCTGATCGGGAGCAGTGGTATTATTTCCGCCAAAATTATAAGTGTTCCACAAGATGCGTTTTGCTTTCCAAACGGTTACTCCATTTTTTAATTGCTCTGGAAATTGCTTTGGATCTGCCGCAGCTACAAAAGCTTCTCTAGCAATAATTGCTGAAGCTGCATGATGTCCATGCCCAGCTCTGCTATCTTCTGGAAAACGAGTAATGATTACATCTGGTCTGAATTTACGGATAATCCAAACTGCGTCTGCTAAAATTTGTTCCTTACCCCATATTTTGAAAGTTTCTGCCGAAGTTTTAGAGAAACCAAAATCATTTGCTCTGCTAAAAAATTGCTCAGCACCATCCACTTTTCTAGCCTCTAAAAGTTCCTGGGTCCTAATCTGTCCTAATAATTCTGCTTGTTCATTTCCGATTAGGTTTTGCCCTCCGTCGCCTCTGGTTAACGACAAATAAGCAGTTCTTACTTTAGCTTCTTTGGCTAAATAAGCAAGTAATCTTGTGTTTTCATCGTCGGGATGGGCCGCAACATAAAGTACGCTACCTTTTACCGAAAGACTTGCGATACCTTGAGCTATTTCTGCCGAACTAAGTTGTTGCAACTGCCCTTTTACAAAGCATGGCAGAAGCATAGCAGCAAGAAAAAATGTCTTGATGTTCATTGTGTATTGGTTGTATGGCTAAAATAGTTAATTTTTGTAAAAGCGCTCGGAAATGGAACGTTGTTTGCAGAACTGATACTATATTTTTACAAGCCGCAGATGCATAGATTTTCATTTATAGATTTGCCAGTATAAATCTATCTGCGCATCTGTGGCTATAACTTAAACACATACAATGAAACAAATACTTTTAGCCTGCCTTATTGTCCTAAGCTTAGGATCATGCGGCATCAATAAACAAGCCCAACAAATAAAGGCATTAGAAAAATGCGATTACCGTTTAACAGATGCAACAAATATTACCATTGCTGGCGCTGATGTTAAAAAAATCATACAAAGTGGTACTACATCGGCGGTAAACTTGCCAGGCTTGGCGCTAGGTTTATTGAGAAAAGATATCCCGCTTAGAGCAAAGCTGAATTTAGAAATCACCAACCCTTCTAGTTCTTTAGCTGCCATTAACAACTTCGATTATATTGTACTAATTAACCGACAAGAAGTTTTTAACGGTTCGGTTGATCAAAGCGTAAGTATTGGTGCTGGTCAAACCGCTCAAGTTCCTGTGCAGGTAAATGCAAACATCTATCAATTTTTAACCGATAACAAAATGGTGGATGATATTGGTGCTTTTATTGGTGGCGCAACCAATGGTTCGGAGAAAAAAGGATTGGTTACCTTAAAAATCCGTCCATCAATTAAAGTTGGAGGAGGTTTGGTTAAATATCCTGGTTATATTACCATTGATAAAGAAGTAAGCAGTAAGATTTTGTTGTAATACAATTAAGCTTGTCGGATTCATGATACTATCTGACAAGCTTTTCAAATAACTAGCGTGAGTTTGGATTAAGCATTGCACTATAACTTCTACCTAGTTTGCGTTTAAAGATTTTTTTAGCTCACCGCCGCTGGCTCCTACTTTTTGACCGCAAAAAGTAGCAAAACCGTAGTGAAACAAAGCTCATCAGCTTTGCTGATAAACTCTCGGTTGCTTATTTTTCTTTAAAAGCAGGTGGTTTGGCTTACTCCTACAACCGAAAAATAAGAGACCGAAATCACCGAAACGGAGATTTAAGGGGCTATCGCTAGCAACGAACTTAATGTTCTTATCCCGCACTCGCGTTAACTGCATATTTTATGGAAACATTAGCAGAATCGCATCGTGCTTTCATGAAAACATTCTATTTTCTTTTTATCTCTTTAGTATTCTTCAGCTGCGACAATTCTCCCGAAAAAATCCCCAGACAGCCAATCAAATTTACTCGTACAACAATCACACACATAAACCCACCTAAATACAAGGCTTTTAAAACTTTCAAAAATGATACGCTAAATTATCTAGTTCATAACTTTGAACGGAGAAAAAGCTATTACATAGACAGGACTTTAAATGCACTTTATAAAGATTTAGAACTTCCAATCATACGAGGTATCATTAGCGAAGGCAAAAAGTATAATGGTGGACGACACTCACCTCCATCAAACGGCAGCGTTAGCCACATTAGCCTTTATTTAGAGAAGGACATAGCTGTATTTACAAAGTTTAGAAGCAAGATAAGACCCAATATTTTAGTGGTAAAGCTTAAACAGTTTCCCGCCGATAGTGCTTGGTTGCTCAGTAAGAAATACTACAAAGCACCATCATCTTGGCCGCAAGAAGTAGCCAATTACTATGCTAATAGGCGAATAGAAGATATTTTACTTATTTCGAAATAATTTAAAATTTCGGGTAAAAAACATTTAATTCTCTACAATCATCTCATTATTAAGAATTTAAACACCTACCTTATCCACAGTAGAGTTATAGGCAAACAAAACTATCTTGTTAGTTTAAACTAATTTCTTAGTTTTATGCAACATTATAAATGTTGTTGCGTCTTGTGGTAAAATCAAACTAATGAAGAAAACCTTACTCTTATTTCTAATCGTTTTATATTACCAATTTTCTTTCGCACAAAAAGGTAGTGTTACGGGCACCCTCTTAGATAGTGCAAACACTAAAACCACACTAAATTTTGCTACGATATCTGTGTTTAAGGGCGTCGATACAGTGCTACATACTTACAAACTCTCAGATGATAAAGGTGTGTTCAAGATCAATAATCTGGAAATTGGAACTAAATACCGTTTAGTGATAAATGCCTGGATGTACAATATTCATCGTAAAGAAATTACCTTAGAAGCAGCTCAACCAAATTTAAATTTGGGCAATATCCATCTTTCAGAAAAAACAAACACCTTGAATGAGGTAGTTATCCAATCTGAGCGCCCTCCTATTATCGTTAGAAAAGATACCATCGAATTTAACGCTGAATCTTTTAAAACTTTACCTAGCGCAGTGGTTGAAGATTTACTTAGAAAATTACCCGGCGTTACGATGGACGGCGACGGTGCGATCTTGGTTAATGGGAAATCAGTAAGTAAGATTTTGGTAGACGGAAAAGAGTTTTTTGGAGGTGATCAGCAAATAGCAACGAAGAATTTGCCAGCAAATATCATCGATAAGGTACAATTGACTGACGATCCGGAGGCAAAACGTAGAGATCCTGATATTGTTGCTGGAAATATCCCACAGATTATCAATTTGAAACTAAAAAAAGCTATTAAAAGTGGTGCTTTTGGCAAGCTATATGCAGGCGGCGGTCCGAAAGAATTATTTGAAGTAGGTGGTATTATGAGCTTTTTTAGAGACACCACTCAAGTAAGTATATTAGGTTATGGAAATAATGCCAACAAACCTGGCTTCAGCATTTCTGATGTAATGCGCATTGGTGGTATGCAAAGAGCTGGTGTAAATTCAACATCCATCAACTCTGATGGAGCATTTAGTTTAAACGGGATTTCTTTTGGCGGATCTATGAATGGCGGTGTGCAACAATCAGCCGGCGGAGGTGCCAACTTTAACACCATCACTAAAAAAGGTGTAAAAATTAACGGGAAATATTTCTTAGGCTATAGCGATAACTTTACTAACCAAGAAACTGATATCGATCAAACGCTTGGCTCCAGAAGACTGTATATCAATACCAATTCATTACAAACCAATAGAAGTTATAGCCACAATTTTGGTGGTAGAATAGAAGCTAAATTAGATAGCTTAACCAAGCTAACTATAGAGCCTAATGTTTCCATAGGCATTACAAATAACTACGGCAGCTTAGTTACCACAACCTTTAACAACCAATTAGCTTTAGAAAGTGACGGTAATAATGCTTCGAAAGTTAAAGGGACAAGTAACGACATTAATTTGAGTACAAGCCTTTGGAAAGATTTCAAAAAGGTAGGCCGATCTCTAAATCTAACGCTAAATGTTTCACGAAGAGAAAATCTTTCGGATAATTACACCATCAACGAGAGTAATTTTTACAGCCCCGCCAACCCAACTGAATATTTAGATCAATGGAGAGATAACAACATTGCTAATTTCAATGTCAACCTAAATGCAAATTATAGCGAGCCAATTAGCAAAATCCTCACGTTAAGCATTGCCAGCAACGCAAACTATATCGATAACAAAAACGCACTTGCTACTTTTATTAAAAATCCAAGTAATCAAGCCTATGACATTGCTGTACCAGACTTCACCGAGACAGTTATTCAAAGTGGTTATAAAACAAATAACCGAGTTAGTTTAAGATGGAAAATAAACAAAGACTTAAACATACAACCAGGTTTTGTTTTTAACACCATCGATCTAAAAAATGAGTTTGATAATAGTACAGGTTTCAATCAAAGTTTCCAATTTTTTGCTGGGCAACTTACTGTACGATATAAAAATCTAAACTTTAGTTATTCGCCATCATTTAGGGAAGCTTCAGTAAGTTACCTACAGCCGGTAGCCAACAACACCAATCCGTTCTATATCCAAAACGGAAATCCAAACTTAAGGCCTTCGAAAACTCATCAAGTAAACATGAACTTGTACAAATATGATACGCAAAAAACTTTAAGCTATAACCTCTACTTAGGTGGAAGTGTACAGAATGACGGTGTAATCATGTCGAGAGAGATTAGTGATGGCGGAGTGCAAACTGTAACTCCTATTAATCAGGATGGCATTTGGCAGTTTCATAGTAACGGTAATATTTCTAAAGATTTCAAGGGTACAAAAAGACAGTTTACCGTGAGTACTGGTTATTGGGGAAATTACAACAGAAGTTTCGTGATTGTAAATGGAAATGTAAGTACTAGCCAGCTGATAAACGGAGGACCAAGAATTGGTGGTAGAATTAATCTGAACGATAAATTTGAATTCGGCGAGACTTACAGTTTTGGCTTCAACAAAAGTTTCTACGAAAATGACTTCTTCACAAATTTGAACTACTACAATCACAGCAGCGATACGGAGCTAATTCTTCGTTTCCCTAAAAAAGTGGTTTGGGAAACCAACTATCGTTTGCAGCACAACACGCAAACCGTTAACGGACAAAATAATACAATCAGCTTTTGGAATGCTGCGGTTACTTTTCTTTTCTTGAAGAATGATAGACTACAGTTAAAATGTAGCGTAAACGACATCCTTAACACCAATAATAGACGCTACGTTTACCTTAGCGAAAACACCGTAAGAGATATGCGAATAAATAATTTAGGCAGACACGGATTGTTTACCCTCACTTACAACATCCAAAATTTTGGAGGCAAAGTTGGCGGTAAAGACACCATGTTTAGGTTCTAAAATGGTTAATAGTTAATTAAGTGAAAAGACCGTGGATGCGGTCTTTTGTTTTTTTTACCTTATCTCAACGTGAATATGGATGTTTCTTTTTGATTTTCAGCATTTATATTTCTGCCAATTGAAAGAGCTGATTTAAAAGCCGATGCTGAAATAAATTCAGCATGACGGAGCGCCCATAACCGTCACCCTGAATTTATTTCAGGGTCAGTTAAGCTAGATTAAGCCCCATAATTCACATTATCTTAAGATACTATCAAAATAAAAAACCCCGAACCAAATTCGGGGCTTTACCTTATATCTTTTCTCCTTTTTCGAGTTTCTCTTTTCTGTGTTCTTGCGACAGGTAATGTAACAAGGTATTCAACACTACTGCATTCCAATCATTATGCAAACTTACGTTGATATTCTTTTTCTTATCGTACATATCCTGCACATGCAAAATGCCTTTATCTAAGAAATATTTAGTTTGGCTCCAAGGTAAAATAGCTGTTTTCGTTTTACCTAAAAACCAAGTTTTATATGAAACTTCAAAACCTTGATAATTGAACTTTGCAGCACCAACTTCCAATTGCTCTTGGTTATTCAGTTTTCCTACAAATTCGTTTACCAAATGCTTTTTTACATACTGCCACAAACCCGACATTACATAGTAATAAGTATGGTCTTCTTCTAAAAGATCGCCTACTTTGCTGCTCTCAAATTGAATGCTTACTGTTTTCCCATCTTTACCTTTTACATCGATAGTGTATTTTTTCTTAATGGGCTTTTTTTCTGTTCCAATTAAAGATACGCCATATTTTACCGCAGTTACATCGCCACAAGCTATACGGGTTTGATTTACCTCGATAGCTTCAGCGGTAATCTTTACTTTTTGCTTTGATGAAGGAATGACGATATCGACGTCGAAATTATGGTGTTGCATGGGTTCGAATATACAGATATTTTAGGAATGAATTAATACCCAAATTTTAGCATTTTTCAATTTAATTTCACCAAGATTTACCCAAGTTTAAGCCAACAACTACCGCTAAAAAACCTAACAATAAACTAACTAAGGTGTAAGTTGCTAGCATTACATAATTTTGCTGGTGTAGAAGCTGAACATTTTCGGATGCGAAAGTAGAAAAAGTAGTATATCCTCCACAAAATCCAGTGATAAAAAGCAGTCTCAAATTTTCGTTTTCCGTTGGATTTTTTCCGAAAACACCAACGCATATTCCTAGAATAAAACATCCTAAAATATTGGCTACAAATGTTCCCATCGGAAAACTGTTTAACGCATATCTTGCCATAAAAACCGAGGTAAGAAAGCGAAAAACACTTCCTATCGCTCCGCCTAATCCTACGAGTAAAATTTGTTTTAACATTTCAATTAATTAGCTGATCGGTCAATTGGCTAATTAGCTAATCAAGTCCCAATCTATGTTTTCTCAACGTATCTTTTGCAATATCATAACCCGCATCAGCATGACGAATTACGCCCATTGCTGGATCATTGTGGAGTACTCGCTTCAATCTTTTTGCAGCGTCTTCTGTCCCATCGGCAACAATTACCATCCCTGCGTGGATAGAATAACCAATCCCTACGCCGCCACCATGATGTAGCGAAACCCAACTTGCACCACCAGCCGTGTTAACTAAGGCATTTAAAATTGGCCAGTCGGCCACGGCATCCGATCCATCTAACATGGCTTCCGTTTCTCTATTTGGCGACGCCACAGAACCAGTATCTAAATGATCGCGACCAATTACTATGGGAGCCTTTACCTTACCTTCAGCTACCAATTTGTTAAAAGCCAAGCCTGCTTTTTCTCGTTCTCCCTGCCCTAACCAACAAATTCTGGCAGGCAATCCCTGAAAAGCGATGCGCTCTTGCGCCATGGTAATCCATCGTTTCAAACTTTCGTTTTCTGGAAATAACTCTAAAATCACTTTGTCGGTTTCGTAGATATCTTGTGGATCGCCACTTAAAGCTGCCCAACGGAAAGGCCCTTTACCTTCACAAAACAATGGACGCACATAGGCCGGTACAAAACCGGGGAAATCAAAGGCATTTTTAACACCAACTTCCAAAGCTCTACCGCGTAAATTATTTCCGTAGTCAAAAGTAATAGCGCCTCTTTTTTGCAGTTCCAACATCTGTTCTACATGTTTTGCCATCGTGGTATAACTGCGTTTGGTATACTCTTCAGGATTTTTATCACGTAAATCTGCAGCTTCCGCAACAGTTAATCCCTCTGGGAAATAGCCAATCAAAGGATCGTGAGCCGAAGTTTGGTCAGTTAAAGTATCTGGAGTAATATTTCTATCAATTAGTCTTTGCAATAACTCTACAGCATTACAAACTACACCTATGGAAATCGCTTTTTCTTCCTTTTTATATTGCAAGGCTTTGTCAATCGCTTCGTCAATATTATAAGCTATTTCATCAATGTATCTAGTTTCTAAACGTTTTTGGATACGCCATTCTTCCACATCTGCAGCCAAGCAAACGCCCTCGTTCATGGTAATGGCCAAAGGTTGTGCACCACCCATTCCGCCCAAACCAGCGGTTACATTTAGCTTTCCCTTTAAATTTCCGTCGAAATGCTTTTTGGCCAAAGCTGCGTAGGTTTCGTAGGTTCCCTGCACAATTCCCTGCGAACCAATATAAATCCACGAACCTGCAGTCATCTGTCCATACATCATCAAACCTTTATCTTCCAGCTCATCGAAATGTTGTTGCGTAGCCCATTTTGGCACTAACTGCGAGTTGGAGATCAACACTCGTGGTGCATCCTTGTGCGTTGGTAAAATGCCAACAGGTTTTCCCGATTGGATCAGCAAAGTTTCATCATCTTCCAAGTTTTTCAATGCTTTGATGATGAGTTCCAAAGCTTCTTTGTTCCTAGCAGCTTTGCCCCTTCCTCCGTACACAATTAAATCCTCGGGCCTTTCTGCAACTGCCGGGTCTAGGTTATTCAACAACATTCTTAATGCCGCCTCTTGCACCCATCCTTTGCAATTTAAGGCTGCTCCATGTGGCGTTTGACTTTCTTTCAGGTTCATATATTTGGTGGTGATATTTGTTAATGTTGTAAAAATGTTTTTTAAACCAACTTAGCACATTTAAGCTTTGAATGCGATAATTGCCTTAGTTGGTCATTAATTTGGTTATAGAAATCCAAAATCGTAATTCTAAATTCGTAAATACCCTCATTGTTACAATTTCAAATCTAACGAATAATTATTATTTGATTAATTTTGCATTAGCATGCAAGCAAAAAAGCGTCATTTATTGAAACAATTCTCGGCAGTAGTAATCCTAGCGATTTTTTCGTTGGCTATTACACCTTGGGGAGCTTTGCATCATCACGAGAGCGAAACCATCGTTCACGAAAAACACTGTACACATACGGTACACGTAAAAACGTCTACTGAAACCTGTTTAATCTGTAAAGCGCACTTCGAGAAAAATTTCACAGCAGATTTCCAAAATTATCTGGTTTATTTAAAAACCAATCCTGTTAAGACAGTATTTCCGTTAGTCGGCAATTCGTTTACCGATATTATTGCCAGTTGCCTACGTGGGCCACCTAGCTTTTCATAACAACACATCTATCTTTTTGCTAATCTGTTGTCAAAGGCGACGATTAAGCTTTCTAAATTATTTATTATTTACTTCTCGATGGGTTAAATCCGTTGAGCTATATTTTTTCGTTTATGAAAAGGTTACAACTTTTAGTAACTGTTTTTGCGTTATTGCTATCCTTAAATACCTTCGCTAATGCTTTGGTAAGCATTAAGGGAAAAGTAGTTGATGCTAACACACAAGCACCTTTAATTGGTGCCACTTTATATATCTCTGATTTAAAAGCTAGCACGAGCACCAACTCCAATGGAGAGTTCACTTTCAACAACATCCCTTCAAAGGGTAAGTTTCTGTTAGAAGTTCGTTATTTGGGCTACAAAACTTCTTCAAAGTTAATCGACTTAGCTGCGCAACAAGACATCAGCTTTGCTTTAGAACCCTCAGTAATTGAAAGTGCGGAAGTGGTAATTACCGGAACTCCTTTTAGCGCTAACAATAAAACCAATAGTTTGGCCGTAGTATCGGTTAGTCGCGATAAATTGGCGCAATCTGCTGCTACTAACCTGGTTGACGCGATTGCCAAAGTGCCGGGGGTTGCGCAAGTAACTACTGGTGGTGCCATCTCAAAACCAAGTATTAGAGGTTTGGGCTACAACCGTGTGTTAACCATGGTTGATGGCGCAAGAGAAGAAGGCCAACAATGGGGCGACGAACATGGTGTACAAGTAGATCAATTTTCTGCGGCCCGTATTGAGGTTTTAAAAGGACCAGCAAGTTTGCTTTATGGTTCTGATGCCTTGGGCGGCGTGATTAACATTATCGATGATTTGGTGCCCGCAGAGGGAACTTACAACGGCAACTTCACGACCAACTATAACACCAATGGAGGTTTAACTGCATCTTCATTAATGATGCAAGGTAATACAAATGGTTTTGTTTACCGCGGACGTGTTTCTTACAAAAATGCTTACGGCTTCGGCTATAAAGGCCACGTAGTACCAAATGCTGGCTTTAACGAAATCAATACCAGCGCTATGTTGGGCTTAAACAAAACTTGGGGTTATACGCATCTAAGTTTATCTCGCTTTGCGACTAATATCGGTTTAGTAGAAGAAGGTCCAGATGCGGATGGCAATTATGCTGACGAAGATGGTAATATCATCAGTAACAGCGATGCTAAATCGAGATCGTTGAATTTACCATTCCAAAATATCAATCATTATCGTGCAGCTTTAAATAGTAATGTATTGCTTGGTGGCGGTCAGTTAAAATCTACTTTCGCATTTCAGCGTAACATTAGAAAAGAGTTTGAGGAAACTAAAGATGAACCAGGCTTAAACTTAGGTTTGAATTCTTATACTTACGATGTGAAATATTCTTTTGCTAACAATGGTATTTGGGAGCCTACTATCGGCTTACAAGGCATGTACCAAACCAATAGAAATAGCGGGGAAGAATTTTTAGTGCCTGACTACAACAGCAATAATATCGGAACCTTTGCCTATTTAAAACGCAATTTCGAAAATGGTGCTATCAATGCCGGTGTACGTTATGATTACAAAAAAATTGATGGTAAAGATTTATTCGAAGATCACGGCGATCATCAAGACCAAATTTTCAGTGCTTTTAACAACAGTTTCTCAAATTTCACTGGTTCATTAGGCTTTGCATTTGATATTGCAAAAAACTTAAACCTAAAAGGAAATATTGGTTCTGGATTTAGAGCTCCAAACATTGCAGAGTTAGGTGCTAATGGTAAGCATGAAGGTACTTTTAGATACGAAATCGGTAACAGTAACTTAAAACAGGAAACTAGTTTGCAATTCGATTTAGGCTTGACTTACCAAGCTGAAAATATTACTTTGGGCCTAAATGCTTACAGCAACAAAATATACGATTACATTTACCTAAGTAACTTAAACGGGGAAACCATTGTAAATACCGACCATGATGGCAATACAGAAACCCTACCAGTTTATCGTTTCCTACAAACAGATGCCAACCTAGTTGGTGGCGAGGCTTCGGTAGATTTTCACTTGATAAAAGCATTGCACTTCGAGAATACTTTCGCTTACGTAAAAGGCACCAACAAAGCCACCAATTCACCATTGCCATTTATTCCTGCGGCCAGCTTAAATAACGAAATCCGTTTTGAGCCGAATTTAAAAGGATTGAGCGATAGCTTCATTAAAGTAGGCTTAACCAATGTTTTCAAGCAAGACAGAATTGATGCTTTTGAAACCGAAACTGATGGCTATACTTTATTTGATGCCGGAATTGGTACTTCGTTTAAAACAAAAAAAGGTAAGTTAAATGTTTGGGTTACTGGACAAAATTTAACCAATAAACTTTATTACAACCACTTAAGCCGTTACAAATTAGCTAATATTTACAATCCAGGACGCAATGTAAGCTTTGGAATTAGCGTACCCTTGTAATATAGGCAGTGACGTCATAAATCGTCGTACCCAACTCGATTGGGTATCGTAATGCGAAAGAAATCTATAATGTAATGCTTTAAGATTCCCGCCTACGGGGGAATGACGGTAAAGCGTAAAAAATATAATGCAAAAAAGCCCTTCACACATTAATGAGGGGCTTTTATCATTTGTAAGCACAACCATTTCAATCGTTCTGCAAAAAAAAATATTTTCTTAAAAATTTGGAGATTGAAAATTTAGCGCTACTTTAGTGTATTATTTAACTAATACACTAGTATGATAAAGATAGAAAATCTAAATTTTAGCTATAGCAAGCAGCGCATCCTATTCAAGGATATCAGCATGCAATTGAGCAATGGTCATATCTACGGACTATTGGGCAAAAACGGTGCAGGCAAATCAACTCTGTTAAAGAACCTAGCAGGTTTAGTTTATGCACAAAGTGGAAAAATTGATGTATTTGGTTTTGACCCAGCGAAAAGGCAACCGGCAATGTTGCAGCAAATCTGCTTCATCCCTGAAGAATTTCACTTACCCGCCATCAAAATTGATAGTTATGTAAAAGCAAATGCTGCGTTCTATCCTCACTTCGATCATCAATACTTTGCAGATTTGTTGAAGGAGTTTGATATCCCAGTAGGGCAAAAACTAATTGATATGAGTTACGGGCAGAAGAAAAAAGTAATCATCGCCTTTGGTCTAGCTACCAATGCCAAGTTGGTGATTATGGACGAACCCACAAACGGTTTAGATATCCCTTCGAAAGCGCAGTTCCGGAAAATCATGGCTTCTGCACTAACCGAAGATAAATGTATCATTATCTCTACTCATCAAGTACGTGATTTGGATAATTTGATTGACACCGTAATTATGCTAGATGAAAATAAAATTGCACTAAAAGCAACCGTAGAGGAAGTTACGGAGAAGCTTTGCTTTAAACGTGTAAAGGAGCTGGATGAAACTGTAATCTACGCAGAACCTTCGTTAGCCGGTTACAATGCAGTAATGGCTAATTACCACCAAGAAGATAGCAAACTGGATATGGAGCTGCTATTTAATGCAGTTTTAACAGAAAAAAATAAACTGAAACCAATTTTTAACTAAATAGCCATGAACAATACATTTAACTTACATCGTTTTACGCTATTGCTCAAAAGACAATGGTTAGAATTTGGGAAAATATTTTTAATCACCTTATTAGTGGCCACAGGTGTAATTGTAGCTTTTTATGGATTGACATTATTACCATTAGAAGAATTGGGTTACGTCTCTCGTAGATTGGGTTTTAGAGAACCGCTATTTTTTATCTTCGGATTTTTGTTCATTAGCATCATCGCAAGTTCTTACTTTGCTCACCTAGGGCAAAAATCTAAGGCCATCATTGATTTGTTGATACCAGCTTCTACTTTTGAGAAATTTCTAGCAGGATTTTTCTTTACATCAATTTTATCTGTGTTGGCTTTTATCCTGATTTTCATTATTACAGATTGGGCTTTTATTGCCTATATCAAATCGTATTTTAAAACAGGAAATGTAAAAGAACTAGCAGATGTCGAAATGTTTTTTAATAAAAATGATATCAATTCATTTGCGCCTTTATACTTAGCTCCTTTTACAGTTACTAGTGTTTTCTTACTTGGCTCGGCGTATTTTAACAGGTTCCATTACATTAAAACTGCGATATGTGTAATGCTTTTTAGTGGCGCTTGGACTTACATTGTGATGAATAGTGTAGAAGCAATATTGAGCAACAAAACTCCAATTAATCGCTACAGCCATGGCAAAGACACTATGGAGTGGGTGTTATTTGCGATCATAGCTCTGTTTACGCTAGTAGTTTTTAGTATCACCTACGTCCGCCTAAAAGAAAAAGAGGTTTAATTTAGAAAGAGAGAAATGGAATTTAGAGATAACAAAGCAATATATCTTCAGATTGCAGAATATGTTTGCGAACATATTTTACTGGAGAAATGGCAAGCCGACCAGAAAATCCCATCAGTGAGAGAGATGGCGGTAAACCTAGAGGTAAACCCAAACACGGTAATGCGTACTTACGAATTACTACAGAACAAAAATATAATTAACAACAAAAGAGGTATCGGTTTTTTCGTAGCCGACAATGCGATTACTCACGTGAAAAGCTATAGAAAAGCACAGTTTATGGAAGATGACTTGCCTACGGTATTCAGAAACATCTATCTATTAAACATCGATTTTGAAGAGTTGCAAACCCGCTACAACACTTTTGTTAAAGAAAACTTTTAATACTTGAAATCATGAAAACTAGTAATAAATTATTAATAGCTTTTGCTGCTGCACTTATTGTTGTTCCAATTTTGAGTATGGTAGTTATTTCAAAAGCTTATTACATAGATGGTAAAACCTGGGCTAATTTAGAGAAGCAAAATGACAGCTTTGATGGCAAATCTGAAAACATGGAAGCAATTGCCTTAAGCCAATTTAATACGATAAACGTAACCGACGGAAAGGAATTTACTTTTTACATTCGAATAATTAAGGATAGCAAATTTGGTGTGAAAATAAATAAAGAGCACAAAGATTTGATAAAATGCAATGTAGATAAAGACGGGAAGCTGCAAATTAGCTTGACTGACAACAATATAGAACGTCGTTATATCAATTTATTGGTTTACGCCCCTAAAACCACAGGATTAAGTGTAAATAATGCTTCTTCGATTGATCTAAATGCAAAAGGAGATTCGATAACCATCAATCTTAAAAAATTCAACGATTTTAGATTTGATAGAGATGCAAAATTCCAAAAAGCGAGCATCTATGCTGAAGACGGTTATACAAACATTGAAGAAAACTCGGCAGCAAAATCTATCGACTTAATTTTAAGGAATGCAAACTTTAGAAGTTCGGGAGTGTCTTTTGACGACTTAAATATTGCATCTACAGGTAAAGTTGACATTGATGTATTTGGCGGTAAAGCCGATAAGGAAAAATACGTTATCCGCAACCTAACCTTGAAAACTACAGACAGTGCCAACGTTACTTTCAGATCGATTGACATTGAAAAGGCTAAAGGTTCACTATCTGATCAAACTACAGTTCAATTACCTGTAAGTACATTAAAACAAATGTTAAAATAACCGCAGGCTTATGAAAAAGATAAAAACAGTAATGATAATTGCCTTGCTATCAATAAGCGGCTTAGGGTTTGCTCAACAATTAAACGATAATATTAAAAAAGCATTTAAAGCCGATGATGCAACAGCATTATTGGCTGAAATTAAAAATCAAAAAGTAACCATTAACGATTGTTTCAATATCGAAGATATAAGCTACAGTCTGCTTTCTCTTAGCATCAAAATGAACAAGCCAAATATATTCAACCAACTAATTGAGCAAAAAGCAGACGTGAACAAAATCTGCGGTGAAAAATCACCGCTAATGTATACAGCCAAATATGGGCTGTTAGATTTTGCAAAAGCTTTGGTAAAAGCCGGTGCAGATATCAGCGCTAAAAGTGCAACTGGAAAAACCGCATATGATTATGCTGTTAAATATGAAAAAACTGCATTACAACCGTTATTGAAGCCAGTTAAATAACTTTTCTAATAACCCAAAAGCTTGACTGGATTCCGTCATTTCGAATGCAGAGAGAAATCTAACAAACTATTAACTACTGCTAGATTTCTCTCTTAAAACAGGACAAGCACTTCGTTCGTCGAAATGAGGGCATTGAGTTTAAACTTATAAATCAAAACATTATGATTTTTATTATTCTACTTCTCATCATTGTTTGCCAATCTTGTTAATTAGATTGACGACCGCGAATAAACTGAACGGCAGCTTTAATATCAGTTGCCAACAATCTATCAGCGTCATTAAAACTTACTACAGCTCTAAAATCAATTAATAGCTTTTCAATTTTTGAAGATGATTTTAGGGGTCTTCTTAGCTCCAACGCTTGAGTTGCAGTGATTAATTCGATGGCTAAAATTCGCTCTAGATTTTCTACCACACGTAAACATTTAGTAGCCGCATTTGCCCCCATACTTACGTGATCTTCCTGCCCGTTGCTACTTACAATGCTATCTACCGAAGCTGGTGTACACAACTGTTTATTTTCGCTAGCAATAGAAGCGGCAGTGTATTGCGTAATCATCAATCCCGAATTTAAACCTGCGTTTTTTACCAAAAATGGCGGCAAGCCTCTAGTTCCTGAGATCAATTGAAAGGTTCGGCGTTCGGAAATAGAACCCATTTCGGCTAATGCCATACAAAGAAAATCTAGGGTTAAAGCCAATGGCTGTCCATGAAAATTTCCCGCCGAGATAATCAAATCTTCATCGGGAAATACGTTCGGATTATCTGTTACAGAGTTAATTTCAGTTTCAAAAACAGATTGGATGTATTGAACACTATCCTTGCTTGCGCCATGCACTTGCGGTACACAACGAAAGGAATAAGGGTCTTGCGTTTGCTTACCTTTTTGAACAATCAACTCACTTCCTTCTAACCAATTTTTAATATTTTCTGCCGTTTGTAACTGTCCTTTATGCGGACGAATGACATGACTTAGATCTAAAAATGGATCAATCCTACAATCAAAAGCATCAATCGCGGTAGCGGCAATCGCATCGGCCCAAGCCAATAAATTCTGAGCTTTCAGCAAGCAATATACCCCATAAGCACTCATAAACTGTGTGCCATTAATCAGCGCCAAACCTTCTTTGCTTTGTAAAGTTAATGGCTCCCAACCTAATTGCTCGTATAGCTGAACGGTATTGATTTTTTGGCCTTTGCACCAAACTTCACCTTCGCCAATTAACGGAATAGCCAAATGCGCCAAGGGAGCTAAATCGCCAGATGCACCTAACGAACCTTGTGTATAAACTACTGGCAAAATATCGTGATTAAAGAAATCTACCAAGCGTTGTACCGTGGTTAAAGCAATAGCAGAATGTCCATAACTCAAAGATTGTATTTTCAGCAGTAGCATCAACTTCACAATCGGTTTTGGCACTTCATTACCAGTTCCACAAGCGTGAGATAACAATAAATTATGTTGTAATTGAGTAAGTTGATCAGCTTCTACCTTTACATTTTGCAAATATCCAAAACCTGTGTTAATTCCATAGATTGGATCTTTGGCTTTGCTCATTTTATCATCTAAATACTGCCTGCACTTGATGATTTTTTCTTTCGCAACAGCGGATAGAGCAATGCTTTGCGATGAGTTTATAATTTCCTGAATAGCGGAAATAGTTAGCCTATTAACGCCTACTTCGTACACGGTCATATCAAATCCATTTGGTCGCCCAAAAGTATAAATAATGATAAATTTAAACTAATTTGTTGCCATCGCGTTTATACAATTATTTGATTTCTCATGAAAAAATTACTTTTACTTGCCCTCACTTTCATCTACAGTATCAACCTTTTAGCACAAAAAACGGACACCTTATCTATCACTTTAGAACAGGTAAAATATGCTTATCCGGTGAAGTATTTTTCAATACAAACCGAAGGAAAAGATTTAAGAATGGCCTACATGGATGTTTCGCCAAGCGCTAAAGCTAATGGCAGAACCGTGATGCTATTTCATGGCAAAAACTTTGGTGGTTACTACTGGACTAACGTTATCAAAGCATTAACAGCCAACGGTTATCGTGTAATTGTACCAGATCAAATTGGTTTCGGTAAATCATCCAAAGCTTTTATTCATTACAGCTTCCATCAAATGGCGAGATGGAACAGTCAACTTCTGGATAGCCTGAAGATTAACAAATCTATTATTTTAGGTCATTCGATGGGCGGAATGTTAGCTACTCGTTTTGCACTGTTATTTCCAGAAAAAACTGAAAAACTGGTATTAGAAAACCCGATTGGATTGGAAGATTACAGGTCTTTTGTTCCTTATGTAAATACCGAACAACAATATAAAACCGAACTTAAAACCACTGCAGAAAGTGTAAAGAAGTATTATCAGAATTCTTATTTCACAGAATGGAAACCCGAGTACGATGAATTGGTGCGTATTGCTGGAGGTGTAACTTTCAGCGCCGATTATCCCCGGTGGGCAAAAGTGGCAGCCTTAACTTTCACCATGATTTACGAACAACCTCTAGTACACGAATTTGCGAATCTTAAAGTCCCTACCTTATTATTGATCGGAAAAGAAGATAAAACCATTGTAGGCAAAGGTTTATTGAGCGCAGAGGATCAAAAGAAATACGGCCAATACAAAGTTTTAGGCAAAGCAACCACAGCTAAAATTCAAGGATCAAAATTGATAGAATTTGAAGGTTTAGGACATATTCCTCACTTAGAAAAACCCGAAGAATTTTTGAAAGCACTGATCGGGAATTTGTAGTTTCACAAGAAAAGCTGTCGTTTCAATGAAAACAAAACACCAATAATTAACATTGGCAACCTTATTTCCAACCTCGAAATGACAGCTTTAAAATATTTGATGTGAGCTAAATAAGCTTACTTAATGATCTTTAACAGATATTCTCCGTAACCACTTTTCACGAGCGGCTTTGCAATTTCTCTTAACTGATCAGCAGAAATATACCCCATTCGGTAAGCAATCTCTTCGATACATCCAATTTTCAACCCTTGTCTTTCTTCAATAATTTGAACAAACTGACCAGCCTGCATTAATGAAGCAAAGGTTCCAGTATCTAACCAAGCTGTACCACGGCTTAAAACACCCACTTTCAATCTGCCACTTTCTAGATAAACTTTATTTATATCGGTAATTTCGTACTCGCCACGAGGGGACGGCTTCACATTTTTAGCAATTTCTACCACATCGTTATCATAGAAATACAGACCTGGTACTGCATAATCAGATTTAGGTTGTGCAGGCTTCTCTTCTATAGAGATCGCTTTATTGTCCTTGTCGAACTCCACAACGCCATATCTTTCTGGATCCGAAACCTGATAAGCAAACACCACTCCCCCTTCTGGGTTGGCACTTTGCTGAAGAAGCTTTGCCATCCCATCTCCGTAGAAAATATTATCTCCTAAAACTAGAGCAACTTTGTCTTTTCCAATAAACTCCTCGCCTATCACAAAGGCCTGTGCTAAACCGTTTGGTTCTGCTTGCACAGCGTAACTAAATTTACAACCTAATGTACTTCCATCACCTAACAACTTCTCGAAGTTTGGCAAATCATGAGGCGTAGAAATGATCAAGATTTCATTAATTCCAGCTAACATCAAAGTCGATAATGGGTAATAAATCATCGGCTTATCGTAAACAGGCATCATCTGCTTGCTTGTAGCCAATGTTAATGGATGTAACCTGGTGCCGCTTCCGCCTGCTAATATTATTCCTTTCATAATTTAGTTGATTAGTTCATTGGATGAATTAGTCATTTGTCATCAACTTTAACTCGTCAATGCACTTTGCCAAACTATCTCTCCAATAGGGTACTATGATGTTGTAATCTTTCTTAATTTTTGTCTTATCCATCACAGAGAAGTGTGGGCGTGTGGCTTTGGTTGGATAAGCACTTGTAGGAATAGGATTTACCCGAACTTGCGTACCACTTAAATCGAAAATTGCTTTTGCAAAATCGAACCAAGAGGTTACCCCTTCGTTACTGAAATGGTAAACACCATATTTTTTTTCAGGATTTTGAATGATATCGAAAATCGTGTTTGCTAAATCGATAGCATATGTTGGCGTACCTACTTGATCTGCGATGATATTTAATTCGTCGCGATCAGCACCCAATTTTAACATTGTTTTCACAAAGTTATTAGCGAATTCCGAATACAACCAGCTTGTACGAAGAATAATGTGCTGATCAAGCTCTTCGATGATAGCGAGTTCGCCATCTAACTTTGTTGCTCCGTAAACGCTAATTGGCTTCGCAACATCGTCTTCTTTTAACAACTTGATGTCATTGCCTTCGAATACGAAATCAGTAGAGATATGGACTAGCGTAGCTTGATGTTGCTTACATAATTGCGCCAAATTTCTCGCACCAGTTTCGTTTACCGCCTTTGCAATGTCGGCTTCATCTTCTGCTTTATCTACCGCAGTATAAGCAGCACAATTAATTACGTAGGCAGGTTTTTCTTGATTAAAAAGCGCAGAAAGATCTTCTACATTAAGAATATTCGCTGCGCCTTCTTCTGGAAATGCAACGTCTAAAACGCTTCGCTTAGCTACGATTTTTTTAATACACTGACCCAACTGACCGCCAGCACCTATTACCAGTACTTTAGCCATCTATTTGTGATTGTATTGCTTTTCGTAATATGATTGGTAGTTACCTGAAGTTACGTTACTTAACCACTCTTCGTTGGTCAAATACCATTCTACCGTTTTTTCTAAACCTTCTTCAAATTGTAAGCTTGGCACCCAATTCAACTTTTCTTGAAGCTTAGTTGAGTCGATGGCGTAGCGTAAATCGTGGCCAGCTCTATCGGTAACGAAAGTGATCAACTTCGCTGATTCTCCTTCTTCGCGACCTAATTTCTGATCCATGATTTTACATAGCAAGTGAATTAAATCAATATTCTTCCACTCGTTATGGCCACCAATATTATAGGTCTCACCTGTTTTAGCCTGATGGAAAATCACATCAATTGCCCTTGCGTGATCTTCTACCCAAAGCCAATCTCTCACATTTTCACCTTTACCATAAACAGGCACAGGCTTATTATTTTTGATGTTATTGATCGCTAAAGGAATTAACTTTTCAGGAAAGTGGTGTGATCCATAATTATTAGAACAGTTAGAAATCACACAATCTAAACCGTAAGTATCATGATAAGCTCTTACAAAGTGATCTGAACTTGCTTTAGAAGCTGAATAAGGGCTATGCGGATCATAAGCAGTAGTCTCTGTAAACATTCCGGTTTCACCCAATGCGCCATAAACTTCATCAGTACTTACGTGGTAAAATCTCTTTTTATCGTAATCGCCTTTCCAATATTCTCTAACGGCATTTAAAAGATTTACCGTCCCGATAACATTTGTCATTACAAACGCAGTAGGATCAGTTATAGAACGATCTACATGACTTTCGGCAGCTAAATGGATTACTGCATCAAAGTCGCCTTCTTTAAACAACTCGTTGATAGCTGTAGCATCTGTGATATCTATTTTAACAAAGCTATAATTTGGCTTGTCTTCGATATCTTTCAAATTAGCTAGATTACCGGCGTAAGTTAATTTATCGAGATTTACTATTTGATAATCTGGATAGTTATTTACAAATCTACGGACTACGTGCGAACCAATAAACCCTGCACCTCCTGTTATTAATATTTTTTTCAAAGTAATATCTATGATGTTTGTGACAAAAATATAAGAAACTATCTATTAAATAGATGCTTTTGATTATTATTGATAAAAAATTTAAGAATTAGCAGCAATATTTTCTTCTAGCTCAGCATACCACTCTGAGCCATACTTTCTAATCAAGGGATCCTTTAGAAACTTATATACTGGAACTTTAAGCTCTCTACCAAAAGAACAGGCATCTTTGCAGATATGCCATCTATCGTAATTTAATACTTCAAATTCTGGATATTGGGTAATACGAATTGGATATAAATGGCATGAGATAGGCTTCTTCCAGTCCACAATTCCTTCTTCGTATGCTTTTTCGATGGCACATTTTGTAATGCCATTTTCGAAGGTTACATAAGCGCATTCTTTGTTACCGTCTACACAAGGTGTGGTTAAATCACCATCTACATCTACCACAGAAGTACCGTACTCCTCAATTGCAGCAATACCTTTTGGAGCTAACAAGTGCTTAATTTTTGGGTATATCTCTTCTAGAATTCCTTTTTCAGATTGTTCAAGAGGCGCACCTGAGTCTCCTTCCACACAACAAATCCCTTTACACTTACTTAAATTACATACAAAATCTTCGTTAATCAGATCTTCATGCAATAAGGTACTTTGAACTTCTATCATTATTTTGATTAATTGTTTAAACTGTGTAATGATTAATTGTTTTTTACAAACCTTTAACTAACAGCATTTTTATTCTACAGTTAGACGATTAAAACAGTTAACCGATTAACCTTTACCAATTGGATATTTTAAACCATCTGCTGATTTTATCTCCAAGGTTACCGAGCCAACTAAAATTTCTACTTGGGCTTTTACAGGAACTCGGTTACCATCATCGGTGATCCAAAGGTACAACTTACTATCCTTTTTAAAAATACGTCCAGGTTTAATAGACGGACTAAATTTGAGACAATTAATTTCGCCCAACTTAGTTTTAATCTTTTCTTTCCCAACATATTGGATTTCCAACGCGGAAATTTCATCACTCAAGAAATAGTTTAGCTTAAAGGTGTCATTAAGTTTAATCTTCGACATATCTAAACTTCGAGCGAAATAATAGGCAGAAACCAAATCAAAAGTTTGTGTAGTTGGCGCCATAAAGGTTCCTTTATTCGCCACAACCTTTTTCGTATCTTGATAAAAACGTGCTTTATCTTGCCTACGGTATTTAGCCTCTCTTACATCTTCTTGATAAAAGTAGGGTGTTAATTCGGTTTTATCTATATATGAATCATAGTGATCTCTAATCTTATAAAATACGTCGAAAGTACCTGATGTACGAGCATCTACTACTAATTTGTAAGTTGGCTTACCATCAAATTTCATATCAGAAGCCTCTACTTTTATAGTTGCTTCTGCGGCTGTAATAAAACCATATTTCAATTTGTAGCTTAAAACCTCTCCTTCTTTAAACGCAGCTTCTTTTTTTACAGGAAGTTCTTGAGCAAACCCAAAACTACCCACTACGACCAAGGCTAATATCAACGACAATTTTCTCATGCGGTTATTAAAACAAAAAGTAATCCAAAATTTCATGAATAGTTTTTAGCTGCTTGGATCACTTGAAGCTAATATAATCCTATTTGGCCAATACAAAGATTGTCGTTTAGCTAATTAATCCTTGCGTTTGTAAATTGGCACTGTAGAACAAGGCTCTCCATACATAATACTCTTAACCACTGGGGTAAGCAACGCGGTAATTTCAACATATGCAGAAACTGGAATTTGAGGATTTGCACAGCCTTTAATCACAACTCTTTGACTGGCATAATCGTCCAAATTTACTTTTGCCAGTGCCTTAGAGAACAATATGGTATCCAACAAATCCAAATCACCAAATACAACCTCGTTGGCGTAAGGCTTCATCTTATTTGCCAATAGCATATACGCCCAAGTAGGTACAATAGCGTCGGCAGTGCATGTAATCGCCACATTCTTTCCTTCATACTGTTGCCAATCATGTCCTTTTACAAACTCACGAAAATCTTTTTCTCTAAGCATTAATCCGTGAAATAGATTGTCTTTTATATCATACAGCACACGTTCGCCCTTTTCTAGATAATCTTCTAGATTAAAGGTGATCAATCCGCTTGCAGCAACTTTATTTACGATGTTTTCTTGAATATCCATTTTATTGAAATCAAAAGTGTAAAGTAAAAGGTTGAAAAGCAAAAAGCTCAAAAACCTATTAAACAAAAAAACCGTCACAACTAAAGCTGTGACGGTTACAAAATTAAGTAAATAAGATTAATAGAATTTCACTCTATTGTCTTTTATATCGCTTTTCTCTTGCAGCGCTTGGAAAGCACTACCCAAAGCACGTTGGCTAATGTTCATTAGCATACTTTCTTTTTGCTTAAATGTATTTGCCAAAGGAGCTGGATTTGTAAATCCATCTACCACGAAAACATATACACCTCTTTCGCCAGTAATAGCTTTAGATAATTTGCCTACTTGAGAACCAAATACAGTACCTATCACTTTATTTTCTTGAGATAAACCTGGAATGATTGGATTAGCAAACACCATGTTTTGAACTGGCACTGCAGTTTTACCAACTTTTGAAGCTACAGCATCAATGCTTGAAGCACCTGATAACGCTTTATCAAATTTCTCAGTTAACATTTTAGCTTTCTTCGCATTTAGTACCTGAGGTTGGATTTGTTTCTTCACATCTTCTAACGAAAGCTGACCTTTAGGTTTGATGCTAGTTACCTGAGCAACTACATAAGCATTATCCATATTGTAAACTTGACCTAAAACTTCGCCTTTATCTGCTTCGTAAGCATCTCTAATTAACTGACGTGGGTTATCCAAACCTGGAGCATAACCTTGAGTTGCTGTAATTCTATCAGCTAAACCAACTGTATAACCTTGTTTTTGAGCTAAAGCACTAAAGTTGTCAGATTTAACTTCGGCTAAGAAAGCGTTTGCTTTTTTATAAGCTACGTCTCTTGTTTTTTGACTAGGCGCTAAAGTTTTTTCGATGTAAGCTAACTTCACTACTTTAGAAGAACCTACTTGTTTTTCGATTTTGATAACGTGAACACCGAATTGAGATTTTACCACTTTAATGTCACCAGTACGGCCATCAAAAGCTGCATTCTCAAACTCAGGAACCATTGCACCACGTGCGAAGGTACCTAGATCGCCACCTTGGTCTTTAGATCCATCAACGCTGTATTTTTTAGCTAACTCAGCAAAGTTACTTCCACCTTGCGCTAATGCTTTTAACGAATCTGCTAACTTAACTGCTTTCTCATCGCCACCAACTTGTGCTGGATTGATTAAGATATGGCTAGCTTTTACCGAGTCTGGTGAGAAACGGCTATCTACCACTTTAACTAATTTATAAGAGTTACCAGAGAATTTAGGCCCGTAGAAACTTCCAACTGAATAGTTAAAGATCACAGAATCTACTGCCGGATCTAATTTACCTTTAGAAAGGTAAGTATAAGGAACTTTAACATCTGAATTGTTAGCTGCAAACAATGAATCGTTTGGCGTAGTTTTGAAATCTGCTGCTAATTTCTCTACTTGAGATTTTACCAATGCGCTATCAGCCGCAGTTGGCTGGATACTGAAAGATACATATTGCAAATCTCTAGTCTCTTGAGGATTGTCGAAACGTTTTTTGTTTTCTTCGTAATACTCTTTGTAGTCTGCATCCGTTAGTTTAACGTTAGCATCTAAGATAGAACTGTAATCTAGGTTTACATACTTGAAGTTTACCAGTTTGTTACGGTTTACATATTCATCGTTAGCTTCTAGGCTTGAAACGTAAACAGAGTTACTGATTAACTTCGTATATTTTTGTTGTAAAGCTTGTTTTTCGATTTCGTTCTCCAACATCAACCATTGCTGAGCCAATTGAGGATTTTGGTTTCTTGATTTTAAAGAAGTGATTACTGCAGTTCTATCGAACTCACCAGTTTGAGGGTTGCCAAAATACTGAGTAATTAGCGGGCTTGGGTTTTTACCTTGAATTAGATCAAAAAGCTCATCTGCAGATACAGTTAAACCAACACGTTCAAATTCTTTACCCAAAACTACGTTAGCAATTTCTGACTGCCAAGCTTGATCTACCGCCATTGCTTGCATTTGTGGGTTCATTACACCACCGTATTGTTGCTTAAACTGAGCAGAAGTTTGCTCTACTTTAGCATTAAATTCATCGTACTTAATGGCTTCACCATCAATAGAACCTACTTCAGTTCTTGCACTCGCACCAAATATTGCTGAACCTTGTTGCAATAGTGGTTCTAAAACAAATAACGCCAATACTACTGCGATACCTCCTACCAAGAAATAGCCCATTTTGGTACGCATGAAAGTCATTAAACCCATATTATTCTTTATATTAATTTTATTTTAAGAGGGCGCAAGATACAAATTTGAAACAAAATAGAAAATATTAAATTTCAATTGTTTTTTGAGTTGAAAACTAGGAAGATAGAGTGCTAAATTTCAGTATAGATTAAGGCAGTTTTCCATTCTCTACATTGGCTTGCCCAGATGGCATAGTGATACTGTAAGTGCTGAAATCTTGAGGTGCAGAAAAGCTGGTTCCGTTTAGAATATTACCGTCTTTTGTAGTCACCGTTCCTGCTGGCGAAGTATATAATTGCTTATTCTGGTCCCAGGTAAGCTCTTCGGTAGTAAAGGTCATGTTATCGGTAACTACCACTACGTTTTTTCTAAAGATGGTAATTTTTTCTGTTTCCTTATTAATAGCATAATCTGAAGTGATACTACCTTTGGTTTTTAAAAAATCATCTAAGAAATAGATTTTCACGCCCTTTGGCATCTCGCTGTAAACCGCTCCTGCCGATGGTGTAACTTTATCTAAAATGGGTGCGTAACCTTTCGCCTTCACTTTTGCAGAATCGCTATAAACTACCTCAACCCCATAAGTACGGTCTTTAGTTAGCGCAACTTTTTTCGCATCAATGGCTGATACTTTTTTCAAGTCATCGCCTTCGCAAGAAGAAAGTAAAAAGGTAAAAGTAAAAAGTAAAAAGACAAAAAGAGGCAGTTTAAAAAGATAAGGTCGAGCAAAATTTGATGTTCGATTACGAGTAATCATTGACCATCGACTATTGAACATTAACCATTTAACTTTAACCATTATTTACAATTCAGCAATCGAGCAATGGGCCTTAATCAAATCTAAATCTTTGGAACCACTTATCGTTTAACATGAAACCTAAATGGAAAGTAACGTAACGCTCTTGGATTAAGCCATTAGTTATTTTACCTCTTCTACCAACTTCAGCAGATACGTTCATTTTGTAGAAAGACGATCTTCCATAAGCAGATTGAAGCGGCAAACCTAATCCGAAAGTTACGCCCATTTGTTTCACGTCTTCGTTGTTCATTTGGATATAGGTTTTATCGTAAGTTAAACCTAAGCGATAATCTACTCTTTTGAAATAACCATTAATTGAGGTGATATCTGGCGTAAACTGTCCTCCTACAGAAAATCCGTAAGTATTTTGAAGACCTTGATTTACATTATCGATACTCATTTGAGACCACTTACCCATACGATAATCTGCACCTATTAGCCACTTGTTTTCTTTTTGCAAAGTAAAACCGAAGTTGTGCATCAAAGGAAGCTTAAGACCTGTTTTCCCATTTTCCACGAAATCTAAGGTGTCTGTGGCAGATTGTGGATTGCCTTGAGAGTCTTTACTGTAAATGGTAGTGTACTGGCTTCTTTCCGAATTTAATTTAGAGCTAGAAGACCCTGAATAACCCAGCACTAAGGAAGTTTTATTTCCTAAACGAAAATCGTATTGCGCACCATAACTAAAGTTCATACCATAAATACTATTCTTCACTTGGTCGCGAGAGTTAACAGCACCACCTTCTACTATTTCGGTTGCTCTGCTCTGAATTAAGTTGCCGAAAAGGTATTCTGCATTAGCACCAATTCTAAAATGATCACCAAACTGTATACCATAACCGATGTAAGCCTTAGATAAACCACCCTCGCCATTATACAAATAATCTACGGTTTTAGCACTGTTACCTGTACCTATGGTGGTTGTGTTTTTAAAATCGTAACCCAATTCTGAATAAGGTAAAATACCAATACTTACTGCCGATTTTTGAGTTACGGGAAAGGCAAAAGCTACGTGACTTAATGATGAGTTAAAACTACTTTCGCTTAAACCACTTGTTTTTAATTCGGTAATGCTACCAGACATACCGATATCTAAAGCAGTTAAGTTGATACCTGCATAAGAAGCTGGGTTTTGCATGTTGATGTTACTCACATAGCTAGACCTGAAAACACCTGCCGAGATACCCGCCATACCTCTTTGCTGTGGTAAAACAGATCCTCTTAAATTTCCTAAACCAAATTTAGAATATGGAGATTGTACAGTTGTTTGCGCATAAGTGCCTAGCGAAAGCGTTAGCAAAGAAAGCGTTGCAATGTATACACACTTAATTTTATTGTTCATTTTATAATGTAATAACTTCATTCAAGCCTTTTAAAACCAAATATGGTTCGTGAGTAATCTGGGCGGCAAATATGCTATTTTTTAATTGCTTGATCAAAAAAAGCGAGTCTCCACCTGTTAATACCACCTTTAAATCTTTATTTCTTTTATGCTCTAAGGCAATAAATCCTTCTATTTCGTTAAGCGCTCCTTGTAAAACACCTCTTTTAATTGCATTTTGAGTATTAGTCCCTTCTGCTATTTCTTCTTGTTCTTTATCCCATTCTACTAAAGGCAAGCGCCCCGTGTAATGATTTAAAGCCTTAAAACGCATATTTAGTCCTAAACTTATACTTCCTCCAAAGTATTCATCTTGTGCGGTAAGCACATCGTAGGTAATGCAAGTACCCGCATCAATCATTAAAGTATTGTTTCCATTGTATAAGCAATGTGCTGCAATTACCTTTGCCCATCTATCTAATCCCAAAGTTTTGGGACTTTCATAGTGGCTTTTAACCTTACCTTTTATCTCAGTACTAAAGCGAGTATAATTGGTATGTGCTTTTAATAATTCCTCTAGGTTTTCTATAGCATTATTTACACTAGAAACCGTCGAATTTTCTATCTGATATTCGCTAATTAGCTTTAAGAGATCTCGCTCTTCAACTCTTGCAAGTTGCTGGAAATAAATGAGTTTTTTTTGCTCAAAGATTGCTAGTTTACTAAAGGTATTGCCAATATCTATGACCAGATTATGCATTAAATATTTACATTACCAAACAACAAATTACAAACAGGAAGAAACATCGCTATCAGTTTCATTCCACAAAGCTATCAATCTTTGACAAGTTTCGAGGTATCAATTTGTTAAAAAAGGTTAAAGCAAAACCATTTAGCCAGAGATGCGCAGATTTTATGTATTCAAACGATTAAAATAGATTGAGAGATTACGAAATCTTTTAATTGATATATCAATATAAATCTGCGGCAAAGAAAACTAAACAAACAGAAAATACTGGATGCAAATCACCAAGATGGCGAATAATGTTTCGTAAAACCAGCGTTTTTTGGCATTTGAAAAATAATAAGCCAATAAGACTGCTCCGGGAGGGACACAAAGGATAAAATGGGCAACGGTAACTCCTTTCTTGGTGTAGAAACTAAGGATGCTCACCAAAAACATAAAAAACAACATCTGAAATGCTTTACGAGTACTGATAAAGCTTCTAAAAAAATTTTCACGCAGTTGCAAGGCAGCCAAAATCATGATAATACCTACAGGAATGAGCACTAAATAATCGTCGTAATTAATTTGAAGATTATTAGGAAATTTATTGGTTAGCGGCTGCCAAATTTCAATGAAACGGTTAATGTTGTCATTCCAATAATAGAATACACCTACAAATATAAATATGGTTAAAAAGCCTATCAATCCTGAAATCCACTCACGCCAACTAAAGGCACGATACATTAGTAGGCTTAGCCATAACATTACTAACATCAAGATGAAAGGAAAGTAGATTAAGGTGCCAATAGCGATGATCATTCCAACATCAAACATGATGCTCATTGCACTACCCGTTTTAGATAGCTTTAAGAATTTATCTATGATAACTATGATGAGGAAATTGCAAATTAAAGCGGGGCTAAGTATCAGGAACTGAAGAAACAAACTCGTACCCGTGATGTAAAGTAAGGCCGGCAAATAACTCGGCTTAGCCAACAAGTTGTGATTGTTTACAATTCGATTAAAGATTAACGCCTGCACCAAGGTGATTGCCGCAGCAAAAAACACATTAGCTTCTGAAGAAAGGGCATTTTTTGGAACGTTGATGAACAGCTTGGTGTAAGGTTCTAAAATCTCGAAACTTAGTTCCGCTGGTAGATTTAAGAAGATAGCAATCCGCATTAAAATGAGATATGCCACCAACAGCAATAAATTAAGAGGATGTAGACTTCTAAACTGATCAATCATTTTAAGTAAAAAGTGAAAGTAAAAAGTGAAAAGGATTTTCAATCCGCTAAACTTTTACTTGTTACTAGCCACAAAGTAAAGAAATTTATCTGGCAAAAGTATTTACCGTGTTTGCAATAATTGCAGCAGTTTCATCAGGAAAATAGAATTGATGTTCTTGCGGATTGGAGACAAAATCTTTCAATATTGGCACCCAATTGTGGTTACTCCCCCAAATTACTGGAAGTCCGAACTGTTTTAAAGCATAAGCATTACATTGCTGCTCGTATTGAAATCGCATAGGCGCAACCAATAACTTTTTACCTAAATGCAAAGCTTCTGCTGGCCCTTCGAAACCGCCACCAGTAAAAACGCCTTCGCAACTGGCCATGCTCTGGTTAAACTTTTCGTTGTTAATTGGCTCTACAAAAACGTTCGCATCGGCGTAAGCAATTTTGGTGTGCTTAGAAAAAACCTCCCAACGCACATTCGGAATTTGCTTTAGCACATTCACCAGAGCTTTATCGTCAATTGCAGGCAAATAAACGGTATAATGCCCCAAATTGGTCGGTTCTAACTGTCTAATTTCACTTCTAATTACAGGCTTATAAATAAAATCATCGTACGTATCAAAATGAAACCCAATATGATGTGTAGTTGGTGCGTACCTGCTTAGAATTAACTTACCCCAATCTACCGTTTTAGGGCGGGGAACTTTTTTAGATTTAAAAGAAGCCTGATGGCTTAACGATACACTTTCGATTCCTTGTAAGCGGCATGCCCAGGCAGAAATTGGCTCAAAATCGTTTAAAATTAGGTTATATTCTTTTAATGGAATAGATTTCATGTCCCTTCTAAACTGAGGAAGGTTCATATTTTTCCAAGTCTTGTAATGATCTACTCCACCTTTTTTGCCAAAAATAAAGCTGAAACCGTGAAAATTGTATTTGATTTCTTGCGACAATTTCACGTCTACTTGGGTACCCGAAATCAACAAATCTACTTCGCCATGTTGCTGTAAAAGTGGAACTATTTCCCTTGCTCTGCTCACATGCCCATTGCCCGTTCCCTGTATGGCGTAAAGTATCTTCATTCGGCTTCTAATATCTGTATTTTTTACTTTTCAGGCAATTTCTAGCTTAATTTTCTGCAATAAAATGTTCACGTCTAACTTGCCATGAAGATCTTCACCATCAGAAAGTTCTCCTTGCTCTACCTCGTCTTTCACAAAGTTCTTGGCTTCGTATTTAAAAATCTCCCAATTACCTTGATTGTATTCTAAAGCAGTTAAATTTTCTACCCAATCGCCGCTATTCAAATACACCACTTCTCCATCATTCACCAGCACATTTCTCTTTTCTGGCTGATGAATATGCCCACAAACCACATATTGATATCCATTTTCAATAGCCAGTTCTGCGGCAGTTTCTTCAAAGCTATTGATAAATTTTACCGCATCTTTAAACTTAGCTTTGATCTTTTTAGAGAAGCTCATTTTCTCCCTACCGAACAATTTCAAGCACCAGTTCACTACGCTGTTCAATAAAATTAAACTGTCGTAACCAATTGCACCCAACTTTGCCAACCATTTAGAATGTTGCATGGTTACATCGAAAATATCGCCATGAAAAAACCAAGCTTTTTTGCCATCAAGTTCTAAAATGAGCTTGTTCTGCAAATGGAAAGTACCCAAATGCATATCGGCAAATTTCCGCAAAAGCTCATCGTGGTTACCAGTTAGATAGTAAACATTTACGCCTTCTACCACAAACTTCATGAGCTTACGTAAAATTTTCATGTGCGTTTCTGGCCAATATCGCTTGCTAAACTGCCAAATGTCAATGATATCTCCGTTCAAGATCAGCGTTTTTGGTTTAATGCTTTTCAGGTATTTCAACAATTCTTTGGCATGGCAGCCATAAGTGCCTAAATGCACATCAGAAATCACCACGATTTCTACATTCCTTTTCTCCATAAGCTATTTTTAGAGACAAAAAAGACAGGCCTTCCTAGCAGAAAGCTACAATTTTTGTAGTCGATGTTGTTAATCTTCTTCTTCGCCAACGGTTAATTCGTAAGGACTAAAGAAAAACGCTACAAAAACAATTAAGCAGGCGATCAAAAACAGTTCAAGCATAGTATGATAATTAACTTTCACAAAAGTCTACACCACTAATTAACTGATTGTTAACACATGGTTATTTTATTTGATCGTTTTTGAAAAGCAATTAAGAAATACTTTTTAAGTAAGTCCCGCTTTACGCTTCAATCTTTTTGTTTTAGATCCTTGTCATTCCGACGTTAGGAGGAATCTACCTCTAAAATTGCTTCAATTTTTAGATCCTTCACTAGCGTTCAGGATGACAGCAGGTATAAAAACAAAAAGTATTTCCACTTCAATCGGGTTTATGTAACAAGGTACGTACACAAAATCCTTGCTCAAGCCGAGCAAAATATTTATTCTTGAAGTTCAACTAGAACCAAAATGAGCGAACTTTCTGCCAGTGCAGTTTTCAAATCCAAAACACATTTCGAAATTTTAGATGGCCTACGTGGTGTAGCTGCTCTTGGTGTGGTCATATTTCACTTTATCGAGATGTACACACCACATCCAGATGATCTGATTGCCCATGCTTATCTAGCCGTAGATTTTTTCTTCTGCCTTTCGGGATTTGTGGTTGCCTACGCTTACGATGACAGGTTACCACAAATGGGATTGAAAACATTTTTCAAACAAAGACTTATTCGATTGCATCCGCTTGTAGTTTTGGGTACTGTTTTAGGTGTATTAGGATTTATTTTCGATCCTTTCGGCAACCAGTGGGAAGCATATAATGGTTGGAAAATGGTATTACTATTTGGCACATCCATATTGATGATCCCCTATCCTATTATTGCGGAGCGAGCTTTTAACAACTTCGGTTTAAACGCCCCTGCCTGGACACTTTTTTGGGAGTACATTGCCAATATCGTTTACGCCTTAGTATTACAACGACTTAAAAGAATTTGGCTATTGTTATTGGCAGTTGTAGCAGCAGTGGGAATTTTCTATGTAGCCAAATCTGCCGGAAATATTAGCGGAGGTTGGTCTAAAGATAATTTTTGGGATGGCGGCGTTAGAGTAGCTTTCTCTTTTTTAGCAGGAATGTGTGTATTTCGTTATCGGTTGATCATCAAGAACAAATTGGGTTTTCCGATCCTAGCTTTGTTATTAGCTTTGGCCTTTTTTGTGCCTTACAACGATAACTGGAATTGGTTAACAGAACCTTTAATTATTGTAGTCTATTTTCCTTTTTTGGTTGCATTAGGGGCAGGAGCTACATTGAACCCGGCACAGCAAGGTATTTGCAGATTTTCTGGGCAGCTTTCCTATCCCCTTTACATTACGCATTACTTTGCGTTATGGGCTTTTGGAAACTATTACGCACAGGGGCAGCCAAGTCACCAAACATTGATGTGGGTTATTCCATCGGTAATTGTAATACAAATTTTAATTGCCTATTTAGCGATGAAGTTCTACGATTTACCAATTAGAAAATGGCTTTCACCAAAGAGAAATAACGTTTGATCTTACTACTAGTCAGTAAGATTATTTGACTTCTTCGTAATCCACAAAATCACCTAAATTATCGGCATTGCCCTTTTTCTTCTCTTTTTTAGGCATATAATCTATCGATATCGTTCCTTCCGGACGACGAGCTCTTTGTTGCTGCTGTTGGCCTGTGGCCTGATTTTGCATATTGTTAAAGGCATTTCTAATTACCGCAGGAAATATCATCCTTACCAGTAACCTGATTACCCATAAAACAATAATTGCTATGATTAAAAATTTAATTACTCCACCCATTTTTATACTCTTATTACAAATATAGACTTTGCCTCAAGCTATTTGTTTCAATTAACGATTTTCATTGCAATTTCATTACAATTCTTTTCGTCATCTAGTTATTTGTTACAATACTGGCCTATTATTCCTCCACTATCTCACAAACTCTTCCTATCTGTCCATCTTCTAAACGTACTTTTATACCTCTAGAGTGGAAAGCAGCAGAGGTCAAGAGTTTTTCAACCACACCGTAAGTTACATTTCCGTTTCTTTGGTCTTTTTTAAGTATGATCCCCACTTCTAAACCTGGGTAAATTTCACTTCTATTTTGTCCTTGCATAAATTGTTCATTTGTCATTTGTTGAATTGGTCCATTAGTTACGCCTTCAAACTAGCCCTCTATTGAGATTCTCGCCTACGCGGGAATGACGGAAAGCAGAGTTTATTTTCCGAACCTCTCTTCAAATACTTTTTCTAAAGCAAACATTTCGTCACGTAGGCGGGCGGCGAGTAAGAAATCCATCTCTTTGGCGGCTTTTTGCATATCTTTTCTAGCCTTATCTAATGCTTTTTGTAGCTCTGGTTTGGTCATGTATTGCACCACTGGATCTGCAGCCACACTCACTTCATTCACTTCTACGTAGGCTTTAGCTCTTGCTTTCTGTTTTTCGGAGACTTCCAACACGGAGGTTTGCTCCATGATTTCTTCTTTAGATTTACCCACAGTCTTAGGTGTAATTCCGTGTTCTAAATTGTAGGCAATCTGTTTTTCCCTACGTCTGTTGGTCTCGCTAATGGTACGCTCCATCGATTCGGTGATGTCATCTGCGTACATAATTACACGACCTCTATCGTTACGTGCCGCACGACCAATAGTTTGAATTAATGCTCTATCCGAACGTAAGAAACCTTCCTTATCTGCATCTAAAATGGCCACCAAACTTACTTCTGGTAAATCTAAACCTTCACGTAGTAAGTTAATCCCCACTAAAACATCGAACTCACCTAAACGCAAGCCACGTAATATCTCTACACGTTCCAAAGTTTTCACTTCCGAGTGGATGTAACGACATTTGATATTCAACCGATCCATGTATTTGGTCAGCTCTTCTGCCATACGCTTGGTTAATGTAGTTACCAAAACACGGTCTCCTTGTTTGATGGTTTTATCGATTTCATCCAACAAATCATCTACTTGGTTTATCGCAGGGCGGATTTCGATGACTGGATCTAACAATCCTGTTGGTCTAATCACCTGCTCCACCACTACGCCATCAGACTTCTGCAGTTCATAATCGGCTGGCGTTGCGCTTACGTAAATGGTTTGCGGCGCTAAACGCTCAAACTCTTCGAAGTTTAACGGACGGTTATCCAACGCAGATGGCAATCGGAAACCATATTCTACCAATGATAATTTACGAGATCTATCACCACCATACATTGCTCTAATCTGCGGAACAGTTACGTGGCTTTCATCAATCACCATCAGGTAATCATCTGGGAAATAATCTAGCAAACAGAAGGGACGCATTCCGGGCGTACGACCATCGAAGAAACGTGAATAGTTCTCAATTCCAGAGCAGTAGCCCAGCTCTTTCATCATCTCGATATCGAAGTTTACACGTTCTTCTAAACGCTTGGCTTCTAAGTTCAATCCATCACCTAAAAGCTGATTTTTACGAATTTCTAATTCTTCTTGTATGCCCCAAATAGACTGGTTAAACCTGTCCTTTGGCGTCACGAAGAGATTGGCTGGATAAATAGCAATATCTTCTAATTTCTCAATTGTTTTTCCTGTTATCGGATCAATGGCTGATAATTCTTCGATATCATCCCCAAAAAACGAAATACGGTAAGCATAATCCATATAAGCAGGATAAATATCTACCGTATCGCCTTTTACTCGGAAAGTACCTCGTTTAAAATCGTTGATAGTACGGGCGTATAAAATTTCCACCAAGTGGTGTAAAAAAGCGTTTCTACTTACTCTTGTTCCAACGCCAAAACGGTAAACCGATTTAGAGAAATCTTCGGGATTTCCCATACCATAAATACAGGAAATGGACGATACGATAATTACATCTCTACGGCCAGAAATTAACGCTGAAGTAGAACGTAAACGCAATTTCTCTATTTCCTCATTGATCTGTAAATCTTTTTCAATGTAGGTATTGGTAGTTGGCATGTAAGCCTCTGGCTGATAATAATCGTAATAAGAAACGAAATAGTTAACCGCATTTTCTGGAAAAAACTGCTTCATTTCGCCATACAGCTGCGCCGCCAAAGTTTTGTTGTGACTAAGGATTAGCGTAGGTTTTTGCGTTTGCTCAATTACGTTGGCTATAGTGAACGTTTTACCAGACCCAGTTACCCCTAACAAGGTTTGATAATGCTCGGCAGCGTTTACACCTTCTACCAATTGTTTAATTGCTCCTGGCTGATCGCCAGTGGGTTTATAATCAGAGATGAGTTTGAACTTCATTATTACAAAGATACAGTTTAGGGATTATACGTTTTCATAAATCTCGTGGTCATTGCGATGCATAATAATAAACAGTTGCCTAGGTAAAATGTTATTCAAAAAGAAAACCCCAAGTTTCCTCGGGGCTTCATTCAAACAATCTATTAACTATTTACGGAGATAGTTCTATTGAAATACTCTAACATAATCTACAATGTACTTTTGCGGAAAAACCGTACTTGCGTTTGGAGATCCTGGCCAATTACCACCAACAGCCAGGTTAAGCAAAAGGAAGTAAGGTTTTCTAAACTCATCTTTATTTGCGCCGGTAGTATCAAAGGAGTAAAATTCTTCGTTATCTAATAACCATTTGATAGAATTGGCTGTCCAAACAATAGAAAATACGTGAAACTTATCATAGAAATCACCAGATTTTAACGTGGTAGAGCCGCCAATGTACTTATGGCCGCCATCTTCGTAATGCACCGTACCATGGGTAGTATTGTCTTTTCCAGGGCCACCGCCAACCATTTCCATGATATCTATTTCTCCAGAAAACGGCCATGGCGTAGTACGAATGTTTGCGCCCAAAGCCCAAAATGCTGGCCAAATCCCTTGTCCTTTTGGAAGTTTTGCTCTCATTTCGATACGACCATACAAAAAGTCTTTTTTACCTTCAGTAGTTAATCTTGATGAAGTATATTCTTTGCCACCGAAAGATTCCTTTTTAGCTGTAATGGTTAAGTAACCATTGTATACTCTCGTATTTTCTTTGCGATAGTATTGTAGTTCCCAGTTGCCCCAACCTTCGGTACCGTTCCCTTCTTCGAAATTCCAAAATTTAGTATCCGGCTCACTACCGTTAAATTCGTCTCTCCAAACCAAGGTCATTCCCGGATAGCTTTCTGGCGAAACATAACCTGTATTGTCAATCACTTCATTCTTCTCTACAGTTACCTGCTTTGTGATTTCAATTGATTTATCACTGGCAGAATATGCGGTTACTTTAACAGTATAAGTTCCACTTTCTGGATAAATGGTGTACGCTTTTCCATCGTTAGACCTAATGCTTTCGCTTGTGCTTTGCCCAAAAGAAAAGAAGTATCGATCTGCATTAGCTGCCGTCGCTACAAAATCTACTCTTCCGCTACCATCAGTACTTATTGTTGCTTCTAACTTAAGATCTGTAGGTTCCACTGCTTTGGCGTCTTTCTTACAACTGAAGCTGAAAACCAGCAATGGTAATATTAGTAACCAATTCTTAAAAAATGTTTGTGTCTTCATCTTTCAGGTTTTATTTTACATAAAATGGGATGTTCGCTGTAGCAACTTTATTTTTTCCATCGGCAACATAAACAAATAAACGATAAGCTCCGGATGCTTTAGGTGTCATTAAGCTGACCTTGCCTTTACCCGTTTCTTTGAAAGTTGTCTTCACCGTTTCAGGTTTATCTTCATGATCGCCGCCTTCACCAACTTTTGTAGCTTCTGGCAACAATTCCCAACGATAGGTTAACACATCATTATCTGGATCAAAAGCGTCTACTGCTGCGCTGTACGTTACTCCTGGCTTAAGATAAACACTTTGATTCGATCGCTTGTTATCTAAGGTAAAACCATAAAGGTGCGGGGCTCTGTTTTTAGGAAACGCTCCACTCCAAAGATACTGCATCACGTCTATCACTTCACTTTCTTCGCCTTTGGCAGTAAAAAGTCCGTACCAAGTTGGTGTCCTTTCTTGCTTTTGTCCCCATAAAAAAACGTAAGAGCCTAAACAAACGTCTCTATCTTTCTCTACAGAATATTTGTATCTGCTTAAATAAACAGCAGCTTTTTCACTACTTGTTTCTTCTACCGGAGCTTTCCACTCCGTCATTAAACCTTCCCAGTGACCAGTTGGACCCCATTCGGTTACCATGTATGGCCCATTCCATCCCACCGTTTTCAATCTTGCTGGCAACACATCTAAATCACCATAGATATTGATAGACAAGAAATCTAATGCAGTAGCCGAAGCTTTGATATGATCAACCTCTTTCTGATTAATTCCAGCAAGAACTGTAGTAGCCGGGTGATTAGGATCGACTTCATGGATCATCTTGGCAATATCGTTAACTGCCTTCCAAACGTTCGGATTTGAATAAGACAAGTTCAATTCGTTACCAATTCCCCAACTTAGCAAAGCTGGATGGTCTTTGTATTTCATCACATCTTCCTTGGCTTTTTCAAACTGCTTTTTTACCGCAACAGGATCATCGTAATTAAAACCATGACGTTCTGGAGCTACCCAAAGCCCCATCATCACGGTTAATCCATTTTTATGTGCAGAATCTAAAATTTCTTTAGCACCATTGGTTCCCCATGTACGTATAGAATTACCACCACTTGCCGCAACTCTGTGGAAATAAGAAGTTCCGCCAGCACCCTTAACAAAGTAGGGTTTGCCGCCGCGTAGCATCTCAAATCCTTTTTCAGTTTTTCTAACTTCTACTTTAATGGGCTGAAGTTTTTCGCCAGTTGGCAACGTTTCTACTGCAAACAAGTTGCTAAAAAGTGTTGCACAGATGGCAATAGCGCCATAAAATATTTTCTGCATAAGTATTTTGTATTCTTGATAACCTCTTCCCAATGTTGCTAAAAGGAAGAGGTTATTATTTTTATTAAGGATTTGGAGTTAATTTTCTATTTCTCTCTATTTCGATTTGAGGAATAGGGAAAAGATTATAGGTTTCTTTATAAACTCTATTTTCTAATACTACTTTACTGTAGGTTAAAGAACCATTTGTATTTTTGATGATATTCATTCTATAAACAGGCTGATTAAAATAGGTCATACCAGTTTTCCAACGTCTCACATCGTACACACGGTGCTCTTCGAAGCAAAGCTCTACCCTTCGCTCATTTCTGATTTTTTCACGTAAAGTAGCTTGAGTGAAATTTCTTGTCAACGCCGGCAAACCTCCTCTAGCACGTACTTTGTCTAGGGCATCATAAACAGTTGCATCTGGACCACTGAATTCATTTTTAGCTTCGGCATAGTTTAATAATACCTCAGCATAACGCATGTAAATCCAATCGTTATCTCCACCTTGGTATACAGCATCAGATGTCATGTTCTTTTCGTCGATGAATTTACGCAGGCCGTAACCAGTTTTTGTTCTATCTCCATTGGTACGGCTGTTCGCATTACCATCAGGAAAAACACTCAAATCTGCACTTTGAAAGGTTTCTACAGTGATACCTTTAAACTGAGAACCATTCATCAGCATTGCTTTATCTAAACGGGTATCGCGGTTAGCGTAAGGATTTTGCGGATCGTAACCAGATCCAGCTTCATCAGGACGCAAGCCAGTTGTTCTCATCTCAAAAGCATCTACCAAGTTTTGTGTAGCATGGAAAGCACCCCATCCGCCCCAACCTGTTGGCGTAAAGCTCATGTGCAACATCCAAGCACTTTGGTGCGTACGGTTAGGGCGACCGAATTTCTTAGCAAAAATCACTTCCTTATTACCTGCTTTAGTCATGAACAATTGGTAGTAATCTGGATGAATGTCATAATTGGCGGGCGACAAACTCATTACAGCCTGAGCCGCTTTTGCTGCGTCATCCCATCTAGAAGCTATGCCACTAGGATTGTTCAAGGCACTAGCATGATAAAGCAATACTCTTGCTTTCAAAGCAAGCGCAGCGCCTTTTGTTGCTCTACCTAAATCTGTATCTGCATAAGATGGAGACAATACCGCAGCTGCTTCATCACATTCTTTGATGATAAAAGCAACGCACTCATCGTAAGTATTTCTAGGAACTTCTAAATCGTCAGTTGCATTTTGTTCTGTGGTAATTAACGGCACGCCACCAAATGATTTAACTAAATCGGCGTAAGCAAATGCCCTTAAAAATTTAGTTTCTGCTTTTAAACGATCTCTTAGTGCAGTGTTTGTAGTTGGTACGCCATCTATACGAGCTAATAACGTGTTCGCCTTTCTAATTAAAGTATAGTTAACTGCCCAAAGTTGTGTTCCCATAGAAAAATGAGAGTTTAAATCTCCAGCTTGCACTCTGTTCATTGGTAAATCATTGTGCCCTTCTATATCATCAGTCATCATATCTAAGGTAGCAAAGCCACGAGCCCAATCTTGGTCGTAACCAAAATCTCTACGCTCGAAACCACTTAATAAGGTGCCATAGATATCGCTCACAAATTGAGAGGTAAGCGTAATATCTTGAAAAACGGCTGCATCTGATACGAAATCTATAGGTTTAATATCCAATAGATCTTTTTTGCAGGAGAAAGTTGCTAACGTAACTACCATTACGCCAACCAACCATTTATATCTTTTAATCATTTCTTTTCTTTTAATATTCATTTCAACGATTGGTTATTAGAACTGTACATTAACCCCAAAAGTGTAGGTCTTTTGTTGAGGATAATATCTACCGATACCGTTTGTATTTTCAGGATCTAGATTGATCAAATCGGTGATGGTAAACAAGTTTTGACCTTGAGCATAAAGTCTTACGTTATTAGCTCCAATTTTCGATAAAAACTTGTGCTTAACCGTGTAAGCAAATTCTACGTTCTTTAGACGTAAATAGCTAGAATTTTGTACCCAGAAATCACTCACCAAATAGTTGTTGCCGTTAGTGTTTAAGCTTAAACGAGGTAGCGGTGCATCTGGACGAGCTGGTGTCCATCTGTCTAACCATTCTGCATTTACACGACCACCATTGTGGAAAGCCCAAGCTGCGTTTTGAGTAAACAATTGTTGAGATTGTGCCGCTCCCTGTAATAAGAAGTTTAACTCGAAGCCTTTGTAATTTACACCACCATTGATACCATAAAGTACTTGTGGTAATGAACCATTTCCTAAATAAGTGATATCGTCATCGTTGATGATTCCATCGCCATTGATATCTTGATACTTGATATCGCCAGGGCCTGTAGAAGTTAAATACGCACTATGCTTTGCCGAAGCCGCATAATCTGCTGCATCTCTAAAAATCCCGATAGCTTTGTAACCATAAATTCCACCGTTTGGTCTTCCAGTAATACGTCTGTGATCTGGAATGTTTGACGCTTCAGCAGCTTCAACAATTTTGTTTTTAGCATAAGTGAAGTTACCACCAATAAAGTAAGAGAAATTGTTAGATAATTGCTTGCTGTGGTTTAAGATCAACTCCAAACCTTTATTATCTACAATACCGAAGTTTTCGGCAGGTAAAGCTGCACCGAAACTCAATGGAACAGACAATGCTCTAGTTGCTAAAATGTCTTTTCTTCTTTCTTTGAAAACTGTTACATCTAAACTCAATTGATTTTTGAATAATTTAGCTTCGATACCAGCATCCATTTTGATGGAAGTTTCCCAAGTTAAGTTTTCGTTGGCGATAGCACCCGGAGTTAAACCAGTTACAAAATTACCCCCGAATGGATAAACGTTAGGCACTAAGTTGTAACGGTTGTAGTAACCAAAACGACTATTAATACGATCACTCCCTAATGTTCCGTAAGATGCTTTCAGTTTTAAGAAGTCAACAAACTTCACATTCTGCATGAAACTTTCTCTTGTTAATAACCAACCAGCAGAAAATGCAGGGAAGTAACCCACTCTTTCTTTTGGAGCAAAGTTTTCCGATTCATCTCTTCTTAAACTCGCTTGGAAAAGGTATTTACCGTCAAAATCATAGTTAACACGGAATGCAGCACTACGTAAAGCGGTTTTGTCTTCTCTGTCGTTTAATACTTCGTTTAACGCCGGCCCGAAATTCAAGATCTGTAACGCAGAACTTTCGTAAGAATTTCTAGCGCCGTAAATTCCACTACCTTGATTTTGCTTTTGCAATATCAACGCTAAAGCGGATATACCATGTTTTCCAAATCTTCTATCATAATTGATGTGACCTTGTAACTCAGTACTTTGACCTTCGCCATAATCTTTAGAAAGCGATGACTTAGATTCTGCGTTGATTGTATAGGTACCATCATTATTTCTTACGTAAAGTGGTACCCATTGACTCCAAGTTTTTCTGTAGCTAAAGTTTTTATCGAATGCTAAAACTCCTTTGATCGATAGCCCTTCCACACCCGGAATTTGCTGCACAACCTGAAAATTACTCATGAAGAAATTCGAGTTATTTCTGTTGTAGCCACTTTCTTCGCTAATTAAGGCCAAAGGATTTGGATATACACCTGGTGCTGCCAATAAACCGTTAGAAAATCTAGCTGGCTGCACTGGCGGATTACGCATGGTATGTTCAAAAATATTATCTATACTCGCTGGCGGAGCTTGTTTATTCTCAACCCTTCCAGATAAATCAACCGAGATTTTGGTGGTCGATGTTGCTTGGATATCGATGTTACTTCTAACATTATATCTATTGTAGTTTAATGATTTATACAAACCATCTTCGTCTAAATAACCAAAAGAAGTAAAGTATTTGATTTTCTCGCTACCACCAGAAAGAGAAAGATTGTGTTGCATTCTTGGTGCTGTACCTCCAAGCACTAAATCCATCCAGTCGGTATTTGGATTGGCATCTGGATCTGTTCCATTTCTGAAAGCTTCTAAACGCTCTAAAGAAAACTCTGGTGTAGCTAAAGGATTATCGTTTAACTTAGCTTCATTGTATAAAGTAGCGTATTCATAAGAACCTAAGGCATCTGGCAATCTCGTTACTTTAGAGAAACCGTAGTTAAATGAATAGTTGGCACTCAGCTGACCTGCTTTACCACGTTTTGTAGTTACCAAAACTACGCCGTTTGCGCCTTTAACACCGAAAATTGCTGCAGATGAAGCATCTTTCAAGATACTTACGCTCTCAATTTCGTTCGGATCCATTTGTCCGAAATCACGGCCAGAACGAACTACTCCGTCAATTACGAATAATGGTTCCATACTGCCGCCACCAAAAGTAGAGTTACCTCTGATGTAAATTTGAGTACCATCAGCTCCAGGCTCTCCAGAAGGCTGTTTAGTAATCACCCCTGGTGTACGACCAGCTAAGGCATTACTTAAATCGCCAACTGGCGTTTGTACCAACTGTTTGTTATTTACAGTAGCTACAGAACCGGTAACGTTGCTTCTTTTTTGCGTACCAAATCCTACCACAACAACGTCGTCCAAGGTATTTGCTGCATCATCCATTACGATGTCACGTGTTTCCGTTTTGTTAACGATGATTTCTTGGCTAGTCATCCCAATAAATGAGAATACTAACGTTGTACCAGCTTTAGGTACGGTGATGGAGTATTTACCATCTGTTGAGGCAGAAACGCCCGTTGTTGTTCCTTTAACCACAACAGAAACACCCGGAATTGCCTGCCCTGTTTTGTCCTTAATCACTCCAGAAACAGTAATGCTCTGGGCAAAAGCCTCTGGCAAGGCGATCGAACAAATCAATAATACGATCAATAGTCGAATTCTTTTCATATTTATATTTGGCTTTAATTAAATAAAATAGGTAGTTGCTTATTTTTTCACGAAACGCATTTGGTGTACTACTTCACTTGATTTCCCCGAACGCAAAACCATCTCGTTGGCAGTAATAGAGATGATGCGGTAGTTGTTAGAAGACGGATCGGTAATTCCGATAAACCTATCAGGGGCACTACCCGGAATGGTGATGGTTGCAATACCAGCGCCTTCTACAGTTTTGCTGAAAGTAAAAGTTGATTCGTACGATCTATCACTTCCGCAGTTTCCGCCATGCAAAGTCTGACCGTTTGCCCTATAGGTCAATTTGAATGCATTGTTCGCAAATGAGAAAGTGTAATCATCATCTACTTGGCAAGGTGACAATGCCCCACCAGGATAATACTCTCCTGGGTTATTCTCAGTGCCAACAATGATTGGCGCTGTAGAACTTGCATCCAATTTCCAAGTGTGTGCAGTTAATAATTTGTAAGTTTCATCGTTAAGCGTAGGTGTAAAATCATCTTGCTCAACCACTACTGGCTGTGTAGCAATATCGTACCCACCTTGACCGTAGGCATACAATTTCACATTATAAGTCCCTTTTGAAATAAAGTAAGCTTCTATAGACGAACCGCCCGACTTTAAACCTTCGTTTAAACCAAAATCCCATTGGTAACGATAAGCGTCTTGAGAAGTACTTTCTAAAAGATAGGTGTTTACTTTGCCCTGTACTTTGGTTACCTTAAAAGAGGCCTTTGCAGAGGTTCCTAATTTGCTAGCATAATCTTCTTCTTTACAACCCGAGATTAAAAGAAAAAAGAATGCTACCAGCGGAAGACAATATTGCCTTACAAACAACTTGTAGTTCATACGATTTAAAAATTTGGTTAATGATTTTGATGTAAAATTATCCGTAAAACCCTGAAGCTTCCAAATTTCCAACCCCTACAAAACTACATCAAAACCGCTTAAAATAATGCAATAAGCTAGTTTGTACCTACTACATTTGAAGAAAGGAAGATTTTACTTACTTTTATTTTGTTCATGAAAAGCCAAATATTTTCCATACTCCTAATTTCTCTAAACTTACTGGGTTTTGCACAAAATCCTATAGGTATGCCTGATATTGTGAACTACGACAATACCACTTATAGTGCTGGCACACACAACTGGGATATTCAACAAGATCGCAATGGCGTGATGTACTTTGCCAATGACGAAGGTGTGCTCACATTTGATGGTAGTAGATGGAAAATATATCCATTACCTAACAAGACCATTGTAAGGTCTATCAAAATTGGTTTCGACAACAAAATATACGCCGGCGGGCAGGGTGATTTTGGCTTTTTTTCCCCAAACGAAAATGGCAAGTTAGTTTTCACCAGCTTGAAGGAAAAGATCCCTAGCCAACATCGCTCATTTGCAGATATATGGAATGTACATAGTATTGGAAACGCTATATTTTTCCGTGCCGAGAACAATATTTTTAAATGGCAGAATGAAAAAATAACTGTTTTAACAACAAAAACAAAGTGGCTTTACATGGGAATGGCCAACAATACCATTATCGCTCACGAAAAAGACAGAGGCCTATTAAAGCTCGCTGGAAATAACTGGCTGCCTCTTTTAACTGGCACCATACCCTACGATTTCATGATAAGTTCTGTATCCCAATTCGGGAAAGACACTATTTTGGTGAGTTCGTTTGCGCATGGCTTACATACCATACAAAATGGGCAGATAACGCCAGTAAAAGCCGCTGGAAATATGTTAAACATCAGCAATGCTCGCAAAATAGATCACAATTCCATCGCCATAGCGACGCTGTATAATGGTTGTTATTTGGTAGATACCAGCGGGAAACTAATTTATCATCTTTCCAAAAGTTCCGGATTACAAAACAACGCGATCATCGGGCTTTTTAAGGACAATAGTAACAATATTTGGCTAGGTCTTGCAGACGGTATTAGTTTCATCGCCAATAATAACGCCATTAAACACATCAATCCAGCCATATTTGATAATGCCGCTGGCCACACTTCGATGATCTACAACAATACGTTTTACGTAGGTTTATCAAATGGTTTTTATAGTCTTCCCCTAACTGGAGGGAAAGATATTAGTGCTACACAAAATAATTTCACCAACGTACCCAACGCTAACGGTCAAGCTTGGGGAATGAACATTGTAAGCGGCAAATTACTGCTTGCTAGGCACGAAGGTGCTTTTGAATTGACTGAGACCGGAACTCAGCCTGTATCTACAGCGCAGGGTTATTGGAACTTTCTAAGCTATAATTCGGCAAATACGAACCAACCAGTTGTGCTTGCGGGTAATTACAATGGCATTTCTGTTTTTAATTACGCCAATAACAAGTTCAACGTAGTTGGCAACATCAATAACTTCGCCGAATCTGCTCGATTTGTTGTAGCAGATAGCAAGAATAACATTTGGGTTTCACATCCCTATAAAGGCGTATATAAAATCGCATTAGCGGATATGCAGACTAAAAACGTAAACCTTTATACCGATAAAAAAGGCTTGCCATCTACCTTTAACAACCACATTTACCAAGTTAAAAATAAGATTGTAGTAGGTACTGAAAAAGGTGTTTACGAATATAATCCGGCTAAAGACAGATTTGAAATCTCTAGCTATTTCGAACCTGTTTTCGGAAAGAAATACGTAAGATATCTGAAAGAAGATGCGCAAGGAAATATCTGGTTTATTGAAGAAAAGAAACTGGGTGTAGCGCAGTACAACGGTAAAACCTACAAACTACTTTACATCCCAGAGCTAAATGGTAAAACCTTAGGTGGTTTCGAACACATCCACTGTGTGGACAAAAACAATGTGTTTATTGGTGCGCAAAAAGGTTTTTACCATCTTAATTACGAAAAATATTTAGCTAATGATGGCAAACAGCAAGTACGTATCAGCTTGGTTAAGGCTTTCGGAAAATCGGATATTGGTTTATTTGGCGGCTACTTTGGTGATGTAAATGAGAATATAGGACAGAAAGAAATTCCTAAAATTAAACATGGATGGAATTCTTTTCACTTCGAATATTCATCTACCGTTAACCGAAACAAAGAAAACACTTTTTACAGCTGCTACCTCAAAGGATTTGATGAGAAATGGTCGGCTCTTGATAAAAAAACCGAAAAAGACTATACCAATTTACCTGCAGGGCATTACATCTTTATGGTAAAAACTCAGGACAATTTAGGCAACGAATCGCCGGTAGCCACTTACGAGTTTACTATTTTGCCACCTTGGTACCAAAGCATTGTCGCATATTTAGTGTACGGGCTAATTTTCTTGGGAATCATTTATTTAGTTTACAAAAGGCAGCAGCGGAAAATCACTAACCAACGTATTGCTTTCCAAAGGGAGCAAGAGCACATTAAATACATGCACCAGTTGGAGATGGACAAATCTGAAAAGGAAATCATCAAACTTAAAAATGAAAAATTAGAGATGGAAATTGATACTAAAAACTCCGAATTAGCTTCAAATACCATGCACTTGGTACAAAAGGCAGATATGATGTCGAAGATTAAGAGCGAGCTTTTCAAACTTAAAAACGAGCTCAAGGATGATACACAAACTGCCGACTTTAACAAAATCATTAGACTTTTAAGTGCCGAAGAAAAATCTGATGAAAGTTGGGAACAATTTTCCGTTCATTTCGATAAGGTGCATGTGGATTTCATCAAGCATTTGAAAGACAAATTCCCCTCCATTACGAGTAACGAATTGCGTTTATCCGCTTATCTTAAAATGAACCTTTCTACCAAAGAAATAGCTACGCTGATGAAAATATCGCCAAGGGGTGTAGAAATTGGCAGATATAGACTGAGGAAAAAACTGAATATCCCCAGTAACGTGAATTTGTTTGAGTTCTTTAATGCGGTGTAGGTTTCTGATAGCTCCATTTATGTTCCACTTCTTGTGGCTGGTGTTATCACCATACCACTTAAAATCACAAGATGATTGGTGATAATACCAGCCATAGGAATGCAGTATGGCCTTAATTAAAAGGTCATTAGAATTTTCTGCAAACCTTTTCATTTTAAAATGCTTTATTCATTAACTTAGTGAATATGCAACTGCTCGTTTTTAGTCCCCAGGTTACACCACGCATTAAATATATCTTCAACTTTATTTTTAGGGAGGTATTGCGTTGCGATTTCGAGTTTACTAGTGTTGGCAATCAATTTAAAGACTACAAAGGACCAAAGTTTAGCTATGCAGAGCAGCCGATAGGAAACGAACTATTCTTTAAGTCTGTAGGTTTATTAGCGAAAAATAACATTGAGAAACAGCAAATCGTTATTACGAATTTTGGTAGTGAAAAAGTTCCTTTCGCTGTTAAAGATAGCGCATTGCCTTTTGATATTTTTGCGGCTTCTTTTTACTTCATCAGCAGATATGAGGAATATTTGCCTTTTACGGCAGATGATCATTCGAGGTTTCCGCCAGAAGCAAGCTTACAATATGAACTTGGCTTACTAAAAACTCCAGTAATTGATCAATGGAGTATCATTTTAAAAAATCTACTGCTAAGCAAACTGACGGATTTGCATTTTGGCAGTAGGAAATTTGAGTTTATCCCAACTATTGATATTGATAGGGCCTATCATTTCAAATCTAGCGGCGTAATCAAAAACACAGCACGTTTACTGAGAGCTTTAGTGAAAGGCGACACTGAACGGTTGAGCAATATCATTAATACAGGCTTAGGAAAGAAGAAAGATCCATTCGACACTTATCAGTTTCTGCATCAAATACACGAAAAATATGGTTTAGCGCCTATATTTTTCTTCCTACTTTCCTACAAAGGAGACAAAGCTCATGATGTCAACATTCACCCAAATGATGAGCTGCTGCAACAATTGATCAAAGACACGGCTAAGGTGGCAAAAATTGGTATCCACCCTTCTTACGCATCCAACAACAATGGAGCAAAGCTGAAGGAAGAAAAGGCATTACTTGATGCTTTGTTGGAGAAAACAATTGACATCTCTAGACAACATTACCTGAAGCTTCACTTACCAAAAACGTATTTGCAATTGATTAAAGCAGGAATTAACCATGATTATACGATGGGTTATGCCTCGCAAGTTGGTTTTAGAGCAGGCACCTGCACACCTTTTTTTTGGTACGATTTACAGCTCGAAAAACAATCGCATTTAAAAGTGCATCCCTTCGCGGTAATGGATGCTACGTTACTTAAATATCTAAAACTATTGCCAGCCCAAGCAACAATGCTCATTAATGAACTTGTTGAAAGCGTGAAGATGGTTGACGGGACTTTCTACAGTTTATGGCACAACGAAAGTTTATCAGAAACTGGACATTGGAAAGGATGGAAAGAGGTGTATGAAGGTATGATAGCTTCTTCAGTTGGTAACTGAACTTGATCAATCGGCAATCTGCAAATCGCTAGGAGTTCGTAAATCTAAATTCGTAAATTTAGAACATGATATACGACCTAAGCAAAAACAACTCTATTGCACGCACTTTTATAGCCGAATTAAGGGACGAGCAAATTCAGAAAGATGCCATGCGTTTCCGAAAGAATTTGGAACGGTTAGGAGCTTTCTTCGCTTACGAAATTAGCAAGACCTTAAAATATAAGGAAATTGATACCCAAACGCCACTAGGTATTGCAACCAGCTCGGTTTTGGAGCAGCAACCAGTTTTAGCAACCATTCTTAGAGCTGGTTTGCCCATGCACCAAGGTTTGTTAAGCGTGTTTGATCAGGCTGAATCTGCATTTATCACTGCTTATCGTAAAACAAAAAAGAACGGGGATTTCGTGATACAGATGGAACACATATCGGCTCCAGATTTGGAAGGAAAAACGGTCATCTTAGCTGATCCTATGTTGGCAACCGGTTTAAGTATTGTGCTTTGTGCAAAAGAATTGATCAACACCTATCAAATTGAAAAACTACATATCGTTTCAGCTATTGCTAGTGCCGAAGGTATAAAACATGTTCGGGCTAATTTACCAAAAGCAGATTTGTGGCTAGGTGCCATTGATGATGAAATGACCAGCAAAAGCTACATTGTACCAGGTTTAGGCGATGCCGGAGATTTAGCTTACGGAGTGAAACAGTAAGGGTTAGTTTAATGAAAATATTTATTTATTTATTTCTTTCAATTATATATTTCTCATCATGTAATTACACGAGAGAAACGAAGAATAAAATCACTACAGTAATACAAACTGACACATCAGTAAACAAAAAGAGAGTTCTAGTTTCTCATAAAAACCGTACTAACTGCTTTTGTGATAGGAACACTTCAATGAATGAAGCGACTGTTTCTTGTGATACAACACGCCTTTCTAATCAATCGACTATTTACTGGCAATACAATTGCGATAGGATTTGGCTAACACTTGAAAACAAAAAGAAAGAAAAATTCGTAATAGATAGTGTTCCACCAGAGCTTTACGGCTATACCTATAGACTTGGATATCATTTGATAAAAGAATTTGATTCGGGTTTATTATTTAGAAGTGGATGCCCAGCTAATGGACCGTGTATCTACACGCTGATTAATAAATACAATGGCAAGGTATTAGATGAATTTAACCAATTGATATGTATCGAAAAATCTAGTAATGATTCGAAATACAACTTTAATTTCATCGTATATTTTTCAGCTAACCAGAGTTATTTGATTATAAACTACCTTGATAAAAACAAACGATTGAAAATACCATTTCAGGAAAAACTAACCGCAGCAGTTCCAGAGCAGCAGTTTGATAAAATGATTTTAGATCAGTATATCCTAACGTTACAATACTACTCTGATAACGGCACACCAAAGGCTTTAAAGATTAACCTAGCTGACTTTTAATCATTATACTTAACTTTGGGCTTACTTGAAAAAGCATGATTAAACACATTTTCTTCGACCTTGACCACACCATTTGGGATTTTGACCGTAACGCTCAGGAAACTTTGATGGAGCTGTACGAAATTTACAAGCTTAAAGAATTGGGGTTAACTTCTGCAGAAAATTTCATAACAACTTATACCATCAATAATCACCAGCTTTGGGCACAATATCATGTGGGTAAAATCACAAAGGAAGCACTGCGAGAAGAGCGTTTCCGCAAAACTTTCATTGATTTGGGCTTACACCCAGAGCTAATCCCAGCCAATTTCGAGGCTGATTACGTAGCGATGGGGCCTACTAAAACCAACCTTTTTGAAGGTGCAGAAAAAGTATTGGCTTACCTTCAAAATAAATACCACCTGCATATCATATCTAATGGGTTTAAAGAAGCCGTTGTTACGAAAATGACCGTATCTAACCTCAACCCTTATTTTAAAAATGTTGTGATTTCTGAAGATGTTGGCGTAAATAAGCCTGATAAAGCCATTTTTGAGCATGCATTAAATTTGGCAAAAGCACAAAAGCAAGAAAGCATTATGATTGGCGATAGCTTGGAGGCTGATATTTATGGTGCACAAAACTTCGGGATGCGGGCAATTTTCTTCAACCCCTTAAAAGCTGATAAGCCTGATGAGGTGAAAGAACAAATCCATCATTTGGAAGAATTATTAAATTATTTTTAAACGATTTGCTTACATAGTCGTTACTTTCGCTGATGGGCATCGAGAAAATATATCAATCTATTTTAAAAACAGCGGCAGCTTACCGGCAGAAATTGGAGGGTTTTGGGCCTGCAGATTTCCAGACAGAGCCACCAATTGGAGGTTGGAGCTATAGTGAAGTTTATTCCCATATTTTCGACGCGAGCTTGCTTTCTTTGATGGCTTTGAATAATTGCATTAATGGAGACGGGAAAACCAAACCTACAGCATTTGTGGTAAAACTGATTTTGTTCTTTGGCTCACTTCCTCCCGGCAAGAAATACAAAGCGCCACCAAAAATTGCCGTTAGGGTAAAGAAAATCAGTATTGCAGCAGCTCAACAATTCATTACAGATTTTGAGCTACAACTGGCACAAACTTATCCAAAAATGGGTAAAGCAGATCCAAAAATGAAGATCAAACATCCAGTAATTGGCTATCTCAATGCCAAACAATGGCTTCGATTTATAGAAATTCATCTCAATCATCATTACAAACAATTGAAACGTATCGAAAATAGTTTTAAAGCTTAGCGCAAATTATACCGATATTGGCCCAAAATAGTTCATCATGAAAAGACTTGTCTACGCACTTGCTGTCATTAGTTTATCGGCTTGTAACAGCAAAAACTCAAATAAAGAAGGCAATCAGATCGCTGCATCAAACCAATTGCCGGCCATTAAAACTACGCCAATTGCAAATACTGGGCAACAGGTTAATACCAGTGGTCTATTAACTAACCCTGCTCACGGACAACCTGGACATGATTGCGCCTTGCCAGTTGGGGCACCATTGAAACAAAATATTAGTACTTCTCAAGCAACTGCGATTCCGACAACAACTACAACTGTTCCGATTACAGCGCAACCTGCATCTTCGCAACCTGTAGCTCAACAATCTTCAAGTGGCCAAAAACTAAACCCAGCTCACGGGCAGCCTGGTCATGACTGTGCAATAGCTGTAGGAGCACCGTTAAAATCATCGAAGAGCGCACCAACGACGACTACCGCACCAACTGCAACGGTTTCTACTGCAACGCAACCAGCAATATCGCAACCGGGAGCTCAGCAGGTTACAAACGGGCAAGAGCTAAACCCGGCTCATGGACAACCGGGACATAAATGTGAGATTGCCGTCGGAGCACCATTAACTTAATCATATTTCGATTACTTGCTTAAATGAAACTACCCCATATCAAAGGTTTTGACCAAGATGCCCTACAAAAGTATTTGAAGAATACGGGGTGGTTAATACTTGCCCGCGTTGGTAGTCTACTTATTAAAGTTGTTGTAGGTTTCGCCATTGCAAATTATTTAGGCAAAGATCAAAATGGCTTGCTAAACTATCCACAGGCCTTTGTTGCCTTTTTCATTGCCGCCGCAGCATTGGGCTTAGATGGTTTTACTACTAGGGAACTACTAAAGCATCCCGAAAAAAGAGATGAACTTTTAGGCACCTCTTTACGATTGAAATTAATTGGTGGCTTAGGAGCAATGCCACTGATTTACCTTGGTTATTTAATTAATCAAAGTTTCTTTACGCCAACGCAAACCCCTTTAAGTTATATTTTAATTATTGGTTTAAGCGGAATAACCCAAGCTTTCTATATTATCGATAGCTACTTCCAAGCAACAGTACAAGCTAAATATGTAACATTTACGCAAGTATTTGGCAACATCCTCTCAGCTATAGTTAAACTTTTGCTTATATTAAATCAAGCCGAACTGATTTGGTTTGTTTGGGCGATATTCTTCGACACAGTTATTTTGGGCTTCGGTTATCTTTACTTTTATCAAAAAAAAGCAGATCGATTATTCAAATGGAAATACGATAAGGGCGTCGCAAAACATTTAATATCTAATTCTTGGCCTTTAGCTTTCTCCGCAATACTAGTTTCGTTATACATGAAGATAGATCAGCTAATGGTAGATAATTACCTAGGCTCTGGCGAGTTAGGCATCTATTCTACCGTTGTACAGTTAAGCGAAAGTTGGTATTTTATCCCGGTAGCTATCGTTACCTCGGTATTTCCCGCTATTATGAATGCCAAACGAGATGACATCGGAAGGTATCAGAAAAGGCTACAAAATATGTACGACTTAATGGTCTGGATGAGTTTAAGCATTGCAATAGCAACTACTTTTATATCGCCTTTGGCATATAGAATAATTTATAAGGAAGAATTTTGGAGTGGCGCACACGTACTTTCTGTACACGTTTGGGCTGGAATTTTTGTTTTTCTGGGTTCCGCAAGCGGTCAATACCTTATAGCCGAAGGTTATACCAAAATCTCATTAATTAGAACTGCTGTAGGCGCTATTGTAAATATCGTTTTAAACATTTACCTCATACCCAAATATGGTATCATGGGAGCGGCAATTGCTACACTTGCAGCCTATTTCGTGGCTACTTTCCTCATCCTCATTATCCCAAAAACACATCGACAAGGATTGATGATGTTAAAATCATTATTTTTGGTCACACTTTTTCAAAAAATCATTAAACGTTGAGCAAACTTAAAGCACTAGCAACATTACTGGCTAAACCAAAGCGTTTGGCTGCGCTACTATCATACGGTCATAAAGGCTATTTATCCTCAATCGGTTGGTTTACGGCTTTTGATAACCACCAAGCAGTAGACGCAAATAACCAGCCTATTCCTTGGGTTACCTATTCGTTCATCGATTTTATTAAAGGGAGACTACATAAAGACTTAATCATTTTTGAATACGGTTCGGGAAACTCTACGCTATTTTATGCCAAAAATGTAAAGCGAGTGGTTTCTGTAGAACATGATGAAGCTTGGTACAAGAAAATCGTTAACGAAAAAGCGCCAAACGCAGAAATGATCTTCACCAAACTTGAACCAAATGGGGAGTACAGTCAAAAGGCGAAGCTGTTAAACGAAAAGTTTGATGTGATTATTGTGGATGGAAGAGATCGTGTAAATTGCTGCAAACACAGCGTAGATGCGCTTTCTGATAAAGGTGTTTTGGTTTTAGACGACTCGGAACGTGAAACTTATGAAGAAGCTCGTATCTTTTTAAAGGACAAAGGTTTTAAGGAACTTTCTTTTTCTGGCATTTCTCCTGGCTTATTTTACAACAAGGCAACTTCGGTTTTCTATAAAACAGATAACTGCTTGAGCATCTAGATGCTTCTACAGGTACATAAATCAGCGCAGGAGATTAAGATATTAGCCCTATGAATAATAAGTAACCTTAATTGAACTTCTATGTCTTACATGGTTTACAAGCATTAAACGGTTATTAGATTTTTCTTAAATTAGGGTAAACATCTTCCTATGCTTACTCCAAAAGAATACCTCAAAGATTTAGTCTATCGAATAAATGGCGCTGCCATCGAAGTGCACCGTGCTCTAGGGCCTGGTCTTTTAGAAAACATTTATCAACAGTGTTTAGCACATGAGCTTTCCCTGAGGGACATCAATTTTAAAAGTGAGTTTAACTTACCGATAAATTATAAAGGAACTGAAATTAATGCTTCGTTACGATGTGATTTTCTAATAGAAGATATATTAGTTGTTGAATTAAAGTCAGTTGAAACGGTTCTGCCAATTCATAAGGCACAGCTGTTAACGTACATGAAATTACTTAGGAAACCGATGGGCTTAATGCTCAACTTTAATTGCACGCATATTTATTCTGAGGGGCAAAAAACCTATGTAAATGAATATTTCGAAGAATTGTTTTAAAATACTTGTTATACTTAAACCATGTAAGGCATATAAGAAATTATAAGATTTTTCTCCTTATCACCTTTCTTAAATGAACTTATATTTCTTATATGGTTAAATAACGTATTTTTGAACATGCAAAACCTAGCTCCAATAGCTTTATTTGTTTATAATCGACCGCAGCATACCGAGCGCACTATTAAGTTTTTACAACAAAATCTTCTCGCAGCAGATACCCGTTTATATATTTTCTCTGACGGCGCTAAAACGCAAAACGATGAAGAAAAAGTGAAGGAGGTTCGGGATTTCATCAAAACTGTGGAGGGCTTCAAGTCTGTAAAAATTGTGGAGAGCAAAACCAACAAGGGCCTTGCAAATTCAGTAATTGAAGGTGTTACACAGTTGAACCAAAACTACGGGCAGGTCATTGTATTTGAGGATGATTTGGTTTCTTCTCCGCACACGTTAACTTATTTCAACGAGGCGCTAAACCGCTATCGCGATGAAGAAAAAGTGATGCACATTGGTGCCTACATGTACCATTTAAAGCAAGAAAACCTACCGGAAAGTTTTTTCTATAGAGCCGCCACCAGTTGGGGATGGGCAACTTGGCAAAGTGCTTGGCAACACTTCGAACCAAACATAGATAAACTATTAGCGCAATTCGATCGTCAAAAAATAAACGAGTTTTCTATTGAAGGCACCATGAACTTTTGGAAACAGATGCAAGACTTCAAAAATGGAAGAAACAATTCATGGGCCATTCGTTGGTATGCTTCTATTTTCCTTAAAGGCGGATTAACTTTGAACCCTTCACAATCTTTAGTAAACAATATTGGCCATGATGGTACTGGTGTACACTCGGGAATTAACGACATCTACAATGTGATCATCAATCCAAAACCAATTACTCAATTTCCAACTGAAATAGTTGAAAATGAAAAGGCTTACACCGCCATTAAAAGCTTTTTAGCAAACAGAAAAGGTAGCCTTTGGACTAGAATTAAACGTTATTTACATCAACGTTTTAATTAACTTAGGTTGTATTTTGAAACAATAGCTAAAGTGTATTTTCGAGGCTCGCCGCCGCTGGGCTCTTACTTTTTGACCGCAAAAAGTAACAAAAACTCTCGGCGCTTATTTTTCTTTTAAAGTAAATGCCTTAGCTTATTGCTACTAGCCGAAAAATAAGAGACCGAAAATTAGCTGAATGGGAGTTAGAAGTGCTAACGCAGCTAAAGAATTAACCTTATTACCTTAAAATCAGTATCATTAAATCTTTTTGGCTTCAATAATGATGTAGGGCGATAGTTGTTTTGAATCAAAAGGAACAATTTTAGTAAACACCTTACCAACCAACCAAGTTAATTTTTTGAATAGCTTCACTCCTGCCGACTTCTCTTTTTCGTTTTCTAGCCAAATACTGAACTTGCCGAAATAACGAGCCTGCGAAACTTTCAAACCTGCTTTTTCTACAATACCTTTCAGCAAAGCTGGATCCATGCAGTCGATATTGTGTTTATCGTAGTTTTCTTTATCAAAGTTCTTCTGGAACCAGCCATTCAGTGCCCTGAAATTTGGCAAAGTGATAAACAATGTACCTCCAGGTTTTAAGAATTGAATGTGCCTGTTGATGATATCTTCAGTATCATTAAAATGCTCAATCAAACCGCAACTCAATACTAAATCATACTGTTTTTCCGGCTGATAATTGAACAAATCTGTTTCAATGATATGGATATCATCTTTGGCCAAACCATTAGTTTGCAGCAACTGATGTGTAATTGGCTCGTGTACGAAATAATCCAACAAAGTCACATCCAGCTCTAGATACTTCTTCAAAAAAACTGCGTAATAGCCTGGAAACCCTCCCAATTCTATCGCCGTTTTTACCTTATCTCTTTTAACGATATCGCCTAATTGCTGATGAAACAAATAATTCTCTGGAATTGCCACCGATAAATCAGTTTTGCTTTCCCAATATTTTACCCAAAAATCTCTGTCGGTTAATAAATTTGCCATTTTGTGGAGGTAAACTTACGAAGTTTATAAAACTTCGTAAGTTTCTATTTTCAATTATGAGAAGCTAAATTGCTATAATCCTAACAATAAAGCAATCCAACATTGAACAATTTTCATTATTTCAAATCTTTCATAATCTCAGCTACCGCACGCTCTAACTGAGGATCTTTACCCGCCAATTTATCTTCGAATGTGTTTTTAACGAAAATATCTGGCGACACACCTTCTTTTTCTAGGTTTTTGCCATCCATCGTATAACAACCCCAAGATGGTAATCGATAAGAAGAACCATCTACCAAACCTTTTGCAGAAGTGAAAATGATCCAACGGTAAGTTTCTGTACCGATGATTTTTCCCAGTTTCAACTGTTTAAATCCAGCTGCAGTCATTTCGGCATCACTTAACGATTGTTCATTAATCAGCAATACAATTGGCTTAACCGCCGGACCGAAATTACTTTGATTACTCAACTTGCCACCACGATATTTCCATTGCAAATAAGGGCGTTGCGATAAAAACTTCAATACCTCATCATGTACGTTTCCGCCAGTATTGTAACGTAAATCTAAGATGATGGCATCTTTGTTATTTTCCTGCTCCACCATATCTAACAAGAATGTTTGTAATTCACCAGTACTCATGTTTTTCATGTAAGAATAAGCAATGCGATTTTTTCCCCAATCGTCCACGTTCTTACGGTTGTTGGCAATCCATTCATCGTATAAATTCCCTTTAAGTGTAGCTGATGTTTGAGGGTGGATATTCACACTTACCGATTTACCATTGCGCAACAAAGTCAAGTTCATTTCCTTATCCAACGATGGTTTACTGAAATAAAAATCCCTATCTACAGCTTGATCTACTTTCACACCGTTTACGTGAGTTAGCACATCGCCAGCAGCAATTTTATCGCCCAACAGCATCGCACTACTTTTCGCCACCACTCTATCTATTTGATAAGGTTTTTCGTTGTTGAAGATGATGCCCGTTTCATTGGTTACGTAGTTCATGTTTTTACGTTCTTCGGTACCAAAGCTATTGAAGCCCATGTGCGAAGAGTTCAATTCTCCTAACATATCGTTCAATAAAATACGCAGATCAGCACGATTATTGACATAAGGCAAATAAGCCGCATAACGGGTTTTCATCTTCTCCCAATCTACACCGTGGAAGTTCTCATCGTAGAAATTCTCGTCTAAACCTACCCAAGTTTCGTAGAACATTTGGTTAAACTCCGCATTTAGATTTTTGCTGAATTTGTAGCTGATATCTAAAGCATCAACCTTGTTCATATCGATGTTGTATTTGTTTACTGTACCTCTCGATAGTAGGAAATGCTTACCAGCAGCTTCTACAATTCCAAAACCTCCAGGTGCAACTTTTTCTGTTTTATTGTTCTCTAAAGGTTCGATAATTGTTCTATAGGTACTTGCTGGCACGCCTTCATGTGTTGATGAATAGAATACATAAGTTTTATCGCCTTTGGCCAAAACATCAGTTAAATATTGTGTGCCAAACGCTGGACTAACCAATTCTACCCTGTCCAAAATACGTTGGGTATTAATGGTGATGAGTTTTTGAGCAGGTTTCGATTCTACTTTCTTTTTTGCCGTATCTGCAGGTTTTTTCGCATCCTTTATTGTTTCTGGTTGCTTCGGTGTAGCGGGTGCACTTTCCTTAAACAATTCATCAAATTTATCTGCACGGTAAGGCATATCATAGTGGTTTAAAGCCATTCGATACACATGTGCATCTTGCATCCCGAAAGGATAAGACGGCTTGGTACGAGCGCTGGTAAAATAAATGTACTTTCCGTCTGGCGACCAAACCGGGTTAGCTTCCGTTACGCCGGTATTAGTTAAATTGATGGTTTGATTTGCTTTGATGTCGTGCACCAAAATATCTTGCTCAAAATTGCGGAAAGCAGTGAAAAGCAAATATTGATCGTTCGGCGAAAAGCTTGGTGCCGAATTTTGGATAGCCCAAAACTCGTCTTTCACCATCGTTTTACTTTGGAAAGTTTTCAGGTCCATCACACGCAATTCATTTCTTCCGCTTAAATAAACCGCTTGTGTTTTGGCTTTATTGAAAGCAATATCGTGGTTGTTCGCTTTATCCTTTGTCAACTGTTTAGCCACCGATTTGCCATCGCCAACAATCGTAAACCAATTTTGGTAACCATCCGCCGTTTGGCTAAATAGAATGGTTTTATTATCCGCCAACCACTTCAATTCTAATGCCCTTTCGCCACTATTGTTTATCTGGCGGATGAATTTTCCATCTACATCGCTCACAAACAATTCGCCTCTAGAAATGAAGGCCATTTTTTTGCCATCTGGCGATACATCAAAGTTGGAAATATTGGCTTTAACCTCATATTCCTGTTCTTTAGTGAGCATCTGGTTTCTAAAAGAACTGATATTGATTTTCTCTGTTTTTTTGGAGGCAACATCGTACACAAACAACTGATAATCTTTCTCAAAAACAATGGTATTGCCATTTGCAGCAACAAACGGACGTTTTATTGAAGTATCGAATTTGGTTAAAGCAGTCTTCTTTCCGCTAACAAAAGTATAAAGGTTATATTCTTCGTTACCCTCATCAGACACGAAATAGATGTTTCCCTTTTGGTCAATGCTGGTCCAAAAGTCTTTACCTAAATATTCGGTGTAACGCTTGTAAGTTTTAGTTTTTGGATTATAAGACTGGATATCTGGATTAAACGCACCTTTGTAATGTTTACGATTGGCAAAGTTTTTACTTTCCCAAGTGTCGCTAAAAAACAAACTACCATCTGGAGCTTCGGCAATATGGTGCGTAGTGTTAAAATAGTTATCGAACAAACGCACCGCAGTACCGCCATTAATGCCCACTTTATAACTCGAATAGTTGTTGTAGCGGCTAGAGGTAAAGTAAATCGTTTTCGAATCCCAACTCCAATTGTCTACTTCATCAGCGCCATCATTAAAAGTCAACTGTTTAATTTCTCCACCTGTCATTGGCATCAAATACACATCAAAATTACCATACTGGTTAGATGAAAAAGCCAACCATTTGCCATCAGGAGATATCTTAGGATTGATTTCTTCGCCCTGCATGGCTGTAATTCTAGATGCTAAGCCGCCTTTTAATGGCACTTTCCAGATATCGCCATCGTAACTAAAAACTACGGTTTGTGCATCTGGAGATAGCGCAGGATTACTAGCGAAATAAGTTTGATTTTGTGCGTTCGCCAATAAAGGCATTGCTAAGAACGCGAAAGCAAGCTTGCTAATCAGGTTTCTATTCTTCATTTTTTAGTGATAAGTTAGTGTTTGGTATAGTTTTATTGTAGAATTGTTATACTGCTGGCATTTCAGCAATTTAGCCACGTAACAAGCCAACAATTCTTAAAATATTACAAACCTAAACATAAAAATGTATTTTTGATTGATTTGAAAGTAGTACACCTAAATACTTATGATGGCAATGGCGGCGCTGGTAGGGCTTGCCTAAGATTAAGCGATGCGTTGAACAGTATTGGCATCGAATCTAAAGTGCTGGTTTATTATAAATTCGGAAATAATCCGAGCATCTACAATTTAAGTAAAAGCCCAATTGCCAAAGCTAAAGCTGTGTTCAATATCATGTCAGAACGATATTTGGCTAAAGCTTTTTCAAAAGCAGAAGTAAAAACCCCTTTTTCCTTACAGTGGTTTGGTAAAAGTGTAATCAAAAATAAATTGGTTCAAGAGGCAGATTTGATTCATATCCATTGGATTAACCATGGGTTTTTAAGTCCGAAGTTTTTGGCAGAATTGGACGAACTGGAGAAACCTATTGTGTGGACTTTCCATGATAGTAATGCCTTTACTGGTGGCTGCCATGTACGCTACAGCTGCGAAAACTATCATCGTCAATGCGGCAATTGCCCCTTGCTAAAAATGAGCGGGCCGAAAGACATCTCTCACCAAACGTGGAAACGCAAACAAAAAGCCTACTCTGAGTTGAACTTTCATGTGGTGGCACCAAGCAATTGGATGGCACAGTCGGTAAAGGAAAGTAGCTTATTAGGTTTACGCCATACTTCTGTTATTCCAAACACCATCGAGGTGGATGTTTTTAAACCTTACGTAAAAACTGAGGCGAAGAAAATACTGAAGATAGCACCAGAGAAATTTGTACTGATGAGCGGTTTTATGCCCTCTAAAAATGATAAACATAAGGGTACGCAGTATTTGATCGATGCATTATTCGAACTTTCCCGTCGACCAGAAATTCCGAACGAACAAATAGAATTGGTGATTTTCGGCAATAAGGACGAACAAAACCCTCCGAAATTTCCTTTTAAAACTACATTTTTAGGAACCATTAATAAAGATGAGCATTTGGCCAAATGTTACGCTGCGGCAGATGCTTTTATCACTCCATCATTAGAAGATAACCTACCCAACACCGTGATGGAAAGTTTAGCTTGTGCTACTCCAGTTATCGCTTTTACTACGGGCGGCATTCCCGATATGGTGAAACATCTGCAAAACGGTTACTTAGCCAGATATAAAGATGCTTCAGATTTAGCGGACGGTATTGAATGGTTATTCCTTCATGAGCGGAAAGACGAAGTACAGAAAGAAGCTAGGAGAACCGTGCTAAGTAAGTTTGCTCCAGCAGTAATTGCCGAGCAACATGCCGCCTTGTATTTGAAGTTGGTGGATGATATGCCGAAGTAAGGGCTTTCGTCACTACTAAACAAGAAATTCTCTTACTTATCCTTAAACTTGCATTATGCTTCCCAAACTATCTGTCATCACCATCGTATACAACAACGCAAAAGATATTGAACGTACCATACTTTCGGTACTTAACCAAAGTTATAAAAATATCGAATATGTAGTGATAGATGGCGCTTCTACCGATGGAACTTTAAACATTATCAAGAAATACGAAGGCCGTTTAGCAAAGCTGATTTCGGAAAAAGATAAAGGTATTTACGATGCCATGAACAAAGGCTTAGCGCTTGCAACCGGCGATTACGTTTTGTTCATGAACTCTGGTGATGAAATCTACGAATTGGATACCGTAGAAAAGGTATTTGCCACGGCGCCAAACGCTGATATTTACTACGGAGAAACGGAAATGTACGATGAAAATTGGAACAGCTTAGGACAGCGTAGACACCAAGCACCAGAAACATTCACTTGGCGCAGCTTTAAATACGGGATGAGCATCAGCCATCAAGCAATATACATTAAACGCAGCTTAACCGAACCTTACGATTTACAATATAAATACAGCGCAGATATCGATTGGATCATCAAAATCGCTAAGAAGGCTTCCAGTATTGTGAATACGCATTTATACGTTGCAAAGTATTTAGTAGGCGGTATGAGTAAGCAAAAACATCGCGAGAGTTTAAAGGAACGCTTTAAAATATTTAACCATTATTACGGTTTTATTGCCAACTTAATTAATCATGTGGTGATTGCTTTTAACTTGGGATTCTATTTTCTGAAACATAGAAGAACTAATGATTAACGTATGATATCGGAACTAGATGAAATATTAGAGTTCTACGAAAATGAAAAATTAGCACTCGAAACTTTAATTATTGAACTTGTTGCAGAACGGGAGTTCAAGCAAGCACATATTCGGCAAAAAGCACTAAAGAAAGTCAATCGTCAATTATTTCTGCTTCATAATCTAAAAAATCCTAATTATGCCGAAATTCTCGAATTACAGCAATCTCTAGAAAATTTAAAAAAGTTGGATAGAGGAAATCCAGCGATGAAAAATTTCTTTGATAGTAGAAAACATCCCATTGAGCTTAGGCTTCAACAAATTGAAGCGAACGTTGCTATAGAACAACTAGACAGTCAATAATTTGACGATGCCATTTTTGAGCTTGCCGCTGGCAAAATCAAGCATTTTCAGTTTTTCATCAATCCCAAAACGAAGCTTTATCTCGACTTTAAAACACATAGGGAATCTATCGTTATTGCGATACCCAAGTTTAAAAAACTAAAGAATAATTTTACGCTACCAAAATCTAATATCGCATTTTTAAAAGGCATGGGATTTCAACGAAACAGAGATGAAAACACACTGTCTTTAAGTTTTGATATAAGTTCTTTTAAAGATGCAAATCCTTTAAAAACCATTGTAAGTAGAGTGATCTACGAAGGTTTCGGTTCTCATCATATCGAAAACTCATCAATAATTGTAATTATAGCATAACGATTATATTTTCGAAAACAATAGCCGTAAACTTCTTGTATTAAATAAGATTGTTTTATTAAAAATTTAAAGAAGATGGGAAAGTTAAGCAATAAAAACATCGCCATTTTATCAGAAAATGGCTTCGAAGAATCAGAATTATTTGAACCGCTAAATAGGTTAAAAGAAGAAGGTGCTCATGTGCAGATCATTTCTTTGAAAGAAGGCAGCATTAAAGGCATGAAAGACCACGAATGGAGCAAAGAAATTGCTGTAGACCGTACGGTGGAAGATGTAAGTGCTGATGATTTCCACGGCTTGTTACTTCCAGGAGGCGTAATCAACCCAGATGCTTTGAGAGGTAACGAAAAAGCAGTTGCTTTCGTACGAGATTTTTTCCAGCAGGGAAAACCTGTAGCAGCTATCTGCCATGGCCCACAAACACTAATTGATGCTGAAGTTGTTGAAGGAAGAACGTTGACTTCTTACAGTTCCATTAAGAAAGATTTGATCAATGCCGGTGCCAATTGGGTAGACCAAGAAGTGGTGGTTGATCAAGGATTGGTAACTAGTCGTAATCCGCAAGATATACCAGCTTTTAACGATAAAATGGTAGAAGAATTTGCAGAAGGTGTGCATGAAGAACAGCATGCGTAAACACCTTTGTCATACTGAGCCTGTCGAATGACTTCAATAAATGCTTCGCTGCGCTCAGAATGACAGGAACCTATTACAATTTCACCTGTCTAATGATATTTTTCAAATTTAACTCAATAATATCCGTCATATTTCGACATTCTTTGTAAGCTGGATCTTGGTAATATTCTACCATGCTACGCTTCAATTTCTGGATATTCTCATTTGTGGTTAGTTCTTCTTTCCTAGAAACATCTCTCAAATCAGTTAATCGGTGGCGCTCGCTACGTACCCGATGTACAATCGAAGAAAGCTCTTCTTGCTTATATTGTTGCACGGTTTTTTCCGTAAGATGTTCCATACATAACTTTACCAAAGCAAAGTTTTCCTTAAAAAACTGCGGCATATAAACTTTGATATTTCCCTCATAAAACTGCTGGTCAAAATCTATAGCCCGAATACGGAATTGGATATCATCGAAATCTGGCGTGATTTGCACAACAAAGTTGTAAGAACGCATATCGCCCAGTAAAGTGACTAAGCAACGCTCATTAAACTTCACAAACTCCTTTGCTATACGAGTTGGGTTAAAGTCATCCTGATAAATTTTGCCTTTGTTAAACACATCGCCTGGCAAACCGACAATGTGCTCTTCGATCATCGTATCTTCATCTACCAAATAATTAACTTGGTTTGGCGATAATATCTCCTCTAGTTCCAATCCGTAAATACGAGAAGAGTCTGCTTTTTTCACATAAAAATAATCGTAAACATCATTTAATCGGTTTACAATCCTAATGCGAAAAGGATGTGTATTGCCAAAAGTGCAATAATCAATTCTATCAATATATTTATGTTCTACGATACGCAAATTGCCCGAAGCCTTTAATTTAGCGTAGATTATTTTTAAGCCGTTATGCAACTCTTCGATTTGGCTTTGCGCATAAATAGGACTTTCCCAAAGCGTGTCTTTCCCATCTTTATCCATAATCGGATAACTCTCAGTAAAGGCTTTCAAATCTTCGTATTTGATGGGCAAACGAGCATCACGCTGGTAGGTGCGTAAATATTTCTGGAGGTTTTCACTTACCGGAAATATTGGCTTCTTGCGAGAAATTTTTACGTCTTTAAGTTCCATACATGCACTCTATAACGACCAATTTAGTACAATTGCACGAATAAATTCACAAAACTTCAATAAAAGCAAAAGCCCCGAAAAAATTTCCGAGGCTTTGTATTTTGAGAATTGTAAGTGACTATAAACCGTCGCCGTATTTGAAAATATCATTTACGGTTACTGGCAATTTACCTGTCGGCAATAATTTCTTGGTAAAAACCGAAGCTGCCGCTTTTTGCATGAAATCTTCTTTTTGATAAGCTACCACGATAGATCTCGCCATTTCAATACCTGGCAGATTAGCCAAGTTGTATGGATTAGCGAAGAAAGCAACCATCGCATTTCTAGCAGACAAAGTAGTAATCAAATCCTTCGCATCTTTACTTAAAGGAATATTATTTCCTGGGCGGTTCCTGCTATCTACTACAGCTAGCACAATTTGATCATCATCTTTAATTTGTTTGATCACGTTAGCAACTGTGGCTGCATTGGCATTTTTATCTACGTTAAATGCGATCGAGTTTTTGTAAGTACCCACAATTTCATTTTGGAAAGTAGTAGCTTGGGCAGTACCCACATTAATGATTACCATTCTTTTCTTAGGCGTTAAGCTCGAAATACCATCACGACTTTTCAGCAAAGTCATACTAGCATCTGCTAATTGCTGCACTAAAGCTTGGCTTTCTGGTCTATTGAGATCTTCTACAACATTATTCTCATCAACTTGAGGTTTTACGTTTAAGCCAGCCCAATATTTTGCTGTTAACACTTTTTTCACGCTTTCGTCAATGCGTTCCATGCTGATACGTTGATCTTTGATCGCCTCTTTAATCTTTTTAATCGCCTGCTTGGTATCGTGTGCTAATTCTAAAATGTCGTTTCCAGCAATGATGCCCATTACTTCGGCCTCGCCATCTTTGTAGTACCTGGTTACGCCTTTCATGTCCATTGCATCAGAAATGATCAAGCCTTTAAAGCCTAATTCATTTTTAAGCAAATCAGTTACAATAGGTTTTGATAAGGTTGACGGCAAGTTTGGTGTAGCATCTAACGAAGGAATATTCATATGCGCAATCATCACACCTGCTGTTCCTTTTTTAATCAGCTCTTTAAAGGGATAAAGCTCCAAAGTATCTAAACGTTGTTTGGAGAATTTCAACTGCGGTAAATCGTAGTGCGAATCTACATCGGTATCGCCATGACCAGGAAAGTGTTTGATACTTACCAACAAACCGCCTTCTTGCATACCTTTCAAATAAGCAGCGCTCTTTTCGGCAACGTTGTATTTGTTTTCGCCAAACGAACGGAAGTTAATCACCGGATTTTTAGCGTTGTTATTTACATCAACATCTGGGGCCAAGTTCATTTGGATACCCAAACGTTTGAAATCTTTAGCAACCTCTAAACCCATTTTGTAAAGCAATTCTTTATTTTGCACTGCTCCCAAAGCCATTTGGTAAGGATAGGAAATAGTACTATCTAAACGCATTCCTAAACCCCACTCCCCATCAATAGAAATGATTAGAGGGATTTTAGATTTACTTTGATATTTATTGGTTAGCACAGCTTGTCTAACTGGCCCCCCTTGAAAAAATACTACACCACCTAGTTTCTCTCTTTTAATTACTTTACCAACAGAGTCTTGATAAGCTTTGCTTAAGTTGGTATGCGCCCTAACGAAAAATAACTGCGCAATTTTTTGCCTTGTACTTAATTTATTGAAAACTGAATCTACCCATTGCGGTTGTTGCTTCAGCAAATCAAGGTAAGATGGTTGTTGTGCATTGGTTTTTCCTATAGCTAACAAGGAAACAAAGCCAAATGCATAAAGAAATTTCTTGTTCATTTTTGTGTTAAAAATTTTGGTTGCGATTTCCCTCAATGCAGTTTATTGCGGAAAATCCTTTAAAGATGCGGAATCAATTCGTTCTTGCCAATTATTTATATTACATTTTTAAAAGTCATATAAAAAAATACATCTTAATTGATTTGCAAAGCGTTATTGTATTAAATTTGATACACTTAAAAAACTATCAACCCTACCGACAAAATACCTATTTTAAAATTTTAAACCGCTAAAAATCTGATTTTTACATACTCAAAAAAGGGGTAAGACATATTTTATTGCTCCCTCTATTTTTTGATTTGGCACATTTATTTGAGAGAGATTTTACAGAATACGGGGAAGCTCGTTCAATAAAAACACATAATTAAAAAGCAATGAAAAAGATACTTATCCTAGCATTAGGCTTGTTCGTTACAGGTCTTACGGCAAACGCTCAATCAACAGATAGTTTCATTAGACTAGGTATTAAAGGTGGTGCCAACTTCTCAAATATCATCAAAGATGATGGCAACAACGATTTCAAAACTGATTATTTAACAGGTTTTAATGCCGGTTTAACCTTAGACATCAAATTATTGGAGAACTTAGCCTTTACGCCGGAGCTATTGTACTCTACAAAAGGTTATAAAACAGAAGTACTTGGCGGATCTTTTAAGCAAACTACGCACTTTATTGATGTGCCTATTTTAGCGAGTATTAAACTGGCAGAAGGTTTCAATGTAGTAGCTGGACCTCAAGTTTCATTCTTAATGTCTACCAAAAATAAATTTGAAAACGGTTTGGGTGCGGCAGAGCAACAAATTATAGAAGACGAATCTGATCGTTTCAAGAAAGCAATTCTAGCTGGTGTGATTGGTGCAAGATTTGACTTCAATGATAAAGTAGGAGTTTTCGGTCGCTATGCACTAGATTTCCAAAAAACAAACGAAAACGGAGAAAGAATTACTCCAGAGTTTAAAAACCAAGTATTCCAAGTAGGTTTAGGACTAAAATTCTAGCCGATTAACACGGCTTCAACATAGATCGAAACCCCCGATAAGCAAAGCTTGTCGGGGGTTTTTCTTTTTATTAAAACCAAATGGAATGTTCTAGGGTTATTTATAAAGCTAATTTTTAACCTTAAAACTTAGAAATCATGAAAAGTACAGATCTTCCAAAAAATAATGGCTCTATGCACAATAACTCAATAGCTGATAGAGCACATCACGACACGAAGCAAGCGAAGCGGATGAACGGCATCACCAATGCCGGAGGGCAGCGTTCAGACCAGACTTCTAATAAAGACAATGAACGCAAACGCGGTCAATAACCAAAAGGCATGGAAACTATCCATGCCTTTTTTTGTAAAGCTCCTTTTACATCTAAATAACTACATCCTATTTTAATATCTTTAAGGAAAATTATCCTTTATGAAATAGCCATGTCTCCAAAGGTTAATAAATAAGAAGAGAACAAGGCTATTCCATGTAACTGAAAATATCATTATCATATATGAAACTTCAATTTTCTCAGCAACCTTTCAGACTAGTTCTAATGTTAGGTGCTATAGTTGCTTCTGGCTTATTAATGAGCAATTGCAACATCACGCCAAACCACACCGAACTAACGGAGAAAAATCTAAAATCTGAAACAATTGTAACTGGTTTAAATATGCCATGGGCGATGGCATTTTTGCCTGACGGAAGAGTTTTGGTAACCGAAAGAGGAGGTAAATTACGTATTGTAAAAGGAGGAGAGTTAGACCCGCAGGAGGTTACAGGCATTCCGAAAGTTTACTATCGTGGCCAAGGCGGTTTGTTAGATGTAGTGCTGCATCCAAATTACAAAGAAAACGGATGGATCTACATCAGTTATTCATCTCCTAAAAAAGAGGGCGAAGCGGGTGAAGATAATGGAGCAAACACAGCTTTAATGCGAGCTAAATTAGATGGACATCAGTTGACCAACATCGAGCATTTATACAAAGCCAGTCCAAATGTAAGAGGTGGTGTTCACTTTGGCGGCAAAATCTTATTCGACAATAAAGGCTACGTTTTTCTTTCTTTAGGCGAACGCGGCCAAAAAGAAAACTCGCAAAACCTAAGTAAAGCACAAGGTAAAATGGTGCGTTTACACGAGGATGGAAAAATCCCGACAGATAATCCATTCGTAAAAACCAAGGATGCTTTGCCAGAAATTTGGAGTTATGGACATAGAAACCCACAGGGTTTAGTGATACATCCAACTACTGGAACCATTTGGGCACATGAGCATGGCCCACAAGGTGGAGACGAATTAAACATCGTTGAAAAAGGCAAAAACTACGGTTGGCCTTTAATTACCTATGGAATTGACTATGACAATTCTATCATTTCTGATAAAACTGAAGCGCCTGGTTTGGAACAACCTGTAATCTATTGGAAACCTTCTATCGCCCCATGTGGCATGACTTTCGTTAACAGTCCTAAGTTTAAAGAATGGAACGGAGATTTATTGGTAGGTTCATTGAAATTCCAAAACTTAGAACATTTGGTAATCAAAGGAAATAAAGTAGTGAAAAAGGAGATCATCTTTGATAAAATTGGCAGAGTAAGAGATGTGAAACAAGGCCCAGACGGTAACATCTATGTAGTAATAGAAAGTACTGGCTCAATCGTTAAAATTAGTCCAAAAGCGTAATTATCACGTCATTTCGACCATAGGGAGAATTGAAAATCAACGAAGTTAAATCTGTTAAATAGCAGTATTAATCTCAAAGATCTCTCCACCACGGTCGAGATGACGGCAATACTCTTAAAAATGAAAATCATATCAATTATAAGTTGCGGCGCAATTTACGCTTTAGCTTTTTTTTCTAATGCACAAGATGAGTTGAACAAAAGCATTGCTAGAGGAAAGGAACTCTACAAAGAAAGCTGTATCACTTGTCATTTGGCTAATGGCGAGGGTGTAAAAGGCACTTTCCCTCCTTTGGCAAAAGCTGATTTTTTAACCAAATACCCAGAGAAATCTATTCATGCCGTTAAATTTGGGATGAAGGGAGGCATCAAAGTAAATAGTGTTGATTACAATAATGCGATGCCTCCTTCTGGATTTGCAGATGATGAAATTGCAGATGTGATGAACTACATCAGAAATTCTTTTGGCAATAAAAACTCGGAAATAGTTACCGAAAAAATGGTAGCTGCTGTGAAAGAGAAATAGTTAGAACCGATAGCCCAAACCTACGTTAAAAGTCCCGTAACGCCGCTGGTAGCTGCCCAAATTACTGCTTACACGATAAGGACTTAGCTGGTGGAAGTACATCCCTTCTATACTAAATCTCTTCAACTGAATATTTATTCCGCCTCCAATATTAAAATGCAGCTTGTTCACACTAGTTTCAGATAAAGCTTGCTGAATTTGCTTGGTATGGAAAACCGTATCTAAATAGCTAGCAACATATCCTACTTTACTGCCGCCTTTTTGCGTACGGGCAAATGCTAAGTTTGCTTCCGACTTTAAACTCATCCAATTATTAAACCTGTAGCTGATATTTACAGGCAAAACCATGTTGGTCAGTTTTCTGGAATCTACTATTTGAAAAGGAGATCCGGCTGTAATTGTATTATAACCTGGATGGAAATATTCACCTTGTAGCTTAATTTGATTTAACCCCAAGCCTGCTCCCAATAGCCACTTATTGGTTAAGGCCCATTGGTTTTGAATTCCTAAATATGGCGAAATATTTTGTTGATTTAACATCAACCCGCCTTGTAATTGCAAGCTCAATCTCGGACTTAAGATTTCTTTTTGGGGATCTTCCTTAGCTTTTATCTTTATAGGTTTTAGACTTGCTCTTCGTACCAACCGAATCCTTTTTTCGTTTTTCAGCGAATCTTTAATAAAAGCTTTTCGTAAACGTTTTTGTTCACGTTTAGATAGTGTAATTAGTTTTATCGATGATCTTTGAATAGCTTGAGCTGGTTCAATCTGATCAAACTTCCGCAGCTGTCTCATCTCAAGAACTGTTCGCAAGCTTGTGGTATTTTCTAATTTATCTAGCCAGGTGATGTTATGCATAACCGATACATCACCTTCTGATGCTACACTTTCGTATTCACTACTTATTAAAGAAAGTGCAGACCCCAACTTTTCTTTGGAAATTGCATGGTTTGCAGCTTCAATTTCTGCTTTTAAATGTAGTCCTACTGATTTTCTTACCGGTGATGTATTTTCCAACGAAGTATTTTTTTTCTTTGTTACTACTGCGTTAGTTTCTAGACCAATACTGTCATCAAAATCCCTTGAAAACTGATTTTGAGGATTTTTTAACATTTTAGGCTTAGCTACTTCTTTATTGGCCTTGATTTCGGTTTTCTGATAAAAAGTAAAATAAACTGCCGCTGTAACCAACACTACTGGAATAATCAGTTTTACGATTTGAATGAAGTGATGAAACAAAGTTCCCTTAGAAATAGGTGCATCCTTGGGATTGGCAATCTCAACATGCTGATCTAACAAACTATTCATTTGTTGCCATGCCGCATCCATATCCTCATTTACTGGAAGTTCGGACATTTTCTTTTGCCAAAATCTATGATACCATACCGACTTTCTCATTTCTTCTCTACTTTGTTTTCAGTATGATGATTTGTTTTAATGCTGGTATGCTTTAGTAACAGCTCTCTAAGCTGCTTTTTCCCTTCCGAGAGGTGCCACCTAGAAGTGGCCTCACCTATCTCCAGTCGTTGTGCAATTTCCTTATGCGAGTACCCATCAATTACGGATAGATTAAAAACCATTTGAGTTGCATGGGGCAGAAGTCTAATTAATTTAATCAGATCTTGGGCATATAACCTATCTAAAATTTCTGGCGCTATAAAAGCTGTTTCAGGGGCCAGCTCTCCATCCCAAGTAGCCGTTTCAAACTTACATTCTTTTCTATTCAGGTCGATGCAGGTTCTAATCATGATTGTACCTATCCAAGCATTTAACGTTCCCTTATGAGCATCGTAAGACGACAAATTCTGGAATACCTTCAAAAAAGCAGTATTCAAAGCTTCTCTAGCCAAATCGTCTGTCTTCACATATCGAATACAGGTACGCCACATATCTGCAAAAAACATTTTGTACAAGCGTTCCTGCGACAAGCGATGCCCTTCAACACAAGCCTTAACTAATGTTGCTATCTCCTTATCCAATTTGCTCATTCAAATATGTAAACCCTTGTTTAAACATTAATCCCTATTAACTATTACGTAGCTTACCTCCTAAACGTTGGGAATTTTTTTTTTATTTTTTTCTACCCAACATCTTTGATTTCTAGCTCGTAAATACCTAAAAAAGCTCATGTTTAATTTAGATAGTTACGAAAAGCACAGTCAATGGTACAACCGAAAGTTCCCTACCGTGGAATCCAAATCCACTTACTTGAAAAACCATTTGGACACCCAACAACTTACCGTTGGCAAATGGTTACAACAATTTTTCTTTAAAAGTCTAAATCCACTACTTGTGGATAAAAACCATACTTGGCTTACCATTGGTGATGCTTACGGTTTCGACGCCCAATACATCCTTAGTTCTGGAAACAGAGCTATTGCCAGCGACCTTAGTAACGAGTTTCTGAGCATAGCACAAAAACATCAAATCGTTGAGGACTTTTGTATTCAAAACGCAGAGGCTTTGAACTACGAAGACAACACCGTTGATTACATCTTATGCAAGGAGTCTTACCACCATTTTCCCAGACCATACGCTGCTTTATACGAAATGACCCGTGTGGCCAAAAAAGGTTTTATTTTAATGGAGCCTCAGGATCCAGTGCTTAAAATGCCATTTTTATTAGGCTTGGTGAATGTGGTCAGCTCCTTTAGCGATACACTAAGCCAGAGACTATGGAAAAATCGCTTTTCTTACGAGCCTGTAGGCAATTTTGTATACAAGCTATCTGAGAGGGAACTGGAGAAATTTGCCGCCGGTTTAAATTTACCTATGATTGCCTTCAAAAAACTGAACCCCAATTTTTACTTTGAAGGGGCAAATGAAACTTTAGCCAGTAAAAGAAATCTCAAATTTTTGATTATCTATTTCAAAAAACAAATAAGAGATTTTTTATCCGCAATCGGTTTTATACCTGCTCAGGTGTTATGCGCTGTTGTTTTTAAAAAGGTGCCTAATGACAACACAGTTAGAGACCTTAAACATGCTGGTTATCAAATCATAAAAATTCCTCGCAACCCCTACCAATAATGTAATATATTTGCTGTTGGTCAATCACATAGGTATGCCAGAAATATTACTTTTATGTTTCATGCTCATTCCTCAGCTTGTTGCTGGTGTTTACGCACATAGCATCGGAAAAAGTTTTTGGTTTTGGTTTTTCATCTCTTTCCTTATTCCAATTATCTCATTGATTGTGCTCTTGATAATTGATAGTAAGAAGCCCAAAAATCCAACTCAAGAAAAATCAAGCTACCAATTAGCTGATCATGTAATAGAAAGACAAGAAGGCAGGCGGGAATGAAGACTTACGAAGTTTCAGAAACTTCGTAAGTCTATTCTATTTATCTTTCCAACTGATTAGCCCCTCGCAAATTATATTCTTTTGGTGTTTCTACACCCTGCAAGTGCTTCACAAAGTAATCCCAGCGGCGGCGCATCATATAAGGGTTGTAAGCTCCAAATCCATGACCACTATGAGGGAAAAGTACTAAATCATAATCCTTATTGGCTTTATTTAAAGCATCAATTACTAAATACACATTGTAGGGAGGTACGTTATTGTCCATCATTCCGTGTGCCAACATCAGTTTCCCTTTTAGATTTTTAGCATGGTTTTGGTTGGCTTGTGCTTCGTAATCTGAGTTTTCTAACAAACCATTGTAACGCTCGCCCCAATCATCTTCGTAATTTCTGTTATCATGATTACCCGCTTGTGAAACCCCAACCTTAAAGAAATCTGGATAACGGAATAAGGCAGCAGCAGTAGCAAAACCGCCTCCCGAGTGGCCCCAAATACCCACTTTATTTATATCTATCGGATATTTCTCTGCCAGTTGTTTAATTGCCGTAATTTGATCTGGCAAAGTGTTTTCGCCCATGTTGCCATAGTTCATATCGTGATAGCTTTTTGAGCGCATCGGGTTGCTCGTTCCTTCTATCAGCACCACAATAAAGCCAAGTTCAGCCAAAGCTTGATGATCGCCTCTAGTTGCCATGAAAGACCAGCTGCCTACACTTCCACCTTGTGGGCCAGGGTAAATATAATCTACCACCGGATATTTTTTACCTGCTTCTATTTTAGTTGGTGTAAACACCAAACCGTAAATATCCGTTTTACCATCCGCAGCTAACACCTTAACTACATCCGGTGCTTTCCATCCTTTAGCTTGTAACCTAGAAACATCGGTTCGTCCTAATTCTTCGATCTTCTTACCTTTACTATCTCTTAAAACGGTAACGCTCGGCACATTTGGCTGAGAATACACATCTACAATGTAATTGAAATCTGGAGAAAAACTTGTCTGATGGTTACCCAAATCTGGTGTCAGTAACGTAAGGCCTTTTCCATCAAAACCTATCTTGTACAAGTATGAGAAGTAAGGATTCCCCTCCTCTCTACCGTATCCTGTAAAATAGATTTGTCTATTTTTTTCATCAACTTTTAATAGTTGACCTACTAACCAATTTCCTTTGGTGATTTGATTTTTCACCTTTCCAGTTTTGGCATCGTACAAGTATAAATGCCCCCAGTTATCGCGTTCGGAGTACCATAAAATTTCGTTTGTTTTAGGAAGATAGCGCCAGTTGATTGACCTCACGCCTGATTCAAAGTGTGTTTTTACAGTTTCTGTAAACACTTCTTTAACTGCACCAGTAGTTGCATTGGCAATTTGCAGCTTAGAGATTTTATGATCACGAGAAGTCGATAAAAAAGCAAATTCACTTCCATCTGGATTCCAATCAACATCTGCTAATTGACCGCCGTCTTTAATGTCGTCACTTAAAGAACTCCTGTGTTCATCCAAAGGAATTTGTAAACTTACCACTTTAGCCTGTTCTACGTCAATAACCACTCTACGCAGTTTGGCAATCTCCTTATCGCCCGGCAAAGGATACTTCCAAGCCTTTAAAGTTGGCGAACCCACGTTAGTAGTTACCAAATACATATCTTTTAAATGACGCTCGTCTTGCTGGTAAGTGACTACTTTTTTAGAATCCGGCGACCATTTTACTACCGCTCTAGCGCTATTTGTCCAGCCTGCGTTATCGGTAGCGTAGCCGTAATCTTTAACACCATCAAAAGTGAGTTGCGTTTCCTTTTTTGAAGCAACATCCTTAACCCAAAGGTTCCAATCTTTAATAAATACGGCTCTTTTGCCGTCGGGCGATACAGATTCGGGAACACCGCCCGCCATCCTACCTCTTGTTGGTTCAGGTCTAGCTGTTTTGTTTTCTGTTAGAACATTCTTTTTAATATCATAGTCCCAAGATTGTCCACCTGTATAAAATTTAATTGCTAAGGTACCTGCATCATAAACCAGTGTTTGAAAAGGTAGTTGATTAGCCTCGAAGGTTTTATTGGTTGCTTTGCTCAGCGCTGCTGCCAATTGTTGATGATCGAAAAGCGGTTGCTTAGTTTTCTTTGCAGGATTTACCAATAGGAATTGGCTTTCTTTATCAGTTTTACTTAAATACCAAAATTGATTGCCTGCCCAAACTGGCCTGCTAGCTCCCTCATCTACAAAAGTTTCAATGTTATAGCCTAAAAATTGTTCGGCTCTTGCATAATCTTGCTCGGTTAGTGGTTTATTTTGAGCCTTCAAAGTAAAAACAGTTAAAATAGCACCAATGGTTAGTAGTTGTTTCTTCATTTTGAATTTGAATAATGAACTAAAATAAGACGCTTTGGCAATTTATGAATTAAGGTATTGAGAATAATACAAAGATGGTATGGATCGCTTTGAGTTAAAACTGCTTAGGCTTCTGTTTTTTCGCAGCAAGTTCTGCCACTTCTTTAATCCTTTTTTGACGAGTTTCGGGCTTCTTTGCAAAAGCAATCCACTGTAAAATCATTTTTCTTACAGATTTGCTCAGACTCAAAAAGAAATCTTTAGCTCCTACATTCGCCTCAAAAGCTAAATCGAGATCTTGGGGAATGGTTAACCCTTCAACTTCGTCCAATAATGCCCATGAACCATTTTGCTTAGCAATTTCGATGCTTTTCAATCCTGCTTCAGTCATTAAACCTTCGGCAATTAAACGCTCTATTTTCTCTTTGTTGATTTTAGACCAGCCACTCTTTGGTTTGCGTTTACAAACAAACTGAACAAAGCTCTCTTCATCAATAGATTTTCGCATGCCGTCAATCCAGCCGAAACAAAGTGCTTCGTCAACGGCGTCGCCCCATTCTACGCTAGGTTTGCCTGATTTCTTTTTGTATTGCAAGAGCCAAACAGACTGCTTAGATTGATGATTTTCTACCAACCATTGTCGCCATTCTTGCTTACTTTTTGGGTAAAAAGTTTCTTGGTCTGTATTTGGCATATTAGATCTTAGGTTGCGGAGAGGGAGGGATTCGAACCCTCGATACCCTTGCGAGTATACAAACTTTCCAGGCTTGCTCATTCGACCACTCTGACACCTCTCCGTTAGCGTCCAAAAATAGTGTTTTTAGTTATCAGTTTCGCTAGTTTTTAAAACAGGGCTACCAATAGTTTTATAAGCCCCTTCTCCCTTTAAAATAGCTAACATTTGAGTTTGGTTACTAAACAATATTTTTGCTTGAGCCATCTCTTTATCATACTGAAACGATTGCTCTATCCTACCTTTTTCATGAAAATAACGACTAATGATTTGCGTTTCCAATGCTCGTTTAATCTCAGCTTTATGTGCTGTTAAATCACTTTTCTTAGCTGCCGACATCTTAGCTTTCAAAGCATCTAAGTCAGCTTTAACAGAAGCTGTTTTATTTTCCTTATCTGCTTCTTTCTTTAGCTCATTTAGCAAACGCTCGGATCTTGAAGTATAACTGTAATCCTTATTACCTAAGGATGCTATAAATTGAGAATAATCGGCATCGGTTATTTGAAACTCTTTAGCAGAAGCCACTGTCTTATTGGCTTTTTTAAAAGCATTTGCATAGTCAAAAAATAAGTTCTTAGTTAACAAAGAGACGGTAATGGGACTATACTTAGATGCTTCTACCTCTATATCCGGAAAAACACCATTACCATCATAAACGGTTCTTCCAGCTTTTGTACCATAAGCTTTTAAGATACTGTCTGCAAATTTCTCTGCGGTACCGTCTTGCTTTTTATGTGCATAGTCTAACGCTTGGATACATCGCCCAGATGGTGTATAATATTTGGCCACCGTGACTTTAACCAAGCTATTATAAGGCAAATTAAATGTTTGTTGGACCAAGCCCTTGCCGTAGCTGCGTTGTCCTACTACAACACCTCGTTCTAAATCTTGTATGGCACCTGCCACAATCTCAGAAGCCGAAGCCGAAGCGCCATTAATTAAGACCACAATAGGTAATGTTGGCGCAATAGCATTTGCCGTAGTTTTATAAGTGATGCTTTTTTCAGGATTACGCCCTTTTTGGGTAACAACCAACACATTTTTATCTACAAAAAGGTTGACAATTTTAACGGCTTCCTGTAAAATACCACCACCATTATTTCTCAAATCTAAAATCAGTCCTTTTGGCTTTTGCTTATTGATTTGCTCTAAGGCATCTTTTACTTCCTGCCCAGAATTTTCTAAAAATTTATCTAAGCGGATGTAACCAATCTGTTGATCTAGCATACCTGAATAAGACACATTAGGTTGCTTTATTTCTTCCCTTACCAGAGTTTTATTGATAACCGTGCCGTCTCTCAGCAGCATTAAATCTACAGGTGTACCTTTTGGCCCACGCAACAGCTGACTAATTTGAGACCTTTCTTTTCCTTCGATTGCTACACCGTTAATCTTTACAATCTGATCTCCAGGACGGATATCATTTTTTTGAGAAGGATGTCCTTCACTAATTTCGTTGACAAATAACTTACCACCAATAGTTAGTGTCCCGGCTCCGATACCGCCATACTGAGTGCTAATGTATTTCAGTTTATAATCTTCGATCTCCGATTCAGGTACATATTCAGTATACGGATCTAAACTACCCAACATCGCATCAATACCATGCTTCATCAAATCTGCAGGATTAGTTTCTTCTACATAATTGATATTGATCTCTTTATATAGCGAAGCGAATACGTCGAGGTTTTTAGAGACCTGAAATAAATCTTCCTTAAAGGCTAAGGTTAGGGAGGTAACGGCTAGCATTGCACCTAAAAGCGCTATTTTTACTTTCTTCATTTAGCTAAAATTTTAAATAGCTATGGATTACATGTTCTGACAACATTGTAAAAACTATAGAGAGTAAATTTACTAAAACCATCATGATTTTTCAAGACACAACGCTCAATCCGTGCTAACTAACCGAAAAATACAGATAATTTATGGAGTTAAGATAGGAAAGCAGACTATAATCTATTTCCGTCTGGATCGGCCAAAGCTTTACGGATAGTAAATTCTATGTAAGCGTTATCTCTGTTTACTAGCTTGGCCAGCTGTTGCACCAATTGATCTTCCTGCCCTGGTGTAAAAGAAATTTCTACCGCAGCCAACTCACGATACTTTCTTAAAAACTTTGTTTTTACTTTTTGCCAGGTTTCAGGTGTAAGGGTAAAATTTGCCATTGGTGAAAAGGTTTTGATGCAAAGTTAAAATTTTTGCCGAGGATTGGGAATAAAAAAGTGGCTATGGTTAACCATAGCCACTTTACAGATAAATTTAATTTGTACTACCAACCAGTAGTTTGGGTTAATTTATAACCCCTGTCTTGATATTGTATAATTTGTGATTGCCCAACTGGCGCTAGATAAGAACGATCGCTAAAGGCATTTCTATTGGTAGCGTTCTCCACCATGAAATAGCCCACCATTGCAGCGGCATTTGATCCATTATAGGTAACAACTGTGCCATCCGCTTTCTTCACTCTAGCCCTATTCACCATCGTAGAAGTTAGGTAAGTCGGCATTTCAACTGGTATATTTACCCAAGGACCAAGAAAATAATCTTGATTGGAACTAAAGTTCATGTTACTAAGTTTTTTCCAACGTTTTAAATCGAGAAGTCTGCTGTACTCAAATACAAATTCCATTCTTCTTTCTCTTCTTATCTCCCAAATCAATGCAGGAACGTCCACATCTCTAGTTGGATCATTTGGCAATGAAGCCAAAGTTATAGGTGCCGTCTTAACTACTCCTTTTGCTATTGCCGCCGCCTCTAAAGGTCGGTTTCTAATGGCATTGATTGATTTGTCCAAATCACTTTGAGAAATCGCAGCTCCGCCAAAATATTGTGCAAGTACCGCCTTTGCTTCAATCCAGTTTAAAACAACCTCAGCCAATCTCATCACTGGAGCATCACTAGTATTAGTGTTACTGCCCCATGCTGGTGGGTATGCCTTACCAATGAAGGTTAAAGCCTCTCTAGATGCAAATTTATAGCCATATAGGGTAGTAGCCGACGCTACCAATGGCTTATCATAAAAAGTAGCCTCAAACCTCGGGTCTCTCGTTTTGATCAAATCTGAGATCGCGAACGAACCAGCATTTGCAACGCTTGAATTTTGCCAAACCTTACCATCTGTAGCAATAAATGATTTCACCAATACTAAGTTTGGATCAACACCTACCGTTTCAGTACCATTACTATAAGAGCCAATAGCATGAGTTACATTTTGCGCTGCGTCATAAATTCTGTACATCAGTACTTCTGTATGACCTGACAAATTATCTGAGGTAAAAATAGACTTAAAATCTTTTGTAAAATTCCATTTATTGCTATTCATTACATATTCAGAAGCTTCAGTTGCAAACTCAAGATACTTTTTCGCTCTGGATGCATCTATATTGTGGTAGTGCTCGTAGGTTCCCTCGTAAAGCATAATCCTAGAGACAAACGCAGCGGCAACGTATCTATTCAGTATGTTAGCACCATCGTTTTCTCTCATATTGGCCATGGCATACTTTAAATCATCGTATACCTTATCCATTACAAAAGTTCGTTTATCTCTATCTTTATATAAGGTAGCTAAGTCTGTATCGGCGATAACGTTATCGAAATAAGGTACATCACCAAACACACTCACTAAACGATAATACTCGAAGGCCCTAAAAAATCTAGCCACAGCAGTCCAGTGGTTGTAAGCCTCTGTGCTAATATTCGGTTTAGTCACAGTTTCAATCCTGTTAAGGAAGATGTTAGCTTTTCTCACCCATGAAAAATTCCAAGTAGGACCTGCGTATTGCGACATCCAAGCAGCGCTTTCTGATGATGACCCTCGAGAAGAAGGAATATCAGTTTCAAAGTTGGCCTGTGCATTTTTGCCTGTAAGGTCATCTGAAAAAGTATAGCCACGCACCGGAGTGTAATCTACCGAGAAACCAGTATTATAGCCCGTAAAATAATTACTGTAAAAGCCATAACCAAAAGCTCTTAAATCGGTCTCATCCCTCCAAAATTCTGTATCCACAACCTTAGTTAATGGTGGTCTATCTAAGACATCTTTCTTGCAAGAACTTAACGCAGCACTTGCAACTAGTAATCCAAATGTATATTTAAGAAATTTCATTGTATTTAAATTAAAAACTTACCTGCAAACCAAATGACACACTTTTGAACGTAGGCGTTCCCATACCAGTTCTGCCAGAATTGTAATTGGAGCCGTTCCACATTGAATAACCAGTTATAGTTTCCGGATCTAATGGTAGATCGCCTAGGTGATCCCAAGTAATGATATTTTCCAATGCCGTATAAACTCTAAGAGAATTAATTTTTGCAGTTTTAAGCCAATTTTGTTTAAAAGTATAACCAAGGGTTAAATTCTTTAAACGAAGGTATGCCATATTTAGCAAGTAACGATCTTGAACCTGCATATTGTTGAAGTTATTATTTGTTCCATTATCAAATGCAGCAGGATAAAATGCACCTGTATTGTCTGGTCTCCAATAGTCTCCAGCGAACGCTTGAGGCATTGCACCATCCCCAACATTGTAGCCTGGCGTTGCTAGCATACCTGATCCCGAGATCTTTCTACTACCTACACCCTGAAAGAAAGCACTAAAATCGAAACCTTTGTAATCTGCACCTAATCTAAAACCGTATTCATAACGAGGTGTAGTATTCCCAATCACTTCTAAATCGCCAGGATTTGCTAAAGTTCCGTTGCCATTGCTGATTTCCCCGTCGCCATTCACATCTTTAAATTTCACATCACCAGGACCGAAATAGAACGTCGATGAGTTTTGGAGGAAGGGTTGGTACACTGGCTTAGCACCATTAACTGATTTCAGTTTATAGGCTTTCTTTGCGCCATTTAAAGAACTCTCTGCATTCGTTAAAGTGATCAATATCGGTTTCCCAGATGCATCTAACTCAAAATCATCAAGTTGATACAACCTATCTGTTCTGTAGCCCCAGATCTCTCCAATAGTTTTACCATTATAATTACCTGTAACTTGTGTGCCAGAAGCGCCTGAAATTAAGGTAGTTTTTGCATCTGCAAGATTTCCTCTAAAGTTGATCCCTAAACCGTTTTTGAACCTGTGATTAAAGTCTATAGATAGTTCCCAGCCTTTAGTGCCAAGTTCTCCAAAGTTACCTTGAGGCGCATCAACACCAAATGTTAATGGAATACCCTCTTGGGCAACAATCATATTTTTAGTGTTTCTTTGGAACAATTCTGCACTTACATTCACTTTACTATTGAACAAAGACACATCTAAACCTATGTTTTTAGTCACGATATCTTGCCAACGGATATTAGCCTGTACCGCTGGTGGCGTTCCTACCCAACTTACCTTATTGTTTGCGCTATTGATCCAAGAAATCAAGCCGCTATCCATAATAGGTATGTATAGGTTGTTTGGTACCGTTTGGTCACCAATTGAACCCCACGACCCTCTTACTTTCAATAGGTTTACCACGGGCTTCATAAACTCTGCAAAACTCTCCTCACTCGCTACCCAACCCGCAGAGAAAGATGGAAACCATCTCCATTTTAAGTTTGTTGGAAATTTAGATGAACCATCATAGCGGAGGTTACCTTCAAGCAAATAGCGATTTTTGAAAGCATAATTCACACGGCCAAAATAACCTAACTGGGCCTCCCAAGTTTTATCTGCATTTACTGTTGGCGTTCCAGTGGCAAAAGCGAATTGAGGATTTTTGTAATTGGTAAGCGTGGTAACCAAGGCCGACTGCCACTCTGTAGTTGCCGCAACTCTATTTAAACCCGCTATAAATTTAAAATCATGATCATTATTGATATTTAGATTATAAGTTGTAAATGCGTTGATGGTATGACTATAAAAATCACTTACACTTCTAAAAATATGATCTGGGTTACTACCAACTGCGGTATAAGTTTGGTAAAGCAAATCATAAGCCCTCATTGCGCCAGCAGCTCCTGCTGCTACCACTTGGCCTTCGCCATTTACATAAACAGGATTACCATTATTATCTACACGAGCTACCGGAGCCGTCCATGAATCTCTAGCAGTAAATCTAGTTCCAGGTCTTTTCCATGCCTCAGCTTGGTTTGAGAATGTATAATCAAAATCAACTTTCCAATTCTTGGTGATGGTTAAGGTAGAGCCTAGGTTAACGTTGAAATAATTTTGAAGCAAACTTGCTGTATTTGCATCCGCAAATTCACTAGCTGGGCTACGAATTGCATCTCCATTTTCATCATTTCCGAGAGGATACAACGAACTCCATCTGTAAAGGTAGTACCAAACATCGGCTGTTGTAGAACTTGTTGCATAAGGATATTGTTTATTTCTTCTTGAGAATAAAGCTCCCGCCCTTATATTTAAATTGTCGGTAATTTCACTAGATAATCTTAAAGAAGCATTGTATCTCGAGAACGCATCCTTTTTTGCCGGCTTTATCATACCACTTTGATCTAGTAATGCCAAACCAATGTTGTAATTCGTCTTTCCAGAGGTTCCTCCAACTGATAGGTTGTGTGATTGGGTTGGTGCCCATTCTCTGAACATCACATCATACGGATTATAAGTTCTTACACCCATTTTATCTGTACCCTGTACATACCAATCTCTACCATAAACCGTCGGATCGTCCGCTCCAATGCTGCTTCCGTATTTTTCTTTCCACTCTACCGCTTTGTTGTAGCTATTCCTATCTACTTTGTAAAAGGCGCCTCTCGGAGTAGAAATTCCAATTCTTTCGGCTGCATCAACTACATACCTCAAACCATCTACATCTGCCATTTTGATCTCTTTCCAAGGATTTTGGTAAGAAAAATTGTTGGTATAATCAATCTGTGGTTTGCTTGATGTAGAGCCTTTTTTTGTAGTTATCAACACCACACCAAAAGCAGCCTTTGCCCCATAAATTGAAGAAGCGGCCGCGTCTTTAAGTACAGTTATTGACGCAATATCGTTAGGATTTACAAGCTGGATACTTGGAATTTCCACATTGTCTACCAAGATTAATGGTGAGTTACTGCCCTGAAAAGATGCCAACTGGCCTCTAATTTTTATAACAGGATCAGATCCAACTTCGCCACTAGGAACTTGCACACTCAAACCTGCAGCGGCGCCTTGTAAAGCTCTTCCCACGTCGGCGATGGGACGTGCGTCAAGCGTTGTTTTCACATCAATCGTAGAAATGGCACCGGTTAGATTGGATTTCTTTTGTGTACCATAGCCTACCACTACAATCTCATTCAAATCGTTGTTGCTTGCGCTCAACGCCACATTAATTATTGCTGCAGAACCAACTGTCCTTTCAACCGTAGTGGTACCCAAATATATAAACTCAAGTACGTCACCCACTTTGGTTTTGATCACATAGTTTCCGCTATTCTCTGTCTGAGTAGCGGTTGAAGTTCCTTTAACTTTCACCGTTGCGCCAGGTATAGGAAGCCCGTCCTCGGAAGAAGTCACTTTTCCTGTAATGGTTTTTTCCTGTGCCACTGCTTGGATGGCAAAAAGAAAAACACCCATAAACAGCATGAGTAATGTTTTTTTCATAAAACTTAATTAGTTAATAGTTATTTTGTTGGCGGCAAAAAACCGCACATACGTGCATGTTTTTTGACCAAGTAAATATATACATTTGTTTTTCAGTTAAAAAATAAAAATTGACATTAAATAAACAGCAAAAAAAGATAATTAACGCAAAAAAATGCAAGCCTAGCTTTGAAAATATTGAACGTTTGATTGTCTATAAAATATATGTTAAATGGCAAGAGCTCGGTGGAATACCGAGCTCTCGCAAAAAAAGACCAATTTGTAATCTGTCCAATTTTTTGGGATCACAACACAAATGATACAGCTTTTTTATAAATAACCAGCTAATCTTAAATTATTATCTAATAAGAAAAAAGGAAACAAAAGGTCTTCTGGTCTCTGTTGTAGGAGTAGTTGGGTAAGCGCCATATCCACAAGCCATGATGTTATAAACCCTTGAGTTAGTAAATGTGCTGGCACTGGTATAACTTGCCAATATTGTTGCTGTAGTTAAAGCAGCTCCAGCCCTTCTAATTTTCCACGTTTTGGATTGCCCGAACCTTACTTTAAATTGATTAGAAATAGATAGATAGCTAACGTTTCCAGCCAACAATGTATCAGCAGTATGTACAGTAGCACTACTACCATAATACAAATCAACGGCAGGTACATCGGGCATTAAATTTGTAAAACGGTAAGCGCAAAAACCACTATCTGGCATTTTAAAATCTTCTTGTGTAATGAAGGTTTTGGTGTTTGCAGCTGTATCTGTGATATGCGCAACATATCTACCTCCCGAGGCAATCTGTAACGTGGTATTATACAGCACTAAAGAGTCTTGACCTGTGTCTTTTTTAAATGGCACTGCAACTGTTAGCTTTAACGAACCTGGATTAACTATCAAGAAATCTGGCTGAGAGCCTCCACCTGTATTATAGCCACCTCCTGGAAACGGTGTTCTCGATGTTATTATTGGTGTTACACGCTTATCATTTAGTTTAAGCACAACACTTGGATTAGACTTATAAGAGGATACGTAATTTATCTTCAATAATGCCTGATTAGAAGTTAGCTTTTCAACCTCTCCGTAATCTAGTACATTTTTCTCGCAACCTATTGTAAAGAGAACAATAGCAATTAATGCACCAGATATAATATATTTTATTTTCATAATGAAATTCCTTATTAATTAAATATTACGGCTGACTAAACCATGTTTCTTTTGTCATATAATCTGGACTTAGCCCTCCCCATTTAGCCAACTCCTCTTGGTTCCAAACATATTCTGAATTATATCTTGGTCTTACCCTATAAGCATATTTACCTGGAATATTTAGTGTGTTAGCAGGAATTTGATAGAATTGTCTGTAAACAAGCGGATCATAATGATACTTCCTAATGTCGCACCATTGCTCTAACCCTGCCCAACCCCATTGGATAATATATTTTTGACCCATAATATCAGCAATATTTAAATCAGCTGCTGATTGAGGAATTTCTGAAGAGGCTAAATAAGTATTCATCTCTGTCGTCGTAATAATTGGATCAGGAACAGTAGAAGCTCTTCCGTAGGTATTTACAAAGTCCACATGCCCCTTAATAGCATTAATATAAGCTGAATAGGCATTAGGTTTATCTCCCTTATGGAACAAAGCCTCTGCTTTCGCCATTTGTAGTTGAGAATATGTCATTATAGGATACCTAGCTGCATTGGCAAAAATATATTTTCCAAAATATACACTAGAGCCTGCTGGCAATGGCCCATAGACTGGTACAACTCCGGTTGGAGCGGCAGCAGATGTTGGCTGAACACCAATATATTGCCCCAAAACACTAGTTACGTTAGTTGCTGGAAGCATTCTACTTAAACGTGGATCCACTGACGTCTTAGGATTCGGCGTCGGCACACCTCTCAGTCCACCAGTTAAATATTGCACGATAGTTGTAGAAGGTCTACCATAGTAAGATGTACTTGCCATCAAATAACCATAGAAAGGACCAAGTGGATTAGAGTCACTAGCACTTGCTGCAGAAAACCCAACAGTTGCCGATTCGGATTCATTTGCAAAAGACAAATCTGTATATTTTACTACACTATCCGCATATTGCGTTTTAAATTCTGGTTTATTCTTCAAATGACTGTACTGTAATGCAAATAAGGCATATACAAATTTTTTCCACTTTGCTCTATCACCTTTATACATGTAGTCGCCCGAGGGTCCAGACAAGTTTGAAGCATAACTTACGGGCCCTGTCATATTTAGATATTTGATAGCCAAATTTCCCCATTCCCTAACTCGTTCATAAACTTTAGGCTGATCGTGATAAGGATATTTCAGCAAGTTTTTATCAAAAGCTTCGTCAAGAATTATAGGACCGTGCATATCTGTCGTCATTTGGTATGCCCAAGCTTTAATAGCATAACCAATACCTGCATATTCATATTTTTCATTTTTAACAGCGTCAGCGATTAAGTTTTCAAGATTCAAGCCTAAATCTACATACGTCATTCGCCATATCACACCACCTACATCACTAGACAACGGATAACCATGTTTTTCCCAAATCTGAGAAGCATTATCTGCATTAACACTAACCATATCCTGCGTCATTTTCCAAATAACACGATAATCTTGAGATGTACCGTTTGTCATCTGATAGATAATGGGGGGCAGCAAAAGTTCTGCTGTGGCATTTTGGGGTACAGCCGGATTTGTATTAATATCCAAATATTTTTTACAGCCTGTAATCGAAATAAAGATTAGCAAGGCACTAATTACAAGTAATTTTTTCATCTCTTTTTAACTATAATCTAAACCTCACTCCAAAGTTAACGCCAATAGGTTTTCCAACATTTCCATAATCAATTCCAAATCCACCAATACCACCTAATCCTGGTGTATTCGAGTTGCTCTCTGGGTCACCACTAGAATAATTCGTAATCAGAATTGAATCTGTGATGGTTATAAATGCACCCATAGTTTGTGCAAACCTCAACCTTCTCATTAATGCAGGAGGAAAATCATAGCCTAAAGTTATATCTCTCAATCTCAATGTCTTGATATTCTTCTCCACAAAAATTTCTGGAGCAACGTTAGTGGTATAATATATTGATGTATAGTATGGAGTTAAGGCAATGTTATTACGTGTTGGATTTGCTGAATTCTCTTGTCCATCTCTCAATACTCCAGTAATCACCCTTGCGGTTTCCCTGTCTAGTGTTTTAACACTAATACCCTTAGTATAACTCTCGTATTCTGTGCCATTCATCACATCTCCACCATACCTCAAATCCCATAAAAATGACAGGCTCCAACCTTTGTACCTGAATCTGTTAACAAAACCCATATTGAACTTTGGCGTTCTATCACCAATAGGGTAATAGTTTACGTCGCCAATACTAGGCAAACCATTAGTAGGATTAATTAGAATATCTCCATATATGTTGCGGTCATAACGTGTTCCACTTAAAACTGCTGTACTATAGCCAGGATGTACTGCACTTCTTGTTGATCCAACTACCCAAGTATCAGAATCATACAATTCCGGCAATTCATTAGCTAAAGAAATTACGGTACCTCTATTATGCGAATAATTCAAGGTTGTCTCCCATGTAAAATCTTTTTTTGATATTGGTTTACCAGAAATCTGCACCTCAATCCCTCTATTTCTCACTGTACCGCCATTTATCATTTGCAAAATAAACCCTCTACCATAGCTAAACCTAGGATTGATAATTTGATCTCTACTCATAAGATTATAGTAGTTAAAATCAAAATTTAATCTATCTTTCAAAAAGGCCAACTCAATACCTGTTTCAAAGTTCTCTGATCTTTCAGGTTTCAAGTCTGGATTACCTCCATAATAACTGTAAGCAAATCCTCCGCCTGAGGTAGCAGCACCTGCGTAATTACTATTTGTAGCGTACTCTCTCCATGGTTCTTTACCAGTTATAGCCATTGAGGCTCTTAATTTACCTGAACTTAACCAAGAAAAATTATCTTTAAAGTACTGTAATTCTGTAAAATTAAAGGCCAAACTTGCAGAAGGATAAGCAAAATACGGGCTGTTTGGCATTAGACGAGAAGCACCATCTATTCTACCAGAAAGAGTTAAATAAAGCAAGTCTTGATAACCAATTACAGCCTGTGCAAAAGCGCCTACGTTTCTATACCTATTCACATAACTTCTAGACCTTTGTGTAGTAGGCAGCGTGTTATTAATAGTATAAAATTCTGGATCGAAAAGATTTGTTCCCATCGTAGAATTGGTTGTTCCGTTATAATCATTGAAAGTAGCACCAATGATATATGTATTCTTAAACTGACCAAAAGAATGTCTCGCTGTAGCGGTCAATGATCCATTAAATATTTTTTCCAACTTATCATAAGTCTCTACCCTACCACCAGTTGGCGCAGCCGCAGACCCAGAGCCTTTGTAAGACTGACCATGCTGTGCCCTCATACCATTTGTCATACCTATATCTGCACCTAAAATACCATTAATTCTAAGCCACTTTAAAGGCGTAAATAACAAATTGGTATTAGCAAGCATACGATTTGTTTTATCGATATTTGGATTTTTATACGCATCCCATAAAGGATTATCATATTCAGCATAAATACTCGCTAAATGCAACACCCTATTTCCCTTCACATCTTCATAATCTCTCATATCAAATTCTGGGCTAAAACGTAGCAGTTGCAACAATGATCCATTTGCTCCCTTATTTGCCTTTTGGTTCTCGATATTGATGTAGTTAAATGACGTAGTCAATTTTAGTGTAGGAGTTATCTGGCCAACACCTGTTAATCTTGAAGAGAACCTAGTATAAGTAGTATTGGGTATAGTTCCTTTTGTATCCGTAAACTCATTTGACCACCTGTAACTAAATTTATCTGTTCCTCCTTCTAATGCCAAATTATGTTTTTGAGTGAAGCCCGTCTCAAAAAATTCATTTATATTATTGAACAAAGGAGTACCTTCAACAAATTTAGGCCCATGAAAATTTGAAGTCGTGCCACTCCAAACACCGTTATTACCAGAATTATAAACCATTTGCCTTTCAGGAAAGTCATTAAGTCTCTCTACCCTAAATGAGTTGTTATAGCTAATAGTGCCCTTGCCAGCTTTACCTTTTTTTGTTGTAATAATGATGGCACCACTGGCACCAGCGTTACCAAATAATGCAGTTGCCTCTGGGCCTTTCATAATCGTGTAACTTTCAATATCTGCTGGATTAATATCGTTACCTCTATTTGAATAATCTTGATCTCTATTTGCCCCACCTGTTACTAACTCATTGGTTTGATTTAATGTTGTATTATTAATCGGAACTCCATCTACTACAATTAGCGCACTGTTATCCCCACTAATGGAAACAAAACCTCTAAGTACAATTTGAGAGGACGCCCCTGGACTACCATTCGTACTGTTAATCGATAATCCAGGCACACGACCCTGAAGGCCTGAAAACATATCATTTCTCTGTGTCTCTGAAACTTCGTCACCTTTTACAACAGGTGTTGAATATCCTAATGACTTCTTATCCCTATCTACTCCAAATGCCGTGACTACAACTTCATTTAATGCCTTTGAATCTGGGTTAAGTACAATATTAATATTAGTTACGCTACCTATCTCCTGTTCCTTAGTTACCATCCCGAGATATGCAAACTGTAAGACATCTCCTTTATTCGCTTTAATAGAATAGGCTCCAGCGACACTCGTCTGGACAGCGTTTGAGGTGCCTTTAACTTTTACTGTTGCACCGGGTACTGGTTGGCCATCTTCTGATGACGTCACTTTACCAACTATAGTGACCTGCTGAGCCGCTACTTGTAAAGCAAGAAGAAAAGCACCCATGAACAGCATGAGTATTTTTTTTTTCATAAAAGTTTGTTTTAGTTATTAGTTATTTTGTTGGTTGACAAAAAAGCCGCAGATATACGCAGCAATTATGTTTTAGTAAATATAATCAATTGTTTTTCAGTAAAAAAAGAAAATTTAACAAAATTTTAACAAAAAATAATTAATTCCAGACCAAACTCCGCAAAAATCCGCATTCACTTCAGTTTGTTGAAATCAGTCTGTGATAGAAAAAAATATTTTTACTACCTTACATCTCAAACACTATTTATAATTAAATGCTAAAAAAAGAACGCCACAATATGATCATGCGCCAAATTAACTTACACAACCGTGTGTTAAGTTCAGATTTGGTAGAGTTATTAAATGTATCAGAAGATACCATCAGAAGAGATCTGCAAGAACTTGCTGACGATAATCTTTTAAATAAAGTTCACGGAGGTGCACTTTCTAAATCTTATCAATCATCTTTTGACGATAGCAAGGTTTATGCGAAAGACGCAAAGATTACTATAGCAAAAAAAACAGCTTCTTTAATCAAAGACGGCATGGTGGTACTAACGGGTGGTGGTACAACAGTAATTGAACTAGCAAAACAATTGCCACAACATCTTCATGCAACATTTATCACCATTAGTCCACTGGTTGCTGTAGAGCTGGCTAAATACGAAAAAATAGAAGTAATTCTTATTGGTGGGCTGTTTTCTAAAAACTCCCAAATTAGCTATGGCGGTCACGTAATTAGCCAACTGGCAGATATTAGAGCTGATTTATGCTTAATGGGAACTAGCGCCATGCACCCAACAGATGGAGTTACAGATACCGATTGGGAAATTAACCAGTTGAAGAAGGCCATGATTGCTTCTTCGAAAAAAACTGCTGTGCTGTGTATTTCGGAAAAACTGGGCACTACACTAAGGTTAAAAGTAGCTGGCTTAGACACCATCAAATATTTGATTACCGAATTAGAGCCTCACGATGAAATCTTAGTCGCTTATCAAACAAAGGATCTACAAATCATATAAAACAAAGAAGGAGGCTTAAAGCCTCCTTCTTTGTTTTAAAATGCCGGATTTGCCGGTGTATTTGGATTATTATCTCTTTCTTGGAAAGGATAAGGCATAAAACTACGTTTCATTTCTGATTGTGGTCTGCCAAACCTACGCATATCTTCCAGTTTAAAACCTGATGCAAAAAGCTCGATACATCTATTTTTGTAAATCCGCTCTAATAATTCAGTTTGAGTAAATGGACCAGCTAAGGCAGTCATTCCTGCATTAACCCCAAAAATATCATTGGTCTTGGTGATCACTTTATTCAACTCAATTAAAGAATTGTTTAAATCTGGAGTAGCCTGACGAGCATAAGCCTCTGCTTTTATCAACATTATTTCTCCTGGCAAGAATACAGGAATTGGCGTTGTAGGAGTTTCCGAAAAACCTTTCATTCTTAATGTAGCAGGGTTAGTTCCGGTGGCCTCCCACTTTGTATAGAAAGCAATTCGTTTATCTGTTGGGTCTGGCGCTAGGGTCCCTGTTAAGCCTAAGTTTACGTTGGTGGGCTGAAAAACATTATTAGACGAGATAATATTGTTCAATATATTGAAGTTCGCCGCATCAAAACGAAAAGCAGATGCATCTGTAGCAACTGGAGCAGACGAATTAGTGGGCATAGTTGTTGGAATGGTAACTAAATTAGCTTCTGCCAATGCTAGTGGATATTGCTCCGAAAACAACGCATATCTAGCTTTTAACGCATGCAAAGCATTTACAATATTTAGATTTGAAACCGTAACGTTAAACTGACTAGGAATAGGATTAGCAGCTATTTTTGCTAAAGCATTATCTATCGCCGCAATTGCCGCTTTGTAACCATCCTTTCTATCTACAAAAGGAACATTCTTTCCTATGGTAACTGGAACCTTTTCCCAAAAAGAAGAGATTGTTCCCAATGAAAGGGCTTTAAAGATGGTTACGTACCCTATTAAACCAGCTGCATAACCTTTATCGCCTAAAGCTTCAGCACCAGCAATTACTTTATTGCTTTCATCAATTACCTTAAACGAAGAAGCCCACATATTAAACAAAATTGAATTTGTCGCATCCACGGCGGTGCCGCCAGTGCTTAACTGTAATTCTGGGATATTACCAGCATTTAACAAAATCAGTTCGTTACTAGAAAATCCAGAAGTTGCTACTGCGTTAAATATAACCCCAGTTCTATTCAAAGTATAAGTGCGCTGAATACCTGTTGCTACAGCCGATAGCGCTTGACTTGAACCTAAAGCCACGTCTATGCTAGCTCTAGATGGATCTTCAAAATCTTTTTTACAAGATGTAGCTAAACTTGCAATCCCTAACAGTCCGCAAGCGATATATATTGATTTTTTCTTAAAATTTTTCATCATTTTCTCTCCTTAAACCATTAAAATTTAACCTGTAAACCTAAGCTAAACGTTCTCGGAATTGGCACCGAACCAAAATCTATATTTCTAAGAATAGTAGACTGACCTGCAGAATTTAATTCAGGATCATATCCTTTATAATTATCCCAAGAAATCAAGTTTCTACCACTCAAAACTACAGTCATATTGCTAATAGATTTTACTTTACCAATGTTGTAGCTTAAAGAGATCTCTCTCAACTTCACAAAAGAACCGTCATCAATTCTCCACTCCTCAATAGCATAAACTCCAGCTACATAACCTCTAGGTAATAAGCCCATTTGTTCCTGCTCTGCCACTTTACCATTGCCTACACCTTGTCTCGTTCTCCAATCCGCATTCCAAACATCTCCGCCTTGCACACCATCTAACTGAACACGTAGCCCAAATCTTTTATAGTTAAAATCGTTCACGAAAGACCAATTGAAATCTGGGTTAGGATCGCCAAGAACTTTTCTCAATGGATCGCCATTAGCGGCTTTTGCCTGTTGTGGAATACCGGCTGCATTAGTTACCAAGCTTCCATCCTCGTTTCTAGCAAAATAAGTTCCGTAGAAAACGCCTAGTGGCTTACCATCGATGATTGCTACTGGGGCACCAGGATTTGTACTCAATAACCTCATAGCGCCAATATTGTAAGCTTCGTTTCTATTTCGATTATAGATTACTGAAGTATTCCAACTAAAATTCTCTGTTTTTAACGGCGTACCACCCAAAACAATTTCAAAACCGGTATTTTTTAGCGAACCAATATTATTTAAGAAGCTAGTGTAGCCCTCGGTAGGTGCAATAACTTGTGCCAATAATAGGTCTTTTACTTTCTTATTGTAATAGTTAGCACTCAAGGTTAATCTATTTTGCAAGAAACCTAAATCTGTACCGATCTCTAGCTCATCTTGTCTTTCAGGTTTTACATTTTCGTTAGCTAGCTGAAAACTGCTGAATAACGAAGAATATCCTAAGAAAGCTTGACCGTTATAACCATTGATGCGATCGTAAGGGCCAATACCTGTTAAGTTACCTGATTGCCCGTAAGCTGCTCTCAACTTAAATGTGTTCCACCAAGATGAAAGATTAGTTTTCTTCCAGTAGTCTGCAGAAGATAAAACATAACTCAAACTAGCTTTCACATAAAGTTGGTTTCTGTTATCCTTTCCAAAAACAGATGACTCATCCATACGTAAAGCGCCTGTTACAAATAAATGATCTTTATACTTGAAGTTTTGTTGTACATAAGCTCCTGCAATAGACAATTCTGTTCTCACATCAGCACTTGGTAAAAGTGTTGACGCACCATTTACCGTTCTAATTTTCGGTGCCAAACCTCTACCTTGAAGTAATCCATATTGGCTTTTCTCATATTGATAAGAATAACCAACCTGTGTTACTGAAGTTAACAAATCGGAGATTTTGGCTTGATAGGTTGCATTGATCTCATTATTAAACATGAACGCCTTATTAGTTGCAGCACTGGTATATCCATTTCTAGTTGCATCAATTCCAGTTCCTCCACCAAAAAAATCCGGATTTACGTTGTAAGTATAGGGAGGGATATAAGTCGTTCCGTTTTGTGATGAATTATCTACACCTAAGGTAAGATCGACAGTTAAGTTTTTAATAGGAGTTAACTTCAACGTAGAATTAGCAATAATCCGATCTACTTCTTGTCTTTGTTTGATATCTTCAATAACAGAAACTGGGTTTACTCGGCCTCTTTCTCCAACAGCCATTAAGTTACCACTCGCATCTCTCCTCCAAATATCATGGAAGTTACCGATAATGGTTACCGAATTCATTGGCGAGAAAAAGGAGTTACCATCTGGCTTCTCGTTAGCTGCACTCTTGATATAGTTTAAGCCAGCAGATAAGCTTGCCCAGCTATTTAATTTTTGATCTAAGTTAGTTCTGAAGTTATATTTTCTAAAATCGGTGTTTTTAATGATACCTTGATTATTAAAATAACCAAAAGAAGAATACACTTTTGTGTTTTCATTACCACCAGAAATAGATAAATTATTATCTGTACCTACACCTGTTCTAAAAATATAATCTTGATAATCGTAACGAGTGACCGGACTAGTTGTTGTTGCTAAAGGCGTTGCAATTACATCCTGTGTCAACACATCAACACTACCTCCAAATTTAACTGGCGATTGGTTTACCTCAATCTTCTTACGCAATTCGCTAATCGTAAAATTAGAGTTGAAACTCACCTGAGTTTTACCCGCAACACCTTTTTTGGTGAAGATTTGGATTACACCAGCATTAGCTCTCGATCCGTAGATAGCCGCTGCCGAAGCTCCATTTAAAACCTCTACTCTTTCGATATCTGCTGGATTGATATCTACCATTCTATTCTGGCCAATACTTCCAACAAAATTAGCGCCATCGTAATTACCTGTTGTATTGGTTACTCTGGTTGTTGAGTTGTTCACGATTACCCCATCAATGATATACAAAGGCTCGGTAGAAGAGTTAGCAGAACTAATACCACGAAGTTTAACCGACATACCTCCGGCAGGATCACCTGAGTTTTGGCTGATCTGCGCACCGGCAACTTTACCTTGCATTGAAGACAGCACATTGCCGCTAGGTGCTTTGTTTAAATCATCTCCCTTTACCGAAGTGATATAGTTACCCAATTGCTTTCTTGTAGTTCCTTGCGATGTACCAGTTACGATCACCTCATCCAATCCCATTGCATCTTGTGCGAGAGAAAAATCTGCAGTAATGCTAGTATTACTACCCAAGGTAATTTGCTTTGTAGCTGTTTTGTAACCAATAAATGTTACCGCCACTTGGTAACTGCCAGGAGCTAGATTAGCTGTAAGAGAGTAGCTACCATCGCTATTTGCAGCAACAGCAAAACTGGTTCCCTGTACCTTTATTCCTGCTCCGGGAATGGGTGATTTTGTAGCATCTTCGGTAACCTTACCTGTAATTACGTAACGATTGGTTTGTGCATTTGCCGTGATAAACAACAGCAAAAAGATTGGCACCATGCTGAGTATCCTCAAATTAGAATGCCATGAAGTGTAGAGTTTCTTCATATCTGATGTGAAATAAATGGTTAGTTGCAGCAAATATATGCTGTTTTAGACCTGATTATCATCAAGTTTAAAATAAATATCAGCATTTATTTGCATTAAGCTGCAAAACAGCGAACTAAAAATAAATTTTTATTTCGGCAAACTAATCTTACCCATACAAACAGAGGGCACACCTTCCCTTTCGCCGAAGTAAATTTGGCTTCCGCAAATAGTTTCATTGGCCAACAAAGCGAATAAAACCGCTTCTTTTGCATCCGGATTGATCTCCAAATCTGATGTAGTCTTAAAGATAACCTCTGGCAAATCCCTTTTTAAAAGTGACAACAGCAAAGGATTGTGCATACCGCCACCACTCAAATACAACACTGGTTTAGACAATTGGTCTAATGCTCGTTGTATCGACTCTACTATTCCTTGTGCGGAGAAATGGCAAAGTGTCGCCATCACATCTTCTTTAGATAAGTCATTAGTATCAGACGTTGATTGAGCATGATTTAAGTAGTCTAAACTAAACAATTCTGGCCCGGTAGTTTTAGGAAAATCTGCCTCAAAAAAATCGTTCTGAAGCAATTGTTGCAACAACGCTTCATTTACCTTTCCTGATTGTGAAATTGCCGCATCTTTATCGTAGTATAATCCTTCAAAATGTTTTTGAACATATTGATCCATCAAGGTGTTACCAGGACCAACATCCGTTGAGAAAACCTTAGAAGCATCTAAATCTCCTGGCAAATAAGTGTAGTTGGCTATACCCCCAATATTGAGCATAATTCTGTCCTCATCCTTTTTAGAAAAAATCAGATAATCGCCATACACAGCTAAAGGAGCACCTTCGCCACCAGCCGCAATATGCTTTTGCCTAAAATCACTTAAGGTAATGATGCCTGTATTTACTGCAATATGATCGCCATCGCCAATTTGCAAAGTCCCATTTGGCAGGTCTGCTCTCTGGTGAAGCGATTTCGGTGCATGGTAAATGGTCTGTCCGTGGCTAGCGATGAAATCAATAGCTTCATTTTTATAACCCCATTCCAAAATGGCTTCATTAATTAGTTTGGCATGTGTTAGCGCCACTTGCTCATTCATCAAACAAACCATTTCCAAATCAACTTCTCGTTTCGAGAAAATCGACTTCACCTGTTTTCTAAAATTATCAGTATAATCAGCTGTCTTAAATTTTAGCAGTTTAATTTTTGTCTCAGCTCCACTACCACTAAAAGAACTTAGCGCAATGTCTAATCCGTCCATAGATGTGCCCGACATTAATCCGATGATCAACTTTTCTTCTTTTTTTGATTTTTGGTATAGGTTTTCTATTTGGTTCATCATCATCTAGGTTTTATCTCTCAAAGTTAGGAAAACTAATATTGCATTAACAACATTATCCCAATAACACGAGGAGCAAAAAAATAAAACTATACAGACCTAGGATGAACGGAGGACCGACGGTAGACCGACGGTGAACCAGCATACCCCAAACGACAAATGCGACAAAAAAGGACAAAATAGTCACAATATGGACAATAGCGTCAAACCCGACAGAACTTAGCTTTTTCTTCACCATCTTTGCTTAAAGCTCCAGTTACTAAACAGGTATAAATTTTTAATTGATCACATCTCGAACAGAAAGAAACAGCAAAGTCAATAAACTTCGTTTTGAGACCAATACGAGCGCTAGCAAATGCTTGAAGGTTCTAATATTAATTCTCTACAAAAAAGTTTTTTAATTTTTTTAAAAAGTATAACCATGCAAAACACGCTTTAAACGCACTTTTTCTTCAAAACTAGTTGCTACCGTAAACAATGGCTATTTTTTTTTACATTTTACTATTCTATATTTACTGCTCCGTTCAATAAAAACCAAAGATTAATGGCAAGATTAAATCTATTAGAAGAAACGAGGTTCGAAAAGCTTCCGGTAAGTATTTTCAAAAATCCGAAAGAGGCTTCTCTAAATGTAGCGAACCGTATCGCTTCGCTAATCAAAGAAAAACAACAACAAAACCAAAATGCAGTATTAGGCTTAGCAACAGGAGCTACACCAGTTGCAGTTTATGCAGAATTGGTTAGATTACACAAAGAAGAAGGTTTAAGCTTCAAAAATGTAATCACTTTCAATTTGGATGAGTACTATCCAATGCAACCTAACTCGGTACAAAGCTATGTTCACTTTATGAATGAAAACCTTTTCAATCATATCGACATAGACAAAAGCAATGTGCACATTCCGGACGGAACCCTAAGTCTTGAAGAAATTCCAGCTTTCTGTTTAAACTATGAAAAGAAAATAGAAAGTGTTGGCGGACTGGATATTCAGATTTTAGGTATCGGACGTACAGGTCACATCGGTTTCAACGAACCAGGTTCGGCACCAAACTCTGGAACGCGACTAGTTACACTAGATGACCTTACCCGTAGAGATGCTGCCCGCGATTTCGGTGGTAAATCTAATGTACCTACCAAGGCCATTACCATGGGTATCGGTACTATTTTCAAAGCCAAAGAAATTATCTTAATGGCTTGGAATAAAAAGAAAGCCTCGATCATTAAGAAAGCGGTAGAAGGCGAAATTTCAAGTGAAGTTCCTGCAACTTACTTACAACTATCGGAGAATGTAGAATTTATTTTAGATGAGGATGCGGCTTTAGACTTAACCAGGTTTAATACACCTTGGTTAGCGAGAGATTGCGATTGGACACCTGAACTGACCCGTAAAGCGGTAATTTGGTTAGCCAGACATTTGAAAAAACCTATCCTTAAATTAACTGAAGATGATTACAACAATAACGGTATGGCTCAGTTAGCTACAGAGCAAGGCCCCGTTTACGATATTAACATCAACATCTTCAACAAACTACAACACACCATTACCGGCTGGCCAGGCGGCAAACCTAATGCTGATGACAGCCAACGCCCAGAAAGAGCTAACCCTGCTAAGAAAAGAGCAATTGTTTTCTCTCCGCACCCTGATGACGATGTGATTTCGATGGGTGGTACTTTCATCAGGTTGGCAGACCAAGGTCATGATGTACACGTTGCTTACCAAACTTCTGGTAATACCGCTGTTTGGGACGATGATGTATTACGTTTCGTGGAGTTCAACATCGATTTCTCTGAAAAAATGGGGATAGACCAAAGCAACATGAGAAAAACTTACGAAGAAATGCGTGAGTTTATGGCCAACAAATTACCTAACCAAGTAGATACAGAAGAGATTAAACTGGTAAAAGGTTTGATCAGAAAAGGTGAGGCTATTGCTGGAGCCCGTTTCTCAGGATTGCCTGATGAAAATATCCATTTCATGGCCCTTCCGTTTTATGAAACTGGAAAAGTAAAGAAAAACCCGGTTTCTGATGTAGATGTGGAGTTGACGATGGAATTACTTCAAAAAGTAAAACCACACCAAGTATTTGCTGCCGGCGATTTTGAAGATCCACACGGAACTCACATTGTATGTTTCAACTTAATTGTAGAAGCTTTAAGACGATTAAAAAGCACCGAATCTTGGGTTGAAGATTGCTGGTTATGGATGTACCGCGGTGCTTGGCACGAGTTCGAACCACACGAAATTGAAATGGCAGTTCCGTTGAGCCCTAACGAGGTGGAGCGCAAAAAATTGGCTATTTTCAAACACCAATCGCAAAAAGATATTCCAGTTTTCCCGGGTGATGATCCAAGAGAATTTTGGCAAAGAGCAGAAGACAGAAATCGTGAAACAGCGAAAATCTATGACGATTTAGGTTTAGCCGACTACGAAGCGATGGAAGCTTTTGTGAGATATCATTATTAAGTCTCCCCTAACCCCTCCTGAAGGAGGGGAAATATTAAACTGCTTTATAAGGGCAGAGAGGGTTACAATATCGAAATTTATCTTCTATCTTTAGCTTAACAAACTAAGGATAGAAGATTTTTTATTTTACACACAATGGAAATCAAACCAACACGCTCTCAACGTCTCTTATCACTCGATTTTTTTAGAGGCCTAACCGTTGCAGCTATGATCTTGGTGAACAATCCAGGAAGCTGGACGCACATTTATCCACCACTAGGACACGCAGAGTGGCACGGTTGTACACCCACCGATTTAGTATTTCCTTTCTTTCTGTTTATTGTGGGCGTTTCTATCGCCTATGCCATGGGCAGCAAAAGAGAAGATCAAACTACTCACGGAAAAACGATCTGGAAGGCTTCTAAAAGAGCTTTAACATTATTTTTCTTAGGCTTTATTTTAGCTTTTTTTCCAAGAAACTTTAGCGACTTCAATTTTATTGAGTCATTAAAAACAGTAAGGATACCTGGTGTTTTACAACGCATTGCTGTGGTATTCTTAATTTCATCAATCTTATTTTTAAAGCTTAACGACAAAAGGCTTTTCCAAACTATCGTGGTTTTACTTTTCGGTTATTGGGCATTAATGAATTTCGTTCCAGTACCCGATTTCGGCCCTGCCAATTTAGAAAAGGAAACCAATTTGGGTGCTTGGTTAGATCGTACTATTTTAACTGAAGCGCATTTATGGAAGTCGGCTAAAACTTGGGATCCCGAGGGAATTTTAAGTACACTACCTGCCATTGGAACTTGCTTAATTGGGGTTTTGGTAGGCACCTATCTTAAGAAGAAAAATGTAGAACCAGCTACAAAAATTGCATGGTTGTTTTCGGCAGGTACGCTAATGTTTATTGGTGGTTTAATTTGGGATCTACAATTTCCAATTAACAAATCGTTATGGACTAGCTCTTACGTACTTTACACGGGCGGATTAGCTACCGTTATTTTATCACTTTCTTATTGGCTGATAGACGTAAACCAATACAATCGTTTCACTAAGCCATTTGTAGTTTATGGGGTAAACGCCATCACGGTTTTCTTCTTATCAGGCTTGATGCCTCGATTATTAAACATGATAAAGATTGATTTTGAAGGAGAGAAAATAGGTGCTTTGAACTACGTAAACAAAGCTTTTTTCGCAAATAGTTTTGCTAATCCGTTAAATGGTTCTTTAGCGTATGCCATCGCCTTCGTACTGTTTTGGTACGTCATCCTTTGGATCATGTACAAAAGGAATATCATTATTAAGGTTTAAACGCTCCTCTCTGCCCATTGGCATCTCCCCCCAAAGGGAGAGAATGATCGAGTAGTCCCTTAAAGGTTAACATGGTATCAAATCTCAATACCCAAATCTATTTGTAACTTTACTATTCAAACAAACTCTAATAAGCGAAAGCACATCTCTACCTCTAACTAAATTTATAAAATGAAGAAAAATTTGCATTTAATTGCTGTTGGCGCTCTTTCATTTGCACTAGCGCAACCAGCAATTGCACAGAAAAAAGTACCAGCCAAAACGCCAGCCACTAAAACGGCTGCAAAACCGGCAGCGAGCCAAACCTTACCTAACGATCCCAATGTTAAAATTGGCAGGTTACCTAACGGATTGGTCTATTACATCAGAAAAAATGTGGAACCGAAAAATAGAGCAGAGCTTTATTTGGGTAACAAAATTGGTTCGTTAATGGAAAACGAAGACCAGTTAGGTTTAGCGCATTTTACTGAGCATATGGCTTTTAACGGAACTACAGATTTTCCTAAAAACGAAATCATTAACTACCTACAAAAGGCAGGTGTACGTTTTGGCGCAGATTTAAATGCTTATACAGGCTTTAACCAAACGGTTTATCAATTACCAATTCCTACAGATAGTGCCGAAGTTTTTAAAACAGGCTTCAAAATCTTGGCTAACTGGGCTGGTAAAGTAACCATGGATGGCAAAGAGATTGACAACGAACGCGGCGTCATTGTAGAAGAAGACCGTCAACGTGGCAAAAATGCACAACAAAGAATGAGCAATCAGTTATTGCCTTTCTTACTTGGCGATTCGCAATATGCCAAGCGTATTCCAATTGGTAAAGTTGAAGTATTACAAAACTTCACTCATGATAAAATCCGTAATTTCTACAAAGATTGGTACCGTCCTAACTTACAATCTGTAATTGCCGTTGGTGATTTCGATGTAAATGAAGTTGAAAAACTGATTATTGCTAATTTCTCAGAATTGAAAAATCCTGCGAATGAAAAAGCAAGAACTTACTACAGCATTCCAGACAACGTACAGCCTTTGATCAAAATTGCAGTAGATAAAGAACAGCCGTACAATGTTGCGCAAGTAATTTACAAGCAAAAACAAGGGCCATTAAAAACTGAGGCAGATTTTAAATTACAAATGACACAAAACATGGTAAATAACATGTTGGCAGCACGTATTGCAGAAATCACCCAAAAAGGTAATGCTCCATTTTTGTTCGCACAAAGTTCTTACGCTCCTTATCAAGGAGGTTTAGTTTGGGATGTAAGTGCATTACAAACGGTAGCTGTAGCCAAATCTGGTGCTGAACTGAAACAAGCCTTGGTTGCAGCTTTAGCTGAGAACGAGCGTATGGCTAAATTCGGTTTTACTGCTGGTGAGTTAGAAACAGTGAAAAAGAAAATGGAAGCTGGAATTGAAAAACAATTCAAAGAAAAAGATAAAACCAAATCTGCAGCTTACGTTCAACAATATTTGAACAACTTCTTAATAGGAGCTGCAATTCCATCAGCAGAATATACTTACGAGCTTTCTAATAAGTTGTTACAACAAATTACTTTGGCCGATGTTAATGCTGCTGCTAAAGCAATGGTTACCAAAACCAATCAGATTGTAGTGGTTCAAGCTCCAGAAAAAGAAAAGGAAAACTTGCCAACTGAAGCGGCCTTACTAGCTGCAATTAAAACTGCTGGCAATGGCGTAACAGCTTATGTAGACAACACGGTAAACAAACCGTTAATTGCCCAAGCACCTAAAGCTGGTACCATTGTAAATGAAACTAAAAACGATAAAGTTGGTGTAACTACGTTGACTTTGAGCAATGGTGTTAAAGTGGTATTGAAACCTACTGATTTTAAAAATGACCAAGTAATTTTTACTTCTTTCGGTAAAGGTGGTGCCTCTTTAGCTAGCAATGATGATTTCATTTCTGCTGAAAACGCTAATCTAATTGCACAAAGTGGTGTGGGCGATTTTAACCCAACTCAGTTAACTAAATACCTAGCAGGAAAGAGCGTTTCTGCTGGAGCTTACATTGATGATTTGTACCAAGGATTTTCTGGAAATGCTTCTCCAAAAGATTTAGAAACAGCATTCCAGTTGATTTATGCTCGTGCTACAAACCCACGTAAAGACGCTGAAATCTTCAACAAAAACATCAGCGATTTTAAAGTAATCACAGCAAACAAAGGTAGCAATCCAAGTAGTGTCTTTGCAGATACCGTACAAGCGGTAATGGCTAACTACCACAAACGTGGAATGCCAACTACATTAGCTGATATCGACAAAATCAATATTGATAAAGCTTATGCTTTCTATAAAGATCGTTTTGCTGATGCAAGCGGACAAACATTCGTTTTTGTAGGTAATTTCGATGTAGAGAAAATCAAACCTTTAATCACTACTTATTTAGCAAGTTTGCCATCGTTGAACAAGAACGAAAACTTTGTAGACAATGGGGTTAATCCTCCAAAAGGCAAAGTAAGCAAAACCGTTAAAAAAGGCTTGGAAGATAAGGTAACAGTGCAGCTATTGTTCCATGATGATTACGTTTACAATGCAGAAAACAACGTGATGCTAGATGCGTTAAAAGCGGCGTTAGATATTAAAATCACGGAACGTTTGCGTGAAAAAGAAAGTGGCGTTTATAGCCCAGGAGTATCATTAAGCGTACAAAAAAATCCGACGGCTCACTATTATTTCACCATTTCATTTAACTGCGCTAAAGCTAATGCTGAGAAACTAATCAATGCGGCTTTAGAAGAGGTGAACGCTTTTAAAAACAATGGTGTAACTACCGAAGACTTACAGAAATTTAAGTCTGAAGAATTAAGACAAGAAGAATTAAGCCTTCGCGAAAATGGCTACTGGTTAAACTATTTAACTAACCGTTTAAAATATGGTGATGATATCGAGCAAGTTTTGGGTAATACCGCACGTATCAACGGAGTAACCGTAGAAGCTACTAAAGCTGCTGCTCAGAAATACTTAAATGGCGATAACTACATTCGTTTGGTATTATTACCAGAAAACTAATTAAGTTTTGTCATAGATACAAAAAGGGTCGCTTCAATTGAAGTGGCCCTTTTATTTTATCAATTTGTAGCATTTTAACTATGAAATACGTAATATAAAAAACAAGAAATATTGTCTAAATTAATTTCAAACGCATGAAGTCATTTAAAATAATTGTTTTGGGCTTGCTCCTTTTCATTTGTAACGCTTGCAAGAAAGACGATAAACAAAAAGCACAAATAGATGGCACTTGGGAACTGAAATCTTCAACAAACGGGTTAAACAGGCAAAGCGGAAACCTATTCAATTGATAACGGAAACCTAATTATCTTTTCTGAAGCCAATTATCAAATATTCTCTGATCATAAGATGATAAGATCCGGAACTTTTAAAATCGTAGAAGAAACTAGCTTAATACATAACCAGAAAGGCAAACGCCTGATCTATGATAATGAGCCAGATCAAATCAGAACCTTTTTAAATATAAAAGGTGATGAACTTGAGATTTATATCGATGCCTTCGATGGGTCTAGTGCCTTATACGTGAAAAAGTAATTTAGAAAATTAATCAATCTTACTTCGCCTCTACTCCCACTGGGCCGCTTGGATCACTTTCATTCTTAATCCTATCTAGCGCAGTTACCAAATAGCTGTAACGTTTTCCTTTTTCTACATTGGTATCTAAAAAGAATGTGTAATCTTCGAAACTGATGCGCACAATATTTCTGGCGTCCAGCACGTCGATTTTTTCTCCTTCGTTAAAACGATAAACCACGTAGCCCGAAGCCGTTTCCCCATCTTTGGCTTTCAATGGTTTAGTCCATTTTAACTGGATACCATCTGCCGTAGCTTCAGCAGTTAAGTTTTGAGGTTCGTTCGGAGCAATATCGTCTATCCAAGGCATTAGTGGTGGCAACGCCGGATATTTATAAAAATCATTTCTGAGCGAATCGGTTAAACCTCTCGCCACCGTTGATAGGGATTTAGAACTGAAGTAAATGCTTCCCTGCACTCTGTTATTTGATCTAATTGCCCTAATTTGATTAGGAATTTCACTCGGTTTGGCCCATGCAGCCTCTCTTTTAGTCGTTCCGTTATGGATGAGGTAAGCTGCTTGGCCAATATATAAATGGCGACCAAAAGTATTTTTATCCCACCAATCTAACAACACCTGAAACGGTGCCGCAGCACGAGAAAATGAAAAGTAAATTTGAGGGTTGATGTAATCTACCCAGCCTTCTTTAACCCATTTTCTAGAGTCGGCGTAAAGCTCTCCGTAGTTAGACAAGCCATTGGTTTTAGAGCCTAAGGTATCTTCCCTAAAGTTTCTCCAAATTCCAAAAGGACTTATGCCAAACTTAACGTGTTTTTTATAATGATGCACGCTATCGTTCACCATTTTCACTAAAAGATCTACATTATTTCTTCTCCAATCATCAATTTTAGTAAAACCATTAGGATACTTTGAAAAGGTTGCACTGTCATTAATGGTTTGCCCAGCGATGCGATACGGATAAAAATAATCATCGAAATGCACACCATCAATATCATATCCTTTTACTACATCGAGGATAACCTGGGTGATATATTCTCTATTTTCGGGAATACCTGGATCGAAGAGAATTTGTCCGCCGTAGCGATAGAACAGCTCAGGTCTTCTATTAGTGATGTTATCTGGATGGGTCAACATTTTTGCAGACATGGTAGCTCTGTACGGATTAAACCAAGCATGTAACTCCATCCCTCTCTGGTGACATTCTTTTATAGCAAATGCCAGCGGATCATAACCCGCAGCCGGAGCTAGGCCTTGCTTTCCCATTAGCCAGTGGCTCCAAGGTTCTCTAGATTTCGCATATAGCGCATCCGCAGTTGGGCGAATTTGTAGGATAACCGCATTTAACCCGGTTTTTTTGTGTTGCTCTAAGATTGCAATTAACTCTTGTTTTTGCTGATCTACAGACAAGCCTTGTCTAGAAGGCCAATCAATATTGGTTACCGTTGCTACCCAAACGCCACGAAATTCTCGCTTCGGCGCAATTTTAATTCCTTCTTGAGCGTTTAATGTTGAAACTGAAACTATAGAAAACAAAAGAGCAAGAAAGATATTGTACTGCGAGGGATATTTTGGCATTCTAATTGATTTGATGATAAGCTATTCTGTTAACGTTGCTTTTTAGCTTTGGGTACAAAAGTGACATTATTTTTATACTTTTTTGATTTTTTGTTAAGTTAGCGGTTCGATTGACGCTACACAAATTACTTTGGAGACTGAAAAAAACAATGCAGACAGAAGAAAAAACGGTAGATAATTCGGTAGATCGTAACAAAGTCTACTTCCTTATTATCGTGATCGTAGCGTTACTAGGCATAAATGGTTATCTATACTTTAAGGACAAACAGCAAACCAGCAGATTTGTAACTATAAATACCGAAAAAGACCGTCTAAAGCTTGAAGTAGAGAAAATAGAAGTAGAACTTGACAGGGTAAACCTATTAAATGTTACTTTAAATGATAGGCTCATCGAAGAACAGAAATTAGCTAGAGAAAAAATTGCAGAGTTGAAACTTGCCTTAAAAAAGGGAGAACTTACGCAACAAGAGTTAGACGAAGCCCACAAGCAAATTAACACGCTTAAAGACTTTGTGAAAAGCTACAACAATCAAATTGCCATTCTCGAACAAGAAAATTCATCTCTTAAAACAGAGCGAGATAGCTTAAGAACAAATATCAACGATTATAACGCCCAAAGAGAAAACCTGCTTAGAGAAAACAAAGCGCTAAATAGAAAGGTAAAAGTAGGCTCTTCTTTAAAAGCAGCAAACATTAATGTTAACGCTTACAGGGTAAAAGATAATGGCAAAACATCCCTAGTAACTAAGGCAAGTACAGCAAATAAACTAACCGTTGATTTTAGTATTGTTCCAAACGATTTAGCAGAAAAAACTTATCATAAAATCTTCTTGAGAGTAATTGATCCAGCGGGAAATTTAATTGCTGATGAGAATAATATGTTTGAAGCTGATGGCCAACAAATGCAGTACAGCAGAGCTATCGAAATTTCTTACAATAACGATGGTACTTCTTTCAAGATCGATTGGATTAACCCTAGAACGTTTATTAAGGGCGCCTATGGCATTTTCTTATATGCAGATGGGTTTCTTATGGGTAAATCGGAAATTGAGCTTAAATAACATTTAAAGACATCTAAAAAAAACCCGTTAGGCTTACCTAACGGGTTTTTTTATTATCAATTTTCGTCATTGCGAGTTGTGCGAAGCAATCTAATATTTAATTAAAATCAAAATTCAGATCGTTATATCGCTTTCCGTTTCTCCTGACAAACGTATTTTACATCTTAATATCCATCACCTTCCCTTTTTTACGGCTTTCTTCTGCCATAAATCCCATGATGTGGCTTTCTATAGACTCGTCTATAGTTGAGGTAAGTAAAGCTGGATTTTTTTGAGCCACCGCTTGTACAAAATCACGTACCAAAAGCCAATCTCCGCCACCGTGACCACTATTTTTATATTCCTCCACATCTTCTGCCTTAGGAATAAACTTCGTGTCTTTACGAGTTTTGAAATCGTAATGAACCAACTCGGTCATATCGCCAACTAAATCTCCCATAGAGCCCATTACTCTAGTTCTTCTACCATGATATGATGTAAACGCTTCCATCGAGAAACTCGCCGTCACACTATCTGCAAATTGGATATTGGTCACATAATGATCTGGTTGGTCGTTTTCCATTCTGTACACGCAACGGCCATAATTTGTGGTTTTCAATTTCTCAGTAATAAAAGCCTTTCTATCTTTTGTTCCGGCCGGCACGTCGAAAACAGAAGTACGCTTATTTAAATCTACATATTCTTTAATGGCCGAGTATGGACATTCTCTTTCTACCTTACAACCGTCGGTACAACGAGCGGTACTTCCTTCGGGCGCATTGGCCGCTCTGAACCATTTTAAATCACCCATGGCAGAAATTTTCTGGCTTTGCTTATTAATTACCCATTTGATAATATCCAAATCGTGGCAAGATTTAGCTAAAATGATTGGTGTAGTTGCTTTTGAATTATGCCAGTTTCCCCTCACATATGAGTGCGCCATGTGCGTATGTTCGATGGGCTCAAAATGTTGTATACTGATAACTTCGCCGATGGCTCCCTTAGCAATGAGTTCTTTCATCTTCACGAAATAAGGCGCATAGCGTAATACGTGACAAACGGCTACTATACGGTTATTTTTCTTCGCTAAATTTAAGATATCCCTACATTCTTTTTCAGTTGGTGCAATTGGTTTTTCTAAGAGGATATCATAACCCATCGCCAAGGCTTTCATACAAGGTTCGTAGTGCATGGCATCTGGTGTAGAAATAATTACGGCATCAGCAAACTTTGGTCGCTTAAAAACATCTTCCCAAGTATTGAAACGGTTTTCTTGCGGAATGTTGTGAATTTTAGCATACCTGTCGTTTCTAAATTCAATAGGTTCTGCCACACCCACAATTTTAATCTGATCTGTAAATTTAGCTGCAAAACCTCCATAAACCATTCCCCTATTTCCTGCACCAATGGTAATTGCGGTAACTGGTTTAGCTAATGGTTTGTGTTCAGGATTTTCTGGAATATTGAATAAAAATGACCGATCGCCAATTTTAGCTAATACATCGGTACTGATAAGCGAAGCTCCCGCAGCAAACGAAAGCGTCTTCAATAAATTTCTACGGTTCATGATATTTTGGTTATAGATTGTTTTATATAACCAAATATACATTTCAATTTGTTTTGAATTATTCTAAATTACTTTTATTTAGTTTCGATATTTAGCAAAAAGAAAACAAATAAAACACGTTAAATTGATTTTAAAAGTTTGCTAGTCGGCGATATGAACTGGCTTTTGTTAAATAAACCTGATGTTAGTGGAACTTATTTTTTGTTTTCACCCTGTCATCCTGAACGCCGGTGAAGGATCTATAGGTTGGAGCAGTTTTGCAACGGATTCCTCGTTCCTCGGAATGACAGCAGCAAGAAAAACAAAAAGATTGAAACATATAGCCCCGAAGTAAATTTACTTTGTAGCTTTTCGCTTCGCTACAGTTCGGGACAAGCAGGTCTACAGCAACCGATGGAACACTGAACCGACATTTTCCAAAACTATTTAATCACAATTTTAGCGGCAATTGGCAAATGATCCGAAGCTTGGTGTTCTTGAATAACCTGGTGATGAAGCACCGAAATTTTCTTATTCTGCTTGAAAGCGATGAAATCTATTGTACGGTTTGGTGTTACCACCGGAATGGTAAAACCACAGTCGGTACAGGTTCTGCTGAAGGTTTTGTCTAACAATTGAATAGTAGCTGAAGTAGGAACAGCATTAAAATCTCCAGCGACGATAAATGGTTTCTTCTCTTTTCTCGCTTGTTGTTCAATCTCAGAAATCTGTATCAAACGTAAAGCTTCATCTTTTACATGGTCTAAATGGGTAGACGAAAACTTGATTTTCTTGCCACTTTTTAATTTTACAGCTATCGTAGCCAAAACTCTATCCTCAGCTTTACGACCTTCGATTCGTGAAAATTTAAGCGAATTTTGTTCTTCTATCGGAAATTTAGAGAGCACCGCAACGCCGTAATCGCCACCATCATGGTCTATGGCTTTTGCAAAATAAAAGTACATACCTAATTTCTTGGCTAGGTATTCTGCCTGATTGATGTTTCCAGAACGTTTGATGTTGACATCGACTTCTTGAAGTGCTACTAGATCTGGCTGCTGCGCCGCAATTACATTGGCAATGGCATCCAAATCTATCACATCGGGCTTTGCCGGCGGATTACCATGATGAATATTGTAGGAAACGATGGTTAAAGTATCGGCTTTTTGCGCAAAAGCGTTGATGCCAACAAGCATCATTAAAAGCAATAAGTAATGCCGTGTTTTCATTGTTAGGCGATTAAGTTCTCGATGGCTTTATTCACCTTCTCAAAGCCAAACTGACTTAGTGTTTGGTTCATTCCAGCAGCGATTTCTTTATTCATTAAGTTGCCAATGGTGCCTTCGTGAGTATGCTTCACTTCGTACATTGGTTTAAAAGTTCCGGTTTCAATTTGCTCGCCAACCACTTTGTAGGCATCCCTAAAAGGCATTCCGTTTAACGCTAACTCGTTTACCACTTCTACACTAAACAAATAATCGTATTTTTTATCTTTAAGGATATCGTCTTTAATGCTGATGTGCTGCAACATAAACGTAGTGATCTCCAAACACTCATTCAATGAAATAAAAGCGGGGAAAAGATTCTCCTTAAGCAACTGTAAATCTCTATGGTAACCTGATGGTAAATTGGTAGTCATCATGGCAATTTCATTAGGCAAAGCCTGAATTTTATTACAACGCGAACGAACCAGCTCAAAAACATCAGGATTTTTCTTGTGTGGCATGATACTGCTTCCGGTAGTCAACTCAGATGGGAAGCTAATAAAACCAAAGTTTTGGTTGATGAACAAGCAGACATCCATCGCTATTTTAGCTAGCGTTGCTGCTACAGACGACATCGCCTGTGCCAAAATACGCTCCGTTTTCCCACGACCCATTTGGGCATAAACTACGTTATGATTTAAGCTTTCGAAGCCTAAAAGTTGGGTAGTTAAAGTTCTGTTTAATGGAAATGAAGAGCCATAGCCCGCAGCTGAGCCTAACGGGTTTTTATTGGTGATTTTCCAAGCGGCTAACATCAATTCCATATCATCTGCCAAGCTTTCTGCATAAGCACCAAACCACAAGCCAAAAGATGACGGCATAGCAATTTGCAAATGCGTATAACCTGGCAGCAACTTACTTTTATGTTCTTCGCTTAGTTTAATAAGTTGATTGAACAAAGCTTCGGTATTACCTACCATTTCTTCTATGCAACTACGGAAATAGAGTTTTAAATCAACTAAAACTTGATCGTTACGTGAGCGGCCACTATGAATTTTCTTGCCAGCTTCGCCAATGCGCTGCGTTAACAACCACTCTACTTGCGAATGTACATCTTCTACGCTGTCTTCGATCACGAACTTACCTTCTTCTATTTCTTTATAGATATTTTTCAGTGCTGCTTGAACTTCCTTTAGTTCTTCGGCAGTTAACAAATTGATGGTTTCTAGCATTTGCGTGTGCGCTAAAGAGCCTAACACATCAAACTTTGCCATCTGCAGATCTAGCTCTCGGTCTTTACCTACAGTGAAGTTTTCTACAAATTGGTTTACATCAATATTTTTCTGCCAAATTTTCATTTTGAATTACGATTTTAGAATTACGATTTACGATTTGCCCTTCCTATCCGTCACCCTGAATTCATTTCAGGGTCTGTCTAGCTGATGCTGAAATAAATTCAGCATGACGAAAGACCAAAGCCATTCTATAAATCTGCTGCTAATTTAAGTTTAATTTCTGGCCATTCGCTTTTCAGGATACTATAAAATACCGTATTTCGAATAAAGCCATCTGCAATTTTCATGTGCTGCCGTAAAGTTCCTTCTTCGGTTGCACCTAGTTTTAAGATCGCCTTGCGTGATTGTACATTGCGTTCATCTGCTTTGAGTTCAATTCGGTTTAAACATAGAGTTTCAAAGCCGTATTTTAGGATTTCGTACTTCATTGCTTTGTTTAAACCAGAGCCTTGAAATTCCTTTCCAATCCAAGTCCAACCGATTTGACCACGCTCATCTTTCCAACTGATTTCGGCTAAGCGGGTACAACCTGCTACTTTTCCAGAAACAGCATCTACAATTGTCCAAACTGCACAATTTCCTGCTGCTCTATCTGCCAATGCCGATTGGATATACTGATGTAGGTTTTCCCGAACGCTTAAATCCTTCAAACCATAAACCCAAAGTGCTTTTTCTTGAGCAATAGGCCAAAGCAGTTCTTCATCGCTTTGCTGTAAAGGACGTAAAATTACTTTTTGGTTTTGTAGGATCTGGGATAGGTTATTTTCTGTCATTTTAATTAGGTCTACCATTCATCAGTGCGTCATCCCGAATTTATTTCGGGATCCTAATGCGAAATAAATTTTATCGCTTTAAGATTCCTATTTTCACGGGAATGACAAAATGAATTACAATCCAACCACTGGTTTTAACATGGCAATGTATCCTTCTATGCCTTGTCTAATTTCATCTACATATAAAAACTCATCTGCCATGTGCGAGCGACCAGAAAAACCTGGGCCACATTTTAACGATGGAATAGACAACAAAGCTTGGTCTGATGTAGTAGGCGAACCGTAAGTGGTTTTTCCCAAGGCAATTCCAGATACTACAATCGGGTGGTTTTTATCAATTGACGATGGTTTTAACCTTACAGACCGTGGTTTTACTTCGCAGCTTACATGCTGTTTGATGATTTCTACCACTTCTTCGTTAGTATAGGCATCCGTTACGCGAACATCAACCGTGAAGGTACAGTTAGCAGGTACTACGTTATGTTGCGAGCCTGCATTGATAATCGTTACGGTCATCTTCACTGGGCCAAAAACCTCCGATACTTTAGGAAACTGATAAGTACGGAACCATTCGATGTCTGGCAATGCTTTGTAAATAGCATTTTCGCCTTCTTCTCTAGCCGCATGACCAGCTTTTCCGTGAGCAGTACAGTCGATAACCAACAGACCTTTTTCGGCAATAGCCAAGTGCATTTCCGTAGGTTCGCCAACAATGGCGAATTCCAATTCTCCCAAATCTGGGATAACTAGCTCCAAACCATCATTACCTGAGATTTCCTCTTCGGCAGTTGCCGCCAAACAGAAGTTATATTTCAAACCCTCTTGCTCATAGAAATACAAGAATGTAGCTATTAATGATACCAAACAACCACCAGCATCATTGCTACCTAAACCAAATAGCTTACCATCTTCAATAGCAGCATCGTATGGATCGCGTGTATAGCCCGAATTTGGCTTTACCGTGTCATGATGCGAATTCAGAAGGATTGTTGGCTTAGAAGCATCAAAATGCTTGTTGTATGCCCAAACATTGTTTAGCTTGCGGTTAGTTTTAATACCATGCTCACCTAAAAATTGCGCAATTAAATTCGCAGTCCTATCTTCTTCCTTGCTAAAAGACTGAATGCGGATCAGATCACGCAATAATTCAGTACTTTCTTTAATTAGTTTTTCAATCATTTTAAGTATCAAGTAGTGAGTATCAAGTATCGAGACTTTTGCAATATCGCCCGCCTTCGAAACTTCCACCTCTTCAATCTTTGGCCTCCAAGCTTCAGTCTCCAGCCATAAACCTTCCGCCTTCAAACCTTTCACTTCTTTAGTCTTTGGTCTTTCAACTTTAGTCTTAAACCATAAACCTTCCGCCTTCCAGCCTTTACCTTAATCAGTGTACAAACCACCAGCTTTTTTAGCTGATAGTTTAATTCCTTTAATTAGTGATGAGCTGAAACCGTTGTGTTCCATTTCATTTAAGCCCGCAATGGTACAACCCTTCGGCGAAGTTACTTTATCTATTTCAGTTTCTGGGTGCGTTTCGTTCAATAACAGCAAATCTGCGGCGCCTTTAGCCGTTTGCACTGCCATTTTCAAGGCATCATGCGCATGAAAACCAATTTCTACACCTCCTTGCGATGCCGCTCTAATACTACGCAAAAAGAATGCAATACCACAAGCACACAAGGCCGTGGCCGATGTCATCAAATCTTCTTGGATAGTTACCACCGCACCAACAGTTTCAAACAAAGTCACTACTTCATTCAAATTTTCGTCAGAAGCGTTATCGGTAGCCACACAAGTCATGCTCTGACCGATAGAAATTGCCGTATTGGGCATGGCTCTAATTACTTGCACATTTTCGCCCAATTCTTTACGTACATCAGCACAACTCACTCCAGAAATTACCGAAACAAACAACTGCTTTTCTGGATTTACTGCTGGAACTAATTGTGTCAGAACTTTTTTCAATTGTTGTGGCAATACCGCCAAAACCACGATATCAGCACCTTCAATTGCGGCTAAATTATCATCACTTACTTTAAAACCAGCCGCCGCTTCTTCCGTCATTAACTTGATGTTTCTACGAGTTAAGGTGATATTTTCTGCTTTGCAATAAGCTTTGTTTACCAGTCCTTTCGCTAAAGACAGTCCAATGTTTCCGCTACCGATAATGGTTATTTTTTTCATCTTTTTGTGATTATCGTTGATGAGCTCGCAAGCTCGGTTACACAGATTTTATGATTTCACCGATGTTTCGATGGTTATTTATTTTTTGGAAAGCAGCTTTGGGCTCTTTTCAATGTTAGTCCTGCCTGTCCCGTATTTATCGGGGCTATTCGCTTCTCCCGATGAAAAATCGGGATCCGTTGCTATCAGGTTTATGATACTCCTATTTGTGCAAACTACAAAAAATACCCCGTCTTTCAGGCACCTCCCGAAGTATCGAGAGGAATTTGCAAAAATGCCTAAGCTCAATGCCAAGTCCCCTTTAGGGGATTTAGGGGCTTAACTTCGTTCCAAAAGTCCCTCTTTCAATCTCCGCTAATTCATCGGCTTTGCCAATATAAACCGAAGTAACTCCTTTATTAATTGCCTCAAAAGCATTGTGCAATTTCGGGATCATTCCGCCAGCTACCGTTCCATCAGCTTTTAGTGGTTGAAAATCTGATGAACGGATTTCTCTCACTACCGTTGCATCGTCGTTTACATCTTTCAGCACACCTTTCTTCTCGAAGCAATATACTAAATGCGTTTCGTAAACGCTAGACATGGCCACTGCCACTGCCGAAGCAATCGTATCCGCATTCGTGTTCAACAATTGTGTTTCACCATCGTGTGTTATTGCACAAAGCACAGGCACAAATCCAGCCTGCAGTAAGTTAGTTAATGCGCTTACAGAAACCGAACTTTCATCCAAATCTCCCACAAAACCGTAATCTATCTCTTTTACAGGACGTTTTTTTGCTTTAATAATGTTTCCATCTGCACCAGTCAAACCAATAGCATTTGCTCCCTTAGCTTGCAGTTGTGCTACAATATTTTTGTTGATTAAGCCGGCGTAAACCATGGTCACCACACGTAAGGTATCAATATCTGTAATCCGGCGACCATCAACCATCTTTGCTTCGATACCTAAAGAGACACTGGTTTCAGTTGCAATTTTACCGCCACCGTGAATTAAGATTTTCGGTCCTTCTAACGCAGTAAAATCATTTAAGAAATGGTGTAAATTCTCAGAATTATCAATTACGTTTCCGCCTATTTTGATGATGGTTAGTTTTTGCATTTACGTTGTTTTATATGTTGAAAGGTTGGAATGTTCCAAAGTTGCCAACTTAGAACTGTTAATGTAAACTCTATTCTGACCAAACTGCTAATTCATAGCCGTCGGGGTCGGTGAATTGGAAACGTCTACCTCCAGGAAAGCTGAAAATATCTTTCACAATTTTTCCGCCAGCAGCCAATACTTTATCTCTAGTCGCTTCAAGCTCTGACGAATAGAGTATCACCAAAACTGTTCCGTTAATGGGCTCGCCTGTGGTAAATCCACCATCAACGTACTCACCTTCAAATGCGGTATAATCTGAACCGTAATCGGTAAACTTCCAACCAAAGCATTTGGTGTAAAAATCCTTCGACTGGTTAATATCTGCCGATAGGAATTCGATGTATTGTATTTGTTCGTGTTTTAGTTTTTGCATAATCTTATCGTCATTGCAAAGTTGTTGGTTACAATTGCCCTTCAGGGGTTAGGGTTTCCAACATCGCTTTCAACACTGCTTGCGCAGACCACAATCTATTACCAGCTTCGTGGATTACCAATGAATTTGGTCCATCCAATATCTCAGAAGCCAATTCCAAATCTCTACGAACAGGTAAACAGTGCATTACTTTAGCATTATTGGTTAGCTTCAATTTTTCGTTATCCATCATCCATCCCTCTGGGAAATCTAACAGCTTGCCGTATTCTTTATAGCTACTCCAGTTTTTCACATAAACATAATCAGCATCAGCGATGGCTTCATCTAAATTATGAGAGATTTTTGCACCAGAAGTAAAGCTTTCTTCTAGTTCAAAACCTTCTGGTTGTGCAATGGTAAAATCTAACATTCCTTCAGCTTGCGCTCTGCTCATCCACTCGGCAAAAGAATTAGGAACTGCCTGCGGCAAAGGTTTGATATGAGGTGCCCAAGCTAAAACTACTTTTGGTTTAGCCTTTGCGTCGATACGATATGGATCCCAAGTTTCGTGTATGGTTACTAAATCAGCCAAGCTTTGCAGTGGGTGTCTGGTAGCACTTTCTAAACTTACCACCGGTACACCGCAAAACTTCACGAATTTATTGAAAAACTCCTCGTTGTAATCTTCATCTCTATTTTGCAGTTTCGGGAAAGAACGTAAGCCAAGGATGTCGCAATACTCGCCCATTACCGCAGCAGCTTCGCGGATATGTTCTACAGTGGTACCATTCATGATCACACCATCTTGCGTTTCTAAAGCCCAGCCTTCCTTATCCATGTTCATCACCATTACATTCATCCCAAGGTTAAGGGCAGCTTTTTGAGTACTTAAACGGGTACGCAAGCTTGGGTTCATAAACACTAGTCCAAGGGTTTTATTTTTACCCAAATCGATATGCGCATAAGGACTTGCCTTTAGTGCCAAAGCGCTTGATACTAATTGTTTGATGTCGGTTACATCGTGTACGGAAGAGAAAAGTTTCATTTTAAGCGGAAAGTTTAAAGCGGAAAGCAAAAAGCTTTTCCTAGTTTACTGTCTAATTTTCTTCAAGAGGCCAATCAGCATTGCTTTAACCTCGTTAACTTTTTTATCTGTTTCCCTATATAAATCTTCATTTATATAGTTCAAATCTTTAATCAATAACACTGCATATTCGGTTTCATGGCAAGAACCTAAAGCCATGTCTAAAAATCTTGCAAAGTCAGCATCTGAATTCCTTCCTGCTCCTTCAGCAATATTTAAAGCAATAGAATAAGTTGCTCTTTTCAACTGACTACCTAAATCATATTTTTCAGAAGTTGGCAAAATAGAAGCACATTTCCATACACAAATAATGTTAATCCGTGTGCCTTTTGCCAAACTTCGTATTTTTTGTAGTCTCTCATGGTCGTCAATGCTTTTTGCTTTCAGCCTTAAGCTTTGAGCGCTTTAGCAAATGCTTTTAAAAACTCATCTGCATGATCCTTTGTCAAATTCAAAGCTGGCAATAAGCGAATTACATTAGGTTTAGCTTCACCAGTGAATACGAAATACTTGAACAACAAATCTTTCTTCACATGAGCTAACTCTTCTGGTAATTCAATTCCAATCATTAAGCCTCTTCCACGAACTTCTTTTACTTGCTCAAATTTCTGCAATTGCTCAATTAAATAAGTTCCTACTTCTTCCGCATTTTTCATCAAGTTATCTTTCTCGATTACTTCTAACACTGCCAAAGCAGCTGCACAAGCTAAATGATTACCTCCGAAAGTAGTTCCTAATTGGCCGTGCCAAGGTTTAAATTTCGGTGCAATAGAAATACCTGCGATAGGAAATCCGTTGCCCATTCCTTTAGCCATGGTGTAAATGTCTGCATCTACGCCAGCCCAGTCGTGCGAATAGAACTGACCTGTTCTGCCGTAACCACATTGTACGCTATCAGCGATGTAAACTGCATTATGCTCATCACAAAGTGAACGGATTTTTTGCAAGAAACTTTTTGAGGCTTCTCTGATACCGCCAACTCCTTGGATGCCTTCGATAATTACCGCAGCAATCTCATTTCCGTGTTTTGCAAATTCATCTGCCAATGCTTGCTCATCGTTAAAAGGCAAGAATGTAATATTCTCCGTTTCATTTACTGGCGCAACAATTTTTGGGTTATCCGTAGCTGCAACCACTAAAGAAGTACGACCGTGGAAGGCTCCTTTAAAAGCAATTACTTTCTTTCTTCCGTTGTAGAAAGAAGCTAGTTTCAAAGCATTTTCGTTCGCTTCTGCACCAGAGTTTAATAAGAACAATTGGTAATCGGTTTTACCAGAAACCTGACCCAATTTCTCTGCCAATTGTGCTTGCAAAGGAATTTTGATAGAGTTAGAGTAAAAACCAACTTTGTTTAACTGCTCGGTTAAACGCTGTACATAATGTGGGTTGGTATGGCCAATGCTAATTACCGCATGACCGCCATACAGGTCTAAATATTTTTGTCCGTTAGCATCCCAAACATTGCTGCCTGATGCTTTCGTTATTTCTATGTCGTTTAATGGGTATACGTCGTATAAGTTCATTTCTAATAAGGTTAAAGGTTGAGGGCTGGAAGGTTGAAGGTCAAAGTTGGCTAACCTTTTCCACCGTCCCTCAAAAATTTTATAAATGCGATTAACATCGCCTTAATTTCATTGATGCTTTTATTAACCGTAGTGTATAAATCTTCATTAATGTAATTTAAATCACGAATTAAAATAAAAGCATATTCTACTTCTTTCGCGGAGCCTAGGGCATTATCAAGATAACTCACAAAATTCTTATCCGTATGTTTGCCACTTCCTTCTACAATATTTAATGGGATTGAATAAGTAGCACGCCGGATTTGCTGAGTTAAAGCAAACCTTTCTTCATTGGGCATTATCGGCAAGATTTGCTTATAAACTTGTAAAGTAAATAAGTGTGCTTTTTTCCAAACCTCGAGTTTTTGATAATCTCTCATATCTTAAAGTTTAATTGTCTGTCCATAAGACCTTCCTGCCCTCTACCTTCTCACCCTCCTCCTAAAAGTAAGTCGCTTTCAACTTCAGCCCTGCGTTCTCTTCCAAACCAAACATCAAATTCATATTCTGAACTGCTTGTCCGCTGGCACCTTTTAAAAGGTTATCTATAATGCTGATGATAAATAACTTGTTGCCATGTTTTTCTAAATGAACAAGGCATTTATTGGTATTTACCACTTGCTTTAAATCGATGTTTTTCCGGCTTATGTGTGTAAAAGCATGGCTGGCATAATAGTTTTCGTAAAGCTCGTAAGCTTGCTCTTCCGTCAAATCACATTCTGTGTACATGGCTGCCAAAATTCCTCTGGTAAAATCTCCACGTTGTGGGATGAAGTTTAGAACTCCAACCCCTAAATCCCCTAAAGCGGACTTTTTTACCAATTGCAAAAGGCTCTCTCCAATTTCATTTAGGTGTTGATGCTCGAAAGCTTTGTAAATCGAAAGATTATTGTTTCTCCAACTGAAGTGAGAAGTTTTGCTCAAACTCTGACCTGCTCCAGTAGAACCTGTGGTTGCATTGATGTGTACTTCTTTTTGCAACAATCCTTTTGAAGCTAATGGCAACAAACCTAGCTGAATACAAGTTGCAAAACAACCCGGATTGGCAATGTTCTGCGCTGATTTGATTCTGTCTTTATTAAGCTCAGGTAAACCATACACAAACTCTCTACCCAAATTTTGAATTTTGAATTTTGAATTTTGACTTAACCTAAAATCCTGAGATAAATCGATGATTTTAACTTTCTCATCAATAGGATTGGCTTCTAGAAACTTCTTCGCATCACCATGACCAACGCACAAGAACAACACGTCGATGTCTTGCGAAATTTGGGCTGTAAAACGTAAGTCTGTATCACCAAATAAATCAGTGTGTACGTCTGATATTAGATTGCCAGCATTGCTGCTGCTATTTACAAAAGCAATTTCAACTTCTGGATGGTTTACTAAAATACGTAACATCTCTCCGCCCGTATATCCTGCTCCTCCAATAATTCCTGCTTTTATCATATTTTTAGGTTTAAGGGTATATGGTGTAAGGCTTAGGGTCTTGGCGCATAACCTTACGCCTTTTAACTCAAACCTTATACCTTCAAAAACTATTTTTCTCCGTTTACTTTATGCCAAATCATTACCTGGTTACCGAAGATTTTAGAGAAACCTTTCACATCTTCGCCGCTCCAAGCGTTATTCATTTCGCCGTAGCTACCAAATTTATTGCTCATTAAATCATTAGCACTTTCGATACCCACAATATGGAAACGATAAGGCAACAACTCAACAAACACTTTTCCGTTAACGGTGCTTTGCGTCGACGTTAAGAAAGCTTCCATATCTCTCATAATTGGATCATGGAACTGGCCTTCGTGTAACCAGTTACCATAAAATGACGACAAGTTTTCTTTCCAGCTCAACTGCCATTTAGTTAAGGTATGTTTCTCTAACGCGTGGTGCGCTTTGATGATTACCATTGGCCCTGCTGCCTCAAAACCTACACGACCTTTAATGCCAATAATGGTATCACCAACGTGGATATCGCGACCTACACCAAATGGAGCAGCAATAGCTTGTAACTTTTGGATAGCTCTAACCGGTGCCAATTTCTCGCCATTAATAGCAACTAACTCCCCTTTTTCAAAAGTTAACTCTACTTGCTTAGCTTCAGTTTCGGTTACTTGGGTTGGCCAAGCACTTTCTGGTAAAGTTCGGTGTGAAGTCAACGTTTCTGCACCACCTACCGAAGTACCCCACAAACCTTTGTTAATGGAATATTTTGCCTTCTCTGCAGTGTACACCACACCATGTTTAGCTAAATATTCTATCTCTGCTTCGCGTGATAATTTCAAATCTCTAATTGGCGTAATGATTTCTACGTTAGGAATTAGGATATTAAAAATCATATCGAAACGAACTTGGTCATTACCAGCACCAGTACTACCGTGAGCCACATAATCGGCGCCAATTTTCTTTACGTAATTGGCAATTGCTGTAGCTTGGCAAACACGCTCTGCACTTACCGAAAGTGGGTAAGTTGCGTTTTTTAATACGTTACCAAAAATCAAATACTTGATGCTATCGTTGTAATAGTTTTCGGTTTCATCTACCGCAGCGTGCGAAGTTACACCTAAAGCATAAGCCCGTGCCTCAATTTCCTTTAGCTCTTCTTCAGAAAAACCACCTGTGTTTACCACTACCGAGTGTACTTCTAAATCTCTGTCTTTAGTTAAATGAATGCAACAGAACGAGGTATCTAAACCTCCGCTAAATGCTAAAACAACTTTTTTCTTCATCTTGTATTTATTTATTACCCCCAACCCCTAAAGGAGAGTTGCATAGGATGATTTATAATTCTATTTATTTATTAACGCCAAAAACAACAACAGTGATTTCAGGTCGCCTCCTTTATTTTTTTCGATTAAACGCTGTTTGATGCGCATGAAACGTTCGTAAAGCTTCGGTTTTTTCTGCAACTCTTCTGCAAACTCTTTGGCAGCTTCGTGTTTTTTCTCCTTCGGATCGTACAACATCGCTGTACACATACAGTTCTTGCGCTCTTTCATTTTCAAGATTTCGAAGTTGACGCAGCTTTGGCAGCCTTTCCAAAATTCTTCATCTTGCGTAAGTTCCGAATAGGTAACGGGTTCGTAGCCTAAATCAGAGTTAATTTTCATTACCGCCAAACCAGTGGTCAGCCCAAAGATTTTTGCTTTTGGATATAACTTTCTCGACAGAGCGAAAATCTCCTCTTTAATAGCCTTTGCCAATCCCGCTTTACGGAATTTAGGGCTTACAATTAAGCCTGAGTTAGCCACAAACTGACCATGGCTCCAGGTTTCGATGTAGCAAAATCCAGCCCACGTGCCATCTTTATGAAAAGCAATTACAGCCTTTCCCTCCTGCATTTTGCCAGCAACATATTCTGGCGAACGTTTAGCGATACCTGTACCTCTAGCTTTCGCAGACTCGGCCATCTCTTCAACTATTTCTTCTGCAAAAACACGATGTTCAGGAAGTGCGACTTGCACTATAAAATCGTTATTATTCATTAATTCTTTAACGAAAAAATATGGTATTCTTGTTAATTGGGTTTTTATTGAGGATCAATTCCTCATGGGTTTTAAGTTCCCTAGGGGTAAGACTTAAATCCGCGGCGTAAAGAGCTGCCGACTTGTAGTAATGTGGAATATGGGGTGTAAACGTTCAATAAAATAGCCGTTAGGTGCCATTGTTTTGGCATCTAAAACAGATAATTTATGTACAATTTGTTTACTCATTTTTTAATCGAATCAACTCTGTAGAATTGATTGTGGCGCAAAGGTTTAAATAAAAATTGAGTTGTGCAATACAATTCGTATTTTTTTACATTTTGTTTAAGATTTATTAATGCAGTTAGTAAGCGAAGGATAACGATAAAAGAACAAAGATTTAACGCTCAATAATATAACTTGAAAAGCAGGGCAATTGCTACTACTGTCGTATCGTCCCGCTATACGCTTTACTTCGTTGGCAAACACACACGTTTGCCACTCCGTGTTCGCTACTATCGGGTTTAATTGGCAAAAATTGTACTTCTACTTTGAATTCCTTGCGCAATTCTTAACTCTCTTTGCGGTATAAAAAAAACTACTCGCTCCTCGTGATTTATAACTTTAATTAACTAAGCGCAAATGAAATCGGATTGCAAATCCTGAGATACGGCTTCCAGATTGCAAATCTGGAAGAGCAAATGGCATCCTAAAGCTTTAGATCCCTCGAAACTCAGGATGAGAATCTCTCCAAAAAAAATTGCAGCGAAAGGCGGCAAAAGAGCTTCCTTTGGAACTGGCTATACGAGCCAAAGGCGCCAACATTCGTTTTCAAATATCAATTTTTAAAAATTTGTAGCAAATCGGAACAACCCAACGTATAGGAAAATAAATATTAGGATTAGCCAATTGCTGATTTAACAAAGTTTAACATGAGACTAAACCCGATAAAACCAATATTTGTATATTTGAAACTTAAATTCACATCGATTTCAACTCCTTAACATGAATACAACTCGTACCAAAATCTCTTTTAAAATACTTTATGCCTTAGTGGCAGTAGCTGCTATCTCTTTGATTTCGGCATGTGGCAAAGGCGATAACCAAATAACCGAATATGGTTCTCTAAGTATTTATAACGCTTCGCCAAGCTCAACAACTTATGATGTTTATGTTAATAATTCAAAAGTAAACAGTAATGCATTACCATACGCTGGAGGCGTAAAATATTTACAACTTACAACAGGCAGCTACGAAACCAAATTTACCATAGCTTCAGAAACTGCCTCGATATACACTAAAACTGGTATCACTGTAAATAATAACGCTTTTTCTACTTTATATTTAACTGGTACTACAGGTAACTTCGACGGTTTGCTTTTAGCAGATGAGGTTGTTGGTGCGGCAGCTGATAAAGCTCACGTTCGCTTTGTGAACTTGTCTCCAGATGCTAGCGCTTTAGACCTACACATTAAAGATGCAACAAGCAACCTTACTTCTAACAAAGCTTACAAAGCCTATAGCGGTTTTATTGCGGTAGACGCTGGCGCAAAAGTTTTCGAGATCAAAGAAACGTCTTCTGGCACAGTTAAAACTACAGTAGAGAGAACCTTGGCGAACGGTACTTTCTATACCATTATTGCGGGCGGAAAGGTAACTCCAGGCACCAATGAAAGACCTTTCAATGGACAAGTTATTCAACACCAATAACACAAAGCTTTCGGTCAATTCCGAACCATCATATTTGCAATCCCGAACTTAAACGTTCGGGATTTTTTTTGTCCAAACCCATTAATTTTTATTTAGAATGATTAAAAATAATTTGGATACTAAAGATTTCTGTCGTTAATTTGCGCCACTTTAGAATTAATCCAATTAACAACAAGATGAGTTTACGTTTACACATCACCCTACTTATGATCGGTTTGATCAATCTTGGCGCCTTTGCACAGCAGTCAGGATCGGTTAAAGGAAAAATCTCCACTTCAGACGGCCAACCAGCTGCATTTATTAGCATTGGACTAAAAGGACAAACACAAAACACTTTGTCTGATGATAACGGAAACTTCACATTACATAAGATTAAACCCGGCAATTACACCTTAAAGGCAAGTGCAATTGGTTTGATTACGCAAGAAAAGAATGTTACAGTAACCGCAGGCGAAACAACTAATGTAAATTTAGTACTTACCGAAAATAAAGAGGCACTTCGAGAAGTAACCGTAGAAGGTAAGAAAAACAAGTACAAAGTAAGTTTGCCATCAGCATCTTTGAGATTAAACGAGCCACTTTTAGAAGCACCTCAAAACATCCAAACGGTTAGCGAACAGCTGATCAAAGACCAACAGATCATTAGCATGAGCGATGGTTTGGTAAGGAACGTAAGTGGTGCGGCAAGAGCTGAGCACTGGGGAGATCTTTATACCAACATCAAAATGAGAGGTTCTCAGGTACAAGCTATGCGTAACGGTTTCAATTTCGTAAACTCTTACTGGGGTCCGTTAACCGAAGACATGAGCATGGTAGACCATATTGAGTTTGTAAAAGGTCCTGCTGGTTTTATGCTAAGCAATGGCGATCCAAGTGGCCTGTATAATGTGGTGACTAAAAAACCTACAGGCATCAACAAAGGAGAGGTTTCTTTTACTATTGGAAGCTACGATCTATATAGAACGGCTATCGACTTTGATCATAAAATCACTGACGACGGTAAATTACTATTCAGATTAAATGCAGCTGCGCAAACCAAAGGTTCTTTTAGGCCCTACGAAAACAACGACAGATACACTTTCGCACCATCTTTAAGTTACCAATTAACTAACAAAACCAAAATTACTGCCGAGTATGCGCTGCAAAATGCAAAAATGACCGAAGTTGGTTCGTATTACATCTTCAGTCCTAATGGCTACGCTACACTTCCTAGAGACTTTACCTTCACACAACCAGGAGTACCAGATACCAGAATAAATGACCACAGCGCATTCGTTAACCTACAGCACAATTTCAGTGATACTTGGAAAGCGACCGCACAAGTAGCTTATTCAAAGTACCTACAAACTGGGTATAGTTCTTGGCCATCTGCAGTTTATACAAATAACACAGTAATCAGAAACGTAGGTATTTGGGATGCAGAAAGCTCAATGAAATTAGCGCAGTTTTTTGTAAATGGGCAAGCGAAAACGGGCGGTATTGTACACAGAATTTTAGCGGGATTTGATGGTGGAAAGAAACATTACATAGCCGACTTTAACCAATCTCACGATTTAGACTTGCCTAGCGCACCTTTCGATGTAAATAATCCTAACTATGGTTTTCCTGGCAATGGCTATCCTTCGTTCGACAGAACCCGCAGCCTACAGGAAAGAGGTGCGGCAAATAACATCGACCAGAAATACCTTAGTGCGTACGTTCAGGACGAATTAGGTTTCTTTGAAAATAAGTTGAGGTTAACTTTAGCAGGACGTTACACTTACGTAAACCAAGCTGCTTATAGTGGTAATCCAGAAATAGGCAAAAAAGTAACACCAAGATTTGGCTTGAGTTATTCGGTTGACAAGAATACATCAATTTATGCAGTTTATGACCAATCTTTTGTACCGCAATCTGGTATTTTAGAGAATGGGGATGAAAACTTACCTCTCACTGGAACTAACTACGAAGCAGGTATAAAAAAAGACTGGCTAGGCGGAAAATGGAATACCACGCTTTCTGTTTACCGAATTCTGAAACAAAACGAATTAGCTGCAGATCCTAATAGTCCACCTACCTTAAACTACAGTATTGTAATTGGCGAAAAAAGGGCACAAGGTATTGAATTTGATCTACGAGGTGAAATTACGGCAGGCTTAAAACTGATTGCCAACTATGCCTACACCGATGGAAAAATTACCGAAGTTGCTCCTGGAGTAACGGGTATGCAAGTTGGCGACGCAGTTCCAGGTTTCTCTAAACATACTTCAAACGCTTGGTTAACCTATACCTTACAAAATGGCGCACTAAAAGGTGCTGGTATCTCCGCTGGTTTTACTCACTTAGCCGGCCGTGCTATGGGTACTTTTAGTGGAACCAACGAAGAGCGCAACCTACCAAACTACTTTAAATTAGACGGCGGTTTATTTTGGGAAAATAAAAGCTTAAGAATAAATGCGAATGTATTCAACCTGTTAGACAAGTATTTATATACTGGTGCTTACTACACAGGCTATTGGAACGCCCCTACTTACGACTTGGGAGTTTACTCTTGGCAGGCAGAAGCACCTAGAAATTATCGCTTAAGTGTAGCTTATAAATTTTAATTATAAAAAAGCCGACCAATCCTAGAACAGCTTGGTCGGCTTTCAAATTATACAAAATGGGTGCTAACCAACCAATAAAGAAGAAAAAAGATAAATTTAAATACTGGATAGGCAGAATACATTTATGGCTCGGATTAATCTCCGGGCTTTTTGTGGTTTTTCTGGGAATTACAGGTTGCATTTTAGCCTTCGAAAAAGAAATTGAAGATGCAACTCAATCCTATCGCTTTACGCAAACACAAAACAAACCTCTTTTACCGCCTACACAATTAAAGGCCATTGCCGACAAAGCATTACCTAATAAGAAGGCGCATAGTGTAACTTACCAACCTGGCAGAACAACGCAGGTAGTTTATTACCATGACGCACCTGCATATTACTACATCGTATTTGTCGACCAGTATACAGGAAAGGTTTTAAAGGTTAAAAACATGGATGAAGATTTCTTTAGGATCATCATCATGGGGCACTATTACCTATGGTTGCCGCCCGAAATTGGGCAGCCGATATTGACTACCGCAACGATGATGTTTGTTTTCTTACTCATCTCCGGATTGATTTTGTGGTGGCCAAAAAGCAAAGCTGCCAGAAAGCAGAGGTTTTCGGTGAAGTTAAAATCAAAATGGCGTAGGTTAAACTACGATTTGCATAACGTTTTAGGTTTCTACATTACCTTCATCGCCATTTTCATTGGCTTAACCGGTATGATTATGGGCTTCCAGTGGTTCTCCAAATCGGTGTATTGGGTAAGCTCTGGCGGAAAAAGCATGAACCTTTTCGAAGAATCTTATTCCGACACTACCTCAATAGCTAAACTTAGCTTAAACGCAGCTGCTGCCGACCAATTGTGGGCTAAGTTTTTAAAGGAAGACCCATCATTTAAGGGAAGTATTGATGTACATATTCCGGAAGATAAAAAAGGCACGATAGAAATTGCCAAAAATCCAGATCCAACCACCTATTGGCAGGCCGACTATCGCTACTTCGATCAGCATACCTTGAAAGAAATCGAAGTAAAACACATCTTCGGAAAATTTGCCAATGCCACTGCAGCAGATAAGATCATTAGAATGAATTACGACATTCATATTGGTGCTATTGCAGGCTTGCCAGGAAAAATACTTGCCTTTATTGCAAGCTTAATTGCGGCAAGTTTACCCATCACTGGTTGTATCATTTGGTGGGGCCGAAGAAAGAAGTCGAAAGCGAAGCGTTAATTTTATTTAGAATAATTAAAAATAATTTGCTTATCAGGATTATGGTTTGTTAATTTGCAGCACTTAGAATAATTCTAAATAACATACAATATAAGGATATGAAGAAAATACAACTTTTGGCAATTCTACTTTTATCGGGTTTTCTTGCCTTTGCACAAAACAAATTTGAACAAGATCGTAATGCAATTAAAGCGCTTGCAGGCTTTTACAAGGTTACTTTTAACTACGCAGAAACTTTCTCGCCAAATGATGATTACAAGTACCACGATAGACACCGTTCTTCTGCAAAAGAAATCGCAATTATTGTAGAAGACTCACCTAAGAAAATTGTAATCCAACACTTATTGGTAATGAGAGGCGACAGCATGATCATTAAACACTGGCGTGAAGACTGGACTTATGAAGATCCTAAAATTTTAGCTTTCGATAAAGAAGATACCTGGAAAACTGTAACCTTAAAACCTGAAGAAACTAAAGGCAAATGGACACAAAAAGTATTTCAGGTGGATGACAGTCCTCGTTACCAAGCCATTGGTAGCTGGGTACACGTTGATGGCAGATCACAATGGTTAAGTTACTCAGATTCTCCACTTCCTCGTCGCGAACATACTGAGCGTAACGATTACAACGTATTAAACCGTCGTAACTTTGTTTACTTAACTCCAAATGGTTGGATGTTTGAGCAAGACAACAAGAAAATTGTTCGTACGCCAGGCGAAAAAGATAAATTGATTGCTCAAGAGAAAGGTTTAGAAGAGTTTGTAAAAACAGATCCAAAATCTTTTGGTTATGCGCAAGATTGGTGGAAAAACAACGCAAGCTTCTGGAAAGATGCTCGTGACACCTGGGATAATGTATTCGCAAGCAATACAGTAATCAAGTTAGCTCCTAAAGTAGATAACAAATTACTTTACGAAAAATTCTTCGCCGCAAACGCACAATCAGTTAAAGAAAACTGGACTTCAGCAAAAAACAAAGAAGAGATTACTAAAATCATCAACTCTTATTTAATCAAAGGATAAGCTCAATTTAAAAACAATACAAATGCTTTGTGTCGGCAATTTTATATAATTGTAAGCACAAAGCATTTTTCGTATGTACCGTTTCCCTCTCCTACTTTTAATTACGATAATTATTTCTTTTGATGGTTTAGCACAAGATTTAAACCACGCCAAAAAGACCATCAACACTTTAGCATCTAAAAAATATTGGGGACGTGGCTACACTAAAAACGGTATGGCAAAAGCCGCCGATTTCATTGAAAAAGAATTCAAGAAATTTGGCTTAACAGCTGTAAATGGAACTGACTTTAAACAAGAATTTACCTTTGCTGTAAACACCTTTCCGGGTAAAATGAAAGTAAAGCTCAACGGAGTGACGTTAAAGCCTGGAAGAGACTTCATTGTTCATCAGGCAAGCAAAGGCGCCACTACAACCGATAGCCTAATTAAAAAAGACAGTATTACCTACCTCAGCAAAAATGGTAACATCGCGTTAAGCATACAGCCCAAATTAACTTGGTCGGTGGCACAAAAAGAATTGGATTACACTGTTATTGAAGTCAGCAAAACAGCTGTATTAACTGAACCTGTCGTGATTGATGTGGCCATCGAAAACAAAATAGAAACTACCTTTACCGCAGCAAACGTGGTAGGAATGATTAAGGGAACAGTGAAGCCAGATTCAATCTTGATGTTTACCGCACATTACGATCATTTGGGCAGCATGGGAAACAAAACCTATTTCCCTGGTGCTAACGACAATGCCAGTGGCGTAGCGATATTGTTGGACTTAGTCAAATATTATGCCACCAATCCACCAAAATACAGCATTGTATTTATCGCTTTCGCTGCCGAGGAAGCAGGTTTGTTGGGTTCTAAATACTTTACCCAAAACCCATTGGTTCCACTTAAAAACATCCGCTTTCTTTGGAATTTAGATTTGATGGGCAATGGCGATGCTGGAGCGACCGTTGTAAATGCCATGATCCATCCGCAAGAATTTGCTTTATTGAACAAAATCAACGGTGAGAAGAAATATCTGCTGAAAATTAATCCAAGAGGAAAAGCTGCTAACAGCGATCATTACTTCTTCACGGAAAAAGGAGTTCCAGCATTTTTTCTATATACTCAAGGCGGAAGTCCAGCTTATCATGATGTTGATGATATCGCTAAAAATTTGCCGCTAACAGCTTACGAAAACTTGTTTAAATTGTTTGTGGGGTTCAATCAAAGGATCATCAACTAAATTTTCAATATACCACTCGCATTCAGCAAATAAGGGTTATATTCGCAGCAAACAAATTAACCCATCTAATGAAGAAAATGCTTTTAACCGTTGCAGTCGCAATGGTATCGCTCTATGCTAGCGCTCAAGAATCTGAAAATTCTGATTTCAAACCAACTAAAGGAAGCTTTGCTACCGAGTTAAACTTTAATCCTTTTAAAGGAAATCTAAGTTTCAACAATGTACTTAACCAAGTAAAAGGAAGATATTTCTTATCTCCTCAATTAGCTCTAAGGTTAGGTTTTAATATCAACACCTTAGATTCTACACAAAACTACGGTACGCCTTATGGCTCACAGGCAAGTTTTACCAACGACAAAAGAACTAGCAACAGCTTTGGCTTAAACTTTGGTATCGAAAAACATTTCAAAGGCACCAAAAGACTATCGCCGTACATTGGGGTAGATGCATTTTGGGGCACCAAAAGCACCAAACAAGAATCATCTAACAATGCAAGCACTACTACTATTAAAAACGCTTGGATCACCTATCAATATATACAATCGCCTAACCCGCCATATTATTATACTACGGTGACTTCGGTAACAGAGAATGCCTATAGCAGATTTGGTGTAACGGCAGTTGCAGGCTTTGATTTTTACATGGCTAAAAACTTCTTCTTAGGTTACGAATTTAACTTGGGCTATTCGAAAACTAGCTATAAAACGCCAGAGGTAACCGTTACAGGTCAAAATACGCCAGTACCAAGTTTTTACAGCAACAACTCTACCAGCAAATTCGGTACCTCATTAGTGAACGGTATCCGCATTGGTTATCTATTTTAACATCGCTCATTTATGAAAAAATTAGCACTTTTCTGCTTGCTTGCCCTAAGTATGGTGGCTTGCAAGAAAGACAAATTTGCACCACCAGAAGTGCAAACCCTTTCTATTACGGCCAACTCGCCTACCAGTATTACTTTTAAGGGCAATATTGTTAGCGTAGGTAACCAGACCATTAAAGATTATGGATTTATATACAGCGTAGGCAGCAGTTCGATAGATGAAAAAAATGGCACCAAAGTTTCTATGGGAGCAGCAGCCAGTGAAGGTGAGTTCAACAAAACCTTGGACAGCTTTTCTTACGCTAGTGCTTACGGAAATACCATTTACGCTAGAGCTTACATTACCGACCAAAACGGCACTGTTTTAGGCACTGTATTATCGGCTACACTACCTAGACCCAATGCCACTGGTATATCGCCAACTTCAGGAAAAGTGGGGGAAACCATCAATTTCATGGGTAAATTTTATAATCCTAGCCCGAGCAACGTTATTGTAACTTTTCAAAACGTACCTGCCAAGGTAATCAGCGCTAGCGATACGCAAATTAGCGTAGAAATCCCTAAAGGTATGTCGGCCGTACACGGCCAATCAGTTAGCGTAAACTTGAGCATTAGTGGCATAACTGTAGTGAATTCTACCTATTTTACTATATTGGCCAACATTACAGATTTTACGCCAAAATCTGGCCCAGTGGGTACTGCGGTAAGTTTATTGGGCGACAATTTGCCTAACAACAATTATTACGGCTCTGCCATTCCGATTTACGTTGGCGATATTTTAGTGAATACCAACAATTACAGCAGTCAGGTAGTGATACCTTTTACCGCAGCGGCTACAAATAAACTGTACACGCAGATCAATGGGCAAAAAGTAGCGCTTCCGGGCGAGTTTACGGTGGTTGCACCACAAATCACTTCTATCAACCCAGAAGAGGTGCTTCAAGGGCAATACATCACCATTTACGGTAGTAATTTCGCTACCCGTTACGATACCAGCAATGGCCGTCCTATGATCAAATTAGGCAGCAATGCTTATGTAGATGCTGGCTCTGGAAATGCCACCAACTTCAACTACAGCATCCCTACCAATATGGCGCCTGGCGACTATACTGTGACCTACAAAGTGGGCCCTCACGAAGTGCAAGCACCTAAGAAAATCACCGTGCTAAGCGTGGGTATCAAAAGCTTTTCGCCTACTTCGGGAGCACCAGGCAGGGAAGTGAACATCACAGGAAATTTTGTGCAGGGAAATGGATACTATGTAGCTTTTGGTAGCGTAAATGTATATGGCACCGCCACTTCGAGCACTAACTTACGTGTAATTGTACCTACAGGAATTAATCCGGGCAAGGTGAAGATTACTTTCGACCCAAGCAATAGGCAAATCGTAGCACCTGGTGATTTCGAGATCCTCGGTCCGACGTTCACCTCTTTTGCTCCCGCAAGTGGTGTAGCAGGAACCCTAATTACCATTAGAGGTACTGGTTTTTCTCCAAATACATTTAATACCTCAGTGAGGTTCGGCACTATTGCCGTTACTCCTATCAGCGTAACGGAGAATACCATTGTGGTAGCGGTACCTTCTAACGTAGCGCCTGGCGCCATGAAACTCAGCGTAGTAAGCGCAGGGCAAACCGTAGTACACAACGATAACTTTACCATTACCAATTAAAAAGTAAATAACATTATAATGAAGGGATAAGTCGATTGGCTTATCCTTTTTTGTTTTATGCCGGTACAGGTAAGATTGTCTTTGTTAAATCAACGACAAATAAATTTAAAAAGTGGTGAAACCCAAAATACCATAAAGCTCCAGATTTACGACTGTAAACTCGTTAGTAAACAAAAAGCACCAACCATTTACTGATTGATGCTTTAAAAAGTAGCCCCGAGCAGAATCGAACTGCTATCTAAAGTTTAGGAAACTTCTATTCTATCCGTTGAACTACAGGGCCATAACATTATAAAGATTTTAAAAACTCTTTTCCTATCCCAGATTTGTAATATTTTTCTTTATTTCTTGCGGCAATCCTACCCGCTACTTGTTCTGTGTAAATTAAAACCCAAGGTTTATAACCTTTAGTAGATTTAGTTTTACCAGCATTGTACTCTTTTAACCTCTTTTCTACATCTGCAGAAAAACCCACATATATCCTTCCATCAGCTTCACTTTTGATTGCATATATATAAAAAATATCCATATCTAAAGTTTAGTAAATTTCCCTGCCTACCGCAGGCAGGTATTCTATCCGTTGAACTACAGGGCCAAAGTACCGGCGCAAATATATAAAAAGCGCTTATTTAAATTTTCCTTTTTTGATAAATAAATTGCACCATCACTAAGCCGTGTATTTGTTGGTAGTGCACAACCATTGCTTCATGTGTGGAAATGGCTGTGTTCCGTTTTGTGCCGCCGTGTGTTGATCATAGCACATGCCTAACCACTGCAACAAGGGAATGCCGGGCCCGTTGCCTGCCTCGTAAGCGGCTATTAATGTTGCAGCTTCGCCTTTGTAGCCATCCTTATGAAAAACCACAGTGGCCTCTAGTTGCAAATGTTTACAAGCCGCAAAAGACCATGCCATGGCCATCATTTCGCCGCCCTGCATCATATCGTTGTTGGGCAAAACACCAGTCATACCCGCTCTTACCGCAAGTGGCATGCATGCCAAATGTCCTGCTTCGTGTAAAATATCTCCAACGTATTTGAGCTTCTCCGGATCGATGATGAGCACTCCTTCCCGGAGTTCAAGTCCAGGTAGAAAACCCTCCTTTTCCATCGCCGAGAAAGCATATTTAATACCGATGCTATCTAAAAACGCTAATATGGTTTCCTTCATTTGCTGTTACGTCGTTGAGTTAATTTCAATCTGTTTTAAATCTCCCGAACCTTCGGCTTCGTATATCTGCAACCCAAAATAAGGCGCAGCAGCAATGATATGGTCAAAAATATCGGCCATAATATGTTCATACTCTGCCCAGATAATGGTATTGGCAAACACATAAATCTCAATCGGCAAACCATGCGGTGTTGGCGCCAGCTGCCTTACCATAATATTCATGCGTTTATTGGTTCCCGAATGACCAGAAATATAGTTATCGATATATTTACGGAACAGACCCGCATTGGTGAGGTTCCGTCCGTTAATCAGCAAGCTTTTATCAGCATTGGTACGGATATTATGCTTTTCAATATCCTTTTGACGGTGTTGGATATAGGCGCTGATCAGCTGGATTTGTTCAAATTTCGCCAGTTCCTCTTCTTTTAAGAAACGAATGCTCGATTGTTTGATGTTGATCGCTCTTTTAATTCTTCGTCCACCAGATTGGCGCATTCCACGCCAGTTTTGAAACGAGTCGGAAATGAGTGAGTAGGTAGGAATAGTGGTGATGGTTTTATCAAAGTTCTGTACCTTTACCGTAGTGAGGTTGATCTCCAAAATATCGCCATCTGCACCGTATTTAGGCATGGTAATCCAATCGCCAATGCGCACAATATCGTTGGTAGTTACTTGTATGCTGGCAACAAAACCCATAATGGTATCTTTAAACATCAACAACAACACCGCAGAAATAGCACCCATAGCGGTGAAAAATGCCACCGGAGATTTTCCCGTGAGGTTAGAAAATAACACCACTGTACCAAACAAGTACAATAAGATACGGATCACCTGTAAATAACTGTCGATGGGTTTACCCCTAAAGCTAGGCTTTTCTTTAAGTAGATCGCCACCGGCTTTGATCATCGCCATCATGATCCAAACCACTACTATAACCAAATAGATATCACAAAGACCCAAAAGCAACTTGTTTATTTGAGGATAATCATGAAAAGCAACTGGAATAGTAAGATAAAGCACAACGAGCGGTGCAACGAGCGACACGTAGTGGGGAGCTTTATGCGCTAATAAATATTCGAAAATTTTGATATCCGTTTTACGGATGGTTTGAATGAAAATTAGCCTAAGTATGCGCCAAACTACGTAATATACCACATAAGTAACTGCAACAGCCAGCGTTAATAAAACTAGGGCATTAATGATAGCGGCAGCATTAGCCGATAAACCTAGGCTTTTAAAAAAATGCAAACTGGCACGACTGAAATCTCGCAAATAATTGTTTAACTCCATCGTGCCAATATAAGGGTTTTGATGGGAAGTAGGAAGGGTGTTATCATTTGGGTGTTTATAAATACCTTCTCTGGCTTCGTCATCTATCCCAGAGGGAGAGAAATTGGGACTACTACTAACTCTCTCTCCTTGGGAGAGATGCCCAACGAGCAGAGAGGGAAATAGGAAGTCGCCAAACAAAAACAGCCCATTGTACTTAACAACAGGCTGCTTTCATATCAAATAAATTAACTTACCTCACTACACCACCATTGGTACTTGCAGTAGTTGGACTAACAAAACTCAACTTCCCTTGTGCATCCTCAGCCATTAAAATCATTCCTTGTGAAACAATGCCTTTGATCTCTCTTGGAGCCAAATTAGCTAACAAACTTACTTGCTGACCGATAATTTCTTCTGGTTTGTAATGCTCTGCAATACCTGAAACTACCGTACGTTGATCTAATCCGGTATCTAAAGTGAGCTTTAACAGCTTTTTGGTTTTCTCTACCTTTTCGGCAGCCACAATGGTAGCCACACGAATATCCATTGCACCGAATTGCTCGAAAGTTACGTTCTCTTTTGCTGGAGGAACGGTCGCATTTGCCGCTTCGTTTTGTGCCTTGCTATTGTTCAGTTTGTCAATTTGTGCCTGTACTTCTGCATCTTCAATCTTGCTGAACAACAAAATTGGTTCGTTAATTTGGTGACCACGTTTTAACAAACTTACAGAACCCGCATCTTCCCAAATGTGACCACCGTAGTTCAACATCTTCTGTAATTTATCAGCAGTGAAAGGTAAAAACGGCTCAATTAAAATCTCTAAGTTCGCCGCAATTTGCAAAGCAATATTCAAGATAGTTCTAACCCTATCTTCGTCGGTTTTAATTAACTTCCAAGGCTCAGTATCTGCTAAGTATTTGTTACCTAACCTAGCTACGTTCATTACCTCAGACAAAGCTTCTCTAAAGCGATAATTCTCAATCGAAGCACTGATCTTAGCAGGATAAGCTTTCAATTCTTCGATTACCGCGTTATCGATGTCAGTCAATTCCATGCAAGTTGGCACTTTACCGTCGAAATATTTGTGAGTAAGCACAGTAACACGGTTCACGAAATTCCCGAAAATTGCTACCAACTCATTGTTATTTCTTGCTTGAAAATCTTTCCAAGTAAAATCGTTATCCTTCGTTTCTGGAGCAGTTGCCGTTAACACATAACGCAAAATATCTTGCTTCTCTGGAAACTCTAACAAGTACTCGTTTAACCAAACTGCCCAGTTTTTAGAGGTCGATATTTTTTGGCCTTCTAAGTTCAGGAACTCATTTGCAGGTACATTATCCGCCAATGTAAATTCGCCATGCGCCATTAGCATCGCAGGGAAAATGATACAGTGGAAAACGATGTTATCTTTACCAATAAAATGTACCAATTTGGCATCTTCACTTTTCCAATACTCTTCGTACTCAAAATTATCTACGCTATTTTGGTCGATGTAATATTCTTCGGCCTTAGGATTCCAGACACCTAATTTGGCATATTTGGAAAGTTCTTTAGTTGCAGAAATGTAACCGATGGGTGCATCGAACCAAACATACAAAACTTTGCCATCAGCACCTTTTACTGGGACCTTTACACCCCAGTCCAAATCCCTGGTCATGGCCCTTGGCTGTAAACCGGCGTTTAGCCAACTTTGGCACTGTCCGTACACATTTGGTCGCCATTCTTTGTGACTTTCGATATAAGTTCTCAGTCTGTCCTCATACTTATCCAACGGCAAAAACCAGTTTTTGGTTTCTCTCATTACTGGCGGCTCACCAGACAAGGTCGATTTCGGATTGATCAAATCTGTAGCATTTAAGGTGCTGCCACAACTTTCGCATTGGTCGCCATAAGCATTTTCGTTACCGCACTTAGGGCAAGTACCGGTAATATATCTATCGGCCAAGAAAGATTGTGCTTTCTCGTCGTAATATTGCTCGGTAACTTCTTCAGTAAAAACACCATCGTTATACAACTTCTCAAAGAAATCTTCGGCAGTTTGGTGGTGTGTTAAGGATGAAGTACGGTGGTAGATATCAAAAGAAATCCCGAACTCCTTAAAAGAATCGCCAATGATTTTATGGTATTTATCTACCACTTCTTGCGGCGTAATGCCTTCTCTTTTTGCCTTTAAAGTGATAGGTACGCCGTTTTCATCAGAACCGCAAATAAATTTCACGTCTCTTTTGTTAGAGCGGAGGTAACGCACATAGGTATCTGCAGGCAAATAAACTCCCGCTAAGTGACCAATATGCACCGGACCATTGGTGTAAGGCAAAGCTGCCGTTACGGTATATCTTTTAAATTTATGAGTATCCAAAACAATTTATTTATTTTGGCAAAGATAAGCGTTTTTAACATGATTAAACAGCCACCATATTTAAAAAAGGGAGACCAAATTGCGATTGTTTGTCCGGCAAAGAAACTTCCCAAACCTATTGATACAGGAATTGAGATTTTACAGCGCTGGGGATTGGAGGTTGTACTAGGTGAAACCGTTATTGGTTCGCACCATCAATTTTCGGGTACCGATGAGTTGAGGGCAAAAGATATCCAACGTTTTTTAGACGATCCTTCCATTAAAGCGATCATTGCTGGTCGTGGCGGTTACGGAACCATTCGCATTATCGATGAGCTAGATTTTACTGCCTTTGACGAAAATCCAAAGTGGTTAGTTGGCTTTAGTGATATCACCATTTTGCTTTCCCATGTGTTTGCACAGTTCGAAATACAAAGCATCCACGGGCAAATGCCATATACTTTCGATGAGAGTACGCCAGAAGCTCTAGAGAGCCTCAGAAAAGCTTTATTTGGAGAGAACGACACTTATACTTATCAGAGTGAAATTGAGTGCAGAGACGGAAATGTAGAAGGTATTTTAATAGGTGGAAATTTAACCCTTTTGCTCGCCGTAGAAGGTTCAGCTTCGGAGATGAGTTTTGACGATAAAATTCTATTTATTGAAGATGTGGGCGAGCATGAATATTCGGTAGATCGAATGATCAGGACCCTGAAACGCAAGGGTAAATTAGCAAAGCTGAAAGGTTTAGTGGTGGGTGCTTTTAACGAAGTTGGCGAAGAGAGCATTTACTTCGGTCAAACCCCTGAAGAAGTGATCTGGGAGCAAGTTAAAAGCTACAATTATCCAGTTTGCTTTGGATTTCCATCTGGTCACATCGCAGATAATAGAGCAATGGTTTTAGGCAAATCTGTATCTTTAGCCATCACAACCAACAACGTAACATTTAAATATAGCTAATATACATGGCAATTTTCGACACTTTAGGAAAATACCGTAATACTGGTTTATTAATTTTAAGAGTTGGCTTAGGCGCTATGATGATGGTGCACGGCCTGCCAAAAATTATGGGCGGCCCCGAAATGTGGACTGGCCTTGGCGGCAGCATGAAAGTTATAGGCATTAACTTCCTGCCTACTTTTTGGGGGTTAATGGCGGCGCTTGCAGAAGGTATGGGCGGTTTTCTTCTGCTATTAGGCTTATTCTTCCGTCCGGTAAATATGTTATTGGCATTTACAATGATGATAGCAGCATTGGTTCACCTAGGCAAAGGCGAAGGGATTATGGGTGCTTCTCATGCTATTGAAGTTGGCATTGTATTTTTCAGTTTGATTTTTATTGGGCCGGGGAAATATAGCGTGGATAAGAGGTAATAAACTATTTGCATACTAACGAAAAAGGGAGGCTAGTGCCTCCCTTTTTCGTTATAATAATAACTAACTATAATTCATTTTGTTTCATAATATCTGCGCCAGTTGCATCGATTTCAGCTCTTGGGATAAGAAACTGCCATCTTTTATCTCCAGCTGGAACATTAAGTACGTTACCAGTAAGAGTTGCTGTGTGTCCTCCAGTTAAAGTCCTATCCAATGGAGCGTCCAAACGTTTCAAATCTAGGAAACGACGACCTTCTCCCCACAGCTCTAGTCTTCTGTTTAACAAAATTTCATCAATTAAAGCAGCACCTGTCTTAGTTGAGAGTACATAGTTAGGGTTTCTAGCATTCACCAAAGTAAATAATGTCGCCCTTGCACCTGGTTCATCATTATTTCTAGCTTGTGCTTCTGCTTTAATCAAATACATTTCTGCAGATCTCATGTAAACCAAACCTCCAGCGCCGAAGTTTAATCCAGCAGCTCTAAATTTCTTCGATTGATATCTAGCAGTGGTAAAATTTGATGGTACTAAAGGAGCAAATTCCGTAGCAGTTGAAGCGAAATTTTTCAACCTAACATCAGTATTAGGAAATGCATTATACAAGTCTGCATTAATTTTCTTAGGATTTTGTCTAATATTCGTTGAACTTAAATCCAAAGACATATAAGCGAAGAAAGATCCAAAATAATTATCTATTTGCTCTTCTATTGTAGTGCTTCCCCAAATCCACTCTGAATTAGAAGTGTTATTGAAACCTGCTTCGTAATCTGCTCTACTCATCAAAGGAAATCCGACCATAGCATCGTTCGCCAAAGTAACTGCTTCAGCCCATTTACCAGTAGTTAATGCAACACGAGCTTGTAAAGCTTTAACAACATTAATGTTTATTTCATCCTTAGCTTTTCTTGTATACCCAGCAATGTCAGTCGCAGCAATTGTCAAATCAGAATTAATTGAAGCATACACTTCCGCCACGGTATTTCTCGGCTTTTTCGCAAAATCATTTTTCAAAGACAAAACCACTCCCAGACCACTATTTGCGGCTCCTGGCGTAGTGTCATATCTAACACCATAAAGTTGAACCAACATGTAATGACAAAATGCTCTGTAATAATGAGCTTGAGCTTTAAGCTGCTTAAAATCTGCAGTCTCTTGAGTGATACCATCAATCACTTCATTTGCATTACGAATGATACGATACAAGTAGAAGTAATAGTAATTCAAATCTCCACTAGCTACGTTTCTAAATTCAGTCCATCTATATGCAGCATTATACCATCCATTACCAGCATTATGCATTACTAAGTCTTCACCTAGCATATCCATATTGATATTTAATGAGGCTAGACCAAAGGTTCCCTGCGCATCATATAGGTATAGCATTCTATGAATACCTTGTACAGCACCTTGAGCGCCTTTAAGACTACTGAATACCGTTCCTGCACTCAATTGTTGAGTAGGTTTAGTTTCCAAATAATCCTTTTTACAAGATTGCGCTGTAATCAGTACTAAAAGTACAGCTAAAACAGCTATTTTTTTATTAAAAATTTTCATGTCTAATTAAATTAAAAACTTACGTTAGCACCAAACGAGAATATTCTAGAAGGAATATAAGAACTACTGTTTGTTCCGTTAAATGAAGTAGTTGGATCCAAACCTTTTCTAGGTGTAAAATAAATTAAGTTATCTCCAGAAGCAAACACATTAACTCTACTAAGCTTCAATTTAGATACATACTTAGCTGGGATAGCATAAGAAAGTGTTACATTTCTCAATACCAAAAAGTTATTATCAATTAACCACCTTGTACTCGTACCAGCATTTAAGTTAGTTGCGTCCGTATCGTCAACTCTAGGTACATTGGTGATGTCACCTGGCTTTTGCCATCTGTTTAAAACATCCTTATGGAAAGATTTACCATAACTACTGTTTACTAACATTAAGCTATTGTAGTTACCGTCATAGAATTTACCACCTAGAGAATAACTGAATATACTTGATAAGCTTAGTCCTTTATATGTAAATACGTTACGAATACCACCTGCAATATCCGGAATAGAAGTTCCTGAATATGCAAATCTAGCTCTATTAATGTCAGTTGTGTAGATAGTATTACCATCTGTACTAGCGTCATCTAAGTAAATTGATGAGCCAGTTTGTGGATCTACACCAACCCATTGTCTTAACCAAAACTCGTAAATTGAGTTTCCAACACTGTATCTTTTAGTACCAGTAACGATAGCCGGAGTTTCATCAGGCATTTTGGTAATTTGGTTCTTATAGAAAGATCCATTGACAGTTAAATCCCAAGCAAAATCTTTAACCTTTACTGGAGTAACCGTCAAATCGAATTCAATACCTTTATTATACATAGTACCAATATTCTTCGTAATTGAAGTGGTACCAGCGTTTCTTGGTAAAGGAACATTGAAAATTAAATCACTTGACGCTCTTCTAAAGGCCTCTATGCTACCTCTAAGTCTATTTTGGAATAAACTAAATTCTACAGCAATATCGGCAGTTTTATTTGTTTCCCAACTTAAATCAGGGTTAGCTGCAGCTGCTAAGTAATAAGCTGGATTGTTAACGTTAGGTTTTAGGTTATATAAACTTTGATATCCATAGTAACTTTCGCCATCAGATCCAGTTTCTCCATAAGAGGCTCTCAACTTTAATTGATTGATCCATTTGATATCCTTCATGAAAGACTCTTCATTCACCAACCACGCAGCACCAGCTGACCAGAAGTTACCCCATCTTACATCAGAGCGGAATTTTGATGATCCGTCTCTTCTCATTGTCAATGTTAAATAGTATTTCTGATCTAAATTATACTTCACTTCACCAAAAAAACTTTCAATGCGATAATTATCTTGATATGAAGTTAAACCACCAATAGTCGTAAAATTATCAAGCTCGTTAATACCATCAGCAATTAACCCAGTTTTATTTCCACTTAATACGCGAGCGTTCAAGTAATAATTTTCATGGCCTAACAAGGCTGTAAATTGATGTCTCTTAGCAACCGTCTTTCTATAGTTTAAAATCTGATTCAAAGTTATAGATGTTTCATTATACGCAGTTTTTGTTTGCGAACCAGAAGGTGAAGCATCACCTATGATTGCGTTTTGAAAGCTATAAGCTTCTCTTGTATTATGATCATATGATAAGTTAACTCTAAAATTAAAATCTTTAAGAAAGTCAACTTGGGCATAAGTTCTACCAGAGATAAGATGTCTCTCTTGGTCAGTTTTGTTGTACAAAGTCTCAGCTAAAACGTGTCGTCCAGAAGAAGCTCCAGCAGAACGCGATGGAAAAGTAATGCCATATTTAGTACCTAAAGCACCACTATCAAATACTCTATCTCCCGTAATTGGATCTATAATATATGCTCCAGTAGTAGGATTGTGGGCATAAACTGGATAAATTGGCCCCATACCTGTTACGAAATTGAACGGGTTAGCATAAGCAGAACCAGCAGCATCAGCCGAACTGTTGTTTTGGTAATCAGAAAAGGTGTAGGCAAAATTAATACCCGTAGATAAAAAAGTTGTAGGTTTACTATTCAAATTTAACCTAGCATTGTAACGTTTAAAACCTGTATTAATTAATGCTCCCTGCTCATCTAAATAACCAGCAGAAAACAAATAATCAGATTTTTCAGAAGCACCATTGATTGAGGTAGTTACCTCTTGTCTAACTCCCGTTCTCATCAAACCATCCCACCAATTCAAGTCATCTCCGTATAATAAAGAAGCATTTGGATTAAGTTTTCCATCAACACCAGATACTAATTGATTATTTGGCACATTGAATGCATTATAACCTAATGTTGTAACTATGTTGTTTGCAGCATCAAGTCCAGCCTGAGCGTATGTTTTAGTGCCCGCAAAATAGGCACCATTTCTAACTGCTTCCCAAACAATCGGATAATAATCATAAACACCAACTCTATCATATTCCTCAATACCTCTAGCCGTTAAACCAGTTGTATATTTGACATTTACTGCTGGAGCTCCAACTTTACCTTTCTTAGTGGTAATGAACACAACACCATTTGCTGCTCTAGAACCATAAAGCGCCGTAGAAGAAGCATCTTTAGCAATAGTAATTGTTTCAATATCGTCTTGATTTAAATTGTTGATATTATAATCATAAGGAGCACCATCAACAACATATAAAGGATTGTTCGAACTGTTGATCGAACCAAATCCCCTTACTCTGATTGCTGGAGCAGCACCTGGTTGCCCAGTACCTCCGGCCAAAGTAACGCCGGGTGCAGCTCCTTGTAACGCATTAATTACGTTGGCTACTGGACGTTCAGCAATTTCTTTTGCTCCAATTTGTGCAGATGCACCAACAAAATCACGTCGCTTTACCGTTCCGTATGCTGTAACAACAACCTCTGTCAAATTCTTAGCATCAGACGTAAGCGCTACTTGAATCGAACTTTTCCCAGTCACATCCACTGAATTCGCAGCGTAACCTAAATAAGTAAACTCTAAGGTATTGAAGCCGTTAGGAATATTGATAACAAACTCTCCTTTTTCATTAGTCAAGGCTCCTGCACTATTTCCCTTCACCTTTACGGTAACACCTAGCAATTTAGCACCATTCTCTATATCAGAAACGGTACCTCTTACAGTGCGTGTTTGTGCATATAATTTTGCCGTCAAGCAAAAAAATAGCACCATTAGTATCATTTTTTTCATTACTTTTTCTTTAAATAATAGATAATTATTGTGTTGTTGAAAACAACACTCTTACCGAATACAATCTCTTCACTCCACTTGGACTAGTTAGCGTGTAAGTTACTGGTGCAATTGCTCCAGCTGTACCAGCCGCTAAACTCGGAGTTCCAAAAGATACAGCAACACCAGAAGCAGGACTAATGGTATAGCCACTTAGAAGGTCAAAAGTAGGGCTCAACATTAACGGCGTCGTCTGAGTTCTAAATGTTCTTGACATCGTAATTGTGATTTGGCTCGTACCCTCTACTGTTACTGTAGAAAGACTTGTAGGAACCGCCACCGACTTAATACTTACGGATTCGGTTAACATTTCCTTTTCTTTCGTACATGACGTCAGTAAAGAAAATGAGCATAGAAATGCAATGAAAGCATAGCGTATACTTTTCTTCATAAATAATAATTTAGGTTAGTTAATAATTTATTTTAAGCGCTAAATATAAACACAATAACAATGTTACACAAATTTAATTAGCTATTTTCAAACTTTTATTCAAAAACTTTGTTTGCATTGTTTTTTAAATTAAGAAAGCATAGATGTAAATGTAATTTCTTCAAAAAACCACATTCAATATAGAAAATATTACAATGAGTTGTAATAATTAAAAACCTTAACTAGTCCATCGTCTTTTTTCAAGTTGATTTTATTATCAGAGATGTATTTAGACACCTCGTTACTTTTATCACTAAATACATTCAAAATACCAGATTTATCTCTCTTTAACTGATAAAATTGATTGTCTCTAAACGAATAGAATTTACTTAAATCAGCGAACCTCTTCTTAACTATACTAGAATTGAAATCTTTAGTTTCAATAACCTGTTTGGAGAGTTTTCTCAACAACTGCACTTTACCATCCACCAGCACTTGATAGAAAGTTTTATCACTAAATCCATCATTTGCTGGATAACCATTTCTAAAAAACGCGGTTGCGCTATTACTACTTTCCTTAAAAACAAATTCTCTCACCGGCACAACAAAACTCATGGCTTGATTATCGCTTTTGAAAAACAGCTCGTCCACATATAGGTTATACTTTACTAGCAAATTATACCTCGCTCCGTTGGTAAGAAGCACCTCTGCGTTCCACCATTCTGTGTTATAAAGCTCTGATCCAATTATATCGGAATATTTTATTTCCTTTACGGGACTTCCATCAGCAAACACGGCTTGCTGAGCCGCAACAAAGATTGTACTAAGTAAAAGTACGCTTAAACAAAAATATTTTTTCATAAAAAAAGGCGAGAGTAATAACTCTCGCCTAATTTAATAAAAATAATAGTTATTAGTAACCATCATTTTTTTCAATAATATTTCCTGAAGTTAACACTTCTCTTTGCGGTATTGGCCATAATGCCCTGAAAGGCTGACTAATACCCAATGTTGAAGTTAAGTTGTATCTTCTTAAATCAAACCATCTGTGCCCTTCATGAGCCAATTCGATTCTTCTTTGAGCTAAAATATCGTTTAAGATAGCCGTTTGATCGGTAGAAACCAAAGGAAGTAAATTCGCCCTAACTCTAATTACGTTTAAATCTGCCAAGCCTTCAGCTATCTTAGCAGGTGTGTTCTGACGAACTCTAGCTTCCGCTCTAATTAAATAGATTTCAGCCAACCTGAATAACACTACGTTATCATCTCCAGTAGCTGTTCTGGTGAATTTAGTAGTTTTTCCCGCCGGAGAAGCAGAAAAGTTTACTGCTTTTCTTACGTCACCAGTAGCAGTTGCAGCATTTAAATCTGCTGATGTACCCACTTCATTTCTACCGCCCGCCGTAGTTGGATAGTAATAAAATGCAATACTATTCTGATCCGCAGAGTTAAAATCTAACTCAAAAATAGATTCAGATGTATTTTTTGCAGACCAAATAGTGCCATAACTTGCCGTAGGAACTAAACTATAACCCGCTGCCCCCGTAGCACTAATAAGAGTTGTTGCTTGTGCTTCCGCATCTGGCCATTGCTCTCTATACAACTGTAATCTAGCTTTAATTGCAATAGCAACATTTTTTCCCGCTCTATTTGTGATTTTTGCAGCATAAGAAGGTACTCCGATAGCAAAGTCTAAATCAGATAAAATTTGTGTATACACCTCAGCCTCGGTACTTCGTGGAATTGGAGTAGCATCTGCCTCAGCCAATGTTGGAGTTAATTTTATAGATACCCCTTTTCCTCCAGCCTTATTATATCCAGTTGGCGATCCTCCGAAATACCTAATCAAATCGAAGTACATTAAAGCCCTTAGCGTTCTAAGTTCAGCTAAAGCGGCGTTTTTGTCCAAAGCACCATCGTTAACATTAGGAATAGCAGCAATCAAGGTATTTGCATTATTAATCCCAGAATAGATTGCATTATAATCATTAGTTACGTTAACGTTATCTGGCAATATCTGGTTATTTGCAATTTGAGCAAAGGTTGGAAATGTACCTACATGAGACAAATTACCACCACCTAATTCTGCAAACATATTGTATTCTAAGCCATAGTAGCTAGAACTTTGTAAACTATTATAAACCCCAAATATACCTGCCCTAACACCTGCCGCATTAGTGTAAGCCGACGACGCATCTAAAGAAGCTTGGGGCTTTTGCTCTTCTAATTGTTTTTTACAAGCTGCAAATGAAAAACTAGCTGCGAAAAACAATGCGAAATATTTATATTTCATATATCTTTTCATAATCAAAATCAATTAAAACGTTACATTAAGACCAAAAGTATAGGTTCTAGCTTGAGGATATGTCAAGAAATCAGTACCAGGTGCCGTATTCGTGATAGAGAATGTGCTCACTTCTGGATCCAAACCTGAGTATTTGGTAAATGTATGAAGATTTTGAGCCGCTACATATAATCTCAAGTTACTTACTCTAATCGCATTCAACACTTTAGGACCAAAATTATATCCCAAACTAACATTCTTAATCCTCAAGAAATCTGCATCCTCTATAAATCTACTAGACACACGTCTGTTATTTGCAGGGTCACCATAAACCGCTCTAGGAATATCTGTATTTGTATTTGTAGGTGTCCATCTATTAAGCGTGGTTGCCATTTGTCCAAATACACCATTCATACCTTCTCCAAAAGCTCTAGTATTTGTATAAATTTGATTTCCCCCTTGATATTGAAGGAATACTGATAAATCAAAGTTTTTGTATTTAAAGTTATTGGTTAAACCGCCCCAATAAGTAGGGTTACCTTGACCGATGATCTCTTGGTCATCAGAATTGATGATTCCATTACCATCTACATCCTTAAATCTAACATCCCCAGGAGCCGTCGAGGTAAGTGGACTGGTAGTAACTGTTTGAGTAGGTGCGCCAGCAATTTCCGCGGCACTTTGGAAAATTCCAATCATTCTATAACCTCTGAAAGCACCCAGCGGTTGACCTACTTCTACCCATGAAGCAAAACCAGCAGCGTAAGGGTTACCAGATAGCTCAATAATTCTATTTTTATTTAACGAGATATTGAAGTTAGCATCCCAAGAAAAATCTCTCTTTGTAAAGATCTTACCCGATAGACCTATTTCTAAACCTTTATTGTCAGTTTTACCAATATTAGATTGGATACTCAGAAATCCAGAAGATCCTACTAGTGGCTTAGATAATAACAAATCCGTTGTCTTTCTTTGATATGCATCAACTGTTAAAGTCAATCTATTTGCGAACAAGCTTAAGTCTAAACCTAAATCAAGGTTGGCAGTATTTTCCCAAGTTAAGTTTACATTACCCAACTGAGTTGGTGCTAAACCAGGATTTTGCAAATAGTTAGCGCCACCACCTACTAAAGGTAGTGAGGTAAAGTTTCCAATTTCTTGGTTACCTACGATACCATAACTTGCTCTAATTTTCAGATCGCTAATAGCCTTAACGTCTTTTAAGAAAGACTCTTCGGAAATTCTCCACGCACCAGAAACAGACGGGAAGAATCCATATCTTTTTTCAGCTCCGAACCTAGAAGATCCGTCGTAACGAGCAGATGCTTGAAAAATATACTTGCCTTTAAAAGCATAATTAGCTCTAAAGAAATAAGACTCTAATGCATTTGACGAACCACCAGAACTAGCCGTTGCTCTAACAGAACCTGAAGACAATCTTCTCAAATCATTGCCAGGAAAACCTGTCGCAGTTGCTAAGATATTCTCGTATTGCGATTCTTGATAAGAAAAACCACCCAAAAGATTTACGCTGTGTACACCATTAAATACTTTATTGTAAGTCAGTATATTTTCAAACACATAATTTACTTCTTGATTTTGTCCTTCTGTTGCTGAACCGTTAGTAGAAGCACCGTTATTAGTCAATGAAGACAAGAAAGTCCTATCTTTTGAAGTAAAATAATCTAATGACAAAGAAGTCTTAAAGCTTAATTCAGGGATGAATTGATATTCAGCAGAACCAGAAGCCAACAATCTATTACTTGTGTATTTAAAATCATTTTCATAGGCTTGCGCTAGTGGGTTATCAACCGACGACACTGGATCTCTACCATAAGTACCATTTGCATTATAGGCAGGAATATGTGAGCCCAATAAGAATGAAGCACTAACTACACCATAAATATTGTTATCATTATTAACACGGTTATTGATAGAATTACTGAAACTTGTAGACAATGACAATTTCAATTTATCAGTAGCCTGATTATCTAAGTTAATTCTTCCGCTATATCTTTTATAGTCAGTTCCAATTACAACACCTTTTTGATCAAAAAGGCCTCCCGAAACTGCAAATTTAGTTTTATCGTTACCTCCTCTAGCGGTTACTTCATAATTAGTAATTGCAGCAGATCTAAAAATCTCGTCTTGCCAATTTGTAGTACCATATGCATTAGGATTAGCACTTTGCGCAGATCCAAGAGCACTAGATAGCCAAGCATAATCACGTCCAGAGGCTGCACCATATCTGTTAACCACAGCCTCATTCATTAACTGAATATACTGAGGACCTGTTAAAGAAGGGATAGTTTTTGCAACTTCTTGAAAACCCGAATAAATATTAACGCCAATTTTTGTAGCTTGATTTAAACCACGCTTTGTGTTAATTAAAACAACTCCGTTTGCACCTCTCGAACCATAAATAGCAGTTGATGCAGCATCCTTCAAGATCTCCATTGATTCGATGTCAGCAGGATTAATATCAGCTAATGCGTTAGTTAGCTGACCACCAGCAGCTACCTGCGTATAAGAACCGGTACTAATTGGAATACCATCTACCACGTAAAGAGGTTGGTTACTACCACCTATAGAACCTACTCCACGGATATTGATATTGATACCACCTCCAGGTGTACCAGAAGCTTGAGATACTTGCACACCAGCAACTCTACCTTGAAGCCCTTGTTGAGCATTAAGGATTGGTGTATTCTCAATATCTTTTGCACTTACAGAGCCTTGCGAACCAGTTAATGTAGTTTTTTTCTGACTACCATAACCAACAAGAACAACCTCGTCTAATGATTTAGTAGAAGGAACTAATACCACGTTAATTTGGTTAGATCCAGCCAATGTTACAGTTTGGGCATCGTAACCTAGGTAAGAAAACTCTAATGCTGTTGCTTTGGAAGGAACGTTGATAGAGTACTTGCCATTACTAGTAGTAACAACGCCTCCGGCAACTCCTCTTGTCTTTACACTTACTCCTGGGATCGGCAAACCGTCCTCCTTAGAAGTAACCGTTCCAGTGATTGTTCTATCTTGCGCCATAGCCGTAGTAGCTACGAATAGCAAAATGAACAAACTTTGTAGAAGTTTTTTCATAAACTTTTAAAAAATTTAGGTTAGTTAATAGTTAATTACCTGCCAATATAAAGACATTATGAATGTAACACAAATTTTATTTAACATTTTTTAACAAACAATTTTAAATTTAACGTCTGCCGACGTCAACTCTATACACTTATATATTCAAATTAAATGGCTATCCGGAATTGCCTAGAAAAGCAATATTTAAAGATTCGTGAAAAAAATCGCATATAAAACAACCTAAAAAATGACAATATCTTTATAAAAACTGTATTTAATAAAAAAGGGGCAGCAAATTGCTACCCCTTTTGAAAAATCTCAAAACTTATTATCTCCAACTTGGATTTTGTTGTAAATTATTGTTGGCGTTAGTCAATGTTTGAGTAATTGGGAACGACCACTCTCTAGCTGATGGTGCCAAAGAACAGGTAGTTATTGGAGATAAACTTGGCACTCCGCAGGTGCTCCCTCTTTGGAGCGTTCTTGTAGTCCTTTTTAAATCGAAGAACCTGTGCCCTTCTCCTACAAACTCTCTTCTTCTCTCATTAGCAATGGCATCTGTTAACGCAGTTCCTGCCAAAACCTCTGGAACATAACCTGCAATTCTAGCATTACGCACCGCATTTAAATCCGCCAATGCAAGTGTTTCTTGCGCTGGTGAACCTTTGGCATAAGCCTCTGCTCTGATCAAGTATAACTCCGCAGTTTTCATTGCTATGAAATTTGCATTGGCATTAGACAAAGCCGATTTGCCTCTATACTTGATTAATGCCAAAGCCTGCGGATTTGAGGCCAATTGCCTAACATTAGCAAAGTATGCTGCATATCTGATATCTGATGATCTAATTAAACCCGTGGTACCTGAAACTGTAGCAATCTCTAATGCTGGTCTAAAATAGCTTTGTGTCTGGGTAGCGAAATACACCAAGTTAGTCGGACCACCTTGATTGGCATCGAATTGCACATTCCAAATAATTTCTCCCGCAGCAGTCTGGTTGTACATGCCAGTGAAAGCAGTCTGCGTGTTCGCCAATGTCGGTGCTATAGCAATGCCCGCTGTCGCGGATGCTATTGCTTCTGGATACATTTTAGCGTATAGATAAACTCTAGCTTTCAATAAATGTATGGCTGCTAAAGACAATCTTGGCTTTACTAAACCAGTGATGTAGTAACTAGCATTATCAACATCTCCTAAAAATCCTTGTGCAGCATTTAAATCCGCCAAAAGCTCATCATAGAATTGTTTGTTATTAAGACGTGAAGGTTTTGCATTTACGTCTACTTTAAACTCTTTACTGTAATTAAGCGCTAAGGTAGTGGTGCTATTTCTGTCATAGTCTTCGGCAAAATACTTAAACATATCAAAGTGAGCTAAAGCCCTAAGCGCTAATGCCTGACCTTTGATTCTATTTACTTGTTTTGCATTGGCAGCTGTTGCGAACTTATCTATGTTTTGCAACACGATGTTAGCACTTGAAACAACCTTGTAACCTGCGTTGTAAAATCTAGTAATTTGATCTTCATTAATCTGAAATACCAATTGAGACATTGGCCTAGAGTTGGCTAATGATTGGTTTGTTTCAAATAAATTATCACTCATTACATCTGGCATCAACCCCGACACGCTTCCTGTTCCACTACCAGAGCCATAATAGTCGGCAGCTCTTAAACCAGCATAAGCGCCATTAAGCACATGTTCAATTTGAACCATGTTCGATGGGTTATTTTCCGCATCAAGCGTAAAATCTGGTGTTAGCTCGATTAAATCTTTTTGGCAGCTACTCAACGATAATGCACCTACCATTGCCAAAAGAGCTATTTTTTTATACATATATTTTATATTAAACATAACATCAAAGATTAAAAACCAATACTTAAACCAAAAGTTGCCTGAACAAGCGATGGATACTGCGCACCAGCTAAAACTGAGCCTGTAGCCTCTGGATCGAAACTTCTAAATTTGGTTGATGTCCATAAATTTTGTCCTTGAACGAACACTCTAGCCGATCTTATTTTCAAACTTGACAATAACGCCGGACGGAAAGTGTATCCTAAAGTGACATTACGCAGTCTCCAGAAACTAGCATCCTCTACGAATCTAGAAGTTTCTGCTTGGAAATCATTGCCGCCTGAAGGATCAAATCTTGGCACATTGGTATTGGTATTAGTTGGTGTCCATTCATTTAACATTTCTGCAGCCAGATTGTCGTAAAAATAATCAGGTCTAGTTAAATTGACTAAATCTGCATTGTACATTACTCTATCCAAGAAGAAATTTAACTGAGCACTCAAATCAAAGCCTTTATAGGCAAATCTGGTTGTAATACCGCCAAACCATGGTGCATCAGATGTACCCAACTTAACTTTATCATTGGCGTCAAAATCTGGAGTGATTGTACCATCTAACTTTCTGTACAATGCGTTACCTGTTGCAGGATCAACACCTACGTATGGTACTAAGAAAAGTGTATTTCTAGGACTTCCTTCAGATAAAATGGTTTCCCCTTCAATTCTATTATTTTCTGGTAGCGATAAAATTTTGTTTTGATTGTAAGAAATGTTTGCACCTAAATTCCAACTAAATTCAGTTGTTTTGATCACATCGCCTCTAAGAGAAAATTCAACACCTCTATTTCTCAAATCACCAAAGTTGCCTGGCACAGTTGGAAAGCCCGAAACAGAAGGATCCACAGGAACGTTGTAGAACTGATTATTAGCTAACCTATTATAATATTCCAAAGTACCGCTTAATCGATTTTTGAACAAACCAAAATCTAAACCAACATTGAAAGTTTTATTGGTTTCCCAAGTTAACAATTGATTGCCTGAAATAGTAGGTATCCATGCAGTTACTCCTGCATAAGCTGTCTTAGTCAATTGAGACAATGGGTATTCATTGATCGGCTGATTACCTGAAGTACCATAACTCGCCCTCAAGTTTAACTGACTAATCCAAGCAATATCTTTGACGAAATCCTCTCTATCGATAGCCCACGTAGCACCAATAGATCCGAAATTAGCCCATCGTCTATCTAAACCGAAACGAGAAGAACCATCTCTTCTAATCACCGCATTAATATAATATTTGCTATTATAACCATAGTTTAAAGAAGCAAATACAGACATTAAACCAGTTTGGTTTCCGTTACCATTTACTGTTGGAATATAATTTTCATTTGCAGCTGAACCAGGAGTGATACCGGTCTCATTTGGAAAACCGTTATCTAATCCGAAACCTGAGAAACCGAACGTTCTATAGTCATTTTTAACTACCTCAAAAAACACACCGCCGTTAAGTTCGTGCTTATCGAAAGTATTTTTATAGTTCAAAGAAGAAGTTCCAGTGTAACGGAAATTTCTGCTCATCGACCTAGTTAGAGACCCCTGTCTAGCAAAGCCGGTAGAAGTAATAGGGCTGATATAGGTATCGCCCTCGTTTTGTGTGTAGTCTATACCCCAATTTGTTCTAGCATAAAGACCTTCTACAGCAGGAATATGATACTCTAAATATGCTGTACCAATTCCCTTCAACTGTTTAGTATTACGTTTATTTTCGAATAACTCCATTGCACCATTAGGTTGGCCAGACAACAAATTACCTCTAAAGTTATTATAACTTCCATCAGGCAGCCTATCAACTTCATAAGGATTACTCCAACGTATTGCATTTAACGGCATATTCGTTACGGCATCACCTTCCAAAGTATTGTTTCGATTAGAATATCCTCCTTGTAAACCTAAGCCAAATCTAAAATTGTTTACGATGTTATCCATGTTCAACCTTGCAGTATATCGTTTTAAACCAGTTGTTCTAACAATACCATCTTGATCTAGAAATGAAAGCGAGCCATAAACCTTACTTTTCTCGCTTCCAGCACTCGCAGAAATTTGGTGCTGTTGTGTAGCGCCTGTTTGAAACAAGGCATCTTTCCAACTAAAATTAACAGCCCTTAAACTATCAGCTTGTTCATCTGTCCACTCATAGGGATTTCCATTTCTCAACTCGTAATCAATTTTTTGTTGGCTGTTCATTACGATCAATCTATCTTCAGGCATTTTAGATCGTCCAACCTGCAAATCATAATTGATTTGCAACTGGCCAACTTTACCTTTTTTCGTAGTGATTACAATTACACCATTTGCACCTCTTGATCCATAAATACCCGTAGATACTGCATCTTTCAAAACTTCAATACTCTCAAAGTCACCTTGGTTGACAGATTGAAAATCCGCCGCAGAGATCTCTACTCCGTCCATAATATACAAAGGCACATTATTACCAGAAATAGATCCGTTACCCCTAATTCGTACAACTGCATTTTGACCAGGCTGTCCACCATTTGCCGTAACACTTACGCCAGATGCCGAACCTTGCAATGCTTGATCGAAGGAGCCAAACGTTTGTTTAGCCACTTCAGCGGTAGAAACCGTTGCTGTTGCTCCAGAGAAGGCTTTTCTATTAATTGTAGTATAACCAGTGGTTACTACGACTTCATTTAGTGACTTTGAATCAGTATCAAGTGATACATTGATTGTGTTACTAGTTCCTATTGTCACCGTCTGGGCAGTATAGCCAATAGAACTGATTTCTAACACCGTAGCGTTAGCAGGAACAGAAACTGCGAATTTACCATCTGCACCCGTTGAAACACCTACATTTGTGCCTCTTACTTTTACGCTTACCCCAGGTAACGGAAGTCCATCCTCCTTAGCGGTAACCGTACCAGTGATTGTTCTATTTTGCGCCATAGCAGTAGTAGCTACAAATAGCAAAATGAACAAACTTTGTAACAGTTTTTTCATAAAATCTTCTTGAATTAGTATTAGTTAATAGTTATTTAAACGTAAAGATAAGCTACGTATTGAAAACATTTCAACTTTCATTTAACATTTTTTAACACTTATATGTTTTAAATTTGTTTGTTGAGCGGACAGAAAAAAACGCAACAAGGTATATTACAAACACTTAAAATCAAAATAGAGAATAAATTCAAATATAAACGGGTCAAAAAAAAAGCTAGCCATTCCTTAAGTATGACTAGCCTACAGTAAGCCTAACTTTTATTAATCATTTTACTTGAAAGAAAGACACAGCCTATAACGACTATACCGCCTAAAATATACCAAATAAAGCTCCCTCCTTTTACAAGTTTATTTTTGTTTTCTCTGGTGCTTTGGGTGGTAATCTGCTTAAACATTTCATTACTCGATTGCTCTTGCTTCTGCCGCTCCAATTGTTGGCTTTTACTAACTTGGCGCATGTTGTTGTACCAAACCAAACTATCTGCCGAGCCTTTGAAACCATCTTTGCTAATGATAAAGTCGCCTTTAGGGTAAAGCTTCAGAAAACTAACTTGATTAATACTATCCATACTTAAGCTATAGATTAGGCTATGCTGGCTTTTTGTTTGAAGGGCTTCAACTTCTCTGACGCTCTCCGTATTTACAACGCTGCTTTCCATTAGCTTTCGCTTAGCGGAACAACCATAGAACAATAACACCCATACATAAATAGCTACTTTCATCTTGCACCTCCTTCCCTATTGAGCCAATCTGCATAACATCTAATGGTTTAGCATGTCGCAACTTTCGGTAAACGCCATCACCATCCCTTCTTCCATCCGTATCCGTATTTCCTTCAATTGTAGTTATCCAAGTGTCCTTAACTTTTTCAACTATCCCCGCATGAGCAATGCGCTTTTTATCGTTGAAGTAAATGCCAAATACATTGCCTGGCTCAGCAAGCTTCACCAATCTAACTTGGGGAAACAAGCTCGGGCTCCATGCCGTACGTGGCGCAGCATATCCAGCTTTTCCAAATACCCAACTCACAAAAGAAGCACACCATGCTTCGCCCTTTTTATTTCCCGTATAAGCTAAGTATTGCTCTACTTGGTAGCCATCGTTATTTCCCGTAGCTTCCCTAACCCCAATTTGTGATCTTGCAATGTTTAGTAGTTGATCGGGGTTTAGTTGGTTGGTTTTTTGGATGTTTAGTTGATTGGATACTTGACCATAGCTTATTTGATAATTGGATCTTTGATCATTGGTAGTTTTATTTTCTAGCAAATCGCGATCAGCGCCCCGATGGCCGAGCAAAGCAATAAAGCATAGCAGGCTAAGTAAATTAGATATTGTTCCCATAAGTTTAATAATTTAAAGTGATTGATGATTTCGTGTAGTGCTGGCATACCCATTTGAGATAGCAACAGTCGGAAGATGTAATAGGCACTAGACATTGCTAAAAGCCAACAGCTGAAGGCTAATAGTATGATGTGGAGAATACCAAAATCGACCAGGCCTATTGCTAGGTTGAATGCACCTAAGATATTGGGCATTGCTAGCCAAACGATGATGGTTAAGGAAAGGATGTGCCAAAATTTGATGGACATTGGTTTCCATTGGTTATTGAGATAATAAATGATTGTTTTCATGATTTTAATTTTTTCTTATCGTCGTCATCCCAGATTTAGTCTGGGATCGTAATGCGGTTTTAGTTTCTTAGCCTCATAGCCGGCTTGACCTATTTCTTTTGGCTTGAACCAAAAGAAACAAAAGTTCAAGGCTGAATTGCCTTCTTTGTACTAGCCTAGCGAAACTTCATGAGCGAAATTAGAATGCCTCCCCTTCCGATACCATCCCACGGCTGCCTAATTTCTTGTGCATACGATATGTTCGTTTCTGCACAAGTTTTTGCTGGCTATTACTGCAGAATCCAATAATGCCGTCCTTTATTGGCAGCGTTTGTTAGGATGTGCCAAAATTTGATGGACATTGGTTTCCATTGGTTATTGAGGTAATAAATGATTGTTTTCATAAATTTAAGATGAGGAAGCCCAGGAAACACCCGGGCTTCAGATGAATAATAGTTAAATAGCGGTTACCGTTCCTAGGTAAACACTAGTTGATACTTGCTTTTCGTCGGCGGCAAAAAAGGCCATCCAAGCATGTAAGGTCTCCCCTACAAAGTTTGGTGGCAAGGCCACCGTTGCCGCGGCCAAGCTCCTGGTTGCCGTATTATCGAACACAAATTCCTTTGTAGTTGGGCAGTACACCAGCAGCACCGCCCTGTCGGTAGCTTGGGCAAGATTTGCCGTCGAATTATCTGTCCAACTGAAATGAAGTTCAGCTCCCGCGGCGGCGGCCAAAGTAGGCACCGCCGGACTAGGCAGTTCGCCCCTGCTAAAGATCACCTTAGGGTAATCAATCTCAAAATTTGGCGTATTGCCTACCACGGCTTTAGCTAAATGGTAAGATACTGCTGCGTTGTGCGTAGTCAAATTTCCAGCGACCATACCATAACCGATGCTGGTAATTGCTTTGATCGGTTTTAAAAAATTGGCGATCAACGTAAACTTCAATCGTTGGTCCAATTGTAGCTGACTTGGTTTCTTAGTGCTTGCCTTTGGCAAACTTTTTATGTAACTGATACCTTTCCAACTACTGCCCACCACCGTACCTACTTTTCCTGAGAATACACCTAGTATTCCTTTTTTATATGTTGCCATATCTTTAAAAATTTAAAATGTAAGAAAATCTGTTTCCATCTCTTGCGCAGGCCTTTGCGTAAATGTTAGGTCAAAGGAACTGGAAAAAAAAACTAATAACCTCATTTCCAAACCCCTGTGATTGGATTTGAATAAATTTGATAGAAATTGACGGCTATTGATTAGTAGCTGAAGTAAAATAAGCTGGATTTTAGCTAGACATACTTGCCTGCCCGCCACAATTGTTGCTATTCAACGGAAAAGAAACATGGGGCAATAAACAAGAATGAGAAGGCATCAGCCTATTAGTTTCTTTGCTGTTTGTTCGCTAAAAGCCCTAATTTAGCAAAGACTTAGCAAAGCAGATACGAAGACAGTACGAAGCAAACCCACTTTTTTGACGATTTGAACTAAGATTTTTCTTTTCTTGTTGCTTCCCACCAAATGTTAAAAGCTGGTGTTTCTAAACGACTGACCATAATTTGCTGATCCAACTCTGGCAGCAGTTTCAGTAATCTGGTATTGTTCTTTTTTACGACTTGCTTTATGGCTTTCCGGTTAACGATGTGCGAACGCCTTACTAAACAGAACTGATGTAGCGGCAGTGCCGCAAGTGCTTTCGTTAGTGATACTTCTAAATATTCTTGTGCCCCATCAAAGCTTATGGCAAAACAGTATTTATTTTCGGCATAGAGGTAAGCGATGTCTTCTATAGGTATTGGAAATTGCAACTGTTCTTCTTCGGTGCTACGTTCTGGCCTAATTCGCTTATTGGCCTGTTGCTGATGCATGAAAAACAAGGTGCCATTGAGTAAAAAAATAGCCATGGTATCTAAAAACAGGTATCGTCGAAAAAAATTAGTTTCCAAAATGTTTTTTCCGTAGGCAATAAAATAAATCACTATACCAATAATGCCTAGCAGTAAAGGCATCGATATGGCCAACAATAATTGCTTGGGCCACCTTTTGCGGTAGCTGCGCTGCCAAGGATGAGCGCTATCTAACAGGCGAGTTCCGTAGATACTTGCCCTCACCATCGCATAGGCAATAAGGGTATTGAACAGCCAGGCCGTATAGAAGTTGATCTTGGTGAGCAAGAAGGTGAAAGCTGGTTTTTCTGCGTACATTAAGATACAGAAAGTGGCAATTGCAGCTAGGAGTAAACTGGCCATCCTCCCGAAATAAGGGAATTTGCCTAAGCTAGGTTTTTTCATACGAGCGTATTGGTAGTGAACAGCAATTTATGAAAAAATATTGAAAAGTGAGCCAGATACAGCTTACCACTCGTCAAAAGAGTAATAGCCATTGGTCGGATTATTCGGGCCATTTCTTGGCTTCAACATCCTAAAAGGCCAATTTTGGGGTCATTTAAATCATTTAACCTAAAAAAATCATGAAGTATCCTTTCACAAACGCAGGCTTTATGGCCTTACAACAACAGTTTCACCAATTAGATGATCAGTCGCTCTCTACAGAAGCTAACCTCATTCAAACCAACTTTGGACAATGGCTATTTTTACATTTCGAATTGAGCCCTAAGCAACAATCTTTCTTCTCCCAGCTCGCTCCGTCGGCAGTGGCATTATATGCTTGCGAAACGGCCTTTGCCTTAGAAAACCGTTTGATGGTTAGCCTCGATAAAGACGAGAAGGATAAAGATAAAGATGAACAGGGCAAGATCATCTGGAGCGTGAGCTCACTAAGTGCAAGATCAGGCATCAATAGCTTTGAGCCTAGCGGTACGCTAACTTTCTATATCCGTTACACCTAGGGCTCACCTAGCTTGCAGGGCGAAAGCAATTATGGTTTTCGCTCTTGTTTGATACTTGATACGATAGCCGATTTAGCATAAAACCACTTTCCGCCTATCTTTTTCGACAATAGTTGCCCGCTCTTCCGCAAGCGGTACAATGTAGCATCACTAATTTTTAGCAATTGCTTCATATCCGCATTATCCAACCACTCTTCCTCACCCGCTATCGGCTTAATTCCCAATAAGGCATCTAACAGTGCTTGCTGCAACTGCACAATGGCATCAAGGTACTTAAATAGTTCTTTCTGCATAGGTACATGCTTTAGACTACCAAATTAGCTAATGATGCTCCACTCTCACAAACACCTAAAGATTAAATCAACGCTTATGAAAAATTCACATTTTATTCAGCTACTCAAAAGCCAGTTCAACCTTTCAGATAATGGAGAACAACTGCTACAACACCGCATCAAAAAGATGTTAATGCCAAAGGGCGCACCCCTACTTCGTCCAGGTGAAATTTGCAGGCATATCTATTTTTTAGAAAGTGGTTTCCTAAGGCTTTACACAGAAAACGAAGAACAGCAAACTACCGATTTTAGTTGCCAAGGTCATTTTTGTGCGGCCATGGAAAGCCTCCTTAACCAATCAGAAAGTGAAGAGGGTATCATCTGCGAAACCGACACCAAGCTCTATGCACTGCATTATTATGATCTAATGGTACTCGAAGAGCTTTCGTTAGAGTTTGTATTGCTCAGCAAGAAACTACTCAGTTATTACTTCCTCCGCCTTAACCAAGAAAAAAAGGTTTATCTCAAAGGTAATGCTACCGAAAAGTTCAACTATGTATGTCAACATTATCCTGGCTTAGTGGCACACGTCAAAAATAAAGACATGGCCTCTTACCTCGGCATTACACAACAGTCTTTTAGTCGTATGCTCAAAGAGAACTTAACAAAAGGCTAAACAAAAGCTTCTCATTTTTTACCCTAATGTTCATTGTAGATGCGGGTGCTAGCTACAAACTTTGTGTAGCAATACCAAAAACATGACAGCGCTCCAGTATCGAAACAGGTTAGATATACTGCTCTATCTCATCAAGCATCAGCAAATGTTAAGGGTGCCAATCATGGCCAAAAAGCTAGGTTACCATAAATCTACTTTAGAAAGGCAGTTGAAAAGGCTAAGGGCCGAAGGCTATGTGATTAACTATGACGCTACGCTGAAGAGGTATGTGCTGGAGGAATGATTGGTTCATTGTGCATTGGTTCAGTGGTTCATTGATAATTGAACCATTGGAATTTGGTCATTGATGATTGGTTATTGGATTAAGGAGCAAGGAAGAGTAAAGAGCAACAATAAATATGAAAATAAAATGTGCCGTGGGGTTCGGCGAACCAAACGTTGCAGGTGCAAAGCCTACCAAAGTGGCTATATAAACCCCCTCTGCCTACGGCATCTATTGATGTATAGTGTTGTTTTTTGTATCAATGAGCTCGCTACGCATCGGTTCCCCCTAAAAGGGAGAGAGAAAACCACGAGGGGAAATCAAAAACTAAACCTTTTTCGTCTGCTTTTTCAAATGCAACAAAGCAGTCATTAACCATGAAAACAAGTAAATTGTTTTTTGGCCTTGCAGCGCTGGTAATTGCGTTCGGCCTAATTTTTACAACGAGTGCTTTTAAAGCAAAAGCTCCAGTACTTTACCAGTACACCAGCAATTCGTCCAATGATGCAGATATCCTAGATATCCAAAATTGGCAACCGGTGGATGAAAATTCACCAAGTTGTGGTACCGCTGGTTCCTTGGTTTGTAGGTTCTATTTTGATGGCGACATGAACGACCTTCAAGATTACCTAGAAAATCCAAGCACTACCGCTGCGCATATCAATAGCAATGCGGAAAGTAGCAAGCTTTAAAATTTGGAGGGCTGTTGCAGCCCTCCTTTCTTCGTTGATCAGTTCTGGGGCATACCCGTTAGGTCAATGATCGTTTCCGGTATCGACATGGCAAAACCACTACTCTTGGGTTCCAGAACCGCTCCACTGCTATTGTACTTTCGCTCTAGCTTTATTCCATAGCCTAAAGTATTCAAGCGTTTCACATCGCCCCACCTTAATCCACGCATCAACAATTCTTTCCTACGTTCGGCCAATACCCATGCAATTACCGTCTGCTGGTCGCTGCTGTTGTAGGGCACATAGGTTTTGGTCTTGTCCCAACGTTTCAGCATCAATGTATTCAGATCTGCCAAAGCTTTGGGCAACTGGTTGGTTCTGGCATAACCTTCTGCCCTGTTCAGGTACATTTCATCTACTGCAGGGCCAAAAAACAGGGAGGTTTGTCCCGAGTAGTTTCCCTTAAACACATTCCGGTTGTTGAGTTTGGTAAAAAATACTTTCTTGCGCAGATCATCGGCGGCATAGCTATTATACAGCTCATCCACAATGGAGGCATTGCTTTGGTTCAGTACGGCTGGATTGGCAATCGTCACATGATGCAACACTTCCATGCCATACTCTGGAAAAGGATTGGTGGCCGTGGCATTGATGTTATTGTAATCGATCAGCTCGCTTTTGAGCTGCAAAGCCGTATCTGCATACAATGCCGCCTCGGCATATTTGTTCATCATTAAATAGGCTCGGGACACCATGGCATAGGCCGCCGCTTTAGATGGCCGCATCACATGCACCTGCTGTACTGCCAAATAGCGGCAGGCATTTTTCAGATCGCTCAATAACTGTTGGTAGGTATCCTCCAAACTGGCCCTGGTACTTGGTACATTGAAATCTACCGAAGCCCTTAATGGCAGGCCAAGGGTTTGTGATGCCGAATTGGGTGCGTAAGCCAAAGCCCAAACCATGGCCGCATTCAACAAATTGCTACCCTTGTAATAATAGCCCTGCCCTTTGATGTTATCCCATTGGGCAGCATTGCCGTTGGTACGCTCAATTTCATTTAAGCTTTCCAGTATGGTATTTCCATAATAAATACCTAGGTAGCTGTAATACCAACCGTTAACCGTGCCCTCAAACTGATTGCCTTTTTGCCAGTTGTAAACCCGTCTATCGCCTTCCAAACTTAGTGCATTGAGTGCTTGGTCTGTTAAATAGAAATCATCGGAAGCCGCTTCGGCAGCATACACTGTTTGATAGTTCAATCGGGTATGGTCATCCAACAGCGCCTGCAATTCTGTAAGACTGCTAATGGTAGCCAATTGCTTGTTAGGTTTGGCATCCAAATACTTTTTACAGCTAAGTGCGCCCGTAGCTAACATCAACCATAGCATTAAAAAATAACTGTTCTTCTTCATCTTCTTCATTTTTTTAGTTCTTATAAACCACATCTTAAACCCAGTGAAAATACCCTTGCCGGTGGTATCGCTCCAGTACGGTAATCTGGATCGAGGCCTTGTTTGTTTGCCCTCCATACCATACCCAGATTACTGGCATTGGCCTGTATACTTAAACTTTTCAGCGACAGACGCGATAACCATTTGGCATCCCACTTGTAGCCCAAGGTGACAAAAGCCAGTCGCAGGCTACTGGCATCCTCAATCAATACCTCCGAGTTGTTATAGAAATTATCCCTTCTGCTTACCGCTGGATACACCAAAGATGGCACTTGCGTATGCGCTTCATCACCGGGCTGCTGCCAACGTTGGGCATACTCTGGATGCCCAGTACCAGAGTTGAACAGGTTGTTATAGTTGATGCCCGATCTGCCAAAGCTATGTCCCAGCTTAAAGCTGAACCGTACATCCAAGCTAAGGTTCTGATAGGCGAAATGCTGTCCTAAACTCCCATACACTGGTGCAAAGGCTGGCCCATTGAAAACCAAATCGCTCACCTTGGTGCCCGTACCTAGTAATTGCGTGTAGTTATCGGTAACTGCGCCCTGGTAATAACCCTGTGGATTACCATTTAGCGGATTGAGCCCCGCCCATCGGTAAGAGAATACCGAGTATACGGGATAGCCCTTTAATGGTGAGGCGGTTATACCCGTGCCCACAAATATGGCACCCTGATCGCTTGCTTGGTAGTACTCCAATACTTCATCTTTGTTGAGATTAAAGTTGAGATCGGGTACCCATTTGAATTTGCCATCCGCTAGCTTATAGCGTAGTGCCACATCCAAACCCTTGGCACGTATCTTGGCCACATTCATCACCAAACTTGCCGCTGGCACTGCGGTATAATCTACCGGCGTATTGCCATACAGGTCGCTGGATACTTTTTGGAATACTTCTACACTACCGGTCAATGCATTGTTAAACAGAGCAAAGTCGAACCCTAGGTTAGCGGTAGCTACCTTCTCCCAACGCAACGAGGGGTTGGCAAACTGATCGAACCTCGCCTGTGCACCCTGCGTTAAGGTACTGGTGCCTGCTACCAACAAGGTAGTTAGCGCAGCCCTGCTAGGGTCTACGTTACCACTCAAGCCATAACTTCCCCGCAGTTTCAGTTCATTGAGCCAAGCCAATTGCATAAACTTTTCACGGTGTACATTCCAGGCCGCACCTACAGACCATAGCGGTTTCCATTTGTCGTTGGCACTTACGCCAAAGAGATTGGAGGCATCGCGTCGGGCACTGGCCGAAAGAATGTATTTACCATCGAAGGTATAGGCCGCATTGGCATAGACCGAAACGAACCTGTTCAAAGTACTGCTGAGCCCCTGCCCGGTATTTAAAAAGCTATTGGCCTTGGTAATGTAGTTGGGGTAGGCAATGTTGTAATTTAGGGCTACGCTGCTCAAACGTTCATCGCTATAGCCGTACACCCTTCCCGTGATGCCCTCAGCCCTGCGTTCGTTAAGTTCAAATCCCGCCAAAAAATCTAGCTGCCCCCTGCCCAAAGTTTTATTGTAGCCCAATTGCGCACGCAGGCTCTGCGCATCCATGGTACCTTGTGCCCAGTCCAACAATTCGGCCATGGGCACAATACGGGTTACCTTGCCATCGGCTGCTAGCTGTGTGTAGGTGTTTACCAAGGATCTTACGGTATAGCTATCAGTGCCATAAATAGACTTGCTACCGGTTTGCTGATATTCCCTTTGATAGTAAGCCTTGAAGTTCAGCCCGGGCATAAGCTCATAGCTGAGCGCTACATTGCCCAGAATGCTACGTCTATTGTTGCCGATGTTGTTGTTGAGATAATCGCTAAGGGGATAATAGTTCCAATCGTAGAACTGATCGCGGTTTAGCGTTTGCAGATAGCTAAGCGCATAGGTTTGCGGAATGGCCAAGGGCTGTCCGCTGTCATCCGCCAAGCTCAGATAGGGATAGAGCACACCCGAGCTATTCTTTAAATCGTTAAAACTGGCCTTCCCCCCAGTCCCATTTTGATAGGTATAGTTGATCCCAAAATCTACCTTTAGCTTACTGCCCAAACGTAAGGTATTTCTGCTGATGAGGTTCAACCTATTACTTGCAGCATCAACCTCATTGCGGTTCCGATCGTTCCCTATCATGAGGTACCAATCGATACGCTGCTCGCTACCCCGCAGGCTGAGGTTGTATTGTTGCGTAAACGGGCGCTGGTACACCAGATTGGTATATGCTTCCCTTACATCTTGTTGTCTGAGCTGCTCTAAACTGGATTGCAGCTGGGCCGCAGTGATACTGCCCTTGGTGTTTGCCAATAAAAGCTCGACCACGGGCGATAGTGCTGGCTTTGCCGCCGAGTTGATCCTTGACGCATAAAAGCCCTTATCGTACAAGAATTGTTCTACTTCTATAAATTCGCTGCTGCCCATTTGAGGTACGCTGAAGAGGTCGGGCTTCTCGGCCAGCAGCACATTGGCATTAAAATCTACCTGCATACCGCCACCCCGCTTTGCTTTTTTTGAAGTAAGTACAATTACCCCGTTACCTGCCCTACTGCCCCAAATAGATGTTGCCGCAGCATCCTTAAGCAACACAATACTTTCCATATCGTTAGGGTTGAGATTGGCCACATCGCCCTGATAGGGAAAATTATCAAGGATGATCAATGGAGATTTTGGCCCAGCAATGGTACTTAGTCCCCGCACCATCAGCTGACCGCTGCTACTGCTCCTTCGATCTACCGTGAGGCCATTGCTGATGCTTTCCAACCTGGAAAGCACATCGGTACCTGCCTGTAGTTCGAACTGCCGCTGATCTACCACAGCGAAAGAGCCCGTTGCCCTTTCCCTCGGCAATGTCTGATAACCAGTACTGATGGTTACGCCCTCCAATTGTTGCTCGCTGGGCACCAACCTGATCATTAGGCTATCCTTTAATGGAATGTTGACAGGTATATGAATTGTGGCATAGCCCACATAGCTTGCCTTCAGCAGGTAACTACCAGCACTTAACTTGAGTTGGAAGCTTCCATCGCCAGTACTTTGTGTGGCCAGACCGCTTTCTACACTTATTCCTACGCCTTGCATGGCCTTACCAGTTTGCTGATCTAATACCTTACCCTTTAAATTTTGCGCCTGCGCCCACTGTATTCCCAGTAGACAGCAGCAGATCATCACCAAGCCCCTCATGGTTTAGCGGGATTGGTTTTTAGGAAGTTTTGGAGCTGTGCTTCGGTTACAAAATCGGCATTGGTAATGGCGCTAATTGTTCCCGTGGCATCTATCCAAATGTAATGCGGCAAGCTACGGTGCGGGAATAGGGTATCCAAGTAGGTATCGTTAACCACACTAGCCAGTTTAAATTGCTGATGCGGCGCTCGTTTGCCTTCCAATAATTCTGCTACCCGTTGCTCCCTGTCTTTGGTATTACTGCTATTAACCAATAAAACTCCCAGTTGCCCTTGATAGCGTTCCTGCCATTGTTCCAATATGCTAAATTTATAGATACAGTTGCTGCACCAGGTTGCCCAAAAGTCTAAGATGAGGGGCTTGTTTTTATATCTTTCTAAAGTTTGTCTACTGGTTTGCCCTTTTACGTAAACGCTATGTTCTTGTTGCCAAAAGGTTTCTGGTAATTTATCGCCCACTTTTAGCGGTCTTATTTCTTCTCGTCGGGGCGAAACATCTTTCGCCCACACGCCCTGTGCATTTGCCGAAAAATTTAGGCAAAGCATGGCCATTACGATGAATATAATTGTTTTCATAGTTGTTGTTTTGGTTAGTAACTAAGGTTAATGTTGAGATTGCTCTCGTTCTCTGCTCCTCGTAGCTCCTCCCTCACTTGTCATTCCCTATTTGATAGGGGATCTTAAAGCGGTAGTAGTTTTCTTTTGCCTCATAGCCAGCAGGGCCTATTTCTTTTGGCTTGAACCAAAAGAAACAAAAGTTCAAGGCTGAATTGCCTTCATTGTACTAGCCTAGCAAAACTTTCATTGCGAAATTAGAATGCCTTATCTCCACTCTTCCCAACACACGGCTGCCTAATTTCTTACCTCTAGTATATGCTCGGTTCTGCGTAAGTTTCGCTGACTATTACTTCCGAATCCAATAAGGCCGATCTTTCGTGCTTAGCAAAGTCAGTTCCCCCACCGTCATCCCGTACTTGATACGGGATCTTAAAGCGGTAGTAAGAAAACACTTTGGAAAAACCCGCCGCCAGAATTATTATTATTAACCTAAATTTCATCGAAGGCGACGGGTCTTAAACTTCCTCTCTCCCTTTTAGGGGGAGACGGCGAAGCCAGAGAACTTGCTCCGAAAAAATCGGAGGGGTACACTATACTGGATTTTTCGGCTTCAAAGCATAAAGCCGATCAAAAGGATAAAACGATACAGGTTTGGATGTACGGAAAGAAAAGTAAAATAAATGACCTCGTTGCCCACTGCGACGATAGGCTTTTGAAAATTGCGTTAATTGTTTTCTTTCCATGCTCGTATCTGGTTATACGATTCTTGTTGGGAAAGTAGCCCAAGTAATACATGTGGGACTACAAACCACGGCTGCTTAAAGTTTCTGACGCCTTCCGCTAACATGGATTTACAGCAGTCCCACATCTATTTCGATGTACAAATATATACATCTACGCATAGATATGGGCATTAATCTGCTGTCTTGCGTTAGCGGCGTCAGAAAATGCAACCACAAGACTCTTATTAATACCTATTTACAATAATCAAATATACAAAAACAATATCAATAAATGCAAATATTTACACGTTTTGAGATCATTTTCATCTTGAAATTAGCCTTATGGCTAATACAAATGATATTTTTACGGAAAATCTCAACTTGCTAATTGAACACTCTGGTTTAACAGACGAAAACTTTTCTAATATGATGGGTTTTTCTCTTCGAAAGCTGAAGTACCTTAAAAATGGAAAGGGCAGTTTAAAAGTAAATGAATTGGAAAAGATTAGCTCATTTTTTTCAATTAAGAATATCAATACTAAAAAGATTAACGTTGAAAAAGATCTAAGATTAAAGCTTATAAAAACTCACGTTAAAAATGAAGAATATATAACATCGCTGAGAGAAGCTCCAACAATAGTTTATGCGATTAAGATTGTCTTGTTAGATGAGGGTATATTCAAGAACCCAATTGGTGTTAAAGAAATAAAATCTTTTTTTAAGCAAAGAGACTGGAATTATAGCAGTTCTGCAATTTCTATGGCGTTAACAAGGATGCCAGACTTAATTAAAATAGAACCACACCCCAGCAAGAAAGGTAGTTTTGTTTATAGCAAGAGGTAGAAGCATAACTTTGAAACTTCCACAACTTGAAAAAGTGAACTAGAAACAAATTAATATTCTTGTTATGGTTTTCCGTAATTTATTTTTCTAATTATCATTTAGCTTAGCCTCGTAAAACACTAATTGGCTTCCTTAAATTATATTGCTAATTTTAGGAATATAACTTAAATTAAAATTAACGCTCCAAAAAATGGGAAAACCCTCAAAAACGGTTGAAGAAAAATTTCAGACTAAGCTGAAAAACCTCAAACGAGACACCTCTATCGTGGAAAGTAAAGGGAAGATAAAGGTGAGGAACAAAATCATATTCACTTATAGTACGAAATCTGTCAACTACACCAAAAAGCGATACTATTCAGAAAAAAAAGATGATATTGCTGAAGAGGGCTTTACAGTTAAAATCTTGTTAAGTCATGAAAACCTCAATTTATTAAACGGAAATCTTATCAACCCACCATTTGGTGCTAAAAGAGTTATCGAGACACTACGCGGATTCACAGGAACTGTCTACGAACATATTACAATCGGCTATTACGAAAACAGAATAAATGCGAACCAACTGTTCCTTACTAAGGAACTCTACGAGACCATGTTGCTAATTGATAAAGAGGAAGGAAAAGACAAAAAGGTTAGGGTCGAAGAACGACTTGCACCATTCATCTCTTCTATTTTCAGTATCACAGTGCCAACAACAGTAGCCAAGAGAGATTTAGGGCTCTTATTAAAGGAGATTATTGCTAGTGGAGAAATAACTCAACAAGACATTGTCACTTTATCAAACAGCTTAAAGTCTGGCGATAACAATCAAGTGGTTATCCAAAAACAGATAAATAAACAGGTCGAATGGCTTATAGAAACAATTGAAACTATCATTGAGGAACAGGAGTTAAATACGGAGAAGGCAAAAAACTTTGGTAGCCAGTTATTTGGATTCAATAGAAGTGATATTTCTGGACCGGAGCACCTGATGGAGCTGATTTTATCGAAATATGGACAATATACTTTATTTGGAGTTCCTGCCTTGTTGAACACCAATAAATATGTAACACACAATTCGCTAAGCAGGTCACAGTTTGATATTATTCTAATCACCCATCTTGTTGATATAGAAGTAGTTGAACTTAAAAGACCCGATCAATTTGTTTTGGAATACGATAATAGTAGGGGGAAATTTCATCCATCTAAAGATCTTTCTATCGCTATTGCACAAGCAGAGAGATATATCTCGGCAGTAAGCAAAGATAACGACGATGAGTACATAATTGACGGTAAGAAGATTCGATCATTTATCAATGAAAAAATTGGAGATACTTTATTTGTTGAGTCTGTTCGTCCTACAGCTTTAATCATAATAGGCTCATGGGCCTCCATAACAAAAGATTACAGTAAACTTAACCTAGAGACACGTCAAAAAGTCTCCAAGGCTGAATATGATGAAAATGGTCTGAGAACATATAAAGAGTTGAAAAACTCATTTAGGAACATTAAACTCATGAACTACTCTGAGTTGCTTGAACATGCTAGAACGCGTTTGCAATTAATGAAAAAGGAAGAAGTTAACGAGCAAACATCCAACTGACCAAAGAACTAAATATCATTTGGGTAAATAAAAAAAGACAAAAATGTTGAAAAAAGAAGAAATTCATAATATCGTGCAAAAAATCATACACCCGTTTACCGAAAAAGTTGAAGTTAAAACGGATGAAAACGGCAAGCAGTGGGCCTATAACTTACCTGTTGATGGAAATTACATGAAAAAATTCGAGATATTATATAGTGAGGATGACGAAAGACTGCTTAATGGTATATATAGCTCAGATATTTTCCAAGAAGGAATAGTCGCTGCAAATATAGTTGCGAGGGATGCGCCAACACCTATACAGTCCCATCAACCGTTTGTGACACTAAAAAGAAAAGTAGGCTAATTATTTTCTATCTTTTTGATAAAACAAAAGTCAAGCTTAGCACCTCGCTGGCGCAAGCCTGTGGCGTGTGCAAAAACCATTCGGTTGGTGTTATCACCAAACTAAATTACTATGCAAATGGCAAGGGCACTCCCCTTTTGGTTTAAGTCTTCCAAACGACAACTTAAACCAAGTTAATATCCCAATTGAACCTAGTACTTACTTAAGTTATCAAACTTTCGTTGTAAATTTACATTACCTAATACCTTACTCTTCGGGATTTGTAATCCCGCAGCTATATCTACGGATTTGACATCCGAATTTAACACAGAGGATTACAAATCCTCAGATAGCGAGTTTAATATTGCAAAATTGAACAGCTGGAGAAAAAAAGGTGGCCACTTTTGGAATATCCTCAAGCATAGCTACCATCTTTATCAATTAAGAAGATTTTGTAATCGTTCATTTTCAATAGATTCTACAAAAGCCACTTCCTGAAGTGGCTTATATTATTATCTTCGTTAAATGAATGTAGCTCTCGCCATCTTCATCTATACTCTCGCTTATTGCTGTTTTTTTCTTGCCTTCAAAAAGAGATGGAGCAAAAAAGGTGGTAAGACTTATGTTGTACCAACAAAAGTTAAGGTAATATCAGGTATAGTTGGTGTTTTGCTATTTGTTTTGGGTGTTTAATTAACTTAAAATATGGATTTTAAGCAACTATTTTTTTTCTGGCTACTAACTGTATGTAGTTTTATATACCTATGGTATAGGACAATGTACATAAAGGAAAAAAAATATGTACCATTTTTTGGTTCGGTAAATACAAGTATAGCTGTCGCTGCTATATTAACAATTTTCTCCATATACAAAACAGTTGAATATCTAATAACCTCATAGTTATGTGGGTAACAATGAGCTTTTATTTGTTAGCTCTACTAGTTTATCTTTTTATTTTCCCGTTTGGTTGGTGTTATCACCAACCTAAAATAACAAACAAACGGTAAAGGTGATAACACCGACCATACGCATCAAATTTCACGGGTTAACGTAACTGAGGCCGTAAGCTTGTTATTCGAAATATCTTAACACATTGCCGCTATCTTGCAGATAGAATTCATCTGAGAAATTAACACAGGTAATTACCTGCGAACAGGTTTCTCCATTGCTTTGTTTAAATTCTACCTCTACTGCGAAAAAATAAAAGAAAACATCATTGCCCCTTTTGTCAACCACATTTTCCACTTCGCATGCTAGATTAATGTCAAATGCCTCTTTGTATTTTAAGTCTCCTACTTTATGAGGGCGCTCGAAATTGAGCTTCACATCTGCATTCCAATTGGGCCAATTATCATTCTCATCGAACCACATTGCTTTTACATCGTATGCTATTTGTTTTCCAAAATTGGTAAATGTGAGTGTTAAATGTATATGCTTTTTATCTTCATGATCTACGATTTGCTTTTTCGTCACTTCTCCATAAAAAAATGGCCTTCTATCATCATCATAACCAAAAGTGTTGCTATGTATTTGGGCATTTACGGGCTTCGACTTTTTCTTACCTAAAAGAAAACCTGTTACTACACTGGCGTAAACTAGAAGAAAAAGAATGGCAAAGTCTTGCCAAGTGGATATGATAAGATTTAAGAGTGTCATAGTTAAAGTTAAAAAAAAAGCTAACAACAAGATAATCAAAAACATTATTGATTATATAAAGCTTTCTAATGGCTAGTTTTCGTTATAGGTTAACTCTATTGTTTTTATTAGCAAGACATCATAGCGCTACGCTTCTAACCCTGGGCTAATTTGTAGCAGAAACCTATCTACCGAAGCAAGCTCGGCACAGACCTACCCTCCCGAATAGTCGGAATAAACTCTCCGAAGAGCTCCGATAATATCGGGGGGAAAAACAGGATGTAAATACTAAGCTTTAAGATCCCAGACTATACGAAACTTGCTCGGCACAGATCTGGGATGACGATAATAGGAAAAGATGACAAGCGATGAGCAATTTCCAATATCTAAAAAATCCAACAAACAACTAATTTTTTAGTTATATTTGTTAGTATTTTGGAATCTTGAGCAACATGAAACTCTATCGCATTCGCGATCTAAGAATTAATGTCTAACATTAAATAGAAATTAGTCTGTACTTATGAAATTTATCATTACCGTATCTCTTTTAGTCTGCTTGAATACTGTTTGTGCACAAAACGCAGTGTATAAAGAAAGCTTTAGTCTAAGAGGCCACATTGTTACCAACAAAACTGGATGGGTATGGCTTCGCTATAACAACAAAGAGGGAAAGGATATTTTGGATAGCGCATATGTTGATAATGGTAAATTTCTATTTACTGGATCAATTAATAGTGCCACAAGGGCAACACTTCGTTTCCTCAACAAATCACTAGGCATGAATGATCCGAATTCGATATCCATATTTATTGAAAATGCCAATATGAGCATTGATGCGAAAGAAAATGATTTTAAAAATGCGAAAATCGCTGGCTCCAAGACCCAAATAGATTTTGAAAGACTTGAAACAAGTAAAAAGGAACTCTTGATAAAAAGGGATGAATTAAGTGTGAAATTAAAAGAAATCAATAAGGCCATAAAAAATAAAGATTCCCTAATCGGAACAGCTAAAAAACAAGAATTGATTAATTTGGAGCTTCAGAAAGCTAAAGTGCAGTTAGAAAAATTAGATTTTGACTTTATTGAAGAAAATCCAAACGCCCACCTAAGCGCCTACCTCTTATTCTCCTATAGTCATCACCTACCTCTTGACTCTGTAGAGCTATTTTTCAATAAACTTACAGATCGAGTACACGCAGGCACATTTGGAAAATTAGCTAGCGAACATATCCAAACTGTAAAGTCATCGATGGTCGGCTCAGCTGCGCCATTATTCGAATTGATTGCTTCAGACGGGCGTAAAGTAAAACTCGAAGATTTTAGGGAAAAGAAATATGTACTCATTGATTTTTGGGCTAGCTGGTGTGTTCCGTGTAGAGAAATTTTGCCGGCAATAGCTCAGTTTCATCAAAAATATGAGCCTATGGGATTGGATATCGTCAGTATCTCTATAGACACCGATAAAAAAGCGTGGTTAAAGGCCGTAGATCAAAACAAAAAAACATGGCATCAGCTTCTAGACCCCGTTCCTTTTCAAGATGGCGGATCGATGATGAGGTACGCCATACCTTCAATTCCATTATTACTGCTTATAGATAAAAAAGGAATGATCATAGGTCGCTACGAAAATGGAGATCTGACCAACCTAGATAAAAAGCTGAAAGAAATTTTTTAACCTTTCAATGGAGCTTATAGATTTTATATCCGATGCAACATCACCAACCCATAGATAGCACATGCGTAAAGCCATTTTAGTCTTTTGAAATATAAGGACAATTAACTATCTTTAAGTAAACTAACTAAATAACCTCTATGAAATTAATTGCTCAATCTATCATCAATGCGATAATAGGAATTAACCTACTTAATCGAAATCCAGCTTCCAAGCTAATATATCCTAAACTTCATATTAATAGGAGATTTCTATTTTTTCTGCTGCTTGCTCTTTGTACTGGGACCGTGTTAGCTCAACAACCCTTTTCATTAAATATCAAGCTTGATAAAGCTTTTGAAAAGGAAAAATTTATAATAAATGTGCTAGACAAGAGTGGAAGAAAGGTGCTGAAAAGAGATAGTATAATAGCTAAAAATGGACAACTATCTTACAAGGGAGTGATGAATGAAGAAGCTACCTTCGTTTCCATTTCGATAAAAAGAAACAAAAGTAATTTGTCTAATACCATTGTAGTTACTGCTGGAGACAATAATTTATCGCTTTTGAATACAACTTTGCCCGAAATAGGGTATGCACCTTTGAAAATATCAGGAAATAAGGCTTCTGAAGTCTTAAATAGCCTGCATACTATTAGAGATGACTATTCTGATAAATTTAGCACTAAAGAAGGTGACATAAGAATTCTGACAAGAGAGCGTTTGGAAGAACTGAATAAACTGCAAATGGATGTTTTAAAAAGATATCCAAATGATAATTTCTCAGCCCTTCTACTCTACGAATTAAGCTTATATTCGTCCAGGAAACCGTACCAGTCTCATATTAAAGAGACATTCGATCATTTAGCAGATTCTGTAAAAACAAGTAAAATTGGCCAATTACTTGGCTTTAATATTCAAAATTTTTTCCAAGCAAATAAAGACATAGTAATAGGCAGCAAGGTGCCACAGTTTAGTGTAGGCACTGCTAACGGAGATACCTTTAAAAACGAAACGCTTAAAGGAGATACTTACATGATTGTGTTTTCGGCCACTTGGTGCGTTCCCTGTCAAAATGAATTACCTTCTCTAAAAAACATTTACAAAAAGTATAGTTCAAAAGGATTAAAGGTTGTTTACTTCAATGAAGATGATGATGTGGATAAGTGGAAACGTCACATTAAAGAGAATAATCTGGCTGCCTGGATTAATGTTTCTGAAAAAAAGATAGCTCGCGACACTATGATCGGTAAACGTTTTGGTGTTTATGCTGTACCCGCTTATTTTTTGATTGACAAAAATGCCAGCATTCGGTTTAGTTCTACTAGTACTCCCGAAAACAGATTGCGCAATCTAGATAAAGCCATCAGCGACTTATATACCAAGTAACTTCCTGTTGGTATAGATTTGTAATATCATATTTCGGAAATATGAACTTTTAGGACAAAAAAAGATTGAAGCTAGACTAATAGAGTTCTAAGCATACTATAAATCAGTATCTCTTAGCAAATAACGAGTAAAGGTTTCGCTATCTTTTACAAAATCAGCGTATGTTTTAAACAATTCTGTTTCTTGATATTTCTTAAGAGCCAAACCAGTTTGACTAAATTCATAAACAAAAGCTTTGGGATAAGCTATAAGTATTGGAGAGTGTGTAGCGATAATAAATTGTGACCCTTTGTCGATCAATTCCTGCATTTTACAAAGCATAGCCATTTGTCTTGTCGGCGACATGGCTGCCTCCGGCTCATCAAGAATATAAAACCCATTTTTACCAAGTCTATTTATAAATACTGACCAGAACGACTCCCCGTGCGATTGTTCATGTAAAGATTTACCTCCATAGGAATCTATAATCTTTCGGCCTCTTGCATCCTGATCACTATCTAAAATTTCGATGTCTGTTGCGAGATTATAGAAACTTTCGCTTCTTAAAAAAAATCCATCAGTATGACGTCTCGTTCCGCGAGATAACCTAATATGTTGATGTAACTCGGAATGGGATGCTCGCGTATTAAATTGAAAATTCTTAGTGCCTCCTTCGGCATTAAATCCTGATGCAACGGCTATAGCTTCTATCAGCGTAGATTTTCCAGTACCATTTTCACCGACAAAAAAGGTAACTTGGGGATGGATCTTTAGCCTGTTTAAATACTTAATAAATGGAAGATTGAAAGGATAACCGGCGCCTACGGCTTTTGTTAAATTAAGTTGAACCTCCAAAAGCTCCCCGCTAGAAATCATATCGTTAGTAATTTCAATTACAACCCTAATTCAAAAACACCCCATTTATCAACATCTGCTTACCGGCTTCCCAAAACTGCCTAAAAATTAGCCCGGTTGAGAGATACAAAACCTGGCCTTTACCGATTTCTTGCGAAGCATATAACATTCCAGAAGAAATTTTAGCCTTTACTTTAGCACCTGCTACACCTGCCATATAACTGTTGGCTTTTAAGGTGCCGATGTTATAGCCATTTTCTAGAGGCTCATAAATATTAGCATCTGTTTTTAAGGTATAGTAGTAATTACCAATGCCATAGCTTAAAGGATGTGTTTGATCTAAATAGACCTTATAGATAGCCCCAGGAATAGAATTGCTAAAATCGTCGTGATCTCTGTTGCTATAAGTTTGTGTATTGCCTTTTGCCTCATTGCTTTTGGGTTCTTCTTTGCGTTTGATTAGAAAAGGTTTCTTTCCGATAACCGCTGCAATGGCATCTTCCAACATAATCAGTTTACCGCCCGCATTTACCCAAGTTGCCAACTGTTCCGAAAGTTTCTCAGCGTAATAACCATCTGGTACAATTAAGGTGTTGACTTTATTGACATCGAGGTTTGCAGCAGTAGCTACATTTAATATAGAAATTGGATAATTTAACTCCTGCTCAAAGAAATGCCAGATTTCACCGACTGATTGAGAAGAAGCTTCTTGTCCTGCCAATACAGCCACCTTAGGCATGGTCAATAGCCGATACGTAGATGAACCAAAATCTTTACCCTTTTCTACATAGCCAGAACTCAACACTTTAAAGTCGGCATTTAAATCTTTGAGCAATGTTTCTATTTGCGATTGGAAATTCGATCTTTTCTTTTCATTCTCGGCCCTATAAATCAATAAGGTACCAGCCTTATATGCCACGCCACCAATGGTAAAGCCCTGTTCAGCCATTCTCACTTTGATGTCTTTTTGCTGCAATGCCATCAATACCTTGGCATCTTCCATCCCATTCCACGATAATACCCAAGCATAAGGTTTGGCTGCAGTTACTGCCGATTTCTTTTGTTCTTCTATAAATGAATGTGTACCAGAAAGGCTTTCCTTTAAACCATAAGCATTTAAGGCATAAGCATAGGGTAAAGCCCAAGCAGTGATATCGTAGGTATTAGAATCGGTGATTAAAGTTTGCGGTTCGAACAAAATATTAGCCAGCACGCCATGTTTCTGAGCCACATTCACCACCATATCGTTTCGTTCCAGTTTAAAAGATTCGACTTTTTGTGTTTCGTAGTTATAGCCATTTAAATTTCTGTCCCCTCTGTCTGAGCCAAAAGCGTAACTGATTTTATTTTTAGTCAACAATTCCGCTAGTTTTCTCAATCTCGAAATATTTTGTGCTTTGATCACGTAGCTTTTGTAAGTTGTAGATGGAGTTAAACTTTGCTCGAAGAACTTTTTAAACTCTGTCACCAATTTTTCGGCATAGGCCGATGAAACCTCTACGGTAGACATCGATGTAGTGAAGTGGTGCGAAATCCGATCTTTTAGCGTAAGCGTATCGCCATCAGCCGTAACTACAGCTAAGCCAGCTCTAATTCCACCCTGCTCGTAGGTCATCCCTATGGCACCGTTATATAAAGGATAGGTATCACCGTATGATGGATAGAGCAAATCGAAACGCTCTTTAGTAAAATACTGCCAACCATTTTCATCAAAATATTTAGCGTTATTTTTCCCTACGATAACCTGAAAGTCTCTTTGCCAAGGCGTAACCGATTGGTGTATCGGCTCTGCCGCTGGTGCGAAATAATAAGGCTCGTTGTAACCTTGTTCATGAAAATCGACGTGAACCTGCGGCAACCATTGGTGATATTGCCTCAAGCGCTGTTCGCTTTCAATTTGCGTTTGCCAAGCCCAGTCGCGGTTTAAATCGAAATAATAATGGTTACTTCTGCCGCCCGGCCAAGGTTCGTAGTGTTCTCTCGCTGCCGGATCTGGATTGGGAGCTGCGCCAACCACGCTATTAAAGTAATTCACATAACGCTCTCTCCCATCCGGATTTAAGCATGGATCAATAATTACTACGGTATTTTTCAGCCATTGCTTTGTTTTTTCATCCTTCGCTTCTGCTAAAGTGTATAGTACTTTCATTGCCGTTTCGGTAGAATTGGCTTCGTTGCCATGTACATTGTAACTTAACCACACAATTACGGGCTGTTTGGTTAGCTTCACCGTTTTATCATTATTAGAAAGAGCTAGATTATTGGTTCTAATTTGTTCTAAACGTTCCATATTTGAAGGATCGGAAACAATAGCATACAACAATTCCCTTCCTTCGTAGCTTTTACCGTACGACTGCAATTTTACATTTCCGCTTTTAGCAGCTACATCTTTAAAATAATCGACTACCTTTTGATGCGCAGAGAAATGAGTTCCCAACTCGTAACCCAAAAAGGCATCGGGAGTTTGTATTTGCGCAAATAAAGGTGCAGCAATTAAGCTAACCCACAATAAAAGTAAAATTCTCTTCATACGTTTTTATTTATCAACCACAGATGCACAGATTTGAATAAAATAAAAAATTAAAGCAAATAAATCTGTGTATCTGTGGCTACTTATTCAATAATACTAAAAGAATATTTGATTTCATTGAAGCATTCGTAATTTTACACAGCAAATTATCAACCGGCACCATGGCGAACATTGAACAGCTCTATCAGCATTATTTAAAACACCCTGTTATTTGTACAGACACTCGCTCTATTACCGAGGGCTGCTTATTTTTTGCCTTAAAGGGCGATAAGTTCGATGCCAATGAGTTTGCAGAAAAAGCTGTAGCCGATGGGGCTGCCTTTGCCATTATCGATAACGCGGATTTTGCCAAAGGTAATCAGTTTATCTTGGTAGATGATGTGTTGAGCACTTTGCAAGAACTAGCCAAACATCATCGCAAGCAATTAAACATCCCAGTAATCGGCTTAACAGGAAGCAATGGTAAAACCACTACCAAAGAACTGATTAGAGCAGTATTGGCTGAACATTTTGAGGTTTTTGCCACCAAAGGCAACTTAAATAATCACATTGGGGTACCACTATCTATTTTAAGCATCTCGGAAAAGGTAGAAATTGCTGTAATTGAAATGGGCGCTAACCATCAAAAAGAGATCGAGCTTTTAAGCAATATTGCACAACCTACCCACGGTTTGATCAGCAATGTAGGCATGGCGCACTTGGAAGGTTTTGGAGGATTTGAAGGAGTAAAGAAAGGAAAAGCCGAACTATATGCTTACCTAAGCCAAAACAATGGTTATGCTTTTGTAAACGCAGCTAACAAAGATTTAACCGAAATGGTGAGCAAAGCTGAAGTAAAAAACGTCATTCGCTATAACACGACCGAAGAAGGCGCAGTACAAGGTGTATTGAAACACAGCGATCCCTTAATAGCGTTCAATTGGAGTTTTAACGGCGAAAGCCACGAAGCGAAAGCCAATTTAACAGGCACCTATAACTTCGAAAACATCTTAGCCGCAATTAGTATTGGCTGCTTCTTTAAATTAAGCCCTGCTGAGATCAACAAAGGTTTAGCCGACTATTTCCCTACCAATAACCGTTCGCAATTAACCAAAACTGATAAAAACACGGTCATCTGTGATTTTTATAATGCCAACCCAAGTAGCATGGCAGCCGCAATTACCAATTTAAACAGCCTCACTTCTACTAATAAGGTTGCCATATTGGGCGATATGTTCGAATTAGGTGATGAATCTGCTGCGCAACATGAGCGTATCATAGCGCTAGCACTCGAAAATGACATTGATACACTAATATTTGTAGGACATCATTTTTACCATGCTAAAAGCGATTTTAATGCGAATTTCTTTGCCACACCGAGCGAAGCCGCAGCATTTATCCAAACACAAAACTGGAAAGATTCGCTTATTCTGTTGAAAGGAAGCAGAGGAATGGCCCTCGAGCAGTTGCTGCCACTTTTATAGCCCCCTCTCTGCCTTCGGCATCTCTCCCCTAAATGGGAGAGAGAGAAGTATTATTAACGATAATGAGTTAATACAATTAACCAGTTCAAACAGTTAACCGATTAACCAACCTTTTGACTTTTAACTTAATTAGTTCCCATATTCTGCAAAGCAAGTTTTAAATCTTTCTTCACTTCTTCTGGCGTAGTCGCATTGGCCAACATCGCGGTGGCGGTCTCTTTAAACTTGGCCGTCTGCTTGGTTTTAATGTAGATAATAGCTTTCACAAAATCTTTTAAGTAAGCTACTTCCTTGTCTTTTGCAGGAACTGCAATAGCATTGAATTTATCCAAATAAGTATCCAACTTGCCTTCTTCAAATAAGATTGGCCCAAAGCCCATCATGGCATTACATACTTGCTGATAACCCGCTTTATCTGGATTTTCCAAAATTTCATTAAATGCAATTAAAGCTTGATCCGTCTCTTTGTTTTCTAGGAAATATTGTGTTTTAAAGTAATTGTAAACAAAGAACGAGCGCTCTGGGACATACTTATCTAAAATCTTCTTAACGGCATCGAAATCCATTTCTTCGGTAACCTGAACTTCTTCCGATAGAGCAAATTGGATGGCTAAACTCACTAGACGCTCTTCAAAATCTTCTTCCGTGTATTTTCCTTCTTTAATGATTTTATTCTTGCTCGTTGAAAAATAAGTTAAATCCTTTTCTTTCGGTAGTACAAAAGCATAATTCATGACCAGGTCAACAAGATCAGGATCACCCAAGATATCAGCTTTTGAAGCTAAAAAATCTTTACTTAGGTAACCAAAATCTTCATCTTGTAGTTCTACCGCTTGTTTTGCAAATTTTAAAAACTGTGCATTATTTAGCTTTAAAGCATTTTTCTTTAAAGTATAGTACTGGGTCTCCGGATTTTTTGCAGTTTTAGCCAAAGCCAAAAATTCATCTGCCGCTACAAAACCTACACCCTTGTGTAGCATTACGCCATCTGGGTTGATAAAAACCAAATTCGGATAAGCCGAAACATAGTAGCGATCTGCCAACATTGCCCCTTCGCCTTTTTCCATATCGTATTTTACGTTGATGAAATTGGCATTATAGAAATCGGCCACAGCCTGGTTGGTATAAGTTTCTGCATCCATTTGTTTACATGGACCACACCAAGTAGCATAAGCATCTAAAAAGATGATTTTATTCTCCTTTTTTGCCTTCTCAAGCACCGAAGTCCAAATAGGGTTTTCTAAAAATTTGATTTCGGCAGCGCTAACCGAAAATGTTACCAATAGCAGACAAGCCGCCAATAATCTCTTTCTCATATACAATAATGACTAAATGATTGGATTTTGAATGATAAAATCTTGCTCAACCTACCAACATTATAACCTTTCAACAATTTAGCAATTAATTTAATCAAGATGCGATTTTCAATTAACCATTTTAACGTTTAAATAGTTAACCTAATTAATCACTTCAATTCCTACATCACTAATACCCACTAAAGGGTTATCTCGCATATTCTGTTCTATCTCGATACTGTATTTTCCGGTATCTGCAAAGCGATGGTTTTTAAGCAAAGGGAACGAATATGTATATAAATCTCCCGAACCTTTACCTAACCAAGTGCCATCTTCTTTGGCTAATTTGAACTGATAGCGAGTTCTTTTTCTAGTTTTTGCATCCTTCAAAGTTGCCAATACAAACAGATTTGAATACCTGTATTCTGTATTGATACGCAACTTAAAATTAACTTGATAAGGCTTAGTTGCATCCTTAATCTCAAAATCGGCCTTTGCCACGTTTGCATACAACCATTGGTTATCTTCCATACTTTGGTTGGTATCAACTACCGTGTTGAAATTGCAGGAAGAGAAAGTAAATAAAAGACAAGCAAGGGAAATTAATTGAAGTTTTCTCTTAGCAAAAGAGATTGCTTCTCCGAATTGTCGGAGCAGGCTGTCGTTCCTCTTCGCAATGACGTAAAAAGGAACGTCTTTGCTCCTTGCTCTTTGCTCTTTATTCCTGAACAGCTTATTCATTTGGCTTTGGTCCTTGATCTTTATTTTTTTCTCCTTGCGGCCTATTTCTGTTACGGTTTTTATTTCTATTTCTGTTGTTACGTTTTTGCTCTGGATTTCCGCCCTCGCCTTGAGCTTGAGGAGCTTCACCCTTTGAACTAGGTTGATTGTTCTCCTTCGCCTTAGCTTCTATAGGTTTTTGTTGTGGTCGTTGATTTTGTTGCGGCCTATTTTCTTGCTTAGCTTGATTTCTCTGATTTTGCGCTTGCTGAGGTTTATCCTGAGTTTTCTGCTGTTGCTGCCTATTTTGGTTTTGCTGTTTGTCCCTATTTTTAGAGCCCGTTTGTCCGTTTCTATTGCCGTTGTTCTCTTTATCTCCACCTTGATTAGACTGAGGCCTATTTCTGTCCCTGTCCCTATCACGCTCTCTATCGTTTCTGTTATTACGGTTACGATTGTTTCGGTTTCGGTTTTTATCGTCTAACCGCGTTAAGCTATCCTGACCAACCACATTTTCATAATCGTGAACTTTCTCTACAACCGTAGTGGTCTTCAATTCAACCGCTTCATCTTTTAAATTACTTGGTTTTTCACCACGTTTGTTCATTGCCATGATTTCTTTCACACGGTCAACCTTTAACGGAATCCAATCTTCCTGATTAGCGTAACTGAACCACATCAGTTTTTTGAAGATATCTGTCTTTTGGTGACGAGCAACACCAATCTCTGTCTGTAATGCTTCGATACGATCTGGAATATCCTTCAAAGCATCTAAATAAGTATCTAGCTCGTAGTTTAAGCAGCATTTCAACTTACCGCATTGTCCGGCAAGTTTTAAGGTATTTAACGATAAGTTTTGGTAACGAGCTGCAGCCGTAGAAACCGTTTTGAAGTTAGTTAACCAAGTAGAACAGCACAATTCGCGACCACAAGAACCAATACCGCCCAAACGGCCAGCCTCTTGACGCATCCCGATTTGGCGCATTTCGATACGGATACGAAAGGCCTCTGCCATTTTCTTGATCAGCTCCCTAAAATCTACCCTACCTTCTGCCGTATAAAAGAAAGTTGCCTTTGTTCTATCGCCTTGGTAATCTACATCGCTAATTTTCATGGAAAGCTTTAAATCTAAAGCTAGCGTACGTGCCTTGTGCATGGTCTCCCATTCTAAGCCTTTCGCTATTTTCCACTTCTCTACATCAGCCTCTGTAGCTTTTCTATAAACCTTGCGAGTAACCTGATCTATCGGAGTTTTTCTGCGTTTCAATTGTGTACGCACCAATTCGCCCGTAAGTGAAACGTGGCCAATATCATAACCACCAGTAGCGCCTTCTACAGCTATTAACTCCCCTATTTCCAAATAGATATCATCATTATTTACAAAAAACTCCTTTCTAGAGCCTTTAAATTTAACTTCGATAATTGGAAAAGATCTATAATTTGATGGCATATCTAAATTAGACAGCCAGTCGTGTACTTCCATTTTTTGGCAGCCTCCAGTAAGACAAGAACCATTACTTTTGCAGCCTGCGGGGGTACAACCACCTCCCGACGAGCAACTTCCACATCCCATAATTACGTGTATATATATTGAGTCCCTTTCGGGAGCGTTTTAAATTTTATAATTTTTACCAGTTGTAAAGATACATCTAAAAACAGAATTTTCGGATTCGCATTACGTTCGATATGGTAATGCGCCTTTTCCAGCTCATTAATAAGCGCCTCTATCATAGGCATATTTAGCACAGCTGATAATTTTTTTGCCACTTCTAAGTGCTGAGGAGGCAGTTTCACCAAAGCTGCGGCACCGCTGATAATTAAACCACACTCACGTAAAAAATTGATACCGTATTTGATGTAATTCTTCTGATTTTCCCTGCCCCAACTTGCCGCGGTTTCTGTAAACGCCATCATATCTGGCACTCTATTGCTGTAGGCCATACGTAACCATTCTGAGAAATAGCCGGCGTTGTTATTTACTTCGTCGGCCAACAAAGCATTGGCTTCTATTAAATTTCCATCGGCTAAAAAACTATATTCTTCTGCCTGATGATCTGAAAGATTAGCTTTAGCCACCAAATATTGTTTCACTACCTCATCCGCCAGCTTAGGAATTTTAACAATCTGTGTACGAGATAAAATAGTAGATAAAATTTGTTCCTGATTTTGCGCAATTAAGATAAACAGCGTTTTTGCAGGCGGTTCCTCAATAATTTTTAGCAGGGCATTTCCTTCCCTATCCAAATATTCGGGCAACCACATGATCAGCACCTTGGTATCAGCTTCAAAAGCTTTATAGCTTAGTTTCTTGATGATATCATGCGCTTCAGCGATGTTGATGTTGGCCTGTTTGTTATCTGCACTTAACTTAGAACGCCAAATGTCCAAATCGAAATAAGGGTTTTCCAATACCATGTTACGCCATTCTTCCAAAACATCCGTGGCTATCTTCACATCCTTGGAAGCAAAAAATGGATAAGAAAAATGTAAATCGGGATGGATTAAGCGTTCGTATTTACGACAAGAAGCACATTCGCCACAGCTATCTTCGGCTGTTCTTTCTTGGCAATTGATGTATTGGGCATAGGCAATAGCCAAAGGTACCGCACCACTTCCGGCAGGCGAAAGAAAAAGTTGCGCATGGCTCACCCTGTTCTCGGCTACGGTTTGCAATAAGTGTTGCTTTACATAGTCTTGTCCAATAATCTCTTTAAACTGCATTGGTGCAAAATAGTAAATAGATACGAGTATTGAGATATGAGATGTGAGATTTAGCAGGCATACCTGAATTAGCTGATGCGATAATTAGCTGTTCTCTTTACGAAATATTTGCTGATCAATGCTTCAATAAGCTTACGCAGGAAACATCGCCTTTCATTTGTCCGCTTTTTGTCCGCCCTTAGATACTTGTTTTAATCAAATACAACAGGATATTTATGACGTGATAAACTTATACCAATGAGAATAAAATTACTTTTCCTTTTTGTTTTCGCGATTTGTGCTTCGATGGTTTCGGCACAAACTGTAATTTATGTTGATAGTGCTGCCACTGGAAACAACAGTGGAAATAGTTGGACGAATGCTTATAACGACTTGCAAAGTGCCCTAGATAAGGTACACCAGTCAGCAAATGCCGGAATAAACTATGAAATTAGGTTGGCCAAAGGTACTTATACACCTACTAAGCATTACGATAACCGTTATGGCTATGTATTGGCTAGAGGAGGAATTAAATTACTTGGCGGATACAATGCGCAGAATAATCTGCGAGATATTTTAGCCAACCCTACATTGATAAGTGCGGACTGGCATACACGAAGCACACCGCATTTGATAACGATAATGTCCATTAATGGATCTGCTGCGCCGATAGAAATAGAAGGCTTGACGCTTACTCGCGGAGGTGAAACTGATTACACCCGTGCCAGTAGCTATTTTATTAACGGCAAAGAAATACCTCTTAGGGGAGGCGGAGCAATCTATATCACCCAGGTATTAAATGATTTAAAAATAAGTAGATGCAAGTTTACGGATAATACTTCTTATAGAGGTGCCGCAATAGGCATTGATGCAAGTAATGTTTCGATAGAGAATAGTCAATTTATAGGAAATTATACTTCCGACGAAACCGACTATGGCAATCCTATTGTTGGAGGCATTCAAGCGCTTCTACAATCGGGCGGAGCCATAAGCATCAATGCATCTGGTATTTTAAAAATAAGCCGTTCTATTTTTAGTAATAATGGAGCATCTCTAGGCGGAGCAATAGGTGCATCAAATGGTAGCACGCCAGGCACTATAGGAGACACTAAAAATATAACTATTAACATCGATAATTCGATTTTTCACGGCACTAGATCGAATATGACGATGTTAACTGGTGACGCCAAAGTAGTTATTGAAGGCAGTTTGTTTGTAAACAACATTTCCTATAACAACAATGCGGATTTTAACTCTTCTGATATATCGATTTCAAACAGCATAATTACAGCAAATCATAACATTGGCACTGCAGCAGTAATAAGACATAGCATTGTACAAGGCGGCTATTCTGGGACAAACATTAGAGATGTAGACCCTATGTTGCGCAACATTAATGATCCTGCAGGGCCTGATGGTATATTTGGAACACCAGATGACGGATTACGTCCAATAGTGGGTTCACCCGCTATTAACACTGGTTATATAGCAAATAACGCGGCTTTGAACTTAGCACAAAATTCTAAAGACATTACTGGAGCGCCACGCTACCAAGACGGCGCTTTAGACGTTGGGCCCTATGAGGGTAGTGCTTGTCCGGAAGTAATTTACGTAGATGCAAACGTAACATCTAGCGGGAACGGCCGCAGTTGGCAAACGGCATTAAAAACACTTCATGAAGCGCTTGCAGTGGCCGATAACTGCAATACATTTACCACAATTAAAGTTGCTAAAGGAAACTACCTCAGTACTCATGGCGAAGGTAGCAAAGATCAATCTTTAATCATTAAAAGAGCAAACCTGAAAATAGAAGGTGGCTATGACCCTAGTACCAACAAAAGGCATATAAAAACTAACCCATCGATTTTGAGTGGAAACTTTAGCTCAATTAACGGAAGCTTTGATAAAAGTTATCATGTAATGATGATAGTAGGTGTAACAGCGCAAACAGATAGCTTGATCGTAGATGGCTTTGACATCACGGCGGGCGATGCCAATGGCGACGGAAACAGAACCATTAATAACACAGTTGTACATGATGGCCATGGTGGTGGTATTTTTATAAAAGACTGCAGTAACGGCGAAAATCTAGTGCTACGCAACCTAACCTTTAGAAATAATAGGGCTAAACGCTTTGGTGGCGCCCTGCATATCATCAATTCTTCGCCGCTAATAGACCGTTGTGTCTTTTCAAATAATAGAACTGAAGGTATCAACAGCACTGGCGGTGGGGCATTAGCTACCGAAACGAGTGGTTCGCCAAAAGTTGTCAATAGTGTTTTTGTAAACAACGCTACCCAAAATGTTGGCGGTGCTATTTACAACTCTAGTACTACACCCAGAATTATCAATGCCACTTTTTTCAAGAATAGTTCTGTTAACGGAGCCAATGCAATCTACAACGGATCTTCTACCAATCTCTCCATAATCAACACGCTTATTTGGAGCGATAGTAATGAATCGTTGATAATGAATAATACTTCTAGTGTTACCGCTAGTTACAGCAATATCCGACAAACATCTGGAGTTTATCCTGGCGCCGGGAATAAGAATATAGATCCGAAATTTGTAAATCCTAACAATTTAGCCGGCCCCGACAATTTCTTGGGCACAGCCGATGATGGTATTATTTTACAAGCCACAAGCCCACTTATCGATGCTGGTGATAACAGCAGCATTCCTACTTCTATTATCGCTGACTTACTAGGAAACGCTCGCATTGCTTTTATGACCGTTGATATTGGCGCTTATGAATCGACCGTGCCGTCTGTACTTCCAGTTAGTTTTGGTAAGTTTAGCGCTAGCCTGCAAAGCAACCGTGTAAAATTGAATTGGAACACCATTAGCGAAACTAACAACGAAGTTTTCATCGTTTATCGAAGTACGGATGGTAAAAACTATACTGAGATAGCAAAACAGAATAGCAAAGGCAGTAATGCAAATAACTATATCGCTTATGATAACAACCCTGTAAACGGCGTAAATTACTACCATTTAAAACAAAGAGATCTCGATGGAACAACTACCGAACTCGGTGATGATGTCATTAATTTCTCTTTAAATGGCGAAGAAATAAAAGCGTGGCCAAACCCAGCAGACAAATGGTTAAAACTAAGCTTTACCGCAGGAAAATATCAAAACTTAAAATTAATGGATATCTCTGGCAAGAAGTTTCAAGAACGTAACATTGCCATCGCACAAAGTGAAATGGAATTAGATCTGAGCAACTACCCGAAAGGTGTTTACCTCGTTGAATTGAATGGCAACAAGGGCAAGCATGTGCTAAAAATACTGAAATAATATTGGTTAAATGATGTCTCACAAGGAAGGGGGTTGGCGTGTTCCTCCTTCCTGTTTTGTATTGTCACTTATGAACCACCATGGATTTTTTTAAACCACACAGTGGAACGAATAAATCTGGTAGCTTCATCACAAGTGAACCGATCCCGAAATTATTCGGGAGAGCTCATTGATACCATTGAAAACATAAATGACAATCAATAAAACAAATTATATACGGATGAAAAAATTTACACCGCTTCTCTCCTTCTCATTTGGTTTCTGTCGTTTTTAATCACTAGAATTTGACCAAGGGCTGATATAAAAATCCAGTATCTTTCTTGTGTCGTTCTTGTGTTGCGCTAGTGTGATTCATGTGTCATCCTTGTGTGATTCATGTACCATTCATGTGTCATCCTAGTGCTGACCATGTATGGAGGTTGTGTGGAGGTGGCTTTTTCTTCTTCTTTTTTTAATGTGAGGTTGATGTTTTTCAATTGTAATAAAGAATGCTACGCAGTTCCATTGATGAAAAAAGCAACCTGAGCTTTAGCGAAAGCATGCCTACCTATAAAAACAATAAACTAGTAGGCATAAAATCTAGGCTGCTTAGCCTAGCTCACTACAGCTCGATAAAACTTTAACTGCGCTGGCTGAAACGTGTGAAAGCAACTTCGTAACTATCGTAGCTGCTACACTTCTGCACCCAGCTTGCTTGTACAAACCCTATCAAACCTACTCACGCTTTATCGGCTTGCACGTCGCTATGCCAAGAGGCCAGCCTTTCGTGCTTAGCAATGCCGCTTCATCATCCTAGCACGCCCGCACACTTTACCCGTCATTGCTGTAAAGGTTTAGTAATTCGGTAATGAACTATGCCTTTTATTTTTCATCAATTTTCATCATTTCAATTGGTTTTTTTCCATCTATTCCCTGATGTGGTCTTTCCCAATTGTAATAGACGATATATTTGAGCAGCTCATCCTGTAGCTCTTGCAGGCTATCAAAATCAGTGTCCTCAATTAGGTCTTCTTTGAGAGTTCTCCAGAACCGCTCAACCTTTCCGTTTGTCTGTGGGCGGT
>NZ_SRMP01000012.1 GCF_005925325.1 Pedobacter helvus | reverse complement strand
CCGTCATTGCTGTAAAGGTTTAGTAATTCGGTAATGAACTATGCCTTTTATTTTTCATCAATTTTCATCATTTCAATTGGTTTTTTTCCATCTATTCCCTGATGTGGTCTTTCCCAATTGTAATAGACGATATATTTGAGCAGCTCATCCTGTAGCTCTTGCAGGCTATCAAAATCAGTGTCCTCAATTAGGTCTTCTTTGAGAGTTCTCCAGAACCGCTCAACCTTTCCGTTTGTCTGTGGGCGGTATGGCCTTGTGTAACGACGTTTTATCCCAGTCTCCATTAACATGCGCTCAAAAGGATGGTTTTGTTTGTTTTCGCTAATTGAGGGGCCGAACTCAGGTCCATTGTCGGCAATGATTTCTTCAAATAATATTTTGAATTCCTGCTTAAGCATCTGCATACATCGCATTGCGGTAAACATGGTGGTAAGGGCTGTAATGTCCTCCATTACCTCTGCCCAAGCTAGGCGTGAATAATCGTCTATAACGCAGAGCAGGTAAAGCTTTCTGCTCTGTCCCCTGATAACGCTCCTACTGAGATGGTGGCAATCAATGTGCCCTAACTGGCCCATCGCTCCTTGATTATCTTTCGTTTAACCTCTTTTTCGGCAGTTGTAAGACGATTCTGTCCATAACGCCTAAGGATATTGTAGACTCCAGATGCCGAGGGCGTAAATTTATCAGATTTTTGCTTAAGCTGGCCTGCTATTTCAAATTTATTGTTGCCCAACTGGCGTAGGGCAATAACTTTTTGTTCATCTTCAAGATCTGCGTTTAGTACGGTACTTGGGCCCCCGTTTTGCAGGCAACAGGTCCAGTTCGTTGCCAGATTGCTTGAACCTGTTGTAGTATTTCAGAAAACTTCTCGCATCGGTGTCATGGGCAGAATAAAATTCCTTGGCAAGCCTGAATTTCGGGTGAAGCCCCGGTTTTACCTGTTCATATTCGGTGATTAGGAAACGGTATTTACTTAGATAGTTCCGCTTCAAGGTAAGATCATTTGTATTTATTCGCATAACGTATCTTTAGCTATTACAAAGCTAATTCTGTTACCGAATTACTAAACCTTTACA
>NZ_SRMP01000011.1 GCF_005925325.1 Pedobacter helvus | reverse complement strand
TTCAGCGCTTTCTCGTTCGTTATGCTTACCGTTTTGGGGCTGCGCATCCACTTCACCGCGGAATCGCAGGAGTTTTTCCAGTTGGCTATCTGCGTCAATTGCTCTGGGCCTGCATCTTTCAACGACTGGCCATATCTGATATATTGGTCTTTAGCTTCACTGTATTTCGCATTATTCCTTAACATTTCGGCATACCACTTAATAGCTTCCGGTTTCGAACCTTCGGTTTCTACCAAAATTGCGTACCAGCTGGCAGCCTGCCTGAAGTCCCGCATCAGCCTATAGCTCTCGGCCAGACCCTCGGTTGCTCTCAGTGTCTTCTTCTTCTGGTAGGCCTCTGTATACAGCTGGGCGGCTCTTTCATAGTTGTACAGCTCGAACTGCGCATCGGCCTCCCTCAGCACGTACTGTGCAAGGGCCCTGGTATTCGGTAGCAGCAGGATCGCAAGGGCGGTCCCCAGCAGCGTTATCTTTTTATTCATCGTATGTGTCTTTCTGTCCTTGGTATTTGGTCTTTCTTCCCTGTATCCGGTCTGGGGCAACTCCCCTAAAAATATCGCTGCGACATCATCCTCACCTTCTTCGGCTTGATGTAGAAGCCCACGGAGATCTCGTGCGTGCCGCCGCTGGTGCCCGATAGGCTCCCCGTGGCCTGGTCGTAGGCGTAGCCCAGGCGCAGCTGTGGCGTGGCGAAGAACTCCACCATACCGACGATGGCATTGCGCTTGGACAGCTCCCGCTGCAGGTACGACTTGTCGTACAGCCTGACCGCCGTACGGTAGCTGCCCCCAAGCCATACCCGGTCGGCAAGCAGCACGAAGGCGTTAACGTCAAGGCTCGTAGGCCCGCCCCTGTCGTCCTTCAACAGGAACGAGGGCTTCAGCTGCACCTGCTCGCTGAGCGGTACCATCATCCCCGCCGTAAGGTAGTAGTGCGGCTTCTGCACCGGGAAGAAGACGATCTCCCGGCTCTTCTTGGCCATGTACTGGGCGATCAGGTTGTCCACCGAAAAACCGGCGTACCAGCGGTCGTTAGAAAAGAACACCCCTGTCCTGGCATCGGGAAGGATGCTGCGCTCTATCCCCACCGGGATCCGGCCGTCATAGCCGTCGATCGGCTCGAAAAGGTTCCCGTCTATCGTGTTCTGCACCACCCCCACGCCCAGCCCAAAGGCCAGCCTGGCACTCGGATCGCTGCTGCTCACCTTCAGCCGGTAGGCATAGCTGGCATAGCCCGCAAGCGTGTTCTGCGGACCCAGCTTGTCGGAGGCCAGCTGGAAGGCCAGCCCAACGTTGCCTTCGTTGGCGATCGCGTCCACCGCCAGCGAGGCGCTCTTGGGGGCGCCCTTGATCCCCGTCCACTGGTTCCGGTAGAAGCTGTGCAGGTTCAGCTCTTCCCTATAGCCCGCATAGGCGGGGTTGATGTACACCCCGTTGAACATGTACTGGCTGTATTGTGCGTCCTGCTGGGCCATCGCCGTAGCGCCAAGGGCGGAAAGCAGGACCGTTGTAAGTATATTCTTCATGATCGTATCTTCTTTTGTATCGTTAGTCCCTCAACAGTGTCACCCAGCCGGCGAAGGTCTGCCAGCTGCCGCTGCCATCCTTCAGCCTCAGCACGTAGTAGTACGTGCCACCGTTAAGCCCCCTGCCGTCCCAGTCGTTAAGGTAGGCCCTGCCCGTGCTCTTCCACACCTCGTTGCCCCACCTGTTGTGGATCACCAGCGTGTTCTCCGGATAGGCCTCGATGCCCGGGATCCTGAACGTATCGTTCTTCCCATCGCCATCAGGGGTGATCACGTTCGGGATCTTCAGCCCGAATATCTCCCTGGTATGCGTAGAGCTGTTGTTGGACGGGTCGCTGTCGGTCTCCGTACTGCCCACCGTGGCCGTGTTGGACACCGTGCCCGCACGGTTGCCCCTCACCCTGATGGTAAGCTCGACAGAGGCCCCCGCCGCAAGGCTGCCCACGTTCCAGCTCAGCGTCCTGCTGCCACCGCCGTAGCTGGCGCTGCCGTAGGCACTGTTGTGCGATACGTACGAGAGCTGCTCGGGAAGCACGTCCGTCACCACCACCCCCGTGGCAAGGCGGCTGCCGATATTCCTCACCTGGATCGTATACTCGTACTCCTGGCCGATGTGGATCCCCGCCATCGGTGCAGTCTTCAGGATGCCCAGGTCGACCAGCGCCGCGTTGGGCAACGGTGTGACCGTTGAGCTGTTGTTGCCCGGTACCGGATCGGCCTCGCTGCCCGATATCGTGGCCGTATTGGCGTACGGGCCGGTGGCGTTCACCCTGGCCGTTACCGTCAGGACCGCACTGGCGCCGTTGGCAAGGCTGCCGACCGTCCACACGCCCGTGGCATTGTTAAAGGCCCCGACCGTTGCCGTAGCGCTGATATACGTATAGCCCGCGGGCAGCTGATCGATGACGCTGACCCCCGTGGCCGCATTCGGGCCCGCATTGCTGGCCGTGATCGTGAAGACCACGTTATCGCCGATGGTGGGCGACATGCTGCTGGCCGTCTTTACCACCCCGAGGTTCGCCTGCAGCGCTCCGGGTACCGGGGTCACCGTCGAACTGTTGTTGCCGGGGTCCGGATCGGTCTGGCCGCCGGTTATGGCCGCCGTGTTGGCATAGCTGCCCGTGGCAAGGATCGTCGCCGTCACCGTAAGGGTGGCGCTGGCGCCGTTGGCAAGGCCGCCGATCGTCCATACCCCCGTGGCGGGGATGTACGTCCCAGTGCTCACCGTAGAGCCTACATAGCTGTAGCCCGATGGCAGCAGGTCGGTTACCCTTACACCGGTGGCATCGGCCGTGCCGTTGTTGCGGGCGGTCACCGTGAA
>NZ_SRMP01000010.1 GCF_005925325.1 Pedobacter helvus | reverse complement strand
GTGCAGGCATTACCATCGTTACCAACGATAGCGGTACCTGGGTTTATAATCCAGCGACAGATACATGGACAAATATCAACGGTCCGAAAGGAGATAAGGGAGATCCTGGCGTAGTGGGCGTTCAGGGAATGCCGGGTACCTCGGGTGCTCCTGGCACACCGGGCTCTGGTACCCCTGGAGCTCCGGGTGCAGGCATTACCATCGTAACTAATGACAGTGGTACCTGGGTTTATAATCCAGCGACAGATACATGGACGAATATCAACGGTCCGAAAGGAGATAAGGGCGATAAGGGAGATCCTGGCGTAGTGGGCGTTCAGGGTATGCCGGGCACTTCGGGTGCTCCTGGCACACCGGGCTCTGGTACCCCTGGCGCTCCGGGTGCAGGCATTACCATCGTAACCAACGATAGCGGTACCTGGGTTTATAATCCAGCGACAGATACATGGACGAATATCAACGGTCCAAAAGGCGATAAGGGCGATAAGGGAGATCCTGGCGTAGTGGGCGTTCAGGGTATGCCGGGCACTTCGGGTGCTCCTGGCACACCGGGCTCTGGTACCCCAGGCGCTCCGGGTGCAGGCATTACCATCGTTACCAACGATAGCGGTACCTGGGTTTATAATCCAGCGACAGATACATGGACAAATATCAACGGTCCGAAAGGAGATAAGGGCGATAAGGGAGATCCTGGCGTAGTGGGCGTTCAGGGCATGCCGGGCACTTCGGGTGCTCCTGGCACACCGGGCTCTGGTACCCCTGGTGCACCGGGTGCAGGCATTACCATCGTTACCAACGATAGCGGTACCTGGGTTTATAATCCAGCGACAGATACATGGACAAATATCAACGGTCCTGCTGGCCCAGCTGGTGCACAAGGCCCAGCCGGAACGAACGGTAAGACTATCCTTACGGGTACTGGTGCCCCTGGCGCTGGAGTAGGTACAGATGGTGATTATTATATGGATCCTACCACAAATATTATCTACGGGCCAAAAGTAGGTGGCGCTTGGCCAGCTACGGGTACCAGTTTGGTGGGCCCTGCTGGTGAACAAGGCCCACAAGGTCCTACTGGAACCACAGCTGCGGTAACTGCAGATAACGGATTAACCAAAACAACAGATAACATCCAATTGGGAGGCAGTTTGATTAAACCAACAGCAATTGCAACAACTGCTGCTAATACCTTAGCGCTTACTGGACTACAGAGTGGGTCTAATACCGATGATTTGGTGGTGAAAGATCCTGCAACCGGCGTGTTGAAATATCTAGGTTTAGGTACATTGGTCACCGAACCTTGGAACGTAGAAAATACTACAACCAAAGCAACAACCAATACCCAAAACATCTACCAAAATGGTAGAGTAGGTATCGGTAACTTTGGCTCAGCTTTAACCACCAAACAATTGGAAGTGAAAGGTGATTTCAAATCTGAAATTGTTTCGGGAGCTACAGCATACGGTACAGAAGTAAATTCAACTGCTAACCCTGGCTCAGCAATGCATTATTGGACAAATGGAGGATTGGCTGGAGATCACAAAATAGCATCTGTAAGTTCGAGTGCTGCTTTATTGCAAGCAAAAACCGGAACAACAACTAATGGAGTTTATGCAATGGATACAGAAGCGTATTTAGCTTCGATAAACGGGACTAATTCCGCTTCTACGGCAAGAACACTTAATAATGGTGAATTCCGTTTAGAGAGTTACAATGTAGCAAGTAATTTTGGTTCTACAGTCTCATTACAAAGTGACGGCATGCGCTTGAGACATACCAATACCAATGGCGCAGCCGACCCGTTCCCGCTTAACAACAGTTCGGAGATTTTCGTTCAAAAAATAAACGGGGTACGTTTTAACTTCAGAGATGGGGCTGGTGTACAAGCAGGTGAGTATTGGTTTCCAACAACCAGTGGTACAAACGGCCAAGTGATGACCCAAACTGCAACAGGAAAAATGGTGTGGTCAGACCCTGCTGCATTGTTAACAGAAGTGGATGGTGTGATAGGTAATGAAGTAACCGATGCCACTGCAAATGGCGGCTTAACACGTACAGGTGCCGGAACAACGGCTAGTCCGTACACCTTGGGCCTAACACCAGGAACAGCTACAGGTAACGTAATGACCTGGAACGGTACAGCTTGGAACCCGGCAGCACCTGTTAACATTTACAATGCTAATGGTACATTAACTAGTAACAGAACAGTAACTATGGGAGGTAGAAGCCTTACCTTTAGTGCACCGGAAAGAGATATTTATTTCGATCCTAATGGTCGTATTGGTGTCCAAGCAAAAAGTACTAATGATGCGGATATCTATGTTACTTCGGGCTCTGGTGCTACCTATAACCGTTTTGATATCCAGTCTTTTCCTAGTGGTTCTCTCAATTTGACGGCAACAGGTGCTGGAGCTGAACAAATTAGGTTAGGTAGTAGTTTTACTGCAAATCCAGTACCACTATTATTTTCGACAAGTGCAGGTGGCAATACTGCTGGAGCAGAAAGAATGAGAATTACAGGTACCGGTAACGTAGGTGTGAATACCATATTACCAACCGAAAAACTAGACAATGATGGCATTACGAGATTAAGAAATCTTCCGCTAAATGGTGCAACTAATGCCATTCATACCACGGTTGACGGAGACGAATCTTCAAGCCAAAATCAAACCTTTACAGCAACCAGAACAGTGGTGGCAGATGCGAATGGTGTATTGGGTACGGTGGATGGCTTACCTACAACCCCTGTAAATATTTATAACGCTAATGGTACACTTACAGGACTGAGAACAGTAACAACAGCTGATTATTTATTAAGGTTTGTAGGTACAGGTAGTACGGTTGGTATATCAACCAACGCAACCGAAGGAAGGGTTACAGCTACAGGAACTAATAGAGGGTCTATCACAGTTACTGGAGGAAACTCAATTGTAGATGTTTATGCTGATAATAACCTTAAAGGTCAGGTTGCCGCAAGAGGTACAGGAACTACTGGCTTAGATATACGAACAGAAGGAGCTACGCCTTTATCTTTCCTAACTGACAATACTCATAGAATGCGCATAACATCAACTGGCGAAGTAGCCATTGGAGCAACAACTGCCCCATCATTTGTGGTAGGCGGCTCAACTATTCAGCCTAAATTACATGTTGCTGGTGATATCTCTACTACAGGTAAACTTTGGACAACCAACAGCGTGTATGCCGATTATGTATTTGAAGATTATTTCAATGGTTTCTCTAAAATCTATAAAGACTACAAATTCAAATCGTTGAAAGAGGTAGCCGAATTCATTAAAAAGAACAAACACTTACCAGGCGTTACGCCAATTAATGAAATCGCGGTAGGTAAAAATGGTTACACCATCGATTTAACCCAGCTTTCGATGCAACAATTAGAAAAACTGGAAGAATTGTACTTACATGTGATCGAAATGAATGATACCTTAAGTCAGAAAGATAAAGAAATCAAAGCACTTCAAAATAAAACCAATGAATTGGAAGAACGCTTGAAAAAACTAGAAAGCTTATTGATTAAACCTTAAGCCCAATCAGTTTAGAAACGCATTCCATTCATCCTGCTCTTCCCTAAAAATAGGGAAGAGCAATTTAAAGTTTAAATTATGAAAAGCTTTACTTCATTTAAATTGTTAAAATTTCGAACCAATACTACAGCACCTAAAAGGCTAGGTAGCGGTATACGAAGCTTTATATTTAATACATATTTCTTTTTGCTCATCGGTTTGGGATTGTCGGCTAATGCGCAAAACTTGATTTCTAATGCCGGCTTTGAAACTTATACGCAGCTGCCTACACTTAACGGTCAATTGCCAAGAGCTACCGGTTGGTTAAACTCTTTAGGGCCAACCGCAGGGTCTCCGGATTATTGGAATACATTAGGTACTGTTAATATATCTTCTAAAATAGGACCTTACAGCGGAACAGGCTATGCTGGAACTTTTTTAGAAGCGTTCGATAGTGCTACTACTAATTTGACTGATTATAAAGAGTATATGACCGTCCAGCTTTCTAGTCCGTTGCAAGCAGGTAAAACTTATCGTATTTCCTTTTATACGGCACACATGTATGGGACGGCTCCATCAAATATTACTTTTTCGAGTATGACATTCGATGACCTGCCAAGTTCTGAACAAGGATATTTAGGAGTTGTATTTTCTGCTGCTGCCCCTGTTGCTGCCAATACGGTTGGAAACACCAATCCCAGATGGACTTCGTTAAGAAATGACTTCGGTGTTGGCAGGGTGTTAATTCCTAGTACGAATACCAATGTTTATGGTGCGGCGTCTCGTAATGCATGGGTAAAAGTTGATTTATTATACACCGCCACCGGAACTGAACAGTATATGACTGTTGGGCAGTTACGTCCGGGTGCAACAAGTTTGCCTGATAAAGTAGGGGCTTATTATACTTATGATGAGTTTTCTTTAACACCAGTACCCACTCCCGGAGGGGTTTCCGCTCCTGATTTCTGGGTAAAATCAGACGATGCAGGTACCATTGCTACGGCTTGGAAAGATCATTCTCTGAATGCTGATAACATCCCCAATGTAGGTACAATGACACTTTCTGCTGCTGACAGAGCACATAATTTTCATCCGTATACGACAGGTTATAGTGGATCTAAATATTTTAATAACCCTACTTCGGTATTGAACCCGACAAATGGGCTGTTAAGTAATGTGTCTCATTCTATTTTTTCAGCAATTAGACCAACCTCTTCAGGAACAGGACGCATTACCGGGATTGATGATGACGGAAACGGAGCCGAGCCGGGGTTTTCTATTGAAACAGGAAAACTAAGATTTTATAAATTTAGTGGTGATGCTAACGCTGATCAATTCGACGAGCGCCCTTTTAATATTGGTAGCACCAATATTGTCTCGGGTATAGGGAATAATCCGGTTGCTGCTGGAGGAACTTCAACTTCAGCAGGAGGAGAGAGAGTATTAGGGATGAACGGTGTATATAAAACTTACCCAAGTACGGCGAGTAGTAACAGGTTTCATTTGTATGGTCAACGTTTAAGAATAGGCCAAGGAACTTGGAGTGCCGCTGGGCCTTTCCCGGGAGATATCATGGAAGTAATCTGGTATAAACGCCCCTTAACCGCTAACGAGCAGTCCAGGGTAAACACTTATCTTGCTGTAAAGAACGGAGTTACTTTAGAAGAAAATTACCTTACTTCAAACAGTACTATCGTATGGGATCTTATCGTGAATAGCGGTTACAACAACAACATTTTCGGTATTGCAAGAGATGATATTTCTGGATTAAGCCAAAAACAGTCGGGAAGTGTAAATAACTCACAAAAATTAGTGATTGCTACAACGGGCTTTGCTAACGATAACGCAGCCAATAGTACAGGCTTAACTACCGACCAGCAGTACCTAATGACAGGTGACAATGGCTTAAAGCAAAGTCTTACTACACCATTGGTTTTCACAGGCGGCACTAATGGGCCAACCAATTTACGTTTCGAATCGATCTGGAAAATACAAAATACAGGTACCGTAGGAACGGTAACCGTAGCTTGGCCAAAAGGAGTGAAAAACTTGTATTTGGTACAATCTACAGATGCTGCTTTTGATGATACGGATACTTTTACACCAATGGCTACAGAAGTTACCATTAATGGTGTGGTCTATAACACCGCAAACGTTACTTTGGCTAATGGCTGGTTCTTCACCTTTGCAGGTTTGGGAAACTCTCCAGGAGGCGTAGTTAATGGATTGTCTTATTGGTACAGGGCTGATAAAAATGCAGTAAATACAGGGGCGGCAACAGACGTAACCGGATGGACAGACGTATGGTCTGGAACCACGGTAGCGCAGTTGGGAACTAATACATTACCTAAATACGTATTGGGTGCAGCTAATTATTTCAACTTTAACGCAGGAATTAACTTTACAGCTGGAACGCAAACTTTAGGAAACAATACGGTACGTACATTAACGAGTTTAGATTATGATGTATTTACACTCACTAAAGAAGGTTTGGTAAGTGGTGGTTCATTTGGTAGATTATTTAGTGTTGGTATGGATAATACTACTACTGGTATTGCTAACTGGGATGCTTTCGGTATTTGGGCTGGTACCACCGAATTAGAAAGAAGAGTTTATGGAGGTGGCACGCAATACCCAACGGTACCTCCTGCTTACAGTACAACCATACCCAGTATCATGTATTTCAGAAATACAAATGTCAATAGTGCAAAAGGGTTAAACGGTGCATCAATGAATACCGCGGTAACTTATTCGGCTATAAATGCGCAATTTGGCGGTCATATATTTGGAAGTACTGTGTTTTCTAGCAATGGTAGTGATAATCCCGGATTTTTAGGACATATTGGTGAAACCATAGTGTACGGTGCGGGAACGCTTACTACAACCGAACGCAGAAGAGTAGACTCTTATCTTGCCATTAAATATGGTATCACTTTAGGGCAGGTTAATACAGAACATTACCTAGATGCTGATGCAGCTACGGTATGGAATGGTGCAAGTAATACGGCTTATAACAATAACATTTTTGGGGTAGCAAGAGAAGACATCGGACTTTTCGAGCAAAAGGTATCAAAAAGTGTAAATGCCGGAACCATTCTTACGGTGGCAACTACCAATGATTTTGTCAACCCAAATGACAATGCAGCACGTACCGGATTTACCAACGATAAAACTTATTTCCTATTGGGAGATAACAATGTAACGGCAACTCCGCTTGTTAACGTTACAGTTGCAGGAAATACTTGGAAAAGAATTCAAAGAATATGGTTGTCTCAACGTAAAAATACGCCGAATGTATTAAATTTTGAAGCTGATCTTTCTACCTATGGTGGTTATTTTGGCGCTTCATTTCCAGTTTCGATGCTTATCGCAGACGATGCGGCCTTCACCACCAATGTAAAAAGTGTTGCAGGAACATATACGGCTGGTAAATGGGTATTTAGCAATAATTTCAATACAGAGAATGCACAGCGATACATTACTTTTGCAACCTTACCTCCAAATTACTGTGTAACTGGAGACTGTAATCCAAACACCTTTTTAAATACCTCAGATCCTAATACCATAGAGTACGACAATATGGTAAGTGTTTTCCATGGCACCATTATGCGTGATGCTAATACTGGGGCACTGATGGCATGGGGCGAAGGAATGGCGAACAATGGTACTGCTCACTTATTGAGTCCTACAGCTATCAATAGCACCAACTATCCGGCACTTACAGGCGCTATCTTGAAGTTTGCAAGTGGAAGTTATGAGGTTAGGGGCCATCAAAGCTTCGTTTTAACCACAGACGGTTTATTTACCTGGGGAGAACCAGGTACGGTGATTTCCGCTAGTCTTACAAGTAGTTCAACCTTTCAAAAAGTGAGTATAGGAACTTTCGGCGTAAATGGCGGAGCAACAAAAGCCGACGGTTTACCTGACGGAGTGGCTCCGACAGATGTTAAAATGTTGTTTGGTACTTATAGAGCATTGGCATTGGTTACTTGTTCCGGTGAAGCTTGGGTATTGTCGAGTATTGGTAACCTATACGGTGATGATGCGCCAGATAATGCTGCAAACGACATGCTGTGGCATCGTGTATCTATTAATGCAACTACTGCGCTCTATAATGTGGTAGCTTTACGGGGAGCTGGCTCTCAAGCTTTAATGGCGTTAACTTCCACCGGAGAGGTGTATACTTGGGGTACCAATACAAGATTAGGCAATAACACTGCTGCTGCTGCAAGAGCATTTGCTACCCAAATGACCTTGCCGTCAGGCGTTACTCCAAAAATGATAGGGGCAACCGGTAGTGCTAATACTACCTACTATGTATTGGGTACCAATGGTAATGTCTATAGTATGGGTGAAAATTCCGTAAGGCAGCTCGGCAACTTTAATACGACCAGCAGCAATGTCTGGGTACAGGTACAAAAATCATCAACGTCAGGCGATTATTTGACCAATGTGGTTTGGATTAGTCCAAATGAACACGATTATTATCAATTTGGTACTACAAATTCTGGCTCTATCAATGTACTGACGGCAGATGGTAGGTTATGGGCTTGGGGATTCACTAATGTTTATATGCTGGGTGAATCTGGCGTTTCAATGAATCCTACTCAGATGCCGGGTAGTATTCCTTCTACTGATCCATACGATATTGGGAAATTAAATTGGACAGACAAAGTAATTGCTGTAGAAACTGGCGGGCATACCTCTATGACGGTTAAGGATAACACCAAAAGATATGGCTATGTAGGGCATAGGGTTAATGGAAGTATGGGTGATGGGAATAGCATAAGTGCTACTGAAGATGAATATAACTTTGCGGGCACCCCAGAGATTAACCTTTGTGGTGCACCGACAGGTTCTTGTACCAACCCAGGTGTATTTGATGCAGCAGGGTTACCAAGCACCACTGGTATTTCTAACCTAGTAGGTTTTACAGGTGGTACTACGGGTTGGCCAGCTAATGTAAATAATGGCCATATCGTTATCGAATCGAAAAATAAAGGTTTTGTAATCACAAGAGTAAGTTCGTCTGCTGCCATACTGAATCCGGTAGAAGGTATGCTTATTTATGATATCGCTGCAGCATGCGTAAAACTTTATAATGGTACAGTTTGGAAATGTTTGGCTAAGGATTGTTTGTAAAATATAAATCTGAAAATGATGAAAAGATTTTTAGTGATGATTTTAGGTTTGGGCACTTTTGCAAGTGCAAGCGCCCAAACAGCTGTAAATGTAAGAACTACCACTGCTTCTTCGGTTCTAGATTTTGCAGCTGGTACAACCAAAGGAATTATTTTACCTGCGGTAGAAACTTTACCTGCCACACCGGCCAATGGTACTTTCTTATTTGATAAGGTGGCCAAGATTGTAAAAATGTACCAAGGTGGAGTTTGGGTTGATCTTTCTGGTGTGGGAGAAATTGCGGGCACCGTACCTCTTGCACCTTATAGCGGCACGGTAGATAATGGCAAGCAAACCGTAATGGGATCGAGGTCTACCACAGTAGATGGAGTTTTGGTATTGGAATCTAGTGATAAAGCATTAGTTCTTCCGAAGATTTCTAATCCGCATTTAAATGTAAAAAGTCCGTATCCAGGGATGATGTGCTACGATACCGATAGAAAAGCATTAGCAGTATTCGATGGAAAAGTTTGGAACTACTGGAAATAAGACTAAACATAAGATGAATTAACGTTTTTTCGTATATATCTATCTATAGGAAATGAAAAGGATAATATTATTTGTGGTGCTGTTTTGCTCTTCTTTATTTGCTTTTGGCCAGTCTTCAACGTACATCAACGGGAGTTTCGACATCAATGCCGGTGTTCCGGTAACGTGGTACGGCGATGTGGAGTTCGGTCCGGATGCCGTGGTGTACCTGGAGGACGGAGCGCAGGCGATCTTCTACGGAAAGAACATGGTGGTCTCGCCATCGGCGAGGTTCATCTGCCTTCCGGGCAACGGCCAGACTGGCACGGGCAGGATCATCTTCCGGGGGAACAATCCGCTGTACGGCGGCTACCCGCTGCAGCAGACGCTGAACGGGGGCTATACCACCGGTGGGGATCCCTCGCTGCCGAACATCGAGATAGATAACACTGACGGGGTTTCCCTGACCGGAAGCGCCCGCGTTACCAACAGTATAAGGTTTACCGCCGGGCACCTGTACCTGAACAACTTCAACATCGTGCTGGATGATAACGCCATCTTTTCTGGTTACGATGTGAGCAAACACGTGGTGACCAACGGCACGGGCGTGGTGGTGAAGGAAAATGTGGCGAACGGCGCCTCCTTTGTGTTCCCGGTGAGTATCGCCGGCACGGACTATACGCCGGCCACGGTGGCCAACAGGTCTGCACTGCGCAACATCAGCGTACAGGTGAAGGCCTACGGCATCAGCCCATCTGACGAGGGCACCTTCGGCACGCGTGGGATGGACCGGACCTGGCAGATCAGCGGCAGCACCAGCGGGTCGGCCGACATCACCCTGCAGCACAACTCGGCGGCCAACGCCAACGGGGCGGGCACCGACGGGGCGGGCTTCAACAACAGCCTTGCCTATGTGAGCCAGCAGCTCTCGGCGGGGGTGTGGAGCTCCAGCTGCACCGGCAGCGACGGTGGGAGCCCGATCAGCATCAATTCGGGCACGGGGCTGGTACTTCCGGCCACATTGGATGCCACGGCCTACTTCACCAAGCAGACGGTTAACTGTACCGACCTGATGGTGAGCAAAACCGTTAACAGCGTAAGCCCATTGGTGGGCAGCAACGTGACCTTCACGGTGACCGCCCGCAACAACGGCACGGCCGATGCCACCGGTGTAAGGGTAACCGACCTGCTGCCATCGGGCTACAGCTATGTAGGCTCTACGGTGAGCACTGGGACGTACATCCCCGCCACGG
>NZ_SRMP01000001.1 GCF_005925325.1 Pedobacter helvus | reverse complement strand
AGTCGTTGAAAGATGCAGGCCCAGAGCAATTGACGCAGATAGCCAACTGGAAAAACTCCTGCGATTCCGCGGTGAAGTGGATGCGCAGCCCCAAAACGGTAAGCATAACGAACGAGAAAGCGCTGAACAGTGCGCAGTCCGACTGGGCCCCGGTACCCTATGGCAGTGGGCTGCTTTTCACCTCCGACAGGACCGCTGGGGGAGCGGGCAAGGCCGGTGGGTCAAGGCCGTTCCTGAAGTTCGACGGCAGCAGGATGCCCGACAGGGATACCTACGGCTGGAGCGGCAACGGCTACCTGCGGATCTACCAGCGGCAGGGTGAGGGCGGCGGTATCGTACCCTTTGCGATGAGGACCGGCTCGGACTACCACGTGGGCTCGCCAACGTTCAGTGCCGATGAAAGGGAGATGTACTTTACCCTGACACGTATCCCAAAGAATATGGATAGGGTCAAGGGCGCACCGAGCACGATCAACATCGAGATATATAGCAGCCGCAGGGAAGGAGATACCTGGTCGGAACCGGAGGCCTTCCGCTACAACAGCGTACAGGAATGGTCGGTGGGCGATCCCTTTTTGAGTTCGGATGGGAAGACGCTGTTCTTCGTTTCCAACAAGCCGGGTGGAAAGGGCGGTACGGATATTTATTTCTGTGAACGTACAGGTGATGGCAAATGGGGAGAGGCAACTAACCTTTCGGCGGTGAACTCTGCGGGCAACGAGCGTTCGCCGGTGGTTCATGATGGCTACCTTTACTTCTCTACCGATAGCGGTATCGGCATGGGCGGCCTGGACATCCACAGGGCAAAGATGGGCAGAGGCGGGCCTTCGGGCATCGAGAACCTGGGCTATCCGATCAACTCGCCGCAGGACGACTTCGCGTTCCGCCCTACGGGCAGGCTGGAGGGCTATTTCGCCTCCAACAGGGACGGGGGCCTTGGGCAGGACGACATCTACAGCTTCATCGAGCGGGAGAGGCTGAAGCTGCTGGTACAGGGCAGGGTGTTCAACAGGGAGACCAATATGCCGCTGCCGGACGCGGTGGTTACCCTGGGCAGGGCTGATGGGACCCCGGTGATGGTGCAGACCGACGGGGAAGGCAGGTTCAGGTTCGACCTGGATGAGAACTCCGATTACCAGCTGCTTGCCGAAAGGACGAACTTCAGGAGCGATAGGGCGAGCATTACCACAAAGGGATTGAAGAGCGCTGCGCCAATTGAACAGTCACTGTACCTGACACCGATCGTGATCGACAGACCGATCCGTATCGAGAACATCTACTACGACTTCGACAAGTCGAACATCAGGAAGGATGCCGCTGTAGAGCTGGACAAACTGGTAGCGATCATGAAAGAAAACCCAACGATCTGGATCGAGCTGGGCTCGCACACCGACAGCAGGGGCAACGACCAGTACAACCAGTGGCTGTCGCAGCGCAGGGCCAACTCGGCGGTACAGTACATCATAGACAGGGGGATAGAGAAGAGCAGGATCACGGCCAGGGGCTATGGGGAGAGCGTTCCGGTGAACAGATGTACCAACGGCGTGAAGTGCAGCGAGGCAGACCACCAGCTCAACAGGAGGACCGAGTTCAGGATCGTGAAACAATAGAAAAGAAATTAAAAAATATTAAACTTTTATTTACACTACCTATGAAATTAAAAGTTATGATTACCGGAGCAAATGGCCTTGTTGGACATGGAGTTTTGCTAAAGTGCCTCGAAAGTGAGGATATCGGCGAAGTTCTGTTGATAGGGCGATGGTCTAGCGGAATTAAACACACTAAGTTGACTGAATTAGTTGTTCCTGATCTTTTAGATTTAGACGCCCATGAACATTTATTGATTGGTTATCATGCCTGTTTTTATTGTTCAAGAGTAGTGCCCGCAGAAATTGATGACGAGAGTTATTCGCAGTTTGCTATGGATACTGCATTGGGCTTTGCCACGCAGATGTTAGTTCTTAATCCTAACATTGTATTTTGTTTCTTATCTAGAAGCAAAGGCGAAGGCAAAATAAGCGAAGATGCGAAAATTACCTGTATGATAGAAGCAGCTTTGAGCAAACTTATCTTTAGGAGATTATTTTTCTTCAGAACGAATTTAGTTGCGCCATTAACCAGCCAAAAGAATATCAATTTTTCACAGCGGTTACTTGCATTAGCTTACCCGCTTTTGAAATTTTTGATGCCTAATAAAATTAATACCACTTCAGAAGTAGGATTGGCTATGATTAACACATTGGTGACGGATTGCGAAAGACAAGCATTAGGTGCTAGAGAGATAAGGGCGTTGGCATCATGATTTAAATCCTTAAGAAAATTAATACCTATGAAAAATACCGACATTGTTATGCGATCGTCGGTATTTTACTTTTATACTAATCCTGTTACCTTTGTGTATGGCCATCACAGCGCAAAAGAATAATCCATTGCATGGTAAGACATTGGAATACATAGTAACAGCACTTAGTAATCATTACGGGTGGGCGGAATTGGGGTATCTGCTTCGTTTCAACTGTTTTGTAAAAGATCCGAGTGTTAAATCTAGCTTGAAGTTTTTACGCAAGGAAGAATGGGCTAGGAAGCAGGTAGAACAATTATATCTAGATACTTTTTCAAAATAATATGATGAGATTTGCACTAGCCGTTTTTATTGGATTTGCCTTGTTTTTAAATGTTGAAGTTTCAGCGCAAGAAAGCAAAAAGGCGGATAGGATTTTGATCTTTTCGCTAACTACGAGTTTCCGGCATAAATCTATTAAGGAAGGTATTATAGCTATTAAAAAATTAGCGGCAGAAAATAATTTTGAAGTAGATACTTCTGAAAATGCTGCTGCTTTTACACAAGAAAATCTAAACAAATACAAGACCTTGGTCTTCTTAAATCCGACAGGTTCTAATGTTTTTAGCGATGAACAAAAACAAGCCTTAAAATCATATATCAATAATGGTGGCGGATTGTTAGGCATTCATGCTGCAACAGATTTTTGTTTCGAATGGGAGTGGTACGGCAGGATGATCGGTGCATTTTTTACCAACCATCCTAAAGTGCAACAAGCTAAACTGATTTCCCTTAGACCGAAGGATAAACTCATGAAAGGCATGCCCGAAAATTGGTTGCATACAGACGAATGGTATAACTTCAAGACTTTTAATAAAGACGTTACTGTCTTGGTGAAAGTTGACGAAACTTCATATCAAGGCGGTACAATGAACAATGAACATCCCATTGTATGGTATCACAAATTTGAAGGTGGCAGGGTTTTTTACACAGGTTTAGGGCATACGCCTGAGGCTTACTCAAACCCACTTTTTCTAAAGCAACTTCTCAACGGTTTAAAATGGACAATGCGTAAATAATTTATATTTTTGGCTATCTAATCCATTTGAATAAATGTCTAATCTATCTAAAACCACTCATCAATTAGTCCTGTTTTTAGGGATAATGGTTGCTGCATTTGCTGTTAATGCGCAGCAAAATTCGCATACTTTAGAATTCAATCTGCAAAAGGCGATCAGTAGTTTTAGTGCCAATCAGAATAAGTTGCAAGGTGATGCTTATGGAGGTGAACTGATCTTTCATTATAATGTGAATAGACAGGCCAGAAAGTGGTCGAGCGATTTAGGGATCAAAAGTATTGATGTGATCTTCAACTATAAACGAATGAACGACATCACTCGTGTGGCTGATCCAATGAAAGGGGAATTTGGAGACAGCTACGGGTTGTTGGGCGGTTTGACTTTCCCTTTGGTGAATTTTAACAAGGTTGAATTAGCGTTTACTCCTGGTTTTGGTGTGCTGTATGCTGGTGAGTCATGGTATAGCAACGAAAATCCAGTGGTGGGGAGCAAACTTAACTTCGGCCTTAAGGCGGGCTTGAAACTCAATGTACCAATAAATCAAAAGACTTGGGTAGCAGCAAACTTAGATGTACTTCACTATTCAAATGGTGGAACACGCGTACCGAATAATGGCCTAAACGTAGTAAGTGTTGGGCTCAGTGTAGCCCGGGCGATAAATGATGATGTAGAAGTAGCGAAAACTTCTTTTGAGAAAGAAACTTACAGCAAGCACAGCTTCGATTTTGGTATAAACGTAGGTAGAAGAGGGGTTTATCAAAGTAGGGACGGCTTGTGGCGAACTGGCTTGTATGGTGGATACAACTATCGTTTGAAGTCTTATCTATCTTTAGGTGCGGGGGTAGATGCTGTTTATTATCACACGGTTTATGATCCTAACAGAAACTTAGAGACTTATCAGTCTAAGGCTTCTTCATTTGATAGATGGCGTGTAGGTGCGGCTATTGGGCCAGATTTATGGCTTGGTAATTTCGCTTTTATGGCCAAGTACGGGTATTATATTCACTACAATAGTTTGCTGCCTGTGAAAATGTATTGGACAGCAGGGGGTAAGTACAAGTTGAATAATTGGTTAGCTTTACAGTCGAAAATATATATTCACCAAACAGAAGCCGATTATGTTGGTTTTGGTATGTTGTTAACTAGGTAAAGATGATTAGATTAAACGAAGAAACTCCTTTAGATGTGCTAAACGAAATTAAAGAAGGGGATATGGTAACCGATACTTTTAGTAAAACGGGCTTGGTAGAGAGTATTGCGATGACTGACGATGGCTTATATCGTATCTACGAATTTACTTTGGTTACAGGAAGGGTAATTACAGTGAAAAAATAAGCTAATCAAATGCTCTCAAATCTTCTTCTTTGATACTGTTTAATTCTAAGCGTTGTTTCGGTTTGATATTTTGCCAAACGGTTTTAGGTTTAGCTCCTTTTTTAAAAGCATTAGAACCAGTAGTTCGGGTCATTTTAGCAGTAGAAAAATTTACCGTTGTACTAATTTCTTCTCCCGTAGAACGATGTAAGCTCGACTCGTTGTAACCGATCAATTCGAACTTTTGGTTTTGGTAACGAAAGATGTAATCGAAATCATAGATTTCCCAAGCACCACAGCTATAAAATTGTTGCAGGTGGATTTTTATTAAGCTATTCTCTGTTGAAATACCGCTATTCTCGCCAAAAGGGTCTAGCAAACATGGTCTTTTAGGATCATCTTTAGGTGGTATGATTGATGTGTTCTTAGCCGCCCATTTGTATGATCCGTCAGGTCTCTTAAAGGCTACTAATAAATGCCTTTCGCTGGATTTTAAGTTAGTGGCATTCGTTTCATGCTGGTTTTTGAGGCCAATCTCTTCAATGAGGATCACAATATCTAGTAAACCGTCCTTATTTAAATCGCTTTTGTTTTTAGTCAGCAATTTCCAACCAGACGGAACTAAATCTTTCTCGCTTGCAACAGTTTGTCCAACTTTTAGTTTATATCACCTTGTGCAAAGCCATACCAAGCTGCATGAGCTAATATAAAAGTTAGGATAGATTTGATCATGTCGCGTTAATTAGTTGGAGCCCTTTATAAGCTCACTAAAAATAGCTCTCAAATTAATGATTGCTACAGCAGTTTTAACCAATAAATGGAACAATGGTATTAAATGGTTGACCTGTTATACTACCGTAAAGAGATAATAAAAACAATATTCCTATTACTAGTAAGAATAGGGGTTTGTATCTGAATTCTTTGCCTTTTTTAACAGTATATCTGTAATAAAAATAGGTGCTTGCTAGGTAAATTGTGGTGAAAACCAACATCATGTAAGTTACAGTCATTTCGATTTTTCTTTAATAGTAATTGTTTGATTATTAATTCTTAAACGATATTACCTAATTTCACGTCATCATTTATAAGAGAATTAACGAGTGTGCATTTTCAATGTAAATTCGATACCATCTGGTTATTATTCGATTTTCATCGACTGTATTAAAATAAAACTTGATACAAACCTAAGCCTGGTGCAAATAAGTAGGGTTTGCCTTTTAAGGTTACTGTTGATGGATTGACCAAGTCATCGCATTTAAAGCGTAGATTTTTGAGTTCGTAGTAGGCCAAATAATCTGGACTAGGCAAACGTCCGTTGCGCCAACCGATCAATACATCGTCATCAAATTTGGGGATTTCGGTTTTTGGTACGTCGAGTTCGCTTTTGAAAAGCTCAGTCTGTCTCACTACCAAAGTTTGGTTGATCACTTTAAAAACATTGCAATTTTGTGTATTAACAATGGTTTGAGCGCAAGGCTTTAATCCATAAGGTTTTAATAGGGTAGTTTCGTAATTTTTGAGTTCTTTAAGTGCCAAACTATCACTCATATCTTTAAATTCTTCCGACTTTTTGCTCAAGCTATCTGCAACAACCAAAGCTTTAAAAACTTCTTGTTTTTTATATTCGGGGTAGAAAAATTTTTTTCCGTTTAAGTATAGATTTCCTTGTTTATCGATATAAAATGGCTGTTTCCAGTCATACACATTCTCAAACAAAATATTCTTATCTACGTCAATAATCTTTACGGGCGAGTTGCTGTTATCGGGCTTTAAAAGTATGCTATTGTCATTTAAAAAAACAAGACTACTTAATCCCTCCATATCGGTAACTTTTCTGAACTTGCTTTCGTCTTTTAGCAAATCGGTTAGTTGTGCTACATCTGGGTGTTTGTCTTTTTTAGGAATAGGATTACAACCTAAAACCACTAGCAAAGCAAATAAAAATAGATATCTCATAATTTATTCTTTAGTATAATTGGATTGTCCATTGATATCAACCGTTTCTCCTAGATACTTCGGTTTTCTATTTCTGATTATATCTAAAACGGCTTTGGTAACCGATAGTTTTTCTCTAGATGCATAGTATTTATAGCCTGGATAAACGCCTTTGTTTGCACTATAACCGAACGATTTAACACCCAGTTTATCGCCTAGGTAAACGCATCTGTTGAGGTGATATTTCTGCGTAACCAAAATTGCCGTATCAACTTTAAAGATATGTTTTGCACGATACATGGTCGAGTAACTATCAAATCCAGCATAATCGATGTAGATTTTGGTGGTATCTACACCTTTTTTCTGGCAGTATAACTTCATCACGGTAAGTTCGTCGTGTTCGTCTCTGCCATTATCGCCAGATAGCAATATTTTATCCACTTTGTTGTTTTTGTACAACGAAATTCCGGCATCTAATCTATCTCTTAAATACCTACTGGGTTGATCGCCGTTGATACCTGCTCCAAAAATTATCGCAACTTTAGTTTTCGGTACATCTTTAAGTGCTGTAAAAATTACTTTTTCTGTTTTAGCTGTAACGTTGCTGTTGGTCACCCAAATAATAGCCATCGTTATTAAACCTAAAATGATTGTTGTTATTATGAACTTCTTTAACCTTTTCATATTTATCTTTAGCGTGACAGCCTGAGTAATTAGTTTGTTTTATAGTGATTTATAAAAATCTGTTTCCTTTACCTCTTCGGCAAAACTGCTTTTGGTTTTGTTGAAAACGCTAAAGAGAAAAACAGTTTTTCCATTAAACATGAAGGTATAAATCCCGTCGCCTCGTAAGTCTCCTAAAGTATCAAATGATGCATCTAGCTGTTTCTTCAGGCTTTTTTTGTCTATTTTATATTGTTGGATATAGGTATTCAGCAATGTGGTAGCTGAGCTGATGCTTCCATTTCCATTTAACAACGGAATTAAGTACCCAATTGCTTCGTCTTTCTTCCCTTGTTTTTCATAAACTTTACTCAAATCATAACTAATTCTGTTGGCATCTTTTTGTATATTGCTTCCACCGGCAGATAGAATTCTAAAATCTAAAAGCGATCTTAAAAAGAACTTCTCCGCCAGTTTATAACTTTCTACGCCAAAATAAATGTCGGCAAGGGCGTGTGCAGAAGTATGTTTCAGATTTAAAACCTCATCACTTTTATATTTCCAATCCTTTTCGTTAATCTTTAGGTCTAAAAAATAATCGAGTTCTTTGGTGAAACTTCTAATCGTTTCCCTATCTAATTTTTGCCTCATATTACTTACATAACTCATAAAAGTTTGATCGCTTTTATAAGGTTCTTCTCTTGACAAATAAGCTAAGGCAACGCGAATATCATCAATCCTAACATCATGATACATCGGAAAAGCATCACGTAATTTGCTTTCCTTTGCCCACTTCACCTTTCTATCTTTTTCCATTTGGATGAGCATGTAATCGTCTTTTGGCATTACTTGCGTATTGAATTTATAAAGGATAAAATCGTCGGTGGTTTTGCTGATGCCAATGGCGTATAGCCAGTTATCTTTTTTGGTAAAATAGGTGGTGTATTTTTGATCGTTTAAAGATGCGCTGTTGGCATATTCCAACTTTCCTTCATTGTCGAACGTATGATATTTGAACACCATGTAATAATCATCATCCTTAATTTCTGCAGGATTTTTTGTGTAGACAGACAGAAATTTCGACTGTTCATCGCTTAATTGAGGCTTATCCAAACCTACCACTCCAATGCCTGAGAGGCGTGTTTTAAGGTCGAGTGTATATTTTGCAGGCAACAACTTGGCATCGTTATTTTTTGGGTTGATGACAATTCCAATCCCCACGTAATCATAAATTAAATCTCTGGAAGATACGCTTGAGCCAGTTTTAAAATCGGCAACAAAGGTTTTTAGTAAACTTGCATGCTTACTCGTTTTCGAAGCTTTTGATACTTGAGCTTCAATTTTTTTTAAGTCTAAACTGCCGTTGTTTTGTGCAAAGGCAATTTGTGCGCTTAAAAAGAAGAATAAAAAAAGTTTTTTCATGGTAAATGAATTAGGTGTAGATATTCAATTATTTAGATGCTTTCTTATCACGGATGAGGTAGAGTTTGTTGCGATCTGAAGTGTAAAATGCATAACTGTTGGTTGTGTTATAAAATAGTGGCGTAAAAATATTGGCCGAACTGTTAGGCGCTGAGATACTATAAAAACGGTTGATATTTCCATCGAACTGTTCATTTTCTACAGCGATGTTAGGCTGGAAAAACTGAAAATCCTTGCCGTTTATTTTCGTTTTAAAAAATACTTTTCCTCGCCAGTTGGTTACATCAAACCCTGGACTTCCGCCACCAATATTGTGACTGTATTTAATTTTTTCTAACCGATGTTGATGTAAATAAGTGATATTTTTGGCTAAATAAGGATCGGTTTCGCCAGTACGCATTACTTCTACACAATACCTACCTGCACTTTCATTATCGGGTGTAGTTTGGTAACCATTAACTTTTTGCCATAAAATTTGCCATTGTTGGTTTTGGTAAAAATGAAGTTTCATGTAATTGTTTCCGTTGTCTCTTTCATCTTTAAAAAACCAATACTTTGCATTTGCTTTGGCATCTTCAATTTGCTGTTTAACTTTGATATCGCTCCAACTAAAATCGGCATTTAGCACTTTAAAATCTTGTTTTGTAGTATCTCCGTTTAAAGGCCAAGTGGTGTAATATGCCTCGTCGTAACTAGTGAAAACCATAAAATCATCAATAAACTCTGCCCAGTATCCTTTGTTAGGCACAAACAAGCTATCCGTTAGGTTGCCATCGCTATTAATCTTATAAAAATTATAATCGCCTCTGGTTTCATCGCTTGTTTTTGCATCAGCTTCAATAATATATTGGTTGTTGATGGATGGATAAACACGGATTGGATGTGGGTAACTGTTTGTTTCCGCAACTAATTTTACTTCAAAATCTGCAGAGCGATAATTTTCATTCAACTCTTGGAACCCGGTATAGGCTGATGATAAGGGCTCTTCGTTACGTTCGATAATGCCATCGCCTTTACAAGCCGATAAAAACAGCGTTGCACACAAATTAAATAGGGAGAACCATTTGCCTGTTAACTTTTTCATCTTTATTAGTTTTTCTTAGGTTGCGATTTAGCTTTATCAGCCGTTAACAGATTTTGTATTTTCGGGTATAATTCTGTGTCGGCATAGGCGCTGCTAATTTTCCAAACGCCATTGATATTATCGAAACCTAGATTAGCAATGTTGTTCGATTTGGTGTGGATCATCTGCTCTGCAAAGGGATCAGCTTTGCTAAACGCACTTTTCGAATACCATGAAACCAGTTTGCCAGCATCGTTCATGTCATAATTTTCTTGTTGTAAAAGCAAAGGCCAAATCTTGTCAAATTGTTGTTTGCTTACTTTTAGCTCGGGCATTCCATCGTGCTCGCCGTTTACGTTCAACGGAAATTGAACCAGTGCATACAGCTTTTCCTTATCTGTTTGTTGCAAGGCGGTTTTTAACTTCTGCCAAAAATCCAAGAAGTCGTTATTAAACTGATCATCGTAATAATCTGGCCCTTCAAAAGCAGTGATGTATTTGATGTTTTCTTTCTCTACAGTAGTAATAAAAGGTGTTACATCTTTGAAATGGTTCCAACGGTAATCTGGTTTTTTATTGAAATGCTGATACCATTTTCCACTTTCCTTAAAGGCGTAATTGTAGCGGGCATAAACTGTATTTCGCATTTCTGCCAGCTGTTGCTTGTCATATTTTTTAACATCTACCTGGGTAAAACTCCTTATAGAAATTTCGGGATAGTCACCCTCAATTTCCCAATATGCTTTGCGATAATAACGTTGTCTATTTGCATCGTGAATACCGAATTCACTTTTTTTATCACACTTGTATAGACTGAAAAAATGCGATTTATCGATACGCAAATAATTCTCGCCTACAAAAAAATCAGAAGCCACAAATCGTTTATTGATTGCATTTTTAGGCTCGAAAATATTGTTGCCAATCCAACCGCCATCATGTACGTTTGTTGTGGTTTCGCAAAGGGTAACCTGTTTATTAATCAGCCTTGCTTTACTAAAACTAAGGTGCTGATAGTAAACAAAAGTGCCATACGATTTTGGGTCTACAATAATTTTGATTTGGTAGACTGTATCTCGGTCTTCGGCAATGTAAATCCCGTTTACGGTATAAGCAAAATTGTTAAAGATGCTTTTTACGTCAAATCCTTTTTTAAAATCAGGTTTCCACTCGCTAATAGTAGATTGTATTGTGCAAGGACAATTATTGGCCTGTTTGGTTTGGGCAAAAATTGTTAGTGAGTAGAAAAATAATATAAAAAGAAGTTTTTGTTTCATAAGTAGGGATTAAAATCATTGTTATATCGATCCTACTGATCCTATTTTTTTATTTTTTAAAGCGGTTGGTACTTAATTTGAGAAATTTTCAATTTTTACCAGCAAAGTCCTCGAATAGTTGTCGTCAACTCCAATTGATGTTTACAATTTATCTATCCGTATGTTGTTAATGTTAAATAAGTAAAATTTCTCTCCAATTTTGGCTGTATTACCCATAAGGGTGTTTTTTTTACCTAAATCGCCGGCTGTTACTACCTGCTCAGGGTATACTTCAGTATCTTTATGCTTTACATAATTAATGTCAAATGATAGTCTTACTTTATTAGCAATTGGTAACGGTTTTCCTTCATTGTCAAGTATAGCTGAGTTAGCTTCGTCAAATTCAAGATAATGGATGTTGTTTGCTTCTTCAGTTTTTCCGGTCTTCGCAATTTTTATTGAGTTTTTAGATTTTGTTTCGAGTGTAATCCACATCAAATGTGTACCGGTTTCATCTACAAGCTCACAATAATTTTCATCGCCTTTTCCTCGCCAATTTGCTAAGCTAATATAACCTTCCAAAGCAATCCTTTTGCCATCAAAATCTCTGTTTTTATAAAGAGCCTTCCATACATAATTCGCATTATGCTGTTGCAATTTTTGCCCTGTAGTTAGTGGGTTTTCACAACTGTTTAGTATAAAAACAGCCGAAATAATCATACATAATTCAATTACTTTTTTCATTTAATCTTTTTTAAATTCTAATCAATTTTATCTACGATCGAAACCATACAACAACATATTCAACTCCTTGCTAATGTAAACGAGTTTTTTCATAGCTAAATACTTTGCGGAAAGATACTATAAAGGATCATGACGAGGATAATGCTGGGGTAAATCCAGGCGTAATGCTTGCGAAAACCTTTCGCCCATTGCCAAGGAAAAGCCAAACTGACGAGGCAACAAAGCCAAAGGATGGGCATGAGCAATGGCACTGGAAAAAATACGATGAAAAACAAAATGCCATCACCAAAAATGGAGCTGTAATCGGAGTTATATTCCCTCTTAAAAATTGGTTTTAAGTTCTGCTGATCGACCGCCAATTGCCATTTTGCTTTATTATTGAATTCCTGTACGGTTTCTTTTCGCTCATCAATAATGAAATAAAGGCTATCGCTGTGCGCAATAGTGTGCCCTTTGTAAAAATAAAACTGCTGGAAACAAACCGAAGTGGTATCCATGGATAGACAAACCCAACCGCCAGCAGAGCCATCATGATCTATTTGATGACCGTAAGGCGTGTCTTCTTGCCAGGCAGATAATCCGCCAGCAAAAGTGCTTAGCGAGCAGAGGACTAATAATCCGATCAAATATTTTTTCATGTGGTTCATTATTTTACTTCACCTTAAAAAATTTATAAACCTTGTTTTGCGAGAAATAAAACAAGGTATCTTGGTCTAATTTGGGTGTGTTCAACTGATCAAAAAATACGTCCGATAGGTAGTAAATATTCGTTTTAAATTTTACCTCGCTGGTTTTTAGCTTCATTTTAAAATAGTAAATCCTGTCTTTATCAAACCAGCCTTTGTTTGCTAAATAACCAGCATTTTTAGTCATTCTATCTTCGTTAGGATTTCCGTTCGATGATGGGGTTGGAATGCTAAACAAACTTTTCGGCCTATTTCCAGTAACCACTTTGTCGAACAAATTAATGTTCTGATGTTTGATTTCTGGATCTCCACCAATTTTTATCCCAAAGGGAGAACTAAAGTTTTTATCCTCCGTTACCAACAATGTTTTTGCTGTTCTATTGGCTTCGTCGCCCTTCATCAAAAAGAAATCGTTTTGCTCATTTTCGAAAATAAGCAAGTCGGTATCATGACTAGCATTGGTGGCATGTTTAACTAACGTGAGTTGATTTTTGAGCTTTTGAAAATCATTTTCATCTAATGGTTTGATAGGGTTTTGCGTAGCCATTTTTCAAATCGATGCTTTCATTGCTTATGTAATTTCCAAGCGTATCTTGTTTAAAAATAAATAGCAATTGGTTAACGGTATCAATTTCAAAACGATCATGTCTATCCAATACTTTAAAAGCTAAGTTTTTGAATGAAGGGTTAACTACGGCAATGTAAGTGGTGTCATAAATATCTTGCGTACGGCTATAGCGCACAAAAATGTTTTTAGCCGTGGTGTAATAATCTATGACGTGCATGGTGTCTATTACTTCGTTTTTAAAGTTAATGCTGTCTGATATTTTGGGAAAATAGGGAACATCAGGATACTTATCCGATTTAGGGATTTCGAAGCCATTACTTGTGATTAACAACCAAAATAACAAGGCTACAAAAGCGAGGATAGAAACCGTAATTATTATTGCTTTTTTCATAAAATCAGCTTTTCATCAGTTCAATCCCTACTTCACAAACATGCCAGAAAACAACATTTTATCGTTAAAATTCAAGGTTACTTTGTAAGGAGGTTTTTTAATTTCGATGTAGTTGGCAAATTTCAATTGGTCATAGTCTATAATCGATGCTTTATCAAATAATTTAACTACATCCTCAAATTTTAAACCTGGTTTCAAGCCATTTTCAAAAGAAATATCAACCTTTCTAAAATCGTTGATGGCGTAACCGTTAATTAGATTTTCCTTTAAATTATCAGGATTGTTTTTGCTTGCAGAGAAGTAAAAATAGAAATCGTGGTAGTTGTTTTGATAAAAGATTTCTGAGGTTTTTCCAGTTGCGCCGTCAAATTCTGTCATCCGTTCAAAACGTTTGTTGGTGGCCGATTTGGTAAACTCTTCTTCCGTAGTTTTGCCAACAATTAACCCGTTAATGTTCCAATCTTTATCAATTTTAATTGCGGGTTTCTCTTTCACATCTTCTGGCTTGGTTGCATTTTTCATCAGGCTTGCCATGTATTTTTCGTTATCACATCCGCCAAAATCAATTGAGCCATTCATGATATCCCAATAGCAAGTTTTAGACAGATCGGTATTGTTGAGGATAATTAACCTGCGATAATCTGGAGCGTAGAAAATAAACTTGTTCTGCGCCTTCACATTCCAATACAAGCCGTTATCGGTATTTGGATTTTTAGTTCCCTTGCCATATTTGGCTTCCAATTTTTTCAAAATATTGGCTTGCAGTTCTGGCGTTTTCAACTCAATTCTTACACCGTAGATTTTATTTTGTGCACCGTAACTTTTTAAAACTTCATTTAGCTCGTTGCTATTTTTAGCTGGTTTGATATCGATATGTCCGCCCCCAAAACGAGTGATGCTATCGGTTTTCAATTTCTCCGCATCAATTTGAAAGATCACCCGCTGGCCTTCTAAATCAATACCATCGAAACTATATTTCTTTGATTTTTCAACTTCCAGCAATAAACTAAACGGATACTCTACGGTTTCTATGCCAATCATTAAATTATCATCAAAACTGCTGATTTTTTCAATCGGCTCGTTCAAATTCAGGGTCGCTAAATCTATCTTTTCTTGACTTTTGCAAGAAATAACTACAGGGAAAATGGCTAGTAATAATAAATTTTTCATGGTTTTTAATTTCTAGGCTCCACCGGAACTTTCATTTCAGCAGGCTTCAAATGTCTATCAGTTAAGTTCTCTAATTTAATTCCTTTCATGTCATCACTTACCTTTTTCAAACCCCACTTATCGGTAATGTATTTGGTGGTGATTGTGTAAGCGCCGATATAATCGTACGAATTCTGCGTTACGGTAAGTGTATCATTTGCTAGTTTATATTTTCCTTCGCCAACAATTTTGCCCTTTCTGGTAGCATATTTCACAATCTCTAGGTCGCTAACCTTTAGCTTATCTCTAGTAATTTTATAAACTTGCAAAGTATCGCCTTTCTCTTGTCTTATCATTGGCTCTGGTTTTTGATAGCCGAGATAAACGTTAAATTTTGTCTTCTTAATAGAAAAATCGGCTTGGTGTTTATCTGTCTTTAGAATATCAGAAGTGCCCGCAATTTTAACCGCTTTTGGCGGAGGTGGTTTTTGAGCAAATGCATTAATGCTTACAAAAGCGAGGATAATGGTTAGTATTTTTTGCATAAAACTGATTTTGTTAATTCTTTATAATGTACACACCCTTTTTCTTGTTTTCGTGGAAATTGGTGCTATAATCGTAGGTTAAAAAGCGTACGTTGCTTTTAGTAGCATATTTAGCTGGTAATTCAAATAAATGCAAATATGTTTCTATCTGGCCTCCAAAAGAAGCCTTGCTCGCCACAGTTTTAAAATTCAAAACTGTATTATCAATCTCTAAATTATAATAGACCATGCCATAAAACTGGTTGGGAATACCCGGATTAAAATAACCTTCGGTAGTGTAGGTTTCTTTCGTAAAAGCCAATGTTTTTAATTTCGCTTTGCTTACATATTCCAATTTTTGGTCTGGGAAAAATGAATTGTCCGAATTATAAGGTGTAATGTAGGCATCAGTAAACCTCAACTCGTTCGAATAGGTTGCATTTTTTACATCCTTTAAAAAATGCTCAACTTGCAATTTGGCCAAAACTTGCTCCCTGTTTATTTTGCATTTTATTGTTGAGCCATCAGCATAAACAAACGACGAAGATTTAGGCGTATAAAGTTTGATCCACTTACCATTTTGTCGAAAATACACTGCTTCTCTATTGACCAAGCCGGGATACAAACTGAACAATACAACATCGGCTGAGTTGTAAAACTTACCGAAAAAATCTTCTACCCATGCTTTGTTTGAAAGATTACTTTCTGCATTTATAATCTCCGAAAAAGGTTGTTCGACAGGTTTTTCTGCAGATAAATCATAAATGCCATTTGCTGTAATTACATAACAATTGATGGCATCTAAAAACTTCAAATCTTTATCGTTTTTCAATTCAAAAGCTTTGTTGCCTGCGCTATCTACTTTGATAAAAATAGGAGTGCTAGCTATCAAGAAAAAGTTCTTTTCAGGATAGTACCTAATGCCATCGTTATTATTTTGAGTAGCCCTAATCATCAAAAAGTTATCCCATTTTAAACTTTCTTGTAACTCCGGAAACTTTTTATACTTGGCGCTATTGAATAACAAACTCGGCGATAAATTAATCACAGAACAGGTTTGCAATGCAACACATGCTATTAAAATTATTGCGATATAAATTACCATTTTCTTCATCCTTTTAATTTTTTGAAAAGCAAGTTTCGGTGTTCTTAGGCTCCGAAAGTCCCGCCATCCTCTTTACTTCGCTACACTCGTGTTCGCTACTGTCGGGTTTAGGTTTTACGATTGATGCATTTATTTCACTTTCTTCTTGTAATAATTAAACAGTGCTTCGGTTAATTCATCTTCGTATTCATCAGGATCGGCAATTACTGGGTTACTTTCAATACCCTTCAATCGTTCACTAGTTACTTTTCCACTCTCATCATATTCGGTTACCAAATATTGCTCTTTATCTTTCACACGGATTTCTTTTTTAATGAGTTTCCCGTTTTTGTAAACCGTATGGTTACCAACGGACCATTCTTCTTTATAAATGACTTCTCCGGCACTATTGTATTTTTCTATAAGACCAGGCTTCTCTATTCTTACCAATTGCCCCTTGCTGTTAAACTCATCTAAATAATCTTTTTCAAAATCTTTTCGAATGACAGATACGCCGGCTCTGGTCGTAATTTTTGAGATTGGTTTGCGATTTCGAAAAACAGTAACCACTTCCTTATCTCCCTTTTCAGTTTTTTTTATTGATGTTTTCACAGTGATTAAGTAGTCTTCTCCCTCTTTAACTACGTCAACCGAGTAATCTTTAGCAATCAGCAAATGGCCGTTGGCATACATAATCTCTGAGGTTAAAACCCCGTGATCATAAGTTAATTTACTTTCTTTAGAAGGCGATTTGCTGTAATCTTCCGCATAATGATAACGGAAATCTCCATCAAGCAAGCTGTCTTGATCAACAGCGAACTCCAAAGTTTCGTATACTGGAGAGGTGCTTGTAGCCCGATAATTTCCTGGTCCGAGTTTTTGGCTTTTTTGGTTACGAATGTAGGCTAGACCGTTTGTAGTAGCAATTCTCCGCTCTAAATCCTTCAGCTCTATAGCAATTGAAGTGCCTTTTGGGGCTGGCGGAAGTGGCGCTGGCAAGTTGCTTACATAATTCTCTGTAACAGCAACCTTAGCTTCTTTCAATCTATCTTGAATGAGCTTAGCACCAAGTTTTTGCTGGAAATAAGATACCATCCTATCCACATATTCATCTGAATTTTCTGACCCAACGCACTTTACGATAATCAGATACTTTTGAACGGTTAAAATTGCACCGTAAGCCCATGGTTTTAATTGAGGTTTAACATGATCTAAATCTACTACCGATGCAAATTTTGCCACTTCATAACCATAATTCAGTTTTTTATTTGCTGGGTTTGCCCAAATTTCCATGTAAATAGATTTTACACCTTTTAAACCACCACTTATCAATGCACCTTTAGTTTTAGCAACATCAATAATTATAGTTGGGTTCTTTTTAATACCATTTTTGGTTTGGATGTCTTTAGGAATTTCGGCAAGCTTCATTCCTTTAAATAATGTAGGATCTGAACGGAAACTTTCTGGAAACTTAATTTCCTGAGCCCAAGACTTTGACGGTGCCAGTGCGATAATTATAAAAAGGGTAGAAAGAATTTTTTTCATCATCATTAAATTAAGATAATTGAACAGCCACCATGGCTACAATAAATGCAATAATCGCCAGTATGATTAGGTTGGTGTTTGCCAATTGGTTGCGTTTGATTACAAAGAAACTAATGGCTTCAACCAGTATATACAAAATCCAGGCTCCTGTAAAATAGGCACCCAAATACAACGCACCAAGTATGCCTTTTCTACCGCTAGAAATGTAGCACAACAAGTATATCAAGCCAATAGAGAGCGCCAATACAAGCAATCTAATTAAAACATGCTTGTTTACATTTACTTTTTGTTTTGCGTTTTTGATAGAAAATATCAGTAAAACAACAAACAGAATGATTGGAAGAGGTATCAACATGGTTTATTATTTTATCTATTTACATCTCTATAATACCAACCCGGCAAAATATCGTCTTCGCCTTTATAGTAAATTACCGATTGCAGGTTATCCGCTGGATATAGCCTGTAAAAAGTAGTGGTATAAAAGTGACTTCTGGTTAAATCGCTTACAAGCAATCGTGGCTTTTTAACATCTGTATAATAAGCAAATTCGTAATCCAGCAACTCACGCATTCTCATTTCTGTTTCATATTTATCAAGCTCTGGAAATAGATAGGCGATGTTTAATTTATTTCCATGATAAACTTCAATTTTTGTGTTCTTAATGTCGTAAGGATCTTGGACAACAACACCGTAACTAATCTTAAACTGCAATAAAAGTGTATCGTTAACAAATGATTTTTTGAAGATCAATTTTCTATTAACATCATAAAATAAGCTATCGCTAATGGTAAAATTTAAACGATCTATTTTCTTATATCTGATGCTTATCGTTTTTTGATCCTTCTCAAAAAATGCTTTCTCTTTCAGTTCCTGAGGTTTGGTGTACGAATAAACTTTTTGCCAACCTTCAAGGTGGTTTTTGCTATAGCTTGAAGTCTTTACCACCTGTCCGTTATCATATTCGGTTTCTATACCTTCCTGCAAACCATTTTCATACCATCTTCGTTGTCTAATGGTGCCATCTTCATTGTAATAAAGCCATTCGCCTACACGTAAATTATTTTGGTAAGCGCCTTTTTCTGCCAACTTTTTGTGCCTAAAAACCCTAAACTCTCCGTTTGTTAAACCATCAATAAAAATTTCGTAATTGGTTTGGTAACGATTAAATTTAATGGCATAATTGCCGTTTAGAGGTTCGCCAGTTTTCTTTAAACAGGTTTTACGAGTGGCGTAAACGTACTCGGTTTCCTCCAGGTCAACATTAATCCACTTTTGTGCAAAACAGGTGCTGGCCGGAACTAAAAAGAAAAATAAAGCGATAATTGTTTTCATCATTTTAACGTTTACTTCTTCTAGCTTTTTCTGCGTTTTTTCGCTTCTCTACCAATGGACCAAATTTCTCAGAAACGGCATAATATTGACTTTCATCAAAATCCTCTAAATAGATTTTTTTGATTGGCATTTTCGCCTTAATGGTTGGAATTTTTACCAACTCGCCCTTTTCATTATTAGCCAAATGATCGAAGTAATGCCAATTGCCAATGTAGTCGCCCGTAAGTAAATTCACACTGGCCTCACCACTGCCGTCGTTAGCGGCGTTGCCGAAAGCGTACTCCGAAATACCAATTAACCGAATACGTTTTTCGTTTTTCTCATATCGAAACTGACAGGCATAACCAGCACGCATCCAGTTGACTGCAATTTCGAAACCATTTTTTTTAGGTTTCAAATAGGTATTATCTCCTGAAGTTTCTATTTTTTTACTTTTTATCTTTCTAAAGTTCTGGGTAGATAAACGACATACAATTTTCCATTCTTTTTGATCGATGTAAATACTGTCCTTTCTTCCATCAAAATCGATGTCTTTTATCAGCATATCTTGTGCGAAAGCAGATAAGTGTAAACCCAATATAGTTGCAAGTAATATTAATTTTTTCATGATGATTATTCTAAAAGGCCAATGTGATAGTGTTTAACTTCGTATTTAAACTTTAACTCACTGCTGTAAGTGACGCAATAGACCTTGTTTGCTATTTTTATTAATAACGGAGGCTCTTGTTCATCAAAATTGATTTTCGTTTTGCCAGTTTTACCATCCAAATTAAACTCATAATAAACCAAAGGAATAGGATCATAAGTATAGTTAAGTCCGTTATTTAAACCGCCGGATAAACGGCTGGCAGAGCCGATGGTCACTCGATCAAATTCTTTTACAAAAGTGTTGTCGAAAATTTTATAGTAATCGCCACCTGAACGACTAGCAAAATTCCAGGAACTAAAATCAGTGCTATCGTTTTCAAATGGTTTAGCATCGCTAAAAGTCAACCGAGGCGATTGAATATCAAAAGTCTTACTTCCAATACTGATATATTGATCATTATTCAATGGCCTTAGTTCAGCCTTTGCAACTTCCGACCAGTTTAATTTTTCCACTTTTCCTGCATTTACTCTGATTAATTGCACAAAGTTTTTAGCCGGAAACTCGTTGCCAGGTTCAACTGCTTCACGATATCCTGTGAGCACAAACAACGACTGATTTGTCTCGAGGTAATAAAAATAATCCTCCGTGTGAATTACTAAATCATGTCCATCAACCTCAGCCGACTGATGATTTTTATATTCTACAGTAGCTACCTCAAGCTCCTTCAGCATCAGTTTATTTTCGCCGAATTTTGGAAACTCAGGAATGTTGGGATACTTATCCTTTTCTCGTTGGATATGATCTCCGCAAGAAGAAAAACTAAGGATCAAAACAAAGGTATACGCAAATCTGCCAACATTGGTAAGTTTAAAAACAGCAAACTTTGACAATATCCCTTTCATTAGTCCTCGTTATTTTTACTATGCAAAAAGATGTTACCTTTTTGATACTTAAATCTACCTCTAAAATTTATAGAAAATTGAGCTAATTATAATTCGCTGGGTATAAATTATCATTCGTAGGGATTTGAAGGTTTTTCGACTATAATGTATGGGGTAACTGCGCTCCTTTGCTCCAACTTTACATGCTTTAACTTAACTATAAAGCGAAGCAGCAACGATCAATTTTGACGTCTTCTGTTGACATATTGCAAAATGGACCAGGTTAAACTAGTGTGATTTTAAGGGTGAGCTGATAGGCAAATTTGTTTGTCATTTATCCGTTAAATGGTTTAATTTTTTTGGGATTTGATAAATATTAATGCTGTAATCCAAGGATTGCAATAGTTCTGATACCTTATCTAAAATGAACTGCAAGTTTCCTGATGGTTCTATTAAAAAATAATCGATGTGGAATTTTAGGGTGGTACCTAATTGAACTCCGAAAGGACCTTGTGGAGGCAATGCAAAAGTTCGAAGTTGAATTTTCCTTCCACTTTTTGCCTGATCACGAACAAACCACGATAGGAACTCCATGGTGTTAATGCTTTCTGGAGATTTATCTATGGTAAATTCAAATTGGAGCATTACCTCATCTGGCAGACCTCCGCTAGTTCTTAAAAGGGTTGCAATAGGCAGATGCGATAATTCTAGAAAGCCCAAATCGGTATCTTTTACTGTTTCTAAATGGTCTATGCCGCTGCATACGTTCTCTATCCCTGCCAGACTGGCTAGTTTGTTTTGAAAGTCGTCGATTCTTTTGGGTAGTTATTCATAAGGAGCCGTATAATATTTCTATATAATTTGGATAGCTTTATTTTTCTTCTAGTGCCTAAAGGCCAAGTTAAATTAAGCTTAATCTACCTCACTTTTGCATACCTCAAAGTACTTTCATGGCGAAATAACAACAACCAATCTTCATTTTGTTTGGTTGCATATTGCAAATGGATCATGTTGTTATATTCGGGTTCTTCTAAAGGTAGAAACTGATAAACGCATTGCGTTTTTATTGTTTCCAATTTCTCATTTAAAGTAAGCAAATTAATACCTGAGTATTGAGATAAGCTATATGGTGCGAACAGTTTATAATTCAAGCCATCGTAAACAACAATTCCGTCTTCATCGTAATACCAATCTTCAAACACTTGGTGCTGGTTGCTTACCATCGTTTTTAAATCTGCATCAAAAGACATTTTATACAACACCGATCGATCTGATTTAAGCACATCGATGGTTTTATCTTTAACAAATATCGTTGCGCCACTTATTTCTTTCGTTGCTTTAATCAGTTTTGTCTCAGTTAAATCGCTATTGGTTTTTACCAGAAAATAATCATCGCCTTGTTTAATGCCGAAAACAAAATCGACACTGCTTTTTAAGCCATATTTTAAATGAACGATTTCTAAGGTCTTCGTAAAATTCACGCCTGTAGACGCCAGTAAATCTTTTAAAGATTTCACTTTTAGGGTTTCGCCGGTTTGTGTTTTTAATGTAGCCACTTGGAATTCTTTCGACTTTTCATTACCAATGATGGCGAACATCAGGTTCTCGTTGGTTTGTAAATGGCTTACATAATAATCAATTCTTTTGCCTGTAATTTCGGGCAGAACAATTTGCTTTTTTTCCTTAAAATTATACTGATCACTGGCTAAATCATATTCGTAAGCACTCCAATTGCCATAGAAATCTACAAAATAAAGGCTGTTATTTATACTTTCAAACGCCCTAACATTGTGGGTTTGCTTTTGGTCGTCGCGATAATAATCGTATTTGTGATATTTTAAACTATCGATGATTACCATTTGTCGATCTTTAAACTGATCTACATTATAAGGTAAGGATTGAATAGCAAAAACTTTGTTGGTAATAGTATCGGTGTCGAAAAGCATGGTATTACCATCATCATACTTATAAATATTGCTAATGCTGTAATTGCCAGCGTTACAGTCTTTTAAAGTAGGTTCCTGATAGTTAATTGTTTTCTCAAACCAATCTTGCCATTGCTTTTTGGTCCAAATTTCATCTTCTACAATGTCAAATAAAATCGAAACACGGTGCAGGCGTTCTTGCGCCAGTTCTTTCATTTTTATTTTCGAAAACTGCACATGACTGCCACTGCCTTTATCAGTATGGTAAATTATATAGCTTTTAAGTGTTACTTCCTTTTCGTTATCCAGGTTATCTATCCACTGTTTGGTGTAATGGAAATCCGAATTGGTAATTTCATCCCAACTTACCGTATCCTTTAACGTTGGGTTAGCAAAAATCCTTTTATTGTAGCTGATCCCTTTATCAACATTGTTTTGTTTGGTATAAAAGATAGTGGGTTCGTTTACACTCAAGGGCACCAATTCTAAGGTAACTTTATCTTTATCGCTCTGAGAAAAACCTTCGTTTAGTGGGAGCACAACAATGTCATTAAACCCAGTTTTAAGTGCATCCTCTTTTGTAAGATTTAGGAAATATCCATAATCATAAGGAGGTAATTGGAAATGGCCTTTCATTTTGATGAAAAGCAATCTTTCTACCTCTTTGCCCAACTTAACGGTTCGATAGTTTTCTTGAAAAAATCCACTTAATGTCATTGTATTTTGAGCTGATACCGATTTTTCTAAAAATAAGAGTGCAAGGAAAATAAGTTTCTTCATAACCTAAACTATTTTGTGCCAGCTTTAAACAAACAAAAGCCGACTATTTTTTATACTTCTGCAGAAAAGCTTTAAAATCCATTGCTTCTTTTTTGTCTTTTAAACAGAATTTCAACTTACCGTTTTTATCAAACTCTTCGCTGATGTTGCAAAAGATAAACGGCACTACCTCTTTGCCATTTGTATCAATAATCCCATACCAGTAATTGCTTCCATCGGCGGTTCTAACCCCGGCGATGTAGTAGTTGTTTACACTAAAAAACGGACTGATAAATTCGTATTTAAAGCTAGTTAGCAAGTTCAAATTTTTATCAACCAGGGCTTTTTTCTTATTGATATCTTCGCCTACAAAAATTGCCGGAAATTTAATATCAGAAGCAATAAAGTTATCTACCGTACGAATATTTTGAATGCCTTTATTCGGTAACTTTTTAAAGTTTAAATCATAAAGCTCATCAAGGTTGTGTGTTTTGCTGGCAATAATAAAATTGTCATGTTTTTCAATCTGATAATACGCAAAAGGCAGAATTGTTTTATCGCGGTTAAGCACCACGCCATACTTATCATCTTCGCCAACGGTTTTCTCAAAAACATCGTAACCAGGTTTTAAACTTTGTACAAAATTTTTGTACTGTGGCAAGGCAACCATCTTTTTATCAGCAACGTTTAACCAATACAACTTCTCGTCACCCATAAAATATTCGTTAGCAAGCTGTCTCAATTCGCCAAAAGTTGGTTTAATAATCGTTTCGCCATCTCGGTTGCTTATGCCAAATTTCCGTCCATTTTCATGACTATAAAAAACGATGTTCGGTTTGCTTTCATCAAAATATTTGGGGTTTAAATAATGATTGCCATATTTTACCATCTTTTTGTTTTGCAATAAGGTAGATTTTGTCGCTACAAAAACATCAATATTTTTAATGTCGTCAGGAAATTCTACCAGCACAAATTGTGTTCGCACACCGAGTACTTTTTTGCTTGCATTGGCAATTTCATTGTACAAACCAACATCGCCCAACTCTTCAACTTTAGCTTTATCTTTAGAGAGTTTATCAAGCGAAGCATCAAATTCTGTCATATTTACTTTGGCATCCAAATGATTTTGGTTAATCTTATTGAGTTTTCCTTTGGCATTTTTCTCATCATTTTCTTTCAGCACCTCGGTAAAAATCGCAAGCAATTCCTTTAAACTTTCCTGTACCTTTTTGTCGATTGATAACATTGGCGTACTACTTAACGCACTGGTATTCATTCTCAAATTTTTACCATTTGTAGCTTGATAACCAATAATTTCGCTATATAAAGCAATTGGTACTTTTAGCTGAGCCAAGTTTTCTTTTATGCTTTCTATTTCAATCTTATCATCTTTATACTCAACAGTTTTATCAGATTTTTCGATGGAGAGTTTCTCAAAATCAGTCGGCAGTTTCAAACTCAAATCAGCCTCAATGCTATCAATTCTCTTCATCCCGATATCAGCTTTTGCTATTTTTTTGCCCCTAAAAAAGTAAGCCTTTTCGTTAGTAATCACACTCGGGATGTAAGGTTTAAACAAGCTGTCTTTTTCCTTAATAATGTGGTCGTCGTCGGTTAAATAAAACCTGCTTTCGTATCTAAATAAACCTTGTCCGTAAAGGCTAAAATTTTCGCTGTTAGCATTATCGCTAAAATTCTGCTCAAACGATAGATGCTTACAATAGTCATTAAAAAGCTCTGTGATTTTAGCTTGGTTGTGGTTGATATCAAATTCTGGCACCGATTTTTCTACCGCACTTTTCTCGCCCGAAGAAAAATGTGAGGTCAGTTGCAAAGTAAAAGTCGATGTTTTGATGAGCTTATTGAGTAGCGCTGTATCTTTTTTCAATTCGCTTTTCAACTCATCATATTTCATCGCTTGTAAGGTGGCTATGTATTTTTTAGCTTCTACCGTTTGTGGTTCATTTTTCTGACTGCAAGCCTGTAAAAATGAGCCTATAAGAAGCAAAATAAAAAGGTATTTAAATTTCATATTTTTGGTTAAATGGCTAAAAAATAATAATCATTTGAAGCGCAATGCCTAGTGCTTTTTTTAACGTTCGTCCCGCTTTCCGCTCTCATCCCCGATGAAATCGGGGTATTTCCGCTTCAATCGGGGCTATAAACTTAAGGCGGTGCTAGTTAAACCCCTCAAATTGCTACCGGCTTGGTGCCCTAAACCCCTGCCTACCGGCAGGCAGGCGATTGGCGTGGCAAGCTTGTGTCAGTCTGAGCATAGTCGAAGACAAACAAGCTTATAACAAAAAGCGGGGCTACAATTTTCGATAAGTATTGCCATTGTTTTTCTGATTTTCAAACACAACTAATTTATTTTTCAGAGGTAGATGTATTTAAATTTACATCTAAATTTTAGCCGTATATGTTGTGATTAAAATTCGCTGGATATACTTTATTATTCGTAGAGATCTGCCAGTTTTTTGTAGTTGATAATGTGCAATTATATTTAATTGTGGTGATAGGTAGTTATTGCTTTGTTTCCAGACAAAGTCTTCGGCTCATGTTGGATTTAAGCGACCGCTGAAAACGCGAATACTTAAGCCAGATTAGAATAGCAATAATGCTTTTTCGAGTTATTCTGAGATGATTTTTTTAGGATAATTTTCAATTTCTTCAACTTCAAAGTATTCATCATATTCTTCTTTGTGTTTGGTTTCATAAAATTCGATGATTTGTCTGAAAAACATTTCAACTGTTGATATACTTCCAAATTTGCTCCAATTGTTCATTTTCATAATAGAACTTCCATTCGTCAGTTTTGAGATTATTTGTATCATAGAAACCAATTTCTCTTAACTTACCATTGTTATCTTAGTTCTTTTGTTCAGTTTGCCCAAAAGCAAAAATCTGTATCAGAAATAGCGTTACGGTTATCAATATTTTCATCAATTCTCTTTTATATTTACCTCCTTCGGTTCAATTATGCTGTCATTTATCGGTGGTGGTTTAATCTCATTTACAGATCCAGGTCTTGGTCCCGTTAATGCTTTATCTATGTGACTAACATTCTAAAGCATAATATTTCATTCCGTTATACAGCGTTAACCCTTTGGGGTAAACATTTTCGCCAGAATAGGAGCTTATTGGTAGTTGATAACGTTGATTTCGTTTGCTATACTTGAATTTATACCCTGTTAGCGTGGAGAGAAATTTCTTATACGCCAGTTCTGATGGTAAATAATAAGTTATACTTAGATATTCACTACCTTCTCCATCTTCTGTGAATACCAATTCAATGATTTCTTTTTTAGCTGATTGGTATTTAAATTTCTTTTGGTTTGTTGAAATCGTATCACTTAGTAGTTTAAAACCCTTTGATATTAGCTGTTTATGCTCAGTTGGTTTTTGAGCATTGTACGCTTTTCTTAAGTCGGCTAATTCTAATGTTTGCCCAAAAGATGAATTTACCGACAGTAAGCATAGGAGAATGTAAAAGGTAATTTTAAATGTTTTCATTTCTCTTTAGGTTTAGATGATGGAAGATCGGTACAGCGATGGAAATTTTATAATTTGTAACTGGCACTTTCAAAAGCTGAGGACCTTCGGTGTGTATAGCTTTACATCAATTGGTTTCTACTATAGCTCTCTGTATCTTCCATATCATTTTTTATCCATCTGATTTTTTTACTCTCAAAATGATTTATATATGTTTCTCTGTCCTTTAGTTTATGTTCTGGTTGGCTTTCGTACCAATTTATGGTCTTTATAATCTGTTTGTTTAGTCGCTTGTTTTTAGGATTGTTTAATAGAAATTGTTTAGTTTGTTCACTGTCAATTCCCAATACCAATTCTATATCCACAAAAAATTGATTATCTGTGCCTGCGCCAAACTTTACTCTAAATAAATCATAAACGTCTTCCATTTCCATTAGCTTGTACAGCATAAAAGCACAAAGATCGGTTAGGTAAACTGGCAAATCTGCCTCTGCATCATAGCCTTTAAACTCTTCGTTTAAAAGCCATTTGATTAAAGGTTTATCTGCCAGCGAATAATTTTCGTACAGCGTAAAAACCAAATCTTTTCTGTGCCAATAATTAAGGTCGAAGATTTTGCCATATTCCGTTTCCCCATTATGTTTAAACTTAAAGCCTTCTAATAAGTTTTCATCCTGAGTATCTCTATAATTTGCTATAATTTCAGTTAATGTTTTCATTCTTTGTTTTTCATTTGTAGAGTGACGGTTTGGTGAGCTGTGAGAGACTTATTCTGTAAAAAGAATATCGCAATCAGCTTAGCTAACCTTGTTAGCGATAGTTATTCTTCTCGCCATTCAATACCTGGATACATTTCTCCTGTTAATAAGTAAAACTTCAGGATTTCTAAACCATCTTTATTGTCAACCAAGAGTGAGGTAGGATATTCATCTTTTTGACCATTTGTCAACATAAAATTTTCTATTTCCGTACTCGTACCTTTAGCGTTGTACGTAGTAAAACCTGCATCGCCTTCATATTTGAGATAGATTGCGAATGAATGTGTTGAATTTCTTAATAATAAAACTGTGGTTTCACCGTGTCCGCTAAAACTATAATCTACAAATGATTTTTCTTGGTAATGGGCTAGTACAATTTGCAATTCGGCCAGCGTAGTAACGGAAAATTCATCCCCGTTGGCAGTTAAAGTCAATAGGGTAGAATTAGCCAATACATCAATGCCATTGCTAACACTTGAAACGTTTTCCAGTTGTAGTGCAAAATTGTGGATAGCATCTTTTTCGTTTTTGTCGTCAACAATTCCACTTATTGAAATGATACTTTCGGCAGTTGCAGAAACGCTTAGGTTACAAATATTAAAGGCGTCCGAAATCTTGTCGCTAATTTCTTGTGCTTTTAAAAAAGCTCGCCTAGATTGGATAATCTTCTCTTTCAGCTCGGCGGGTAAATGATCGAATTTTGTTGTGTCCATAATGTTGTGTTATAATTACCACCAAAGTTTCGAACCTTGCCATAGGTAGATGGTTTTAGCGCAAAATTTGTTAGGTTATTTGTGTGTTTTTTAATCTCTCCAATCTAAAATACAAATAAGCGGAGCATAAAAAGCTTTCATTCACAATTCGCAGGTGCTTATTTATTATTCGCTTTATTTTGCCGATTTTTTTTTGATAGAAAGAGGTATCGGTTACCAATTACTGATGGCAGTTTTTATAAAGAAAATTAAGGAAAAAATCAATCTTTCAATTTTGCATTTGAACTGCTCTTAAGAACTATTCTTTTTTAGTAATTTCTAAATTCGTCCGCCTAATTCACGTCAAAATCGTAAAACCATTTGTTCAAATCACTTATTATCTTCGAGCAATTTCCTTTAAAAAAGTTAAAAAGCTGTCTGCATATAACTCAAATTTCCATTCGCCATTTCCGTGGGTGCTTGTATAAATGGGTGCATCTTTATCTTTTATTTGACTGATGTCTATGCAATATGGGTCAGCTCCTGCATCAGCAATGACAACAAAATTCTCTGGCCATTCGTCAATCGTTTTGTTAGTTACCGGATTAAATGAATATCCTTCCTGTCTCTTTATCAAGTCAGAAGCGCCATATAAATGCAAACCCTGAAAATATTTTCTGCTGTTAATAAATACTTTCAAAGGCGAGTAGTTTTTCAGAAACGTTAAATAATTCTCCGGCAATTTCCATCTTTTCTCTATGTTCAAAATGTCGGTTTCGTCTGCAATAGTCAACCAGTTGGCCGGGTTTGATAAATCTTGATTTTTAGTTCTTTGTGCTTCGAGTTTTTTATTAAGTTTTGAAGCAATTTTTTCCAGTTCTGTTTTTGGATTTTCTAACGAAATATGAGTTTTCGGTTGGGTATAACCTTCACCATCTTGAAAACCATTTTTCTGCCAGGTTTCTATTTCCTCTATTCTTAAATCTTCTACTTTCCAATGTCCCGGGTCTTTAGGTAATTCCCGGTCAAACGGCTGTTTGCTAAATACCGAAATACTTTTGATTGCTTTTGCACGGATTGAAGTTTTAAGACTTTCGTTTTTTAGAATTTCAATGAGTGCCGAAAATGATTTTCTTCCGTTGGTTTTTAATAGCCCATCAATTCCCCAATAGGTTAATTCAGGTTGCGTGACGCACCACTCGAAAAATTCAACGTAGTTAGCTTCTCCTTCGTTTACAAGTTCTATAATATCATTCAGCAGAAAATTTCGCCAATGCAAAATTTGTCCATTCCTGGCATAATCTGTCAGGATTTCCAAAACATATTCTCTGTCAGTTGATGCATATTTCTTCAATAGCTTCTCTATCAGTTTGGAAAATTTAAGCCCATCGGTTTCGTCAACTATTTGCTGTCTTAATTTTTGTAAGTTCTTGTCTGTCATAAACATTTTGTTCAATTAAAAAATGGGTATTCAAATTTTGCACGTTGGCCAACCTTACGTAAAAATTTGTTAGGCATTCGGTTTTATCTGGCGCACAGGTCTAAAATACTCATTCGCCATTTTGCAATTCCTTCTACGTTTTTCCGCATTTCAGGTATCAGTTCTAAATTTTTAGTGTTGTTGTTTTGGGAAAAGCATTGCGCCAGCATCTCGGAGCTTAGCTATTCTCTATAGTTTTCTAAAATTCACACCATAAATATTTACCATTTTTTGTTTCTTTTCCAATTTCTTAAACAAGTTCAAAGTGTCGTTAAATGGATTTTTGAAATATTTTGTCAGATGTCTGAAGTTTTCCGTTGTTTCCAAAAAATTATAGAAGAAATAAGGATCGAGATTGGCTATACTTTCTTTATTTCCAAGTGAAACCTCAAGAGTTTGTCCTGTTATCAAATTTCTAAACAGACAATGTTCGCCGTGAACATCAAACCACCAATTGTCTGAAAGATTTTCTTGTCCATTTAACAGATCTGCATTCTGAATTTCAAAATAACGTCCTGCCTGAATTTCTGCTTTTTCCGGTTGGTCTGTTTCTGTAATCAGCTTATCAATAAGTAATTGAGCAATGGCTTTGTAATCGTCCATAGCTTTCAATAATTCTTGCTCAATATCGCTAGTGAGTTCTGTCATAACGGTCAATATTCTGATAGATTTATGAATTCTGGATTTTGATTGATTAGGGTATTAATTTTTGTAAGTTCTTGTCTGTCATAAGCGTTTTGTTAAAAAAAACGGTCAATCAAAATTCAAATATTTTGCAATCCTCTGATGTCCTTTTTTTTCCACTCTTCTACATTGGGGTCTTCCAACCTTTTTAGCAGAAATTGTTTCTTTAATTCTTCTTTATTCATTTTGATGGGCGTTTTGTTAATATATTACGTCTCGGAGCTTCGCAAGGCAAACTTTGGCAGGCGGTAGTCTTATTTTCTGTTTCTGTTCTTCTTTATAAATTCACTTACTTGCTCCGCATCGTATTGCCAATTAGGTGTAGAAAAGTCAATTGGCGTACTACCTTTGTAGACATAGTTCAGAAAAGCCGTAGTTTTCTTCTCGCCAAGCCCGTATAATTTTCTTTTGATATGTCATTTCGTGAGCTCTTATTTATCCCTATTATTTACTCACCCATTAAAAGCCAAACCGCACCGGCTATTAAAAAAATGCCGAAAATAAAAATGGTTACCCTAAATGCTTTGCGCCCTAACCAATAACCGATAGGATTTTTTACCGAGTTATAGGGCGGGTCGTAAAACCAGTTCCAGTTACCAATTGCCGACCAAGCAAAGAAAATTCCCAACACCAGTGCAAAATATTCGAAACCGTGCTTTTGATCAGAGATGTACTGTTGTGCCTGTTCTAAATAATCCATCGCTATGCTATGCTTGCTCTGCAAGAATTTTGGTGTAATACTTTTCCAGCGTTTTTGTATCTACCGCCCTTGTATCTGTTTTATCATCATTTTTATCGTTATAATTAAGCCATTTTTCATACAATTGTTCAAATGTTTTTATTCCGTCTTCAGTTAAATCACTGTTGGTATAATGCATCCGGACGATGCGCCCCAGCTGATCGATTGGCTGTTTTTTAAGCAATTTCTTTTCGTAGCAAAATCGCAGAAAGGTAATATGATGGTTGTATATTTTTGCTGTAATATCGGGATAACTGGCGTAGCTTTCCATCATAGCAGATAGGTCTGCCACTAACTCTTGCTCAAAATACAAATCATTGTAAGTGGTGTTTATGGTCTGTTCCAAAAGCGCTACATTTTCCAAATCTTCGATGTGGGTTAATTTGTAGTAACCCCAATCAAAAGAAGTTTCTTCAGGTGCATCGGGCAATAATTTTTTCAGGTTTTCGGTAGAAATCAACAGCAGTTTGTTATCGAAAAGTACACCAATTCGCTTCCCATTTTTATACAAAACATAGTCACTGAACATTGCTTCAATCATTATGTTGTCGATACCCTTTGTTCTCTTTCGAAAATCTTCTTTGAATGTCTTGGTTGTCATATCTATGCTGATTTTTTTGTATAATGATTGCCCTTTCCGAGGCATTAATCGCTTTGTAGTGTGGAAGTTTATTACATCTATGATTTGAAGCGCAGTTGCTGTTTCCCTTTTTAATGTTCGTCCCGCTTTCCGCTCTTATCCCTTTACCCTAAATCCCCGCCACGGCGGGGACTTGGTAAAGCGATTTCCGCTTCAATCGGGGCTATAGAACTTAAGGCGGTGCAAAGCAAACCCCTCAAAAGCACTACTGGCTTGGTGTGCTAAACCCGATTGACGTGGATCCCGATTTTTATCGGGGGTAACAAAAAGCGGGGCTACAATTGCCAAAAAACACTGACAAAGTTTTCCTCATCATTTCCTCACTTCAAATATTTCTATTTCATTAACCGTTGTGTCTCTGCTAAAAATTCTTCGGCAATTTCTTTCTTCTTAAAGTGGGCAAAAGCAATTTCCTTTTCCTCTTTGCCTGCAGTTTTGAAAGCGATTGATGCACCATAGCCTGCACTAATTAGGTTTACTGTTTTTTTAACCACGATAAACCTTGAAACGGAGTTAAAATGATATTCTTTAAGCTTAATGCCGAACCAACTTTCTGTAGCCATTTTAGTAGAAAGATTTAGCTTCGCCGATAGCCCGATTTGATACAGGACCAATGCAATTGGAAAGAGTGGAAATACCCAATAAGGAACACCATCGTGCTTGGCGCCATCGATAAAGAAATAGACAGCAATGCCCACGAAAATTAGCAATCCAATTATTGGAACTAAACGGTCTTTCTTTGCGATATACTCATCGCCTTGTTGTTTGTAAAATTTGTTTTCCATAGATAGATGTTTAATTAAATTTAAAAATAAATTCTTAAGGTATTTGTAGTAATTAGAATTCGCTAGGGCTGGCTTATTATTCGTTAAGATCTGCCAATTTTTTGTAGTTAATACCTAAGCCCAGCAATGTACATACAAAAACGGAGAGCCACACGCAAACAATTGTGTAAAAGGCTGTTTTGCTTATCAAGAGCAAGCACAACAAAGGGAAAGTTAATAGCGAAGTGAGCAGAAGCGTTCCGCCTAAAACAGAGAAAAATACGTAAAGACAACCAGTTTCTTTTTTGCCGATTATAGCTGAAATAATTCCTAAGATGGGCACGCCGAAGAAGCCAAAAACGATGAGCGCATCATTTTGTTTCCAATGATGGAGAGGTGCAAAAAACACGAAATAGTTGACCGAGAGGTACATTAATATGAGGTAAGGCAATATAAATTTGAAGACCTGGAAAGATTTTCGGCTTTTGCTTTCAAAATCAGCATTACTGATCACTATCGGATTGTTGGGCTGTTCAATAATTTCGAAACTGTAACCTGCATTTCTCTTAGCGTAGCCCATTACCGAAATCTTATCGCCATTTTTAAGTATTCTTTCGCTATGTCGAACATCATCTACCGCATATTTAATGCTGTGAACGGTATCTGTCTTAACTGGTAAAAAGGCGAGGTTAAACCGAGGCGCAATTACCTTAATTTTTCCGGTAGCATCTGTGAGGTAAAAATCTTGAAATTCTTCTTCGATAGTTGCGTCTTTTTCGTACTCGCTACCACTCTCGCTATCGTAAGTTAGGTCTGCTTTTTTGTAGTAATAACCAATACATTCTTGCTTAAAATAAGGCGTGGTGAAGGTTTTTGGTGCTGTAATGGTACCTTGTATTTTAACCAAACCCTCGTTAAGCAAATGGATGAGTGTAAATTTGGTTTTAATTAATTTGATGGAAGTTTTGCTGACCAACCAAACTACAATTGCGCCAATAATGGGTACAATGGCAATCATTAAGTGACTAAAAAATAAAGCCACAAAAAGCAAAGCTGATATGCCGAATATGATCAAATAGAGTGTCTTCATGATCAGGAAGGATTGAGTTTGCTTAAACGGTTGCCCAACCACAAACCTAAAATTAAGGTGGGCAAACCACCAAAAGCCAGAAACACTAAAACTACTGGAAAAACGTCTGTAATTTCATTAATATCGTTGTTTGCCGAAATAGAAAGTGTAAGCATGCCACCAAAAATACCGACTAAAAGCAAGGCGAACATGATGACCACACCCTGCCATTTTTTAAAGTGATAGCGGGCTGAAAAGCGATTGCAGATGAACCAGCCAAAGGCATAAGTGATGGCACAAGCTATTAATAATGGAAAACATAGCCATTGGAGAATTGCTACAGTTTCTTTCAAACCAAAAAACACTGTGTAAAAAAAAGATGCGAGCAGAAATGCACCTACAATTTCGATGGTAATGGCAGTAAAAATAAGTTTCTTAATTCTGTTGAGCATTTTTTTAGTTTAGCGAAGTTTCATCAGCTTTTTAATGGCCTCTTTTTCTTCGGGAATATCCTGGTTTAAGGTATCTATTTTTTCACCCCAAGAATAGTACCCATTTTTATCTTTCGCATAGGGGCCAATACCTACAGCCGTTTTAAAAGTTTTATAGTCGGCATTTTCCATGATCCCTGTCCGTTCTTCATAAATGTGGTTTTTATCCTTTGCGTACACATCGCCAATTACCTGGAAAGTTTTGTAATCAACATCGGTATTAACGTAAAAACTCCCGCCGTATGCCATGGTGTAGTGTTGGTAAATGTAATTTTTGTCTTTATAGTAACGACTTCCCAGGTCGGTAAAGGTGGCTGTATCTATGGTTTTGTTTAAGGGGTTTCCTTCATTAAAGCCGAATTTGGTAATGTAGGTCGCAACTGGGGCAGTGCCTTCGCCCAAGCTGATGATTTCCCTAAAACCAAGTTCGCCATTTTTATTTTTGTATAGATTATGCTTAACCAGTTGCCAGTTTAGGCTTTTGTTTACACTATCGATTTCTTTTTTACGCAAAGCTTGTTCGTACTTGTAAACGCCGTCTAAACAAGCTGATTTATCGAGACCAAAATAATCTGCCACATTCCCAATTTGCTTAAAATTTACCTCGTTTTTGCCCAAAGTATCTATTTTGTAAATACCAAATTGATAGCGATACAAATGTGGGTCGTTACACTCATTGTGGTAGACGATTGGAATGTAACTGTTGTACAATAAAAATATCCCAGTTAGGGCTAAAGGAATGGAGAGTAGCAGGATTGTTTTTTTCATAGGTTAGTTTGGTTATTGGTAGAGATCTACGTTATATTCTTTAAATATTCTGTAAGCTCAAAAATCCAGTCGCCACCTTTGGCAAATAAAACAGATGAAACAAGCAGGATTACACTGTACAAAACGCATCGCTTTATCAAACGACTAACCTTGTTTTCATCTTTGATAAATTGATAATTGAAAATTAAAAATACTAATCCTGCAACTATACCTGCCGGAATACCAGCATACAAGGCTGGAATAATGCCCCAAAAATCGTTGTACATAAACAGCGACCAGCAGGCAAAACTGAATACGGCACTGAACAAAAGGAAAAGCAGTCCTTTAAAAAAATGTTTGCCCATTAAGCTGTACATGAGGATAAACATGGAAAGTGCGAGTGTTAGGAACGTAAATTTCAGATCGTCGATGTAATTAGATTTGTTACTTTCGTACGGAAAGATGATACAAACGCTGATTGCGAAAATGACTAAGCCGGCAATTAAAATGGGTTTATTAGGTTTCATACATTCATTCTGGCAATCATAAATTTTATATGCCCTAGCCGGGCAGGCTTTTCCACTTTTTCTTGACAAAAAGTGGAGCAAAAGTCAAGGCTTGCATCTATTTTGGCGAAAATTCGTCAAACCACTTATCAAAATAATTTAAGGCCTTGCTTCGCTCTATCCACCATCAAGGCTGAAAATTATTTTAGCAGTGCTACTTGAATGATAGTGCAAGTGGTTTCAACGTTTTTCACTCAAAATATCTGCTATGCCAATCCTCGTTCTTAGCAACGTCGTTACTTTAATCAAAGCACCATGCTAAACGCTTCCTACAACGTTCATTATTTTTTTGATACCTCTCCGTTAAATCCTTGTCCAAAACATTCCGATTACCCTCATGCTTTTCTTCTCTTAAAATAAAAAATACCTAATGCTAAAACCAATACAACTGCTCCGCCAATTAAGTAATAGTTCAAGCTTGCTTCAGACTTTTTTTTTATGGTTCCCTTAACATCTTTAATCTTGTACAGCTCTTGCAAATAATCGTAATTATCTACCTCAGCACTGCTTGGATCGGCCGTTTGAATAATTTGTAGTTGCTTGGTTTTTTCGTTAAAGTAATACACCGCATCTTTATCCTTAAAAAACTGATGATACTTAAGTTGAACCTGAGGCGTGTTTGGCATTTCGCCAGCGCAACCGTTAATTATTTCTACAAACGAACCTAAAGAAATCAAAGTTTCGTAATCCGCTTTAATCGGGTAACTTTTTTCGCCATCAAACAGGGCGTTATTAAAGAGATAAAACAGGCCTAATTGTTTAACAACTTTACTACTTAACTTTTTCTTATTTTCCATGTGGATGTTAAACCGGTCGCCAATAAAATGGATGTAGTCATCTTCAACCAAAGCTTTTGAAAGGTATTTTCCGTAGCTGTAAACACCAGGGAAAAACTTCGCACTTGAAGGGATTTTGGTGCTGATAATTTTATAATCGTTGTCTGCTTCGAAGTAATAAAAGTCATCACCTTTAAGCAATTTACCTTCAATAGCCTCTAATTTTGAAGCATCGGTTTTTAGCTCATACGGCTGGCTAAAATTATCATCCCAAATGGGATAAATTTTACCTTGAAAACGTATATAGGCAATGCGTCCGTACTTTGGCTGAAGTGGTGTAGCATTGGAATAGCTAAAATAAATATCGATGTCTTCGCCAGTTAATGGATTTCTGCCCGACACCGAATGGCCTTCGCGTTTTTTGATAACTTTATCGCTCCACCAAATGGTAGTGGGATTATCTATCACCTTTAACTGGTTGAATTTTCCTTTAATACCCAAAGCCAAAAACTGAGGTGTAAGGTCATCAAAACTTCCTTCTCGTCTTATCGAATAAATATGCTTTTCATCAGCAATAAAATCTTCATTTTCTAAAGGATTGCATGCATAATAAACAACCTGTGCTGGGTTCAAATTCGGGATGGTTTCAATAGTAGCTTTCGAACTATACAAATCTACATTAATGGAAAACACTTGTTGATCGTTTTTAACGTACAAACCAGAGTTATAGCATTTAACATTAGTGATGTTGGCAGGCAGTCCATTCAAGGCAATTTTGGTAATCTTATCTTTCCAACCCGTAAAATAAAACCATTTGTTATCGATTAAAAATATACGGCCATTGATGTGTTTTTGTCCGGCATTGGCCGATAAAACTTTAGAATAAATAGCCACTTTATCTTCATATTGTTCATTTTTTGGCAATTGATAAAAACCATTTTTGTCGCTAAACATAAAGGTAGCTTCATCTTCGCCAGCGTATTTATAAGTTGCCAGATCAATTCCCTTTATCGGTTTAAGGATTTGTTGAACGTAACTTATGCCATTCGGGTCTTTCTCTATCAACCGATAGAAAATACCGCGTTCAGTTTTTATAATAGCTTGCGTTGTAGATGTATGATAGTTATAACATTCGCTAGCTTCTAGCGATTGATTGATAATTAAAGTCAAAATCAGAAAGATGAGTTTTTTCATTTGAACATTAAGTTAGCGTTTAAATTACAGATGAAATTTACGTTTTGTTATTCGCCACGTTTCAAAAATTATTCGATTACAAGAGGCTATTATTCGTTTAGCAGTTAAACCGTTAACAGCTTGCTAAGGCAAGTAATAGCTGAACAAAAAAGAAACCGACAATGGTTAAAACGATAATCAAAATGTTAGCAATGGCAAACCATTTGAGCTTGGTTTTGAGATATTTAACAACTTCTACAGCCATAAAAATTATCCAGCCGAATAAAACCAAGGCACCTATAAAAGCAATTGCGCTTTCGTTAAGGCCGATTTTGCCCAAGCTTTCTCCAACTTCATAATCTATCTGAGCAAAATGAAGCAAAAACAGGAAGAGCGAGCCTACGATAACTCTAATGATGACGTGTTTTACGAGCGATTTTTCCATAGCTAATTCATTTACTTTTCAGCCTATAGTTCTACATAATTACTCAATAACCAGGCACAGTTACTATTGTTGTACCTGATGATTTTAACCTCATTTATATCCTTCTCCTGATAAAGAAAGTAAATGCCATTAAAACCTGTTCTATCGGCTAGGAAATAATCCAAAACTTTCACTTGATGCTTAGGAGGTTGATCAAATTGGTTTAAAACTTTATTCATGTAGATCTCCGCGTTTTGAAGCAATGCGGTATCTATATCTCGATTACCATCAGCAAATATATTTTTTGCCTCTAAAGCATATTTTGGTGTTTCTTCGAATAAGTAATAAGGTTCTTGTGAATGTGCTTTCCAGAAATTGTATTCTTCCAGCTCTTGCTGATGCCTTTTGCGATCATTGGCAGTTGCTTTTTTATCGTCCCATTGGCTCAATTGATATTGGTATTGTTGGAGCAATTGATGGTCTGTAAAGCGAAGTGTTTTAATTGTCCTGGTTTTTAAGAGCTGTTTTTTCTTTACTTTCTTTGTAGATGGTTCATCTTTAAACAAAAACTGGGTTACCGCTTTGGTCTTATCATTCCACTTAAAAAGTCCAGCAACTTTACCGCCAAATTGCTGACCAGCATTTACCGTGAAGTAGATATCGCTCCCAATCCATTTCATCTCGCCGGTACCATAAATAGCGCCACCATTGGCCGTACTTAACGTAACAAATTTGCCAACCATTATAGTGTCAGTCTGTGTTTTATTGCCGTTAATCAGCAACTCTACAGTGCCAGTTCTGTAAATAAGTTGATAGGTCATACCAGCTTTTTCAGTGCTGGCCATTACGCCAAAAGCTTCCGGTCGCTTAAAGATTGGGTCTATTTTTTGTTCCAAAGTAGGTTGATTTTGTAGTGAAGTATTGCTCTTCTTTTCTTGAGCGTAACTGTATCCAAAGCTTAAAACAAATACAAGTAAAGGGAGGCTGAATTTTTTCATATCATTTACTATGACTCAATCTTCCAAATCAAGCGAAAGCATAATTTTCAATTTCGTTTGCTTCTCGAAATCCTTTACCCAATCTTTTCCAAACTGCTTGGCCATGTATTGTGCAGTTTGCTTATTACGATGTTCCAAATCCTTGTAATCAATGCCATCGGGTTCGCAACCACCCATGTTTTTAACATTTAGCCTATATTTTGCCAACACCAATACCGTGTCGTAGTAAATATAACCAACTGGAGGTAGCTCGCCATAGGTAAAATATGTAATCATTTCCTTCTCATTCGGTTTGGGAACAGCCTGTTTTTGCGGTTGCTTACAAGCCATAAATAGTAGGGTGGCAAGGCCAAATAAAAAGACTTTCATAAAATGATGTTTAATCCCCAACCTTTTCATATGCCTTAATCATGATTTCGCCAGGATCACTATCCTTAAAAAGCACCTTTGGTATTTTGTATTTTTTGGTAGTAGTGGTGCTGGGCATATCTTCTTTCATGGTGTTGATGTCGGTTTTTTCGTAAATCCCTTTCAGTACATCAAATTTGACTTCAGTTTGTCCACCGGCGCCCATGTTAAACGTGCTAATGTTGCTTAATACCAAATCGCCATCAATAAATGCATAAGTACTTTCAATGGTTCCGGACGGTCCAGTTGCCTGCATGCTGATTACCAATTTTCCGCTATCAATAACAATGTTTTCGTAATCGTAAATTTGAAACCCATCTTCTCGATATTTTGGCTCCACAGCACTAAAAGATTTGGCGTAAAGCTTGTATCCTTTACCCTGATTTAAGAGCACCAGCGTTGGCCTAAGTGCAGTAGTATCTTTGATATTAATGAGCACGAGTGCTACATCGCCTAAACCGTCCTGATTTAGATCCGCTTCTGTTTCCATATCAATCTCGTAGTTTGCAGGCACAAAATCGCTAGCTTTTTTTCCCGATGCTGGGAAGACGGGTTCTGTAAAATGTGCAACTGTTTCAGTTTGTGCAACGGTTTCACTAGCATGGGCTATAGTATCGAGAACTTCTTCGGTCTTCTGCTCGTTTTTATTTTGGCAAGCGAAAAATATCATCAAGGTAGTTAAAGTGAATAAGATATATCGAAGGTTTTTCATCGTTTTGGTTTTATAGTTTACTGGTAGAAAACGTACCAATTTTATAAGTCTTTTTTTCAATGAGGTCGATGAGATGGTTCATGATTGGTCGTTTCTCATAATTCTGAAGCTCATCTTTGGTCAACAGATCCGAAAGCGTCCGATTTAGATCATCGTAATTCTCATTAAAATCGTTGGTTAACATGCAGGCAATTCTTTTGAAGCGTAAGCAATCGCCAAATTCATACTCGGATTGAAAAACAATATCTTTTAATTTCTGTAGGTAATAATTTCTGATTTCGGTTTGGTCTGTACTGGCAATTAAATCTAAAAAAATTTCGTTTCCGTTAAAAAATAAGCCTCTTGCTCTAGCCAGTTGCTGTTCGGTGAGTTGGGCGGTATCGGTTTTAAGGATGCCTTTTTGTTTATAATACTTCACAAAGTTTTTATCGGGTAGGGTATTGTTGTCTAAAAACCAATCGATGGATTTGGTGTAGCGCTCTTGCAGGTTTTTAATTTTTTCGAGAGTTGCTACAGATTTTACTTGTTTAATAACATCTTGCCAAACCGATAGCGGATCATCATTTTGCACAATGCCGATAACGTTGTATTGTTTGTTGTTTTTTTGTAGGAACAACATACCGTAAAATCTTCTTTTTACATTGTCGACAACCTTGCCAATGCCCATGCAATCTCCTTTTTCGTACACTTTAAAGTAGTCTTCGTTTTCTACCAGATAGCGTAGTTTTATGTTGTTAAATTTAAAACCCGTGTTATTTTTAACTTCCTGACTAACGGATTTAAGTTGGTAATAATGTTGAGTGGTATGGTCGTTGATGACATCATCAATGTAGACAATGCTGTCTTGGTCGTACAACAAAATCACATCGCTTTTTAATGTAAGTTTTCGAATATCGAAGCTTTGAGCTTGCGCTAATGAGTAAGATAAAAATGAGAGTATGAAAATAGGTAGGTATTTGTTCATGTCAGTTTTATTTTAATGATGATGCATGGTTTAGGTTTCCATAAAGATGGTCAATGGAAGTTGTTTTGATGGCTACTGCTTTAAATCATTGTTATTGCGTTTGTAAAAGGCATCATCTTTAATTCTCAAATCATTAATCGCTACCCGAATAAAAAAAATCACCTTCGGTGTACGTGTCCTCATTTCATATTTAGATTTTAGTTTCATTTAATAGCAGATGTCCATCATGGTAGACCCTGAAATAAATTCAGGGTGACGGTATATTTACGCTTCGTTATACAGAATTTTTCAGTAGTTTGTATTGATTTTTGTCTTCAAGAGAGCTTCGCTGTTTATTTTACTCCGGAGCTTTCCGCTTTGTTACAGGCCAGCATTAGCTTGTAAGGCTATTTATACAGAAGCTTTAGTGTTATTACTTTTATTAAAGTTTGTGCTCCGCTTTGCCTTCTTGCTTGTTTATACTTGTCGAAAATTGATGCAAAAGATTTACCTGCTTTTGCTCCAAATATTCAAAGGCCGTCCTTTACACCGCTCCTTCCAAATACTTAATTAATGAACTCCAATATTTTTGTGCTCTTAGTGTCTTTGTGGTTCAAACAAATTAATAGTTAAAAGATTTTTTTTCTTTAAATCGATAGATGGTTTCTACTGTAGCTTTTTCAAAGAAACATTTCACACTAATGCAGGTATCTGCCTCTTTTATCAGTTTGATATTCTTCGCATCCCTAATTGCAAATGCTGGTAACTCTTGTTCCTCACCGTTTTTAGCATCTTCGGGTTTTATTGAAATCACATCGTTTGCACCGATCTCGTCGCCATCTTCAAATTTAATTTTATCAAACAGTAAACCATCTTTTACAATTTGTACACGAGGCCTGCCCATTACGCCATAACCTACAGTTTGTATGCGGATGTTATTTTCGAGGTTAAAATGGTTTAATCGGCCACTACCAGAACCTGATAAAAGGATGCCAAAAAATGGTATCGCCATTGGCAAAATACTTAAAATTAACCCCACCACTAACAGCCCGAAATATATTTTAGCCCAAAGCTTTTTCCAAAAACTAAATGTGACTACCGGAGTAAGCAAAAGCCAAATCCAAAAGATAACCCGATCGCTCCAATAGCCTGTAAAACTCATTTGCCAAAAACAATAAAGTACTACATCAAGCGTAATTAAGGCTGAAACGAATAGGTAAACCCGAATTAAGATTTGCTTTTTTCCCATGCAATTTATCCTCCTTCTACAACGGTTGTATCTGCTACCTCTTCAGGTTCATCATCCATTTCTTGTTCTTCTTGCGCACTTTTAATATCATCGTTAGTATACTGGTAATACTCATCAAAAGTTTTGGTTTGATGGTTATAGATCAGCACATATTTCGAATTTTTGGTTTGTTTGATAATACCGTCGTTTGGCGCCGGCACCAGTTCCATTTTATCCATGTAAATTAAAGCCCCTTTTTTAAAGCTTTTGATAGTTGGCAATTCGCCAGGGAGTTTTTTCCAATACAGGATGTTCCCTTTTTGAGGGATGATAAAAATGGCACTACTTTGATAGTCAGAGTTTTCAAGCAAAAATGCCATTTCGCGTTCTCCCTGACCCGTGAAATTGCCATAGGCGATTACTCTGTAAGCACGATCTTTAATTTTGGTGAAGAAATATAAATCGCTGTTATCTTTACTGAAATAGCCATTATCCATAAAAATTTTAACAATTCCTCTTTTAAATGGTGTAGGTATATCATCATATTGCGGAATGGTAAATGTAGCATCTTTCCAGTTGGCATAATCTTCTGGGCTAGCCCAACCATCTACAAATACACTGTCTGCAGGGTAGGCTACGTCATCGCCATTAGCGTTGTAATCTTGACGGGCTTTATATCCACCATAAAAATAGGTGAAAGCCAATATACAGGCGAGCACAATTACGCCAATAATAACCCAAATAATGGTTTTGGCTTTATTGCGTTTTACTGGCTTGTTTTCAAGTGCTGGTTGGGTTGGTTGAGAAGTATGATCAGATTGTTCCATCTATTTATTTAAAATTGCTGTAATTCGTTATACTAAAATATAAATACCCTTTCTAATACAACACTTAATTTAAAATTCGCTAAGGATAAACTGCAATTCGTTAAAGTTTGTTTATTTTTTGATTTTTTCTAGCCCTCATTCTGCTATCAAATGACCTATCGCTTGTACTTAAAACTGTAACCGTGATGATATCGTCTTTAACCTCTTGACGAGTTTCTACGTACTCAGCGTTCGTTTCATTAGTAAGCCATTGCAATAATTCTATTTCAGTACCGTCACTTTGCACATTTATTCGATGCCACGTTTTTTTAAGGATACCCGTTGCCAAGACTTTTTTGGTACGATTATCAACTAATTTGATGGTGTCTCCAGCACTTCCTTCCCAAAAAATATTTTGTTTATCTCCATATAAATCTTCAATGCCCATGCTCCAAAGACCTAGTACGATGGTTGTTAAAAAGGTGATAAAAAGTACAGCGAACACGCCTATAATCCATTTTGTTTTTCTGGTTTTGCTTCGAATAAACAGCCATGTTAACAGTAGCAATGGTAAAACGATGAAGAGTAGGAATGGTGTCATGTGACATCTTTTATTTACTGTGACCGAAACAAGCTTATAGAAATCACATACAATACAACGTAGTTTTGGTAGCGCCACTCGATTTTGTTGAAACACTTTTCGCTTCTTCCTCAAACACAAAATCTATGGTAACCTCGTTAACTTTTTCGATTTTACCTGGTGTAATGATTTTATCTAATTCGTCTTCTTTCCTTTTGTTATCGCCATAAAATATATACTCAAAAGCCACAGTGTTTAACGATTTGTTGATGATATAGTTGTTCCATCCATAGCTGTAACTCACTCCATCTTTTTCGCCTGGAAATAGCAATACTTCTTTGGTAAACTTGCCACAAGAAGTAACAGTAATAAACGTAGGTGTGTACCAATTAATCGGTAACAAAAGAAATAAAAGCGCAAACATCCAATCGTGTTTATTGCCTTGCTTTTTGATTAAACGGGTGTAAAGAGGTCTGATCGCAATCAATATGACAATTGCGATGAGGATAATGTTATAGGTTTGCGCAGATACTATCATGGGTTTTTAAATTATTCGTCCTTAGGAGATAGGCTAATATCATAATCCGTATGTTCGTTTTTTAACAAATATTCTTTGGTAGAGTTTAGCACAAACTCATCGCTAAAAACTTCGGTCTTTTCTAAAAGCATATCCTTGTAACTGTAGGTTTTACCTTTGTACACAATTTGTTCTGGATACTCGAAAATGTGCGCTTCATGTACAGCCTTTTTTGCATTGTTCTCCAAAATCAACAGGTCTATCTTATAAAACCGTCCGCCGTTGGTATTGATGTCACTGCTAAAACCAAAGGAGGTCTCCACCTGAATGGTTCTATCAGCTAAAACCCATTCGTAAGAACATTGGTTAAATTCTCGAGCCAGAAAGAATGCATGTGTTGGTTTACCGTATTTTTCAGTCAGTTTTTCGATGGCCGAATTGCGTTCTCCAGCACTTCCAAGTTCTGCCTCTGCGTAATAACCTATTGGTTTTTTGTTGTTATCCGTTAGCAAATAAACCCGCTCAAAGTAGGTGTCTTGAAATTTAGCAACGCTATCTAAGGTTGGCGATTTATATAAAAATCCAAGGTCTTTCGTCGGCACTTTAAGCTCAAGCAACTCAATACGAGAATTTGTAATTCTGTACCGTTGTTTATCGCTATTTATTATCGTAACATCTACACTATCATAACTTTGGCCGTTGTCATCTAGTAGGTTTTTAGCAAACAATTCATTTACATTCTCCTTAAAGTCAACTTTTTCTAAATCAAAGGCACTATGCCTTTCTAGAAGCGTGGTCTTTTTGGTACACATGGTAAATGCTACAACTGCTAAAACTAAAAAAGCTAAACGGTAACAAATTCTCTTCATATTGTATTTATTTTGGAGGTAACTGATAATTTAACAAGCCCTCTTTTTTGAGCAGCCAGCCCGAGCCTCCAGGTTTGCCATTTACATTTTGGTAACTACTGCCTCCGCATTCGCAAGGACCAACCGGGCCAAACATACCGTAGTTGTAGCCTGCGGTGTAACTAAAGCCCGAAAGCAAATAAGTTCTATCCTTAATGACTACGATGATCCAATCCTGAATATCCAGTGTCTCAAAAGGCATGATAACCGTTTGGGTTTCACGATCATTTTCAGCTGTGAAATTGATGGTGGTATCTCTAATAATTAATTTATCCCGCTTAAGGTAAAATTTAATCTTCTTCAGTTCTTTAGGCGTAAAACCGTTTACATTGATCTTAAAATTTCCCTGCACGTTCCTAATGGTATCGCAAACTTCTTTTTGCATGCGAATGGCTTCTTTCTTTTTGCTGTAGCGGTTCCATTCTATGCTTCCCCAAATGAAACCAAAAAACAAAATAACGAGTGCAATGAGTACTGCAACCAATATTGCAATGATCTTAAATACCTTTTTCATTTACTATTGATGAGATGTTTGACCTTGGGGAAGCTTATAATTTAAAATTTAGCTGATTTCTATTACCTTTAAGGTTTATAATTTTTCCATTTCTCCACCGTTGCTCTGGTGTTAAATCTGATCTCAAATTTAGTTTCACCTTTTATCGGATCATCATCATAAGCGTTCTCTTTGCCAATTACAAAATTTTGACCATCCTTTTCTAATTCCAAACGGTCAGCACTTTCGTTTATAACTTTCGCCTTTTGCTTATAAAAAGCGATTACTTTACTCAACTCATCTGGTGTGAAAACGACGATGTTTCCTTCTAATTCATTGTTCTTGTCTGTAGAAACGCTTAAATAAGTAGATTGACTATTTGGGTACATTGGGATCAATTTGCCTATAGGCTCTGGATATGTTTTAATGCCTGAGCTTTCGCGATAGAAATAATTTATCCCGCCCTTGTCATTTGCGGTTCCTTTTTCAGCCTCGCTATCTTCGAAAGTATTTACTGCCCATCCTGCTAAGAATAGTAAGGGCATTCCTATAAGTACGCACTTGAGAAAAAATTTTAAACGCTCTTTATTGCTAAAGAAGAAAGATAAATTAGCCATAATAATTGTTTTTTTAATAGTTTGAGTTTATTTAATGTATACAAACGTACCAGTATGCAAAGTTTCAATATCCTTTAGATATGCTTTGTTGATGACAAAAAAATAGCCATCGTGATGAGGCGTTTTTTCCATTGGCTTAATGCTGCCTTGGTTTTTATCGACTTCTAATTTTAAGGTGTTTTTTTCATTGTTGAAAATGGTAGCGTAACGGAAAATCCTATCTTTAGTTTCCCATTCGTAAATGGTAAACTTGCTCATGAATTCGCCTTCTAACTTTTTGGCTTCTCCATATTTTTTGCTTAGCGTTTGGATAAATTTTTTGGTTTGTTGATTAGAAATCTCACTTGTTTCTGCACCAATAGCTTTGATTTTATCATCAATGGAAAAGGCTATGCTAAGCGAACTGAAAGTTTGATCTACAGCTATAGCTAAAGTATCTCCAGTGGATGAACTTCTTTGTCTATACTCTATACCCACAGCTTTTTGGTCTTCAGAAAACTCATTGATAAAAGTGGTGTCCCTTTCTATCATTCTGGTGTCTTCGCCAACCGGAATATCGTAGTAATTATCCCAGTTTTTGCTTTTGTATTTATCAGGATATAAGGTGCTCATTTTGGTGCCAAAATCAATATCTAATAAATCCAGCGGGGCTTGGCCAATAGGTTTAACTTTCCCCTTACACGAAGAAATTAGTATGGCTACGGCAAAAGCGAATAAAAAAGCTCTGAAATACTTGACCATCTTATAGGAATTAATTTAAGTTAAAACTAATAGGCATAGTGATGTACGATTTTACAGCTTTACCGTCACGTTTCGCAGGGGCCCATTTTGGCATTCGTTTGATTACGCGAATAACCTCTTCATCACAACCATATCCTAAACTTCTCACAATCTCGATATTGCTAATCGAACCATCTAACTCAATGGTAAATTTCGCTTGTACTGTTCCTTCTATTTCGGCGTCTATCGCTTTCTTCGGATATTCTAAGTTGTTGCCAATAAATTGTCTTGCTCTTGCCATTCCCCCAGGAAATTCTGCAGGTATATCTACTTGTTCAGGATAACCAGTATTATCTGCTGCAGGCGCCATAGGTGGGATTGGCATCTTGGGAGGATCAATTGTTAAAACACCCGATTTTACTGATAACAGACCATTAACGTTTTGCGTATAAACCCTCTGGGTTGTTTTTTTAGCTTTGAATGTCTGAAAAAATGAGATTGTTTTTTCCAAAACAACGTAGTAACCAGCTTGTAAGGTGTCGCCAGTGTTTCTGTTTACGATATGTTTAATCTCTTTGGCAATTCTTTTGGTACTGCCATTTCTGTACAAATTATAAAAAAGTGTATCATTTTGCGCTTTAGCATTTCCCTTGCTTAAGTTCATGAAATAATTAATTGTACCAAGTTTAAACACATAATCTGGCTTTCGGTTTTGTGCGAAACCTAAGGTGGATAATGTAAAAATTAGTACAACAGTAAGTTTATATTTAGTGATCATATTTGTTCGAAAATGTTTGTTAGTATTTCATAGCTTCTGCCGTCCTGCCATTCGCTTTATTCGCTACACTCATGCTCGCTACTGTCAGGTTTAATTAATTTCTTTTTGTGCTATTGTTTTAGGTTTTAAGATCCACTGCCTTAGCTATTTCTTCAAAAAAGCACTTTCGTCTACTTTTTCAAATTCCTTTTTATCCTCGTGCCACAAATAAGCTTTGTAATAAACCTTTTTGGCGTCTACGTTTTCTTTGCAAACACCTGCAATAAAAAGACGGCTCATCCAATTGTATAAGGCTCTGTCTTCTGCAAAAAGGCAGGAGTTTTCTTCGCCTAAAGGCAAATCGTAAATTTTTCCATCCCTCACATCAACCATAAAACCCATAATGCAACTGGCACCACAACCAAATATTGAAGTCACATAATATCCACCAAAATTCACTTCGTTATCTTTATAAGCTTCAGTAATTCTAGTTTTAAAATCTTTGGCTTCAGGGTAGCTTGTCCAGTCTATAGGCGCATTCGCTACTCTTTTTTGCGGGCCAACTTCATACTTTTCAAAATCGATACTATCAGCGTAGTTAATATGAGCTTCTTCCTGATCGCCTACTGATATTTTGGTCGTTGTATCAGCAACGGCAGGCGCATCTACTTTTGCCATCACAGCGGTATCGTCACTACCCACCTCAACAGCTTCATCGCTATTTTTTTGGGTATTGTTACAAGCAAAGCTCAGTGTAGTTATCGCTATCAGAATGTATTTAATTATATTTTTCATGCGCTCATTCTCTTTTTCTATAATTCTACTTCAAAGTAGTTTTCAAATTCTCTTCGTATGATTTGTTGGCATCTAAACCGAAAGCGTTAAAAATTTCTCTTTTGATTTCGGCATTTGCTGGATTTCTCAAATCGAACTTGGTATCGTAGTATTTGTCACTGGTCCAATAAGGTAGGTTTGATTTTGCTTCGATGCATTCCTCCAACGAATTTAGATCAAGCCCAAAACCAGAACTTTCATTTCTATGCGGATTTTCTACATAGCCACAGTATTGTGTCTCGTCATCATACTTTAAATATTTATTGAATTTTGACAGCTCCAGTTCCCTGTAAATCATCCCGTACTGCAAATAAACCTTATTGTAATTTGCACTATTGATGCTTTGGCTATAAGAAATCAACATGTCGAGTTCATCCATGGCTAAAGGTTTGTTTCCAATGATGGGATTTTCGCCATAATAAAAATGATTATCCATAATTGCCTGAGAAGGTAGCGCCAAAGTTTTAGCCAATTCGTTTAAATCAACATTTAGGTGATTACTGATGTGGTGATAAACTTTTACAATCAGGCATTTCCCCATCAGGTTGGTTAAACCCGGATGATCGTATCTGTCAATTTTATTGGTTTTGATCTGTTTTTGCACATCCAATAAAATTCTTCCGAAACCCCATTGTCTTCTGCCAATTTTAAAAGCAAAAAAGTCGCCCTCATTATATTTCTGATGAGCTCTTTCGGCATTTTTAAAGCTTTCGATTTCTTGTAAATCTTCTGCGGTACTTTCCGAAATCCAACGATCCAACCATGTTTTTAAATAATCTAGCGTTTTATTTTCATAACTTTCTTTGTAAAAGGTAGTCTGAGTGGTATAGTTGGAAATGGTTAAAAAGCTTTCTGAAAAAGAAAAATAAACACCAATGCCTTTAAAAGATTGCGATGCGGTATAATTGAGTTTTTTAGGTTTTCCTTTAGCGGTTTTAGGCAATAAAATGGTCCTATTTTCTGCCGTAAATTCTTCAAGATCTCGCTCAGTATAGCTTTGGTCACTTACACTAAATTGTTTACGAATAATATCACCATCAAAATAAACAAAACCGTTAAATAACGCCACACGTTCCCAATGCTTGGCAACTGGTGTGAGACCTAAATATTTTCGCTGTTCATTACTTAATTCAAACAAGGGTTGTTCCATAATTTTGAAGTTCAAAAACTTTAAATCAACTTAATTCCTAATTCTGCTAAATAAGCTTTCGGCAGGTAAATCTCTCCCGTTTTTGGATTGTAACTGAAACCACTGTATCCTTTTGTGTCGGTGCTTATTCTGATGGAGCAATTTCCTGTGTTCAGTACTACTTTGATATTTGCTTTAGCTTCAAAAATGCGCTTGCTAATTTCTTCTGTTTCTTGCAGAGCGAAGATAGTAGTACCGTCATCTAACTTTTTGGTATAAAAGAAAGGCTTAAATGGCTTTTTTTCTTCTGGTTTTTGGCTCCAATTTCTCGGTCCGCTACTTGGCGAAGGCATCATTGGTGAAGCCATCATAGGTGGAGCGCTAACCATGCCATGTTGTTCACTTGCCATGGTACTGAGTTTAACTTTTAATAGCTTCTCTGCATAATCAAACAACTTTTCTTCATCGGGTTTTGCCAGAACAAAAGCTTTTACCAAAACCATTTTAGCATTATACAACCTGTGGTTATTACCTTGACTTAGGATAATATAATCGAAAATTGGATTGCTGGGCTTAAGCGTAACTGTTTCAAGCTTTACAACCCTATCATCTTTCTCTTCTTTCGGAGCTTTATAAAGAGGCATGTATTTATCGAAACCTTTATCTACGATAGTTTTTAAAGTTTCATCGTTACTTAACACCGCATGATGCCTCCTTATTGCGCTAATTTTAGGCGGTAAAAATTTCCCATTTTTATCCTTTCCTCCAGATACAACAGGGTCTTGTGCATAATATAGAGCAATGATATATTTTCCGGCACGATAAAACTCGTCGTAATCTCTGCTAAAAGAAATAGTTTTTTCGGTTTCTTCGCTTAACAAAAACTTCTTTCCTTTGCTGGTCACAATGGAATATGGAACATCTTTAATAAACACTTTACTATCGTAAACACTTTCGTAAGCTTGCTTTGCGCCAGTTTTTACATTAAAAATGATGTCTGGTCTTTCGCTAAAATCTTGCAAATAGATTTCGTTTTTGGCCGGAATTAAGGTTCTATAACCGTAAATCGGCTTAATGATTTCATTCCCTAAAGTATCGGTAATGCCATATTTGTCGTTTAGCTCAAAAACATGGTATTTCTGCTGTGCTACCGCGAAATTGAAAACCGCAGAAAGCATCAAGAATACTAAAGCGAAGCGTGTATTTTTCATATTAAATGGATTATTGCTGTTGGCGTTCTATATCGCGTAATTTTCTTTCCTTAACTAGTTCTTCTAATTGTGCTTTGGTAAAAGTTATTTCAGAAGTTTTGTAAACTCCATCTTTCTTTATTTTACTCACGTCACTGGCTTTGCGACCCGTTTCTACACTTTCTACCACAACCACATCACTGCCGTTTACTGCAATTACTTTATACAGCACGTATTGTCTGTTGCCATATTTAACCTCATAAATGTCGTTTACCATTGGTTGGTTGAGGTACTTTTTATTCACCCCCACCAAACACGATAGAGGCAATTACGAAAGCGAAAAACAATCCAATTAAAATAAGGCCAAAACGATATCCCCAAGGAGTTTTAACTTTTTTCTTCTCTTCTTCGTAAACCATTTTTAACGCATTTGGCATTTGGTTGGCGTAAAGCGTTTGTTTGCAATGGCTACATTGGCTTACACCCGTTTTGCTGAGCGGAAACATGGGGATCCAGAAGATGTGAAAATAGCGTAACGCAAAACTTAACCTAACTGTTTGTTTAGATGAACAATAGTCGCAATCTGCGGTAGCAGTACTGCCACTTAAAACTTTTGAACGAGTGCCGAAAATGATCATGCTGTATCTTTTTTTATTAAAGATAAGTAGTTTGATGTGGTGCTTTAGGCCGATTTATTATTCGTTTGCTACCACTCTAAATCCGTGTAGTTAAAACAATTATTTGCGTTCTAAAAAGTACTAGAAACCTGTAACCAACAAATTTCTTGATGCTTTTAAACTACATTTTTGAAATTTGGTGTAGGCTAGGGCGCCTTTGCTACGAATTTGCTCTGCCGTACCGCCAGCAACATAACTGCTCAAAGCATCATGCAAAATATAAGCTTCGGGAGCCATTAAGCCGGTAGTCCACAAAATTGGATTTGCTTTGGCTTGTTGTAAATGTGGCGCAAAATATTTCTTGCTTATGCAGGCTAGAATAATTGCATCGCGTTGTTTGTCATCAGCATTGGCAAAACTTTCATTCAGTTGAAAATCCATTAAACCATCATGCCCAATGTAAGCTACCATTTTAGCATTGCCGTTAATGCCAATCGTAGTTTTGTTAATTTGGATGGTATCTTTCAATTGCCCGGCAGAACTGTAAAGGAAATCGGTTGTGGTTTTTTTGATGTACTGGCCATCATAAGCATCGGCAATGAGATAGTAGTTTTTGCTGACGTGCTTAAAAACCAGGCGTTCCATCCTAATTTTATCAAGCTTTTGCGTTGTCAATAATTTCCACTCTTTACTTTTCTTGAAATAAGTTTTCACACCATAGGCGCAGCCCCAGTATAAATTATTTGCAGGATCTTGCCCGTTGCCAATTGCTTTGGGGACAGGTACAATGCCTTGATATTTATTGTCACAAAGTGCTACAAAAACATGGATGGTTTTGGTAGAAGCATCGTAATTAGCAACGTTTTTTGTTTGCTTTTTTAGCGAAGCTGATGGGTTCGGTTTTGCATCGCAACTGGTAGCTAAAGCGATGAGGAGAATGCAGATTTTTAATAGTTTCATAGGTAGCAGATTTGAAAACATATAATAACTAACGAACCGGTTTAACTTCCTGCCATTTTAGGGTTAACTTACCTACATACAGAGCAAACTGTTGCTTCTGCTCAGGTGTTTCTAATTTTTGTATCAGTAACGCCGACTTTTCAGTCCAGGCATTGTAAGCATCCCCAACCTTTTTCTGCGCAACTTGGTCTTCATTTTTCTTGGCATCCTCACGCTGTTTTAAAATCGAATAGAAATTCGCAAAGTGTTGCTTTACTTCATCACTGCTCAAATCTGGCTCGTCCATTTCCTTCATTTTTTCGATGCCTTTTGCTCTGGTTTCGTCAGATTTTTGGATTAATTCTTCTGTAGTAGTTTTCTTCGTGCCGGTTAAAGATAGAATGGCAAAAAACGCAACAAAAGAAATCACAGCGATTAAAGCGAAAATGCCAATTTTTCCATCGTGTTTTTTCCACCTGGTATATCCCCAGTAAATTAAAACAAGACCCAAAACCAGCATGGCAACTGCCAAACCAATATGGCCAAATAACTTGTAAAACGGATATAAAATTCTTGGAATATGGTAATTGGATTGTTCCTGAAAATAAATAATTCCCTGACTAAAAAAACCGGCACCAATAAAGGCTAGCGCTCCTGCTTTAACTTTTTCTACTTTGTGTACTATTTTATTGTCTTCCATTGATAGTTTTTGTGGGTTTTTCGTCATTTAACCTTTATAAGTTTTAAACCAAATAACTAAGCTTTAATACTGCAAATGCGATACCATTATATCTTACGGTTGTGGGTTTCTTTCACTAAAATCAAAAAGATTACGAGAAATGAAAAGGTTAATCGGCTGCTACACGATAGGTAATTTTATTGCAAAAATACTTCCTTTGCCCACACTAGATGTTACGTTAATTTGTCCATCCATTTTGTTGACCATTTCTTTTACCAAATATAAACCTATACCACTCCCTTTATTTTGGTGTGCGGTTACATAAAACATATCAAATACCTTATTTACATGTTCTTCGGCTATGCCTAGGCCGTTATCTTCAAAGTTGAGTTGCAGAAATCCACTAATCAGATAAGCAGAAATTTGAATAAATTGCGAAGGTTTACTTTGGTCAGCATATTTCAACGCATTGGAAATTAAGTTTCGAGAGATGATATCCAATCTAAATGCATCTATTTTTATGGTAATAGGTTGTACATCATATCTAATTTCGACATTTATATCTAGCCCGTATTTTAGATCTTGAGCAATGGTTTCAAAAAATGTAGGAAGGTAGATTTCCTGCATTTGAATATCAATCCGCTTATTTTTTGAAAGTTGAATAATTTTCAAAATGAAATCATCTTGTCTAGATAAGATCTGCGTCATTAAACCAAAATACTGTTTGCGCTCATTTGCAGAGGTTTCATCTTCGGCCAAACTGATAATGCCTTTTAAAGAGGTGATAGGACTTCTTAAATCATGAGACACACTGTGGGTAAATAGGTCTAGCTCTTCATTAATTTTCAATAGCGCCTCATTTTGCGCCAAGGTATTTTTCTGTAGTGTAGATAAACGCTTGATGTATTTGAATGAAATGATAATAATACACGAAAAAATTATCAATGCAATTACGGTATTGATAGTGATTACCGTTGTATTTACAAGTTTGCTACTTTTGGTTAAAGCTTGGTCAAATTCGTCTCCTTTTATTGTGATAAGCCTGCAAGTTTGATCAATTTTATCGGCTAGCATTTCTTTTTCGGTAGGGGATAGGTACTGACGATTGGTTATTCTTCGATGTATGTATATGCCCTGCTGCTCTAGATCCATAACTAATAGATCTGCCGATTTCCATATTTTAATCGCATCTTTAAACTGACTTAAAGATTTAAAGTTCTTGTAAACCCAAATGATGTTGTCCAAATCTTCAGGTACATTCCTGCCTAGTGCCAATTGCTTTCTTACCACTTCGTTGCTAGCATTTCTATTTAACGAATTTCTAGCTAAGCTATCATTAATGGGAACTTGTAATTGCTTTAAGAAATTTTGGTAGTGCTGCGGTTTAGCGGTAAAAACATAATTGGTAAGGCTTCTTGAGGCTTCTTGTTGAGCCTTCATAAAAAGAGATTCTCCAGAGGTAAATGCTCTAATGCCATCTATGGCCTTTAAACCATAATGATTTAATGTTACGATTAAAGCGATAGAAAGGAAAACACAGAGCACATAGTTATAAACAATGATTTTTGTTTGCTTGGTGAGGTTGTTCATTTAGTGTAGAGGTGCGTAAAATATAGTTAACTAGCTAAAGGTAATAAAAGTAATAATGTTGGTTTCAAATTTTGGACTGTGTTTTTAAATTTACACGGGTTGTAGCGTTTAAAGATTTATCAACGTATTTGACTATAAATGAAAGCTATGAGACCTTTACAATTAATTTTTTGTTTGCTTTTTGCGGCTTTAGTTCTTAATTCTTGTAAAAAGAATGATGCGAAGAACTTAGAAGAAATAGGTTATGGTAGTAGTTTTGGTATGTGTGTAGGGTATTGCTCAAGTAGAATTTCTGTAAGTGCAGATCAGGTCACTTTTTCTAAAAGTAAAAACGGTGATAAGCCTGAAACTAAAACGTGTACAAAAGCCATTACAGAGAATGAAGTAGCTGCCTTGAAAAAGTTGGTTAACACCAATGAGTTTAATAAGCTTAAAGAGGTGGTAGGCTGTCCAGATTGTGCTGATGGCGGATCTGAATGGGTTACATTAAAATTAGAAGGAAAGCTGAGAAAGGTCACTTTTGAGTATGGTAACGCACCCGAAGCACTAAAAAATATTGTAGTGAAGTTAAGAGAAATGAGAGCTGAGTTTAAGGATTGTAATTAGTCTTCAATCTCGCTTTTTTATTTCAGTCTAGTGAGTTTCATTTGGTACAGATCCACATCTGATATTTTAAAATTGCCGGAAATTTCAGTGATTTTGGCGATGTTCAATTGTATGGTTTGGTTAGTTGCTTGCCAAGTTCCTTTGGTTATTAAAGTATCAGGTTCTTTATTTGGGCCTTCAAACGTGCTAGTATATTGACAGATCCTATTTACTTTTACTTCAGATTTTTCGTTGCCGAATTTTAGATCTATCAATCTCCTAATCATTCCTTCTGGAAGATTTTTTGCACCTGTATAGTAATTATCGGTTAATCCCTGGTATTCACTATAAAATGGATTGCATCTGTCTGTCTTGCACCATTCTTTAAAGCCGTTTTTAACCAACAAAAGCGTATCCGCATTTTTGGTGTAGCCTAGTTGCCACTCACTGTTCTTTAGCAAAGCTGGTATATCAAATTGCTGATTGATTTTTCTTAAGAAGATTGTATCCATCACGCTTTTTGCACCTTTTGGTTGCCCGCCCCCGCGACTATGGAATATAGAAATTTCATCTTTTTCGTAACCTTCTTTTTCTATTGGCTCCAAGACCATTAAAGGTGGTGCCTCCATGGCGAAAATCTCTGTTGGCAAAAAGGCGTTGTAACGCATTTCTGGTAAAGTGAACTTCCCGTTTTGATCTGTCAAGGCCTCGCCAACTTTGCAGTTAGCAATTGGGTTTTTATCGTAATCTACAATAACTCCCGATATCTCTGGTCTTCTCAACCGAGAGATGCACGATTGCAATGAAAGCAAGAGGCAAGCAGCTAGTATAGAGAATGTAAGGCGCCCGAATTTTTGCATGTTATTTATCAGTCAATTCCAATTCGTCTAATGTTCCTTTGCTCTTCTCAAGTTCCTTAATTTCATTTTTTAAGGTTTTAATCTTGTTGTCAAAATAAGCAATGTCAGTCTTTGGTCTTTCAATTGTTCCCCCTTTTTTAGTAGTGATTTTGGTTGCATAGGCTTTGATCACTAAATCGTATGGAGAAAAATCTGTGATGGGATATTTCGCTGTTTGCCACAAGTTAGAATGCGCTCTAGCTTCTGATAGTAAAGGTTGGTGATGTTCGTAAGTTTCATTTGGTTTAATAGCGTAATCATCGCTAAAAGCTCCACCTTGCCCTTGCGCTGCTATTTTTTCACCTGTTTTTTTTGAAAAAATTTCAATGTGAAACATGTAATCTCCAATCAGGTCTTCCCCAGATTTATTGGTGAAAACTAAGTCTAGGTAAGGCTGCGTCTCATCGAAACCTTCATCTTCGCTAATCGAAATTTTAGTCAATTTAAATGCATCCAGTTGTTTAATTATGTTGGCAACATCGGCTTTGCTTTTTTCTAAGCTGTCAATTTCTGTGGTTTTTTGAGCTATTTTCTCTTTTTTATCTGTTGTTAAAAAGTCTTCAGCATAGCTGATGATTGCGCTGTAGCTCTTGCCGTCAATCATTTCCATCGAAATCTCATCAAATGATTTGCTTTCGTATTTCTCAGGAAAATTCCATTTCTCTTTCATCGCCTTCAACGCAATAACTCTCAGTGCTTTTTCTAGATTTACTTTTTCTGCTTTGTTTAATTTCTCTTCCATTTTTGCTCTCGAAGTTTTAAAAGATTGCTCATCCTTACCAGAAATGGTAGGTCCGCAAGATGATAAGATTAATATGATTAGAGAAAGTATCAGGGTTGAATAGCTATTTTTCATGCATTAATTAATTTTCTGAAGCTAAACTATAGGTTTTCTATTTGATTACAGATTGGCTCTTATTATTTGCTAATTCAGGTTTATTATTCGTTGATATTTTTGGCTTTTGTGTAAAAGCTTTAAAGGCCTAGTATTAATTTGAGGGGAATGACAGAAAGATTTGCAAAAAACCGTTTTGTTTTAACCTGCAATGTCAATTCTACTAAACTTTAGGCGTTTACCATCAACAATCTTGAAACTGTAAATTACATTGTATTCACCTTCGCTCACCGGATTACCTTCATCGTCTTTGGCATTGTTGGCATAAGCTAAATTTAAACTTAGCACTTTGTCGGTGGGGTTGTATTCGGCAATTAGTTTGTAAATATGATCGGCCGTTTTAAACTCTGGTGTTTCATTGCTATGTGTTTCATATAATTTAGCTGACTTAACTTTCAGCAATGTTTTAACGAAATCAGCATTGAAAATTTTGCTATAATATTGTTCTAGGTCTTGTTCGTAAAATAGCTCTGGGTCTGCAACTCTGTTTTTTCTAGCCTGCATTTCCGCTTCGGTTAAATTACACAAATGCCAAATGGTGGCACCATCATCTTTTACAGGGAAATCAAAATATGTTTTTAGTTTTTTGATATCCTTTAAATACACTGCTTGCCTAAAATTTTTAAAATCATCTAGCCAAGTATCAACCCCAGCGTAGTTTTCTTCTCCGACCATTTTTGTCGTATCAAGGGAAGCTGCGGTTGACGAAGGAATGTCGTTTTTTGCTTTTTGGGAAGTGTTGTTGCAGGCCAATAACAAAATGAAGGCGAAAAGTAGAGCTATGCGTTTCATAAGATAAAGCTAAGGATTTTGTTTGGTGATGTTGAAACCTATAATATATACGTTAACCCTAAATAGTAATAAGGGTTTTAAAGTAGTGGGATAGGAGAGGTGTATTGTCTTTGCTATCCAAACCCGATTGAGCGGATTAGCCCCGAATGGAACGAGCGCAGCAAAGTGCAATGAGGACTATGAGCGAAAGCGGGACTGTTGGAACCGAAGAAATTCTGTTCCTGCTTTTCAGAAAAAAACGGCGCTCATTTTAAGCTTGCGCAAATTTTATGTTAAACTATTTTAAACTGTGAAAATATTTGACGTAACCTCTTGATAGTTAAAAGAAATTGTTCTACTTTTGCAGTCCCTTAATGTAGGCTAGTTGCAAACTGCTAACAGCAAGGAAATTAAATAAATATTTGAAACAAAAAGCAAGAAATGCCAACCATTCAACAATTAGTTAGAAAAGGTAGAGTAGCACTGGAGTTTAAGAGTAAATCTCCAGCGTTGGACAGCTGTCCACAGCGAAGAGGCGTGTGTACGCGTGTATACACTACTACCCCTAAGAAACCAAACTCTGCAATGCGTAAAGTTGCCCGTGTACGTTTAACCAATGGTAAAGAGGTGAATGCCTACATTCCAGGAGAAGGTCACAACTTACAAGAGCACTCAATCGTTTTGATCCGTGGTGGTCGTGTGAAAGATTTACCAGGTGTACGTTACCACATCATCCGTGGTGCATTAGATACATCAGGTGTAGCTGGTCGTAACCAACGTCGTAGTAAATATGGTACTAAGCGTCCTAAACCAGGACAAGCAGCTGCAGCACCAGCAAAAGGTAAAAAGAAATAATTTAGGAGGAAATAAGAAATGAGAAAGTCGAAACCAAAGAAAAGAATTATTCTTCCTGATCCTAAATTCAACGATGTTCAGGTTACAAGATTTGTAAACAACATGATGTTTGACGGTAAAAAATCTATCGCTTACGCAATTTTTTACGATGCTGTAGAATTAGCTGAGAAAAAATCTGGTGAGAACGGATTAGAGATCTTCAAACGTGCATTAGCAAATATCAGCCCTGCTGTAGAGGTTAAATCTCGTCGTGTGGGTGGTGCAAACTTCCAAGTGCCTACAGAAGTACGTCCAGAGCGTAAAACTGCTTTAGGTATGAAATGGTTAATTAACTACTCGCGTAAGCGTGGTGAAAAAACCATGAAAGAGAAATTAGCTGGCGAAATGGTAGCAGCAGCTAAAGGTGAAGGTGCAGCAGTTAAGAAAAAAGAGGATACGCACAAAATGGCTGAAGCTAACAAAGCGTTCTCTCACTTCAGATTCTAAGAAAAATAAATTGATTACACTGATTTTTGGATTACACTGATTGATATCTGTGAAATCTTTTAATCGGTGTAATCATATATCAAAACAAGATGTCAAGAGATTTAAAATTTACAAGAAATATTGGTATCGCTGCCCACATCGATGCTGGTAAAACAACTACTACCGAGCGTATCCTTTATTATGCTGGTGTAAACCACAAAATTGGTGAGGTACACGAAGGTGCATCTACAATGGACTGGATGGTACAAGAAGCTGAACGCGGGATAACCATCACGTCTGCTGCTACTACCGTTTTCTGGAACTACCGTAACAACAAATACCAAGTAAACGTTATCGATACCCCAGGTCACGTGGATTTTACCGTAGAGGTAAACCGTTCTTTACGTGTACTTGATGGTTTAGTATTCTTGTTTTCAGCTGTTGATGGTGTTGAGCCTCAATCTGAAACCAACTGGAGACTAGCTGATAACTATAAAGTGCCTCGTATCGGTTTCGTTAACAAAATGGACCGTTCTGGTGCTGACTTCTTAAAAGTAGTTAAGCAAGTTAAAGATATGTTAGGTTCTGATGCCGTTGCTTTGCAATTGCCTATCGGTGCTGAAGATTCTTTCAAAGGTGTGGTTGATTTGATCAACAACCGTGGTATTGTTTGGAATGAGGCTGATAAAGGTATGACCTTTACAGAGGTGCCAATTCCTGATGATATGTTAGACGAAGTTGCAGAATACCGTGAGAAGTTATTAGAAGCAGTAGCTGGTTATGATGAGACTTTGATGGAGAAATTCTTCGAAGATCCTAATTCATTAACTGAGCGTGAAATCTTAAATGCTTTACGTGCCGCTGTATTAGATAACTCTATCGTTCCTATGGTTTGTGGTTCATCTTTCAAAAACAAAGGTGTACAAACTATGTTGGATTTAGTAATGGAATTATTGCCTTCGCCTCTTGATCAAGAGGCTGTAAAAGGTACTAACCCAGAAACAGGTGCAGAAATTTCTCGTAAACCAGATGTGAACGAGCCTTTCGCTGCACTAGGTTTCAAAATTGCTACTGACCCTTTCGTAGGTCGTTTATGCTTTATCCGTGCTTACTCTGGTAAATTAGAAGCAGGTTCTTACGTATTGAACACTCGTTCTGGTAACAAAGAGCGTATTTCACGTATCTTCCAAATGCACGCTAACAAGCAAAACCCTATTCCTTTCATCGAAGCTGGTGATATTGGTGCTGTAGTAGGCTTTAAAGATATCAAAACAGGTGATACTTTATCTGATGAAAAACACCCTATCGTGTTAGAATCGATGACTTTCCCTGAGCCAGTAATCGGTTTAGCTATTGAGCCTAAAACTCAAGCTGACGTTGATAAATTAGGTATCGCTTTAGGTAAATTAGCTGAGGAAGATCCTACATTCGTTGTTAAAACAGATCAAGAAACTGGTCAAACAGTAATTTCTGGTATGGGTGAGCTTCACTTAGATATCTTGATTGACCGTTTGAAACGCGAATTTAAAGTAGAAGTTAACCAAGGTGCTCCACAAGTAGCTTATAAAGAGTCTATCAACGGTTCTACTGAACACCGTGAGGTTTACAAAAAACAATCGGGTGGTCGTGGTAAATTTGCTGATATCAAAGTTGTGATCTCTCCAATTGATGAGGATTTTGATACTTCAAAAACTGCACTTCAATTCGTTAACGAGATTGTGGGTGGTGCTATTCCAAAAGAGTATATCCCTTCAGTTCAAAAAGGTTTCGAAGCTTCATTAAACAATGGTGTATTAGCTGGTTATCCATTATCAGGTATGAAAGTTCGTTTAATTGATGGATCTTTCCACGCGGTTGACTCTGATGCTTTATCTTTCGAATTAGCTGCTAAAATGGCTTATCGTGAGGCATTGCCTAAGTGTAAACCAGTGTTGATGGAGCCAATCATGAAGATTGAAGTTTTAACTCCTGAAGAAAACATGGGTGATGTAATGGGTGACTTGAACCGTCGTCGTGGTCAAATGCAAGGTTTGGATACACGTAACGGAGCTCAAGTAATCAAAGCACACGTGCCACTTTCTGAAATGTTCGGTTATGTAACTCAATTACGTACCATCACTTCAGGTCGTGCAACTTCAACTATGGAGTTTGATCACTACGAAGCTGCACCTAGAAACGTACAAGACGAGGTTGTTGCTAAGTCTAAAGGTAAGGTTAAAGCTGAAGATTAGTATTGAGATATAAGTATCAAGTATCAAGATCTGCATAGAATCTTGATACTCGATACTAAATACTTGTTACTTAAGAGGTAAATCCGATTTCTGTTGTTAATAGCTCTAACAGGAAGTCATAATTAAATAAATAAAATGAGCCAAAGAATTAGAATTAAATTAAAATCTTACGATTACAACTTGGTAGATAAATCTGCTGAGAAAATCGTAAAAACTGTAAAGCCTACAGGCGCAGTAGTTAGCGGACCTATTCCGTTGCCAACAGAGAAAAAAATCTTCACTGTATTGCGTTCACCGCACGTAAACAAAAAAGCTAGAGAGCAATTTCAATTGTGTGCTTATAAACGTCTTTTAGATATTTATAGCTCAAACTCAAAAACAGTTGATGCTTTAATGAAGCTTGAATTACCTTCAGGTGTTGAAGTAGAAATCAAAGTTTAATGATTTTAATACAGCATTAAAAAAGCTCCGAGGATTTATTCTCGGAGCTTTTTTATTCTTGGACTTTAAATTGTTTTAAAAGGGATGCCTATTGTAAGCTTTAGTGTTATAGGCTTTTCATTTAAAACTAACGTCTTCCATTAAGATCGTCTAACTTGTTGCGTTCGTCTTGTAACTCTCTGGCTAGTTTACGTTCTTTTTCTACAGATTTAGATTTGTAGGCTTGATACTCTTCTGCAACTTCGTTGTATAATTGAGTGCGATGTTTTGCCTCCGCAATGCTCTTGCCAGATCTGGCAATTACAATAATTAATGCCAGCCCTAGCACGCCAATAATACTCCAGACAATAATGTTATAAGTACCTTTCTCGAAAGGAATTCCTAAAAAGCGAATTTCGTTAACTTTGTTGGTGTTTTCTGTAAGAGAAGCATCTTTTCCGGAGATCTCAGTTTTTAGGTAGCTAACTGTCTTTTCTTGTTCCGTTAATTTCTGTTGGATGCTTTTTTTCTCGGCTCTTTCTTTTTTAAGGGTGTCGTTCACGCTTTTCCATAACTGATCTAAGCGATATCCAGCAACCATTTTGTAGCCGTCTGCTGAGGTTCGTGTTCGCGACAGCATGAATTTATATTGTCCATTCAAGCTCGGGTCGGTATTTTTTACGGTGTCCCGTTGCCAAGTTCTGCCAGTATTAGTCGCAACTGTACTCGGTTTTTGAGTAGGGGCAGGGGTTTGTGCGTAAGAATTTCCAATGAAAAGACTAAAAAATAAAATGCTAGTAAAAGAGAGTAAGGTTTGCCTCATGATTATAATCATTTATACTAAAACAGTATTAGTAAAGAATTATTGTGATGATAAGTATTGTGTTAATTCGTTAATTCTGCTCAAGTTAATATGTTTAATCAATAAATCAATTGATTAAGCTCATTTTTTTATCGTCATGCAACAATAAATTTGCATAATGTGTATTGGTATAATAGGTTTGGGCGACATGGGTAGACTGTATGCGCTTGCTTTCGCATCTGCAGGTTACCAGGTATGTGGTACCGATGTTTTTAATCGGTTAACGGAATTGAGGAAGGAGCTTTCATCGGAAGGAATAAAGGTTCTTTCAGATGGTCATGAAGTCTCTCGAAAATCAGATTTTATTATTTACTGTGTAGAAGCTGAAAAAATAGGAGAGGTAGTGGCGCAATTTGCTAAGTCAACTAAGTACGGAGCCATTGTTGCTGGGCAAACTTCTGTTAAGCATCCGGAAATAGCAGCGTTCGAAAAGTATTTGCCGGCTAATGCACATATTGTAACTGCTCACTCATTGCATGGTCCCGGTTTCGATACCAAAGGACAAACATTAGTTGTTATTCGTCATAGGGCAACAGATGAGGTATATCAGCGAGCTTTAGAGGTGTATAATGTACTTGGCTCAAATATTATTGAAATGGATAGTTTCGAAGAACATGATCGTATTGTGGCCGATACGCAAGCCGTAACACACATGGGTTTCGAAAGCATGGGCTCCGCCTGGAAAAATGCAGGTTTTTATCCTTGGGACAACCCGGTTTATGCTGGCGGAATTGACAATGTAAAAGTATTAACCACGCTGCGCATCTTCAGTTATAAATCTCACATTTATGCTGGACTGGCAATCTTAAATCCTTATGCGCAAAAGCAGGTAAGAGTATATGCTAAAATTGAGAGCGAACTCTTTGCTTTAATGATAGCTGAAAACGAATCTGTATTTAAGAGTAAGGTTTATGAAGCGAAAAATTTTGTGTTTAGTAAGAATGATAAGCCTTTATTGTTAAAAAGTGAGGTGATGGATATTTTTAGTATGTCAGACCGGTCACCTGCTCAAAAACCTAATTCTCACCTAAGTATCCTAAGTATGGTTTGTGCTTGGCATGCAATGGGCGTAAATCCTTACGATAATTTGATTTGTCAAACACCGCCTTTCCGGCTGCGTTTAGGTATAGCCGAATATCTTTTTAAGGATGAAGAGCTATTGGAAGAAACTATCCAAACAGCGCTTTATGATAAAAGCATTAGAAAAGATGACTTAGAATTTCATACTGCAGTACATGAGTGGGCGTCTATTATTGGCTATGGAGATATGAAAGGTTACAAGGCTCATTTTGAAGCAGCTAAAGTCTTTTTCGAAGATCGTCTGGAAAAAGCGAGAGTGCTAAGTACAGAAATGATTTCTAAGTTGATAGATTGAGGATATTCATATAGTGGTAATCTACGTCATGCGTCACGTTGAATTTATTTCAGCATCTTAATGCGTATCCATTTCTTTAATCTAATACTGCTTCATTGCTGGCTTTGTGAAGCAATATCTAAGCGATAACTTAATAAAAATATTAACTGATGTGTGATGTGTAAATTGATTTTTTATCATTTAAAAATAATTTTTTGTAAACTTTTTTAGTTTTATAAATAATTAAAATTCTGTTTTACAGTATTTTAAATTGTAATTTTTGTAAACTTTTTAAATTTTTATGTTTTTTGAGTTGTGATTTTTTGTAGGTTTGTAACACAAGTATTAACATTAAATTATGGAACAACTTACTGCTCAGCAATCCGTTGCTTATACCCAAGACGAGGCTTATGCCGCTGCACTTCAATATTTTAAAGGAGATGATTTGGCCGCTCGAGTTTGGGTAAACAAGTATGCATTAAAAGACTCTTCGGGAGTTTTATACGAACTTGATCCAAACGATATGCATAAACGTATCTCATCAGAAATTGCTAGAGTAGAACAGAAATATCCTAATCCATTATCAGAAGCTGAGATTTTTGAGCTGATTAAAGATTTTAAATATATCATTCCGCAAGGAAGCCCAATGACAGGGATTGGTAATCCTTTTCAAATTGCTTCTCTTTCTAATTGTTTTGTGATAGGAAACAATGGCGATTCGGATTCTTACGGGGGGATCATGAAGATAGATCAAGAACAAGTGCAATTGATGAAACGTAGGGGCGGTGTAGGTCATGATCTGTCTCATATTCGTCCAAAAGGTTCGCCTGTAAAAAATTCGGCGCTAACCTCTACTGGAATTGTGCCTTTCATGGAGCGCTTCTCTAATTCAACTCGCGAGGTAGCGCAAGATGGTCGGAGGGGGGCGTTGATGTTGTCTGTGTCTATCAAACATCCAGATGCAGAAGATTTCATTGATGCAAAGCTAGAACAAGGTAAGGTGACTGGAGCTAACGTTTCCGTACGTATCAACGATGAGTTCATGAAGTCAGTTGAGCAGGGTGTTCCGTTTGTTCAGCAATATCCGGTAAAAGGAAATAATCCTGTTTTTTCAAAAGAGACTAATGCCAGTGCGCTTTGGAAAAAAATAGTTCACAATGCATGGCGTTCGGCAGAACCTGGTATCTTATTTTGGGATACTATTATTCGTGAGTCGTTGCCAGATTGCTACGCCGATTTAGGTTACGAAACCGTTTCAACGAATCCGTGCGGAGAAATCCCGCTGTGTCCCTATGATTCTTGTCGTTTGTTGGCAATCAATTTATACTCATACGTAGAAAATCCATTTACTTCAAAAGCAGCATTCAATTGGGATCTGTTTAGAGCGCATGTAATTTTGGCTCAAAGAATGATGGATGACATCATTGATCTTGAACTAGAAAAAATCGATGCTATCTTAGAAAAAATAGCTCAAGATCCAGAAGATGAAGAAATCAAAAGAACAGAGCAAAACCTGTGGTTAAATATCCGTAAAAAGGCAGAGGAAGGAAGGCGTACAGGTGTAGGTATTACAGCCGAAGGCGATATGTTGGCTGCGCTAGGTTTGCGCTACGGTACAAAAGAAGGTTCTGAGTTTTCGGTTGAAGTACATAAGAAATTGGCTTTGGCAGCGTACAGGTCATCTGTTGATATGGCTAAAGAAAGAGGTGCTTTTACTATCTATGATGCGGATCGGGAAAAAGAAAATCCGTTCATGTTAAGATTGAAAGAAGCTGACGCACAATTGTATTATGACATGACCGAATACGGACGTAGGAATATTGCTTTGCTAACTATCGCACCTACAGGTACCACTAGTTTAATGTCTCAAACTACATCTGGTGTAGAGCCTGTGTTTATGCCGGTTTACAAGCGCCGCAGAAAAGTAAACCCTAATGATAAAGATGTAAGAGTTGATTTTGTGGACGAAGTGGGCGACTCTTGGGAAGAGTACATCGTATTCCACCATAAATTCAAAGACTGGATGGAAATCAACGGCCATGATACTACATATAATTATAGTCAAGAGCAACTGAATGCGCTGATTGAAAAATCTCCTTATTATAAAGCTACGTCTAACGATGTAGATTATTTAGAGAAAGTGAGGATGCAGGGCGAAATCCAAAAATGGGTAGACCATTCGATCAGCGTAACCATTAATATGCCGAACGATGTTTCTGAGGAGTTGGTTGGCGAATTGTATATGGCAGCTTGGAAAGCAGGGTGTAAAGGTGTAACTGTTTATCGTGATGGTTCTCGTTCGGGAGTATTGATTGCTGTGGATGATAAAAAGAAAGAAGTTGCTGCCGAAGAAACTGCTCAAGCATTCCCAGCGGTTCGTCCACAAGTGTTGGAGGCCGATGTGGTGCGTTTCCAAAACAATAAAGATAAATGGATTGCTTTCGTGGGCTTGGTAGACGAACGACCATATGAGATTTTCACAGGTCTTGCTGATGATGAAGACGGTATTTCTATTCCGCGTTGGCTTAACCGTGGTTCCATCATTAAAAACAAAGAAGCTGATGGTACCACTAGATATGATTTTCAGTTTAAGAACCAGCGAGGTTATAAAACGACTATTGAGGGTTTGTCGCATAAGTTCAATCCGGAGTACTGGAATTATGCAAAGCTGATTTCGAGCACGCTTCGTCACGGCATGCCAATTGAAAAAGTGGTTGATCTAATTGGTAGCTTACAACTCGACGAGGCTATCAACACCTGGAAGAATGGCGTGGCTAGAGCTTTGAAAAGATATATTCCAGACGGAACAGAAGTAGGCAAGCAAAAATGTAGCAACTGTAATTCTACTAATTTGCACTATCAAGAAGGCTGCCTAACATGTAGCGATTGCGGTTCTTCAAAGTGCGGCTAAGGCGTTTCCATTTAATACTACTTCATTTCAATTGTAAGGAGAAATCTAGCTCAGTGCTGGTTTCTCCCTTTTTATTAATAAGTACTTTTTTTCGACTTACGAAGTTTCAAAAACTTCGTAAGTCTTTTAGCTTTTTAGTCACTCGAGCGTAGCCGAGAAATCTTTTTTAGAGTCTTTGCGATATTTAGTCAAAAGATTTAGCTCCACTTCCTTTAAGTTCCTCGCTCGACAAGTTGCGATCGAAATGGATGTGTTTTATCCAAAAAACCAACATTCGCCCAACCAAAAAACTATCATTATCGATAAATTCTAAGTATCCTATAGACATTCTTTTATTGCTTTTTTATTGCATAAAGCCAAATAGTGTGCCTTATATTTGCCGCCATGTCAGTATTAGTATTTACTTTAATTGTACTTGTTGGCGCTTTTTTAGCGGGTTTTTTAGGCTCGCTTACAGGTTTAGGAGGCGGCGTAATTATTATTCCTTTGCTTACTTTAGGTTTAGGGGTTGATATTCATTACGCTATTGGTGCATCCATCATTTCTGTTATTGCAACTTCTACGGGTTCAGCTGCTGCCTATGTAAAAGAAGGGTTAACCAATATGCGTATTGGGATGTTTCTAGAAATAGCGACTACAGTTGGTGCTATCTTAGGTGCGGTAATTGCAGTTTACCTCAATGCTGGTTATGTGGCGGTGATATTTGGCTGCATCCTTATTTTTTCGTCTTTAATGACACTGAAAAAGAAGGTAGATCATTCTACGTTAGAATATACAAGTAAAGGTGCTAAATTCTTTAAGCTAAATGGTTCTTATCCGGTAAACGGCGTAGAAACACCTTATGCGGTTAAAAATGTAGCTGGGGGGTTTTTCATGATGTTGTTTGCAGGTACTTTGTCTGGTTTGTTGGGGATTGGAAGTGGTGCGCTAAAAGTAATTGCGATGGATAATATTATGCGGTTACCTTTTAAAGTGTCTACTACCACCAGTAATTTCATGATGGGTGTTACGGCTGCTGCTAGTGCAGTGGTTTATTTACACCGCGGACAAATAGATCCGGGAATTGCCATGCCAGTTTGTATCGGGGTATTGATTGGTGCAACCGTTGGTGCTAAAGTTTTGGTAAAAGCTAAGACAGATAAGTTGAAAATAGTATTCGCTGTGGTGGTAACCATTTTGGCGGTGCAAATGATTTATAAAGGATTGACGGGAGGTTTCTAATGGAGCAAGCTAAAAACATAAACGATAAAGATATTCAGAGTTTAGTGGGTAATCTGCTTAGGGCGGGTGTGTATATCTCTATGGGTATTGTAATTATTGGCGGCATCATCTATCTCTTCGACCATTCTGCAGAGAAAATAGATTATGCAGCATTTGATTTCAATAAGGTTTCACTAAAAACCGTTGCGACTATCTTTTCTGAAGTGCTCACGTTTAAAGGTGCTGCTATTGTGCAGTTTGGTTTGTTGATGCTCATTTTTACTCCAATTGCCAGGGTGTTGATGGCGGTAGTAAGTTTCTTCTTAGAAAAAGATTACCTTTATGTATTGATCGGTTTGATCGTTCTAGCTATTATCATGGCAAGCTTAAGTGGAGGTTTTGCACACTAGTTTGGTGTGCGAGCCTGTGTTAAATAAACCCTATTGTAGCGAGCACGAGCCAAAGCGTAGCTTGGGGAAGTAAAGCGAAAAGAGGGGCTGGATTTTAATAGTGCTTCTGTAACTGCTTTTCAATAAAAATTTCTAAAAATATAATCTCTTATTATTCAGTTTGTTGCGATTTTAATGAGTTTTTTGGATCCTTAAAATCTAACAGCTTCTTTCGGCGGTTGATAGTTGTTGATAAAACCTTAAAAATTTTTTAGCTAACTATTTGAAAATTAATAATTCTTGTCTATCTTTGCCGTCCCTTAACGGGGATTGTATATCCACCTTGAACGAAGCCCTACTGCTTCGATGGGTGTTAACTTAATTAAAGAAATGTCAGGAATTATTGGAAAAAAAGTAGGAATGACCAGTATTTTCGATGCAGAAGGAAGAAACATTCCTTGTACTGTAATCGAAGCTGGGCCTTGTGTGGTAACACAAGTTAAGACCGAAGAAAAAGACGGTTATTCATCTATTCAGCTAGGATATGATGAAGCTAAAGAAAAAAACGTAACGCAGCCATTGAAAGGCCATTACGCTAAAGCAAACACAACTCCAAAACGTAAATTGGTAGAGTTCGGCGAGTTTGAAGCAACTTTAAGCTTGGGCGACACAGTTACAGTAGACATCTTCGCTGAAGGTGACTATGTTGATGTTGTGGGAACTTCTAAGGGTAAAGGTTTCCAAGGTGTGGTAAAACGTCACGGTTTTGGTGGTGTGGGTGGTCAAACTCACGGTCAGCACAACAGGATGCGTGCACCAGGATCATTAGGAGCGTCTTCGTGGCCTTCGCGTGTATTCAAAGGAATGCGCATGGCAGGTAGAACAGGTGGTGATAGAGTGAAAGTTCAAAACTTACAAGTGTTGAAAGTTTACGCTGAGCAAAACCTAGTAGTAGTTAGTGGTTCCGTACCAGGAGCTAAAGGTTCTTACGTAATCTTAGATAAGTAAGCAAGATGGAAGTTAAAGTAGTAAACATTTCAGGAAAAGAGACAGGTGCCAAGGTGCAACTTCCTGAGTCGGTATTTGGTGTAACTCCAAACGACCACGCGATTTATTTAGATGTAAAACAGTATTTGGCTAACCAACGTCAAGGTACTCACAAATCTAAGCAACGTAACGAAATTGCTGGTTCTACCCGTAAATTATACAAACAAAAAGGTACTGGTGGTGCACGTGCCGGAAGCATTAAATCTCCATTATTCAATGGTGGTGGTCGTGTTTTTGGTCCTCAACCTAGAGACTATAGTTTTAAATTGAACAAAAAACTAAAATCATTAGCTCGTAAATCAGCTTTAGCTTATAAAGCGCAAGATAACAGCATTGTAGTTTTAGAAGATTTCAATTTTGATAGCATCAAAACTAAAAACTATATCAATTTGGTAAACGCATTAAACTTATCAGGTGAAAAAACCTTGTTAGTGTTACCAGAGCAAAACAACAATATTTATTTATCAAGCAGAAATATCCAGAAAGCTAAAGTAATTACCGCAAGCGACTTAAATACTTATGACGTATTAAACGCTGGTAAACTTTTGTTAACTGCTAATTCGCTTAAAACATTGGAGGAGGCATTTGCCAAGTAATATGGAAATCTTACAAAGACCAATTTTAACCGAAAAAGCATCTGCATTAACTGAAAAGTCTAACCGTTTTACTTTCAGAGTAGATCACAGAGCTAATAAGTTGCAGATTAAATCAGCTATTGAGCAAATGTACGGTGTTAACATCGTTGCGTTAAACACAATGGTTGTTCAAGGTAAGGCAAAGTCTAGAAATACTAAAGCAGGTTTAGTAACTGGCCGTAGCCCTAAATACAAAAAAGCTATTGTGACATTGAAAGATGGCGAAACAATAGATTATTACGCGAATATTTAATATCAAAATTGAATAATTTATAACTATGGGCTTAAGAAAATTTAAACCAGTTACTCCGGGTACCCGCTTTAGAGTTGGTGCTAGTTTTACGGAGATTACAGCAACCAAGCCCGAAAAATCATTGGTTGTATCTTCTAAGAAATCGGGAGGTCGTAACAATACAGGAAAGATGACTATGCGCTACATTGGTGGTGGTCACAAAAAATCTTACCGTTTAATTGATTTTAAACGTGATAAGTTTGATATTCCTGCTGTTGTGGCTTCAATTGAGTACGATCCGAACCGTACAGCACGTATCGCATTGTTAAACTATGCAGATGGTGAGAAGCGTTATATCATTGCTCCAGAAGGATTGCAAGTTGGACAAACATTGCTTTCGGGTGATAAAGCTACTCCAGAGGTAGGTAATACTTTGAAATTAGCTAACATCCCTCTAGGTTCTATTATCCACAATTTAGAGCTTCACCCTGGTAAAGGTGCTCAGTTGGCACGTAGTGCTGGTTCTTACGCACAATTAGCTGCGAGAGACGGTAAATATGCTACTATCAAGTTACCTTCAGGTGAGGTAAGATCTATCTTAGTTACTTGTTTAGCCACTATTGGTACAGTTTCTAACTCTGATCATGCAAATGAAGTATTGGGTAAAGCAGGTCGTAGTCGTTGGGTTGGTCGTCGTCCTCGTACACGTCCGGTAGCGATGAACCCGGTAGATCACCCAATGGGTGGTGGTGAAGGTAGATCATCAGGTGGTCACCCTCGTTCAAGAAACGGCGTTTTAGCTAAAGGCTACAAAACTCGTTCACTTAAAAAATACTCAAATCGTTTCATCATAGAGAAAAGGAAGAAATAATGGCTCGTTCAATTAAAAAAGGACCTTATATTGACCATAACGTAGAGAAGAAAGTAAACTCTATGAATGATTCAGGCAAAAGGACTGTAATCAAAACTTGGTCTCGTAGATCAATGATCTCACCAGATTTCGTTGGTCACACATTTGCTGTACACAACGGCAATAAATTTATACCAGTATACGTAACAGAAAACATGGTTGGCCACAAATTAGGGGAGTTCGCTCCAACTAGAACCTTTAGAGGCCACTCTGAAAAGAAAAAATAATTAAAAGATGGAAGCAGTAGCGAAATTAAACAATTGCCCAACTTCACCGCGTAAGATGCGTTTAGTTGTGGATCTTATCAGAGGTGAGCGTGTTGAGAAAGCATTACACATTTTGAAGTTCACTAATAAAGATGCCGCTGAAAGAGTTGAGAAACTTTTATTGTCAGCCATCAATAACTGGGAGCAAAAAAACAGTGGTTCTCGCCCTGAAGAAAGTCAATTAGTCGTTAAGTCGATTATGGTTGGCGGTGGTCGTCAGTTAAAAAGATTAAGACCAGCACCTCAAGGTCGTGGTTACAGAATTCGTAAACGTTCGAATCACGTAACTATAGTAGTAGATAGTATAAACGTTGAATCTAAAACTAATTAACAGAAATGGGACAAAAAGCAAATCCAATAGGCGCCAGATTAGGGATCATCAGAGGATGGGATTCTAATTGGTTCGGAGGCAACAACTATGCTGATAAATTAGTTGAAGACGAAAAAATCAGAAAATACCTTTCAGCTCGTATTGCAAAAGGCGGTGTTTCTAAAGTAGTAATTGAGCGTACATTGAAACGCATCACTGTTACTATCCACACAGCACGTCCAGGAATTGTAATCGGTAAAGCAGGACAAGAGGTTGATAAAATCAAAGAAGAGTTAAAGAAATTGACTAAAAAGGAAATTCAAATTAACATCTTTGAAATTAAACGCCCTGAATTAGATGCACAACTAGTAGCAGAAGGTGTTGCAAAACAACTAGAAGCTAGAATCTCGTTCCGTAGAGCTATGAAATCATCTATCGCCTCAACAATGCGTATGGGTGCAGAAGGCATCAAAATTATGACTTCAGGTCGTTTAGGTGGTGCTGAGATGGCTCGTAGCGAGCAGTATAAAGAAGGAAGAATTCCTTTGCATACTTTCCGTGCTGACATTGACTACGCTTTAGCAGAAGCTTTGACTACTTATGGTAAAATCGGTATCAAAGTATGGATCTGTAAAGGTGAAGTTTATGGCAAACGTGATCTTTCTCCAAACATCGGCGCAGCAAACAATGCACCAGGTAAAGGTGGCAGACCAGAAGGTAACTTCGGCGGTCGCGATGGCGGAAGAGATAACAGAGGCGGTGGCGACAGAAGAAACGATAAACGCGGTGGCGGAAATCGTCCAGGTGGCCAAGGCGGAAGAGATAACAGAGGTGGTGGTGCTAACAGAGGCCCACGCAAATAGTCAACAGATCGTTTAACGATAATATTAAAATAAAATGTTACAGCCAAAAAGAACGAAGTTCAGAAAGATGCAAAAAGGCAGAATGAAAGGTTTAGCAACTCGTGGTGCTGAATTATCATTCGGATCTTTCGGGATTAAATCTCTAGAGGCAACTTGGATCACAAGTCGTCAGATAGAAGCAGCCCGTATCGCAGTAACTCGTTACATGAAACGTGAAGGTCAGGTTTGGATTAGAATTTTCCCGGATAAACCGGTAACTAAAAAGCCAGCTGAGGTACGTATGGGTAAAGGTAAGGGTGCTCCTGAGTATTGGGTAGCAGTAGTAAGACCAGGTCGTATCCTTTTCGAAGCAGAAGGTGTACCAATGGAAATTGCTAAAGAAGCTTTAAGACTTGCAGCACAGAAATTACCTGTTCAAACAAAATTTGTAGTACGTAGAGATTACGTAGAAGCATAAAAAGCCAAGTGGGATCAATGTTGTAAGTAACTTGTTATTATAACCGCTAGACCCACTGCATTAAAATAAGTAAAATGAAAAACTCAGAAATCAAAGGGCTTTCTCAAGAAGAATTAGTAGCTAAGATTGCGGAAGAAAAACAAAACTTAGTAAAGTTGAAATTTGCGCATACAATTTCGGCTATCGAAAATCCTAACCGTATTACTACGGCTAGAAAAACAATAGCCCGTTTAAACACTGAATTGTCTGCTGTTAAAAAAGCGGCAGTAGCTACAGAAACTAAATAATTTTAGAGCCCAATGGAAAGAAATTTAAGAAAAACAAGAATCGGGTTGGTAGTAAGCAACAAAATGGATAAATCTGTTGTAGTTGCGGTGGAGCGTAAAGTGAAGCACCCAATCTATGGTAAGTTCGTTAAAACAACTACCAAATTTATGGCTCATGACGAGAAAAACGAGTGCGGTATCGGTGATACTGTAGAAATCATGGAAACTCGTCCATTGAGTAAAAACAAGAACTGGAGATTGGTACAAATTTTAGAAAAAGCTAAATAAGATGGTACAACAGGAATCAAGATTAAACGTAGCCGATAATAGCGGCGCAAAACAAGTATTGGTTATCCGTGTACTTGGTGGTACTGGTAAACGTTATGCATCAATTGGCGATAAAATTGTAGTAACAGTTAAAAGTGCTTTGCCTTCAGGCAATATCAAAAAAGGTACTGTTTCTAAAGCAGTAGTAGTTAGAACTAAAAAAGAAATCCGTCGTAAAGATGGTTCTTATATCCGTTTTGACGACAATGCAGCAGTATTATTAAATGCTCAAGACGAGCCACGCGGTACACGTATCTTTGGCCCGGTAGCGAGAGAACTGCGTGAAAAACAATTCATGAAGATTGTATCATTAGCACCGGAGGTATTATAAAATGGGAAACAAAGTTAACAAACCAGCTAAGTTAAAAATCCGTAAAGGAGATTTAGTAAAGGTTATCGCTGGCGACTCAAAAGGTCAACAAGGTAAAGTACAAGAAGTACTTGTTGCTAAGAACAGAGTGGTAGTAGAAGGTGTAAACCTTATCTCTAAACACACTAAGCCAAGTGCTGCTACACCTAACGGTGGTATAATTAAAAAAGAGGCTGCTCTTCATATTTCAAACGTACAGTTGGTTGATCCAAAATCTGGTAAAACTACTCGTGTTGGTCGTAAATTAAACGCCGACGGAAAATTAGTTAGAGTTGCTAAAATTTCAGGGGAGGAAATCAAATAATGGCATACGTACCAAGATTAAAAAGCAAATATAAAGAGGAAATTGTTGGTGCTCTAAAGGATAAATTCCAATACAGCAGCGTAATGCAAGTTCCTAAGTTGTTGAAAATTTCAATCAACCAAGGTGTTGGTCGTTACTCGGTAGCTGATAAGAAAATCATCGATAGCTCTATCTTAGAATTATCTACTATTTCTGGTCAACAAGCTGTAGCTGCTAAATCTAAAAAAGATATCTCAAACTTTAAATTACGTAAAGGTATGCCAGTAGGTGTAAGAGTAACTTTGCGTGATAACAACATGTTCGAGTTCTTAGATAGATTAATTTCAGTAGCTTTGCCTCGTATCCGTGATTTCAAAGGTATCAATGATAAAGGATTTGATGGAAAAGGTAACTACACTTTAGGTGTTACTGAGCAAATCATTTTCCCAGAGATCAACATCGATAAAATCAACAAGATTTTAGGTATGGACATTACTTTCGTAACTACTGCTACCACTGATGTTGAAGCATTGGAACTTTTAAAACAATTTGGATTACCATTTAAAAATCAAAAAACTGCAGAATAATGGCAAGAGAAGGTGTAAAAGCTCGCGAAATTAAACGCCAAAAATTAGTAGCTAAATATGCTGAGAAACGTGCAGCATTGAAAGCAGCTGGCGATTACGAAGCATTAGACAAATTACCTAAAAACTCTTCGGCAGTGCGTTTGCACAACCGTTGTAAGTTAACTGGTCGTCCTCGTGGTTACATGCGTACCTTTGGTATCTCAAGGGTAACATTCCGTGAAATGGCTTTAGATGGTAAGATACCAGGAGTTAGAAAAGCTAGCTGGTAATTAGAAAAAGTTATATAAGTTTTTGAGTTATAAGTTGTAAGTTGTATTTTTGCAGCCCTTACAGCTTATGGCTCATTAGCGTATAAGCTGTTTAACAGAATATTAACCGATATTAGGTCCGGAAGTCGGGTGACGCGTACGGAAACCAGTATCACAATTTCATAATAATGAATACAGATCCAATAGCGGATTATCTTACAAGATTAAGAAATGCTATCAAAGCAAATCACAGGATTGTAGAAATTCCAGCTTCTAACCTTAAAAAAGAAATTACTAAAGTTCTTTTTGACAAAGGTTACATTGCAAACTACAAGTTTGAAGACACAACTGCTCAAGGAGTGATCAAAATTGCGTTAAAATATAACGCTATCTCTAAAATCCCTGCAATCCGTACGTTAACTCGTATTAGTAAACCAGGTTTGAGACAGTATGCAGGCGTTGAAAACATGCCAAGAGTATTAAATGGTTTAGGTATCGCAATCTTATCTACTTCTAAAGGTGTAATGACTGATAAAGAAGCAGCCAAATTGAATATTGGTGGTGAGGTATTGTGTCACGTTTATTAATTAAAGGAGATCAGTACAATGTCAAGAATAGGAAAAGCCCCAATTAACGTACCAGCAGGAGTAACCGTTACAGTAGGTAAAGATAATTTAGTAACTGTAAAAGGTCCTAAAGGTGAATTAGTACAAGCTGTAGATGCAGATATCACTATTTCTCAAGAGGATGGTGTATTAACTGTAACTCGCCCAACAGATCAAAAAAGACACAGAGCTTTACACGGTTTATACCGTTCATTGATCAACAACATGGTTGTAGGTGTTACAGAAGGTTATAAATTAGAGCAAGAATTAGTTGGTGTGGGTTACCGTGCTAGCAACCAAGGCAATACGCTAGATTTAGTTTTAGGTTATTCTCACCACTATGTGTTCCAGTTACCAGCAGAAATTAAAGTAACTACCACATCTGAAAAAGGTCAAACTCCTAAAATCATTTTAGAGAGTATCGACAAACAATTAATTGGTCAGGTAGCAGCGAAAATCCGTTCGTTACGTGCTCCAGAACCTTACAAAGGTAAAGGTATCAAGTTTGTTGGTGAAGTGTTAAGAAGAAAAGCAGGTAAATCAGCTTCTAAAAAATAATTAAAATGGCAGGAAAAAAATTATCACGCAGAGAGCGTATTAAAAAAGGTATCAGAAAAAGACTTACTGGATCTGAGAGCCGTCCACGTTTATCAGTTTATAGAAGCAATAAAGGGATTTATGCTCAAATCATTAACGATGAAACTGGTAAAACTATAGTTGCAGCATCATCTTTATCTAAAGATTTCAATGCTTCGGGAAGCAAATCTGAGCAATCAATTGCAGTAGGCAAATTAGTTGCTGAAAAAGCGATTGCAGCAGGTGTTAAAGAAGTTGTTTTCGACAGAAATGGTTATTTATACCATGGACGTGTTAAATCGTTGGCAGATGGTGCCCGCGAAGGTGGTCTAGTATTTTAATCATTAAATAAGAGATAATGTCAACTATCAATATAAAAAGAGTAAAAACTAGCGAGATTGAATTAAAAGATCGTTTAGTGAGCATCCAACGTGTTGCTAAAGTAACCAAAGGTGGTCGTACTTTCAGCTTTTCAGCTATCGTAGTTGTAGGTGATGAGAACGGCGTTGTAGGTTACGGTTTAGGCAAAGCTAAAGAGGTTACTGAGGCTATCGCTAAAGGTGTAGACGATGCAAAGAAAAACTTGGTAAAAGTTCCTTTGTTAAACGGTACTGTGCCTCACGAGCAAATCGGTAAATATTCTGGAGGTTTTGTATTAATTAAGCCTGCTGCTGTAGGTACTGGAGTAATTGCTGGTGGTGCGATGCGTGCTGTACTAGAAAGTGCTGGTATCCACAACGTATTGGCTAAATCAAAAGGTTCATCAAATCCTCACAACGTGGTAAAAGCTACAGTTGATGCGTTAACTAAAATGCGTGACGCTTATACAGTAGCTCAAACTCGCGGTGTAGATTTAAACAAAGTTTTTAACGGATAAGATCATGGCGAAAATTAAAATCACTCAAGTAAAAAGCGTTATCGACAGAAGCGAGCGCCAAAAGAGAACCATGAAGGCTTTAGGTTTATCTAAATTAAACCAAAGTGTTGAGGTTGAAGCAAACGCTGCAATCATCGGTATGGTTAGAAAAGTTAATCACTTAATAGCTATCGAAGCTATATAATATTATTATCAAGATTTGCTTAAGATTTATATCTTAGGCAAATTTTTTTTGTTTAATCGTTGTTTCCTGATTAGTGAAAGCGAAGGGGCAACACAATAGTTTATTAATGAACTTAAGTAATTTAAAACCTGCAAAAGGTGCTGTAAAAACAAGTAAGAGAATTGGTCGTGGTCAAGGTTCTGGTCGTGGTGGTACATCAACACGTGGACACAAAGGTGCTGGCTCACGTTCTGGTCACTCTACAAAAGTTGGTTTCGAAGGTGGTCAAATGCCTTTACAACGTCGTGTACCTAAAGTTGGTTTCAAACCAATTAACCGTACAGAGTACGTAGGTGTAAACTTAGATGTTTTACAAGGATTAGCTGAGAAATTTAGCTTAACTACCGTAAATTTTGCTACATTGCAAGAACATGGTTTAGCTTCAAAAAATGACCTAGTAAAAATCTTAGGTCGTGGTGAAGTTAAAGCTAAATTAGAAGTTACAGCTCATGCTTTTTCTGCAAGTGCACAAAAAGCAATTGAAGCTGCTGGAGGCTCAATCGTAAAATTGTAAAATGAAGAAGCTATTTACTACTTTAAGTAATATTTGGAAAATCCAAGAATTAAAAGAGCGTATTTTATTTACGCTCATGATTCTTATTATCTATAGACTTGTTTGTCAGGTGGTGTTGCCAGGTGTAGATCCTACGCAATTATCAAATGCACAAAAATCAGGTTTATTAGGTTTGTTAGATATGTTTGCAGGCGGTGCTTTCTCTAAAGCATCAATTGTTGCGTTAGGTGTAATGCCTTATATTTCTGCGTCTATCGTGGTGCAGTTATTAGGTATTGCAGTTCCTACTTTCCAAAAAATGCAAAAAGAAGGAGAGAGCGGCCGTAAAAAATTAACGCAATACACTCGTTACCTAACAGTAGCTATTACCATAGTACAAGCAATTGGATATGTTAAAACACAAGTTCCTCAAGAGGCAATTGTAATTAGCCATACCCTTTTCTATTTCTTGTCTGCCGTGGTATTAACAGCAGGTACGCTTTTCGTGATGTGGTTAGGTGAGAAAATCACCGACAAAGGTATCGGTAACGGTACGTCTTTAATCATCATGGTAGGTATTATCGCTCGTTTACCAATTGCACTTAGTCAAGAAGTAAGTTCTGTATTTGCTGGTAGCGATGGCGGTTTGATTAGATTGGTATTAGAGATCGTAGCTTTATATGCGATCATCATGTTTACTATTTTAATTGTACAAGGTGTACGTAAGGTGCCTGTACAATATGCTAAGAGAATTGTAGGTAACAAGCAAGTTGGTGGTGTTAGACAGTATATTCCGTTGAAAGTAAATGCAGCGGGTGTAATGCCTATCATCTTCGCTCAAGCATTAATGTTTGTGCCAAGCGCTTTAATTGGTTTGTTCCCTAATTTGCAAGAAAGTTGGTTGCACCAATATTCGGATATCACTTCGTTAACATATAGCTTAACGTTTGCATTCCTGATTATTGCATTCACATTCTTCTATACGGCAATTACCGTTAACCCAACTCAAATGTCTGACGACATGAAAAAGAATGGTGGCTTTATCCCAGGTGTAAAACCAGGCTTGTCAACTTCATCTTTTATTGATGACGTAATTTCTAAGATCACTTTCCCTGGATCGTTATTCTTAGCAGTTATCGCCATCCTTCCATCGTTAGCCGTTAAAGTTGGAATTCAGCAAGAATTTGCTCACTTCTTTGGTGGTACTTCATTGTTGATTTTGGTAGGTGTTGTGTTAGATACATTACAACAAATTGAAAGCTATTTGTTAATGCGTCACTACGATGGTTTAATGAAAACAGGTAGAGTAACCGGTCGTTCGGGTATTCCAGCTGCTACAACTACCAGCGGAGCCGCATTATAATGTCTAAGATCCACTACAAATCTCTCGAAGAGATTGAGTTAATTAGAGAAAGCTCATTACTGGTTTCGAAAACCTTGGCAGAAGTTGCCAAAGTGATTAAACCAGGTATTACAACATTATCATTAGATAAGCTGGCACATGACTTTATTAGAGATAACGGTGCGGTGCCAGCTTTTCTTAACTATGGTGGTTTCCCTAATTCTCTTTGTATTTCTCCCAATGAACAAGTTGTACATGGTTTCCCTAACGATTACGTGATCCAAGAAGGAGATTTGATCTCTGTAGATTGTGGCGTAATCAAAAACAATTATTTTGGAGACTCTGCTTACACTTTTTCTATCGGAGAAACTAGTGAAGAGCAAAAGAAACTAGTAAAGGTAACCCAAGAGTGTTTAGCTTTAGCCATAGAGAAAGCGGTAGTTGGAATGCGTATTGGCGATATCGCACATGCAGTACAGTTTCATGCAGAATCTAATGGTTTTGGGGTAGTAAGAGAATTGGTTGGTCATGGTGTTGGCGTTAAGTTGCACGAAAAACCAGAAGTTCCAAACTACGGAAAACGTGGCAGCGGTATTAAGTTAGAAGAAGGAATGGTGTTGGCAATAGAGCCAATGATCAATGCCGGAACAGCTGCAGTTAAATTCTGGTCGGACGGATGGACGGTAACCACCAAAGACAATAAACCATCAGCACATTTTGAGCACACTGTTGCAATTAAAAAGGGCAAAGCAGATGTTTTAAGCACTTTTTCTGTAATAGAAGAAGTTTTAAAAGAAAAAAGTTAAAAATTTGAAAAATAATATTTAATTTTGCAACCCTGTTTAATAGACAGCTAATTAAGTAAAAATCAATAGTATATGGCTAAACAAGCCTCAATTGAGCAAGACGGAGTAATAAGAGAAGCATTATCTAATGCCATGTTTAGGGTAGAACTTGAAAATGGACATGAGATTATTGCACACATATCGGGTAAGATGAGGATGCACTACATCAAAATTTTACCTGGAGATAAAGTAAAATTAGAGATGTCGCCTTACGATTTAACGAAAGGTAGAATCACTTATAGATACAAATAAAATGAGACCATCACAAGCGACCGTCTTCAGTCTTCAAATTGCTTGTGGTAACTTCATTACCAAAGAGAGAAATAAATAAAGCAATGAAAGTTAGATCATCAATTAAAAAACGTAGCGCTGATTGTAAGATTATTCGCCGTAAAGGAAAACTTTACGTAATCAACAAGAAGAATCCTAAATTCAAGCAACGTCAGGGATAATTAAAAACATTGGAACGAGTTCCGTACAACGGTGGCCCGCCGTTCGGTCGTTCATTAAAACACAAATAGAAATATGGCAAGGATTTCAGGTATTGATTTACCAAGAAACAAAAGAGGAGAGATTGGTTTAACTTATATCTATGGTATTGGTAGAACTACTGCACAACGTATTTTGAATACTGCAGGTATCGATCTTAACAAAAAAGTACAAGATTGGTCTGATGATGAATTATCAGCTATTCGTACAATGATTAACGATGAGATTAAAGTAGAAGGTGCTTTACGTTCTGAGGTTCAGTTAAACATCAAACGTTTAATGGATATCGGTTGCTACAGAGGTCTTCGTCACAGAAAAGGTTTACCTGTTCGTGGTCAACGTACTAAAAACAACTCTCGTACTCGTAAAGGAAAGAGAAAAACAGTTGCTAACAAGAAAAAAGCATCTAAATAGTAGATAGATTTGAGTATTGAGACTAGAGATGTGCAAATGCACACTTTTTACTCAACTCGATCTGGAATAGAAGATGAAATTAAGATGCAGAGTGCCGGGATATAGAGAATTCATATCTCAAGTCTCACATCTAAAAATCTAAAAGAAAAAATGGCTAAGAGTAAAAAAGTTACCAAAAAACGTCTTGTTGTGATTGAGCCAGTAGGCCAAGCTCACATCAATGCTACGTTCAACAACATCATTGTTACCTTAACAAACACTAACGGTCAGACCATTTCATGGTCATCTGCTGGTAAAATGGGTTTCAAAGGTTCTAAAAAGAACACACCATATGCTGCAGGTCAAGCTGCTTCAGATTGTGGTAAAGTTGCTTTCGATTTAGGTTTACGTAAAGTAGACGTATTCGTTAAAGGTCCTGGTTCAGGTCGTGAGTCGGCTATCAGAACTTTACAAGTAGCAGGTATCGAAGTATTGTCTATCAAAGACATCACTCCGCTTCCTCACAATGGTTGTCGTCCTCCAAAGAAAAGAAGAGTTTAATCAATTAATTTTTAAAGCTAAGAGTCTGCAGCTTCAGGTTGCATGATACTTTAAAATCACAAAAAATGGCAAGATATACCGGACCAAAGTCCAAAATCGCCCGTAAATTCAGAGAGCCAATTTTCGGCCCTGATAAAGTACTAGACAGAAAAAACTATCCTCCAGGCCAACACGGTGCTTCAAAAAGAAGAGGAAAGCAATCTGAGTACGCAGTACAGTTAATGGAAAAACAAAAAGTAAAATACACTTATGGTGTGTTAGAAAAACAATTCCGTAACTTATTTACAAAAGCTTCTTCGCGTCAAGGTATCACTGGTGATAACTTGTTGCAATTACTAGAGGCACGTTTAGATAATACAGTATATAGATTAGGTATTGCTCCAACCCGTTCAGGTGCTCGTCAATTAGTTAGCCACAAGCACATCACTGTAAACGGTGAGATAGTTAATATTCCTTCATACCAATTAAGAGCTGGTGATGTAGTAGCGGTAAGAGAGAAATCAAAATCTCTTGAAGCGATTTCAAACTCAGTAGCTGGCAGAGCAATCAACAAGTTTTCTTGGTTAGATTGGAACGCTAAAGAATTATCAGGTAAATTTTTGTCATACCCAAATCGTGACGAAATTCCTGAGAACATTAAGGAAAACCTTATAGTCGAGTTATACTCGAAGTAATCATAACGGTTAAAGCCCTAGTGGCTTTAACTTTTTTATGTTACACAACATTAATAAACGATCTAAAAACATTAATAAATGGCAATTTTAGCATTTCAGAAACCAGATAAGGTAATCATGCAGAAATCAACGGATTTCGATGGTCAATTTGAATTTCGTCCTTTAGAGCCCGGTTTCGGTGTAACAATTGGTAACGCCCTAAGAAGAATTTTACTTTCTTCATTAGAAGGCTTTGCTATTACCAGCATTCGTTTTTCAGGCGTTTCTCATGAGTTTTCTACTATCAAAGGTGTAGTTGAAGATTTAACAGAAATCATCCTTAACTTGAAACAAGTACGTTTCAAGAAAGTAGGAGAATCTGGCGATTCTGAAAAAATCTTTATCATTATAAATGGTCAAGATCAATTCTTAGCAGGAGATGTTACTAAATTCTCTAACAATTTCGAGGTTTTAAACCCGGAGTTAGTGATCTGTAACATGGAGAAATCAGTTACTTTGGAGGTTGAGTTAACCGTAAACAAAGGACGTGGTTATGTTCCTGCAGAAGAAAATAAAGTTTCTGATAGCGTAGTTGGTGTAATTGCAATCGATTCGATTTTTACTCCAATGAAAAATGTAAAATACACGATTGAAAATTATCGTGTTGAGCAAAAAACAGATTACGAGAAATTAATCTTGGATATTTCTACTGATGGTTCTATCCACCCAGAAGAAGCTTTGAAAGAAGCAGCTAAGATTTTGATCCAACACTTCATGTTATTCTCTGATGAAAACTTGGTATTGGAATCTCAAGCTAAAGAAGAAACTAAAGAAGTTGACGAGGAAATCTTACACATGCGTAAAATCCTTAAAACAGAATTAGTTGATTTAGATTTATCTGTACGTGCGTTAAACTGCTTAAAAGCAGCTGATATCCGTACTTTAGCTGATCTAGTTTCTTACGATGTTGCTGATATGTTAAAATTCAGAAACTTCGGTAAGAAATCATTAACTGAAATTCAAGAATTGGTGAAATCTAAACAATTATCGTTTGGAATGAACCTTTCTAAATTCAAGTTAGACGAAGAATAAGCGCCTAGCGCTAAACGCTTAGCGATAAGCGTGGAATAGAATAAATATTCACTGTGTGTAATTCCCTCAGATTAAGTTCAAAGAGACGGTACACACTTTATAAACAAAAAAATGAGACACGGTAAAAAACACAACCACTTAGGAAGAACTACTTCGCACAGAAAAGCGATGTTGGCAAATATGGCTTCTTCTTTGATTACTCACAAGAGAATCACCACTACATTAGCTAAAGCAAAAGCTTTAAGAGTTTATGTAGAGCCAATCATCACTAAATCTAAAAACGATACTACTCATTCACGTCGTACAGTATTTGCTTACTTACAAAACAAAGAGGTAGTAACAGAGTTATTCCGCGATGTAGCAGCTAAAGTTGCTAACCGTCCAGGTGGTTACACTCGTATTATCAAATTAAACAATCGTTTAGGTGATAATGCTGAGATGGCTTTAATCGAATTAGTAGATTATAACGAGGTTTACGGAAAAGATGCAGCTGCTGCTGAAAAGAAAACTACTCGTAGAGGAAGAAGCAAAGCTGCTAAAAAAGCTGACGCTCCTGCTGCAGAAGTAAAAGAAGAAGCAGCTCCAGTTGCTGAAGCTAAAGAAGAAGTTGCAGAAGCACCAGCTGCTGAAGAAACTGCTCCTGAGGCGCCAGCTGCTGATGATGCAGAAGAGCAAAAAGCGTAATCTAACTAACTTATTATGCTTACGACCCTTTAGGATTTCCTAAAGGGTTTTTTTATTTCAAAAAGTTAGATGATGCACGCGTGGATCAATATTGAATTCATGTTACCTTAGCTGTTATATCTTATATTGAAGGTGATTGAGCTTTTTACCGACAAGCGTTTTTTCACCTACAATCTCGAATCCTAACTTAAGATACAGTTTTTCAGCGTTCGGATTTTCTTTATCAACCAATAAACCTAACGTACGACCAGCCTTTGTTACATACTCATCTATTAAGAAATGCAGTATTCGAGAGCCGATGCCTTGTCCCTGTAAGCTCGTATCTACACCCACACAGTCTATATAATATTCGCCCTCCGCGGTTTCGTCTTCAGGCTTCAACTTTCTATGATAGGACGAAGCTATTTTTTGTAAAACAGGCGCTCTAAGTTCATTTAGCTGTCCGCCGTCGTAAACCAAGGCTACACCAACAATTTTATGAGCTAGTTCGGCCACCCAACAATTTTCATAGGAGTATTGATTTTTAGGCTCGTCAATTAAGCTCGTTAAAAAATGTTTAGCTTTTTCCGAAGATTTTTCGCCTATAAATTCATAGACAATGTCTTCCATAGCTAAAAGTAAAAAAGGCGCTATGATTTGAGCTTCTTCACGTTTTGCTTTTCTAATTGATATATTCGGTAGCATTTTTAGAGATTGTTTTATAGAGAGGATTGTGGCGCTATCTCATAAGGCATTTTGCCTCGTTCAAATATCCTTGTCGGCTGTGTTCCTTCTACAGTAATTTGATCGCCAATTCTCCTGATCCAGTTGCCTTCCCTAAGTCCAACTACTTTGATATCATTTTGAGTTAGAAACTCTAATATCCTGGTTTCCCTAGTTTCTCCATTGTGATGAAGCTCTGGTTGTGGATCTAAATAATGTGGGTTGATATTGAAAGGTACCAAACCCATGCAATCGAAACTTGGTGGATAAACAATTGGCATATCGTTAGTGGTTTTCATATTGATACCGCCAATGTTGCTGCCAGCACTGCATCCTAAATAGGGAGTGCCTTTTTCGATGGTTGTTTTAAGAACATTCATCAAACTTAATTCATGTAGTGTTTTAACTAACAAAAAGGTATTTCCTCCGCCCGTAAAAAAACCTTTTGCGTTTGATATCGCAGTTGCTTTATCCTCAAATTCATGAAGTCCTTTTACATTGATGTTGATGGATGCGAAGAACTCAGCTGCTTTCTTAGTGTAATTGTCGTGAGATATTCCTCCCGGCCTTGCGAAAGGGATGAAGATAATTTCATCAACTCCTTTAAACAGGACGATGATTTCGGATTTTAGATACACTAGGTATTGTTCGCTAAATAGGGTAGAGGTTGAAGCTAGTATAATGTTCATAACGAAACTAATTTGTATAGAATTCAAATATAGGAGGTGTTATTAAAAAAAGGATCATAAGTAAGATATAATAAGCTCGAAAACTTAGTTTAATGATATATTTTGGAATAATTGGCAGACCATGAAATAAATTTAGGTCGACGTTGAAATAAAGGTCCGTCATGCTGAACTTATTTCAGCATCTGTTTAGCTGGTTTTTAATCAAGGTTATTAAATTTTAGTATGTTATTTTTGTAGCTTATAAATCGGACATCATCATGGATAAGCAGAGCGATATATTATTTGTACAACAACTGGAAGAAAGCTTGAGGAGCAAAACTTTTGTGAAATTGGCGTTAGGTAATTACAAAGGGAGTGAAGAGGCGTTGAAGCAATTGTATATTAAACCTGTCATGATTAAGAATAACCACATGTTGGCTTTTAACTATCGCTATCAAACCAGAGATATTTTTAAAAACTTTCCTGAACAGGAAGGTATCAGTTTAGTTAACGATTATCTAGCTAATGGATTTAATATCGCAACGTTATTTACCACTACCCAAGAAGCTATTCTAGAAAAAAATAGCAAAGGCATATTCCGATTACGTATTAAGGAATTGGCCGAAAAGAAAGCCGTTATCCTGAACCACAATAAAGAAAAGAAACGTTTGATTTTAGCCAAAGACAATGTGTATTTGCGAGAACTGGGGTTGACAGGTGCAGACGGTATGGTGTTCAAAAATGGCCAGGATAAATACAAACAGATTAATCAGTACATTGAAATTTTAAGCTCCTTGATTAAAGAATTTCCCGTCGGTACAATTAATAACGTGGTAGATATGGGCTCCGGAAAAGGATACCTGACTTTTGCGTTGTACGATTATTTATTGAACCATCAGCAGAAAGCAAACGTAGTTGGGGTTGAATTTAGAAAGGATATGGTGGATTTATGTAATAGCATCGCAGCTAAAGCCAATTTCGATCAACTTTCTTTTGTGGAAGGAACCATTGATAGCTACAACAATGACAAAATCAACCTACTGATTGCCTTACACGCATGTGATACCGCTACTGACGACGCTATTTACAAAGGTATAAAAGCTGACGCAGAACTAATCGTTGTTGCTCCGTGTTGCCATAAACAAATTCGTAGGGAAATAGAAAAGGGCAAAGCTAAGAACGAGCTAAACTTCTTGACCAAACACGGCATATTCTTAGAGCGTCAGGCGGAAATGGTGACCGATGGTTTACGTGCTTTAATGTTAGAATATTTCGGTTATAAAACCAAGGTGTTCGAGTTTGTTTCTGATGTGCATACGCCTAAAAATGTGTTGGTGGTAGGAATAAAAAGTAAAAAGTTAAAGGTAAAAAGTGAAAACTTGGATGTAGTGAGTAAGGACCAAAAAGAGATTCTACAGAAAATAAAAGACACAAAAGCCTATTTTGGTATTGGTTATCATCATCTAGAAAAGCTGCTAGAACTTTGATTCTAAGTTAATTCAAAGCTGCTTTCATTGTTTAATGAGCTTGAGAGTAATTGAAATTACAATTTCGATCTAATAAAGACGTAGCAGATTAACAAATGGTAAAGCAGGATGTTATTGCAGGTAGGGCCGGCTATTGGCCTCTGTTCAGTAAACCTGATAGTAAAGATATCTCGATTTTATCGGGAAAAGCAGTGGACAGCAGGATTAGCGTAAGTATTACTGTAATCCATTTTCAAATCATCTGACCTCGCGTCGGTCTTTATCCTTTACCCGTCTTCCTTCTCCTTCAATTCTGCCAAGCTGTCAGCACTAATCTCAGTTTTCTTTTACATTTTAACAGCTTTTTTTGACAAAAATCTGCCAAAACTCTATTGGCACATCACTTGTTACTAAGAAGTAGAACTAAAAATAACAAAAGAAATATATAATAAAATGGGAAAAATAATTGGTATAGACTTAGGAACTACGAACTCTTGTGTGGCCGTAATGGAGGGTAACGAGCCTGTGGTTATTGCTAACAGCGAGGGTAAACGTACTACGCCATCTATTGTTGCTTTTACGGAAAACGGCGAGCGCAAAGTAGGCGAGCCTGCAAAACGTCAGGCAATCACAAACCCAACAAAAACAATCTACTCTATTAAACGCTTTATGGGGAGCAGCTTTGGCGAGGTGGATAAAGAAGTTGGAAGAGTACCTTATAAAGTGGTAAAAGGCGATAACAACACACCACGTGTTGAGATTGACGATAGAAAATATACGCCACAAGAAATTTCGGCAATGGTTTTACAGAAAATGAAAAAAACTGCTGAAGATTTCTTAGGTCAAGAGGTTACAGAAGCTGTAATTACAGTTCCTGCTTACTTTAACGATGCGCAACGTCAGGCTACTAAAGAAGCTGGTGAAATTGCTGGTTTACAAGTAAAACGTATCATTAACGAGCCTACTGCTGCTGCTTTAGCTTACGGTTTAGACAAAGCGCACAAAGACATGAAAATTGTGGTGTTTGACTGTGGTGGTGGTACGCATGACGTTTCTGTATTAGAACTTGGTGATGGTGTATTTGAAGTAAAATCTACTGACGGTGATACACATTTAGGTGGTGACGACTTTGACCACGTATTAATTGAGTGGTTGGCAGAAGAGTTCAAAAACGAGAACGGTATGGACTTGCATAAAGATCCAATGGCGTTGCAACGTTTAAAAGAAGCTGCTGAAAAAGCTAAAATTGAGCTTTCGAGCACTACTTCTACAGAAATAAACTTGCCTTACATTACTGCAGATGCGAGCGGCCCTAAACACTTGGTACGTACTTTAAGCCGTGCTAAATTTGAGCAATTAGCTGCTGATTTGATTAAACGTACTATCGACCCTTGTAAATCTGCTTTGAAAAATGCTGGTTTATCAGTTGGTGATATCGACGAAATTATCTTGGTAGGTGGTTCTACTCGTATCCCTGCTATTCAGGATGCAGTAAAAGCTTTCTTTGGAAAAGAGCCTTCTAAAGGTGTAAACCCTGATGAGGTGGTAGCAATTGGTGCTGCTATTCAAGGTGGTGTATTAACTGGTGAGGTTAAAGATGTATTGTTATTAGATGTTACGCCACTTTCTTTAGGTATTGAAACTATGGGCGGTGTAATGACTAAATTAATTGAAGCTAACACAACCATTCCTTCTAAGAAAACGGAAACTTTCTCTACTGCGGCTGATAACCAACCATCAGTAGAAATCCATATCTTACAAGGTGAGCGTCCAATGGCTAATCAAAACCGTACAATTGGTCGTTTCATGTTAGATGGAATTCCGCCGGCGCCACGTGGTGTACCTCAAATTGAAGTTGCTTTTGATATTGATGCGAACGGTATTTTACACGTAAGTGCTAAAGATAAAGCTACTGGTAAAGAGCAAAAAATCCGTATCGAGGCTTCATCTGGTTTAACTGATGCTGAAATCCAAAAAATGAAGCAAGAGGCGGAAGCTAATGCGGAAGCTGATGCTAAAGCAAAAGAAGAAGCTGATAAAATTAACAGTGCTGATGCATTGATTTTCTCAACCGAGAAACAATTGAAAGAGTTTGGCGATAAATTATCTGCCGATAAAAAGGCTCCAATTGAAGATGGTTTGAAAAAACTGAAAGATGCGCACGCTGCTCGTAACTTCGCTGATATCGACGCTGCGCAAGCTGAGTTGCAAAATGCTTGGAATGCTGCTTCTGAAGAAATGTACAAAGCAGGTCAGGATGGCCAACCACAAGATGGTGGAGCGCAAGCTGAACCACAACAAGGTGGCGATACCGTAACTGATGTTGATTACGAAGAAGTAAAAGACGACGAGAAGAAATAATTTTTAGTCGAAAAGTTTAAAGCCGAAAGTCTGAAAGATTTTTGGTACTGAATTAAAATACAAAGCGTTGCTGATTAATTTCAGTGACGCTTTTTTTGTTATGTATTTCCTCAGTGCAAAACGTTAATATTTTGACCATATAAGAATGTAAGCTTTTATGTTACTAACATGCCTTATACTGTTTTTGAAAACAAATGCCCTCATTTTATGGCAATTCCAGCCCCGCCAACGCTGCTATCTTTTTTTTGCCTTTCCACGTCATTTCGAACGCATGTGAGAAATCTCAAACCTATGCTTTTCTACCTTACAGATTTCTCAGTCGTACCTCCTTCGAAATGACGTAACAAATAGGATAATCCGCTTCTGTCGGGTTTAATTAACCAAGAACCTGTACAGCTATTAGCCAGTGTGGCTAAGGCCAAAAGTAAATTGCAATGAATAAAAAGAGAATTACTACTGCTGTTTCCTAACTAGATTTGCATCTATCAACTGCTGCAACTGATCTTCATTTCTAATCAGTTCCTCTAGTAATTTAAATTGATTTTTCGCTCTATCTAAGTTCTGCTCAGGATAAGTTGTAGCATAGTAGATATTCTCGTTCAAAAAATCTGTTAGAAAACGAAGTGCTTGCATGTAAATGATGTACTTTCCACTAAACAAAATCAGCTCTTTTTCTGTAGCAGTTAATATTTCACCCATTTCAGAAAGGTAACCTTCAATCATGGCAGCAAAATAGGCTACACGAATCGTAATTTTTGACAAATCTTTTTCGTTCTCTGAAAATTCACAAAGATAAGTACGCATCATGTCTCCCAAATCAGAAATGAATTTCCCGGGCATCAAGGTGTCTAAATCGATTACACAAACACCTTCAAAGGTATCTTTATCAAGTAATGCGTTGCTAATTTTAGTATCATGGTGCATTACCCTATTAGGGAAATCAGCATTGCTATTCAATTGCAAATACTGAATGAGGATAGTTTCAAATACAAAAGCGGTTTCGATTTCTCTAACTGCTTTATCTTTTGCTGCTGTCGATGCTTTGCTTAAAGCCTTTTTGAATTGTTCGAAACGAAGTGCTAAATCATGAAATCCAACAATAGTAGGCTGAAGTTTATTGCTGTCGAATTTGTTTAATAACCTGCTTAATTTACCGAATTGTTTTGCGGCCTCAAAAGCTTGTTTGGGAGTACTTAAAGTATCCAAAGCAATTGTACCCTCTACAAAAGGCATTAATCGCCAATACTTACCTTCGTGTAAGTACATTCGTTGGTTAGCGTTCGTTACTAATGGTGCAGGGAAAAGATAAGATGGAAAATTAGTTTGAAGAAAATCTGCTACAGCTGCAATGTTATCGGCAATTGCCTCAGGGTTTGTAAAAACATTTGTGTTAATATGCTGTAATACAAATTTCTTACCGTTAGATAGGTCGGTTAACAAATAGGTTCCGTTAATTAAACCGGAACCTATTTGTTGTATATTGATGTTTTCTCCTGTTAAGCCATAAGCTTTAAGGATATTTTTATCAATCGTTAATTCCATAATTTTTCTGGATAGTTGCCATTTTTGATTAACTCATCAATACTTGCTTGAACAACTGGTTTATCCTCCTTATAGGTAACACCAAACCAAGTATTGTCAGTAGGAATACTTCTGAAATCGGCACTTCCATTTTTAATTAATATATCAGCAATTAAAGGAATAAAGAATTCCGCTTTAGGTTGGTCTTTATGAGATAATGCAAATTTTACAAATTCCTGTTCAGTAATTTTGAACACGGCAGGCGTAAAGCCCCAGAAATTCATCGAAACAGGATTATCGAAAGATAGCGGATATTCTTTGCCATCTTCCTCGTAGACTACTGCTCCATCTTTACTATAAACTTTCGTGCGTTCGTTAATAGCTGTGATATTACCAGTATCATCAACATCGCAAACACCTCTAGAAACTGCTCCAAAATCTGATAACGTTTTACCAATCTTATAACCAACAATAGAGTACTGGCTATCTGTAACATCTGTTGTTAGAAAGTCAGCCATTTTTTTGAAGGCATCATAACCATAAAAATCGTCGGCGTTGATGATACAGAATGGTTCTTTAACGATATCTCTACCAGAAAGCATTGCATGCGCAGTACCCCAAGGCTTCTCTCTGTAAATCTCTTCCTCGATACCGAATTGCTTTAAGTCGAAGTTTTGGTAAACGTAGTCTACTTCTATTTTACCCTTCAACTTCTCGTCAAAAATAGCGCTGAAGTTTTCAGCAAATTCTTCTTTGATGATGAATACTACTTTTCCAAATCCAGCTTTAATTGCGTCATATATAGAGTAATCGATAATGGTTTCCCCATTAGGGCCAAAACCGTCAATTTGTTTCATGCTACCATAGCGGCTTGCCATCCCGGCGGCCAAAATCAATAAGGTTGGTTTCATTAACTATTTAGTTTTTAAATGAATATTAGTTGTTGCCAAAGTTAAGTTTTAGAATCCAAAAAGCCCACCGCCTTTTGATTTAGTTGTGCGACTTTTTTTCCCAGTTAGCATCCCAAAAATACCTCGTACAATCTCTTTTCCTATTTGACGGGTAATGGTTGCTCCCATAATCTCTTCAACTAAACTCTTTTCACCCGGTTTTGGTTTGCTTTCTTGCTCAATTCTTTTCTTTTCCTCTTCTTCGGCTTTTATTTGATGCTCGCTAGCCAATTTATCATTGATCCTATCGGTTAGCATCTCATATGCGCTAATCGGATCTTTAGTTTCTTTATATTTAGTATATAATGGACTTGCTTGCATCAATTTTTCGCAATCTATGGCTGCCATTGGTCCCATAATAGCCCTTGGTGGCGTAAGTAAGGTTGCGGCAACTTCTGTTGGAATTCCCTTTTCGTTTAATACAGTAATTAAAGCTTGTCCAGTTCCCAAAGAAGTCAATACTTTGTCGATAGTATAAAAGTCAGATCTTGGATAAGTATTTACTGTTTTTTTCAAAGCATCTACATCGTTTGGCGTAAAAGCTCTTAGCGCATGCTGTACTCTGTTACCCAATTGAGATAATACACTCTCTGGGATATCCATTGGAGATTGTGTACAAAAAAATACGCCAATTCCTTTAGAACGGATTAATCTAATAATGGTATTGATTTGCTCTAAGAATGCCTTTGGAGCATCGTTAAATAGCAAATGTGCTTCATCGAAGAAGAAGACCAGCTTCGGTTTATCCAAATCTCCGGCCTCTGGCATGGTTTGGTAAATTTCTGCCAAAAGACTTAACAAAAATGTAGAGTATAACACAGGCTGACTTTGAACGTCTGCAATGTTTAATAAACTGATTACGCCCTTACCATCAATTCTATTGAATAGATCTTCGATTTCATAAGATGTTTCTCCGAAAATACCGCCTAGTCCTTGTTGTTCTATGGCTACTATTTTTCTTAAAATTGTACTAGAAGTAGCTGTAGAAATAGAACCATAAGTAGATTTAATTTCTTTGGCGCCATCTCCTTCTGATAGATAACCCAACAATTTTTTCAAATCATTGAGATCAACTACTGGCATTTTATTATCGTCGGCATATTTGAAAATGACAGCTAAAACACCAGATTGTGTATCATTAAGTTCTAATATTTTAGATAGAAGTACCGGGCCAAACTCAGTAACGGTGGCTCGCATTTGTGCACCTAATTTACCGCTTAACGAATAGAGTTCTACTGGAAATCCGCTAGGTGTAAATGGCTTATTTAATTGTTGCGCTCTTTCTTCAATTTTTGCGTTGGTGGTGCCAGCTTGATAAAGTCCCGAAAGATCCCCTTTAACATCGAGCATAAAAACTGGCACGCCAGCATCTGATAATTGTTCTGCCAGTAGCTGTAGCGTTCGGGTTTTGCCAGTTCCAGTGGCGCCAGCAATCAGTCCGTGCCTGTTCATCATTTTTAGAGGAAGGTTCACTTCCGCTTCTGCGATAGTTTCTCCATCTAATATTCCTGCGCCTAGGTAAATCGAAGCGCCTGATGGAGCATATGAAGCTCTCATTTTTTCTATAAAAGAAATCTTGTTGTTACTCATAGTGCATAATTTGATGGTTAAATTAGCAAACTATTTTCACTATTAACACTTTATTTATTTGCTGATAAAAGCAATTTCGGTGTTGTGCTGTTTTTTGCTGCTTTTGTTTTTAAAAAACGCAAGTAAAATGCCTAAATTTACCATGTGTCAAATCATATCAACCTAATTGCCTTTTTCGAAAAGCTAAATGCTAGCTTTAACGGAGAACTATTTTTCGATAACTCTGCAACTCACGAAGCGCAGAAATTAGTTTATTCTACCGATGCCTCAGTTTACCAAGAAAAGCCATTGGCAGTTGCGGTGCCTAAAACAAAAGAAGATATTACCAAGCTTATCGCTTTTGCTAACGAACATCGCTTAACGCTTATTCCTAGGGCAGCTGGAACTTCTTTAGCTGGCCAAGTGGTAGGTAACGGACTTATTGTTGATATTTCTAAATATTTTAATCAGATTTTAGAGATTAACCAAGAAGAAAAATATGTTCGGGTACAGCCTGGCGTAATTAGGGATGATTTAAATGTGGCACTCCGTCCTTTTGGATTGATGTTTGGTCCAGAAACTTCCACCGCCAACAGGGCTATGATAGGGGGGATGATTGGTAATAACTCTTGCGGTTTGCACTCTATAGTTTGGGGCGACACAAGGGAAAACCTTTTGGAACTAAAAGGCTATTTGAGTAATGGAAATGAAGTTGAATTCAAATCTCTATCATTTGCTGAAGTGGCACAAAAAGCTCAGTTAAATAGCTTAGAAGGCGTGATTTACAAAGGAGTTTCCGAAATGGTAAACAATCCAGATAATATCGATGCTATACAAAAAGGCTATCCCAAAAAATCGTTAACTAGAAGAAATACCGGATATGCATTAGATTTTCTTATTCCAGAAGAGGGAAAAGAGCGTTTTAACATGTGCGAACTGGTGGCTGGGTCCGAGGGCACCTTGGTTTTTGTAACTGAAGCTAAGCTGAAATTATTGCCGTTACCTCCTAAAAAGGATGCTTTAGTTTGTGTGCATTTCAACTCATTGGCAGAGTCGCTTTTAGCTAATATCGTTATCTTGAAACATCAACCGATGGCCTCGGAGTTGGTGGATAAATACATCATGGACTTTACCAAGGGGCATCCAGTTTATCAGCATAACCGCTTTTTTATCGAAGGTGAACCAGACGCATTGCTGATGGTAGAGTTTTTTGCGGAGACACAACAAGAACTAGATTTCAAAACATCAGCTTTGATAGCAGATTTAAAATTGGCTGGCTTGGGATACGCTTATCCGGTAGTGTATGGCCCACAAACTAAATTGGCTTGGGATGTTCGTAAAGCTGGTTTAGGATTAATTAGAAACTTGCCGGGAGATAATCAGCCTGTTAACTTAATTGAAGATTGTGCAGTAGCGCCGGAAGATTTGCCAGCTTACATTGAGGAATTGCAGCACTTGTTAGATAGGCACAACTTAAAAGCCTCGTATTATGCACATGCTGGTGCAGGCGAGTTGCACGTCGAACCAATGATTAACCTCAAAACTTCTGAAGGGAAGGAACTTTTCAGAACTGTTTTAAAGGAAACAGCAGCGTTAGTGAAGAAACATCAAGGATCTTTGAGTGGTGAGCATGGCGATGGTCGTTTAAGAGGGGAATTTATAAAGGATGTTTTAGGTGCAGAGGTTTATGAACTACTAAAAGAGGTGAAACAATTGTTTGATCCTCTGGGTGTTTTTAATGCGAATAAGATTGTTGATACGCCGCCGATGAACGAGTTTTTACGTTACGATGCGGATAAAGAGATTAAACCAATTAAAACCATTTTCGATTTTTCGAAGAACGAAAGCATTTTAAGATTAGCTGAAAAGTGTTCTGGTTCGGGTGATTGTAGAAGAACCCACATTGCTGGTGGTACCATGTGCCCATCGTATATGGCAACCCGCCAAGAGAAAGATACTACTAGAGCGAGGGCAAATATTTTACGCCAGTTTTTAACCAATTCGCAGGGCGATAATCCTTTCAATCACAAAGAGATTAAGGAAGTGATGGACTTGTGCCTGAGTTGTAAAGCTTGTAAATCAGAATGTCCTTCTAGTGTGGATGTAGCGAAGATGAAAGCAGAGTTTTTACAGCATTACTATGATGCAAATGGTGTTCCTTTCCGCACCAAGGTAATTGCTAATTTTACTAAATCGCAGGCCTTGGGAGCTCTTGTACCTACTATTTACAATGCTTTAATTGCTAATAACTTCACAAGCAAGTTAATTAAGAAGGTCATTGGCTTTGCGCCAGATCGATCTCTGCCAAAAGTTGGTAAAACGACTTTACGTAGTTGGAAAAAACAACATGATAAAAAGCAGCTTATAAAAGCTAGCGACAAGAAAGTTTATCTATTCTGTGATGAGTTCACTAATTACAATGATGTAGAAGTTGGTATCACTGCTATTAAGTTGTTAGAGAAACTAGGTTACGAAGTCGTTATTCCTCAGCATGAGGAAAGTGGCAGGACTTATTTATCTAAAGGTTTACTTCGTGATGCCAAAGCATTAGCAAATAAAAATGTGACTTTGTTAGCTGATTTGGTAAATGTAGATGCACCATTATTGGGTATAGAGCCATCAGCATTGCTCACGTTTAGAGACGAATACCCTGAGTTGGTGGATGCTCATTTGGTTCAAAAAGCAAAACATCTGGCTCAAAACGCTTTCTTAATTGAAGAGTTTTTATTACAGGAGTTTGAAGCTAATAAAATCAGTACCGACCAATTCACATCAGATTACCAGTTGGTAAAACTACATGGACATTGCTATCAAAAATCATTGAATGCGCTTACTCCAACTGAGAAAATCTTAGGAATGCCAGCTAACTATAAAGTAGAAATGATCCCGTCGGGTTGTTGCGGTATGGCCGGTTCTTTCGGGTACGAGAAAGAGCATTACGAAGTTTCAATGCAGGTGGGGGAGTTGGTTTTGCTTCCAGAAGTGAGAAATGCGGCAGCAGATACGATTATTGCAGCGGCAGGAACAAGTTGTAGACACCAAATTAAAGATGGAACGGAGAGACTTGCGAAACATCCAGTTGAGATTTTGTGGGAGGCATTGAAGTAAATTATTAGACAATAAGCCATAAGTCTCCCCTCGGGGGAGATTTAGAGGGACTTTATCCAAATGGGCAGCTTTTACAACGTTTGCCCCTTAGGTATTTTTCGCAACAGTTTTTCTTTTTCTTGTCTTTTTTATCCTGCTTCGACCCTTTTTTCTTTTTATCCTTTTTAGACATAGGCTTTTATTCGTACCTCACAATTACGATTTGTTAATAGATGCTGTAGCAAGTATATAACTCAAAATTAAACAAAAAAGGTGCGTACTTGTTGTACACACCTTCAATTATTGTTTTGTTTTGTTGTTTCGTTTTTGGGAAACTGTTGAATTTTTTAATTCCTGTTGGTCAGGTTTTAATTTTCGACTTTTTACTTTTAACTTAAATTACGCTTCGCTGTCGTAAGAAATCTGGCCAACATGCTTGTCGATTTGCCATCTGCCAGTACCTTCTTCGCCAATTACCTCGAACAATTCCAAAGCTCTACGTGCTTTATATTCTTCTTCACGTTGCTCTCTAAAGAACCAGTTTAAAAATTCTAAAGTAACATAGTCTTGCTCTTTGTGACAACGAGCAGCAATGTTTTTGATAGATTGTGTCACACTAACTTCTTGTTCTAAAGCCTCTTCAAATACTTCGCGGAAAGAGTTGTATTCTTGTTTAATGTTGTTTACATCTGGAGAAATTGCATTTCCACCCATATCTAACACATATTTGAAGAATTTTAATTGGTGTTGTCTTTCTTCTTCTGCTTGTTTAAAGAAATAATCAGCAGAAAAATCGTACCCGTTTCTATTGCACCAAGATGCCATAGATAAGTATATTGAAGATGAATGTGCTTCTTTTTTTATTTGTTGGTTGATCAAAGTTTCTATCTCTTCCGATAGCAAACTTTTAATTCTCATGATATCTTTCATTTTGCGAGATTTTATTGTTAATTATTAATAAACCATTATGATTATCCTTTGTTCAGTTGGATTTAAAATCATAACAATTCATCTCTGATTTCTTTGTTAGAACACTACAAAGTTACAGCGATAATGTTCTGTGAAAGAAATTATTAATAATTCGGAACGAGTCTAAGTCTTAGTTTAAGCGATGACACGAAACAGACGATCGTGGATGATGTGGTTGAGTTCCAACATTACGAAGGTGCCTTGCAAGATTTCTTTTAGTTTGATCAATTCTAACAAGGTAACCACATAAGAATGGTCACAAGCGCAAATGAAGATGATTTCTACATCCGCAGTTTTGTCACTGCTTAATAACTTTTCTTCAATATTGATGTTGTAGACTGCTTTTTTAAGCTTTAAAAGATTTCTGTAATCGAAACGAGCTAACTTCCCGGCAAAGTCTATGTACCAACATTTCTCTGAATCTGATTGAAAAATAGCACCGCTTGCGGTAGCGAATACTTCTTCAAATGTTGCAACAGGAAATGATAATTCTTTAGTCTTTTGCACAGTAAATTAATTGTTAATGCAAAATTAATATTATTTAGATTTAATACAAATAAAAATGAAAATTCATAACCATGTTTCAGCTGATGGTTCGCAATATATAATAAAGGCTTTAGCCCAAATGATTAAAAATGCCGAGGTATTTTATCACTTTTAGCTTGGGAAGTGCAGAAAGAAATAGTATGCGGAGGACTAGAAAGTTGAACATTCATTTCACTAACTTAGTAAAATAGAACCGGTTGCAATGTATCTCGATTTTAAAAAAAATGGTTAGCTTTATTAACCCACAAGCTTTATTCGAAAGAATGTAAAGCGGGACTTTCGGAACATACTAGCAGAAAATTGCTCTTCAAAATAAAAAAATAAGCGCTTTAAAAAACAAATGCAAAGCGGTGTAGGTTTCTCTAAATACTAAATACTAAATACTAAATACTAAATACTAAATACTAAATACTAAATACTAAATACTAAATACTATAACCATGGAAAATCAAAAACCAGCCAATGATAGACTTCATTCAAGCGATCTTGGCGAAACCAAAGATTTTAATGAACTCTCATACAACAAGGATAAGAACAGTTTTGAATACGATGTAAAAGGCGAAGAAAAGGACTATGATCATCCATTACCTTACGATACCATTTCTACTGGAGCGGTAAACGATGACAGTACCTATGATGAGGCCAATCCATACGTAGGTAACGAATATGACGAAGATGGACAAGTAGATGAGCAGATTGACGGAAATGGCATGCATATCGACGAAACAGGCGACAGTGTTTTACTAGATCCGGCAGACAAGTTGTTGGCACAAACAGAAGAAGATTTTAGAGATGACTTGGACGAAGAGGGCTATCCAAAAAACGACAGACCGAGCTAAGGCAACAGGTCTAGATTAAAGCGCTTACGCATTTCCTCTAATTGCGGATTTTTCTCAACTAGGTAAGCGTATTTATCTTTATTGCTGTAAATTCTGTTACTCTGTTTCGGTTCTATCCGTTTAGTAACTATTTGAATATCGAAATTTTTGAGTTGCGATCTGATAAAGTTAAGCAACTCAATTTTTTCATCTTGTAAAGTGCTTTCAAGTGCTATGTTTTCAATGGAAACGATAATATCTGTTCCATCTATAATAGGCTCATTACTGCTAAGCAAAGTAAACAAATGTATTTTGTCTTCGGCATTCGCCTTTTGAATACATTGTTTCCAAACTGCCATAAATTGATCTTGGGTAAAAGCTTGCGTATCACTCCCACTAACATACTGTGGTCCTTTATCTTCTCCCTCTAAATTATTTCCACTACTAAAATCTGTTAACGATGGGATCATTGATCCACCAGTATTTTTAGCTAAAGGTTGTATTTTGATAGGAGAAGTAGGTGCTGCGCTCACTTTTGGCGCCTCTGTTTTTGGAGGAACCGTCTGTGCTATTTTTGGAACTGCAGGTTCTTCCTTTTTTTCTACGGATGCTGGAGCGGTAGGTTTAGGAGTTTCAGTTACTGTTTCGTTTTGGTCTTTCGGCCTTGTGCTTTGCGTTTGCCCAGAACTAACTAAAGTTTTTTTTTTATCCTGATCTTGGTCAGTTGCTGTGTTGGCGAGTTGTATTACGGATGGAATGTGGCACATTTTAATGAGTGCCAGCTCAACCTGCAGCCGTTGATTTTTACTATTCTTGTAATTAAGGTCGCATTGGTTAGCTAAATTCAGTGCCGTTAAAATGAAGCCTAAATTAGCGCCATTACTTTGTGCCAGATATTTCTGTTTAATATTTTCGCTTACTTCTAAAAGTTGGATAGTCTGATTGTCTTTTCCAACCAATAAATTTCTGAAGTGACCAGCTAAACCGTTGATAAAGTTGTTACCATCAAATCCGTTATTCAATATCTCATTGAAAAGTAGGAGCGTATTACTCACATCACCGCTGGTTAAAAAATCGGTTAGCTTAAAATAGTAGTCGTAATCTAAAATGTTCAGATTGGCAATTACCGCCTTATAAGTTACATTTCTATTGGTGTAACTAACAATCTGGTCAAACATTGAAAGCGCATCACGCAAACCGCCATCCGCTTTTTGAGCGATGATGTGTAGACCGTCATTATCGGTAGAAATGCTTTCCCTTTCGGCAATTTTAGCTAGGTGATTAGAAATATCATCAACTTGTATCCTGTTGAAATCAAAAATCTGACAACGAGATAAAATGGTTGGCAATATTTTATGCTTCTCTGTGGTAGCTAAAATAAATATGGCATAAGATGGTGGTTCTTCCAATGTCTTCAAAAATGCGTTAAACGCACTTGTAGATAACATATGAACCTCATCTATAATATAGATTTTGTATTTTCCTGCTTGTGGCGGTATTCTTACTTGCTCAATCAAACTTCTGATATCATCTACAGAGTTATTAGATGCAGCATCTAGCTCATGAAAGTTAAAAGAATGTCCAGATTGGAAAGATTGGCAGCTTTCGCAAGTACCACAGGCTTCTTGCTCGGCAGTTAAACTAGTACAGTTAATGGTTTTCGCTAAGATACGGGCACAGGTTGTTTTACCTACACCACGAGGTCCGCAAAATAGAAAAGCTTGCGCCAGCTGGTTGTTTTTAATGGCGTTTTTTAAAGTTCCGGTAATATGCTGCTGACCAACTACGGTTTCAAACGTGGCTGGGCGATATTTACGGGCAGAAACAATAAAATTTTCCATTGGCACGAAAATAGGGATTTTTTATGGAGTTGAAATGTTGAATTTTGGAATGTTGAAAAATCGCAGAAGGGTGTTGGTTTTGATCAGGCGCTAATATCTAATCAATGGTTAACTGGCTAATTGTTTCCCATGACTAATTCCTAACCTCTAGCTACTAATCCCTGACCACTGTTTCCTGATCACTTATATAATCGACTTCAACTCCTTTCTATACTGCGATGCGCTCTTCCCTGTAAATTCCTTAAAAATCTTATTAAAGTGACTAAAATTATGAAAGCCACTTTCGTAGCTGATATTAGCAATACTAGTTGGTTTTTCGGCTAAAAGTTTCGAGGCGTGTACCACTCTATATTCGTTCACAAACTTAGTGAAGGTCTTTTTGGTCATCTTTTTAAAGTACCTACAAAAAGCCGGAACTGTCATGCTGGTCATTTCGGCAACTTGATCTAAGCTAATCTCTTCGGTAAAATGATCTTTAACATAATTGAAAACCATGTTGATCCTGTCATTGTCTTGCGCTTGCATTTCTAAGGAGAAATTTTGTGCGTTTAGCAGTTTGTAATCCGATGCCTGTTCCAGTTCCCTGAGTACGCCTAAAAGTGCCAGTAGCTTTTCGAAAGGCCACAGCGTATTCATTTTATCTAAAATAGGGCCAACCAGCTTCTTCGTGTCTTCGCCAAAGGCAATACCGTATTTTGCTTTTTCAAATAAGTTGGCAATACCTTTTGTTTCTTTCAGGGTCAAAAAGTCAGTTCCTAAAAAATCAGGTTTCATTTGTATCACAACTTCGTTAGTATTCCCCGTGGTTTCGTCGGTAAATCCGCAGTGTGGCAAATTGCTGCCAATTAAAATCAAATCTCCATCAGTATAGTAAGAAATATGGCTACCTATTTGGCGCTTTCCTGTTCCGCCATTAACAAATACCATCTCTATTTCTGGATGATAGTGCCACAAATGCGCTTTGTTGTTAGCGTTTTGTTGGTATTTAGAGTAATAGAATGAACTTCCGAATGAAGGTTCAACAATCTCAAAACTGGGTTTTATCTTTTTCATGTTAATGATGCTAAATTAACAAAAAGATATGTGTTTTTGATTGTTTTGTGTTTAATCTGTTTTAATGTGGTTAAAATAGCATATATATTAGCGAATATGGGATATAATAACGATGTAATTACTGCCTAACTTTGCTATTGTTAAATAAGTATTAACAATTAAGGCAAATCACAATGAAAAAGTTATTCAATTTTAGTTTAGTTATCCTTACCGTGTTTATGGCAAATGTTGCTAAGGCAGACGATATGGAGCTTTTGGTTAAAGTAGCCAAAGAAAATAGCAAATGGGTGAGCTTTATTACTAACGATTCAAAGCAGTTTGATGTGACCCTATATACTGCCAATGACGATGTGCTTTACCAAGATCGCGTTAAAACGATTGGTAATAAATTTCAGACTTATGATTTAAGTTCTTTACCAGAAGGATCTTATAAACTTAAAATGGAATCCAACTCTAAGTTAATTACTTATCAAATAGAGATCAAGACAGACAATGCGGTCCTTTCACAGCCGGTTGTTACAGAAATCAAAAGACCAGTGTTTATTAAAGAAAACAATATGGTAACTTTAGATTTAAACGGTGTTTGCTCCGGAGAAGTTGAACTGGTAATCTACAATGAATATAATGAGAAACTTCACGATGATGTTTACAGCAACGATTCTAAAGTAGCTAAGAAATTTGATGTGAGTAAAACATTGTCTAAAGAATTAACTTTCGTAGTTAGATCTGCAGGTCAGGAGTATTCTGAAACAATCAAGCTTTAGTTTAGCAACATATATATAAGAGAGAGTAAAAGCACTGCCATTGGCGGTGCTTTTTTGTGTTGATGCATATTTAACTCATTTACATATATTTGTGCTAATCTATTATTATCTATATGCTCAAATTACGCTTTTTAATCTTCGGATTAATTCTATGTCCTTTTCTATCTTTTTCTCAAAACGATTTCTTTAAAGGTTATATGGTGAAACTTAATGGCGACACGCTAGTAGGTTATATATTAGGCAAGGAAATTGGCAGTACGCTTAGCCAAGTGCAGTTTAAATCAAATACAAATGCCGCTGTACAACGGTTTTCTGTAGAAGATTGTATTGCTTTTGGTTTGTACGATAGAGATAGTTACGAACGTCATACTGTTAATGTTAGCCAGGGTGAAGTTAATTTAGGGAAGTTGTCGACAGGTATCGATACCACCAGTAAGCGAGTGACTGTCTTTTTAAGAGTTTTACAGAACGGTAAAAATCTAAAGTTATATACTTACGTAGATAATATAAAGCCTCGTTTTTACGTCAAAGAAGAAAATGAAAAAGAACCAGTAGAACTGATGTTCTATAGTTTTTATGATGTTAATAATGGCTCCCAAATCATTAATAATCCAAAATACCAAACACAGTTGTTGCTGTTGTCTAGAAAATACGGTGCCCAAATAGAAGAGTTTAAGCTGGAGAGAGTCTTGTACAATGAGAATGATATAGTAAAGGTGGTGAGTTTGATCAACGATTATCGCAAGGAAAAATCAAAATATAGGCCCTTTACTTTTTATGTAGGCGGAGGTGTCTCTAGTTTAGCAACTAAATATGATGGTGAACATGCGCTTGCAAAGAGTACGGCTACTTCTAAAAATGCAGTAGTGCCTTTCGTAAATGTTGGAATGGATATCTATATTAACCCAGCTTATGCAAGAACTTTTTTCAGGATAGATGCAGAGGTTGGTGTTTTAAACTCAGAACATTCAATTGAAAATAAAGAAACTACTCCCGTGATTACTGAAAATAAGCATGATTTTAAACAGTTTTCCGGAACTTTATCAGTAAGCCTGTTGCGTAATCTCTACAGCTCGGATAAACAAAAAGTATATCTAGGCTTAGGGATTGCAATGAGGTATGCTGATACGAAGGATAATATCAAGACGTTCCGTTACTCGTCTATGTACAATGAATCGCCAGGACTTGATTTCAAAAAGATAAGTCTCCAAATACCAATATCTGCTGGTGTAATTCTCTTTAAAAAGCTTGATGCCTCGTTCACTTATGTTTTGCCTAGCACCATTAGCGATAACTATGTTGCCTATGGAATTAAGCTAAACAAGCTTAAGTTAGGGATAAACTATAGATTTTAGTGTTGAACGTTCGCAAATGCTCGTAACTCTTTTCAAAACAACGCTTTGATTTATAGAAATATATTGTTACATTTGCAGCCCGTTTTAGAACGGACATAAATTAAAAAATTAATTAAATACAACAATGAATCAGTACGAAACTGTTATCGTTCTTACCCCGTTGTTGTCAGAAGATGCTGCAAAAGAGGCAATTGCTAAATTTACAAGCGTCATTACTGATGGCGGAGCCGAAATTATCGCAGAAGATAATTGGGGTTTGAGAAAATTAGCGTATCCAATCGACAAGAAAGGAAACGGATTCTTTCATCTTACAGAATACAAGTCTGGTGGTGAATTAATAAACAAGTTAGAGCTAGAATTGAAACGTGATGAGCGTGTTTTACGTTTCTTAACTGTTAAGTTAGATCGTCATGCAATTGCATATAGCGAGAAAAAACGCAGTGGTGCTTTTAACAAAAAACCTAAGAAAGAGGAGGCTTCAGCGTAATGGCAAGAGATCAAATCCAATATGTTACTGCTCCAAAAGTGGAGGATAACAGAAAAAAATATTGCCGTTTCAAGAAAAATGGTATTAAATATATTGATTACAAAGACGCAAACTTTTTGTTGAAATTTGTTAATGAGCAAGGTAAAATTTTACCTCGTCGTTTAACTGGTACTTCTTTGAAGTTTCAACGTAAAGTGGCTCAAGCAGTAAAACGTGCTCGTCACATCGGTTTGTTGCCTTTCGTTACTGACCAATTAAAATAGGAACTGAGCAATGGAAATTATTTTAAAGCAAGATATCAAATCACTAGGTGAGAAAGATGATATCGTTACGGTAAAACCTGGTTTTGGTCGTAACTACTTAATTCCACAAGGTTTTGCAATTTTAGCAACTCCTTCTGCAAAAAAAGTATTAGCAGAAAACTTAAAACAAGCTGCTTTTAAACAAGATAAAATTAAGAAAGATGCTGAAGGCGTAGCTGCTCAATTAGCTGATGTTAAATTAAGCATCGGTGCTAAAGCAGGTGAAACTGGTAAAATCTTTGGTGCTGTTAACACAATCCAAGTGGCTGACGCATTAAAAGCTAAAGGTTTTGAAGTTGATCGTCGTCGTATTACTTTCGAAACTGAGCCTAAAACTTTAGGTGAATATGTAGCTAACTTAAACTTACATAAAGAAGTTAAAGTAAAAGTTGCTTTCGAAGTAGTAGCTGAATAATCTTAACTACAGAATTTGAAGCCCCGAGAGATATCTCGGGGCTTTTTTTTTATAGAGGGCCTGTGTTTTAAATAATTAGGCTTTCCTTATATTTGTTATCCATCTATCAATAGAAAAAGCAATTCGAGTGGAATATTTTATAAGATATCGTAAACCAATGAGATTGTTGTTGTTCCTATGCTTAGTTGCATTCGGCGCCAAATCGCAAGATGTGGTAGCTAAAGCCACAGATACCACTAAGAAAATTATCTATACTACTTATTACGCTAAAAAATTCGAAGGCAGAAAAACTACCAGTGGCGAACGCTACCGGGCGGCCAAGTTTACTGCTGCCCATCGTACGCTTCCTTTTGGTACTATCATAACAGTTAAAAATCTTCATACAGGCAAAACGGTTGATGTGAGAGTAAATGACAGAGGTCCTTTTAGTAAGAAATTTTCATTGGATATTTCTAAAGCTGCGGCAAAAGCGATAGGTATTTATCGCTTAGGATATGCCAAGGTAGAAATCTCTTACGTGTTGAAATAAAACCCTGTGATTTAGAGTCTTTTTAAAATTATTAACACTCACTTTGATTCCCTAAGTGCTTAAAAAGAAATAATTAGCTTTTTTTCTCCGTGTTTCTGACAAAAATCTGATTGGGAATCCCCATAAAAACACAGGCATGTTAACAACTTTGTAACATAAAAAAAGCCCTAACTTTTATATTTGTTATACGAAGTTCTTTAATAGAAAGCACCCAAATTATTGTTTAACTAATTGCTATTTAGTTTGTTAAAAAGAGATAGTTTTTTCAACTTCTTTAAATTATAAACTAAGTAAGGTTTCTTGGGCTGTTAAATCCAAAAAAGAAGAACTGATAATGTGTTTGCTGTAACCGTATTTAAGAATCTAAAAAAGAGATTATGGAAGATGAATTATTACTAAGGGAAAATAAAGATCGATTTGTGCTTTTGCCTATTAAGTTTCCTGCAATTTGGGAAATGTATAAAAAAGCTGAAGCAAGCTTTTGGACTGCAGAAGAAATTGACTTGTCTGATGATATCAAACACTGGGAGAATTTGAACAGTGGCGAACGTCACTTCATCTCTCATATCCTTGCTTTCTTTGCGGCAAGTGATGGTATCGTGAACGAAAACTTAGCAGTAAACTTCATGAGCGAAGTTCAAATTCCTGAAGCACGTTGCTACTACGGTTTCCAGATCATGATGGAAAATATCCATTCGGAAACTTATGCTTTATTAATAGATACTTACGTTAAAGACCCTGAAGAAAAAGATAGATTATTCCATGCCATTGAAACTGTACCTGCGGTAAAGAAAAAAGCAGAGTGGGCATTGCGTTGGATTGATAACGGAACTTTTGCGGAGCGTTTAGTAGCTTTTGCTGCGGTTGAAGGTATTTTCTTTAGTGGTAGTTTCTGCTCTATTTTCTGGCTAAAGAAACGCGGTTTAATGCCAGGGTTAACTTTCAGTAACGAGTTGATCTCAAGAGACGAAGGTTCGCACTGCGAATTTGCTTGTTTGCTATACAGCATGTTACAAAACAAGTTGAGCGAAGAGCAGGTGCACAAAATCATCAAAGATGCAGTGGAAATTGAGAAAGATTTCATTACTGATGCCTTACCAGTGAAATTAATTGGTATGAACGCAGATTTGATGAAGCAATATATCGAGTTTGTTGCCGACAGATGGTTGGGCGAACTTGGTTACTCAAAAGTTTATAACGCTACCAATCCATTCGATTTTATGGAAATGATTTCGCTACAGGGCAAAACCAATTTCTTCGAAAAACGTGTGGGCGATTACCAAAAAAGTGGCGTGTTAACTTCTTCTGAAGATAAAGCGCAAGCTTTTTCACTAGACGAAGATTTTTAAGAATGATTAATTGAGTAAATGATTAAGTGAGAAATGAGCAAGACAAGTTGCTAATACTCAATCATTCAAAATTTACTCATTTAAAATTGAAATAATTTGAAACCAGGTGCCGCTGTGAAAATATGCACCATAAAATTTTGTAAAGGATGTTTGTAATAAAAAGAGATGGCCGTAAAGAACCGGTAAAATTTGACAAGATTACAGCTCGTATTGAGAAGCTGTGCTATGGTTTTAATGCTGAATTAGTAGATCCTATTGATGTTGCTAGAAAAGTAATCGAAGGATTGTATGATGGTGTAACTACATCAGAATTAGATAATTTGGCAGCAGAAACAGCAGCTTCGTTAACTACAAAACATCCAGATTATGCTTTGTTAGCTTCACGTATTGCCGTGTCTAACTTGCACAAAAATACTTTGAAATCTTTTTCTAAAACTATGGAGTTGTTGTATAACTACATCGATCCAAAAACTGGAAAAGATTCTGCGTTAATTGCTGATGATATTTGGAAAGTAATTCAAGATAATGCTGATATTTTAGACAGTACCATTATTTATGATAGAGATTTTGGCTTTGATTACTTCGGTTTCAAAACATTAGAAAAATCGTACTTATTGAAAGTTAACGGTGTAATTGTTGAGCGTCCTCAGCACTTATTTATGCGTGTTGCTGTTGGTATCCATAAAGAAGATATCGAAAGTGCAATTGCAACTTACAACTTAATGAGCGAGCGTTGGTTTACACATGCTACACCAACCTTATTCAATGCAGCTACACCTAAGCCTCAAATGTCGTCGTGTTTCTTGTTAACGATGCAAGATGACAGCATTGAAGGTATTTACGATACCCTAAAGCAAACTGCCAAGATTTCTCAAAGTGCTGGTGGTATTGGTTTAAGTATCCATAACATCCGTGCTACGGGAGCTTACATTGGCGGTACTAACGGTACAAGTAACGGTATTGTGCCGATGTTACGTGTATTCAATGATACAGCTCGTTACGTGGATCAAGGTGGTGGTAAGCGTAAAGGTGCTTTCGCAATTTATTTAGAGCCTTGGCATGCTGATGTTTTCGAATTCTTAGACCTGCGCAAAAACCACGGTAAAGAAGAAATGCGTGCCCGTGATTTGTTCTACGCACTTTGGATCAACGATTTGTTCATGCAACGTGTGGAAGAAAATGGTGATTGGAGCTTATTCTCTCCAGACGAAGCACCAGGTTTAGCAGATTGCCACAGCGAAGAATTTAACAAGCTTTATGTGAAATATGAGCAAGAAGGTAGAGCTCGTAAAGTAGTAAAAGCGCAAGAGCTTTGGTTTGCAATCTTAGATTCACAAATTGAAACAGGTACTCCTTATCTGTTGTACAAAGATGCGGCTAACGCTAAATCAAACCAACAAAACCTAGGTACCATTAAGTCATCGAACTTATGTACTGAGATTATCGAGTATACTTCTAAAGACGAAGTTGCGGTTTGTAACTTAGCTTCGTTGGCATTACCTCGTTTCGTAATCAACGGTGAGTTTGATCACCAAAAATTATACGATGTGACTTATCAAGCTGCGTTAAACTTGAATAAAATCATCGACCATAACTACTATCCGGTAAAAGAAGCTGAAAACTCGAACTTGCGCCACCGTCCAATTGGTTTAGGTGTACAAGGTTTGGCTGATGCATTTATCTTGATGCGTTATCCATTCGAAAGTGATGCAGCTAAGCAGTTGAACAAAGAGATTTTCGAAACCATCTATTTTGCTGCAATGACTGCTTCGGCTGATTTAGCAGAGAAACATGGTGCTTACAAAACTTTCAAGGGATCTCCACTTTCTCAAGGTAAATTCCAGTTCGATTTATGGAATGTAACTCCAGATAGCAACCGTTGGGATTGGGAAAGCTTGAGAAAGCGTGTGGTGAAAAAAGGTGTGTACAATTCATTGTTAGTGGCACCAATGCCTACGGCTTCAACTTCTCAAATTTTGGGTAACAACGAATGTTTCGAACCGTATACTTCGAATATCTATACTCGTCGTGTATTGAGTGGTGAGTTCATTGTGGTAAACAAACATCTGTTAAAAGACTTAGTTGCTTTAGGTTTGTGGTCTCCACAAATGAAAGATAGAATTATCTTAGCTAACGGATCGATCCAAGACATCGCAGAAATTCCTGATTATATCAAAGAACTATACAAAACAGTTTGGGAGATCAAAATGAAGAACATCATTGATATGTCGGCCGATAGAGGTGCATACATTTGCCAATCTCAATCGTTGAACTTGTTTATCAATGCACCAAATACTTCAAAACTAACTTCAATGCACTTCTACGCTTGGAAAAAAGGTTTGAAAACAGGTATGTATTACCTACGTACACAAGCAGCTTCGCAAGCGGTTAAATTCACAGTTGAAAACCAAGGCGGTAAAGCAATTGAAGCTGTAATTCCTGCTGAAATGTCGCAATCACAAGTTGCAGAAGAAATTGTAGACGGACCAGTTTGTTCAATGGAAGAGGGTTGCATTAGCTGTTCTGGATAGTTAGTCCGAAAGTTAATTAGTCCGAAAGTCGGAAAGATGCTCGCCTTGTCGTCATTGTGAGGTACGAAGCAATCTTAAAGCAATATTATTTAAGGTTCTGAACTTTATGTCCAGAACCTTATTTTTTGTCCGTACTTTTGCTTTTAGTTCACTAGTTCATTGGCCATCGGTTGATTAGTTTTTAATTGCCGATTCGAGATGAACTAATGAACACAATGAACTAATGAACAAATCATTCATCCATAGCAAACACGAAATTATTGCCTGCGAGCGATGCGGTACTGCTATTGAGTGTAAGGCAAATGCTTATACTAAATGCCAGTGCAGTGTGGTTCAGTTAAGCATTAACGAAGTGCAGTACGTTAGTGAATTGTATGACGGTTGCTTGTGCGCCAAATGCTTAATGGAGCTACAGCAGGAGTATCGGGAAGAAATCGGTATTTAATCTAAGTTTTGGATCTTAAGCCATCCTTTCGATGAGAAAGACGATGAGAAGCTCAAACCATTGTAAAACAGTAATTTCTTCTATCGTAGAGATGGCGAAAAGGTACGTTTGTCGCTTAATCCCTGAAAACTTACAATTGAAGACTGTAAACTAGTTTACCTTTTTCACTTCCTTCAAAATCATTAAGCTCAATGGGTTGATGTTGTAGCCACTAATGTTGTTCTGTAACATCACTACCGACTGGTCGTATAAAATTGGGACTACAGAAGCATGTTCCAGTACCATGTTATCCATTTTATGATAAAGCTCAAAACGTTTCTGAGGATCGTTCTCATAATAACTCTGCTCAAACAATTTGTCGAATGCTTTATTGAAATAACCTGTGTAGTTAGGGCCAAATGGGACTTTGTTTTTTGAGTAGAACACTGATAAGTAATTTTCACCGTCAGGATAATCTGCAATCCAAGAACCTCTGAAAAAAACAACTTCATTTTTAGACATCAGGTCTCTTAAACTAGCGCTTGGACTAACATCTACTTTCACCTTGATGCCTAGATTTCCCAGTTCACCTTGTATAAATTCAATCAAATCTCTATAAGTAGTGGAAGTACTTAATTTTATTTCGGGCATTCCTTTGCCATTCGGAAAACCAGCCTCGGCAAGTAATTTAGCCGCCAATACGGGATTGTAGTCGTAACCTTTAACCCTTGTGCTGTCGAAACCAGGCATCCCTTTGGGGATAAAACCTGAAGTTGCCGGCTTACCAATGCTATTGCGTAGGTATTTAATCAGTTTTTTTCTATCGATGGCATAGTTGATGGCCTGCCTAACTTTCTTAAAACGTAAGGGAGAGTTTTTAACGATATCCTTATCAGGATCTACTAAAATGCCTACATACTCTGTACACAGATACGGGCCTTTAATCAACTGAAACTCGCCTTTGTATTTGCTCGTCATCTGACCGCTTTTTGTTAATATATCGTCTCTATAACTGCCATCAACGCTGTAAAAGAAATCAAGATCCTTTTTAAGAAAGTTCATAAAAGCACTTTGTTTATCGTTAATGAAAGTGGCTTTCACCGCATCTAAGAAGGGCATTTGTTTGCCGGTGCTATCTTTCTCGAAATAATTCTCGTTCTTTAACAAGACCAAAACTTCATCTTCTTTCCAATATTTGAATTTAAAGGGGCCAGTACCTACTGGATGGTTCCTAAAATCTTTACCGTAATGCTCAACCACTTCTTTCGGAACTACCGAGCAATATTGTGCCGTAAGTAAATTAATGAAAGCAGGGAAGGGTTTTACCAGTTTAATTTGGAAAGTGCTATCGTTTAAAGCTATAAAGCTGCTGGCATCTTTTACCTTGTCGCTAAAAATCCAACCGCCAGAAGAAGCTACTTTTGGATCTATTAAGCGATAAAAACTATAAGCAAAATCTTGTGCAACCACTTTTCTCCCTTTTCCATTTTTAAATAGCGTATCATCTTGGAAGAAAACATCGTTGCGTAAATTGAAGGTATAGCTAAGACCATCTGCAGAAACCTGCCAAGATTTTGCGATACACGGAACGGTGTTCAAGTTTTTATCTACTTGTACTAAGCCATTGAAGATTTGGTTGATCATCCAAATGGCATTTTGGTTACGAGCAAAAGCCGGATCTAGTGACGTAAGGTTCTGATCTAAATTGATATTGAATACTTTTTTATCGCTATTCTGATTGCTTTTGCAAGAAAAAAGAATAATAATGATACAGCAAAAACAAAATATATTGAGCTTAATGGTACGCATCGAAAGTGGAAATACTATTTTTGTGTACAAATTAATAAAATTATTCAGATGTCTTCTTTAAATGAGCTTATAAATACCGAAAACAATGCAGAACTGCGTGAGGAACTATTTGAACGTTTAGCCATTGTTGAACATAAAATCAAGTTCATTGATAAAGTTCCAGTGTGTTTTTTAGATTCTGAAGGCTATCCAAATTTAGCACTTTCTACTATCGCAGCGCTTGGCGGTGCATCAATTACTACCCAGCCTATGGATGCTGTGTATGTAATCTTTCATGAGGAAACGAAGTTTTTAGATGATTTAATGCGCAAGGTGCCAGTATTGCTTGATGAGAATTGGCCTTCTGTAAAATTTAGTAGGGTTTGTCTTTTGGCAGACGATTACCGCTTATCAAATCCTGAGGAAGCGGTGGCTTTAGTAGAAGATATTGCCGAGATGATACATCCAGGGCATTTTATCTTCGGTTTTGAAGGCGATAAGTGGATCAGGTTTACTGTCTAGGGATTAGTAGTCAGGTATCGGTTTAAGCAATTAACGAATTCATGAACATGAAAAAAATAGTACTGCTCTTATTGATGATTTCTTCTTTGGCTTTTGCTCAAACTCCAAAGTTAGACAAAGATATAGCTGAGAAATTATCCCAACTTCCGCTACATTGTATGGATAAAGAATATCCTAACAAGACAGCGCATACCATTAATTCGGAAACCGATGCGAAGCTAACGCCATCTCAATTACATCCAGGTTTTTATGGTTGTTTCGACTGGCACAGCTCTGTGCATGGACATTGGATGTTGGTTCATTTGTTAAAAACCTTTCCTGATATCAAAAACAAGGAGGAGATTATTGCCAAGCTAAACCGAACGTTCACTGCCCAAAATATGCAGGCCGAGGCCGATTACTTTAAAAAATATGAGCTGGCGAAGATTTTTGAACGTACCTATGGTTGGGCATGGTTGTTAAAGTTAGATCAGGAATTGTTGGAGTGGAATGATCCGCAAGCAAAAAAATGGCATGCCGCTTTGCAGCCTTTAACCAAGCAGATTTTAGAGTTGTGGAAAGCTTATTTGCCAAAACAAACCTATCCTAACCGTACTGGTGTGCATGGAAATACAGCTTTCGCTTTGGTTTTTGCACTGGATTGGGCTAGAGCAAATCATGATAAAACTTTTGAAGTGCAACTGATTGATAAGGCTAGAACTTTTTATCTAGACAATCAAAAAACACCAGCTTATATGGAGCCAGATGGTGCTGATTTTTTCTCTCCAAGCTTAGAGATTGCTGATTTGATGAGAAGGGTTCTGGCAAAAGATGATTTTGTGAAATGGCTAGATAGCTTTTACGAAGAAAGAAGTATTAAAAGAATTAGCGATATGCCTGTAGTGAGTGATTTAAACGACTATCAGACAGTTCACCTCGTTGGACTTTCTTTTACCAGAGCTTGGTGTATGAAAGGTGTTTCTTCGCAACTGCCGAAAAATCATCCTTTGAAAAAGCATTTTGAAACTACGGCAGATCATTTCTTGGCAAACGCATTGCCCTTAATTTTTAAAGGCAACTACGGCGGTGATCATTGGTTGGCTTCTTTCGCGGTTTATGCTTTAGCACAATAAGTGGTCAGGGACTAGGAGACAGGTAACAGGGATCAGTTACTATCAGTTAACCGATTAAACAATTAATCAATTATACTTCGGCTTTCTGATAATCAACTTTCCGACTAATAAGCCACAAACTTATCCATCTGTTGATTGGTGAACTTTAAAGTATCTTGCATGAAAAATTCGCCATTTTCGTTTAGCTCTTGTTTGATATTTGGAATGTGTAGCCTTAAGGGCATCACATGTAAGTGCAAGTAAGCACAAACGCCATTAAAATGCTCTATTCCTCTGATATTGCCATATTTGCCAGAAGAAATACCGACTAAGCAAGCTTTCTTGTCATAGAAACTTTCAGGAAAAGCGCAGGCATCAATCAAGGTTTTTAAAACTCCCGGATAGCTGCCATTGTACTCTGGAATAATGAATAAAAACTTGCTCGTGTTGGTGATCAATTCTTGTATTTTGTCGAAGGCTTCAGTTTTTTTTCCATATAAGTTATCTGCAACAAAATTGCTCGGTAAATCCTGTAAATCAAATAGCTTAGTTTGTAAGCCCTTTTCCGCCAGCTGATTTTGATAATATTTAGCAACTTTTAGCGTATTGCTATTAGGTCTGTTGGTTCCGGCTATAATAGTGATCATGCAAAAATTGTTAATAAGATGTGTAAAACACGACTAATGGGGATACTAATATTACGTTTTAGTTCGTATCTTAGCTAATTGTTAAAATATGCCTATACATCGCAAAAATAGCATTTTTTAAAGATTTTTAGTTTAAAATTAAGCCCATTAAATTTGTGGCGTTTTCAAGGAGAATAAATGAGTAAGATTATTGCTTTAGCAAACCAAAAAGGAGGAGTTGGTAAAACCACCTCATCTATTAATTTAGCAGCTAGCTTAGCCGTTTTAGAATATAGGACGCTTTTGGTTGATGCAGACCCTCAGGCCAACTCTACTTCGGGGATTGGTTTCGATCCAAGGAACATCAAAAATAGCATTTACGAATGCATTATCAATGATGTAGAACCTACGGATGCCATCGTGAAAACGGACACACCGAATTTGGATTTGCTGCCTGCCCACATTGATTTGGTAGGTGCCGAGATCGAGATGATCAATTTGGCAAATCGAGAATACAAAATGAAAGCAGTATTGGAGAAAGTAAAAGACCAATACGATTTCATCATTATTGATTGTTCGCCATCTTTAGGTTTAATTACCATCAACTCTTTAACTGCTGCAGACTCTGTGATCATTCCGGTACAATGCGAATATTTTGCATTAGAAGGTTTGGGCAAGTTGTTAAATACTATCAAAATTGTACAGAACAGGTTAAACCCTGCTTTAGAAATCGAGGGTATTTTGTTAACGATGTACGACGTAAGGTTACGTTTATCAAACCAAGTGGTAGAAGAGGTGAGAACACACTTCCAAGATTTAGTGTTCGAAACTATTATTCAGCGTAACACCCGTTTAAGTGAAGCTCCAAGCTATGGTATTTCTGTAATCATGCATGATGCCAACAGTAAAGGTGCTATCAACTATTTAAATTTAGCAAGAGAAATTGTTCGTAAAAACGGATTGCTTACAGAAGAGCAAGAAGAAAACACAGCAACTATTTAAGATATATAATGACTTTTCAAAGAAAGACCGGATTAGGTAAAGGATTAAGTGCACTTTTAGATGATAACGAATCGGTTAATTCCGCTAAGCCTGCCGTAGAAAATGTTGATGTAACTCCACCAGTTGGCAGTATCAGCGCTATCAGCATTGCTGATATAGAAACCAACCCATACCAACCACGTACCGAGTTTGATCAGGTTGCACTCGACGAATTATCAGAGTCGATTAAAGTGCAAGGTTTGATCCAACCTATTACTGTTCGTAAAAACGGAAATAAATACCAATTGATTTCTGGAGAGCGTAGGTTTAGAGCTTCTAAATTGGCGGGCCTTACAGAAATTCCAGCTTACATTCGTACTGCCGATAACCAACAAATGTTGGAGATGGCGTTGATCGAAAATATTCAGCGTGAAAACTTAAATGCTATTGAGGTAGCGCTAAGTTTCCAACAAATGATCGATGAATGTAATTTAAAGGCAGAACAACTAGGTGAGCGTGTAGGTAAAAACAGAACTACAGTAGCTAACTACTTACGATTGTTGAAACTTCCGCCAGTAATTCAAGCATCTATCCGCGATAATAAGATTTCGATGGGACATGCCCGTGCTTTAATTTCTGTAGAAGATGAAAGTAAACAGTTATTTATTCATCAAGAAATTTTAGATAAAGGACTTTCAGTACGTAAAGTTGAAGAATTGGTTCGCGGTATCAATCTTGTACAGGTAAAAGCTCCTGTTAAGCAAGAAGCAGTATCTTTCGAATATCAGAAATTGCAAAATGATCTAGCTTCTAAATTTGCTACAAAGGTGAAATTGAAGGTGAAAGACAATGGAAAAGGTGCGATAGAAATTCCATTCGTAAACAACGAAGATCTTAATCGTATTTTAGAACTATTAGATTGGTAATGCGGGCATTTTTGCTTTCTGTAATACTTTGTATCGTTTTTACTGCTGTAAAAGCTCAAACTCCTGTGGGCTCTTTAAAACCAGATACTACAGTAAAATTAGACACGCTCGAATCCCCTAAGTATATCAATCAGGGCAAAATTGCAGGGAAAAAGGCAGTTTATCGTTCACTTATTTTCCCGGGTTTGGGCCAAATCTATAACTATGGTTTAGTAGTTGATGATGTAAAAGCAGGCAGAACCCAAGGTAAGCGAGTAGGCCAAAAAATATATATCATAGGCAAAATTGGTGCTATTTATGCTGGTGGTACCATGTTGGTGATGTCTTTTATAGATAATAACAATAACTACAACCTGTTTTTGAGAGAGCTTCAATATCGCAAGTTAAATAACAATGCTCCAGATCCAAATAATGGGCTAAGTCAGTACGATACGAACGGGCTTACCATCGCCAAAAATATTTACAAGCGTAATAGGGAAGTGGTAATTATTTCGCTATTGGGTTTGTATGGCTTAAATGTGCTTGATGCTTATGTCACTGCCCGTTTAAAATTTTTCAACGTAGATGAAACTTTATCGCTAAAATTATCGCCATCGCTCATTAACTCTAATACCATGTACGGCTTTAGTAACGTTACACCAGCATTAAAATTAACACTCAAATTATAGAAGAAAGTTAAAACCTTTCGCACATAACCATAAAAACTAAACACATGAATATAGCTCTTTTAGGCTACGGCAAAATGGGCCAAATTATAGAACGGTTCGCTATCGATCGTGGTCACGAAATCGTATTGAAAATTGGAATAGAAAATTTAAATGATTTTACTGTCGAGAATTTAAAAAGGGCTGATGTAGCTATTGATTTTAGTGCACCAGATGCCGCTGTGGATAACATTTATAAGTGTTTTGAAGCAAAGGTTCCAGTAGTAGTTGGTACAACAGGCTGGTATGGAGAGCTGCAAAAAATCAAAAATGATTGTGAAGCAAGTAACAATACCTTGCTTTATGGCTCTAATTTTAGCATTGGCGTTAACATCTTCTTTCATTTAAACAAAGTATTAGCAAAGCTGATGAACAACTATCCAGCTTACGACGTACAGGTAGAAGAAATTCACCATACACAAAAATTGGATGCGCCAAGTGGTACAGCAATGACCATTGCGGAAGGTATTATCGATCAAATTGATGGTAAAAAGGAATGGATAAACGAGTTGGAAGGAACGCCCATTACTGAGAAGTTGAAAAGCGATCAATTACTTATAGAATCACTGAGGATAGAAAACGTACCTGGAACGCATACCGTAGTGTATAGTTCTGAGGTTGACGATATCGAAATTAAACATACGGCACACAGCAGGGCAGGTTTTGCTTTAGGTGCGGTAGTAGCTGCGGAGTGGTTACAAAATAAAAGAGGTTTTTACAGCATAGCTGATATTTTTAATTTTAAAGATTAATATGAATTGGAAATTCTGGCAAAAGAAAACAAATTCTGATAAGCCAAAAAAGAAAAAAACTAAAACTAGAGAATGGGTAGATGCCATCGTTTTTGCGGTAGTAGCGGCAACCATCATCCGTGTTTTTTTTATCGAGGCTTATACCATTCCTTCGGGTTCAATGGAGCGCTCACTTTTAGTTGGTGATTTCCTTTTTGTGAGTAAAGTGAATTATGGAGCCCGTATCCCGATGACACCAGTGGCATTCCCTTTTGCGCATCATACCATGCCGTTAACTGGTACAAAAGCTTATTGGGATGGTGTGCAGTGGAAATATAGAAGATTGCCAGGATTGCAAGACATCAAACGTAATGATGTAGTAGTTTTCAATTTCCCGGAAGGAGATACCGTTGTTTTGGAGCGCCAAGACGATAATTATTACCAAATGCAGTTGCGTGGTGAAAGCAGGGAGTCGATATGGTCTGGATATAGTGTAGTGAGTAGACCAGTAGACAAACGCGAAAATTTTATTAAACGTTGTATTGCCATTGCTGGAGACACCATCAGTATGAGAAATGGTTTAGCCATAGTAAATGGAAAACCTGAGCCTTTGGTAGGCACAGGAGGTTTCGGATACAATGTAGAATTTACTACAGCCGATGTAAATCTGAAACTTTTTGAAGATATGGGCTTTAAAATTGGTCCTACAGCTCTTCCAACAACCTATAGATTTGAAGGTACACCAGATTTGATCAAAGAATTGAAAAAATCTCCATATGTAAAATCAGTTACCGAAGATTTAACTCCAGCCGATGAGCAGGATATCTTGATTTTTCCTCATGATAAAAACAGACGATGGAATTTGGATAACTATGGTCCGTTTGTGGTTCCTAAAAAAGGTTGGACAGTTACCTTAGATAGTTTAACTATGCCTCTTTACGAGAGAAGCATCCGTATTTATGAAGGAAATAAACTTGAAAAAGTAGGTAACGACTGGATCTTGAATGGTAAAAAGGCAACTACTTACACCTTTAAAATGGATTACTATTGGATGATGGGCGATAACCGTCATGCATCGGCCGATTCACGCTATTGGGGCTTTGTACCAGAAGATCACATTGTGGGTAAAGCCTTATTTATTTGGTTGAGCGTAGATAGCGAAGGTTCGTTCTTCAGTAAAATACGTTGGAGCCGAATTTTTAAAGGTATACATTAACAATACAATAGATTTGCAAAGTTTCGAAACTTCATAAATCTTTATTTTATATGAATACTGAAAAAGCATCATTCAAAAAGTGATGTTTTTTTATTTGAGCTTTATGTAAAATGGAATGGTTTTGCATCATGTTGATATAATTCAAATCAATATGAATAGACACGTACTTTCTGCACTGCTGCTTTTTGTAAGCATTGCTGCTTTTGCCCAAGACAACCAAATTAACGTAGTTTCGAAAATCTCCGGAGTCACCGTGTTCATGAACGGTGCTCAGATACAACGTCAATCAGAGCAAATAGACGTACCACAGGGAGTAAGTTTGCTTATTTTTTCTGGACTTTCTTCTAGTATCGAAACACAAAGTTTACAGGCTAAAGGTGAAGGCAATATCACTATTCTATCTGTAGCCAAACAAAATAATTTCCTATTAGATAAAAAAAAGTCTGACCAAAAACTGGCTTTGCAAGCAAAATCGGAAGATATTGTTGACAAAATTACTAACCTAAGGAATGAAATAGCTGTTTATAAATCAGAAGAGGAGATGTTAGGTAAAAATCAAGCCGTAATGGGACCTAATGTGAATTATGATCTAGCGAAGCTTAAAGCCGCCTTAGATTTTCAAAAACAGCGTTTGATAGAAGCTAAAAGCAAACAAGCTTTTCTACAGAAAGATATTGATAAGTTGATTGAAGAAAATAATAAGATCAATAGGCAAGTAGCAGAGGTAGATGGAAAACCTATTGGAAATTCAAGTGACGTAGTAGTTAAAGTATCTAGTAAGACAGCTACAAAAGGGAGGTTTCTTTTAACTTATTTGGTAAAAAATGCAAGCTGGTATCCAACTTATGATATTAGAGCAAAGGACGTAGCAAGTCCAATTCAATTAGTTTACAAAGCAAACGTAAGCCAGAATTCTGGAGAAGATTGGAAGAACGTAAAGTTGATTTTATCTTCTGGTAATCCTTCGAATAATAATGAAAAGCCAACCTTGCCAACTTATCAATTAGGTTATTTAAGTGCGGGATATTCGTTTTTCAATCCAGTTACAGCTACCTCAAATGTAGTTAAAGGCAAAGTAGTTGGTGCAATTGATAATTCAGCTTTACCGGGCGTATCAATTAGGGTTAAAAACTCATCTATAGCTACAGTTACCGATGCTGATGGAAATTATTCTATACAGTTGCCAGTCGGTTCAAGTACATTGGAGTTCAATGCCGTTGGTTTTGAGCGTCAAGAGTTGGTAGCTTCGCCTGGCCGACAATTGAATGTGAGGTTAAACGAGTCTACCAACGCACTAAATGAAGTAATGATTGCTCCTGCCGGTGAGGGGCCAGTACAAAAAAGGGCGGTAACGGCTTCCGTTGCGACAATTAGAGGTATTAGTTCTTTGACTTCAGTTCCGCTAGAAGTTAAAAATGTAGAGAAGCAAACTAATGTTACCTTCGAAATCGCAATGCCATACACGATATTAAGTGATGGCAAACAGGCTGCGGTTGATATTGGTAATTATGATTTTAAAGCAGATTATCAATATTATGCAGTGCCAAAAGTAACTCCAGAAGCTTTTTTAACGGCTAAGATTAGCGATTTTAACGACGTGAATTTTATTAGCGGCGAAGCCAGTATTTTCTTTGAAGGAACCTACCTAGGTAAGTCGTTGTTAGACATCCAGAACTCAGATACGCTAACGATTTCGTTAGGCGTAGATAAAAATGTGTTGGTGAAACGTGAAAAACAAAAAGGTTTTACAGAAAGACAGCTTATTGGTTCGTCTCAAAAAGATACACGCCATTTTGTAATTGATGTGAAGAATAGGAAAAGTCAGGCGGTAAACTTAACGATTGAAGACCAACTGCCTGTAGCCACCAACAGCGATATCACGGTAGAAAAGCAAGAACTATCAAAAGCTAAGTTGGATGAAACTACTGGAAAGTTAACTTGGCAGTTTTTGTTACAGCCTAATGAGCAAAAGAAAGTTGATATGAAATATCAGGTAAAGTATCCGAAGAATAGGCCAGTTAATATAGAGTAAGTGACGTTATTCTTATATTCAGGAGACTTACGAAGTTTTTAAAACCTCGTAAGTCTTAAATTTAACTTTCTGTCAAAATTACTCTTCAACCACTGTAGCTTCGGGAGCATTGGTTTTAACAGATGCAATTCCGTTGTCTCGTCCTGCCTCTGCTTCGTACATTTGGCTGCTGCCAATTACTTGTCCGTTAGTGGCTTTTAGGTTGAAAAAGAACTTTCCGTTCGAAGCAGTCTTTTTCTCGAATTTGCTGTCGTCTTGTGAGTTTTTGCGCACAGATGCAATGCCATTTTCGCAGTTAGCTTTTGAGGCATAGCCCTCGCTTGTTAAAATTACTTGTCCATTTCCAGCTTTTAAGTTAAACTGAAATTCTCCATTTGTTCTTTTACTGATTACAAATTTGCTCATGATAGTAGATATATTTATTTAATTAATTTGCATTAAGAAACCATTGGCTTGTATTTATCCCAATTGTCAAAAATCATCCATAGGTTAATGATAAAGAATGCGCCCGCAATAGGCAAGCCTTCTGGTGCGTAGGCTGCATTGTGTAACATGATGCCCACCATTAAAGGGAAAATTACGATGGCACCTAAAGCACGGGTTTTCGGGATTGCGAAAAGTAATCCGCCTAATATTTCTATAGCGCCAACTAAGGGCATTAACCATTTAATTGTACCAAAAGCCATTCCTACTTTTAACATTTCTCCTTCCATGGGAGGTACGGGCATGTAATGTAGAAACTTGTCGAGCCCTGCATTGATAAACATCAGTCCAAAAAGGACAGATAAGATTGTTTTTACAATTTTCATCTTCTTAGTTTTTTGATTTACTTAAAGTTAAGTAAAAGGAAGATTAAAATGCAATGAGAAATTTGGAGCTTTTGCACAGTTTTTTGTTTTCTAAACCTGATAGGAGTGTATACGGATTTAAGCATCTGTCTTTATATTTTATTGTATGCTTGTTTGTTTCATAGGTTCCATAGGAGTAACAAATAGCAGGGCCGAAAATATCCGAAGAACTACTACTTTTGCTTTTCGAAAAAAAAATATAAAAAATATTTAAAGAGGCTTGCAACCTTTGGGTAAGATTGTGCATCTACCCTAATACAAGCAGACAATGAAGGTGGCAAAAACATATACGTTAGATGAGCTGATGGAAGGCTGTAAGGCTGGCAACAGGCAGATGCAGGAGATGCTGTATAGGCAAACTGCATCGAAAATGTTGGCGGTTTGTATGCGATATGCCAAAGATAGAATGGAAGCCGAAGATGTATTGCAGATGGGCTACGTAAAGATTTTTCAAAAGGTGGAGGAGTTTAAGGGTGAAGGGTCTTTTGAGGGTTGGATCCGTAGGATTATGGTAAATACTGCAATCGAGAGCTATAGAAAGAACCTGCGCACTTTAAATGTAGTGCCAATTGAGGATGCTTACGAGCAACCTTCGAACGGTTTCGATTTTAGTAGTCTGGGCATGCAAGATTTAATGAAGGTAATACAAAAACTGGCCGATGGCTATAGAATAGTGTTCAATATGTATGTTATTGAAGGGTATTCGCACAAAGAGATTGCTGAAACGTTAAGAATTACAGAAGGAGCGAGCAAATCGCAGCTTTCGAGAGCGAGAGCTATTTTACAACAGGAAATTTTAAAATTGGAGGGCTTTGGTTATGCAACACATGCCGGATAAAGATTTTGACAAGCTGTTTAAAGACAGTTTTATGGATGCAGAAATTGAACCATCTGCAGATTTATGGGGCAATATTTCCCAGCAATTGGAACCTAAGAAAAAACGTTCGTTCCCTATTTTATGGGTAGCGGCTGCTAGTGTGGTAGTGGTAGCTTCGGTATTGCTTTTTACACAAGGTGGAGATAAGGTTTACCTACAAGGTGCGGCGACAGAAGTTGCTACGGTAAACGTTCCGGAGGCAACACAGGTGGTACCTGTGGTAGCTACCGAAGAAACAACTGTTAATGAGGTAGTTTTATCTGATGCTGCCGTAAGTAACCGCCGTTTGGTGAGAACTGCCGTATCAAAAATTAAAACTGCTACAATTGAAGACGTTCAAGAAAAAAGTTTTGTAACCGTGCAACCATCTGAAAAGAATGAACATCTAGTTATTAAGAGAGGGGAAGTGAAACCTTTAGATGTTACGCCAACGGTGAGCAATACAATAGAAAATCAAGCCATGCATGCTCAGGCTGATACTAAACCGGTTGATTACTTTGAGCAGGCTGATGAAAGCGATAATAACAAAAAAGGAATACGCAATGTGGGAGATTTGATTAACTATGTGGTAGATAAAGTGGATAAGAGAGATAAGAAAATCATCAAGTTTGATACTGATGATGACGATAACTCATCAATCATAGGATTGAACATTGGGTTCTTGAAATTAAATAAGAAAAATAACAAATAGGATCAGGATTTTAGAATTTGCAGAATTGACTTTCAACTTTCTAACCTTAAAATACAATTGGGTTGGAGGATTGATAGGATAACATTACAACTTTCAACCTTCCAACTTTACAACAATATTAAACACAAACACACAAATGAAACATCTAATTTTAAAAGCAGTATTGGTAAGTGGACTTACTTTTCTGGCAGCTGGAAGCTTAAAAGCTCAAGAAGAAACTAAAGAAGTAAAAGATAGCGTTAAACGCAAGAAGTTTGAGATTAACTATGGTGTAGGTATTACCATTGGTGAGAAAAAAGACAGTACCGGTAAGGTAGACCAAAACAAAGGTCGTTTTGTTGGTGGTATTACTTTCACTCGCTTAGATATTGGTTTGACAAAATTGATTGACAACGGTAGCTTCTCTTTATCGCCAACTAATGATTTCTTAGACTACAAACCTTGGAAAACTAGCACTATATCGTTCGATGTTTTACAGATGGGATACAGATTTAACAACCACTTTAAGGTTTATATTGCTGGAGGTTTTGATTGGACACACATCCGTTTAGATAGAAATATCACCATTAGAAAAGATGCGCCTGCTTTAGAATATGATGTAACTACAGATGCTACTTTCAGCAAAAATCGTTTCTCGGCTAGTTATGTTCATTTTCCTTTGAACTTCGAGTTTAGAACAAAAGAGAATGATAGAGGCAAACGTTTCAGATTTGTAATTGGCCCAGAAGTAGCTTTCTTGTTAGACGGAAAAGTAAAGCAAGTTAGTCCGGAGCGTGGTAAAGTAAAAGTTAACGATGATTATCATTTTACGCCTTTCCGTTACGGAGGTACAGCTAGAATTGGCTACGGAGGTTTAGGCTTATTTGCTAAATATAGTGCTAGCGATTTATTCGATACTGACGCCCAAAAAGGCTTGAAAACGATGTCGTTTGGTTTAACTTTTGGATTGAACTAATTAGTCCGAAAGTTGGAAAAGCCGGGTAAGTCCGTAACCTTTTAGCGCAAACGAATGAACCAATGACTAATGAACAATAAATACACACAAATAAAACCAATCCTGTTTCTTTTTTAGAGACGGGATTTTTTGTTTTATATCCGAAAGTCGGAAAAGTTTTTAGTCCGCAAGACCAAATGACCAATTAATACCTTACCTAGACTAACTTGTTAGTTTTCTATCTTTCGGACTTTCCCGACTTTCGGACCTTATAACTTCCGGACTTTCTTTATCTTTATGCCGTGAGTGAACAAATCTTAAGCATCCAGAATTTAACCAAGCAACATCAGGCTGAGCAACTATCAGGTATCTCCAATGTTAATTTCAATATCAATAAAGGAGAAATAGTAGCGATTATTGGCGAAAGTGGTAGTGGCAAATCAACTTTGTTAAAATCTATTTACGGATTATTGAAGGTTGATGAAGGTGAAATCATTTTCAACGGCAAACGTGTAAAAGGACCAGATGAACAGCTAATTCCTGGACATGCTGAGATGAAGATGGTGACGCAAGATTTCTCGCTGAACATCTACGCAAAGGTTTACGATAATATCGCTTCGCAACTTTCGAATACCAATGTGGCATTGAAACAGCAAAAGACCATAGAGGTAATGGAACATCTACGAATCACAGCACTGAAAGATAAAAAGATTATCGCTTTAAGTGGTGGTGAACAACAGCGTGTGGCTATTGCAAAAGCCTTAGTTAGTGATACCAAAGTTTTGTTGTTAGATGAGCCTTTTTCGCAAGTGGATGCTATCTTAAAGAACCAGTTACGTGCAGACATTAAACGCTTAGCCAAAGAAACTGGTTTAACGATAATTATGGTTTCTCACGATGCAACAGATGGTTTGTTTATGGCAGACCGTTTAGTGATCTTGAAGGAGGGGCAATTGTTGCAAGAAGGCAAACCGAGAGAAGTTTATAATTATCCTACTAATACTTATACGGCTAAAATGTTGGGCAATGCAGTAGTGCTATCAAAAAGAGAAGCACAGCAATTAGAGCTAAAGGTTACTGGAGAACAAGTTTGTTTTTATCCAGAATGGGTAGAATTGAAAGCAAGTTGGTCGGCGAAGAAATTTAATGTACGTGATATTTACTACAAAGGTTTTTATGACGAATTGTTACTGGAAAGAAACGGTGTACACATCAGAGCATTGCAGTTGAATAGCGGCGAGCATAAAAAAAACGACCAAGTGTATGTGAACATTGGTCGTTTTCTAGAGTTTTAAAAACTATTAAGTTACGTTTTCAGCGAAAACCAAAGTGATTTTAACTCTTACTCTAGTGCTTGGTTTTATTGGATCAACTGTGTCCGTATCGGAGTTCTGTACTTCTATAACAATACCACCTTCGTAAGCTGTGAAGCTATAAGATTGTAAGTTATAAACAAAAGGTAGGGCAGAATAGCTTGTGAAATTTCCAGCAGAATTAGGATATGAAATAGCAACAATAGTCCCGTCATTATCTAAATGGGCTCTATCTATTTCTGCTAAATTAACTATTTTATCTAAGTCAACGGAATAAGTATTTCTATCAGCAGACAATACCCAATCGCTTGGCAAAACATCAACAGTAATTGTTTTGTTAGGCGTAGTTTGGTTAACGATTGTGTCTTTCTGACATGATACCAAACCTAGTGTGGTAAAGCAGAGTAGGAGTAAAACTAATTTTTTCATGTTGTGTGTTTGTTAATTGGTTAGCGAAACTCCTGCTGTGTTAAAGAGGATATTTCAAATTCAGGTTTCATTTGCCTGCCTACCGCAGGCAGGTGTGTTGTTTAGTATATATCAAAACCATTGCCAAAAAAATGAAAATGTTGTTCATTAAATGAAAAAATCATCAACAAAAGAATATATTCATTGTTTTTAGCTATTTGAGGGTGTTTTTAAAATTTTGTAACAAAAAAATAGGCTGCTGTTTTTTGGATATTTAGATAGCTAAGTACTTGGATGGATAGTTTTTTGGAGAATACTTTAATAAAAATAGGAGACAATTTCTTGTCTCCTGCCTACATTTATATAAAGTATGGAAAAGTTTCTTTAACCCTCTCTGTCCTGCGGACATCTCTCCCTGAAAAGGAGAGAGTAGCAGTCTACAAATGTCCTTGTCAACTCAGAAGTTCTTTTGCCCTGACAATCCCCTCTACTTTTTAAGGAGAGGGTTAGGGTGAGGTTAAACCAAATATTCAAACAAAGTAGCGTCTTGGTTCAGCTCAATTACATCAAACTTGAATTCCTTTAACCGTTCTAAAATACCTGCGTAGTCTTCCTTCTTGGCTAACTCTATACCTACTAAAGCTGGTCCATTTTCACGGTTGGTTTTTTTAATGAACTCGAAACGGGTAATATCATCTTGTGGGCCTAAAACTTCGTTTACAAAAAGCTTTAAGGCTCCTGGTCGCTGCGGGAACCGCACAATAAAGTAATGTTTCAATCCTTCGAAAAGTAACGACTTCTCTTTGATTTCCTGCATTCGCTCGATATCATTGTTACCACCGCTAACTATACAAACTACGGTTTTACCTACAATTTGGTCTTTTACCTGCTCTAACGCAGCTACCGACAAAGCTCCAGCAGGTTCTACCACAATTGCATCTTCGTTGTACAATTTTAAAATGGTTGTACAAATTTGTCCTTCTGGGATTAGGTACGTAGAACTCAACAAATCGCTGCAATATTTGTAGGTAATCCAACCCATTCTTTTTACGGCAGCACCATCTACAAAACGCTCAATATTTTCTACGGTTACAGGGCTGCCATTTTTAAGTGCCTCGGTTAACGATGGTGCTCCCATAGGCTCAACCCCGAAAACTTTAACACCTGGCTTTACAGTTTGCAAGTACGCAGTAACGCCTGAAGCTAAACCACCGCCGCCAATAGGAACCACGATAGCATCTAAATCAGGCAGATCTTGATAGATCTCCATCATTACGGTCGCCTGGCCTTCGATCACTTTTTCATCATCAAAAGGAGGGATGAAGGTCGCCGATTTTTCTTCGCAGTAAGCTAAAGCTTCTTTTAAACAATCATCGAAAGTATCGCCAACTAAGACCACTTCGATGTTATCCCCACCAAACATATTTACCTGTTTGATTTTTTGCTTCGGCGTTATTTCAGGCATGAAAATCACCCCTTTAATGTCTAATTTTTTGCAAGAATAAGCCACGCCCTGTGCATGGTTACCAGCACTTGCGCATACTACGCCATTTTTCAGTTGTTCGGCACTTAAACCGCTAATTTTGTTGTAAGCACCACGTAATTTATAAGAACGTACAATCTGTAAATCCTCTCGCTTCAAATAAATATTGGCATTGTACTTCAAAGAAAGTCCTGCGTTGAACTCTAGTGGAGTTCTTTTCACAACCCCTTGTAAGGTTGCGAATGCCTGTTCAAAGTCGAAAGTATAATCTGTTGTTGTTTCCATACCCCAAACCCCTAAAGGGGCTTCTGTTTTGTTCTTTTTATTTTATTATATATTTACCCACTTTTCTAAGCCCCTTTAGGGGTTGGGGTTAAATGAACTACTACTAATTCATTCAAATCATCATCATTAATACCTTGTTTCTTATCTGCTAAATCTAAGAAAGCAGTATAAACTACCGCTAACTGCTCTTTGTCTAAGTTATGCCCTAATCTATCTAAGTGATGTTTCAAGGCATGTCTTCCGCTTCTAGCAGTCAAAACAATAGTTGCATCAGGGAAACCTACATCTTCTGGTCTAATAATTTCGTAGTTTTCACGGTTTTTCAAGAAACCATCTTGGTGAATGCCCGAACTGTGCGCAAATGCGTTGGCTCCAACAATAGCTTTGTTAGGCTGCACCGGCATATTCATTTGGTTACGCACTTGGTGACTGATTTCGTAAATACCTTGGGTATTGATGTTGGTGTAAAGTCCTAATGTTTTATGAGTTTTTAGGATCATTACCACTTCTTCCATTGAGGTATTACCAGCACGTTCGCCAATGCCGTTAATGGTACATTCTACCTGACGGGCGCCGTTTTGTAAACCAGCAATAGAGTTAGCCGTAGCCAATCCTAAATCGTTATGGCAGTGGCAAGAGATAATTGCTTTATCAATATTTTTTACATTCTCTTTTAGGTAAAGGATTTTCGAACCGTATTGATCTGGTAGGCAATAACCATTCGTATCTGGAATATTTACTACCGTAGCGCCAGCAGCAATTACGGCTTCAATCATTTTAGCTAAGTACTCGATGTCTGCTCTACCGGCATCTTCTGCATAAAACTCAACGTCTTCTACATATTTCTTTGCGTATTTCACTGCTTCAACTGCACGTTCCAGAATTTCTTCTCTCGTACTGTTGAATTTAGTTTTGATGTGCATATCAGAAGAACCAATACCTGTGTGAATACGAGGTCTTTTTGCATAACGCAAGGCATCAGCAGCTACGTCAATATCATTTTTGTTTGCTCTGGTTAGAGCGCAAATAATAGGGTCATTAACTGCTTTAGAAAGCTCAATTACGCTATTAAAATCGCCAGGGCTCGAAACAGGGAAACCTGCCTCAATAACATCTACGCCTAGTAGTTCCAACGATTTTGCAATTTCGATTTTTTGAGGTGTGCTCAATTGGCACCCTGGCACCTGCTCGCCATCACGTAAAGTGGTGTCGAAAATGTGTACTCTATTTGGGTCGTGTAACATAATAATTCAATTAAAAAGTAAAAATTCAAAAGGCAAAAGCCTGCTTACTTTTTTACTCTAGGTGTCTAACTTTTTTAATTATCTTCGATGAGCTCGCAAACTCGGTTTTTACTTTTACCTTTTTACTTTATTAAACTCAATACTTTACTTCCCATTTCCTGGGTGCCCAACACTTTGGCAGCGTTGGTATTTTGGTCGGCGATATCGCCAGTTCTATAGCCGTCTTTTAGTGCTTTATCAACTGCGTTTACTAAGACGGTAGCTTCTTCTTTTAATCCGATACTGATTTCTAACATTAGCGCAGCAGATAGGATAGAAGCCAAAGGATTTGCCAAGTTTTTGCCAGCAATGTCGTGCGCCGAACCGTGGATAGGCTCGTAGAAACCTACTCCATCGCCCACAGAAGCCGAAGCTAACATACCCATTGAACCTGCAATCTGTGATGCTTCGTCAGTTAGGATATCTCCAAAAAGATTGGCAGTTAATACCACATCAAATTTCTTCGGATTTTTAATCAACTGCATTGCAGCATTATCGATAAACATGTGTTCTGTTTCTACATCAGGATATTGTTTGGCAATTTCTTGCACTGTTTCACGCCATAAACGAGAACTTTCCAAAACGTTTGCTTTATCTACAGAACATAGTCTTTTGCTACGTTGTTGCGCTGCTTGGTAAGCTTTGTGTGCAATACGTTCTACTTCGTATCTGTGGTAAATCATCAAATCCGAAGCGGTATTTCTATCCTCGGATCGAGATTTTTCTCCGAAATAAACGTCTCCTGTTAATTCTCTGAAGAATAAAATATCAGTGCCTTTTAATATATGTGCTTTGATGCTTGAAGCTTCCAACAATTCATCGAATAACAAAATAGGACGTAGGTTAGCATACAAGCCTAATTCCTTTCTGATTTTTAATAAACCTTGCTCTGGTCTAACTTTTAAAGAAGGATCGTTGTCGTACATGGCATGACCGATAGCGCCGAATAAAATCGCATCGCTTCTGCGAGCTTTTTCTAGAGTCTCATCAGGTAACGGATTGCCCGTAACTTCAATGGCAGCATGTCCCATTAGCGCTTCATCAAAAGTAAATTCGTGACCAAAGTTCTTTGCGATTTGTTCTAAAGCAGCTTTTCCCCATTGGGTAACTTCTTGTCCAATGCCATCGCCAGGTATTACTAAAATGTTCTTCTTCATTTGTCTTTTCAATATATTTTGATTTAAAACTCCCGCAGATTTAACAGATTGAAACCGCTGATTTTTGCAGAAACATTGAGTTTTCCTATCTGCGGATAACCAGCGTTATCTGCGGGCTTACCTTTTTCATTAGGTTATTCTAAATCACACTTTCTAATTCTTCTTTGTACGTTTTTTGTTTATAAATATCATTGTGTATTACCTCGCCTTTGCTCAATAATAATTGATGCGTTAAATTTCTTGGTAGTTGGTCGTCATTATGCGATACATAAATCAATGTTCTGTTGGTAGTGCACAAACCATCAATTAATGTATTGAACTGAAGGGTTTGGTGTGCATCTAAACCTTGGCAAGGTTCATCCAGTACCAACAACTCTGGGTTTTTAATCACTGTTCTAGCTAATAAAACTAAGCGTTGTTTACCCAATGGCAAGTGCGCTAACAAATCGTTTTTATTTGCCGTTAAGCCGAAATATTCGATCAGTTCGTCAACCTGAGTACGTTTGTGCCAGCCAATTTCTTTGTATAAGCCAATGCTATCGAAAAAGCCAGAGGCGATACTTTGCCAAACCGTCGTATTAAAATCAAAGTACCAATGTAGCTCTGGAGAGATCAAGCCGATGTGTTGCTTGATGTCCCAAATGCTCTCGCCTGAACCGCGTTTGTTGCCAAAAAGATAAATCTCATTGGCATAAGCTTGTGGGTGGTCGCCGTTAACCAAACTTAACAAAGTTGATTTCCCAGAACCGTTGTGGCCTTGCAATAACCATTTTTCGCCTGCTTTAATTTCCCAATTTACATTCTTAAGCACTTGCTTTTCGCCATAGCTTATGTTCACATCCAACATTTTAATCAACACGTCACTACTTGATGGTGGCGCTTCGTGCAAAAACTCAGGAATGTTTCTTTCTTCAATGACAATTGCATTTTTGGTGCAAAAAGTGAAATGCTCTACTAATTGTCCATCTACGATTTCGCCAAACCTATTGATGCAAGCTGGAATTTCAGTTTCGTTACTTACCAAGATGATTTGAACGCCATCATTGGTGACTTCATCTAATAAGTTATTTAAATTTTGACGGGATTGGATATCTAAACCAGTGTAAGGCTGGTCTAGCAATAAAAGCTGCGGTTTTAACCATAAGGCTTTCACCAATTGCAACTTTTTATGTTCGCCACTTGATAGCTCTATCAATTGAGCATTTTTAAGGGCTGCAAAACCTAGTGCTTCTAAAATCGGTTCTGCTTGGGTTAAATTGAGATTGTTTTCTTTTGCGTAATGCGCTAATTCGGCATTAACGGTTAAGGTATCTTGTACTTGTTGTACGTTGTAGCGCTGTTGGTAATAAAAATTTGCTACACCTTCTTTGTTTTTGAATTGATACCATTGGGCGATATATTGACATACGGGTTTGGCATTGCTTTGTTTATCAAAGCTGACGACAATCTCTTCCGTAGCTTTTTCTAAACCAGCGATAGCCTTTAATAATGCAGTTTTTCCGCTTCCGCTAGCGCCAGATAAAAGCCAATTTTCTCCGGCTTGGATAGTCCATTCCAAATCCCTTAACACGGTTGTATTGCCGTATTTTAAATTGAAGTTAGAGATTTGAACTATTGGATTACTCATTTTGTTAAAGTCAAAAGTTTAAAGTCAAAAGTCAAAAGCGTGTTGTAATGTTGCGATTGGCTTTAACCCTATGTATTGTTATTAGTAGAATTTAAAAACTTTGTTTTTCTCAAATTCTTCAATCAAATCAGTTTGGCTGCGAACGAAATCGATATCATCGTAACCGTTAATCAAACATGATTTTTTATAAGGATTGATCTCAAAGCTTTCCTGAGCACCAGTAGCCTCGATGGTTACCGTTTGCTCTTCTAAGTTTACTGTTAATGTAGCTTTTGGATCTTTAGCTACTTGCGCAAAAATGGCCGCTAAAAATTCATCACTCACTTGAATTGGTAACAAGCCGTTATTTAGAGCATTCCCTTTAAAGATATCTGCAAAGAAACTGCTTATGACTACATCAAAGCCAGCATCTTGAATGGCCCAAGCCGCGTGCTCACGACTACTACCGCAACCAAAGTTCTTACCTGCAACCAATATCTTTCCGCTGTAAGTAGGATCGTTCAATACGAAATCTGCTTTAGGTGTATTGTCGCCATTGTAGCGCCAATCGCGGAATAGGTTTTCACCAAAGCCTTCACGGGTGGTGGCTTTTAAAAACCTCGCTGGAATGATTTGGTCGGTATCTATATTTTCAATCGATAATGGTACCACCGACGAGCTTAATGTTTCAAATTTTTTCATGCCCCTTAATCCCCTAAAGGGGAAATTTATATTAATGTTTTTATTCTTTCCAAAGCCCCTTTAGGGGTTTGGGGTTACTTTTTAATCGCTTTTATCCTCAATCTTCTATAATCTGCAGTCCATTCGCCGTTTTTAAAATAGTTAGGTTTTAGGATGCTTACCGCTAATTCTGTTACTGCTTTAGCTTCTTTCTCATTGAGGTTTACAAAAGCATGCTGTGCAAATTGATTGATCCAATTTAACATGCCATCTTCACCAACTAACTTGGTTGGTCTGTCGAATAGCCAAATTTGTTCTGCTTCGAAGCCTGTAGATTCCAATAAAGTGGCGTAATGACTAATTGATGGGAAAAACCAGAAATTAGAAATCACTCTGTGTTCTAATCCTAATTCTTTTGCAGCTTGGTCTATTGCATCAACAATCGACTTCACATTTCCCTTTCCGCCAAATTCTGCCACTAAACGGCCACCGTGTTTCAAACTTTTATAAATGCCACGCAACAATCCTTTTTGGTTTTCAATCCAATGGAAGGTTGCGTTGCTAAATACAGCATCAAACTCGCGGCTGTAATCTAAAGCAGCTGCATCTTTTTGTTCGAAGTAAATAGTAGGATAGGTTCTCTTCGCCAATTCAATCATATCAGCAGAAGCGTCTATTCCTGAAACTATGGCGCCGCTTTCCTGTATTTTAGCAGCTAAATCACCAGTTCCACAACCTACATCTAAAATGTTTTCGCCTGCTTTGGCATTAAGCCATTGCAGTACATCAGCTCCGTAATCAGATACGAAACGATGTTGTTCGTTGTAGAGCGTGCTGTTCCAATGTATTTCTGGCATAATTTCGTTTTTTTAACCATTTAAGGCATATAAGTACATTTAAGTTTTTATACGCCAAGTTATTTATATTAACTCTTACTACCTTTTACCATCTCAAAGTGTTCTACCGTTGGGAATGGGTTATAAAAATGATGCAATAAAGCTTTCCATTCCTGATATTCGGCAGAGCCTCTGAAACCTACGGTATGCGCTTCTAAATCTGTCCAGTTTACCAATAGGATATACTTGGCAGGATCTTCAATACATTTTTGAAGCTGATGCGAAACATAACCTTTCATGCTCGCAATAATTCGTTCGGCTTTCGCAAAAGCAGTTTCAAACTCTGCGGTTAGATTTGGGATTACATTTAATATGGCAACTTCTAAAACCCCCAACCCCCTAAAGGGGGGTATTGACTTTACTTCGTTTATGGTTAATGAGTTAGACATTTTACACTATAGGTTTTAGTTCCCCATTCAGGGGGTTAGGGGGTTAACAACTCCCTAACATCGGTAATTTTACCAGTCACAGCAGCAGCAGCAGCCGTTAACGGACTAGCTAGCATTGTTCTGGCGTTTGGTCCTTGTCGGCCTTCAAAATTCCTGTTCGATGTAGATACACAATATTTCCCTGCCGGAATTTTATCTTCGTTCATTCCCAAACAAGCTGAGCAACCTGGTTCACGTAATTGAAAACCTGAAGCTTCAAATACTTTATCTAAACCTTCGGCTATCGCTTGAGCTTCTACTTGCTTAGAGCCTGGAACAATCCAAACTTCCACGTTATCGGCTTTCTGTTTACCTTTCACAAACTCAGCTACTGCACGTAAATCTTCAATACGAGAGTTGGTGCAACTACCAATGAAAACATAATCCACAGGTTTGCCCAATAAACTTTCGTCATCAGCAAAGCCCATGTAATCTAAAGCCTTTTTGTAAGATGTTTGCTCGGTTTCTGGTTGGGCAGCAGTTGCAGGAATATGATCGGTAATACCAATACCCATTCCAGGGTTAGTACCGTAGGTAATCATTGGCGCAATGTCAGCAGCATCGAAAGTTAGCACGCTATCAAATTTTGCATCAGCATCGCTGTACAAAGTTTTCCAGTAAGCTAAAGCCTCGTCCCATTTCTCGCCTTTTGGCGCAAACTCCCTGCCTTTAATGTATTCGAAAGTAGTTTCGTCTGGCGCAATTAAACCACCACGAGCACCCATTTCGATACTCATGTTGCAAACCGTCATACGGCCTTCCATACTTAAAGAACGGAATGCCGAACCAGCAAATTCTACAAAGTAACCCGTACCGCCAGCAGCAGAAATTTTAGAGATGATATAAAGGATGATGTCTTTGGCACCCACACCTTTTTTCAACTCACCATTTACTTCAATTTTCATGGTTTTAGGTTTCGATTGTTGCAAACATTGTGTTGCAAAAACCTGTTCCACCTGCGATGTTCCTATACCAAAAGCAATAGCACCAAAAGCACCGTGTGTAGAAGTGTGGCTATCGCCACAAACCATGGTTTTTCCTGGTAAGGTAATGCCTAACTCTGGGCCAATTACGTGTACGATACCTTGAAAAGGATGGCCTAAACCATAAAGCTCCACACCAAACTCAGCACAATTTTTGGTCAACATATCCACCTGATATCTCGAAAGCTCTTCTTTGATCGGTAAGTGCTGATTTAAAGTAGGTACGTTATGGTCGGCAGTAGCTACGGTTTGTTTAGGACGGAAAAGCCCTATGCCACGTTTTCTCAAGCCATCAAAAGCCTGAGGCGAAGTAACCTCGTGAATTAAATGCGTATCAATGTATAAAATATCAGGAAAACCTTCTTCACGTTTTACTACGTGTGCATCCCATATTTTTTCTACTAATGTTTTCGCCATCTTTTTATAAATTATTTTTAGTTAACCCCTCCCAACCCTCCCCTAAAAGGGAGGGCTAGTATAGAGTTTATTTTGTTTGTAGCAAAAATGCAAATTTCACTACGAATTTGAGTAAAGCATTACCAAATTCCCCTTTAGGGGATTTAGGGGTTATGCAGTCTTAATCGACTTCATGGCAGTCATCGCTTTACGCAATTTTCTACCTACAACTTCTACTTCGTGGTCACGTAAAATTTCGTTGATCGCAACTAATTCGGCATTATCAACCGAGCCATCTTTACCCTCGTTAAAGTTTTTACCAACTAAATCAGTATCCACCGTTTTCATGAAATCAGCTAACAAAGGCTTGCAAGCTTGGTCAAATAAGTAACAACCGTATTCAGCGGTATCAGAAATTACACGGTTCATTTCGAATAATTTCTTACGAGCAATGGTGTTAGCAATAAGTGGCGTTTCGTGTAACGACTCGTAGTAAGCACTTTCTGGTTTAATACCCGCTTCCACCATAGTTTCAAAAGCCAATTCAACACCAGCTCTTACAAAAGCTACCATCAATGTATAGTTGTCAAAGTACTCTTGCTCGCCAATTTTAACGTCACCAGCAGGTGTTTTTTCAAAAGCAGTTTCACCCGTTTCAGCTCTCCATTTCAAAAGGTTAGCATCGCCGTTAGCCCAGTCAGCCATCATGGTGCTTGAAAATTCACCACTCATGATATCGTCTTGGTGCTTTTGGAATAACGGACGCATGATGTTTTTCAATTCCTCAGAAATTTTGAAGGCTTTGATTTTAGCCACATTGCTCAAACGGTCCATCATGCCGCTTACGCCACCGTGTTTCAAAGCTTCGGTAATCACTTCAACACCGTATTGAACTAATTTAGAAGCATAACCAGCGTCAATTCCTTTTTCAATCATTTTATCGAAGGAAAGGATAGAACCTGTTTGCAATAAACCACATAATATCGTTTGCTCACCCATTAAGTCAGATTTAACCTCAGCCACAAATGACGATTTTAAAACGCCAGCTCTGTGACCGCCAGTACCTACACAGTAAGCTTTAGCTTGTGCCAAACCTTTACCTTCAGGGTCGTTTTCAGGGTGCACAGCAATTAAAGTAGGCACACCAAAACCTCTTAAATATTCTGCTCTAACTTCAGAGCCTGGGCATTTAGGTGCCACCATAATTACGGTAATGTCTTTACGGATTTGCATGCCTTCCTCTACAATGTTGAAACCGTGAGAGTAAAGCAGGGTAGCTCCTTGTTTCATTAACGGCATCACTGCATTTACCACTGAAGTATGTTGTTTGTCGGGAGTAAGGTTAATTACCACGTCAGCAGTTGGAATCAACTCTTCATAAGTACCTACTTTGAAATTGTTATCCGTCGCATTTTTCCAGCTATCTCTTTTTTGTTCGATAGCTTCTTCACGCAAGGCGTAAGATACGTCCAATCCGCTGTCTCTCAAGTTTAATCCTTGGTTTAAACCTTGAGCACCACAACCTACCACTACCAGTTTTTTACCTTTTAATGCGTTTACGCCATCCAAAAACTCATCGTTTTCCATGAAATCGCATACGCCTAATTGGTTCAATTTTTCTCTAAGTGGTAATGTGTTAAAATAATTTGCCATTGTTCTATTTAGTTTTTGTGATACACATTTCGCGTATCCTCTGATTTATTGTTTTATTGGTTAATTTTTAATTCTTCCTTCGGTTTGATTACACAGATTTTGTGATTTCACCGATAATTATACTATTGGTCTTTATTCTTTGCTCTTTAATCCTTGCTCTTTATTCTTGTAAAGCATGGTCCTTGCTCTTCGGTTATTATAGTCCCGCTTTTTGCTTCTGCCGATGAAACCTGTGAAACAAGCAAGCATACAATTGAAAGGAACAAACTGCTATGCTTAAATCGGCATCCGCTTCAATCGGGTTTAGTTTACGAAGTCCGAAAAGTCCGCAAGCTATGGTATCTCAATCGTTCTAACTTTTCGGTCTTTTCCGACTTCCCGACTATTTACATCGTAAAAATCTTATCGCCCTTATCCAAGAACTCATTTTCTACCCGCTCTTCGCCTGGTTCTTCCGCTTCAAATTCTTTTAGTTTTTCGTGGAAACCAGCACTGTCTTTAATAATCGCTACCCTTGCACTTCTCACAAATTCAATCAGTTCATAGGGCTCAAGGGCTTTCACCAAGGCATCAGTTTCTTCTTTATGACCAGTTACAGAAAAGACAGTATAATCTTTTCTAATCACTACCGCAGTAGCGCCATATTGTCTTAATAAACGCTCTACCGTTACTTTCTCGGTAATCTCTTCCGTAGATACTTTGTATAGGGCAAGTTCTTGCCAAATCACTTCGCTATCCGTATTGAAGTACACTTTCAACACTTCAACTTGTTTCTCAATCTGGCGTGCTAACTTTCTCACAACTTCATGACTTTCGTTAATTAAAATCGTGAAACGGTGGATGCCTGCAATCTCCGAAGGAGAAGTGTTTAAACTGTCGATGTTGATTTTTCTTTTCGAAAATATAATCGAAATACGGTTCAATAAACCAACCCTATCTTCCGCATAAACGGTGATGGTGAAGTCCTGTTTACCTTCGTAATTGGCATCTCCAGGGATATATTTTATGGTGTCGTTACTCATTGTTTTGCCCCTCTTGTCCCCTAAATGGGAGGTTTAATTTTATGTCGTTTATCCAAAGCCCCTTTAGGGGTTGGGGTTCTTATTTCAATCTAATTTCACTTACGCTGCAACCTTGTGGTACCATGGGGAAAACGTTATTTTCCTTGCCAACCATTACCTCTAAAAGGTACGAACCTTCGTGATTAATCATCGTCTCCAAAGCCTTTTTAAGTTCAGCTCTTTGCTCTACTTTACTAGCTTCGATGTAGTATGATTTAGCTAAAGCCACAAAATCAGGGCTAGTGATATTCACAAACGAATAGCGCTTATCGTGGAACAACTGTTGCCATTGGCGCACCATTCCTAAGAACTGGTTGTTTAAAATTAAAATCTTTACTGCTGCACCGAATTGCATAATGGTTCCTAGTTCCTGTGGAGTCATTTGGAAACCACCATCACCGATAATGGCCACTACCGTACGTTCTGGAGCACCATATTTAGCGCCGATAGCGGCAGGTAAGCCAAAGCCCATCGTGCCTAAACCACCAGAAGTAACGTTACTACGGGTTTTGTTAAATTTAGCATAACGGCAAGCTACCATTTGGTGCTGACCAACATCCGTAACAATGACTGCATCGCCACCGGTAAGCTCATTTAAAGTGCGTAATACCTCGCCCATGGTCATTTCTTCTCCAGCAGGGTATAACTCTGGCGTAATGACTTGATCGATCTCTTGTTGGTTGTAATCTCTGAAAAGTGCAACCCAAGCTTCGTGTTTATTTTCTTTTACTAAGTTGGTTAAAATTGGAAGTGTCTCTTTACAGTCGCCCCAAACACCCACTTCAGCTTTAACGTTTTTGTCAATTTCAGCTGGGTCGATATCTAAATGAACGATCTTAGCTTGCTTTGCATATTTATCCAAACGACCAGTTACACGGTCATCAAAACGCATACCGATAGCGATAATGACATCCGCTTCGTTGGTTAATACGTTTGGTCCGTAGTTGCCATGCATTCCCAACATCCCTACATTTAATGGATGGTCAGTTGGAATAGCACCTTCACCCATGATGGTCCAAGCTGCAGGAATGCCAGTTTTTTCAATAAATGCTTTGAATTCTTTCTCCGCATTTCCTAAAATCACCCCTTGACCAAATAACACAAATGGTTTTTGCGCACTGTTGATAAGTTTTGCAGCTTCTTCAATAAACTCAACCCTAACTTTAGGTTTAGGTCTGTAGCTACGGATATGGTTACATTTTACGTAAGCTTCAAATTCTTCAATTTGTAATTGTGCATTTTTAGTAATGTCAATCAAAACAGGACCTGGTCTGCCACTTTTAGCTATATAAAATGCTTTTGCTAGCACTTCAGGGATTTCTTTTGCATCGGTAATTTGATAGTTCCATTTGGTTACCGGTGTAGTAATGTTAATCACATCAGTTTCCTGGAAAGCATCTGTACCCAAAAGGTGTGCAAATACTTGTCCGGTGATACAAACCAAAGGCGTACTGTCTATTTGTGCATCGGCTAAACCGGTTACCAAGTTGGTTGCACCTGGACCGCTCGTGGCAAAAGCGACACCCACTTTTCCGCTGGTGCGGGCATAGCCTTGAGCGGCGTGAATACCACCTTGCTCATGGCGTACCAAAATATGTTCTAGCTTGTCTGCATAATCGTAAAGTGCATCGTAAATAGGCATAATTGCACCACCTGGGTAGCCAAAAATGGTACTAACGCCCTCCTCAATAAGTGCATTTAACAACATTTGCGAGCCCGAACCTTTAAAGGTAGGGGAGCTGGTTGTCGCCTTTTTCGTGGCTGTATCTTGTAAAGTTTCCATGGTTCTATATTTTATGAATGGAAGTTTTCGGTTTAGGTTAATTGTTAGGCTTCGTCGGTTACACAACCTCCAGCCGCATCGGTTACTGTTTTGGCATATTTAAACAATACGCCCTTGGTGACTTTCAGTTTTGGTTGTTGCCATCTCGCTCTACGTTCAGCAATTACTTCATCGCTTACTTTTAGGTTAATTTTGTTATTTACGGCATCAATTTCAATGATGTCATCATCTTCTACCAAACCAATTAAACCTCCTTTGTAGGCTTCTGGCGTAATGTGACCTACCACAAAACCGTGAGTACCACCTGAGAAACGACCATCAGTAATTAATGCAATAGATTTACCCAAACCAGCGCCAATAATCAATGAAGTAGGTTTTAGCATTTCAGGCATTCCTGGTGCGCCAACCGGACCTTCGTTTTTAATTACTACCACATCGCCCGGTTTAATTCTTCCAGTGGAGATGCCAGTTACTAGATCTTTTTCACCATCAAAAACACGAGCTGGACCTTCAAATCTTTCGCCTTCTTTACCAGAGATTTTAGCTACAGAACCTTTTTCTGCCAGGTTTCCGTATAAAATTTGTAAGTGACCAGTAGCTTTAATCGGATTATCTAATCTTTGGATAATTGGTTGGTTGTAGTCCATGATTGATTTTACATCCTTCAAGTTCTCAGCTACAGTTTGACCCGTAACCGTTAAACAATCGCCATGTAATAATCCTTCGTTTAACAAATATTTTAAAACTGCAGGCACACCGCCATATTGATGTAAATCTTGCATCAAGTATTTACCACTTGGTTTAAAATCTGCTAAAACTGGAGTGATATCGCTCATGCGTTGAAAATCGTCTTGTGTGATTTCTACGCCAATAGCTTTACCCATCGCAACAAAGTGTAATACCGCATTGGTACTTCCGCCTAAGATGATAATCGAACGAATGGCATTCTCAAATGCTTTTCTCGTCATGATATCAGAAGGCTTGATATCTTTCTCTAATAATACTTTGATATATTTTCCAGCATCTAAGCACTCATTTTTCTTTTCATCGCTTACTGCTGGATTTGATGATGAATAAGGCAAACTCATTCCCAAGGCCTCAATTGCAGAAGCCATCGTATTAGCTGTGTACATACCACCGCAAGCACCAGCCCCTGGACAAGTATGCTTAATGATGCCTTGGTAATCTTCATCAGATAAATTGCCACAGATTTTCTGACCTAAAGCTTCAAAAGCAGAAACGATGTTTAACTCTTCTCCTTTGTAATGTCCTGGAGCAATAGTACCACCATAAACCATAATCGAAGGACGGTCTAAACGAGCCATGGCCATAATCGCCCCCGGCATATTTTTATCACAACCAGGGATGGCAATTACACCATCATAATACTGGCCACCGCAAATGGTTTCTATACTATCCGCAATTACATCACGGCTAACCAAAGAGTAACGCATACCGTCAGTTCCGTTGCTCATGCCATCACTTACACCAATGGTATTAAAAGTAAGACCGACTAAATCATTGGCCCAAACACCTTTTTTAACCAAGCTGGCTAAATCGTTCAAGTGCATGTTACAAGTGTTGCCATCATAACCCATACTTGCAATGCCCACTTGAGCTTTTGCCATATCGGCATCGGTCAAACCAATTCCGTAAAGCATCGCTTGTGCTGCGGGTTGTGTTGGGTCTTGTGTAAAAGTCTTACTGTATTTGTTTAGTTCCATTTATATTAAGTTGTTGTTCTGTTCAATTCAAAAAAAAAACCGCCTCTTTTTGGGAGGCGGTTTCGCTATAGTATCTCTTTTATTATATACAACGATTGCCTTCCCTCTGCTGAGGAATAATGATAATGTTGTTAATAATGACTGTGTTTAAACGCATGTGTGGTTTTTCTTTCAGCCAAACATACTAACAAATTATCAAGAAGAGAAATTAAATGATCACTTCGTAGTTCACTTTCTCTAGTACTAGGTTTTTATACGCTCTTTGTAAGGTAGCCCCAATGCTATCTCTCCATCTTTGTCTGTAAACGGTTTCGTCTATGGTGTGGATTCCTACTACTTCAACCGCTGTGCCGCAGAAAAATGAGCCATCTGCTTCTTTTAAGAAATCTACTGTAATCTCTTTTTCAATTACTTCGATATCCAATACTTTACAAAGCTCTATCATGGTAGCTCTAGTGATGCCAGGCAAAATGTTTCCTTTAGCAGGGGTATAAAGTTTCCCCCCTTTTTCAATAAAGATATTTGCTCCAGGTGCCTCAGCTACAAAGCCATTAGCATCTAACAATATCGCTTCGTCAAATCCTTTGTTTTTAGCGTCTGATGTAGCTAAAATAGAGTTCACATAATTGCCGCTAATTTTAGCTTCAATCTTTATCGATTTAGGATTTGGACGTTCAAACGGAGAAATGCAAACTTTCAGTTGTCTGTCGCCAAGGTAAGCAGCCCATTCCCATGCACAAAGCATGATAGAAGTGTGCTCTGGTGCAACCAATGTCATTTGAGGTTCGCTAAAAACCAAGGGACGGATGTAGGCATCTTTTAAATTATTCAGTTCGAGCAGTCGATAGCTTTGTCTAATCAAGTCATCGATGTTCCAAGTGAATGGAATGCCTGTTAATTCGCATGAGCGTTTTAACCTCTCGAAATGCTCTCTGGCCTTAAAAATACGAGTAGCATTGTGGGTTTTGTATGCCCTAATGCCCTCAAAAGCTGCAAAGCCATAGTGTAACGACTGACCGTATAAGTCGGTCTTCGCTTCGCTGGCTTTTACAAGTTGGCCATTTAGATAAATTATCGTATTCGAATTGTAATAGTTCATGTGTAATTACTATTATTTCAATTTTGTTTTGTTTAAAAAAAGCGTCCCATTTTTTGAAGAAGGGGACGCTTTTAGCTATTTACATCAATATCTTATAAGGAACCCTTGGATTTTTTATACAGTACTACATTAAGCAGCAGCAGATCGTTGCTAACGAAGAGGCTAATGTTGCTATTTAGAATACTTAATTTCATCTCGCTTGAGTTCTTTGTTTTTCTAGTGTTTTTATAAATACCAATTTAGTATTTGGTTCAAAAAATAGCAATAGACAAAATGAAAATATTTTATTTAGAATATAATTCTGTTTTTTATTTATTTTTTGATTTATAATTTTGTTTTCAATAGGGTTTTTCCATCAAAACAATGCGAAGAGTAGACCAAAAATGAAATCGGTATTCGGTATAAATGTTATGCTTGCATTGTAATTTGAGCAAAATTCTGCTTAAAAGTGAGAAATGTCAGAAAAAGATGAAAAATAAACGCTTAATTAATGTTGAGTTTATTCGATGGCTTTTTAAAAGAAATGCCATACCACCCTCTTCCCATAGGTGTAAGAAACAGTATGAAAGAAATGAAGTAGAAATAAAAAGGGAAACAGTAAATAATAGCACCAATGGTTGTTCTGTTTGAAGTATGAAATATGTGCTTTAAACTAGTAGTCAAATCAAAAGCGACATACACGGAATATTTACCGGCAATAGCTATAGATAATACCAGGCATAAGAGCATAATATAATTCCAATGGTCCAAGTATATCGGTTTTTGTATAGCAAAATTATGTTCAGCACTAATAGTACCATGATTCGCCTTTGTGTGTTGATGCTATGTCTGATATGAGGCATATCGAGTACGATAAGTAATAAAAAGAATATCACTAGTGCCCATTTTATAAAGTTTAGGATATTCTGTTTATTTAGCATTATTTACTAAGGTTGTTTCACTTTAAAGATAACCATTCTCATCAAAATCGGTTAGCTTAATCAATGTCTTCCCTGTCGAAAAGTCTCAAATATTTACTCGGTACCAATCTTTTCCATTCGGGATGTCTTTTAACATAGGCAAACACCAATGGGCATAATGGAACAAGCTGATAATTGTTTTCTTCCAAATAAACTAGTGTTTTTTCGATTAATGCAGTAGCTGCACCTCTGCCTGCCAATGCTTCTGGACTTTCGGTATGAATAAGCTTAATGATTTTGTCTTCTTCTTCATAATCGATGAAGGCAATATGTCCATCTACAGTTAATTCGAAACGTTTAGTCTCTTCATTTTTAAAAACCGGAAGGTTAAGAAATTCTTCTTTCATTGTCTTTGAGTTTAAATGATATCAACTAAGTTAAAGAGAAAGTTCGTGCTTAGGGTTGATGTATGGTAATTAGTGAATAGTCGGATTCCGATGTCGGGAGATATGAGTTTTTTATCTTGATTATTCTGTAAAGCAATCTTACAATTTATAAAAGAGCCATTTACTTTAAGATTGCTTCGTCGTTCCTTTCCGATTTATCGGAATAAACTCTCGCAATGACTTGGGGGCTTAAAAACAAAAAAGCCCCGAATTAACTTCGGGGCTTTCAATAATTTGTAAGCTTTAACTTAAGCTACAACAGCTTCAGCTAAAACGATAATTTTATTATCCAGTACTTCTACTACACCACCTTTGATGTTGTAGATGTTTTCACCTTTTGCTTCTTTTACAATCACCTGCCCATCTTCTAAAGTAGAGATGATAGGAGCGTGGTCTTTCAAGATTTGAAAAGAGCCAGAAGTTCCAGGAACAGTAACCGCAGTTACTTCGCCTTCGAAAACTTTCTTATCTGGAGTTAATATTTCTAAGTTCATTACCTTGTAAGTTATAAGTTTTAGGTTATAAGTTCAGAACCCAAACTTGATGATTGTAAGTAGCGAGTTTTAAACTTACTACTTACAACTTATTACTTTTAACTTTAGTTAGCTTCTGCCAATAATTTTTTACCTTTTTCGATAGCATCTTCGATGTTACCTACTAAGTTAAATGCAGCTTCTGGATACTCATCAACTTCACCATCCATGATCATGTTGAAACCTTTGATGGTATCTTTAATGTCTACCAATACACCTTGTAAGCCTGTAAATTGCTCAGCTACGTGGAAAGGTTGAGACAAGAAACGTTGAACACGACGAGCTCTGTGTACAGTTAATTTATCTTCTTCAGATAATTCGTCCATACCTAAGATCGCGATGATATCTTGTAATTCTTTATAACGTTGTAAGATCTCTTTTACACGTTGAGCAGTGTTGTAGTGCTCATCTCCTAAAACTGCTGGAGAAAGGATACGTGAAGTAGAATCTAGAGGGTCTACCGCAGGATAGATACCTAGCTCAGAGATTTTACGAGACAATACTGTAGTAGCATCTAAGTGGGCAAAAGTTGTAGCCGGAGCCGGGTCAGTTAAGTCATCCGCAGGTACGTATACCGCTTGTACAGACGTAATTGAACCACGTTTAGTTGAAGTAATACGCTCTTGCATTAAACCCATCTCAGTTGCCAATGTTGGTTGGTAACCTACCGCAGATGGCATACGACCTAATAGTGCCGATACCTCAGAACCTGCTTGAGTGAAACGGAAAATGTTGTCAACGAAGAAAAGGATGTCTTTTCCAGCGCCTTCACCATCACCATCACGGAAATATTCTGCAACAGTTAATCCTGATAATGCTACACGAGCACGTGCACCAGGAGGCTCGTTCATTTGACCGAATACCAATGTTGCTTTTGATTCTTTTAATTTTTCAGTATCAACTGCGTTCAAATCCCATCCACCTTTTTCCATTGAGTGTAAGAATTCGTCACCATAGTTGATTACACCAGATTCGATAAACTCACGTAGTAAGTCGTTACCTTCACGAGTACGCTCACCCACACCAGCAAACACTGATAAACCAGCGTGAGCTTTAGCGATGTTGTTTACCAACTCCATAATTAATACCGTTTTACCTACACCAGCACCACCGAACAAACCGATTTTACCACCTTTTGCATAAGGCTCTAATAAATCGATAACTTTAATACCTGTAAAAAGTACTTCAGTTTCAGTAGATAAGTCTTCAAATTTAGGAGGTGCAGCGTGAATAGGACGACCATCAGTTTTGTCAACAGTGTTGATTCCGTCAATCGCCTCGCCAACCACGTTAAATAAACGACCTTTAATTTGGTCGCCAACAGGCATTTTAATGGCAGCGCCAGTATCAACTACATCCATTCCACGAACTAAACCGTCTGTAGAGTCCATCGAGATTGCACGTACGCGATCTTCACCTAAGTGCTGTTGAACTTCTAAAACAATTTTTTGCCCGTTCTCTTTGGTGATCTCCAAGGCAGAGAAAATTTTCGGTAAAGTTGCGTCGTTAACAAAGCTAACGTCTACTACCGGGCCTATAATTTGCGCTATCTTTCCAGTGTTAGGCATATTTGTATTTGGTAAAATTGTTAAATATCAAAATGTTAAAGGCGTTTTTATACACCCGCTTTTCGGATGGCAAAGTTATTAAATTTTAATGTAAAATTTATATAGAAATAAAATGTTTTTCAACACTTTTATAAATGATAATTTAGCGAGTATAAAACCACTATTATATTAAGGTATCGCACTGATGTGCTGCGATTAAGGAAATCTTAGATGACAATGGCCTTATCACTAAATAGAATAAAATCATAGAATTGATGAAAACAGTATTGGTAACAGGTAGTAACGGTCTCTTGGGGCAAAAAATAACCGAACAGGTTTTAGTTGATAAAAGCGTGAATTTAATTGCTACCAACAGAGGACATAATAAATATCCTATCACAGCAGGTTACGTTTATGAAACAATGGATATTTTGGATAGCAAGCAAGTGAAGGCTGTTCTGGAAAAATACCTGCCTCACGCGATTATCCACACCGCTGCTATGACTAACGTAGATGCTTGTCATGAAAATAATGATGCTTGTTGGCAGCTGAACGTTGAGGCAACGCAATACTTATCATCGCTTTGCGAAAGTATGGGCATACATTTTATATATGTGTCTACAGATTTTGTATTTGATGGATTAAACGGGCCATATAAAGAAGATAACAAACCAAAGCCTGTGAGCTTTTATGGAGAAAGTAAGCTAGAGGGCGAAAAAATTACCCAAAAAATGAAAGGCAATTGGGCAATTATCCGAACTATCTTAGTTTATGGCATTTTAAAGGATATGAGCCGAAGTAATATTGTACTTTGGGCAAAAGGCGCTTTAGAGAAAGGAAGTCCGATAAATGTGGTGAACGACCAATGGCGAATGCCTACCTTGGCCGAAGATTTAGCTAAAGCTTGTTTGTTAGCAGTGGAGCATCAGGCCAAAGGAATTTACCATATATCTGGAAAAGATATGATGACGATTGTAGATTTGGTGCGCAGGGTAGCCGATTTTTGGAACTTGGATAAAAGTTTGATTAACGAAATAAGCTCCGATAGTTTGGCTCAAGAAGCGAAACGTCCCAAAAAAACAGGTTTCATTTTAGACAAAGCAATGACCGATTTGAATTATCAACCGCATAGTTTTGAAGAGGGATTGGCGCTGGTGAGTAGTCAGTTGTCAGGGATCAGTTTTTAGTTTTAGCTAAACAGTTTGTAGGTTTCAAATAACCGATTAACCAGTTTCCCAATTAGCCACTAATAGTTAACCATTAACAATATATATATGTCATTACAAGTAGGTGCACAGGCCCCAGATTTTAAATTAAAAAATACAGAACTTAAAGAAGTTTCATTAAGCGATTTTAAAGGTAAAAAAGTAGTGCTTCACTTCTTTCCTTTGGCTTTTACAGGTGTGTGTACTGCACAACTTTGCACTATGAGAGATAACTTCGGTTACTACGATGGTTTAAATGCTCAGGTTTTAGGTATTTCGGTAGACTCTCCATTTACATTAGCGAAATTCAAAGAAGAGCAAGCTTACCAGTTTCCGTTATTATCAGATTTTAACAAAGAAACTGCAGCAGCTTATGGCGCATTGTATGAAGATTTCTTAGGCTTAAAAGGTATTGCTAAACGTTCAGCTTTCGTGATTGATGAAGAAGGAAAAGTGATTTATGCTGAGGTTTTGGAAGACGCAGGTAATTTGCCAGATTTCGCAGCCATTAATAAAGTAGTTGCTGGATAAAACCTTTAAAATATTTTCTTGAAAAGCGGGACGTGTGCTGTTATTAAAGCACACGTCCCGCTTTTTGTCTTGCATTGCTATTGTCTTTTTCTTTGTGAAGGTTTTTATCAATTGATAACTAACAAGTTATCTTTGGTGTATCATAGCTTAATCGCTGTATCGACGTAAGTTTTGTAGGCTAATTGGCTTTTTGCTTCATTTTAAGTTACATTTGTGTAACCATGCCTTCCTACCGTTCATATTCTGATAGTGAATTATCTTATCTGCTTACGCAAGATGATGAGCTTGCTTTTACGGAGATTTATCATCGGTTTTACGGCTTATTGTTTATTCATGCTAGTAAACGTTTAAATAATGACGAGGAAGCTAAAGATGTAGTCCAACAGTTATTCGAATCGCTGTGGCTAAAAAGGGCACAGGTTAAGCCGGATGGCAATTTATCTGCTTATTTATATACTGCTATTCGGCATCGTATATTAGATATATTCTCGCATCAAAAGGTAGAAAACAAATATGTAGACTCGCTACAGCGTTTTATTGATCAAGATCACGAGTTAAGCGATTATAAAATCAGGGAAAAACAGATGAAAGAGTTGATTGAGAAAGAAATCGACTCATTACCTCCTAAAATGAGGGAAATATTCTTACTTAGCAGAATGCAGAATAAATCTCATAAAGAAATTGCTGAAGAATTGAACATTTCGGAACTAACAGTGAAGACCCAAGTAAAAAGAGCATTGAAAATTCTTAGGTCGAAATTAGGTTTGATGGTTTATGTTGCTTTTCTGCTGAAAGTAAATTCATGAACAGCTACCTAAAAAAAAGATAAAAATTTTGAGTGATGTCTACCTGTTAAGAAACGGTGTAGATTTAAGTGAAAAATAACAACATCGGCATAGAAAGCTAAGCCTAATTCTGAAGGCCTACTAGTCTCCTTTTTTTATTTTCTAAAAAAAAAATATCAACTATGAGTACCCCAAGACTTGTGGTTTATCGTACTATATATAACCGACCAAACTTTAACTTCCGAATTATGGAGAAAAATGCAGCAAACCTGTTGAAAAAGTATCTCTCTGGGCAGTGTACACCAGAAGAAAAAGCTATCGTTGAAGATTGGTATTTACAGTTGCCATTTCAAAAAAATGCGCCAACTACCGAGCAAATTGAAGCTAGCCATGAAGAAGTTTTGGGAAGACTGAACCCGCGTCCCAAGACCAGGAGCATTGGATACTTGAAACACATCGCTATTGCGGCAAGTATCTTATTATGTGTTGGGCTGGGGCTTGTTCTTTTCAATAAGAAAATAGAACCGGTTCCGGCGGTAGCAATAAATAAACTTGAAAACGTACTTCCGGGGAGGAATAAGGCTACTTTAACTTTAGCCGATGGAAGCGTGATCGATCTTGATCAAGCGCTTACCGGCGATCTCTCTAAGCAAAATGGAATTGTAATCCGCAAGACAGAAGACGGTCAGTTAGAGTATGTAATACAAGATAAGCCAGATGCTATTAGCGGAACTAACACGATTACCACACCTCGTGGTGGTCGATATCAGGTTAGCTTACCCGACGGTACTAAAGTTTGGCTTAACGCAGCAAGTTCTCTGACATATCCTTATCCTTTTGCCAAAAATGAACGGTCTGTGATGCTGCAGGGCGAAGCTTATTTTGAAGTAGCCAAAGATAAGCAACGACCTTTTAAAGTTACGGCTAACCAACAAATGGTAGAAGTACTGGGCACACATTTTAATATAAATGCCTACAATGACGAGCCATTGCAGAAAACCACTTTACTAGAAGGTGCGGTAAAAGTAGCTGTGGGAGGTAACGAAGTGAAACTAAAGCCTGGCGAGCAGGCAAAGTTCGATCCTGCTAATACCCAATTGCTTGTAGATAAAAACATAGATCCAGACCAGTACGTAGCTTGGAAAAACGAAGTGTTTGCCTTTAACAACGAAGACCTAAAATCGATAATGAGGCAAATCTCTAGATGGTATGATATAGACGTGGTATATAAAGGCAAAATTACCACAGAAAAGTATTTTGGAGAAATTCCAAGAAGCGCCAACCTCTTAGAGGTATTTAAAATACTTGAATTGAACCGCGTTCATGTACAAATTTCCGGAAAAACAATGACGATAACCGGCAATTAAAAGCTACTTAGCGACTCTAAATAAATCAACAACCACTAACCTAAACAAACATTTGATGAAAAAACTACCAGAAATTTAGCGAAAAGTACCTTTAAAAAATTAACCGAAAGCGCAGCAACGCTTCCGGTCAAAAATTCGGAAAAGCAGCCTGCTTGAGACCCAGCTGCTTATTATTAACCTCATTAACTATAAAGGTATGAAATTAACTACCCTTTACAACTCCGTATGTAAAAAGCGGAGCGTAAAGACTAAATTTTTATTGGTCATGAAATTGACTGCCATTTTACTACTAACGGCCGCATTGCATGTTTCGGCGGCCAGTTTTTCCCAAACGGTAACCTTACCCAAACAAACCGGTTCCATTAAAAACATTTTAAAGGAGATAAAAAAACAGACCGGCTATTTCTTTTTCTATAAAGGGCAGGTGCTGCAAAATAAGCCTGATGTAGAAATCGAACTTCAAAAGGCCTCCATCGTAGAGGCTTTAAATACCTTGCTGAAAAATCAAGATCTGAGCTATCACATTATCAATAAAACCATTGTGATTAGCAAAAAGGAAGATCGAGATGCTCCTGAAAGTCAGCTAGCGAAGATTGATGTAAAAGGAACTGTAAGCGATAAGGCCACCGGCGAAACCCTACCGGGTGTAAATATTGCCCTAAAAGGTGGTGCAACTATTGGCGCTACTAACAGCAAGGGCGAGTTTAAGGTCACCGCCGACGAAGGAGCGACTTTGGTATTTAGTTATATTGGCTATGAGCCTTTAGAAATTGCTGCATCTGGTGGCAAAAATTTGGTTATAAAACTTGCTCCTGTATCTATACAAATGAATGATGTGGTAGTTACCGGTTATCAAACCATTAAGAAAGATAACTACACAGGTAATGCTATTGTAATTAAGGGCGAAGATTTACAGAAGAACAACCCACAAAGTTTAATCAAAAGTATCCAAACCTTTGATCCTTCATTTAAAGTGTTGGACAACAATCTTTTTGGCTCAGATCCAAATGCACTGCCACGAATTAACGTAAGGGGTGCTACGGCACTGCCTTCTATCGATGATACCGACAAGCTATTAGACCGTAACAATTTATCCAGCAATTATAACTTGCCAGCTTTTATGTTAGATGGTTTCGAGGTTACACTACAAAAAGTAACCGATCTAGACATGAACAGAATAGAGTCTGTTACGCTGCTGAAGGATGCCGCAGCTACTGCAGTTTACGGATCTAGGGCGGCAAATGGAGTAATTGTAATTACTACCAAGGCGCCAGTGGCAGGTAAACTTCAGCTATCGTACAATTACGAAACCACTTTGAATGCGCCAGATTTAACAGATTATCACGTACTAAATGCTGCGGATAAATTGAAGTATGAAGTTTTAGCGGGATTGTACAATGCACTTGGAAATACAGGGTATACACAAGAACAGCTGGATGCCGAATATTTCAATAGGTTAAAAAATGTTGCAAGCGGCGTAGATACCTATTGGCTATCGCAAGCTTTACGCAATGCTTATCGCCAAAAGCATGCCGCTTATGTACAAGGTGGCGATGAGAAATTTAGATATGGCTTAGATTTACGCTACGAAACAACGCCGGGTGTTATGCTTGGCTCTAATAGAGATCGTTATAGTGGTGGCATGAGTTTTACTTATAATCCAAGCAAAAAGCTCATCTTCCGCAACGAAGTTACCGTAACACAAGCTAATGGAAACAATTCGCCTTATGGAGATTTTTCCACCTATGTAAGGATGAACCCCTATTATCCTATCAGAAATCAGAACGGCGATATTGTTCAGGAACTGGCCAATTGGAAGGTAGATACGCGTGGAGTAGGTCCCGATCAAATTCAAACAAGGTATGTCTTTAATCCTTTGTTCGAAGGTACTTTAGCGAGCTTCGATAAATCGTCGATGTTAGAAATTATCGATGCTTTTTCTGTAGACTGGAGAATAACACCAAGTTTGAACCTCAAAAGTCAAATTAGCTTAAATAAAAGTGTAACTAGCAACGATAAGTTTGTTTCGCCCTTAAGTAATGTATTTTATACTTATGCAAGCGACCAACTGAACAATAAGGGCACTTACGAATTGCTAGAAAACAACCGTTTGGCGATAGATGGTAAGGCAACATTGGGATACAATAAACAAATTGGAGACCAATATTTTAACTTGGTTTTAGGAACCAATATTGTCGCCGTTAGAACAGATGATAAATTAACTGAGGCGCAAGGCTTCTCTAATGATCGTTTTTCTAACATCGGCTTTGCTCGTATCTACAAAATAGATGCAGGGCCCGAGAGTAATGTGGCCGAAAATCGTTTGGCGGGTGCCTTCTTTTCGGGAAACTATTCTTATAAAAACAAATACCTTTTAGATGCCTCTTTTAGGTACGAAGGTTCTTCTGCTTTTGGGGCTAATCAACGTTTTGCACCATTTTGGTCTACAGGTATTGGCTGGAATATGCACAACGAATCGTTCTTGTCAGGATCTAAAGTGGTTAGTCAACTCCGTTTAAAAGCTAGTGCTGGAGAAGTAGGTTCGGTTTCCTTTCCTGCCTATTTGTCTAGGTCATTGTATCAATATCAACCTAACAATTGGTACTCTACTGGTTTAGGTGCACAGGTAATGGGTTATGGTAACGCTAACTTACGCTGGCAAAAAACAACCACTTACGATGCTGGGATAGATTTAGGTTTATTGCAAGATCGAATCGTGATTTCTCCAAGGTATTATTATAAATTAACCAAAGGATTAATCACAGATATTGATTTAGCACCCTCAACAGGTTTTACTACTTACAAAGAAAACTTGGGTAATGTGGCTAATAAAGGCTATGAGGTTTATTTAACAGCAAACGTACTCAGAACCAAAGATTTTAACATTAACGTTACGGGTAACTTGGTGCATAATGTAAATAGGTTGGTAAGCCTATCTAACTCGTTAAATACCTTAAATAGTAAAATAGATGAGTATCAAACCAATCCCGAAAACAATGCACAGTCTACGCCGTTAGTACGCTTTAACGAAGGAGAATCGATGACGATGATCTACGCTGTACCTTCTTTAGGGATAGACCCGCAAACTGGTAAAGAGATTTTTAGAAAAAGAAATGGATCGTTAACTTATAACTGGAACGTGGCTGATATTATGCCTATTGCAGACGGCGCACCAAAAGCCGAAGGTAACCTCAATCCCAATATAGGCTATAAAAATTTCTTGTTCAGCTTCAGTTTTTACTATCGTTTTGGTGGTTATACCTACAACCAAACTCTAGTAGATCGTGTAGAGAATGCTGATCCGAGGTTTAACGTAGATAGCCGCGTACTTAACCAACGTTGGATAAAACCTGGTGATCAAACCTTCTTTAAAAACATTGCAGATTTATCCATAACTAACGTTTCTTCTAGATTCGTTCAAAAAGAAAACCTGTTAGAGCTAAGGTCTATTTACGCATCGTACGATTTTAAAAAAGAAATGGTGAAGAGGTTCGGTCTGCAAAATTTACGAACCACCTTGGCAATGAATGATATTTTCAGAACCTCGAGCATAGAAATGGAAAGAGGTACGATTTATCCTTTCGCCAGAAGTTTAACCTTTTCATTATTGGCCTCATTCTAAACATAAAGACATGAAAAAATATTTAATCATATTCATTAGCTTAATTGCATTGTCTTCTTGCAAAAAGTTCCTAGATATACAGCCAGAGTCTGATGTGTCTAAAGAGGAACTTTTTTCGTCCGAAGAAGGTTTTAAAGAAGCGCTAAATGGTGCTTACGTAGGCCTAGCTGGTGCCAATTTATATGGCGGTAACCTTACCTTCAGCAATTTAGACATTATGGCGCAAAACTATCAGTTTACCGATGCCAACTTCATAAGGATCGCTGCATTTGATTATTCGCTTGCATCTTACGTGCAAAAAATCAGCATCATCTGGACTAACGCCTACAAACAAATTGGTAATCTTAATCAAATATTAAGCGTTATCGATCAACGCAAAAGCCTTTTCAGAGATCAAAATTATGAAATAGTGAAAGGCGAAGCTTTGGCTTTAAGAGCCTACATGCATTTCGATTTGTTGCGCATGTTCGGTACCTCTTATCAAAACAATCCTAATTTTAAGGCCATGCCGTACGTAACTACGGTAGATACCAAACCAACGCCTTTTTCTACCGTAACCGAAGTAATAGATAAGGCAATAGCTGATTTGCAGGAGGCCAAAAACTTGCTAAGGGGCAAAGATCCTATCTTATTGACTAGCTATGTGGTGGGCTACCCAACTGATGAAGATGCCACAGAGCTGAAAAGTCCATCTTTGTTTTTGCAGAACAGAAGGCATCGCATGAATTACTATGCCGTGGCTGGTACTTTAGCTCGCGTTTATCTTTATAAGAACGATAAGGTGAACAGTTTGAGCAATGCAAAAGAAGTGATCGATTCTAAGAAATTTCCATGGACATTGCAGGCAGATTTCTTTGCTGATGATGTCACGAAAAGAGATCGTATTTTCTATAATGAACTTGTTTTTGGGTGGTATGTGCCGCAATCTAGAGAACAATTGGTAGGTCTTTTTTCTAGAAACAATCCCGATTATTCGGCCACTGCAGATCAAATTAATGCTATCTACAACTTAGGTACCACAGGTGCTGATGATTGGCGATACAAGCAATGGTTCAGATTAGTAAGAGACGCAAACCAATCGGATAGGTTTTACCTGCAAAAGTACATTACAAATACTACACCGCTTACCAACCTACATCCACTAATGGCACCAGCATTGCGTTTAAGTGAGTTGTATCTTATTGCTGCCGAGGCTTCATTCGATACTAATCCTGGAGCGGCGGTAGATTATTTCAATAAGTTTAGAACGCAACGTGGCATTGGCACTGCGGTAACTGCTACTGTAGCCAAAACAGATTTCATCAATCTCTTAAAAGGAGAATATAGAAAAGAGTTTTACGGCGAGAGCCAGAGCTTTTTTATGCATAAGCGTTTGAACTTAGATATCATCACTACCGCAGGCTTAATTTACCCTGCGTCTGATAAGATATTTGTATTTCCGCTTCCAATTGAGGAACAAACTAACAGAAACTAAAAACAGACCAAACAATGAAAAAGAAAATATTATATTTTTTGCTTTTGAGCACAGTGTTATGGGCTTGCAAAAAGAATGAGTTAGCGCCTTTTGCGGCAGTAGATAATGTTTATCTACATTATTTAGATAAAGATAGAAATCAGGATACCACTACCATTAGCTACTCCTTTGCTTACAACCCAAGTTTGGGGCAGGATACGGTTTGGGTACCCATCATAGTTACAGGCAATAAAGTGTCACGTAGTCGCCAGTTTGTACTAAGCGTGGTAGACTCGCTAACTACTGCAGTTAAAGATTTGCATTACGAACCCTTAAAGCCAAGCTACACTTTGCCAGCAGATTCAACTACGTTTAAGATACCAGTAGTAATTAAAAACAACGATCAAGCGCTAGCTGAAAAATCGGTAACCTTAGGCTTCAGAGCCGTAGCTGGCGGCGACTTTTCGGCAGATTTGCCCTTGTCTTTACGTACCAAAAAAATCATTTTTTCCAGTCGTTTAGAACAACCAGGCTGGTGGATTTATTGGCAATCGCAACTTGGCAATTACGGGCGAACTAAACACCAGTTGTTCCTTATTGCTACAGGTAATGCCGATTTGGTAGATCAATCTAAGCCAGATGCTTATTTGGAAATTCCTAGAAGTCTGTATCACATTGACAATTTTAGGGTTTTTCTTAAAGATCCCGGAGCGTGGATCGCTAAAAACCCAGGCAAGGGATATGTCTTAGTGAAGAAAACTGATGGCAGTAACGAGTACGAGTTTTATAATGAAGATTCGCCAGGCAGGCGTTTTATCATGCGCTTTTTTGCTCAAGTAAACGGCTATTTCTTTATTGATGAGAACGGCAATCAAATTGTTATTTAACCTTTATTAAACCCTAGTAAAGATGAAATTTAAATTAATTTTAATACTGGCCGTGCTGGTTGGTTTATATACAGCTTGTAAGAAGGATTTAGGTAATTACGATTACCATCCACCTTCGGAGCCTACCCTGAGCAAATTTAGGGACTCTACTTTTGCCGCATTATTGGGCGATTCGCTAATTCTTAATCCAACAGTAAGTTTGGAAGATGCCGATCCGAAGAAAGACCTTTCTTTTGAATGGCGTATTTCGGTTCCTGAAGAAACCAGAGAAGCCGTATACACAGGCTTTCCCCTACGTTTGGTTTATAATTTAGGCCCTGGTTTGCGTACGGCTAAACTCATTATTATCGACAATCGAAATGGCTTAAGATATGTAATCCCATTTAAAATATTGGGTTCTACAGAGTTCAGTATAGGTAGCTTGGTGCTGAGTAATGATAATGGTGTAGGTAGGCTATCTTTTATAAAACCAGATGAGACAGTTTTGGCAAATATTTATAAATCGTTCCATAACGAAGACTTGCCAAAAAACCCGGTGCAGCTTTATTTTTCGGATCCATTGACTTATCAACCTATTACCAATCAAGAATATTGGGTGTTGTGTAACGATGCTACAGTGCAAAGCCCAGTATTAGCTGCCAGTACTTTACTGCGCAAAAAGTACTTTAACGAGCAGTTTTTTACCCCGCCAAGTGTAATTGATGTAGGCAGGTTAGAAGCTTACATGGGTACGGTTTCTACTGGTGTAATAAACGGAAAAATGTATGTAGGTGTGATGTCTACTGCGCCGTTTGCTCCAGATTATGGCAAGTTTGCCAATGAGCAGGCCGGCGATTACCTTTTGTCTAAATATTTTACACGCACGCCTAGCTTTTACTTCGGTTTCGATACCAAATCTAAAGGTTTCGTGACTTTTGGTGGCGATGGTAGCTACTTAGGTAAGGATTACGTGGTAGATCCAGAAGGTACTGCTTTTGATCCTAAAAATGTGGGTATGGATAATTTGCTGTTCATGCAAACAGGGCAAGCAGGTACTTTTTATGCCTTTTTTAAAGCTGCTGATGGTGCTATCGTTGAGCTTAGTTTCAGTTATACTTTCGATTCTAGTAGCAAGAAAATAAGAGCTCTAAGTAAACGTGTATTTGCAGGAGCTTCATTGGTACAGGCCGATAGTAAGTGGGTACGAAACACTTTAAATGTTTTCTATTTTACTTCTAATGATAAAATTTATCGTTACAACCCACTTAATGAAGATTTAAGGGTGCTAGATGCCAATTTTGCAGGTAAAAAAGTAACTATGCTAAAAATTAGTGCCGACGATAATATCCTTACCGTAGGCACAGAAGGTGCTGTTTACACTGTAAATGTTAGCGTAGGGGTAAATGGAGTAATCACGAAAACCATTAATGGTATACCGGGAGCTGCGGTAGATATCGTTATCAGAAAATAACTAATTAATGCCTTTAAAATAGGCTGAAACACATCAATAAAAACACAAAATGATACAAATGAACATAAAAAAATTGCTTTTATCGGCAATGCTGTTGCCTACAATCGCCCTGGCACAAACATCAAGTTTCAGTTTTACTGGAAAAGTTGGCAATTTGAATAAGCCGGCAATGGTTTATTTCGACTATATGGATAACGGTGTTAGTCGTGAAGACTCGGTTATGTTAGTTGACGGAGCATTTAAATTTAGCGGAAATATTACTTCGAATAATGCTTATGCCCGTATGGCATTAGATCACACTGGAAAAGGTAAGGGGCACGCGGTGTATACTGGCGACGTTATTTATTTTTATTTTGGTAAAGAGCAGTTCAACTTAACATCAAAGGACTCGTTACAAACGGCTAAGTTTACCGGTTCTAAGGTGTATGACGAATCAGAAGCCTACAATAAAGCTATTGGAGGAACTATCATGGCTGTTACTAAAACAGCAAATATGGAATACAACAGCGGAACAGCCGAGCAAAAGAAGGATACTACCTTTATCAAAGCAGTAGACCAGCGGTATCGTAAGCGCTTACGAGACAGAACAGATAAACAATTTGAATATGCAAAGGCCAATCCTAAGTCTTACTTCGCTTTGGTTGCCCTATCTGAAGCCGCAGGTAGCAAAGTTGATGTAGCCAAAGTTCAACCAATTTATAATGCACTATCAAAAGAACTGAGAGCAACAGATATGGGTAGAGAGCTGGCGCAACGCATAGAAGCTAATGGTTTAACTGCGGTAGGCAAACCCGCACCTCTATTTACCCAAAATAACGAGGTAGGCAAACCGGTTTCTTTAGCCAGTTTTAAAGGTAAAGTTGTATTGGTAGAATTTTGGGCAAGCTGGTGCGGGCCTTGTAGAGAGGAAAATCCAAACTTGGTAAAACAATATAAAACCTATCATGATAAAGGCTTTGAAATTGTTTCTGTTTCTTTAGATCATGTAAAGCAGAACTGGTTAGAGGCCATTGAAAAAGACGCATTGGAATGGACACACGTTTCAGATTTAAAAGGTTGGAACAACGAAGTTGGGCGCTTGTATGGTGTGCGTGCTGTGCCTGCCAGCTTTTTGGTAGATGCTGATGGTAAGATTATCGCTAATGGTTTAAGGGGAGAGCCCTTGAACGCAAAATTGGCTGAAATTTTTAAATAGTCGCACAATAAGGCGGGCCTGCCTCAACATAGCAGGTCTGCTTAAAGATCTTAAATCTAATTCCATTGTGATGTTTTGATCGACAAGGCTTCTGGGAAGATTATGTCTTTTTATTCTTTATCGCGGAAGCTAAGTTGCTGAAGGCATTTGATATTTGGCATAAACTCCCACCACCATCGAATTAGGTTAGTAATGATTGGTGTGGCCAGCAATGGTCATGCCTTTTTTAATCCATTCCCAAAACATGAAACCATATCAATTTCGTATCATAAAACTAATGGTATTATTACTCATTGGCTTTAACGGGTACGCACAAAAGAAAAGGCTGCAACAATTTGAAGAAATTGTATCGAAAGCAGTGCAAAAAAGTTATCCGGCTAGTGTACGGATGTGGAGTTTTGATGTTAAACTAGATCAGCGCACCGGAAATCAATTTAGTGGTGTGGTAGTTACGGCAGATGGCTATATATTAACCGCGGCCCATACAACTGTTCCAGGCAAGCATTATAAAGTGTTTTTTCCAGACGGGAAGGAATGTATTGCTATAGGTTTGGGTCGAATAGATAATCCAACTACACCAGGCATGCCAGATGTAGGTATGATGAAAATTACCGATAAAGGTGTTTGGCCTTTTGCCGAAATGGGTTACTCGCATAGTTTAGTGGCTGGTCAAACTTGTATCAGCATCGCTTATCCAGAAAGTTTGGATCAAAAGCTGCCAACATTGAGGTTAGGCAGAATTGCCGAAGTAAAAAATCAGTATGGTTTCATTCGCTCTACCTGTAAAATGGAACCTGGTGATTCGGGCGGCCCCTTGTTCGACTATCATGGACGAGTTATTGGCTTGCATAGTGCCATTGATGTGGGCGAAGACCAAAACTTTGAAATTCCAATTGATTTGTATCGTAACTATTGGACAGCGTTACAGCAGCAAACTACTTACTTGGATTTCCCGAAGCAAAAGGATAGTATCGGAGAAGATCCCTTAGCAAAAACGCTACAAAAAGAAAGTAAACAGCAGAAACTACATCCTAAGTTTGATGTGCAAGCAGACAAATTAAGCTGTGTAGCGATAACGAGTACAGTTCAAGTGGCACAGCAACAGATATTAGCTACCTTGTTTAATCAAAAGGATGAAAATGGAGCAAAACGACAGCTTTTAGTCACCAAATTATCTATGCTTGGCGATAACCCCAAGCTGATAGCCTATCCAAACGGGAAGCTCTCGCTGGTGGCTAAAGATAGGGAGAATGATTTGGCATTGTTAGCCATCAGTAACAGCGCTGAGCTACCAGGGGGGCTAAACTTGTGGGAGGTTGAAAGGGCAGACAAAAAGATGGGTAAGCTAATTTACATTGAAAAGGAAAGTGGCAAACTAGTGCCGGGTGCGTACGGTGGAGAAATATTTACTCTACCGAAGAACAGTAGTAGGCCTTACTTGGGTGCAATGTTGAAGTTCAACTCTAAACCCGCATTGTTTTCGTTAATTAACCCCGAGAGTCCGGCTGGTAAGGCGGGTATCAAGGTTGGGGATGAGTTATTGGCATTTAATGGTGTGGCGGTAGAAAAAGCAAATGATTTTGCACCAGCTTTACTAAAATATTGGCCTGAAGACGAGATTGTCTTAACCTGGAAAAGTGATGGCACGACTTTTACCAAACCTTTAGTGCTCGCTAAGGTGAAGATGGGAGTTTCTAATCATCCAGCAGAACAGATTAAAGGCGGTAAATCGGAAAGAAGAGACCGTTTTGAAAAAGTGTTTGCCCATGACGCTGATGTGAAGGCTGCGGATTGTGGCTCGCCAGTATTTGATTTAAAGGGGAGGTTTATAGGACTTAACATTGCGAGGTTTAGCCGAACTACAGCTTTAGCGCTTCCTACAGAAGTGATATTACAATTTATAAAGAGTGTTAAATGATTTGGGTTGGCATTAAGCCTTTAAGTGTGGGACACAGTTTATATGAACCTGAGTTCGATTAAATATGTCGAAACAGGCCGTTAAAACTGTAAATCAGTCAAATAATAATCAACCTGAGAGGTGTTAGGTGCTTAGTAATGCTTTAACCAAGGCGTGGAACTTGTATTTTAAACCCGACAGTAGCGGACACGTAATAGCAAACCTATGTGTTTGCCAACTAAGTAAAGCGAATCCCGAAGTATAGGGACAGGTCGGCGGGACTGTTCTCAAATAATAACATTGGTGCTGCTTTTCAGGTGATTAGCAATTTTGTGTGATTTCTTTTAAAATATTTCTTGTAAAAAATTGTGAATTTAAAATTGAAACATTACTTTTGCATTCCGTTAGCGATACGGAAATGCTTTCGTAGCTCAACTGGATAGAGCATCTCACTACGGATGAGAAGGTTTGGGGTTCGAATCCCTACGAGAGCACAAACAATTAGGTAAAGCCTTGCCGCCCAAGCGGGAAGGCTTTTAACTTTTAAAGACAAACTTAAATGCTCAATTTAGTTCTCTTTGGCCCTCCGGGTGCAGGCAAAGGCACCCAATCTCAAAAGTTAATTGATAAATATCAGTTAGTACATATTTCTACCGGCGATCTTTTCAGAGGTCACATCAAAAACCAAACTCCACTAGGACAACAAGTAAGTAAATTAATTGCAGATGGCGAATTAGTGCCAGATAGCATTACTATCGCTATGTTAGAAGAGGAAGTCGATAAAAATCCAGATGCAAAAGGATTTATTTTTGATGGTTTTCCTCGTACAGTTCCACAAGCAGAAGAGTTGGATAAGTTTTTAGAGGGCAAATCATCTAAAATTGATGGTGTAATTGCTTTGGATGTTGACCAAGATGAGTTAACTCGTCGTATCGCTGAGCGTCATAAAATTAGCGGTAGACCAGATGACGATGCAGAGAAGTTAAAAAAACGTATCGACGAGTATTTTACTAAAACTATCCACGTGTTACCTTACTACGAAGGTCAAGGTAAGTTAGTTAAAGTAAATGGTATCGGCGAAATTGAAGTTGTTTTTGGTGACCTTTGTAAGGTAATCGATAACTACTAAAAATAGTATTAAAGTATTTAGATATGAGTATTGAGACAAAGTGCTTGATACTCATATTTTGTTTTATAGGATATAGATATTTAGTTTTGAGCAGGATGTTTAGCAAAGTATGCGCTAGTAACATTCACTCATTCAATTATTTACTCATTCAAAATTTTTATGTCTCAAGGTTCCAATTTTGTTGATTATGTAAAAATTTGTTGCCGCTCTGGTAAGGGAGGTGCAGGTTCGGCGCATTTACACCGCGATAAACATACGGCTACTGGTGGCCCCGATGGTGGCGATGGCGGTAGAGGTGGGCATATTATTTTAAAAGGTAATACGCAATTTTGGACGTTGCTACACCTGAAGTATCGTAAACATATCATTGCCGAAGACGGTGGTGCTGGTGGTAGTGGACATAAGTTTGGCAAGCAAGGCAAAGATGAAGTTTTAGAAGTGCCGCTAGGAACTATTGCTCGAGATGCGGAGACTGGCGAAGTACTTTTTGAAATTACCGAAGATGGCGAAACTAAAGTGTTAACTGCTGGAGGCAGGGGAGGTTTAGGAAACGCACATTTTAAGTCGGCAACTTTGCAAACCCCTCGTTTTGCGCAACCAGGAGAATCAGGCAAAGAAGAATGGATTGTTTTAGAGCTGAAAGTATTGGCAGATGTTGGTTTAGTAGGTTTTCCAAATGCTGGTAAGTCTACATTGCTTTCAGTATTGTCGGCAGCAAAACCGGAAATTGCAGATTATCCATTTACAACACTAGTGCCTAATTTAGGAATTGTTTCTTATCGCGATTCTAAATCTTTTGTTATGGCCGATATTCCTGGGATTATTGAGGGAGCATCGAAAGGAAAGGGCTTAGGTTTTAGGTTTTTAAGGCATATCGAACGTAATTCTGTGTTATTATTCATGGTGCCGGCAGATACAAGCAGGACTATTGCAGAGGAATACGAAATGTTAAAGAATGAACTGCAGGAGTTTAATTCCGAATTAATGCAGAAGCCACATCTGTTGGCAATTACCAAGTCAGATATGTTGGATGACGAATTGAAAGAGGAGATGACAAAAGATTTGCCTCAAATTCCTAGTTTATTTATTTCTTCGGTAGCTCAATTAGGTTTAGTGGAGCTGAAAGATATGTTGTGGAAAGCGATTAATAATTAAAAAATGCAGGGTGCTCTATTAAAGCACCCTGCATCAATTAAAGACTTTCGATTGCGTTCTCGCCTTTATTAAAAGCATTTATTAGCATCTACTTGCACTGCTGAAAGGAAATCAAGTTATGTTTATGAAATCAAAAATGTTTTTTGTCCCTAGTCAAGTTTCCTAAAAACTTGTAAGTTCTCTTAGTTTAATGAACTAGTGAACCATTTTCTTCTTGTCCCAGTTTGCTATTCTTATAGCCATACATGAAGTAAATCACCAAACCTACTACTAGCCAAATCCCAAAACCAATCCAGTTGCTTAGTTCTAATTCGCACATCATGTACAAACAGCTTACCAAGCCCAGAACAGGAATTAGGGAAAGGTTTTTAATAATAGAAAGATAGGTGATTACAATGCAGATTATCATAAATATCCACATCGGAATTTTATGTTTGAATAAATGCCATCCGCTTTCGTACTTCTTATGATAGTCGATACTTGATTTGCTCATGAAGCTTTCGTACTGTGCTTCTTTTAAGTTACTTAAATAAGCTTCTGCATCAATTTGCTTACCCTGTAAAACTATCGGGCTAGCGCTGATTTCATTTTTTACTATTTGTAATTCTTCATTATTTAGAGAAGTTACAAAGCTTACAGGACTAACTAATTTAGCCTCGTTGGTGAAAAAACCTACCGTTTCCTTTTTGAATTGGGTAAATGCAATGGCTAATCCCCCAATAAAAAGTACTGGAATGATAAACTTAGCGTTAATGTAGGGGATCTTGAACTTCCCACGTTGTACATCTGGTCTGTTTTGCAATACCAATACGCCAGCACAAACTAGCACAAATGCGAAAAGTGTTCCGATAGAACATAAGTCTGTAACTGTGGTTAAGTTTAAAAATAACGATGGAATTGCCACTACAAAACCAACTACAATGGTAGAAAATGAAGGCGTTTTGTATTTAGGATGGATTTTAGAGAATGACTTCGGTAATAAGCCATCTCGGCTCATGCTCATCCAAATACGAGGCTGGCCCATTTGAAAAACCAACAATACCGAGGCCATCGCAAAAACCGCACTCACTGCAATGATACCACTCATCAATTTCAGATCAATTTGATCGAAAACGTAAGCCAATGGATCGCCTACAGCCAGTGTATTATATTTCACTATACCAGTTAATACCAGGGCAATAGCGATATATAGTAATGTACAAATAATAATTGCCCACATCATCCCCCTAGGTAAATCACGCTGCGGATTTTTACACTCTTCTGCAGTGGTAGAGATGGCGTCAAAACCAATGTATGCAAAAAATACAGCCGATACACCTTTCAATACACCCGAAATTCCGTTAGGAGCAAAAGGGTTCCAGTTTTCTGTATCTACATAAAATACACCTACAGCCAATACCAATAAAATAACGGCAAGCTTCACAATCACCATCGCATTGCTTGCATTTCTAGATTCTTTCATTCCTCTGTAAACCAACCAAGTGATGAAAATGATAATAGCCAAAGCAGGAATATCTGCTACGAAATGAAAACCACCAATTTGTGGGGCAGTATTCCAAGCATTGGCTGCAATGCGTGTAGCATCATCTAAATTAGCCATACTTTTACCTGCATTAACTAAAGCTTCTGCATGTTTATGGCCATTGTAAGCGCTAAGGTAATCCATACTAGCCCAGTCTGGTACATGGATGCCATTAATGCCTAATGCGGGTATTTTAATGGAGGAGAGTAATCCTGTGAAGTAATCTGACCAGGAAATGGCTACAGTAATGTTACCAATGGCATACTCCATAATTAGCGACCAACCAATGATCCAAGCTACTAACTCCCCAAAAGCAACATACGAATAAGTATAGGCACTCCCAGAAACGGGTACCATTGATGCGAATTCTGCATAGGCAAAAGCGGCAAAACTACAAGCAACAGCGGTAAATATGAATAGGAAAATTACTGCTGGTCCGCCATCAGCGCTAGCTTTACCAATAGTGCTGAAAATACCAGCACCAATAATGGCAGCGATACCAAATGCAGTAAGATCTCTTACACCTAAGGTTTTATGCAACGAAGCTTCGTGATCGCCATAGCCTTTTGCGGCATCGGCTAATATTTTACTTACTGATTTCTTTCTGAATAGATTTTTTAGCATGCGCTACAGTTTGTTTGATGACGTCGCAATTTACGATTTTCTTTTGTTTTTCATTTTTCGTCAATCGTTTATTGAATTTCGTTCATTGCGTGCTCGTTACTGTTTGTTAATTGATCTGTTAAACCCTAATCAAACAACGAGTATTCATCTCCCATACATATTATTGTTGGAAACAACACCAACCAAAAGAACGAGTGTTATATCGAGGATGTGTAATAACGATATATCTGTTAGGTAGTAGCGATAAACCATTACTACTCACTTATTAACCTGTTGTCGGTTTTATCACCAACAACGAAAAAGTATTTGGTTGGTGATAACACCAACCAAAGGAAAAATTTTTGACTTTTAACATGCAGCCTTTAACTCTTAACTCATTTTTACCCCAACTTCTCTAATTCTTCTTTTACGAAACCGGCTAACTCTTTAATATAGTTAGCGCTGAAATCAAATTTGATACCTGCGGTTTCGTATATCTCATTCATTGGTTTGGTATAGCCTAAAGCCAGCGCATCTAGATATTGCTGTAATCCTTTTTCAGGATTTTCTTTGTAGTTTTTCCAAACAGCGATAGCACCTAACTGTGCAATAGCATATTCAATGTAGTAGAAAGGAACCTCGAATAAATGCAATTGTTTTTGCCAAACATTTCCAAATTGTTGTTCAAAATCAGTCCAGTCGGCAAAACCGGCACCAAAACGAGTATAAATTTGTTTGAAAGCCTCTTCTCTATCAGCCGCATTATGTTCTGGATTGGTGTAAATCCAATGTTGGAATTGGTCAATTACCGCTACCCAAGGTAAGGTTTTTAATACATCAACCAGTTGTTCTTTTTTAGCTCTAATTAAGTCTTCCTCTTTATCAAAATAAACCGACCATTGATCCATAGAAATCAACTCCATACTCATCGAAGCCAATTCTGCCACTTCTGAAGGACAGTGTTTGAAATCGTTTAGTTCCAAGTTAGCCGTTAAAAAGGTATGGATAGCATGACCACCTTCGTGCACCATTGTAGTTAAATCACGAAGTGAATTGGCCGAATTCATGAAAATAAAAGGCGCTCCAGTTTCTGCCAAAGGATAGTTATAACCACCTGGCGCCTTACCCATTCTGCTTTCCACGTCAAAAAGCTGATTAGCCTTCATGATCGCTAATTTTTCACCTAACGAAGGATCAATTTTTTCGAAGCAGGCAATCGACTTGTCAATTAAATCCTCTCCATTTTGGAATGGTTTTAAAGCAGGTTTACCCGTAGTGCTCACTTCTAAATCCCAAGGTTTTAATTCTGCTAAGCCTAGGGCCTCTTTACGTTTTTCGGCTTGTTCTTTTAAAATAGGAACAATTTCGTGCTCAATTGCCTCGGCAAATTTATAGCAGTCTTTTGGGGTATAATCAAAACGTCCTAAAGCCTGGAACATGTAATCGCGGTAGTTTTCAAAGCCTGCATTTAAAGACACTTGATGACGTAATTTTACCAATTCATCAAAAAGAATGTTTAAGGTGTCTTTGTCTACCAGTCTGCGTTTTTGGATGGTTTCCCAAGCATTTTGGCGAACGCTGCGGTCGGTATCTTTTAAGAAATTGCTGGCCTGTTCTAGGGTGTATTCTTGTCCATTCAGTGTTACACTCATGGCGCCTGTAACACCTTGATATTGTTGTTGTTTTACCTGTAACTCGGTAAACAAAGGAATGTTTTCTTCCCTAAATAATTCTAGAGCTTTGCGAACCGCCCGCAGGTAAACAAAATATTTTTGCTGATCTAGCTCGTCCACATACACACTTTCAACCAGTTTCTTGTTAAGCTCGTTAGCTAAAGGTGCAATTTTTGGTTCAATCTCGGTAGCAAAATATTGAAAGTCTTTTACCAATTGTTCATTAGCGGTATCGCAGCTCATTTTGATATAACGCCAAGCAAAATCTTCCTCTAATGCAGCTTCTAGCTCACTTTTATCTTTTAACCATTGTTCTAGTTCAATAGCACTGTTAATTGGTCTTTGTTGTAATTCTTCAAAAATAGGAGATAGGTTTTCCCATTTAATCTCTAAATTTTGTGGTATATAGGTGCGCTGTTTTTTTATAATTGTCATGTTGTTTTTTTGAATTGTTTTTGTTTTATCCGTACTCGCTTGTTGCTGTTTGATCAGCGAAATTACAAAACTTAACAGATGAATTTTTAACGTAAAATGGCAGTAGATGTTTTACGATGCTACTAAGTTAATATTTAAGTCTGTATCATTTGGGATAGCGTTTAAATTAACTTAGGCAATACAGTACGAAAATATTGATTTCGGAAAATTAGGAGGCATATGTATGCTAACAACACTTACGAAGCAATCACCATCTCGTCAAATGGAATGATGTTTTCTATCGAGATTTGTCCTTGGGTTAAAGAAACCATACAAGGTCTGTAAACTATGCTTGGTGTTACGATGTGTGTTATGTAAGTACAATTCACCATTGAAAGTTCGCATAGAGGCATCATTAAAAACCGCATCACTGCTGCGCCACATTCCATATTCAGTTCTTGACTAAATCTAATATGAACGTTTTCTCCATCAACATTGATGTCTGCAGAAGCGTAGCAGTAACGCAATTGATTTAAAAAGGGACACTTGCTGATCATTTGATTTGGTTTTTAATGAAAACAAGATTTGTTGAAGGTTGTTTTAATTTACATTCCAATAGATGTTTTGCTAAGAATGGTTTTCGTCCAAATTGTCAACCTATTCAAACATTATTTATTCAATTTTCTTATTAAAGAAGTTTGCTTTGGGTTGGAGTAGTTCTTGAGCCTTAGTGATTAATTAATTTGATACTTGCCAATATCCGTTTGCTATGGAGCATTTTCTTCAGTCGCTAGATAACCAGTTGCCCGAATGGGCCATCATTCTAATTGTATGCATTATCATTGCCGCGGTTACGCTGGTGTTTAAGTGGATTGTTACCCTCATCCTAAAAAGAACTTCAAATGCTACAGACTATTCTCTGTTGATATCTGTGTTAAAACATTTGAGCAGGCCATTAAATTTCTTGCTGCCGTTATTTTTCATCAATGCTTTTCTTCCTTATTTTGATATTGGAAGAGCTAGGTTACAACTACTGGAAAGGTTGTTGGATATCCTTTTGGTAATTGCTTTTTCCTACTTGCTAATTAAAACAGTTAGGGTTTTCGAAGATTTCGTGTACAATACCTACAAGTTGGATAAAACCGACAATCTAAAGGAACGCAAAATACGTACACAATTGCAGTTTGTAAGAAAGGTACTCGTTTCGCTAGTGGTAATTGTGGCCGTTGCTATCGTGTTGCTCAGTTTCGACAGTGTTCGTAAAATTGGTGCCGGATTGTTGACAGGGGTTGGTATAGGAGGGATCATCATCGGCTTTGCCGCACAAAAATCGTTAGGTAATTTCCTGGCCGGTCTACAAATTGCATTTACGCAACCCATTCGAATAGATGATGTGCTAGTGGTAGAAGGGGAATGGGGGCGTGTAGAAGAGATCACGATGACTTATGTAGTGCTTAACATTTGGGATCAACGACGTTTGATCCTACCCATCAATTATTTTATAGAAAAACCTTTTCAAAACTGGACCCGTAATACCTCGGAGATTTTAGGTACGGCGTTTATCTATGTAGATCCTACCTTTTCGGTAGATGCTTTGAGAACTGAGTTGGAGCGTTTATTGGCAAGCTCTAAACTATGGGATGGCCGCGTAGGTATTTTGCAGGTTACGGATATTAGAGAAAATGTTGTAGAACTTCGGGCTTTGTTAAGCGCCCGAAATTCTTCTGAAGCTTTTGACCTGAGATGCTACGTAAGAGAGGAACTGTTGAAATTCATTAAAACAAATGCCGAACAAGGTTTGCCGAAAACTCGTGTGCTTTTGCAGAAAGACAGTTTATAATTTTGTGATAGATTTCATCATCATTAAGAAGTATTGTGAAGTATTAAAATAGCTAATCTAAGCTTCAACTTGTCTTCTATTTTTGATGAATGATATCGCTCCACTGCTCCATAAAGCCCAAACAATAAGTACAGGTTGAAAAAAAAGTCGGGCAAATCTGGCACTATCTGTATTTAAACCGAAAGCGTTGCGGTGATTTAAATATTGTGCAATATTTCCAGGAAATACGGCTATAAAAAATAACGCAAGCGCAATACCTACTTTTGGTCGCTGTTTGCGGTAAAAAAGTAGGGATAACCCTAAAGCGATTTCGGCAACACCAGAAAGTAAAACGGTAGTATCTCTGTCGATTGGTACCCAATTGGGTACTTGCGCCTGGAACTCTTTACGTTGGAAAGTAAGATGACCAATGCCTGCCAAAACCATGAACAGTCCAAGCACTATTCTAGCGCCTTTTTGTAAAGGAGTAGTGGGCTGAGGTATGATATGATTTTTCGCCATATCTTATTAACCTAAATAAAACAAGAATTGTTTCTTTAAAATATATAAGCCCTAAGCCAAAGACCTAGGGCTATGAAGTAGGTGAAATTATTTAAATTTAATTACTTCTACCTTGATCGTGAAATCATCTGGCATTTTTTCATTCACATGCCTGTTCAGTTCCGAGAAAACAACGGCGTCTCCGCCAATTTGTTTGGCCTTTTCAATCACATTTTTTCTAGTATTTGCCTGACTAGATTCCGAACGTCCTGTACGGGCATTCATATGACCTATCACTTTAAAAGGCTTATCAATGTCTTTGGTAGCATAATAAGTTGCTACGGTTGATGTTGGAGCGTACTTGGTGCCAAAATAACTTGGCTTGTACATGGAACAGGCGCTCAAACATAGGGCAATGCCTATGGCAAAAAAAGTTTTAACTGGTTTCATACGTGGTTCTTTTTGTGTGTGTTTCTAAGATAGAAAAAAATGCCCAAAATAAACCAGCTATCAATAATCAAATGCCCGAGCGACATCCGGTTTTTATTTGTCGTTTCCATACAATATTTCATCCACGTTATCATCTATTTGATGGTCATCTGGAAAACGGGATAAATAGAACTCTTCGTAATAAGCTTTAATAATTGCCGCCATTGGTGTAGCGAGTAATGCACCCATCAGCCCAAAAGCGGCACCCATTGATAGTAACAAAAATAAAAGTGAAACCGGGTGAATGTTCATCGTTTTGGATCTCAATTTCGGCATTAGAAAGTCGGCAGTAAGTTCGTTTAGTATAAGGAAAAATATTAAACACCAAAAAGCAGTGGCAGGACTAATAGACAATGCGACCAGGGTGGGAGGTATGGCCATGATGTAGAAGCCGATCTTAGGAATAAGTTCAGAAAAGAAAGCCAGTGCTGCCCAAACCAAGGCACCAGGAACGCCGAAAATAGTTAAAAAAGCAAATACCATTACAGCTTGTATCACACCTCCAATGAGGTTAGAGCGCATCCAACCTCCCAACATGGTAGAAGTATGTTTCAATGCTTTGGTGGCCTTTTCGCGTTTATCTGGTAAAAAAGCCGATAAATATAATTGAATGATAGGTTTTGGGTTACCTACGAAGAAAACAATCATAGAAATAAAAACGATGAACACGAATAGTCCTCCCAAAATACTGAAAGAAAAGCTGCCCAAGCCCATTACCGTTTTTCCTAACGGAGGCATGGCGCTGCTTAGCGAAATCTGCTCATTGGGTAGGTTTTTACTAAGTTCCGGATATTTTCGCAAGAGGTGTTCAAGATGATTGGTAATACTGCTCAGATAACTCGGAATATTGCCAATTAAAATATCAATTTGATCGCTAATTACGGGTACCACCAAAATGGCTATTACTGTAGTAACAATAAAAACGGCTCCAAGTACAATCAAAGCTGCCAACCACCGTTTCATGCCCCGTTTTTCTAATCTGTTAACTGGTTGGTTAATAATGATGCCTAATATAATGGCGAATAGGAATAAGATCACTACAGAAATGATCTTATACAAAAACCACAATAAAACTACCAGTCCAAAAAGATAAAGAATGCTTGAAGTTAACGTGCGATACAGGCTAAACGATCGGTTTTCGGTCATAGATATTGAATTACCTACTCGTAACATTCTCAAACAAGGAATGTTTTAAAGTAATTTAAATCGTTGAATGTCTGTTGACTGAAGAATTATTTGCTTGCATTGAGGAGATTGTATTTATGTTTTCCAGCGACAAAGGCCGATTTGTATCATTAAGATAAATATTTTAATATTTTTTGGATTTGGCACTAATGTTGCTATATTTGTTGCGAGAGCGTTAATTTAGATGATGGGGGTGAGACTTCGGTTTTATCCCCATTTCTTTTTGGCAGAAATTTCTACGAGCCTTTGCTAGTGCTGTTAATATCAATAGTGACACTAGGTTTACCTTCACTACTCAAAAATCTACTTGTATAGAAGCCGATAAATTAGTTTGAATTGTTCAATTTTTTGATCAAACTAATTAGTACAGAGTTTGTTGTAAGCTTTGTTAGTCTGGTCAATAATAAAACTTTTAAACAAATCTACCATGTTAACTAAGAAACACTGTTATGTCATCACAGGTGGGCCAGGAGTTGGTAAAACCACACTGCTAAATGAGTTGGCAAAACGTGATTATCATATTGTTCCAGAACATGCCAGGGCTATTATCAAACAAGAAATAGATAATGGCAGAGATGGGCTTCCTTGGGGAAATAAAGAGCGCTACACACATTTAATGCTCGAAGCTGCGGTACTAAGTTATCATGCCGTGCAAACCAATAAAGAGTTTCACTTTTTTGATAGAGGAATTTTGGATGCCATCTGTTACGCCGATATGGTCGATATTGAAATCTCCGCAAAAATGGATCAGCTTGCTAAAGGGCTGCGATACAATAACAAAGTTTTTATTTTGCCTCCTTGGCAAGAGATCTACCATACTGATGAAGAACGTAAGCAAACTTGGCAAGAAGCGCTATACACTTTTTCACAGATGAAAGCGACTTACCTTAACTACGGCTATGAGTTAGTAGAAGTTCCGATAGATACGGTGCAAAATAGGGCGGATTTTGTGATCAGGCAGATAGATAAGAACCCGTAATTTTTGCTCCGCAAGTCGTTAAATCGCCAACTCACCTAACCTTCATTTCAAGTTTTTGGAGAGAGGTTTGGACGTGGTTAGGTGTTTCATATGAAAAATAATGATCTGTAAGTGTAGACTTTAGCTTTAAAAGGAAATTCTGAATTTGATTTGATGCAACAAAAGTCACTATGTAGAGACTTTATGTTGTTAAAGCTTATTTAGAAAGAATGAAAAAACTATTATTTACACTTGTTTTGTTTTGGTTAGTTTATAATGCAGATGCTCAACATAAGCAGGTTCGCCAACTAGATAGCATTTTTGCTTTTATGCATCATCAAAATCAGTTTAACGGCACGGTGTTGATTGCTGATAAAGGAAAGATTATCTACAACAAAGGCTTTGGGTTGGCTAACGAAAAAACAGGATTTAAAAATGGTTCGCAAACTATTTTTGAACTTGCCTCTTGTACTAAGCAATTTACTGCTGCGGCTATCGTATTACTAAAAAGACAAGGTAAACTGGATTACAATGATAAGATCACCAAGTTCTTGCCTGAGTTGGCATTTTGGGACAACGTTACTATTATGGATTTGGTTAAGCATACTAGTGGAATTCCTGAATATTTGCTAGATCTACCTAAAAGTGTACAAGGTAAACAGATTGCCAATAACAAAGATTTGATCAGTTTTTACCAATTAAGAAAAGACACCTTGCAGTTTCCCCCAGGAAGTAGACATCGATATAACAATACAAATTATGCTTTGTTGGCTACAATCATAGAGCGGGCTTCGGGAAAAACATACGCCAGCTTTCTCAACAAGACTATTTTTGAGCCACTTAAGATGAAACACACTTTCGTATATAACCGTAGACAAGAACCCAAAAAAGTTAAAAACCATGCGATGGGTTACGTGTGGGCAAAGTCTTTATTTGATAAGGTAGTGCCAGAAGATACCAAACACGTTGATAGCTTATCCTATAAATTAGATGGAGTGGTTGGAAATGCTAAAGTAAATTCTACAGTAGAAGACGTTTACAAATGGATCAATTCACTTAAGAGCAATACACTTTTCTCAAAGCAGGAATTTGAATTAATGACCGAGGTTACCAAAACAAGTGAAGGCAAAAATATTCCCTACGGCTTTGGCTTAGATGTTTCAAAAGGTAAAGACCGTTTCTCTTTTGGTCATACAGGTAGTTGGGACGGTTATGCAACTTTTACTTATCATAATATGCTAAAAGATAGGACGATAATAGTTTTAGAAAATTTCAAGCTAGGTACTTATCCATACCAAAACATTAATGAAATTTTAGATGGAAAGCCTATTACTGTAGAATATCCTAAAAAGGTCGATCTTCCAGAAGTAGAGATCAGAAAATTTGCGGGGATTTATGTGAATGATAAAAATGAACAACAGCTAATTACCTATGTGGATGGTCATTTGATACATAATTCTGATCGGGTAGCTTGGGACATGCGTTTTTTCCCTATATCTGGAAATGAGTTTCAAGCAATTAGACAAGGCGGTACGGATGGTGTATTAAAGTTTACGGTACAAGAGAATGGTGCCGTAAAGTTAGAGATGTTGCAGTATGGACAGTTAATGGGCTGGGGGATCAAGCAAAAATAGGCTGATATGCTATAGAGCTGGATGATTGGTATTCATTGATTTTTGGATGAGATATGGCCAATGTGTATTAGTAAAATTAGGTGGTATGGGTTTTTAAGAGTATCCTTTAACCAGCGCTGGTTGGATCAATTAAGTCAATGTACCAGTATCCCTGTTCTGTCTCTTCGGAAAGGGATGGAAAGGTCTTGAATATTTTTTCTCCCAAGATGAAATCAAGTGGTTTTTTGAATAGGGGACCATCAAATACGAAAGTATGAAACTCGCCGTTTTCTCCACAGGGATCTATACCTTCTGGAAGATCTTCAATAAAACGCTCGTCAATCACCCGGCCGCAGAAATCTTCTAGACCTTGTTGCGCACAAACCACTATTGTTTGGTATCCAAGTGAAATGAACTCTTTTAGCACCGCTGTGGTATTTCTCTCCCATAATGGAAATTCAGCCATAATCCCTATTTCGGCAAGTTTTGTTTCGCGATATGCCTTCAAATCCGCCAGAAACAGATCGCCAAAAATAGAGTGTGTAATTCCTTGATTTTTAAGTAATGTAAGATGTTTATTCATCTCTTGCTCATAGGTCGCCATATCTGGCATCTCTGGTAACCTTACCTGGTATAATGGAATTCCTAAACTGTTCGCCTGCTGGATTAAAAGACTTTCTCTCACCCCATGCATACTCACCCTATTATAAGCTTCGTTTACTGTAGTAAGCAAGTATCTCACATCGAAATGCGGATTTTGCAAAATATAATGTAGTGCCAAACAACTGTCTTTCCCGCCACTCCAATTAAATATACTTGCTATCATACCGATTTTTTAAAATTTAGTTGATCGGTGGCAAATATATAGATCGTATAGTTGTAGCCAATAACCATATTTCATCTTTTATCGTGATATCACATCAATTGGCATGGCTGCCTTAATGTTAGGTTGTTTTGAATTTAGAAAAACGTGAAATTTAAAGTGTAGAGAATTGGTATGCAACCTTTTTGTTTTTGGTGCCGTCTTTCAGGTATGAAAAATATCAAACACCTATTTTGTACTACCATTCTCGTATTATTTATCTTCAATGCCGGCGCCCAAAAAGTTGTACACGGTATAGTTAAAGATGTTCTGCAACGTCCTATTGCCTATTGCTCTATTGGTATAAAAAATAGCAAGGTAGCTACAGTTGCAAATGAAAATGGTGGTTTCAAACTCATCATTCCAGATAGTTTGGCCAGTAGCAATTTGATTTTCAGCTCCATTGGTTTCGTAAACAAACAACTATCCCCTAACGAGATAAGCATCTTGAAAGACGGTGCAGTTGTAATCTTGGAAGAAAGGGTTTTTGACATGGCGGAGGTAATAGTTAAAGGCGTTAAGCTTAAAGATAAAATAGTAGGGCAACAATCTCGACCTATGATTACTTTTTCAAAAATGTTTGATCAAGATGTTCCTAGTATAGAGCAAGGTAATGTTTTTGAAGTTTACGAGGAGAGTGTTTTAAAAGCATACAACTTCTACATTATGCCCAGTTCTAAGTTTACCGACATCACTTTAAAACTAAATCTGTATACTGTAAAAAATAACCTTCCAGATAGCAGTTTGCTCCGTCAAAACATTACCTATCGGACTGCTACTACAGGTTGGCAACGTATCGATCTTTCTCCATACCAGCTCAGCTTTAATGGCATTGCTAAGATCGCCGCAACACTGCAGCTGGTAGCACATCATGCAGATAGCGCTAACAATTTTGTATTTGGAATTTCGGCAAAGAAAACCTTGTCAAAAGATATGCTATTTCGTTACCAAAGCCAGGGTAGTTGGGAGAGTAATGCGGGAACTTTTATCGCAAACCTGGAATTGAAGTATAATAAAGAAGCTGGTAAAGCAAAAAAAACTGTAGAGAAAACCAGTGAAGAAACTCTCGAAATGAAAATGCTTGCCGATTATTATCAACATAAAGAAGTGGCGGCAAAAAGTGGTTATGGAAAGAGCAAAAAGGGTAGGTTTATCGATCTTGGAGATGCAAAGATTTATACCGAGGAATATGGCGAGGGCGAACCACTACTTTTGCTTCACGGTAACAACGGCAACATAGCCGATTTTTATTTACAGATCCCAATTTTAGCTAAGCATTTCAGGGTAATTGCTATCGATACACGGGGACAGGGTAGGAGTACCGATCTTTCTACCAATCCTTATAGTTATGATGGATTTGCTAAAGATTTGTACAAGATCACTACTGAGTTAGGGCTTAAAAAGGTCAATGTTGCAGGTTGGAGCGATGGAGGAAATACAGCTTTGAGCTTTAATCTTGCTTATCCAGAAATGGTTGAGAAAATTGTAACTATAGGTGCCAACCTTAGTCCTTCAGGGGTAAAAGATAGTTTAATAGCTGTGTTTAAAAAGCAATTGGACGCAGGTAATCCGCAAAACCATAGGTTGATTAAATTGATGTTGGAACATCCCAATATAGAAGCGTCAGAATTGAAGGCGATCCATAACCCTGTATTAGTTATCGCTGGTGCTGATGATGTAATCAAGCCGGAACATACCAAACTTATAGCAAATCACATCAATGGATCCAAGCTTAAAATTATTCCTGATGCCACTCATTATGTTCCTTTTGAGCAACCTCGTCAGCTTAATGAAACCATCATCGATTTTTTAAAAGATAAACTAAGAAAATAGGGACGCAGAGTATCGTTAATTTTATATAGTTGCTGGGTGAGTTTAGTTTATAAATATCATCGTAGCCATATTATTTTAGTTTGATGAAAACATCGACGATTTCGAAAATGACCAATGAACTAATGACAAGCGAAACTAAATTATTAAATCCTCATCCCTAGATATAAATCTTTAGGCGCATAGCCATATTTTTTCTTGAAGGCATAAGAGAAGTGCGATAAATTTTCGAAACCCGTTTCTAAGTAAACTTCTGCGGGCTTGCGATTTTTCTGTGTCAATTGATAGTGCGCCAATTCTAGACGTTTTTGGGTAAGCCAGCGTTGTGGTGTGAGCTGGTAGTGGTGATAAAAATCTCTTTTAAATGTAGTTAAGCTACGTCCGGTTAGGTATCCAAATTTTTCTAAAGGCATATTAAACATGAAATTCTTCTCCATAAATGCAGCCAAGTCTATCTTGTGGGGTTTATCAAAATTGGCTAGGATACCATCTATATCTGGTGCGATGTTTCTAATGATGGCGATAGCTTCGGTGATTTTTAATTTGGCCAAGTTATCAGGAAAAGTTTCCTGCAATTCGAAATAGGGGTTTAGGGAGGCTAGGCAGCTCTTCAGCAGCGGATGATTATCGAAAGTGAATATCTTGTGCGAGAGCAAATTCTTCGGCTTAATGTCGTTTTTTTTGTAAAAATCTCGCAATTGATCTGCCGAAAGATGCATGGCCACGGCCTTATGTGGCCATCCATCCTTTGGATAGTTAATAATGGTCGCCAATTGATGCCTTGGAATTAAAAAAGTACTTCCCGCACCGAACACAAAGCTTTCATCTGCTTGTATGATTTTCGTTTCGCCGGAAAGGAGCCATACCAGCAGATGCTCATCAAAAGCGGCCTCGGTTTTAAAAAGCTTTCCCGTGTAGCAGGAAATTTTAATCTTGGGATGTATATAGTTTACCTGATAGTCCATTCGAATACCCTCTAATTTACAAAACTCAAATAACATTAAACCTAGTTCCAGTCATTTCTTCGCTTAGCTGCCATAATTGATCGGCATGTTCAGGGTCAAGTGAATAAGGCTTAATACCCCCAATAACGGCCATATCAGCGTTTAAATTTGCCACTTCTACATTCTCGCAATAGATACCGCCCAAGTCATTTAGAGCTGCACTTGTAGCGCACCAAACTGTGGTAGCGGCCCCCTGTGCAATTGTTTTTAGTGAAGCTGCTACTTCGGGGAGAATATTTCCCTTTGCATCAGTATAGCCTAGCTGCTCAAACAGATCTACCGGTGCTTCCCTAGCCAATTCTGTGCCGCCCACTGCGCCCGGACATAAGGCATAACTACGTACTTGGTGAGCCTTGGCACGTTTGTCGAGTGCTAAGGAGAAAAGGTTAACTGCAGTTTTCGACTGGCCATAACCTAGCAAAGTCTCGTAGGGTCTATATAGGAAGTTCGGATCTTCGAAATTGAAATCTGAGAACTGATGCCCGCCAGAAGACACATTCACCACCCTTGCGCCATTTGCCTGTTTTAATGCAGGCCACAAACCCGCTGTAAGTTGAAACATAGCCAGATAATTAGTTGCAAGCTGCGACTCGAAGCCACGATGATCCCTGCGCAGGGGCACCCACATGATCCCTGCATTGTTGATCAATAAGTGTAGTGGTCGGTTTGATGCCAGGAATGCCTTTGCAAATCGATCTATTTGTGCGGAATCCATTAAATCTAAAGCTGCTATTTCTACATTAGCTATTCCCGCTAGGTTATTTTTCGCTTTTTTGATATCCCTTGCAGCTACAATAACATTAGCACCTGCCTCGGCAAGTGTTCTGGTAGTTTCCAAGCCGATACCCGTATGGCCTCCGGTAATAATTGCCGTTTTGCCGCGAAGGTCAATGCCTTTAATGACTTCGCTACTAGTAGAACTGGCGTTAAATCCAGAACCTATAGGTTTCTGTAGTGCGCCATAATGATTGTGTTGTTCCATTTTTATCAATTTTATTAGTGATTTGATGGAACAAAGTTAGTTTGCTGCTGGGTCGTCTAGTTTGTTCAAACGTCTTAATTTACTTTGTTTAAACGTCGGATTTTTTGCGCTATCTCTAATCTGCAACCCTCAGGTTAAACCTAAGCAATATATTATAATTTCTAGTCAAGCATCAGTTTGTCTAACTCAGGGTTTCATTTGTCTAACTCAGCATTTTTGGACTAATTTCCTATTCCTTGCTTTCTAATTTTATCCATCAAATACAAAAAGAAGGTTAGTAATTATGGAAGCTAAGCACATCAATATCAGGAAAAAAATCTTCACAGGTCTGGTTGCACTTGTATCATTTTGGAGTATCGCTACAGCCAAGTTTGAGCGAGAGCCACAAAACTGTGGAATGTTTATCTCTCAACTCAAAAAGAAAAACTCACCATTTAAAGAAGAAGCAGAATAGCATTCAGCCCTGCTATTGTCTAACTGAAGCCTCAGCTTGTCTACTTCAACCAAATGATGGTTTAAGAACAGACAAAACGACACTAGTTTTGACTTATCAATCAACAAAAAATAAAACACGATGAAAACTCAATCTTTTCTTAAACAAAGACTATTTAACCTAGCGATTATTCTCGGTATACTTCAATTAGGCTTAAACTTGCCCATTACAGCGCATGCCAAAGCCTTCAATCAAGTAAGTTCGGTCACACCAATTAAAGATCCTTTTGATCATATTAAACAAGTTAAAGCGGGCGTACTTGATGTAGGTTATGTAGAGGCTGGGCCAACAACAGGAGAACCTGTGTTGCTTATTCACGGGTGGCCTTACGATATTTTTAGTTATAAAGAAGTTGCTGAAATTTTAGCGGCAAAAGGCTATCGAGTGTTAATTCCTTACTTGCGTGGTTATGGTACTACCCGTTTTCTTTCCGATCAAACGGTACGCAATGGTCAACAATCTGCTCTTGCTGTAGATATGATTGCTTTTTTAGATGCGCTAAATATCAAAAATGCCATTGTAGGTGGTTTCGATTGGGGCGCACGTACTGCCGATATCATGGCGGCGCTATGGCCCGAAAGAGTTAAAGGTTTAGTGTCGGTTAGTGGATATTTGATTGGTAGCCAGGCTGGCAACAAAGCTCCGCTTCAACCAAAAGCCGAACTTTCCTGGTGGTATCAGTACTATTTTGCAACGGAAAGAGGCTTGGCGGGCTATCAGGCTAATACGGTTGAATTTAATAAACTGATTTGGCAAACAGCTTCACCAACTTGGAAATTTAGCGAGGAGACTTACCAACGTTCTGCTACATCTTTCAATAATCCCGATCATGTAAAAATTGTGATTGATAATTATCGCTGGAGATTGGGCATTAGCAAAGGGGAAGCAAAGTATGATGCCTTGGAGGCCAAACTTGCCACTGCGCCACCTATTACTGTTCCAACTATTACATTAGAGGGAGATGCTAATGGCGCACCACATCCAGATTCAGCTAATTATGCCAGTCGCTTTAAAGGAAAATACGCACATCATACCATCAATGGTGGCATAGGTCATAATCTGCCGCAAGAAGCACCGCAAGCTTTTGCAAATGCGATCCTCGAACTGGCTTCTTGGCTTCGTTAATTCAATAATAAATAATCACTTATAAATACTAATAACATGGAAAATCAAGTCGTTTTTACCGCAACAGGCGGATCGTTAATTACTAAAGTTTTATATACAGGTAAAGTTCACATTACCGGAGGTCGTGAAGGCGCAGCTAAAAGTGAAGATGGCCGTTTAGCTATCAGTCTATCTAGCCCAGGTAGTACCGGTAGAGGTACCAATCCCGAACAACTATTTGCTGCGGGCTGGTCTGCCTGCTTTATTGGCGCCATGCAACATAATGCTTCAATCGCCAAAATTAAACTTCCAGAAGCAACATCGGTAGATGCCGAAGTAGACTTAGGAACCGGTGAAGAGGGATTTGCCCTGCAAGCTAGGCTGCAGGTAAACCTGCCAGGATTAACTGCTGATGAAGCCAAAAATATAGTGGAAGCAGCTCATCAAACCTGTCCATATTCTAAGGCGAGCAGAAATAATATCAATGTTCAGATTTCGGTAAGTATCTAACAAAACACTGGTATCATCAATGATACTGGTAACAAAATGATACAGGTACCGATTTACCTTTGTCGAAATAATTTAAAAGAGCAATGGAAACATTAAAAGGAAAAATAGCCCTGGTTACAGGCGGAAACAGCGGTATAGGATATGCAGCTGCAAAAGAATTAAAACAACAAGGTGCCACTGTGATCATCACGGGTAGACGAAAAGAAGCTTTGGAGAATGCTACTGCAACACTTGGTGTAACTGGTTTTGTAAGCGATCAGGGTAATGTGAAAGACGTTGAGCAACTTGCTGAGCAGGTGAACAATACATTTGGAAAAGTTGACATCTTGTTCATTAATGCTGGGGTTTTGGGTGGTGCAGCTATTGAAGGCGCAACCGAGCAGGATTTTGATTATGTGATGGATGTGAATTTTAAAGGCGCTTATTTTACTTTGAGCCGCTTTATCCCCGTTTTAAATGATGGGGCATCGGTAGTTTTTCTATCTTCAAACGTGGCCAGCATGAATGGTGTTAATTCATCTATTTACAGTGCCAGTAAGGCTGCATTAAATTCAATTATGAAGATTGCTGCTTTAGAATTGGCCCCCCGCAAAATTCGTGTAAATGCCGTTAGTCCAGGGCCTACACAAACCGAAATTTTAAATAAATTAGGGTTGGATGAAGCTAGTCGTAAAGGTTTAGACGACTGGATGATTGAACGCATTCCGCTACGTAAAATTGGTCATGCAGATGATGTAGCCAAAATGGTAACGTATTTTTCGGGAGATAATGCCAGCTTCATTACAGGCGCCGAAATTGTAATGGATGGTGGTATGAGTTTGTAGCAGTTAATTCGTCTCAACACCTTAAATGAATATAAATGAATGAAGAGCAAATTAAGAAAGCTGGTGAAATTTTATCAGATCCAAGAAATCAGAAAGAGGAAGTACAAGCACTTCAAGATACCATTTATGTAATTGGAGGAAAATGGCGGCTGCTGATTATCAATTCGATCTGTAACGGAAACAGACGCTTTCGGGAAATTCAAAGAAGTATTCCTGGTATTACCACCAGAATGTTATCCAGAGAATTAAAGGACATGGAAGCCAACCAGCTGATCAAAAGAACCGTTACACAAACCGAAACCGTGTTGGTAGAATACACCGAAACCGATTATTGCATGTCTTTTGGCGGTATCATCTTAGAGATGATCCGCTGGGGCAAGCAACATCGGGAAAAGATAAAACAAGCCTAATGAAAAACGTTAGTTCATTTTTTTACAGAAGGATATTTGTTCTTCCTGCAATTATCATCGTTGCATTTGCATTGCTTCAACTCAGTGCCAGCAGCTTTAAAAATCCGGTTGTTACTGCCGAAATACAAGTGCCTGAGGAAATTAAACAAATACTTGAACGGTCTTGTTACGATTGCCACTCTAATCAATCTCAATTTGAATGGTTCGATAAGATTGTTCCTGCTTCATATTTGGTTGCCCATGATGTTGAGGTAGGCCGCTCAAGGTTCAACTTTTCTGAGTGGGATAGCAATCCGCCTGCGGTACAGGAAGTGTTGTTATGGGAAATGGTGAATGCCATTGAACAAGAAAAGATGCCATTAGAACGCTACACATGGTTACATCCTGATCGTAAAGTAAGTAAAGCCGAATTAATTACGTTAAAGCGTTATGTAAACACGCTTTCTGGAAGGCATAAAATTGATACCGCAAAAATTAAACGCTCAGTTATCCAGCCAGTTCAAGTTACAACAAACCATCCAATCGCTTTGAACGGAATTTCATACACGCCAGCTTATAAAAACTGGAAAGTAATTAGTGTTACAGATAAATACGATGGTGGGAGTATGCGGGTAGTTTACGGAAATGATATCATGATCAAAGCGATTAAAGAGAAAAAACTCCCCTTCCCCGATGGTGCCATGATGGCCAAATTGGTTTGGGGAAAACAACGTGTGGATAAAGAAGGCAACACTTTTCCTGGCAATTTCCAAAATGTACAGTTGATGATCAAAGACAGCAAAAAATACAGCTCAACCGAAGGGTGGGGATTTGCCCGTTTCGACGGGTTAGAACTTAAGCCTTATGGTAAGACGGCAGCTTTCGAAAAAAACTGTATCAATTGTCATCGCTTATTGGTTCCACAAAATGATTTTGTATTTAATATTCCAACAAAGCCCATCAAATAGCAAAGTCATGTTAAAATATACACTTTACCTCATCTGCCTTGCTTCACTGTTGGGATCTTGCCAAACGGATAAGGCTCCCTTAATGGCGCCCGAATATTTATACGATGCGAAAAATCAGCAGATGATCAGTTCGAGTATCAACAGCCGCAACGGAACTATTTCTTTGCTGTATGGTAAGGATGAAACACTTTCAAGTAAACGTTATTCAGAAGGAGCTAACTATACTTTGGTTACCTGGAAACAGAAACCTATGCCGGGTTGGTATGGTACTAACATGAACTCAGCAATTTATTCGGTAGAAACTATGAGTGTTCAGCCTGGTACGAACCATCAGCTAAACCTTCGCTATCAATTCAAAACTGGGCCAAGTTTCGATGTCAAAAATACTATCCCTTCCGCTAAAGAGCGGATTAATTTTATCCTCACTCAACCTAAGGCAGTTCAACCTTAAAATTTAAGATACCAGCGGCTGCATTGGCAGACTAGCAATTTTATCAATACATTTGGTCAAAGAGAGGCAATCAATGAACAAAGCGCACTATAAGATTTCAAATACCATCATCTGGAGCAGTTCTATCGTAATCGGTTTATTGTCTTCTGTGCCTCAACTGGCTTCACATCAATTTAATCTTTTAGAAGCTGCGGTAAATGCTGGTATCACCTCCGCTTTTGCGGTTACCATGTGGTATTTCAATATCTACGTACTTTCAAAAAAGAGTAAGAAAACACGAGGGCAGCAAATATCCTATCAAAAACTGTTAAAATCGCTACTATTTGGACTGGTAGTGATGTTGGGCCTTGCTTATATCCAACAGTTAATACTTTCCCACATCGATTTTGGTCCAACTATGTTAATGGTTGAGGTTCGCGGTATCCTGATCAACTTGGTATTTTATATGTTCCTTAATCTCTTGCAGCAAAACTATGAGAACCAACATGTAAATATGGAGTTGGAGCGCTTCCGCAATGATAACCTTAGTGCACAATATGATTTGCTCAAACAACAAGTAAACCCACATTTTCTATTCAATAGTTTGAATACGCTTAAAGCAATGGTCGAAAGTAGAGATGAGCAGTCGGTAGATTTTATTTTAAAATTGGCCAATTTTTACCGTTATACTTTAGAGAGCCGCAAGCTCGATCTTATCCATGTTAGAGAAGAAATGGAAATCTTAAATGCCTATCTTTTTTTGCAGAAAGCTAGGTTTGAAGATGGATTTATTTTTACCAGTAAGTTGGATGAAAAAGTGCTGGACACGCTTATTCCGCCATTTACCTTGCAATTGCTGGTCGAAAATTGCCTAAAGCACAACGTTGTTTCACTACAAAGGCCGCTACGTATCAATATTTATAGTGAGGGCGATAAATTACTGGTGGAAAATCAGGTGCAGTTGAAAAATAGCGAGGAGAATTCATTAGGCGTTGGCCTTAAAAATATTGAGCTCAAATACAGTCATTTGTTGGACAGGGAGGTAGAGATCATTAACGACCAGCAAATATTTAAAATCAAACTACCCTTAATTTATGAACATCACCATCATTGAAGACGAACTGCGAACTGCCAAATCACTTGAAAATATATTAAAGGAATTAAAACCCTCGGCAAAAATTACAGGCCCATATCAGAGTATTGAGGAAGCGGTTTCGGGACTTTCTAGCGGAACCCAGCCAGATTTAATCTTTATGGATATCCAGTTGGCCGATGGTTTAAGCTTTGATATCTTTAAATCAGTAACCATCAGTTGTCCGGTGGTATTCTGTACAGCTTTTGACGAATACTCGCTCGAAGCCTTCAAAAGCAACGGAGTAGATTACGTATTGAAGCCCTTTTCAAAAGAAGACATAGCAAGGGCGTTAGGGAAAGTAGATGATCTTAAAAATTTCTTTCAGCAAAATGCCACTCCAAACCTAGATGCGCTATTGAGCCAAATGGTAAAGCCAGCGGAGAAGACAAGTTTCCTTGTATTTAAACATCAGAAATATACAACAGTACAGATTTCGCAGATTGCATTTTTTTATATCCGTAATGAGACTACCTCAATCATGTGCTTTGATGGACAGGAGTTTTCCCTAAATCAATCTTTAGAGCAGGTAGCTGCACAAGTTTCGCAGAAGCAATTTTTCAGGGTTAATAGGCAGTATTTGGTCAATTTTAGTGCTATCAAAGAAATCGAACATTATTTCTTACGTAAGTTGTACGTAAAACTGTTGATAGATACACCAGAAAAGTTGCTCATTAATAAGGAAAAATCAGCCGCATTTCTTTCTTGGATGGAAAACCGATAAGCGCATTTATTTTCGAGGGACGCAATGTCTAAATGGCGGTTCAAATTGTCCATTTAAACCTAAATCAGCTGTTGTTACGGGAGGTTAGTTTCTAAGTTTGGATCAAATTAAAGATTCAAATTATGAAAAGGATTCACTTCACCATGCTTTGCGTACTTACAGTAGTGTTACTGTTTACGTTTATCCTCGCCAACATTTCATCGGCTTCCAAGTCACTTAAAGTAAAAGGCGACGGCTTCGTTGTTTTAGAACTCTTTACCTCAGAGGGTTGCTCTAGCTGTCCACCTGCAGATGAGCTGTTGGCTAAAGTACAGCGACAAGCAGGAAACCAACCTGTTTATGTACTGTCTTACCACGTCGATTATTGGGATCATCAAGGTTGGAGAGATGTTTTCAGTAATGCCGATTATAGCAAGCGCCAATACGACTATGCTACAAAATTGGGGACTCGTGTTTACACACCACAAGTAGTAGTTAACGGCAAAACAGAATTTGTTGGGTCAGATGAGGTGGCCACAAATTTAGCACTGGTAACGGGGCTCAGTGGCAGAGCTAGCTCTAACTTGCAACTTGGTGGTAAGTTACAAAACCATCATGCGCTGCTTAACTATCAAGTAAATGGTAAAACAGATGATGATGAGCTGATGGTTGCCGTCGTACAGAAAAACGCAGTTCATCAAATCAAACGCGGAGAAAATGAGGGGCGTACACTTAGTCATGCACAAATTGTAAGAAGCTTACAGGTATTTCCATTAAATAATGCAACAGCGGGGCAAGTGAAGGTAGCCTTGCCTAAAGCATACAGTGCCAACGGGTGGGAAATTATTTGTTTGTTGCAGGGAAAAAACAGCAAGGTAATTCATGGCGCAACCAGAGCAATTTTAACTATCAATTAAGCAATCGTCATTTAAATAAGATCTATAAAATTTTAAAAAAAATCATGAACACTAAAATCACAAAAATCATCTATTGGATAGGTATTGTTTTAACATCTCTATGGTTTGGCGCCAGCGGCTTCTTCGAGCTAACTAAAAATGCATTGGTTTGGGAAATCACCCAGCAATTGGGCTATCCCGCTCATTTTATTTACTTGTTGGGTGTAGCTAAAGTAGGCGGAGTGGTCGTGCTCCTGATCCCCAACCGATTATTAAGGTTAAAAGAATGGGTATTTGCAGGAGTTTTCTTTGATATTCTTTTTGCTTTTGGATCCAAAATAGCTGTTATTGGAATTAGTGCGGCAACAGACGCTGTTATTGCATTTGTAATGGTGAGCATAACTTATGCGATGTTCAGAAAGCTTTATCCAGCTCATTATCAAATGGCTTAATGTACTAAAATCAAATGCCAAGAGCTGAGTGAGCAACTCTTGGCATTCTTTATTTGTTAGCACATATCACATCGTTATAATGAAGCTTATGCATTAATCACTTCAACGGTTCTATATAAGCCATCGATGTTTTTATTTCTATTGCGTAGCCTAAGTTTTCTAATTTCAAAACTAAGCTTTTTTTATTCTGTATAGACACTAGCTCGGCAATCATTCCTTTAAAAGGACCTGCATTTACAATTACCTTTTCGCCTGGTTTTATGTCATGCGAAATCAGTTCGAGATCTTCACCAGAAGACATGAGGAGTTTCAAATCTTCCATCTGTTTATCTGGCATCACCGCAATTTTGCCAGAAAAATACAGAAAGCGGTTAATACCAGCAGTCATCAAAACTTCTGCATGCTCTTTATTAGAAATCTTTACAAATAAGTAAGATTTAAACAAAGGTTCTTCTACTATTTTCTTGCGGTCGCTCCACTGCTTTACTTCTTTTCTTAAGGGTAAATAAGCTTCGATGCCTTTTTTTTGTAGTTCTTGATAAGCCTTCTTCTCTGCCCGTGAATTCGTATACACTGGATACCATCTGTACAAACTATCGATCATTGTCTTGTTCCTTTTCCAAAATTCTTATCGCCTTTACAACTTCATAGCTACAACAATAGAGGCTTTATAAACGCAGAACTACTGCCGATTATGATTTGTAAAGTGTAATTGTCTAATTCATTAGTTGCAATGAAGCGGCAAATTACAACTTTTTATTCGAGTACAGAGATCAATTGTAAAACAGCTGCTGGTAAATTGAGAATACTGCTGTAGTAATAGGTTTAGGCATTTCGCATGGTTTGTATTACGGATTAAGTATGTCCCAGTTCTTTAGACGTGTTTAGCTACCGTCGATGTTATGATATAAAAACATGCTAAAAATATGTTAATGAATTATATTTTAATAAGTAGAATAGGATTGTATTTTTACATGATAAACCAAACTATTGAGAGTAACCATTATAACCGTTGTTTATAATGCAGAGCAATTTCTCCGCGACTGTATTGAATCTGTATTGGTTCAAGACTATCCTGATTTAGAGTATATTTTAATTGACGGTAGTTCTACTGATGATAGCTTGAAAATAGCTAAAGAATACGATTCAAGCATTTCAATATTGATTTCCGAACCAGATAGCGGGATGTATGATGCGCTAAATAAAGGTATTACGCTTGCCACCGGAGAGGTAATCGGTATTTTAAATGCTGATGATATGTTCGTTGATAGTGTGGTAATATCTAGTGTAGTGAGGGAATTTAAGGCAAAAGAAATTGAAGCTGTTTATGGTGATTTGAACTACATTGATCGCTCTGATGTAAAAAAGGTTCGGCGTAAATGGCGCTCTTCATCGGCAAAACCTATAGACGTTGCTCTTGGATGGATGCCTGCTCATCCTGCGCTATTTATAAGAAAACATCTTTTTAAGAAATTTGGTGGATATGAGTTGAGTTATGGATCGGCCGCAGACTATGAGTTAATGGTTAGGTATTTTTATACTTACCGGATAAATACTGTGCACCTTCCTATGCTAATGGTAAATATGCGAAGTGGAGGTATGAGTAATAAGTCTGCAAAACAGAGATACAATGCTTTTTGCTGGGATTATAAGGCATTAAAGCATCATAAGGTGCCGTTTCCAATGTTTGCCTTGCTATTGAAAAAGCTGAGGAAGATAAAACAATTTTTTTAGGTATTTTATGTCTGAACGTAAAAGATGCTCTGAAGGTGTCATAGTTTTTTCTTTATTTAAAATTTAGATTTTCTTTCTCTAGATATTGGCTAGCTTTGCGTGAAATCACACCAAAGACAAAACAAATGAATATAGCCATTAATGGTTTCGGGCGTATAGGGAGGATGTTTCTCCGTGTAGCGCTCCAAAGAAATTTCAATATCATTGCAATTAATGACCTTACTACGCCAACTACGCTGGCGCATTTGTTCAAGTATGATTCTGTTCATGGGATTTATCTGGGTGAGGTTAAGGCTGAAGGTGAATACTTGATTGTTGACGGCAAACAGATAAAAATACTCGCTAACCCTAATCCCGAAACGCTACCTTGGAATGGTTTAGCAATAGATTTAGTGGTGGAAGCTACCGGTAAGTTTGCTAATAAAGTTGGTGCAGACAAACATTTGCAGGCTGGAGCAAAACAGGTGTTGATATCAGCGCCAGCGCCGGATAAAGAAATACCGATGGTAGTAATGGGTGTAAATGATGGTGAGGTAGATTTTTCATCGCCGATTTTGTCTAACGCTTCTTGTACTACTAACAATGTAGCGCCAATGGTGAAGATTTTGGACGACAACTGGGGGATTGAAGATGGTTACATCACAACGGTGCACTCTATGACGGGCGACCAGAACCTGCACGATTCGCCACACCAAGATTTGCGTAGAGCTCGAGCAGCTTCTTCATCTATTATTCCAACTACAACGGGGGCAGCAAAAGCAATTACGCACATCTTCCCGCATTTAGATGGTAAACTAGGTGGTGCTGGCATTAGGGTTCCTGTGTTGAATGGTTCCCTAACTGATTTTACCTGCATCCTTAAAAAGAAAACCACTATTGAAGAAATTAATAAGGCATTTGCAGATGCTGCCATGGGAGAATTAAGTCAAATTGTGCAATACACCGAAGATCCCATTGTTTCCGTCGATATCATCAATAATCCATATTCCTGCATTTTTGATGCACAACTTACTTCTATTGTCGGCGATTTAGTAAAGGTGGTAGGTTGGTACGATAATGAATCTGGCTATTCAAATCGATTAGGTGACGTTGTGCAAAGAATCATCAATAACTGAAATACCAATAGTGAATAATAAATAACCAATTATCAATAATTAATTATTAAACGTTGATGCCTGATATAAGGTTAAGATAATAGGAGCTATCGCAGCGAATACATCGATTAATCATAAAACATTAACAATTAAAGTAGTTATGGTCAAATTTGTTCCTTTAGAAAAAGTGCTGCCGTTAAGAAGCAAGATGCTTCGAGATGGTGCTCCTTTAGAAGATTGTATTTTCCCAACTGATAAGGCCGAAGGTATTTTTCATCTTGCTTACTACTTAGGTGATACAGAAGTCGCTACGGTGGCCACTTTCTATCCTCAGCATATTGAAGGTAGGGAGGCCTCGGGCTATCAGCTTCGCGGAATGGCTACAGATACACCTTATTTTGGTAAAGGTTATGGTGCTTTGCTCATAAAATATGCTGTAGATTATATAAAAACGGCAAAAGCTGAGTATATTTGGTGCAATGCCCGTACCTCAGCAGTTGATTTTTATAAGAAACAGGGATTTGAAATTATTTCCGAAGAATTTGAAATTCCAGGTGTTGGGCCACATTACATCATGATTTTAAACCTAATATAGAATAAGAAAATAATGAAGACAGTTGATCAGTTTGATTTTAAAGATAAGAAAGCTATTGTAAGAGTAGATTTTAACGTTCCTTTGGATGCCGATTTCAATATTACCGATGATAAAAGAATGCGTGCAGCATTGCCAACCATAAAAAAAATCTTGAAAGATGGTGGTTCGGTGATTTTGATGTCGCACTTGGGTAGACCAAAAGAAGGTCCAACCGATAAATATTCTTTGAAACATATTGTGGCAGACCTGTCTCGCATGTTAAGCCTTACCGTAAAATTTGCTGATGATTGTATTGGTGAAGATGCGGTTAATAAAGCTGGCAACCTTTATCCAGGAGATGTTTTGTTGTTAGAAAATCTTCGTTTTTACAAAGAAGAAGAAAAAGGTGATGTTGCTTTTGCAGAAAAGCTGTCGAAATTAGCTGATGTTTATGTGAACGATGCTTTTGGTACTGCACACAGAGCGCATGCTTCTACTACGATCATAGCTCAGTTTTTCCCAGAGCATAAATACTTTGGTTACTTAATGGCAGAAGAGATTAAAAATGCCGAAAAAGTAATCAATGGCGCAGAAAGACCTTTCACTGCGATTATGGGTGGTGCTAAAGTGTCTGATAAAATTTTGTTGATCGAAAATCTGTTAGAAAAGGTAGATAATTTGATTATCGGCGGTGGTATGGCTTACACATTTGCAAAGGCTCAAGGTGGCGAAATTGGTACGTCGTTATTAGAAGCAGACAGAATGGAGCTTTGTTTAGAGTTATTGGAAAAAGCAAAAGCCAAAGGTGTAAACTTGGTATTGCCGGTAGATACGGTAATTGCTGATAAATTTGATAACAATGCAAGCAAAGACCAAGTAGAAAGTGGTCACATCCCTGCAGATTGGATGGGATTGGACATCGGTACTAAAACGGTAGAGTTATTTAGTGGTATCATCAAAAACTCAAAGACTTTGCTTTGGAATGGTCCAATGGGTGTTTTTGAAATGGAAAACTTCCAACAAGGTACTAAGGCTGTTGCGGAAGCGGTGGTAGAAGCCACTAAAAATGGTGCTTTCTCATTAATTGGCGGTGGCGATTCGGCTGCGGCAATTGCTAAGTTTGGTTTAGAAGATGAAGTAAGCTATGTTTCTACTGGTGGTGGTGCTTTGCTAGAATATATGGAAGGTAAAGAGTTGCCAGGTGTAGCTGCTATCCAGAAATAGAAATTGCATTGATGAGGTAAAAGTATTTTGAATTTTGCCTTTTATTTTTGAATTAATACAGGTTAACTCCTTGTGTATAAGCGGTCCCGACTGAAAAGTCGGGACCGCTTTATTTTTTTACCACCAGTAAAAGTGCCTTATTGATATCGAAAAGTGGGTTGAAGTGGTAAGAAATGTGTGTTGAAAACTTTTTTGTGGTAAAAAGTGGTAAAAAGTGGTAGAAGTCTCTTAATTTTACACTACATAAAAAGTGTAGCTACTATAAATGAACCAACTCATCGGAGAATTTGATTGCAAAATAGATGCGAAAGGGCGCTTGATGGTGCCTGTTTTGCTGAAGAAGCAATTGCTTGATGTAGAGCGAGATGGGTTGGTTGTGAACAGGGGTTTTGAGAAGAATTTGGTGATCTATCCTAAAAAAGTATGGGATGAAACGGTAGCGGAGTTGAGTAAGCTGAATATGTTCGAGAAAAGGAATCGTGAGTTTGTGAGGGCGTTTCAGCGTGGGGCAATGCCGCTATCTTTAGATGCTGCGGGTCGTGTGCTTCTGCCTAAATCTTTAATTGAGTATGCTGGCATTGATGCCGAATTGGTGTTGGCTTGTCAGTTGGATAAGATTGAAGTTTGGGATAAGAAAGTTTACGATGGTCTTTTTGATGATGTGCCTGAGAATTTCGCAGCGTTGGCTGAAGAAGTGATGGGTGGTAAAAACAAAGGAGGTGCCAATGGAGAATAATTACCATGTTCCTGTTTTGTTGCAAGAATGTATCGATGGTTTAAATATCAAGCCAAACGGGGTGTATGTAGATGTGACTTTTGGTGGTGGCGGGCACTCTCGTGAGATTTTGAAACATTTAGGGCCTGACGGTATTTTGGTTGCTTTTGATCAAGATCCTGATGCGCAAAGAAATAAAATTGATGATCCTCGTTTCCGTTTCGTGGATCAGAATTTTGGGTATATGAAAAACCATCTTCGTTTGTTGGGTATCAAGCAAGTGGATGGGATTTTGGCTGATTTAGGGGTTTCTTCTCATCAGTTCAATGAACCTGAAAGAGGTTTTTCTACACGTTTCGAGGCTGATTTGGATATGCGTATGGACCAACAGCGTGCGCTAACTGCTGCGGTGGTGCTGAATACTTATACTGAGGAGGCTTTGCATAAGATTTTCGGATTGTACGGGGAGGTTCAAAATGCAAAGTCTTTGGCGAGAACGATAGTGACCGCTCGTTTAGACGGGCCTATCCAAACTTTGTCTGGATTTAAAAATGTAATTGCGGCTCATATCCCTCGCGGAAAAGAGCATAAATATATGGCGCAAGTATTTCAAGCGCTGCGTATTGAAGTGAATGGTGAGATTGAGGTGTTAGAGCGTTTCTTGGAGCAGTCGGCAGAGGTGCTTAAGCCGGGTGGTCGTTTGGTGGTGATATCTTATCACTCGTTGGAAGATAGGCCGGTTAAAAATTTCTTGGCTAAGGGAAAGTTTAAGGGCGAGGTAGAAAAAGATTTTTTTGGTAACGATCAAAAGCCTTTCAATGTCATCACTAGAAAAGCGATTGTAGCTGATGCTGAAGAATTGGCTCGTAATAGTAGGTCTCGCAGTGCGAAATTAAGAATAGGTGAACGGATTTCATTGCCGTCTACTTCAGTTGACGGAGGAGTGAAGTGATGAATAGATTCAGGGAAAAGATAGAGGAAGAATTGGCTCAGGAAGACGAGCCGGTGCTGAAAAAGGAAGAGCCTAAGAAAAAAGAGCCGGCGAAAGAGGGCAGTGCTACGGCTTTTTTTAGAAGGTTATTTGTGGAAGGGGCAGTATCAAAGGAAACTGCGACAGATATGCTTCCTTATTTAATTTTCCTGTGCGTGCTGGGGATGGTTTATATCGCTAATAGCCATATGGCGGTAAAAAATATTAGAGATATCGATCGTATCAGCAAAGAAGTGAAGGAGTTGAGCTGGGAGTATAAGTCGCTCAAAGCGGATTTAATGTTTAAAAGCAAAATGACAGAGGTGGCTAAAAAGGTAGATACCTTAGGGTTGGAAGAGTTGATTGAGCCACCAAAAAAAATAATAGTACAAAGTAAGTAATGAATATCAGGGCAAACATATTGTTAAGGGTGTACCTAGCTTTCGGGCTAATTGTACTTTTTGCGCTTGCGGTTTTCGTTAAGTTGTGCGATGTGCAATTTAGGCAAGGTCACAAATGGGTGGCAATGGCTGATAGTTTGTCTGTAAAAGAATTTGAGGTTGAAGCCACTCGTGGTAACATTTATTCTGTAGATGGTAGTTTGTTGGCTACTTCTGTTCCTGAATATGAGTTAAGGATGGATTTGTTTGCTGGTGGTATTCAAGAGGATAAAATTTTTAATTCTAAAGTTGATTCGTTGGCGATGAAGCTGGCGGGTTTCTTTAAAGATAAGAGTGCTAAAGATTATTCTCGCCTGTTGCGTAAGGCAAGGCAAGATAGTGCTCGTTATCTATTAATTAAACGTAAGGTTTCTTATAGCGATCTAAAAGTGGTTAGAAGTTTCCCTTTGTATAACATAGGGAAGCATTCTGGGGGCTTAATGGCTATTCCTAAAAATAGACGTATTCTTCCTTTTAAAGCTTTAGCGGCTAGAACCATCGGTTATAAGAATGAGAATGTTGCTAATGGTGTAGGTTTGGAGGGTGCTTATGGCAATTACATCAATGGCGAAACGGGCAGGAGATTGAAGCAGCGTATTAGTGGCGGGGTTTGGATACCGGTAAATAGCGAGGCGGAAGTGGCGCCAAAAGATGGTGCTGATATTATTTCTACCATCGATATCAATATCCAGGATTTAGCCCAAAGTGCATTAGAAAAGCAGTTGATTAAAAGTCAGGCGCACCACGGTGCTGTGATTGTGATGGAAGTTGCAACGGGAGAGGTAAGGGCTGTGGCTAACTACACTAAAGTAGAAGAAGGTGTTTACAAGGAACAGTTCAACTATGCCATTGCGGGTAATCAAGACCCAGGCTCTACGTTTAAGTTAGCTTCATACATGGCTTTGTTGGAAGATAAAAAAGTTGATACAAACACCCTGATAGGAACTGAAAACTATAGGTTGCCAGGTGGTCATACCATTAAAGATTCACATGGCAGCGTGGGTGTCATTACGGTAAAGAGGGCATTTGAGCAGTCTTCGAACTCGGCAATCGCACAGTTAATCAATAATAACTATAGAGAAAATCCAAAACAGTTTACTGATCATTTGTATAACTGGCATTTGAATGAAAAAACTGGTTTGCAAATACCTGGAGAAGCTAAGCCATGGGTGAAAAATCCGAGTGCAAAAAGTTGGAACAAGAATATGACCTTGCCTCAAATGGCTTATGGTTATGAAATGCAGTTAACGCCTTTAAAGATGTTGACATTGTATAATGCTATTGCCAACAACGGTAAGATGATAGCCCCAATTTTTGTAAAGGAAATAAGAAGACTAGGTAATCCGATTGAGCAATTTAAGGCAAGGGTGATGAACGAGAAAGTTTGTTCGGATGAAACTTTGTCTAAGCTCAAAATAATGTTGGAAGGTGTGGTAACCAACGGTAGCGGTAAGCAAATAGTTTATAATCCACTTTACAAAATTGCTGGTAAAACTGGAACGGCGCAGGTAGCAGATAATAATTTAGGCTACAGAGCAAAAAGACAATATCAAGCTTCTTTTGTTGGATACTTCCCTGCTGATAAGCCTAAATATTCAATGATTGTGGTAATTAACGACCCTAAAGGGGCTTACTATGGTGCGTTGGTTTCTGGGCCTGTGTTTAGAGAGGTGGCCGATCGTATTTACGCAAGCGATGTAAATATGTACAACAAAGTTGAAGAGCATTTAGCGGGTAATACCGTGGCTCCAGAAGCTAAAGCAGGTCAAAGTCAAGCGACCAAAAAGGTGTACAATGCTTTTGGCATTAAGGCGCTTTACGCTGCTAAATCAGATTATTTTAATTCGGTAGATACCAGTAATGGTATTGCTTACGAAGAAAGTACACCGGTAAAGGGTGTGATGCCAAACGTAAATGGCATGGGCTTAAAAGATGCCATGTACCTGTTGGGTAACGCAGGTTTAAAAGCTCGTGTAAAAGGAAGTGGGAAAGTGATTAGCCAATCTATCCATCCTGGAAGCAGGATTGGAAAAGGTTTGGTAGTAGATATACTGTTACAATAAAGGATGTGATAATTAGCAAATGTGATGATGTGGTAATGAGCTTTAGCAACTCCATTATCGAATTAGCTAATTATCCGATTATCAAATTATAAGGAATGAATTTACAAGATTTACTTTACGGAGTTTCGATTAAAAGCTTAAAAGGCATGCCTCAAGTAGAGGTAGCAGCTTTGGCTTTTGATTCTCGTTTAGTGAATACTGGAACTTTGTTTTTCGCTATCAAAGGTACTGCAGTAGATGGGCACAAATTCATCGATCAAACTATTGCTGCCGGTGCAAGTGTAATTGTTTGTGAGGAATTACCTACAGATTTGAACGACGCTGTGACTTACGTAGAGGTGGCAGATTCGGCTGAGGCTTTAGGTGTAATTGCTTGTAATTTCTACGGTAACCCATCGGCAGAATTAAAGTTGGTTGGTATTACCGGAACCAATGGTAAAACCACCATTGCTACTTTGCTTTTCCAATTATTTACTGGTTTGAATTACGGAGTAGGATTGATTTCTACGGTGCAAAATCAAATCAATAATAGGATTGTACCAGCTACGCATACTACACCAAATCCAATTGCGCTAAATGAGTTGTTGAGAGAAATGGTAGATGAAGGTTGTGAGTATTGCTTTATGGAAGTAAGTTCTCATGCAGTGTCTCAACATCGCATTGCGGGATTAACTTTTGCTGGTGGTGTGTTTTCGAACATCACTCATGATCACTTAGATTTCCATAAAACCTTCGATAACTACATCAAAGCAAAAAAAGGCTTTTTTGACATGTTGCCTAAATCGGCTTTTGCATTAACCAACACCGATGATAAAAACGGAATGGTGATGCTTCAAAATACCAAAGCTCTTAAAAGGACTTATGCTTTGAAACAGATGGCAGATTTTAAAGCGAAGATCATAGAAAATAAATTCAGTGGCCTGCATTTAGAAATAGACCATACAGATGTGTATTTCAAAATGGTAGGATCTTTCAACGCTTACAATTTATTGGCAGCTTATGCTGTTGCTGTATTGTTAGAGCAAGATCAATTGAATGTATTGACTACACTTAGCGCTTTATCTGGTGCCGAAGGTAGGTTCGATTATATTGTATCTAAGTCCGGTATTGTGGGTATTGTAGATTATGCACATACGCCAGATGCGGTTCAAAATGTTTTGAGCACTATTGCAAATATTAGAAAAGGAACCGAACAAGTAATCACAGTGATCGGTTGCGGTGGTGATAGAGATAAAACCAAACGCCCGGTAATGGCACAAGTGGCTTGCGATTGGAGCGATAAAGTGATTTTGACATCTGACAATCCTCGTACTGAAGATCCGCAGTCGATTATCAAAGATATGGAAGCTGGAGTTTCGCCAACTAACCAGCGCAAAACGATCAGCATTTTAGATAGAAAGGAAGCAATTAAAACGGCTTGCCATATCGCACAGCCGGGCGATATTATTCTTATTGCAGGAAAAGGCCACGAAAAGTATCAAGAAATTAACGGTGTGAGGCACCATTTTGACGATAAAGAAATTATTAACGAACAACTAAACCAAATCAACTAATGTTATATTTATTATTCGAATATCTACATAAACATTATGATTTTCCTGGATTAAGGTTGTTCCAATACCTTACTTTCAGATCGTCATTATCTATCATTTTGTCGTTGATTATTACTACGGTTTATGGTCGTAGAATTATTGATTACTTACACTCGAAACAGGTAGGAGAAACGGTGAGGAATTTAGGTTTAGAAGGGCAAATGCAAAAACAAGGTACGCCAACTATGGGTGGTATCATGATTTTGATGGGGATTTTAATTCCTACTCTGTTGTTTGCTAACATCACTAACATCTATGTGATCTTGATGATTGTAACCACCTTATGGATGGGTGCGATTGGTTTCTTGGACGATTACATTAAAGTTTTTAAAAAGAACAAAGAAGGTTTAGCGGGTAGGTTCAAAGTGGTTGGTCAAGTTGGTTTAGCAATTATTGTGGGTTGTACCATGTATTTCCACCCTAATATTGTAGTGCGCCAAACAGTTGATGAAACTGCTAAAGTGGATACAGCTAAAGTTCAGAGTGCTGCGCCAATGGTGTTACGTAAAAAAGGCGAAACCTATTATTATACACAAGACGTAAAATCAACAAAAACCAATCTTCCTTTCTATAAAAACAACGAGTTTGATTACGCAAAAGTAGTTAAGTTTTTAGGCGAAGGTTACGAGAAGTATGCGTTCATCGTGTTCTTGGCTTTTGTAATTGTAATTGTAACTGCGGTTTCGAATGGTGCTAACTTAACCGATGGTATAGATGGTTTGGCAACGGGAACTTCTGCTATTATTGGTATCACTATGGGCATATTCGCTTATGTTTCGGGTAACACCGTGATGGCCGATTACCTGAATATCATGTACATTCCTAACAGTGGTGAACTGATCATTTTTGCGGCTGCATTTATTGGTGCTTGTGTCGGTTTCTTGTGGTACAACTCGTATCCGGCGCAAATTTTTATGGGCGATACAGGTAGTTTAACTATCGGTGGTATCATTGCGGTATTCGCGATCATGACTAGAAAAGAGTTGTTAATTCCAATTATATGTGGGGTGTTCTTGGTAGAAGTTTTATCTGTGAGCTTGCAGGTAACTTATTTCAAATACACTAAAAAACGTTTTGGTGAAGGTAGAAGGATTTTCCTGATGTCGCCATTGCACCACCATTACCAAAAGAAAGGTTATCACGAAGCTAAAATTGTGACACGTTTCTGGATCATTGGGATTTTGTTGGCAGTTATTGCATTTGTAACCCTGAAATTGAGATAGGATTAAGGATAGAAGAACAAGGAATAAAGACTATAAAGTAAGGGTGAAATATTTTTCGACCAACAAAAAAAAATAAAAATGAACTCAAATAGCAACATATCGCAGAACCAATCTCAGTCAAATACGACTGTGCGTTCGCGTATAGTTGTTTTGGGTGCAGGCGAAAGTGGAGTAGGTGCGGCTAAACTAGCTCAAAAGCAAGGTTTCGATGTTTTTGTGTCTGATTTTGGTGGTATTGCCGATGCTTATAAAGCTGATTTGCAAAGAATGAGCATACCTTTTGAGGAAAACCAACACACCGAAGCATTGATTTTGAATGCAACTGAGGTGATTAAAAGTCCAGGTATTCCATCCAAGTCGCCTATAATAAAGGCACTGGTAGAAAAAGGTGTTCCAGTAATCTCTGAGATTGAATTCGCAAAGAGGTATACCAATGCAAAAACCATTTGTATTACAGGTTCAAATGGTAAGTCTACAACAACTATGCTTACGTATCACATCCTTCAAAAAGCAGGATTGAATGTAGGTTTAGCAGGAAATATAGGTCACAGCTTTGCGGCGCAAGTGGCCGACCATGAATTTGATTGGTATGTTTTAGAAATATCAAGCTTTATGTTGGATGATATGTATGAGTTTAAAGCGGATATCGCTGTGTTGCTCAATATCACACCAGATCATTTAGATAGGTACGATTACAATATTGCCAATTATGCGGCTTCAAAAATGCGAATTGTACAAAATCAAACATCGGCCGATGCTTTTATTTACTGTGCCGATGATGAAGAGACGAAGAAAATTTTAGAAAAAGTAAATATAGAAGCGAAAGCCTATCCCTTTTCAATACTTAAGAAAGTAGAACCGGGAGCGTATTTAGAAGACAATAACATTTATATCAACACCAATTTAAACAACACATTAACCATGTCAATTTCGGATTTAGCCTTACAAGGTAAGCACAACATTTACAACTCAATGGCTTCTGGCATCGTAGCTAAGGTATTAGAGTTGCGCAACGAAACTATCCGCGAAAGCATGGGTGAGTTTAAAAATATTGACCATAGGTTAGAGTTTGTGGCTAAAATCAATGATGTAGCTTATATCAACGATTCTAAAGCTACGAATGTAAACTCTACTTGGTACGCCTTGGAAAGTGTAAATACCGATGTGGTGTTAATTATGGGTGGTGTTGATAAAGGCAATGATTACGAAATGCTGAGAGACTTAGTTAAGAGCAAGGTGAAAGCTATTATCTGCTTAGGTAAAGATAACAAGCGTATCCACGATGCTTTTGAAGATGATGTAGATGTAATTGTAAATACATTTTCTGCAGAGGAAGCAGTGCAAGTAGCTTACCACTTGGCTAAAAAAGGCAGTACAGTATTGTTGTCGCCAGCTTGTGCAAGTTTCGATTTGTTTAAAAGCTACGAAGATCGCGGCAACCAATTTAAGGCAGCAGTTAAAGAACTTTAATTAAGACTAAAAACCAAAGACTAAAGAAGTAGAAAGGCCTAAAGCTAAAATGACCTAAGATGTCTTAGGTGGTAAAAAGAATAATCAAGGAAATCACATCATCTGTGTAATCAATAAAGAAAAAAAATGTTTAACATCAACGCACTTTTAGAACGTACCAAAGGCGATCGTTGGATCTGGATCATTATACTCCTGCTTTCCATGATTTCTATCATGGTGGTGTATAGTGCCACTGGTGCTATTGCTTACAAAAAAGGCATTTCGGTAGAGAAGTATCTTTTGTTTAAGCACGTGATTTTCGTATTGCTAGGTATAGGAATGATTTACATTGCGCACCTGCTCGATTATAAGTATTATGCAGGTATTTCCAAGATTTTAATGATTGTAACGGTGCCTTTGCTGTTTTACACATTAATATTCGGCCAGTCTTTGAATGACGCTTCTCGTTGGGTGAAAATTCCAGTAATCGGACTTACATTTCAAACCTCGGATTTAGCCAAGCTGTCGCTAATTACATTTTTAGCTCGAATGCTAACGCGTAAACAGGAAAATATCAAGGATGTAAAAAGCGCATTCTTGCCAATCATGGGTTCGGTTTGTGTAGTTTTCGTTTTAATCGCATTGGCCAACTTATCCACAGCCTTAATGTTGTTTGGTGTAAGTATTTTATTGTTGATCATTGGACGTATCAGTATCAAACAAATAGCTACAGTATGTGCTGGAGGTTTAGTGTTGTTAATGTTCGTAGTATTCTTGGGGCCACGAAGAGAAACATATAAATCACGTATCAACTCGTTTTTACATCCAGAGTTGCAGCACTCTGATAAAACATACCAGTCTGACCATGCTAAAATTGCATTGGCTACTGGAGGCGTACTAGGCAAAGGGCCTGGTAATAGTACAGAAAGAAACTTCTTACCGCATCCATATTCCGATTTTATTTTCGCCATTATTATTGAGGAATATGGAACGGTGGGCGGTTTAGCAGTGATGGTATTGTATCTGGTATTGCTCTATCGATGCGTCAGGATTGTAACCCGAAGCCCCAAGGCTTTTGGAGCGTTGTTGGCTGCTGGATTGAGCTTCAGTTTAACAATACAAGCTTTTGCCAACATGGCGGTAGCAGTTGGTTTAGGTCCGGTAACGGGTGTGCCTTTGCCATTGGTAAGTATGGGAGGTACTTCTATGATATTTACCAGTATCGCATTCGGCATCATTTTAAGTGTAAGCCGAGATGTAGAAGAAAATAGTAGCGTAAAAAAAGAAGATAAGGTTATAGTAGGAGAAATCCCAGCAATGGCTTAGAAGGAATTAGCTAATGTGATGATTAGCTGATTTGATAATGATAAAAATAGAATTAGAGACAGGGGAATTAGCTAATTAGCTAATCAACCAATTATCAAATTAATTAACATGAATAATTTCCCAAAAATTATCATATCTGGTGGCGGCACAGGCGGGCATATTTTCCCCGCCGTTGCTATCGCCAATGCCCTAAAAGCAGTTTCGCCGCAATGCGAAATTTTGTTCGTTGGGGCAGAAGGGCGCATGGAAATGGAGAAGGTTCCTGCTGCTGGATATAAAATTGTGGGATTAAATATAAGTGGCATTCAACGAGGTTCAATTTTTAAAAACCTTGGACTGCCTTTTAAGGTTATTGGTAGTGTGCGAAAAGCGATGAAATTAATTGCCGATTTTAAACCCGATGCAGTAGTTGGGGTTGGTGGTTATGCCTCTGGTCCGTTGCTTTATGCGGCTTCCCTAAAAAATATACCTTACTTGATACAAGAACAGAATTCTTACGCAGGCATTACCAATAAATTATTGGGTAAAAAGGCGGCTAAAATTTGTGTAGCTTTTGATGGTATGGAAGCTTTTTTCCCTGCTGATAGGATCTTAAAAACTGGAAATCCAGTAAGAAAGAATATTGTAAATATCGACGGTCGTCGTTATGCTGGGGCTGAGCTATTAAAGCTCGATCCTTTGAAGAAAACCATTTTGGTAACTGGCGGAAGTTTAGGTGCTGGAACTTTAAATAAAAGCATCGAAAAGCATTTGGCTGAAATTATTGCGCAAGATGTGCAGGTGATTTGGCAAACTGGCAAGTTCTATTATAAAGGAATTGTAGAAAGAATAGGTTTGGATTATCACCCTAACGTTCGCATTCTAGAGTTCTTAAATCAAATGGATTTAGCTTATGCGGCTTCAGATTTGATCATTTCTAGAGCTGGCGCAGGAACCATTGCGGAGCTTTGCTTGATTAAAAAGCCCGTGATTTTGGTGCCATCGCCAAATGTTGCAGAAGATCATCAAACTAAAAATGCTTTGGCTTTGGTGAAAGAAAATGCAGCAATACTAATTGCAGATACTGCAGCAGAAGATACATTGGTATCGCAAGCATTAGACTTGCTAAATGATAAAGAAAAATCAGCATTGCTGAGTGAAAATATAGGAAAAATGGCTTTTGCTAACGCCGATGAAGTAATAGCAAAAGAAGTATTGAAGCTAATTAAGTAAAAAGTTAAAAGTAGAAAGTAAAAAGTTGTTGACCGAAACGTCAATCATTAGTTAGAAAACAGCAGATATAGGTTAGAGGAAAGTCTCAAATCTCAATACTCATATCTCAAATCTAAAAGAAATGGAACTGTCAAATATTAAAAGAGTATATTTTGTAGGAATAGGAGGCATCGGCATGAGTGCGCTTGCTCGCTATTTTGCAAAACGTGGCTGCGTAATTTGCGGTTATGATAAAACTCGTACGGTTTTGACGGCTCAACTAGAGCAAGAAGGTATTCTAATTTCATTTTTGGATGAAGAAGAAACTATTTCAGCTGCTTTCAGAGAAAAATACGATGATACGCTAATTGTTTACACACCTGCTATTCCTAAAGATTCGAAAATCCTTAATTTCTTCCAAAGCAAGGGCTTCGATTTAAAGAAACGTTCGCAGGTATTGGGGATCATAAGTGAAGGGATGTATTGTGTGGCGGTAGCGGGTACACATGGAAAAACTACCACTTCATCTATGATTGCACATATCTTAACCGATACAGGGTTTGGTTGTACAGCATTTTTGGGAGGCATTACTTCAAACTATAATAGCAATGTGCTTTACGGTAAGAACAATGTAGTGGTGGTTGAGGCAGATGAGTACGATCGTTCTTTCTTGACTTTGCATCCAGATGTAGCTGTGATTACTTCTATGGATGCCGACCATTTAGATATTTATGGTGATGAAAGTCACTTGCACGAATCCTTTAATCTCTTTGCGGACCAATTAAAAGAAAACGGGCACTTATTTATTAAGGATGGATTGCCAATTGCAGGAATTACCTACAGTGCAACTGGAAATTCGGCCATCAATGCTCAAAACATCAGAGTAGAAGACGGATGCTTTGTTTTCGATTTCGAGGATGGCTTTACTACCATTAAAGATTTGAAACTGGCGATGCCCGGCAAACATAACGTAGAGAATGCTACGGCAGCTATCGGCTCTGCTTTAAGTTTAGGGATCAGTCCTAAAAGCATTAAAAAAGCAATCGCAAGTTTCAAAGGTGTAAAGCGTAGGTTCGAAGCCATCGTTAAGGCCGAGAAACATATTTACATAGATGATTATGCGCATCATCCTGAAGAGTTAAGAGCCTGTTTTGACGCCGTGAGACAATTGTACCCAGAGAAAAAACTGACGGTTGTTTTTCAGCCACATTTATTTACGCGTACCCGCGATTTTGCAGATGATTTTGCGAAAGTATTAAGTACGGCTGATGAAGTGATTTTGCTAGATATTTATCCGGCTAGGGAGTTGCCTATCGACGGTGTTACTTCTCAAATGTTGTTGGATAAAATGACAAACGAGAATAAACAAATTTGTGCTAAAGAAGATGTAGTAGAGTTGATAAAAAATAAAAACCCTGAACTAACTTTGACCGTTGGTGCAGGTGATATTGATACATTAATAGAACCATTAAAAAACACTTTAACCCATGCTTAAAAGAATAAACTGGAAAGCGATTTTTAAAGGGTTTGCTTGGCTAACCTGCTTGGCAGGTGTGGTGGTATTAATGGGTTTTATCGATACCAAGAAGAAATCAGTAAAGTGCGCAAAGATTGAAATATTGATTCCGGGAGCGGACAATTTTATTGAAATAGAAGAGATAGATGCGATCTTAAAACAAAACCAAGGCGATTTAATTGGTAGAAACTTAGAGGGGATTAATCTTCACGAAATTGAGAAAAACATTGCTGTAAATCCTTACATCGGTTTTGTAAAGGTGTATGCAGATATGAATGGAACTGTATTTGTAGAAGTGAAGCAACGTCAGCCAGTGTTGAGAATTCTAAACGCAGGTGGTCAGGATTATTATGTAGATAGCGATGGATTGAAGATGCCAGTTTCTCCGAACTTTACGGCAAATGTGTTGGTAGCTACTGGAAATATTTTAGAAGGTTTCAACGGCAAGGTAGATACATTGATGACGCCAACAGCGAAAGATTTGTACAAAACGGCGATGTATGTGAAGAAGGATACCTTATGGGATGCACAGATCGAACAGTTATTTATCAATGACAAAGCTGACATAGAAATGGTACCTAGAGTGGGGAACCAGCGTATCATTTTGGGTAATGCAAAAGATATAGAGATCAAGATGAACAATTTGTTGGCTTTCTATAAACAGGCAATGCCGAAAGTAGGATGGAACGCTTACCGATCTATCAATTTGAAATACACTAATCAGATTGTTTGTGAGAAAAGGGATTCGTTAACGATAAAAAAATTAGAAAAACCTGTATTGCCAGATTCGATATCGAGACAACGCCAGGCAATTGACCAGCAAGTGAAGTCTGCGATACAAGATGAAATTAGAAAGGCAACACAGGCAGTAGCTGTACAACCAAAGAAAGAAGAGAAAGTATCAGTGCCTGCTAAAACAGAAAATACAACAGATAAAAATAATGCTTCAAAAAGCAAAGAGAGTGTGAAGGAGACAGCAAAGAAAGAAAAAGAGAAAGAGACAAAAACAGCAGGACAGAAAACGGAAACGCTTTCGCAGAAGCAAGTGGCAACTAAAGAAAAAACATCTACCAAAGATAAAACAATAAAAAACTAATAGATAATATCAAACTCAACAATAAATAATAATGGTTATGGGCAAAGAAAAAACTACCATTCAATCTCCAATAGTAGTAGGACTAGATATTGGTACTACCAAGATCTGCGTAATCGTGGGGCGCAGAACAAATCATGGTAAAATAGAGGTCCTAGGTATTGGAAAGGCCGAATCTGCAGGTGTTACCCGCGGTGTGGTTTCTAATATTCAAAAAACAGTGCAAGGCATCAATGCAGCGGTAGAAATCGCTAGCTCACAATCGAACGTAGAAATACGTGTGGTTAACGTGGGTATTGCAGGTCAGCACATCAAGAGTTTGCAACATCGAGGTATTTTAACTCGTAGAGAGTTGAATAACGAAATCAGCAAAAAAGATATCGATAAATTAATTGACGATATGTTTAAATTGGTGATGCCTCCAGGTGAAGAAATTATTCATGTATTGCCACAAGAATTTACAATCGATAACGAACCGGGTATCAAAGATCCAGTTGGTATGGCAGGGGTGCGTTTGGAAGCTAACTTCCACATCATTTCTGGTCAGGTAACTGCGGTTAAAAATATCATGCGTTGTGTAACCAATGCAGGTTTACAAACCCAAGAGTTGATTTTAGAGCCATTGGCTTCTTCTGAATCGGTGTTGAGCGAGGAAGAAAAAGAAGCTGGTGTTTGTTTAGTTGATATTGGTGGTGGTACAACCGATGTGGCTATTTTCCACGAAGGCATCATCCGTCACACTGCGGTTATTCCGTTTGGTGGTAACAGTGTAACCGAAGATATCAGAGAAGGATGTTCGGTAATGCGTAACCAGGCCGAGTTATTGAAAACTCGATTTGGTTCTGCCCTAGCCGAAGAGAACAAAGAGAACGAAATTATTTGTGTTCCAGGATTACGTGGTCGTGAGCCAAAGGAAATCTCTGTTAAAAACCTTGCCTACATTATCCAGGCCCGTATGGAAGAAATTGTAGAGCATGTTTACTACGAGATTAAATCATCAGGATATGAGAAACGTCTAATTGGTGGCGTTGTAATTACTGGTGGTGGTGCTTTGTTAAAACACTTAAACCAAATGGTAGAGTACGTAACTGGTTTAGATTGCCGCGTGGGATATCCAAACGAGCACTTGTCTAAATACGAGGAAATGCCTAAAAATATCTACGACGATTTGAAGAGCCCAATGTATGCAACCTCTGTAGGTTTGTTAATCAAGGGGATTCAAAAAGCAGAAGACCTGTTGGAAGAAATGAAGCAACCAGGTGTGTTTGTAGAGAAACCAAAAGAAGTTAAAGAAAAGGCAAAAAGAAGCGGTTTATTCGATAAATTATTAGGAAAAGCTACAGAATTTATCAGAGATGATATGAATGTTAGCGACGAAGATTATATCAAGCCGTGATATTTTTCCACAATTCGGGAATTTTCCACATTCTTAACACTTGTGGAAAACGACTGTTAAAAAAGTGTTAATATTACAAAAGGAATGAACAGCAAAAAATAGAAATTTAAACTACTGATTCATAACAATATGAAGTTCGAAATGTTAAAAGATAAATCTTCAATTATCAAAGTTATTGGTGTTGGAGGTGGTGGAGGTAACGCGGTAAACCACATGTACCGTCAAGGAATTACTGGTGTAGACTTTATAATTTGTAATACTGATGCGCAGGCATTAGAGTTTAGCCCTATTCCGAACAAAGTACAGTTAGGTGCAAGCTTAACCGAAGGAATGGGTGCTGGTTCTATCCCTGAAGTTGGTAAGAATTCTGCTATAGAAAATATAGAGGATATCAAAACCATGTTAGGTCCGCAAACCAAAATGCTTTTCATTACGGCTGGTATGGGTGGTGGTACCGGTACAGGTGCTAGTCCAATTATTGCCAAAGCAGCTAAAGAACTTGATATATTAACCGTAGCTATCATTACAACACCTTTCTCTTTCGAAGGAAAAAGACGTAAGATGCAAGCTGACGATGGTTTGGAAGAGTTAAAGAAATACGTAGATTCTTATTTAGTGATTTCTAATGATAGACTACGTGAGATCTTCGGGAACTTAACCTTAGGTTCTGCGTTTGCACAAGCAGATGATATTTTAACTACCGCAGCCAAGGGTATCGCAGAGATCATTACTGTTCCAGGTTATATCAACGTCGATTTCAAAGATGTGCGCACTGTAATGAAAGAGAGTGGTGTTTGTATCATGGGTAGTTTTGCTGCCGATGGCGATAACCGTGCTTTAGCCGCAGTAGAAGGTGCATTAGCTTCGCCATTATTGAAAGATAATGAGATTGAAGGTGCAAGATATATCCTTTTAAACATCAGTTCTGGTGTAAAAGAGGTAACCATGGATGAGGTTTCAATCATTACAGATTATATCCAAGATAAAGCAGGTTTAAGTGCCGATTTAATCTGGGGTAACTGTATCGATGAGAATTTGGGAGATAAAATTTCAGTAACCATTATCGCTACTGGTTTCCAAACTACAGAACAAAGAGAGAAAGATAAGCAAAACGTTAAAAAGATTTCTTTATTAACGCCTGAAGAAGCTCCTTTGGTAAGACCTGTAGAGCCTGTTAACTCATTTATTACACCAAAAGAAGCTCCAGTAAGTAACGAGCCTGTTTTGAAAGTACAAACTGAAGAAGCAAAGCAACCAGATCTATTTGGTGATTTGTTCAATATCGCAAAACCTGCTCCAGTAGCAGCTGCGCCTGCACCAGCTCCAGAAGAAAGTGGTGTGGTTTTCCACCAATTGGTAGAAGAGGAAGCGCCTGCAGAAGAGCCTAAGCATGTTGAAGAACCTGCTTTTCAATTTGAGGTAAAAGTGGCAGAAACTGAATTTGTTTTCGAAACGCCAATTGCTACTATTCAAGAAGAAATCATTGAAGAAGAGCCTGTAGCTGCTGCTCCAGTAGAAACTTACAGCGCAGATCAAGATAAAACAGACGAATCGATAGAAGAACAGCTTAGAAAATCTAAAGAAAGAATCTTAAGATTGAAAGATCTAAGTATGAAGTTAAGAACTACTAACGGTTTGCAAGAATTGGAAAATGTACCTGCATATCAGCGCAAGCAAATGCAATTACAACAAATACAACACTCATCTGAGTCGCAAGTATCTAGGTTTACCCTAACTAACGACGAAGATGGCGAGACAGGAATTAGACCTAACAACTCATTTTTACACGATAATGTGGACTAATGATAGGAGTTAAATAATGTTAAAAGCCTTAGCAATAATAGTTGCTAAGGCTTTTTTTGCGCTATGTCGTCATTTCGAGCGAAGTGCAACGCAGCCGAGAAATCTTTGGAGGTAAAATTTGGAAAGAGGTGGGTTTATATATATGATGACTAATTATCAGCGCAGTACTCTCTATATTGGAGTCACATCTGATTTAAGAAGCAGGATATATGAACATCAAAATAAAATTTATCCCGAATCGTTTACTGCAAAGTATAACTTGACGTTTTGCATTTACTACGAAGCTTTTAATGCAATTGAGGAAGCTATAGCTAGAGAGAAACAATTAAAACGATGGAATAGGTCGAAGAAAGAATATTTAATTGGTCTCTTAAATAAAGAGTGGAAGGATTTAAGTTATGATATACTACAATGGTAACAAGTTTAAAAGATTTCTCCGTTTCGCTACGCTTCAGTCGAAATGACGGCACTGAGAGGGCTAAGAGCTACAAAGTTGCCTAATAACGATTTTAAACTTAAATTTGCGCTCAAATTACACAGTACAATAACATCTTACACATAAATTATCACACATTGGATATTTTTGATAAAGTAGCGAAACGCATGGGGCCTATTGGTCAACACCAAAAATGGTCGCATGGGTATTTTTCTTTTCCAAAATTAGAGGGAGAGATTGCGCCTCATATGCAATTTAGAGGCAAAGAACATTTGGTATGGAGCTTAAACAACTATTTAGGTTTAGCTAATCATCCAGAGGTGAGAAAGGCAGATGAGCAAGGTGCAGCCGATTTTGGTATGGCTTACCCTATGGGCGCTCGTATGATGTCGGGTAACTCTAAATATCACGAACAATTAGAACAAGATCTAGCCGCATTTGTTGGTAAAGAGGATTCTTTCTTGTTAAACTTCGGTTATCAAGGAATGGTTTCTATTATCGATGCTTTATTAGATAGAAACGATGTAGTGGTTTACGATGGCGAGTCGCATGCTTGTATTTTAGATGGTTTGCGTTTGCACATGGGAAAACGTTTTGTTTACAAACACAATAATGTTGAAGATGCCCGTAAACAATTACAAAGAGCAACTAAGCTGGTTGAGCAAACTGGCGGTGGTATCTTGTTGATTACTGAAGGTGTATTTGGTATGTCGGGTGCACAAGGTAAATTAAAAGAGTTAATCGAACTTAAAAAGGAATTTAATTTCCGTTTGCTAATTGATGATGCTCATGGTTTTGGAACTATGGGGCCAACTGGCGCAGGTACTCACGAAGCACAAGATAGCATTGAAGGGGTAGATGTATATTTCGCTACTTTCGCCAAATCTATGGCAGGTATTGGGGCATTTGTTGCCTCGTCAAAAACTTTGACTGATTATTTCAGGTATAACATGCGTTCTCAGACCTTTGCCAAAGCATTACCAATGCCAATGGTTATCGGTTTGATAAAGCGTTTAGAGTTGCTTAAAAACAATCCTGAGTTAAGAGAAAAACTATGGACAATTGCAACAACCTTACAGAATGGTTTGAAAGAACGAGGGTTTGATATTGGTGTAACTGATACTGTAGTAACGCCAGTCTTCTTAAAAGGTGAATTATCTGAGGCTACTGCATTAACGCACGACTTGAGGGAAAATTACGGTATCTTCTGTTCTATCGTAGTATATCCGGTTATTCCAAAGGGGATGATTGAATTAAGGTTAATCCCGACAGCAGTACACACCATTGAAGATGTGGAACGTACATTAAATGCTTTTAGTGAAGTTTCTGATAAATTGAAAAACGGTTACTATCAACAACACTTATTCCCAATAGGAGAGTAGAAGTTTGCTGAAAAACAGAGCCTCGATTTTTCGGGGCTTTTTTGTTAGTTTTTGATTTTCAGAGATTTGCTGTTTATAAGTGTGTGTTTTGTGGAAAAAAAACGCATAAAACCGAACTTTTTCTTAGTCGGGGTATTTTTTTATTAAAATAAACCTCTTACATTAGTAATAGAGTATTAATCAAAACCTTAAAAACTAATAGGAGTATTTTTAAAATGAAAAAATTTGCTGAAGTAAAAGCACTAGTAGCAGCTTTAGAAGCTGATGTGGACAAATTTTACAACAAATCTAACAGCGCTGCTGGAACACGTGTACGTAAAGGAATGCAAGATTTAAAAAATCTAGCACAAAGCATCCGTTTAGAAGTTCAAGAAACTAAAAACAAAGCTTAATTTAAACGCATTTTGAACAAAAAAAGCACCTCTGACCAAGGTGCTTTTTTCGTTTCGTACTATATCCTTCTGATAAGTCTATAATCATCGGGGTAGGTTCCTTCTTCAAATTTGACCAATTTCTGTTTTTCAAACACGAAGAACTTATATGATTCTGTAATGGTGTTGTAAGTTCTGTAAATAACTCCTCCGTTTTGGTCGCCGTATACTTGCACGGCAGATTTATTGAAACGTTTAAACTCTTGCTCTTCCATACCTAAAGAGAACTTTGGCTCGTAGTATTGCACCACGTTACAGCTCATTGTGCCTAGCACAAATAGCAGTAGTAATAATTTTTTCATTTGTGTGTTATTAAGTGTGTGTTGCTTAAATATAAGCAATTAATAGGCCTGCCAAATACATTTTAATGACATTGCTTGTAACACTTTTATGATTGAAACTATCTCAATGGCGATAACACAAAAAAAAAGCCTTGATTGAATTTCAATCAAGGCTTTGTAAATTATTTAGTAACGCTGGTTACGACAACTGTTTCAATTGTCCTGCAATTTGTGCGTCAAGAGTTGCACTAGCTTTTACCAAAGGTAAACGAACATCATCACCGCAAATGCCTAGTTGTTTTAATGCAGCTTTTACGCCAACAGGATTTCCTTCTGCGAAGCATAATCTGGTAAATTCTAATAAGCTTAAATGTGCTGGGGTAGCTTTGGCGAACTCACCGTTTAAGCATAATCTAATCATATCCGAAAACTGTCTTGGTAAAGCATTTCCAATTACAGAAATTACACCTACTGCACCAATAGACATCATTGGTAGAGCAACAGGATCATCGCCGGAGATCAGCATAAAATCAGCAGGTTTATCTCTCATAATTTGATTGAACTGATCAAAAGAACCTGCAGCGTCCTTAATTCCAATTAAGTTTTTGAAATCGTGAGCTAAACGACAAGTAGTCTCAGGTGTCATATTTGAACCCGTTCTTCCCGGTACATTATAAAGCAAAATAGGTAGTGTGCTAGTTTCGCTTAGATATTTATAGTGTTGATAAATGCCTTCTTGGTTAGGTTTGTTGTAGTATGGGCTAACAGAAAGAATAGCATCGTAGCCATTACTTTCGAAAGTTTTGATTTCTTGGGCTACGCTCAGTGTATCATTGCCACCAATACCCGCTACTAACGGCAAACGACCATTATTAATTTCAGCGGTAAACTCCCACACCTTCTTCTTCTCGTCCTTGCTTAATGTGGCAGTTTCGCCAGTTGTACCTAAAGATACGAGGTATTCGATACCTCCATTAATCAAGTGATTGATCAGGCGCTCTAACCCCTGATAATCTACCGAGCCATCGGTGTTGAAAGGTGTGACCAATGCTACACCTGTTCCGTGAAATTTGTTCATTATATTTATTATTAATTTACCACCAAGCCACAAAGGCCATAAAGGCGTTTTTATGTTTATTTTATACTCTTATCAGCTATAAATAGCCGTTTATCACTCTTTTTATTCCATCTTTTATTTTCGGAACATTGAAGTTAATTAGTAAACCTAATTTGCAATTACTAAGCTTTAAATAAGTTAACGTCTGTGCCAAATGAATATCATTAAGTTCAGCAACCGATTTTATCTCAATAATTACTTTGTTTTCTACTAATATGTCAATTCTGTAACCACAATCAAGTTGTACACCCCTGTAGTTTACAGGCAAATTCATTTGAGAGGTAACTTCTAGTCCAAGATATCTAAGCTCAAAAACCAAACAAGCTTCGTAGGCAGACTCTAATAAGCCTGGGCCAAGTTGAACATGTACGTTATAGGCAGCTTGAACAATTATTTTAGCTATTTCATCTTCGGTCATACGGTAGATATGATATGAATTTACCTAAGTATAATCTTGGTGTTCTTCGTGTCTTAGTGGTTAATCAAAAGTCCCAATTCGTTTTCGCTAATTAGTTTGATATTTAGTTTGGTGGCTTTTTCTAGTTTGGATGGTCCCATGTTATCACCGGCAACTAGAAAGTCTAGTTTGGCTGAGATCCCACTTAAGATTTTACCTCCGTTTTCCTCAATCAAATTCTTTAACTCGTCTCTGCTATACTTTTCGAAAACGCCCGAAATTACAAATGTTTTTCCATTTAATTTATCGCTTTGAGCCTTATTTACTGTTTCTTTGACTTCAAAGCATAAACCTGCATCTTTCAGTTCGTTAATCTGCGAAATGTTGCTGCTTTGTGCGAAGTATTCATTGATGCTATATGCAATTCGAACCCCAATTTCATCGATTGCTGTTAATTCTTCCAAAGATGCAGCGGCCAGATTGTCAATAGTTTTTAACCCTTTGGCAAGTTTTTTCGCAACAGTTTCGCCAACATATCTAATACCTAAACCAAACAGCACTTTTTCGAAAGGCATTTCTTTAGATTTTTCGATGCCTGCTAACATATTGTCTATAGACTTTTGACCAAAACGTTCGATGGCTTTCAATTCGTCTGCTTTTTCATGAAGCTTATACAAATCACTAATGTGACGAACCAATCCACGTTTGTAAAAAGTTTCGATCGTTTCATCGCCTAAGCCGTCAATATTCATCGCTTTACGACCAATAAAATGCTGTATTTTTCCTACGATTTGAGGCCCACAACCTTCATCATTAGTGCAATAATAAGCAGCTTCGCCTTCTTTACGAATTAACGGAGTGCCGCATTCAGGACAATTTTCAATAAAATGGATGGCCTTTGTATCAGGTTTTCGCAACTCTAAATTTACTTTGATAATCTTAGGTATGATTTCGCCGCCTTTTTCAACCCAAACGGTATCGCCTTCATGCAAATCTAAACGAGTAATCTCATCTGCGTTATGTAGGGTTGCCCTTTTTACGGTAGTTCCCGCTAAAACCACTGGTTTTAAATTGGCCACCGGTGTAACTGCACCAGTACGTCCAACTTGATAGGTTACTTTCTCTAAAACAGTTTGTACTTCGGCTGCTTTGTATTTGTAAGAAATAGCCCAACGAGGAGACTTGGCTGTAAAACCTAATTCCTGCTGTTGCGCATAGCTATTCACCTTAATTACGATGCCGTCAATATCATAACTTAATTTAAAACGCTCGGAATCCCAATGATGGATAAAATCTAAAACTTCATCTATGTTTCCTGCTAACTTGGTATGCTCGCAAACATGAAAGCCCCAACTTTTTACTGCCTCTAGGCTTTCCCAATGTGTTTTGAAAAACTGTTTTTCAGTATACAATCCGTAAAGAAAACAGTCTAGAGGTCGTTTTTTTACCTCTTTAGAATCTTGCATTTTTACTGTTCCGGCTGCGAAATTTCTAGGATTGGCATAAGGTACTTCTCCAAGTTCTTCCCGCTCTCTATTTAAGCGTTCAAACGCTGCTCGGTGCATAAAAACTTCTCCTCTTATTTCGAAAGTTTCTGGCAGGTCTTCGCTTTTCACTTTGTGAGGAATAGAATGAATGGTCTTGATATTTGCAGTTACATCATCGCCCTGCGTACCATCGCCACGGGTAACAGCACGAACAAGCACACCGTTTTCGTAGGTGATACTCATCGACAAACCATCAAATTTCAATTCACAGACGTATTCGAAATTATCGCCAATGGCTTTGCGTACACGTTCATCAAAGTCTCTTAAATCTTGCTCGTTATAGGTGTTGCCCAAAGATAACATTGGCCATTTATGCCTTACCGTATTAAAGGTTTTGGTGATATCTCCACCTACTTTTTGGGTAGGCGAATTGGGATCGGCAAATTCTGGATTTTCCTTCTCCAGTTTAGCCAATTCTTCCAATTTCTTGTCGAATTCGTAATCGGCAATAGTTGGCATTGCCAAAACATAGTAGTTATAAGTGTGCTGATTTAGCTCGGCTACCAGCGCATCCATTTGTTCTTTAATCGAAAATAGAGACATAGTGCGAAGATAAGAAAAAGCAGTGTAGCCTAGAAGTGTGATCTACTTAGAAGAAAAACAAGTTGAAAGGAATAAACTGTACAGACTTTGAAATAAAATGTACAAGTTATTGAAATAAAATGAACTTAACTTTGTTTCAAATTTTTAGTTATGGATGCAATGTCTAGAAAGAGTTTTTTAAGAAATTCTGCCTTTGCTATGGCTGGATTAGCTGTATTAGGTGCCGATGCGGCTTCGGCTGCAAATGGTGTTTCTGATGTAAATATGGCTGAGGGAGCAAAATTGATATTAAAAAATGTTCGTTTAGAAACTGGATTTGAATACAATCAGAGCGGTTCGGTAACCAGCACTAAAACAAATTTGTTTACTATCGAAATTGAGAAGGGCAAGATCACGAAAATTTCTGCTAATCAACCTCAGTTAAAAAATGCAGTTGACGCCAAAGGATATTTGATGCTACCTTCCTTTAAAGATATGCATATCCATTTAGACAAAACTTTTTATGGTGATAAATGGCAGGCGGTTAGAAGAGGCGGTGGCGGTGTTAAGGGGATGATTGCGCTGGAGCAGCAGATGTTGCCAGAAATGCTGAAGAATTCTACTTACAAGGCAGAAAAACTCATCGAATTACTGCAATCTAAAGGAACTACTTTTGCCCGTAGCCATGTTAATATTGAGCCAACATCTAAACTAAGTTCTCTGAAAAACCTACAAATTGCATTAGATAATAAAAAGAAAAGTTTTGGCGCCGAACTGGTTGCTTTTCCTCAGCATGGTGTTTTTTATACCAATTCTGCTGCTTACATGAAGGAGGCAGCACAAAGTGATATCGATTTTATTGGTGGACTTGATCCATTTACTGTAGATGGTGCTATAGAGAAAACGATGGACTTTACCGTGCAACTGGCTTTAGATCATCAGAAAGGAATAGATATTCATTTGCATGAAAGTGGAGAGTCGGGTTGGAAAACCATTGAGTATCTAATTGATAAAGTAAATGAAAACCCGGTTTTAAAGGGAAAAACCTATATTAGTCACGCTTTTGCATTGTCGAGAGCTGAAAAAGGCAGGTTAACGGAGATGATTAAAAGGTTGGCAGAAGCCAAAATAGGGATAGTTTCTACCATCCCATTAGGTAATTTAATGCCAATTCCTGCGCTATTGGCGATGAACGTAGAAGTTTTAACAGGTAATGATAGCATTGTAGACCATTGGAATACTTTTGGTACTGGCAGTGTTTTGCAAAAGGCCAGCTTAGCCGCACAGGTTTACGGCCAGGTGGGCGAATTTGAGCTTTCGAGAATGCTAGGTTTGGCTACAGCCAATGTGCTGCCGCTCAACAGCAAAGGCGAACAACAGTGGCCTAAAGTTGGTGATCAGGCGAATTTAGCTTTTTTGGACGCCAGCTGTTCGGCGGAGGCAGTTGCCAGAATTTCGGATGTAAAATCATTGATCTACGAGGGAAATATGTTGTTTTAATGGAGTAATCCTAACAACAGATATAGAAACTATCTTCCTAAGCTGGTTTATTCATTAGCCATGTATTTCGTTTTTGTTAATTTAGCAAAATTGAAATAAACATGTCGCTAAGTTCCGATCATTTTCCAGTGCTCAATATGCATGAATTTAGTTTGCATCCCTCAAAAGAGTGCGAATTGTTATTTCATGAACTTAAAGGGGGAAATATCATTTCAAAACCTCATAAGCACGATTTCTTTATCATTATTTATTTTGAAAAGGGACAGGGTGAGCATTGGATTGACTTTAAAAAGTATCAAGTTTCCGACAGGCAAGTTCATTTACTTTTCCCTAATCAAGTACATCAATGGGAGCTTAGAGACGGAACTTTAGGATATCAGTTGATGATGAGCAGAAAATGGTTTCAAAAATTTTGGCCATCGTTGAAGTATTCGAACGTTTACTATCAAAACCATCCAGTTTTTGAAGTATCCAATGAAATCGGAGAAAAATTGCTGTATGAGTTTAAGACCATAAAATCTGAGTTAGCAAATCTCAATTATGTTTTCTGGGAGCTTATCCAAACAAGAAATAGAATAATCGGATTGTTGGTTAGCCAAGCTATTGAACGAAGTTTTGAAGATGTCGAAAATTTTCATTCCAATAATTTTGTAACTAGCTTTTTAAACCTCGTTGAAGTAAACTATAAAACAGAAAGATCAGTCTCTTTTTATGCTAACCAATTAAATATTTCGGCAAATTACCTCAATGTGATATGCCAAAAGAACTTAGGAACTACAGCTTCGTCAATCATAAAAGATAGGGTCTTGTTAGAGGCAAAACGGCTATTAAAAGGTTCGGATATGCTTTTGAAAGATATCATCTACGATCTGAATTTTTATGACCATGCCAATTTTACGAAGTTCTTCAAGACGTTAACCGGAATGACGCCTTCTCAATTTAAAGAAGAAGATAATTGAATGGCTTAAAGGCTTTCAATGCAGATGATTTTTCTAAAAGCTTTTAAATAGTGAGATTACAAAAAGCGATTTTTGCTTTTTAATTGTCACAACTGCTGTAAACCAAAGTTTTACCCATAATTGTTAAAAACTTCTCGCTTAAAAATGGGCATCAAATCTTATATTTACGCATCCCAAAAACTTTTTTTAGCACATGAGTGAAGAACTGGACGATTTAAACGAAACTAATTTGCCTGAAGAACGAGATAGCGAAGGCCGTGTTGAAGAACAAAAGCACACAGTTATTCCGATCAATGGTCTGTACGAAAATTGGTTTTTAGATTATGCTTCGTATGTAATTCTAGATAGGGCGGTACCGCATATTAACGATGGTTTTAAGCCAGTGCAGCGTCGTATCATGCACTCGCTGAAGGAAATGGACGATGGACGTTTCAACAAAGCAGCCAACGTTATCGGAAATACAATGAAGTACCATCCGCATGGGGATGCCTCTATTGGGGATGCGATGGTGCAAATTGGTCAGAAAGATTTATTGATCGACTGCCAAGGTAACTGGGGAGATCCAATTACTGGCGATAGTGCCGCTGCGCCACGTTACATCGAGGCTCGTTTATCGAAATTTGCCAACGATGTAGTTTTTAATGCAGATACTACAGTTTGGTCGTTAAGTTATGATGGACGTAATAACGAGCCGCTAACATTGCCTGTAAAGTTTCCTTTGTTATTAGCGCAGGGAGCAGAAGGAATTGCCGTTGGTTTGGCCACCAAGATTATGCCTCACAACTTTAACGAGTTGTTAGATGCCTCTATTGAAGTGCTGAGAGGCAATAGACCAAACATTCTGCCCGACTTTTTTACGGGTGGTATGGCCGATTTTTCGAACTATAACGAAGGTCAGCGTGGCGGTAAAATTAGAGTACGTGCTAAAATTACCGAACGCGATAAAAAGACCTTGGTGATTACCGAAATTCCATACAGTACAACTACAGGCTCTTTAATTGATAGTGTGTTGTCTGCAAATGACAAGGGCAAAATCAAAATCAAGAAAATTGAAGATAATACCGCCGCAAATGTAGAAATTGTAGTGCATTTGGCCCCAGGTATTTCTCCAGATGTAACCATTGATGCACTTTATGCATTTACCAATTGCGAGGTTTCTATTTCTCCAAATACCTGCGTAATTAAGGATGATAAACCTCATTTCCTAAGCGTAAACGATATTCTTGAACAAAATACGAAGTTTACTAAATCCTTATTAAAGCAAGAGCTGGAAATCCGTTTGCATGAATTGCAAGAGCGTGTATTCTTTAGCTCATTGTTGAAGATTTTTATTCAAGAAGGGATGTACAAAAATTCGGAATACGAAAATTCTGGAGATTTTGACACTGTGGTGCAAGTGTTACATCGTTTATTCGACCCTTTCAAAGCTTCTTTGTACCGCGAAATACAACCTGAGGATTTCAAAAAGCTAATCGATAAGCCAATGAGTAGCATCACTCGTTTTGATGTGAAAAAAGCGGATGAAATGATGAAGGCTCTAGAAGATGAGATGAAAACTGTTAGAGGGCATTTGCGTCATTTAACGGATTATACCATATCTTGGTTTGAGAAAATTAAGGCAAAATATGGTAAAGGACGTGAGCGTAAAACCGAGATCAGGCTATTTGATAGGGTAGAGGCTGCTAAAGTTGCTTTGGCCAATGTGAAACTGTACATGAACCGTGAAGATGGTTTTATTGGGACAGGTTTAAAGAAAGACGAGTTTGTTGGAGATTGTTCAGATATCGATGAAATCATCGTTTTTCGTGAGGATGGTCGTTTTATCGTAACCAAAGTAGCAGATAAAACCTTTGTAGGTAAGCACATTATCCATGCTCAGGTTTTTAAAAAGGGCGATGAACGTACCGTTTATAACATGATTTATAAAGATGGTGCTAGCGGTATCAGTTACATCAAGCGTTTCTCTGTATTGGGTGTTACCCGCGATAAAGAATATGATTTAACCAAAGGAAGTAAAGGTTCAAAATGCCTATACTTTACTGCTAATCCGAATGGCGAGGCGGAGGTGGTTTCTGTACAACTGAAGCCTCATTCTAAGTTAAAGAAGCTTGCTATTGATATCGATTTTACCAATATTGCCATTAAGGGCCGTAGCTCGATGGGAAATATTGTAGTGAAGTTCCCAATTAAAAAAGTTCTGTTAAAAACTAAAGGTATTTCTACTTTGGCAGGTATCAAAATTTGGTATGATGATATCTTAAAACGTTTAAATGTAGACGGAAGAGGAAAATATTTGGGTGAGTTTGATGGTGACGATAAGATCTTGCAAGTTTACGAGAATGGAACTTATGAGCTAAGTACTTTCGAGTTGAGCAACCACTTTGATCCGGGCATTGTCTTGATGCAGAAATTCAATCCAGAACACGTTTATGGTGTGGTGCATTACGATGGTAAGGCGAAGAACTATTTCGTTAAACGTTTCGTATTTGAAGCACAGCCTGTAGGGAAGGTAGTGAGTTTTATTAGTGAAGAGAACGGATCAAAAATGATTTTCATTACCGGTAAGCAAGATGCGAAGCTAACTGTTGATGTAGAAAAAGGTAAAACTAAAATTCCGGAAACCTTAGAATTAGAATTGACGAGTTTGATCGATGTGAAAGGTTGGAAAGCTAATGGAAATCGGTTAACGCCACATACGGTTAAGCAAGTTGCTTTAATTGATGCTGAACTGGAAATAGGCATAGACCATCTGGAAGAATCGCATTTTGAAGTGACAGAGGTTCATACCGATCCGTCAACTGTAGAGGGCGATGATGGCGACGTTGAAACAGTGAATGAAATTCATGTAGATGGTATAGCTCCAGAACCTAACCAAGAAAGTCCTACTTTTGAAGCTGTTGAAGAGCCGAAAAAAGCAAAACCTTCTTTCAAATCTGCTGCTAAACCATTAATTATAGATGAACCTAAGAAGGAAGAAGTTAAAACTGAAGCGAACGCTAATGAAAAACCTGAACAACCAGTTGTTCAAAAGAAGAAGATCTCGTTCGAGATTACCAATCCTGGAGATATTAAGATAGATGATAAGGGGCAGGGTTCGTTGTTTTAAGATAGTATGTTTGGAAAGTTGATTTGCTCGTTGCTGCTAAGCTTATGCTTTTTATCTGCTAATGCACAACAAAATGCAGCAAAATTACGTAGCGCTGTTGGGCAGTTAATTTCTAAAAATCTTCAAAACGATAAAATAAAGGATTCTACAGCGGTTTACGCTACTGCTTTGCTAGTAGATGTAGATATCGTTAAGGGAAAGCAGTTATTAAAATATGAGTTTAATAATTATGAGTTTCAACGTTTTTTCAGCGGTCTGAGTGCGCTAGAAAAGTTAGACTATTCTTCATTGCTAAAAAAACAGAAATCTGGGAAGTTTATTTATCAGATTTATATTACTGTAACAAATTCTACATACAATCCTGCTGTAATCGATATAGAAACAGCGGAACAGGCGGTTGTTAAATTACTAGCTCAGGCAACGGGAGAAAGAGAGAGTTTAGGAAGCTTGATGATTAAGTTAGATAAGAAAGTATATCATTAAAATACTATATTTGCTCAACTCAAAGGGGTGCTTGTTAAATACCCAATTTTAGCAGGCTGAGATTATACCCAGTTTGAGGTTTAAGCTGAAAGGCTTAAGGTGTAGGATTACCCTATACCTTATATCCTAAACCTTAAACCTCCGAACGCACCTGATGCGGATAATACCGACGTAGGGATTTAATTAGAGGTTTAAGCCAATTACTGTTTCGCCCTGAAAGCAGTTTTCAATTATTTTTTTATCGCCGTTTGGCAAAATATTGAGAATGGAAATTCAGGAATACCTACGTTTATTCGTAGATCAAGTTAAAGAAACGGGCTATTTAGAATGGTTTGCCGTGGCATTTGGTGTTACAGAGGTGTTGTTGGCCAAACGCAACAACATTTTACTTTATCCGGCTGGTATCATTGGAATTGTATTGGGCTTGTATTTAAAGCTTAATGCCAAGCTGTATGCAGAGAGTCTACTAAGTACTTACTATTTGGTAATGAGTGTTTACGGCTGGATCATTTGGTCTAAACGCAAGGCGAGGAAAGAAGTGGTACAAGTAAGTTGGACTACCAAACAAGAACTGCAAATTGCTTTCGCTATCGCTATCGGTGGATACTTTATCTTATATTTTGCTTTAGTAAACTTCACCGACTCAGATGTGCCCATTTTAGACGCTTTTGTTTCTTCAGTGGCATGGGCGGGGATGTGGCTTTTGGCTCGTCGTAAAATAGAAAACTGGATTTTTTTGAACGTATCGAATATTGTAGCTATCCCACTAATGTGGCACAAAAACTTCGTTATGTTCGCTTTGCTAACTCTATTCCTATTTATCGTAGCCATTTTCGGTTATTTTGATTGGAAGAAAATCTATAAAAAGCAATTGGCAGTTTCCAGCTAACAGTTTTCAATTAACCAATTAAACGGTTAATCTACTTTACAACATTCCAACTTTTCAATCCAACAACAAAAATACCAAGAACCGGGTGGTGGTTGGTAATCACACATCTCGTATCTCAATACTCATATCTAATTAAACATGGAACAACTTACACAAACTTGGCAGGAAGCTATCTTAAACTTAGCGCCTCAATCCGAAGCTTTAGGAGAATTACATCCTGATGTTTTAGAAATTGCTTATCAGGAAGAATGGTTTAAGCTTTATGTGCCGGTAGCTTATGGTGGTCCTGGGAAGAAATTGCCAGAAATTTTAAGAATAGAGGAAGATTTGGCTTACGTAGATGGAAGTACAGCTTGGACTGTCACTTTATGTAGCGGTGCAGGTTGGTTTGCAGGTTTTTTAGATCCAGTATTGGCTGAGGAGATTTTTGCAGATAGAAAAGCTTGTTTTGCTGGTAGTGGAGCGGTTGGAGGAACGGCTCAACAAACCGAAAGAGGTTATCGTATCAGCGGACATTGGAAGTATGCCAGTGGAGCTTTACATGCTACGATTTTTACTGCAAATTGTGTTTTGCAGGATAAAAACGGTAGTGATATTTTAGATGAGGAAGGAAATCAAGTTATCAAATCATTTATCTTGAAAAGAGACGAAGTAGAAATCCAATCGGGTTGGTCTTATTTCGGTTTGGTAGCTACGGGCAGTCATGCTTTTGATGTACGCGATTTGGAAGTTCCTGCTAATCGTTCTTTTAAAATTAATGAGCCAAAAGTGGCAGATGAAGGCTTTGATTATCCATTTTTACAGCTGGCGGAAACTACTTTAGCAGTTAACAGTTTAGGGATGGCTCGAAGATTTTTAGATTTAGTAAACGACAGTTTCTTCAATCGTTCTGGATTTAAAAGATATACATCAGCGCAAGTTTCGTTTTTTGAGGATGAATTGGCTAAATGTAAACACACATTAACAACCATTCGTGAGCATTTTTATGAAGCTTTTGATACGTCTTGGTATCAATTGATTAATGATACGGTTATTGATGGAGCTTTACTCAAAGAGGTAAGTAGGCTAAGTAGAGAGTTGGCACATCAGTCGAGGAGGGTAGTAGACACTTTATATCCGTATGCAGGTTTAGAAGCCGCTAAAAGAGAAACAGAGTTGAATAGAGTTTGGAGAGATTTACATACCGCTAGTCAGCATGCGCTGTTGACTTTTTAGTTTTTTCCTTTCTTTGCATATTTGCGTCATCTTGAATTTATTTCAAAATCTTTTATACAGATGCTGAAATGAATTCAGCATGACGGAGTTGCGTATAAGCGTCACCCTGAATTTACCTTCAAGGTCAGTTAAGTTAGAATAAGAAACATAACTTAAACGATGGGCTGTAGCGTTAGTTATATTGGTAGTAATTGAAATTAGGGGATTTAAGAGTGAAATAAAAAAAAGGTGCTGAAAATATTTTCAGCACCCTTTTTTAAAAGATGAATCCCACCTATTGATATTGTATGTAGATTGGTCTCGGTTTCAACTTCACCAGTTCTTCTGGCGTCATTAACCTATTAGGTGCTTTCTTCAAATCGTTTTTATAGAATAACTTAAATCCAGTGAACTGAACTGGCTCACCATAAATAAAGTGGCGGTATGTACCTAGTTTCAAATCAGGTTCGCCCCATCCATCCATGTGCATTACTACTTGTACCTCTGGACGTAATTTGATGTTTTGTGAGTTAGTTACCATTTTCTTGGTAAAACGGTGTACAACAAATACTTTTGGAGGTAAATTGTGTTTCTTTACCAGATCAGCTAAATAGCCAGAAACGTAATTGATCTCACTTGCATCGTAAGTTCCAATTTTTCTTCCAGGTAATACACCACCTTTCATAGAAAACTCTGGATCAATTCCTAAGTGAACGTTAGGCATCATTAAGTATTTTTCTAAAAGTGGTAATTCTGCTTGGATAGTACTTAATGCTACTTGGATATCTAAAAATACGATCATGTTTTTGCGCATTTTAGAAATAGCCAAAACCGAATCAATATGTTTAAATGGCATACGGTTACGGTACTTGCCATCCTTGCCAGGGTCACCAGCGGCTACTACAGCAATGTAGTGTAAGGCAGGTTGTACCGGCGTAGTAGGATCAGCTTTTTCCCATTTAGCTACCTCTTTATCTAACATGCTTAACATGGTTTTAGGTTCGTATTCACCTAAAGCGCCCATCTTTTTAGAATACAGGTTACCGTAGTAGCAAACAATACGTTTAAACGGGAGTATAGCGCCATCAAGAGGAATTGGATGGTTTTTAACCGGCCATTTGCCTGTTGTATCGCCATTTGCATTGGCTTTTACCAATTCATTATATTTAGCTGTATCTACTGGAGTTCTAAGATTAACTTCTTCCTCTGTTACTTGTTCCGTAGAATCAGTCGTTTTTGCACCTTTGCCGTCCTTTTTTTCTTTTGCGTCAGAGTTACAACTAGTAAGCGAGCCGATAGAAATACCAGCTAGCAAAACCATTCCTACAATCTTTGTTAATCTCATGTTGATGTCTTATCGTTAGTTTTTTGCAATATCCCAAAAATACATTATTTAAATGATGTGTCAAGTTGTGTTAGTAATAAAATTGCTCTACTAAAAGTTGTATCGAAAAGGGATGTAATTCAGGGTGTTAAAAAAGCATTATAAAAAATGTTTTTAATTATTTGTAATTAGTCTAAATAAATAACTAATATTGCGCTATTATTTGAAATCATTCTAAATAAGGTGAAGAAACAATTACTAACGACCCTAATATTCATTTTTAGTATATCTATTGCGGTAGCTCAAACCCATACGGTTGAACTCCATGGTAAAATTCTCACTGCAGACGGACAGCCTGCATGGGGATTAACATTATCGATCAAAAACACAAAAAATGTGGCTTATACCGATCGTAATGGTGTTTTTAGAATTGCTGCACCAGCTGGCAGCTCCGTATTGTTAATCAAATCGGGAGTTTCTAGCCAAGAACAAGAAGTTGCCATCAATGCCAATAGCGACACAAAACTTGAAACTATTACCATTAAAGAGAAATCGTACGAATTAAACGAAGTGGTAGTGACTGGGCAATATGGCCCACAATCTATGAAAGATGCAGTTTATAAGGTACGGTCGATAAGTGCGGAGAAAATCAAATTTCGTGCACCTACAAATATCCAGCAGATATTGAATACAGAGTTTGGTTTTAGGTTCACTAACGATTTAACACTAGGTGTTTCCAATGTAGAAATGATGGGAATGTCTGGTAGAAATGTGAAAATATTACTGGATGGAGTTCCATTGGTAGATAGGTCTGACTTGAAAGAAGGACTAAATCAGATTGATATCAATACCGTAGAAAGAATTGAGATTGTAGAAGGTCCAATGTCCGTAGTTTATGGTACAGATGCACTTGCAGGTGTAATTAATATCATCACTAAAGGTAAAAGTGGTTATAAATTTGGCGTTTTTGCCCGTATTCAGGAAGAAACGGTAGGTAGCGAATACGAAGCCTTAAACGGATTGGGTAGTCATAATAAAAACATCAGCGTCAATTGGCAAAATAAGGGTTGGAATGCTATGGCTGGTTTCTCTAACAATACTTTTGGGGGGTGGAATGTGCCAGACAAGACTGCAACTCGTGATGAAGTTAATGCCATACAATTTTGGAAACCTAAAGATCAATATCTTGGAAATGCTAGAGTAGGTTACGGAAACAATAAATTCAATATTTGGTACCGAGCTGATTTTGTAAATGAAGATATTACTTCTAGAGGAGGTATTAACCCTAATTACACTGTTGTTACGCAAGAATATATTACAGATAGGTTAAATAATCAGCTACATGCTGACTGGAAATTGAATAATCAGCTTAGCCTGACTTTGGTTGGAGGATACACCAATTTAAAGCGTAAGACTTCAACCAAAATTTATGATTTCGCTACTGGTGTAGAAAGTCTTACTACAGGTGCTGGAGAACAAGACGTGGCAAAATTTAATTCGACTTTGTTTAGAGGAACCTTGCAGTATAAATTATCTGATGCGATCTCAATTCAACCAGGTGTAGAATTTAATAGAGAAGGAGCTTCTGGTCAACGTATCAAAGGTTCGCCCGTAATTAATGATTATGCTTTCTTTGCATCGGCGGAAATTAAACCTTTTAATGCTTTAAAACTTCGTCCAGGAGTTAGGTTCATCAATAACTCAGTCTACGACGCTCCAGTTGCCGTGCCTTCCCTAAATGCGATGTTAAATTTAACTCGTGATTTAGATCTAAGATTGGGCTATGGACGTGGATTTAGAGCACCAGCATTAAGAGAACTTTATTTCGATTTCTTCGATGCCAGCCACTCTATTATGGGTAATGAAAATCTAAAGGCAGAAAAATCTAACAGTTTCGATGGTCCATTAACATGGAATGCAATTCGTAGAGATGGAATTAGATTGACGAGTACTGTTGCCGGTTTTTATAATGATTTCTTTGACAGGATTGAGTACGGTCAATATGAAGAAGATGCAAGCGTAACTACGTTAATTAATATCAGCAGATATAAAACAACTGGTTTTTCTCTAGATAATACTTTTAATTATAAGGATTTTCAGGCAGGTTTTGGTTTGTCTTATATCGGTAGATATAACGACTTAACTGAAGGGAATTATCAAAGTGAAGTCCCCAAGTTCTCATGGACCCCAGAATTCTTTGGTAATCTCATCTATACGGTTACGAAGTTAAAAGGTGCTGTGAGTTTAGCTTTTAAACACACTGGTAGCAGGCCAAGTTATCAAGTTACTAGCACAGACCCTAACAATCCTAGGTTAGTTAAGATCGGAAGTTTTACCTGGACAGATTTACTTTTCAATAAAACGATTAATAAATACCTAGCAGTAAATGCTGGGGTTAAAAACCTATTTGATGTAACTCAACTTACCAACAGTTCTACGTCGAGTGGTGGCGCTCATAGCACTGGCGGAGGGACAGTTCCTTATAGCTACGGTCGCTCTTATGTATTCGGATTAACATTTAACTGGAACAAATTATAAGCACATTATATAACTAAAAAATAAATTTAAGAAGAAAGAAGATGAATAAATTAAACTCGATGATGGCAGTAGCCTTATTGGCATTGACATTTACTGCTTGTAAAAAAGACGACAAAGAGCCTGAAATTGTAGTGCCTGTATCTGATGGTAGTACTTTGACATTGGAAGGTAAAACCGCAGAATCTAATTATGCAAATGTTGCTTATGCTGATTTGAGCCTTGATAAAGCTACAAAAGTGGATAGAAAAAGTTGGGCTTTAGGTTTTTACTCTGGAGCAGACTTCAAAGTTGTTTTAAATCAGTCCTTCCAGGTACTCGCTTCGGTTGTTAATAAAACAGACATTAATGCGGTTACTCTAGATGATGCCAAAGCAAGCCCAGTTTATGCATATAATGCACAGAGCCCTACTCCTGTGGCGAATGGTGTAAATATGGTAGATAGTTATGATGGAAGTTTAGCTCGTACTGCAATTGCAACAGTCTCTGCTACAGATGCCGAGAACAAAGTATATATTTTGGGAGTGAATAACTTACTTACTGAACCAAATTTATATAAAATAAGAATACTAAGAAATGGTACTACTGGTTATACGTTACAGTATGCAAAAGTTCAGGAAACTACTTTCAAAACTGTGAATGTTCCTAAAAATGTAGATTATAATTTAACATTTGTTTCATTAGGTAATAATAATGATGGAGCAATTGTTAATGCGGAGCCTAAGAAAGATGAATGGGATTTGCATTGGAGTTATAGTATCTATACATCATCTTTTACAGGAGACTTACAAGCCAATCCTTATTACTACCAAGATTTTGTTGTTACAAATAATTTGGGAGGAGTTACCGTGGCGAAGATTGCTACGGACACTTATGCTAGTTATTCTGAAGCGGATATAGCGACAACTGCTTTTTTATCAGGTAGGCATGTAATAGGCTCTTCTTGGAGGTCAACAAGTACAGGTATTATAGGAAAGCAATTTTATGTTATTAAAGATAGAAGTGGTAATGTTTACAAATTGAAATTTGTAAGTATGGGACTTGGTGCAGATGGTGGAGAAAGAGGCAAGCCAGTTATCGAGTATAAATTAGTTAAAAAAGGATAGTTAGTGTATCTCAATTATTAATAGTTTGTTTTGTTTAGGGAAGGCCTCCATGGATTTGGAGGCTTCTCTTTTGCCCCAAACCCTCCGATAGATCGGAGCAGGCTCTGAAGGGGCTTTTTATGCCTATCGCTATGTAGAATCCGCTATAATCCCCCTTTAGGGGCTAGGGGGTTCTAAACTTACCAAATACACCCAAAGGCAATTTGATACCAGAAGTAGCCTGTAAGAATAGCTCTCCAGTTTCTAAATTCTTCACCTGTGGGAAGGATGTTTTAATCAAGTTTTCTACAATTACAGAAGAGAAACCTAATGAGTAAGTATTTAAGATTAAGAAATGCTCTTGTGGATCTAACAACTGCACTACATCCTGCATCATTTCTTGGATATGGTCTTCTAGTTTCCATTTCTCGCCATTAGGGCCGTGACCATAAGCTGGAGGATCTAGAATAATACCATTGTATTTTTTGCCGCGTTTCAATTCTCTTTTTACAAATTTCAAGGCATCTTCTACTACCCAACGTACATCTTTCAATTTAGAAAGCTCTTGGTTCTCGTTTGCCCAATTCACCACTTGTTTAATCGAATCCACGTGGGTGGTATCAGCACCTGCTGCTTTTGCTATTAAAGAAGCTGCACCAGTATAAGCAAAAAGGTTTAATACTTTTGGGCTTGGCGTTTTAAAACTTTTGATAGAAGAAGAAATGTAATCCCAGTTTACCGCTTGCTCAGGGAAAACACCTACGTGTTTAAATGAAGTTAAACCTAAACGAAGGTTAATATTTACCTCATCGTTCTGATAATTAACGTTCCAACGATCAGGAACACTTTTGTTATGCCTTACCCATTCGCCACTGGTAGCCGAGCGACCTCTAAAAGTAATGTGCGCTCTTTTCTTCCATTCTTCAGGAGACATTACCTTTTTCCAAACTGCTTGAGGTTCTGGTCTAGATAAAACCAAATTGCCGAAGCGCTCTAATTTCTCAAAATCGCCGCAATCAATTAATTCGTAATCTTTCCAGTGGGTTGGTGTAAGCAGTTGTATCATGTATGGTTAATCTTTAAAAAGAGGCTAATAAATAGCAATTTCGCTATCTGTCGTTCCCTAAATTTTGTAATATAGAGCGTAAGATTTAACCTCGTTTTCTTCAATTCTCACTTTAGTGCGAACTGACGACAGACCGCAAAGATAGGAAAATTAAAATTTGTCTTTCGCGGCCTTCATGAAACGGCTCGCAAAAACGAAATCATTTAGTTCCTGAATATCGGTTTTAGCGATTTCCTTATTAGAGCCTTCCCAGAATTTTTTTCCTTCGTGCAAGAACATGATGTAATCGCCAATACCCATTACCGAGTTCATATCGTGAGTTACCACCACTGTAGTCGTGTTGTACTCTTCGGTAATTTCCTTGATCAATTCATCAATTACGATAGAAGTTTTAGGATCTAAGCCTGAGTTAGGCTCATCACAAAAAAGATATTTTGGATTCATGGCAATAGCACGGGCAATACCCACACGTTTTTTCATCCCCCCAGAAAGTTCTGCTGGAAACAATTTGTTTTTACCACTCAAATTTACTCTATCTAAACAAAAATTAACACGATCTAATTTTTCACTTCTAGATTGGTCGGTAAACATATTTAAAGGAAACATGATATTTTCCTCAACCGTCATTGAATCGAATAAAGCAGAACCTTGAAACAGCATGCCGATTTCTTTTCTGATCTCGATACGTTCTTCTGTATTTAGTTGCGTAAAATCTCTTCCATCGTATTCTACACTGCCTTTTTCTGGATGGTGTAAACCAATCATACATTTTAAGAGTGTTGTTTTTCCAGACCCTGAACCACCGATGATCAAATTGGTAATGCCAGGGTTAAATTTTCCAGAAATGCCTTTTAAAACGTCGTTATCGCCGAACGATTTGTGTATATCCTTGATCTCGATCATAACATTAATTGGGTTACAATATAATCGCAAGCTAAAATACTGATACAGCTTACAACTACCGCTCGTGTACTTGCTTGTGCTACTTCTAAGGCACCGCCTTTAACGTAGAAACCTTCGTAAGCCGGTACCGATGTAATGATGAAACCAAAAACAAATGCTTTAACTAAAGCTACAGCAATGGTAAAAGGGTTAAAATCGGTAGTAATACCTTGGATATACTCTGCTGGAGAAACCGCACCGGATATTGTACCACCTAAATAACCACCAGTAATGCTCAACACCATCGAAATGATTACCAAAACAGGAACCATCGTAATGCCGGCTAAAATTTTAGGCATAATTAGATATCCCGGCGCATTGATACCCATAATTTCTAAGGCATCAATTTGTTCTGTAACACGCATTGTTCCAATTTCCGAAGAAATAGCTGAACCAATTTTACCAGCCAAAACAATAGCGCTAATGGTTGGACTTAATTCAAGTATGGAAGAGTCGCGGTTTACAGATCCGATAATGGTTTTGGGAATGAAATCACTAACCAGCTGGAAAGCGATTTGTAAAGTCATTACCGCACCAATAAAAGTAGAAATAATGCTAATTAATCCGAGAGAACCTACGCCAATGAATTCCATCTGTTGGAAGATGGCTTTCATGTATATTTTCCATTTTTCAGGCCTCTTAAAAGCAGCTTTTAAAAGTAGTATGTATCGGCCAAAATTGGTAAAGTTCATTTAATAAACAATTGTTTAAGTTAACTCAATATTATACAAAGAAACAACAAAAATGTTCTGAGCGGTTCTATTTATTGAAAAAATATTCGTGATTGAAATATTATTGCCTTTTTTGCACTCATAAAATTCATTGACATGAAAGCAATTATTACGGGGGTTACCAAAGGAATTGGGAAGGCAACAGCAATGGCATTAGCAAAAAGCGGCTATGATATTATCGGTTGCGCAAGAAACGAAACTGAATTGACAGCTTTCGAAGCCGAAATTAAAAGCTATGGCGTAAATGTGTTGGCCATCAAGGCAGATTGTAGTCGAAAAGACGAAGTACTAGGTTTCATAGAAAAGGCAATTGCTTTTGTTCCTGAAGTTGATGTTTTAGTGAATAATGTGGGAGTTTTTTATCCCGGAAGTTTACTAGATGAGGAGGATGACGTTTTTGAAACGCAACAACAAATCAATATCAATGCTACTTACTTCATCGCTAAAAGGATCGGTAAAATGATGCGTGAGCAGGGTTTTGGACATATTTTTAATATCTGCTCGGTAGCAAGTAAAGCTCCTGTAGAAAATGCTGGAAGTTATAGTGTAACAAAAGCAGCGATGCTTAGTCTTAATCATGTATTGCGAAGGGAGCTAACGCCATACCACGTAAAGGTAACGGCAATTATTCCGGGTTCTACTTACACAGCCTCTTGGGAAGGAACAACTCTAGATCAAGCGAAGTTTGTACAACCAGAAGATGTTGCCAAATCTATTACTACCATACTCAGTTTAAGTAAAGGTGCAAACGTGGATGAAGTGACGATAACCCCTTCAAACTTTTAGAAAGGAGACACACAAAATGGAAAAGAAACTATATAGAAACGATCACAACAAAACCGTAGCAGGGGTAGCGTCTGGTTTAGCAGATTACATGCAGATAGATGTAACCATTGTAAGGTTATTATTCGTGTTAACTACGATATTTTTAGCAGGTAGCGGTATATTGGCCTATATCGTTCTATGGATTGTAGCGCCGGTAAATAATGATCCTGCTTTGAAATACAAACATTTTAACGATTATTATAGGCAAAACCCACAAGGTGGATCGGTATTTAATTCGCCAGAAGCTTTTGCAGATACTAATCAGCAAACTGCGCAAACCAAATGGAATACGCCAAATACCGATGCCTTCACTAGGTTTGACACCCCACCGCCTGTAAAAACAAATGATACTGGTAAAACTGTGGTAGGTTTAATCTTACTGGTGTTAGGTGTATATTTTTTGTTGAGACAACTTGATTTGGTTCCTCACTGGTTCAATATCTTCAAAATTTACAAGTTATGGCCATTGGCGATAGTAGCCTTAGGTGTGAGCTTGATTTTTAAAAATCAGCGTAAAAACGAGTGGGAGACTTTCAAGAAAACCACCGAAGAGGCTCAACGTAAAGAAGAAAACAAGGTAGAGGATACGGTAGTCCAAGATACGCCTCCATCAGCTGCGGATACCACAAACGAGAATAAGTATTAATTCTTAGTAGCAGTTAACCTATAAATAACAATTAATCAATTAACCAACTTAACAATTAACCGAGAATGAAATACGAAAGAATAATATGGGGAGTGGTACTGCTTTTTGTTGGCGGTGTACTACTTCTAGAGAATTTAAATGTGATAGAGTTTTACTGGAGAAACGTTTGGGGATTTTGGCCAATCTTCTTAATTATTGGCGGTGTTAACCTGCTTTTAAACAGAAATGGTTCTCAAACAGGGAGCATTGTTTCTCTTGCAATTTTAATTATCACTTTAGCATTTTTGTTTGTTAAAGGACAAGAAAGACCTCAACACAGAAGTTGGATGGGCTTTTGGAAAGATAAAAATATCGATGCCGATATAGACTGGGATCATAAAAACATAGAAGATGGTAAATTTGATGGTGTGCAGTTTGCAGAATCTTTCAATGCTGCCGATACTGCGAAGAAAACCATTTTGAATTTGTCTGGTGGTGGCACGTCTTTCAAATTAAAAGAAGCTACCGATAGCTTGTTCGAAGCAAGTGTGAACCGTAAAAGAGGAAACTTCTCGCTTACCAAAGCTACTAGCGACTCTACCAATACGCTAACATTTAAAATGAATGATAAGCGTAAAAACGGTAAAGATAATTGGTCGTTTAACTCTGGTGGTAACGAGGTTGATGTTCGCATAAATACTGCACCACTTTGGACCATGAACCTAACTATGGGTGCGGGAGAGTTAGATTTCGACTTAACGAAGTTTAAGATCAGGACCTTGAATTTTGATGGCGGAGCCGCTGATTTGAAAATTAGAATAGGAGACTTACTTCCAATTGCAGACGTTAACGTGAAGACCGGCGTAGCCAATGTGGAAATTAAAGTACCTCAAGGTTCTGGCTGTAGAATTAAAACACATACAGGTTTGGCTTCTAAAGATTTCAAAGGTTTCGTGAAAAAAGACGATGGCTATTACGAGACGCCTAATTACAACACTTCAAAAAATAAAGTTTTCATTAAACTTGATGGCGGCTTAAGTAATTTCGAAGTAGACACTTATTAAGTTAAAAGTGTGAAAGTAAGAAGTTAAAAAGCCCTAATAGTCTATGCTGTTAGGGCTTTTTAGTTACAAGAAATCGCTTGATAAACACTATAATAATGTTTTTAATTTTTAATTTTGACCTTTAACTCTTCGCAAATTGTACACTATAGTCGTTAAAGGGAAGCCTCAAGGACCTTACACCTTGGATGAGCTGAAACAGATGGAGATCTTTCCAGATACTTTCGTAAGGAAGCCTGGAATGGACGACTATAAGGAAGCTCACGAAATTGATGAGCTTCGGCAGCTTTTGGGGTTTTTGAAACCCAAACATTTACCACAATATTTTGCCAGTTTCGATCAACGTTTAATGGCTTGGGCTATTGATTATTTTATCATTACTTTAGTTTATGCTGTAATTGTTGCAATAGCTATTGTTTTTATAGAGGAGAAAGAACTAAGGATGAACTTGGTAATTGTAGGATTTGCTCTTATTCCATTAACTAAATTTATTTATAGTGTATTCGCAGATAGTTCTAAGATACAAGGAACTATTGGTAAGAAATTAATGGATATTAAGGTTACGGATGATAATGGTACTAAAGTCAATTTAGGTAAGTCATTTATTAGAAATACCTCTAAGTTGATATCTAATATGGCTTTCGGTTTCGGATATATTTATCTCTTCCTCAATAAAAAACAGCAATGCCTACACGATGTAATTGCTGGAACGCTAGTCGTAAAAGACAGGTTGCTGTAGGAATTAAGGAGGATTAGATGTGCCTTCAGGTTTTAAAGCAATTTCGATAACTAGTCGAACTATTGATGTCTTTAATCCTTGTTGCTTGTTCCTCGTTCTTATTACTTTGCTATTTGTTCTTTAGACTTTTCACTTTTTACTTTCAACTTTTGACTTACCTTTGTATATAATGCAAAAAGAAGCGATTTTGTTAGACGGAGGTTATTGCAATAGCTTAACCCAATATTCGAGGTTTGTAACACGTGAAGTGCAAATAGGAGATGTACCTATGGGGGCTCATCATCCTATCCGTATCCAATCGATGACTACCACCGATACCATGGATACCATGGGTACAGTAGAACAAACCATTAGAATGGTAGAAAGTGGTTGCGAATATGTCCGTGTTACAGCGCCAAGCATTAAAGAAGCTGAAAACTTAGCTAATATTAAGAAGGAATTGCGTTTACGTGGTTATAATGTTCCTTTGGTAGCTGACATTCACTTTACTCCAAATGCTGCCGAAGTAGCTGCTCGATTGATAGAGAAAGTACGTGTTAATCCTGGCAACTACGCTGATAAAAAGAAATTCGAGAATATAGATTATACCGATGCCGCTTATCAAGCTGAATTGAACCGAATTTATGATAAGTTTTCGCCTTTAGTGAAGATTTGCAAAGAATACGGAACGGCAATGCGTATTGGTACCAATCACGGTTCGCTTTCAGATCGTATCATGAGCCGTTATGGCGATACACCTCATGGTATGGTGGAGTCTGCCATGGAGTTTATCCGCATGTGCGAAGACTTGAATTACTACAACTTGGTAATTTCTATGAAAGCGAGTAATACGCAAGTAATGGTACAAGCCTATCGTTTGTTGGTGCAAACTATGGTAAAAGAAGGAATGAACTATCCTTTACACTTAGGTGTTACCGAAGCAGGTGATGGAGAAGACGGTCGTATCAAATCGGCAGTGGGCATCGGCACTTTATTGGCCGATGGTTTGGGAGATACCATTAGGGTTTCTTTAACAGAAGATCCCGAGTTTGAAGCACCTGTTGCAAGAGCTTTGGCTAATCGTTTTGAGCGAAAGTCCGCAAGTCAAGAAGCAGGAACGTCAGAAAGTGATAACTCAAAAACTATTATCTCAACTAAATCTAAAGAACACGAAGAGCCTAGTCCTAGTGAAGCTAAATGTTCGGATTTCGTAAATGATAGCACTATTGCAGCGGACTTTCGGACTTTCGGACTTTCGGACTATTCGCCTTTCCAATACAAACGTAGAATCACCGAAGAAATCGAAAACCTAGGCGGACATCAAGCCCCTAGAGTAATCATCAACTTAGAAAAAGAAAACTTAAAAGATCCAGCTATTTTAAACGCTGTTGGTTTTAATTATTCAGCTTTGCTAGATAAATACAACCTAAGCGACCAAGCTTGTGATACGGTTTATTTAGGTGATGCCTTGCCGTCTTTTTCTTTTCCTGGCGGATTGAAACAGCTTTACAATTACCAAACTTGGTTAGGTTTAGCAGATAAGCAAAATTGCCATCCTTTATTTAACCTAGCCAATTTTAAAAATGCCGAAGCTAAAGACGAGAAGCTAAATTTCGTTAAAGTGCTGGCGGAGGATTTAGAGGTTGAACAATTAGTGGGTTTAGATAAGGTAGTTCTCGTACTGGCAACAGCTGCAGAAAATGCGATGCAAACCATCCGACACGCATTCGTGAAGTTATTACAAGCAGATTTAAAACTTCCTGTAATTATTGAGCGCAACTTCGACGGATTGAACCTTGAAGATTTCCAATTATACAGCTCTACCGATTTAGGTGGTTTATTCATTGATGGTTTCGGTGATGGTGTTTGGATCAATGCTGATACTATTCCTCTGTCGGTTATAAATTCTACTTCGTTCGGGATTTTACAAGCTACTCGTACTCGAATTTCAAAGACAGAATATATTTCTTGTCCAAGCTGCGGAAGAACTTTGTTCGATTTGCAGGAAACTACACAAGCCATAAGAGCCAGAACATCTCATCTCAAAGGTATTAAAATAGGTATCATGGGCTGTATAGTAAATGGTCCAGGTGAAATGGCCGATGCTGATTACGGCTATGTTGGTGCTGGTGTAGACAGAATTACGCTGTACCGTGGACAAGAAGTGGTAAAGAAAAACGTAAAAACCGCTGATGCAATAGATGAGTTGATTGGTATTATACGAGGAGATGGTAATTGGATAGAAAAGGAGTTGTAGGTTTTAAGTAATAAGGTTTAGGTAGGCAAATGCTAATCGACTTAAAACGTATAACTTAAAACTTATCACTTTATATTCCCCAAGCACTAATCACAACATTTCTACTACCTCCGTAGTTGCGGTGTTCGCACAAATAAATTCCTTGCCAAGTTCCTAAATTTAATCTGCCATTGGTAACTGGAATTAAAACTGAAGCGCCCATCAGAGATGATTTGATGTGCGCAGGCATGTCGTCATCGCCTTCGTAATCATGCTCATAATCCGGGTCGCCTTCTTGAACCGTTTTGTTCATCCAAGTCTCAAAGTCTAAACGAACCGTTGGGTCTGCGTTTTCGTTAATTGTTAATGACGCCGATGTATGTTGAATGAATACTTGTAGCATACCAGTGTTGATGTTTTTTATTTCGGGAATAGCATGCAGTATCTCGTCTGTTACCAGATGAAAACCCCTACTACGGGCTCTTAAACTTATTTGTGATTGATAAAAGTGCATCTGTCTATGTTGTAATGCTATTCAAAAACTTCAAACTCTTCTCGCAAACTTCAAACAGCTGCGGCGGCAAAGTTTCTCCAGGAAAGGGATGCACAGCTCCGTAAACATGGTTAGCCCCCTCAATTTTAACCAATCTACTTGCGGGGTTAGCATTTGCCAATTTTTCGGCAGTTTCAAAAGGAACGTTAACGTCATCATCGCCCTGCACAATTAACCAGGGCACATTAACTTGTTTCGCGGCAGAAAGAATATCTAGTTTTTTCCCATTCTCCTCAAAATCTTCTAATAAGGTCACATTTAAAGGCATTTTCTCTTTGGTGCGGGCATTAACTACTTCAATTTTCCCATTTTCCTTCCAATCTTTCTCTTGCTCCTTTTTCCAAAGACTGCTAAAGTCTGCAATAGAGCTCCAAGTAATCAATCCTTTTACATACGTATTGGTAGCTGCTTGTAAAATACTTAATCCTCCACCACGACTATGGCCAATTAAATATACTCCGGTTATGCCCAAAAATTTAACGGCATGATTAATTACAATATCAATATCTATTAATTCTTTACTGAAGGTATTGGATGCAAAACTTTCCAAGTCTGAAACCTCATTTGGTTTTTCTGCATTTACTCCGCTGTGCGATAGATTGAATTTTAAATAGCGATAACCGTTTTGAACAAAATATCTAGCGGCTAAGTGATGAGCACCCCAATCTTTAAAACCTTTAAAACCGTGAATGAAAATAATTAAAGGCATATTAGAATTGTTCTCGTCATACGTTAAATCTCCATGTATAGGTTTGCCCGAAGCACCTATTAGCGAAAATTGTTCGTTGTGTATCATCATGGTTTGCTAACTATCAATTAATCGGTAAATCTAATGTACAACAAAATAAAGGCATTTTTTGATTTTCTAAGCAGTAGATTTAGGCTAATAAATTGAAGCTTATTAATTTAAAACCGTTCTAAATTAGCCTAAATTACAGCTTAATGACAGATAAGCCCAATTGCCTTATTACTTTTGTTGCGCTAAAATAAATAGGGCTAACCATTTTGGAATATTTAAAGATTATTGCATTTACACATAAGCACATTGACCTGAAAGCATTAGGGAAATTGGTTATCTGTGAGCAAACGTTGGACGATAGGTTGCGTAATATCCAGTCGGAGCTGAATATCAAAGAGATATTTTATGTAGGCACCTGTAATAGGGTCGAATTTATTTTTACCTCTCCGTCTCAATTAGACAAATCATTTATTTCTAGGTTTTTACATGTGTTGGATATGGGGCTTCCAGAAGAATACATGGAGAATTTTATAGCCAACGTTTCTACTTACGAACAAGTTGAGGCGTTTAATCATTTATTGCGCACATCTTGTTCATTAGAGAGTTTGGTTGTAGGCGAAAAAGAGATTTTAGCACAAGTACGCAGAGCTTACGAGGCTTGTAAGGTTGCTGGTTTTACTGGCGATTACATGCGTATGATTATGAACCGTGTGGTGAAGACGGCGAAAGAGGTTTATACCCATACGAATATTTCAAGAAATCCAGTTTCTGTAGTTTCTTTAGCTTATAGGAAATTGCGTGAACTAAATATGTGCGGTAACTCTCGTTTGCTAATTATTGGCGCAGGTGAAACGAATAATAACATTGCACAATATCTAAAAAAGCATAAATACTCTAATTTTTCAGTTTTCAACAGAACAATAGAAAAAGCAGAAAGTTTAGCGAAAGAGTTAAACGGAAAAGCTTTTCATCTGGATGAATTAGCTAATTATAAAGAAGGATTTGATGTTATCATTACTTGTACTGGTGCAACAGAACCTATCTTAACTCCAGAAATTTACACTAGCCTGCTTAACGGAGAAACCGGCAAAAAGGTAATTGTAGATTTAGCAGTGCCAAATGATACTGCTTTAGAAGTAAGGGAAAACTTCCCGATACATTACATCGAAGTAGAATCTTTGAAAGAAGTAGCTCGTAAAAATATACAAGAACGTTACGATGAGTTGGTAAATGCAGAGCATATCATCGAAGAAAATATCAAAGAATTTGATGCTGTATTGCGTCAACGTCGTATTGAATTAGCGATGAGCGAGGTGCCTAAAAAAATCAAAGAGATTAAAGAAAAAGCTGTGAATACTGTATTTGCAGATGAAATTAATTCTCTTGATGATGAAGCGAAAGCAGTTTTAGAGCAGGTAATTAGCTACATGGAGAAAAAATACATCAGCGTTCCTATGTTGATGGCGAAGGATATTCTGGTTAAGAATAGCTAGTAGTCCGCAAGTCGGAAAAGTTATGTAGTCTGATGATATGTTGGTTATCAAATCATCGAATTATCACATTCTCAAATCCTCACATCATCAAAATTTCTTATTTTAGCGCAAAATCATAATATACAGTGAAGAAAGTAATTATCGGGACCCGCGGTAGTGACCTTGCCCTTTGGCAAGCCAACTACACCAAAGACAGATTAGCCAGTATTGGCATTGAAGCAGAACTGAAAATCATTAAAACGCAGGGCGATAAAATCCTTAACCTTCGCTTAGATAAGCTAGAAGGCAAAGGTTTTTTCACTAAAGAGTTGGAAGACGAGCTCATCAATGGTACCATTGATATGGCGGTTCACTCTCATAAAGATTTGCCGACAACTAATCCGCCAGGGTTAATTATTGCGGCTGTACCAGAAAGAGAAGATCCAGCAGAATTATTATTGATTTTAAAAGATTGTGTAGATGTAAGTCATAAGCTTTCTTTGAAAAAAGGAGCAATGGTAGGTACTTCATCTAATCGTCGTAAGGCACAATTATTGGCTTTGAGATCTGATTTAAACATTGAGGATTTACGAGGCAACGTTCCTACACGTATCCAAAAACTACGTGATGAAGATTACGATGCAATTGTGTTGGCAAGAGCAGGAGTAAATCGTTTAGGTTTAGACTTAAGCGAGTTTCACGTAGAGGTAATTGATCCAACGGAGATTGTACCTGCACCAGCCCAAGGTGCATTGGCCATCCAAATTAGAGAAAATGATACGGAACTTTTCAATGAGCTTCAAAAAATAAACGATCCCGCAGTTGTAGAAGCAATTGCTGTAGAAAGAAAAGTGTTAAATCTTTTCGAAGGTGGTTGCCACATGCCGCTCGGTTGTTTCTGTAGAAAAGAAGATGGCGAATTTGAAGTTTGGACCTCTAAATCAGAGACCGCGGAAGATTTTCCTGACAGATTGTTTTTAAGGTCTGCTTCGACTGAGGGTTTGGCCGAGCAAATTGTTGCTAAATATGCTGTGGAAAGAAAAAGGCCAGCTAAAGTTTTCATCTCCAGAGAAATTGGCGAAAACAGTTATTTCCGCAAAGCTTTAGAAAAGCAAAACATTGAAATTGATGGCCGATCATTGATTCGCACTTTTCCAATTGTGAATGTATTGGATGATTTCTTCCTTAAAAATGCGGATTGGATTTTCTTTAGCAGCAGAAATGGCGTAGAATATTTCTTTAAGTTAAATCCGGTTTTACCGAAGAAAGTAAAGTTTGGCGTAGTAGGGCGTGGTTCGGAAGATTCTTTACGTAAGTTTGGTCATTTGGCAGATTTTGTTGGTGAAGGTGGTGAGATTGAGGAAGTGGCGGCAGATTTTGCAAAGGCGGCAGACGGACAGACTGTGGTTTTCCCTCGTGCACAAGACTCGCTATTAACCATGCAGAAATTTTTAACGCCAGAAACTAAAGTAATCGATTTACCTATATACGAGACTGTAATGGAAGAGAATGTAGATGGTTCATCGGCTGACGTGCTGGTGTTCACTAGTCCAAGTAACGTAGATGCTTATTTTGTAGATAATTTATTAGAGCCAGAGCAAAAAGTAATTGCAATTGGTAATTCTACCGGTAAAAAATTCGATGAAATGGGCGTAAAATATCAACTGCCATATTCTCCAGATGAAATTGGTTTGGCAGAAGCTATTTTCGGTATCGAATTAAAATAGTCGTCCTAAGCTTGTCGAAGGATCTATAATAATTGTTAAACCAACGTAAAGACTTTACAAATGACAGAAGCTTAAGATAATAATGCTTCTGTCTTTGCATTTTTGCAGTATTAAAATCACAATACTAATTACTCATATCTCAATACTAAAATATGCTGCACAGACCACGTAGGCTAAGAAAAAATCCCATCGTAAGAGAAATGGTTGCCGAAACGAAATTATCGAAGGATATGTTTGTTTATCCCTATTTCGTAGTGCCAGGAAAGAATGTAACACATCAAATAGATGCCATGCCAGGTATCAGTCATTTTTCTACTGATACATTATTGAAAGACGTAGAAAAGGGATTAAGCTTAGGTGTAAACAAAATCATGCTTTTTGGTGTGGGCGATGAGAAAAGTGCTGATGCAAAATCTGCTTACGATAGCAATTCTTTAGTGCCCGTTTCGGTTAGAGAACTGAAAAAGCAATTTGGTGATGATTTGTACGTGGTTACTGATGTTTGTGTATGCTCTTATACTAATCATGGTCACTGTGGTATCATGCATAACGATTATGTTCAGAATGATTTAAGTGTAGAATTAATCGCAAAAATGGCTTTAGCACATTCGGAAGCTGGTGCAGATATGTTGGCGCCTTCAGATATGATGGATGGTAGGGTAGCGGCAATCCGTGAGAAATTAGATGGCAACGGTTTCGAAAATGTAGCGGTAATGAGCCATGCAACCAAATTTGCATCAGCTTATTATGGTCCGTTTAGAGAAGCGGCAGACTGTGCACCAAGTAAAGGTGATAGAAAAGCTTATCAAATGGATTTCCGTAATCCGGATGAGGCAGTGAGAGAAGCTTTACTAGATGAAGCAGAAGGTGCGGATGTGCTGATGGTGAAACCGGGCTTGGCTTATTTAGATGTAATTGCAAGACTGAAACAAAATACCAAATTGCCAATTGCTGTTTATAATGTGTCGGGAGAATACTCCATGATTAAAGCTGCAGCTGAAAAAGGCTGGATAGACGAACAAAAAGTAGTAATGGAAACGATGTACGCCTTCGCAAGAGCTGGAGCAAGTATCATTACCACTTACCACATTAGAGATATTGTAGAGAATAAATGGATGTAAAAGTAGTAGGTTATAAGTTTTACGTAATAAGTTGAATTTGCACTCTCAAAACGTAAAACCTATAACTTACAGCCTATAACTTAAAGAATGCAAGATATATCAAGAGCCAAGTCGGCAGAATTATACGAAAAATCGAAAACATATTTCCCTGGTGGGGTAAACTCTCCAGTAAGGGCTTTTAAATCAGTTTATGGTACACCATTGTTTATTCAAAAAGGTGATGGTCCGTACATTTGGGATGCAGATGGCAACCAGTTTATTGATTTTTGTGCAAGTTGGGGACCGCTAATTTTAGGACATAACAATGCTAAGATTAGAGAGAAAGTAACCGAGGTAATGCAAAATGGAATGAGCTTCGGTGCACCAACGGCATTAGAAAATGAGCTGGCAGAATTGATCATCAAGAACAACCGATTTGTAGAAAAAATTCGTTTTACAAGCTCAGGTACTGAAGCGGTAATGTCGGCAATTCGTTTGGCAAGAGGTTATACGGGCAGAAATAAAATTATCAAGTTCGAAGGTTGTTACCATGGTCATAGCGATTCGCTTTTAGTGAAAGCAGGTTCGGGTTTGGTAACTTTCGGGGAAACTTCTTCGTCCGGCGTGCCTAAAGCATTTGCTGATGAAACGGTTGTCATAGCTTTGAACGATAAGCAAGCAATTACAGAAGCTTTCGCACAGTTTAAAGACGATGTGGCTGCGGTAATTATTGAAGGTATTCCGGCTAATAATGGATTATTGATCCAAGATAAAGACTATGTAGAGTTTTTAAGTGAAACTTGTACCGCTAATGGTGCATTGTTGATTTTTGATGAAGTAATCACCGGGTTTAGAGTTGGTTTTGAAGGTGCTGCGGCCTACTATGGTATCAAACCTGATATTGTAACCTACGGAAAAATTATTGGTGGTGGTTTGCCAGTGGGGATGTATGGTGCTTCTAACGAGATTATGGCACATATTTCTCCCGATGGTGGTGTTTACCAGGCTGGTACACTTTCTGGCAATCCAGTAGCAATGGCAGCAGGTATTGCCGCTTTAACGATATTAAATAGTGAAGGTTTTTACGAAGAGTTGAACGCGAAAGCACAAGCTTTTGTGAACGATTTAAAAGCTCATATTGCTCATAAAGGTTACGAGCTAAAGATATTTACCGTTGGTTCTGTTTTCTGGTTTGCTTTTACAAATAAAGACATTAAAACTGCCGAAGATATTGACCCAAAGAGCATGGATAAATTTAAAATCATGCACCGTGAGCTGTTGAATAGGGGTGTTTATTTTGGTCCATCGGGTTATGAGGTAGGTTTTGTGAGTGCAGCACATACAGCATTAGAGTTGGATAAAGCAAAGCAAGCAATATTTGACGCTTTGGAAGTGGTGTATGCTAGTTAATAACGGTCGTCATTGCGAGGAACGAAGCAATCTTAAAGCGTTAGTTCTTTTTCAAAGTTGGAAGACACAATGACGGTAGTAAGCATTAAACCTTACACCCGATTGAAGCGGAAATACTTTTTGTAAGTGTCATCCTGAGCTTGTCGAAGGATTGGTTATTAAAAAGATGCTTCGATAAACTCAACATGACAATGATGAAAGGCAATGCCAAAAAAAAGATTGAAACGAAAAGCGGAACTTTCCGAACCAAAGCATTGCGGTAACCTGCTTTTCAAATAAAAATATTAAATTTAAAAGTCCTGAATAAGAGATATGAAGAAATCCATAATCATATTTTATGTTTTACTGTTCTACGCACTCGGACAACTGATTAGTTGGGGTGCTTTGGTGGTTAATATCGATCCGAGCCGTATGCCAATGATTATGGGAGAAGGTGCTGTTTTTCTATTTCTATTAGGTATTGGTGCTTATTTTATTCATGCTTCTATTAAAAAAGAAGGACGTTTGAAGGAGCAGCAACAAAATTTCTTAATGTCTATCACACACGAGCTGAAATCGCCTTTGGCTGCCATCAAGCTTTCTTTACAAACGATTGTTAGGCGTGAGCTAGATAAAGAGCAAAGAACGACTTTAATAAGGAATTCGTTGAAAGACGTAGAGCGTTTGGATGATTTGGTAGAAAATATGTTGTTGGCTACAAAAATAGAGAGCAGAACATATTCGTTCCCTAAAGAGAAATTTAATTTTTCCGATTTGGTCAGCCGAATTACGGATAGGCTGCAAGTTCACTCTTGTGGCTGCGAACAAATTATCGCTGCCAAGATTGAAGATAATATTGAAATTGAAGGCGATCAGTTTGCATTATCTTCGGTAGTGAACAATTTGGTAGAAAATGCAATTAAATATTCTGGACCATGTGCCGAAATTACAGTAGAGTTGTGCCAAAATGACGGTAAGCCGAAATTAGTGGTTTCTGATAAAGGTTTGGGCATTCCTGATAGCGAAAAGATGCATATTTTTGATAAATTTTACCGTGTGGGCGATGAAAATGTGCGTAAAAGTAAAGGTACTGGACTTGGCTTATTTATTGTTAAGGAAGTATTACAAAACCACGACGCCGATATTAGCGTTAAAGATAACGTACCTCACGGTGCAATTTTTGAAGTAACATTTAATTAATATGTCACAAAAATTAAGAGTATTATTGGTTGAAGACGAAGATCATTTGTTAGATGCCATCAAATTAAACCTCGAATTAGAAGGTTATAAAGTTCACGCTGTTAAAGATGGCAAAACTGCCTTAAAGATATTTAAAGAGGAACGCTTTAACTTGGTAATTTTAGATGTAATGTTGCCAGAAATGGATGGTTTCCAAGTATGTGAAACTATTCGTTTAGAAAATACTGAAGTGCCTATTTTGTTCTTAACTGCTAAAAACACTAGCGAAGACAGAGTAATGGGATTGAAAAAGGGAGCTGATGATTATTTGGTAAAACCTTTTAACCTTGAAGAATTAATTTTACGTGTAGGGATTTTGGTAAAACGCAGTTTAAAATCTGATGATTTAAAAGAACTGAATTCTTACAAAATTGGAGATAAAACCATCTATTTCAACTCTTTTGAATTGAAACAAGATGATGGTACAGTAGTGCCATTAACCAAAAAGGAAACCATGTTATTGAAGCTTTTAATTGAGCGTAAAAACGATGCGGTTTCTCGTGAGCAGATTTTAGAGACAGTTTGGAATTATGATGTTTATCCATCTACCAGAACTATCGATAATTTTATTTTAACGTTCCGTAAATATTTCGAACCAGATCAAAAAAATCCAGTTTATTTCCACTCAATTAGAGGAGTTGGTTATAAATTTACGGACATTCACTAATGTATAATAAGCTAGGTAGGTATGTGCTGATGGCAATTTTTGCTCTCTCGGCATTGGTAAGTTTTTATTTTTATCAATACCAGTTGGCATTAATTTCTGCAACTTTGAGCGCTTTCATTTTATGGAGCCACATTAAGCAAAGTTCAGTGTTACTCGCATCAAAGCATTTCAAAAATTCTGATTATGATCGTGCAGAGCAGGTTTTAAATGAAGTAGATCGTCCCGATATGCTATCGAAAGGTAGGAGAGGATTTTACGAATTTATGCGTGCCAACATCGCCCTGAAACGTGATCAGTTTGATGTTGCAGAGCATCATTTTCAAATTGCTAGTCGTTATCCTTTAGGAGGTAAAAATGATAAAGCATATGTTTTAATTCATTTAGCTAATTTAGCACTCAGGAAAAAAGACAGCGAGAGAGCATTAGCTTATACAGAAAAAGCCAAAGAATTGGCAACATCATCAAGAGCAATTGATATTATAACAACTATAGAGAAAGAGGCCAAGAAACTGGCAAATTAAGAAACATGGAGAACAATTTATTTTTAGACGCAGCATTTTCAAAACAGACAGAAAGACCACCGGTGTGGATGATGAGACAAGCCGGTCGTTTTATGCCACAATACTGGGAAATCAAAAACAAATATTCTTTTTTAGAGATGTGCAAAACCCCAGAAATTGCTGCTGATGTAACCATGTTGCCTGTAGATTTGTTGGGTATCGACGCCGCAATTTTATTCTCTGATATTTTGGTTACTGGCGAAGCTATGGGTGGCGATTTAAGCTTTACCCAAGGTGTTGGCCCTAAATTCGCTAATCCGGTGCGTAGCGAGGCAGACATTGATGCTTTGGCAACGGATTGCTTAGATAAATTGCAGTATGTTGCAGATGCGATTAAAGTAATTCAACAACGTTTAAATGGTAGTATTCCGTTAATTGGTTTTGCTGGAGCACCATTTACGGTAATGAGTTACTTGGTAGAAGGTGGCTCATCAAAAGATTTCAAGTTAACTAAACTTTTAATCCACAACCATCCAGAATTAGCGCATAAATTATTAGCTAAAATTGCTAAAGTAACTACCGATTATTTAAACTTACAGATAGAGGCTGGTGTAAATGCTTTGCAGTTGTTTGATAGCTGGGCTTTAGCTTTGTCTTGGAATGACTATCAAGAATTCTCACACCAATATAACCAACAAATCATTGCTGGTTTAAATAGAACAAACCTTCCTATCATTTCTTTCTGTAAAGGAAGTTCTGTTTTTGCGCCAATAATGGCAGAAGCAAAACCAGATGTGATTTCTGTAGATTGGAATGCAGACTTATTAAATATCAAGAAAGCTTTACCTGCAGGAATTGCTGTTCAAGGTAACTTAGATCCTCATATTTTATATGCTGATCAGCCGGTGATCAAAGCACAGATCCATAAATTATTTGAGCGTATGCGTGGCGAGAATGGGTTTATTTTCAACTTAGGTCATGGTATTATGCCAGACATTCCTTTCGATAATGTAAAATACGCTATTGAAGTAGTGAAAGAGTTTAGATATTAACTAATTTTAATCCCCGAATGGGGATTTTTTATGATAGAATATTATCAATATTTTAAGGCGGTACATATTGTATTTGTAATTAGCTGGATGGCCGGGCTCTTCTATCTGTTGAGTTTGTTCATTTATCATACCGAAGCAAATGATAAAGCTGAACCCGAGAAAAGTGTATTAAAAGCACAGTTTACAAAAATGGAGGCTACGCTGTGGAAGATCATTTGTCAGCCAGCAATGATTATATCTCTACTAGCAGGACTTTGCATGCTTCATGTAAATAGTGGCTTGTTACAAATGGATTGGATGTGGGTAAAGCTTGCTTTCGTTTTTGCTTTATTAGTTTATCACTTTGTTTGTGGCAGAATTATAGTTCGTTTAAGGAACAATCAATACAATTGGAGTAGTTTTCAGTTACGTTTGTGGCGTGAGTTGGCTACCATTTTTATGATTGCCATTGTATTTGTAGTGATATTGAAGAGTGCGCTAGATTGGGTTTACGGTTTGGTGGGCATTATGGGTATCGCACTCATTATCATGATTGCCGTAAAACTTTACAAAAAATATAGGGAGAAACAAGGATAGCCAATAATTTGGATATCCTTGTTTAAAACAACCTAGCTTCTTATTGCATAGCTGATAATATTTAAAACCACTCCAACACCAAAGCCGATCAAAGCTAAATTACAAGCAGATTTGGCAGCAACTGGTTCATTTTCTTTTTTCACGAAATAAAGGATTGCTCCCGCCAACGGAATACAAAATGAAAGGATTTTTAAACCAGTACTTAAATCTTGATCTGATTTGTTTGGGAACTGGTTTGGAAATTGATTGTCCGGTTGATTAAAGTTTTGATTTTCTGACATGTTGTTCGTTTTAGATGTTAATAATTAATTCTATAATAAGTGATAAATGAATTTAGCAAATTCTACAATATAATAAGCGATAAAATCGCTGACTCCTGCTAATCCCAATCCAGCCAAAATGCCAGTCAGAAACCTAAGTGTATTATTGCTTTCTCTTTTGCAGTAGGCTTGTGTTAATCCATCTATTGTTGTTGGTGCAATAGCCAATAGCGAGTACCAAATATTTATTTTAAAGAAAAATATAATAGGTATAAAAATGGCATAGCCAAGGTAAATACCGGTGCATCTAGCACATAAAGGAAACTGCTTACCCTTGAAAAAAAAAGATCTTTCGGGCATTCGATGGCAGTCTACAAATTGTATCTTTGTCATAGTTATTATAATCAATAATAAATAAAAAAAATAAAATATCGTTTAATTTCAGCTGTTTATATTTCGGTGTTAGATAAAATGCTTTTGAAATTTGGGTGTATACGTTTTTTTTATGGCTATTTAATTTAACGATAAATGAAGTTTGCTTTTAAAAAAGTAAGTGTTGGTTGTTTATTTATTGCAGCACTGTTTTTTGGATCTACAACTGTAAAAGCACAGTTAAACAATGCTTATTTATTTAATCGCATTCGTCCCACAGATAGTTTAACTAAAGAATTACATCTTAATCTCTATAACTTCAATTACGTTAGGAATTACGAGTATAGTAATGATTTTCATGATGGCTATACGCTCTATGGAACACAACTAGAACCTCAATTGGTTTATTACGCCCATCCCAATTTGGCAATTACTGGTGGAGCCTATTTGCGAAAAGATTTTGGCGAAGATGGTTTTTACGAAGCGAAGCCTTTGTTAAATGTGAAGTATAGTAAGAGAGACTTAACCTTAGTTTTCGGAAGTTTAGAAGGGAATATACAACATGGTTATATTGAGCCTATATACGATTTTGAGCGTAAAATTACCACCCCAATTGAGTACGGCACACAACTGCTAATCGAAAAGGAAAAAATCAACTTAGATGCCTGGATTGCTTGGGAAAAGATGATCTATCGCGGAGATGCAGCGAAAGAGCGCATAGTTGGTGGTTTTGTAACTGATTTTACTTTAATTAAAAGCAATGATTGGAAGCTAACCATTCCTGCGCAATCTTTGTTTTATCATACTGGCGGGCAAATTGATATCCTAGATAATATTTCTATATCTACACTTTTTAACGGTGCTACTGGGTTTACTTTAAGCAAGCAAATTGGTTATAACGTAAAGCAGGTGTACACTAATAATTACATCGCTGCTTATAAAGATTTTTCTCCAACCAAATTACGTGCTTACAAAGGAGGCTATGGTTTATGGCTAAACGCCGGAATAGATACACGTTGGGGTAATTTAGCGGCTTCTTACTGGAAAGGAAATCAGTTTATTACCATTAAAGGGATGCCTTTATATCAGTCGGTTTCTGAAAATTTAAATAATTACGGTTTTACCCAAAAGCAACGGAATATCTTGATGTTTAGATATGTTTATCAGAAACAATTACTGCCAAATTTATATCTAGATGTACGTTTTGAACCTCATGTTGATTTTGACAAATCAGAGAAAAATTTGCAGTTTAACCACTCGTTTTTCTTAACATATAGGGAGAACTTTAGATTATTTAAATTGAAGAAGTAGTTTAAAGTTTCGCCACGCCAATTTTTTCAGCTAAGCTATTCAAGTCATTTACTACTACATCAATTATCGGTATACCTGCTTTTTTGCGCTCAGTTTCGAATTGATATTCAGGTTCACCTGGAATGATGACTTGTTTGCTTTCGTCAACCGTTTTGGCACTTTTGAAACGCTCTATCCAATTATCTAAATGATCTTTGAAGTCTTGCGCAGGGCGAAAGCCATCTACACGCATGGCGCCTAAAAAGTGCCCAATTCCTTCGCCAACTGGATTTGGGTCTGGCTCCAAGAAAGCTACAAAAGGAGGCACCCACGGGCCATAATTTGCACCAGAAAGCACAGCTGATAAAATATCTACTGTAGCTCCTAGGCCGAAACCTTTGTGACTGCCATGATCTTTATCGCCACCTAAAGGGAGCAAAGAGCCACCAGTTTTTAGCTCATTTGGATTGATGGATTGATTGCCATCTTTGTCTTGCACCCAACCATCTGGAATGGCTGCATTTGCCCTTTGTGCAATTTCTAGTTTGCCATTAGCTGCCGCTGCAGTTGCCATATCAACTACTACCGCAGGGTATCTGCCTGCTGGGAAAGCATAGCACATTGGGTTAGTGCCTAACAAACGTTCGTTGGCGTAAGTAGGAGCTACAAGTGGACTAGCATTGGTCATACTGATACCGATCATGTCTTTTTCAACAGCCATTAACGCATGGTAGCCTGCAATCCCAAAATGATTAGAGTTTTTAACGGATACCCAGCCGCTGCCATATTTCTCTGCTTTTTCGATAGCAATTTTCATAGCAAATGGCGCAACTACTAAACCTAAACCAGCATCGCCGTCTACAGTTGCAGTAGTTGGTGTTTCGTGCACCACACTAATGTTTGGGGTAGCATTAATTCTGTTTTTTTCCCAAAGTCGATAATAACCACTTAACCTCGCTACTCCGTGCGAATCAATTCCCCTTAAATCCGAGCGAACCAAAACATCAGTTGCTAAAACTGCATGCTCATCAGAACAGCCCATCTTTTTAAAAACGTCGTAGGTAAAGGTTCTTAATTTTTCTTCGGTAAAGGTGGTAAACATTTTATTAGTGGTTAATGGTCAGGTATCAGGTATCAGTGTTGTAAAGTTGAAATGTTTGAAAGTTTTAAACTACCAATTGCTAATTGAAACTATTTTGTATGTTTTTTTGGTAAATCTTTATTCAATCATTTGAAATTTACTCATTCAATCATTTCTTACGGCAGTATTACCGTAAAATCGCCACCTAGCGGCTCAAAATTTTCAACTAACGAAGCAATGAAATCATCTCCGTACTCTACATACATCGGCGCTAAATTGGCAACACGCTCTTGTAAGGTTCCACCAGGGAATAAACGTTTCTTCAAATTTTCTATTTGTGTAATAGATACTTCGTGATTTCTTTTCTCGGCCCTAAAGAATTTCTTTTCTAATTTATCCAAAAGCTTCTCGGTTTTAACGAGCACTGCTTCGGCAGAAACTTCCAAGGTTTTATCAATCTTAAAAGCATTTAGTTTAATCTTATCGAAAACAGCTTTGATATTAGCTTTTTCATCTGTTAAACAAATGTCTGCATCGCTATTGGCATTGATCCATTTTTCCTGTAACGCTTCGGTAGACAGAAAGATATCTTCAAAGTTAAAGCCTAATTTATGAAGGTTTGCAAAGCTTCTTCTATCAATTACTAAGGCCGAATTACGTAGTAAAAGTACAGGAAAATTCACTTTGTAGAAATCGAAGTTAGCTTTCAATTGCATCCAGTAAGAAACTTCGGCACCACCACCAATATAAGCAACATTTGGCAAAATCACCTCCTGGTAAAGTGGGCGCATAATCACATTCGGACTAAACCTTTCTGGATGTTGTTCTATTTCTGTGAGTATTTCCGCTGCTGTAAATTTAATTTCAGTGTGATTAACTGTGTATAAATCTCCTTCTTTGATAATTCTTTCGCGAAGATTTTCTTTCAGATAAAAGAAGTTGATATCTCGACCATTTACCTGAGTTTTATACCCGTTTTCTTCTAAAGTTTTGCTTGTTTGTTCAGTTAACCTGGCACTGTTTTGTTGCGTAATATCACTTTTGATGATTTCTGCAAATTGTTCCTTTAGAGAAGCATCATCCGCATTGATAATGATTAGACCATATTGCTCAAATAGGCTATTCACCAATACTCGGGTAGCATCCGCTAGATTTTCATTTTCTAGATAGGCCTTTTCAACCAGTTTGCCAAGCTTTTTGCCGTTCTTACTGATGCCTAAATACCCTTTGTAAGCTTGTACAGCCGCCGCCACTGTTTTGGTGCTTAATCTTCCAGTTGCACCATTAGTTTGTTGTATCCAGCTAATATTTTTTTCATCCAGACTTACATGATTGATTTCCTCAAAATCATGGTCTTCAGTAGCCATCCAATAAACAGGAACAAAATTCTTTTCCGGATAAGCTATTTTCAGCTCCAAAGCCAAATTAATGGTAGTTACAATTTTGTAAATGAAATACAATGGGCCGGTAAACAGGTTCAATTGATGCCCTGTAGTAACGGTGTAAGTGTTGTCGTTAGCAAGTAAATCAATGTTTGAGCTAACGGCTTGGTTAACTTTTATAGATTGATATTGTTGTTGTAGTACTTTGACTAAAGTGGCTCTGTCTCCAGTGAATTGATGTGCATCTACCGCCTTTTTCAGACCATCGATATCGGGTCTGAAGCTGTAGAAAGATTTTAGAAATTCGACATCGTTTACATAATCTAAAACTAGCTTAGAAAATGAATGTGTATCCTGATAAGATATATATTTAGCCTTCACATTTCGAAATTAAATTAAATTTTGAAACAAGCGTAGCAGATAGGATTATTTTACACTTTATCGATGTTTCACGAGTAGAATAGCTACCTTTTTAAAGCAGAAAAGTCGAGGTTTTATGGCTCGACTTTCCTTTTATGTTTTTTGGATTTTATTTCACAATCTGTCCGTACAAATCAAAATCTTCTGCTCTATCTACTTTTACGTTCACAAAACTTCCGATAGCCGCGTAACCCGAGTTTGCATCAATTAGAACTTCGTTGTCCACTTCTGGAGAGTCGAATTCGGTACGACCGATAAAGAAATCACCTTCTTTTCTATCTACCAAAACTTTATAAGTGTTACCTACTTTTTCTTGATTGATCTCGTAAGAGATACCTTGTTGCAATTCCATAATGGCATCTACGCGTTCTTGCTTGATTTCTTCTGGAACATCATCCACTAAATCATAAGCATGTGTTTTTTCTTCGTGCGAATAAGTGAAGCAGCCTAAACGGTCGAAACGAGTATCTGCCACCCATTGGTACATTTCCTCGAAATCACGTTCTGTTTCGCCAGGATAGCCACAAATTAAAGTGGTACGCATAGCGATATTAGGAACTCTGGCTCTGATTTCGTTAACGATATCAATCGTTTTCTGCTTTGTAGTACCGCGACGCATTGATTTGAGCATGTTATCTGTAATGTGCTGCAATGGCATATCTAAATACTTACAGATATTTTCACACTCGTTCATTGCATCTAAAATCTCCATTGGAAAACCAGCAGGGTAGGCGTACTGTAGCCTAATCCACTCAATCCCATTCACATCAGATAGGCGACGTAGAAGTTCATCTAAATTTCTTTTGCCATATAAATCTAAACCGTAGTAGGTTAAGTCTTGAGCAATTAAAATCAGTTCTTTAGTTCCGTTAGCTGCTAATATTTTCGCTTCGTTAACCAACTCACTCATGTCTCTAGAAACGTGTTTTCCACGCATCAGCGGAATAGCACAAAAAGAACATGGACGGTTACAGCCCTCAGCAATTTTGAAATAAGCAAAGTGCGAAGGTGTGGTTAACAAACGCTCACCAATCAATTCATGCTTATAGTTTGCTCCTAAAGTGTGTAAGATGTTTTGAAGGTCGTTAGTGCCAAAATAAGCATCTACGTTAGTAATTTCTGCTTCTAAATCTGGTTTATAACGCTCAGAAAGGCAACCAGTAACAATCACTTTTCCAACCTTACCTTCGTCTTTTAACTGACTGTATTGTAAAATGGTGTCGATAGATTCTTGCTTGGCATTATCTATGAAACCACAGGTATTAATTACTACAATATCATCTTTCCCTAATTTATTCGCTTCGTGCTCAACGTTCAGATTGTTTCCTTTCAATTGCCCCATTAACACCTCGCTATCGTAAGTGTTTTTAGAGCAACCAAGGGTAATTACGTTAATCTTAGGTTGAGCCGTTTTTGTAGTAGTTTTGTTTTTTGTAATCATTTTATTTTTGAGGTGATTTCACCGAGTTTATTCCTTCGGTATGATGACACAGATTGTGAGATTACACCGATTTGATTTTTCATTATACCGATAAGCGTTTGATTTCGCAGCTAGTGTTTCCAAAATTAATGAGTAATCCTGTTTTTATTTTGCTAGCTCTTAAATAAGAAATTAATTGATTTTGAAAAAGCTTAGGTTGATAACCAGTAACGGATTTTAATTCTACTATTACTTTGTTTTCAACCAGCAAGTCGCATCTAAATTTGCCAATAACTATATTTTCAAATTCGACAATAAATTCCTTTTCAGCTTCAAATGATAAACCATTTTGTTGAAGTTTTATTTTTAGAGCATTTACATAAATTTTTTCGAGGAAACCGGGACCGAGTGCATTGTGGACTTCGAAACATAACCCAATTATTTTTCGGGTTAGCTCATCATAAGCTGTCTCGTTTTCCATTTCAAATCTATGTAATCCTAAAATCTGTGTAATCGTAGTTTATTTAAATAAACTACTTACAAACTCTTTCTTATCGAACAATTGTAAATCGTCCATTTTTTCTCCTACACCAATATATTTAACCGGAATTTTGAATTGATCAGAAATACCAATTACTACACCACCTTTAGCTGTTCCATCTAATTTTGTAATAGCTAATGCATTTACGTCTGTAGCTTCTGTAAACTGTTTACACTGCTCGAAAGCGTTTTGCCCAGTAGAGCCATCTAGCACCAGTAAAATTTCGTGAGGTGCGTTTGGAACAACTTTTTGCATCACATTTTTGATCTTGCCAAGTTCGTTCATCAGTCCAACTTTGTTATGTAAACGACCGGCAGTATCAATAATCACCACGTCTTCTTTATTGGCAACCGCCGATTGCAAAGTATCGAAAGCAACAGATGCAGGATCAGAGCCCATAGCTTGTGCAACCACACGTACGCCAACACGTTCGCCCCAAAGTTTAATCTGATCAACAGCGGCAGCACGGAAGGTATCTGCAGCACCCAGTACAACACTTAAACCTTCCTTTTTAAGCTTGTGGGCAAGTTTGCCAATGGTAGTAGTTTTACCAACGCCATTTACACCAACCACCATAATTACATAAGGTTTATGATCGCCGTATTCGAAGTTTCTGAAATCGTTACTATTGTTTTCAGCCAAGAGTAACTGAATTTCATCACGCAAAAGATGATTTAGTTCAGAAGTAGAAAGGTACTTGTCCTTTGCTACACGTTCCTGAATTCTTTCGATGATTTTTAAGGTTGTACTTACGCCTACGTCGGAGGTTACCAAAACTTCCTCTAGATTATCAAGCACATCATCGTCTACTGTAGACTTGCCAGCAACAGCTTTGGTTAGTTTACTGAAAAAACCTTCTTTTGTTTTTTCCAGTCCTTTATCTAGCGCTTCCTGAGCTTCAGGGGCGGTTTCTTTCTTTTTGAAAAAATCGAATAAACCCATAGTTTGATAAAATAAAAAAAGCCCTTCCGTTAATACGGAACGGCTCTTAAGCTATTCTTGAATATTGTTATTTGCCGTTTGCAGCAGCAATAGCATCTTTAACGTGATCATTGTGAACAATTGATTCTTTGAATGAGTAAGCACCAGTTTTTGGAGACTTAACCATTGCGATCACTTTTGAATATTCTTTACCTGTACCTGTTTTAAGGGTTGCAACTACTTTCTTTGCCATGTTTTTTTAAATTTAATGATTGAGTGAGTGAATTACGAATGACTGAATTTCAATTCTATAATTCAATCATTTACTCCTTCAAAATTATTTAATTTCCTTGTGTACGGTTACTTTCTTTAAAACCGGGTTGTATTTTTTCAACTCTAAACGCTCAGTAGTGTTTTTACGGTTTTTAGTAGAAATATATCTAGACATACCAGGCATACCACTTGTTTTATGCTCTGTGCATTCTAAAATAACTTGAACTCTGTTACCTTTTTTTGCCATTTTCTTTATATTTTAAGTCGATTCGCATCGACAAATTATTTACTACAAATATCCTTTTTTCATGAAACGATTAATCGCTTCAGAAACACCAATTTTGTTGATGGTTTTAATAGCCGAAGTAGATACTTTTAGCGTTATCCAACGATCTTCTTCAGGGATATAAAATTTCTGAAGTTGTAGGTTAGGATAAAACTTGCGCTTGGTTTTAACGTTTGAGTGAGAAACGTTATGCCCTTTCATCGCGGTTTTTCCTGTTAAATCACAAACTCTTGACATGACTTTATTTTGTTATTTGTTATTCGTCGCTTAATTCTTTTTAAGAGCCTGCAAATATCTGAATAATTTTTCTAACCATCAAGTGTGTTGCGAAAATATTTTGAGATATTTTATCTGTTCCTCAAAACAGATAAATTGCTAGCTGTTAAGGCTAAAAGTATAAATTAGGTTTTTAACACTAAACAGACTTTAAAATGCTATAAATAATGATGAAAATACCATTTTTTCGGTATTTGATATGTTTATAACGTGAGTTACTTTTGTTTTAGTTTTAAATGTTCAAAAAATATAGAACTAAGTTATAAGCTCAACGCCAAGCCTTCGCTAACAAGTGAAGGCTTTTTTAGTTAAGGTTACTAGGTTAACATAATTGAAATGAAACCTCATATTTATTGATAGGATGTTTGTAAAATTGATACGATTTTGATGTTTTTATAGTATTTAATTACTTAATTTGGCAATCAAACAAATCCAAAACCTATTATAAATATACTATGCAAATCAAATCTTTTGAGCAGTATGAAGAAAGCTACAAAAAAAGCATCGAAAACCCAGAGCAGTTTTGGGGCGAAGTAGCTCAAAACTTTCAATGGAGAAAACCTTGGTACAAAGTTCTTTCATGGAATTTTGAAGAACCAGAAATTAAGTGGTTCGAAGGAGCTAAGCTTAATATTACCGAAAATTGTTTAGACAGACATTTAGAACATAGCGCAGATAAGCCTGCAATTATCTGGGAACCAAATAACCCAGATCAAGACAGTATTATTTTAACTTATAAAATGTTGCACGAAGCCGTTTGTCGCTTTGCTAACGTATTAAAAAGAAATGGGGCGCAAAAAGGAGATCGTATTTGTATTTATATGCCAATGGTTCCAGAATTGGCTATTGCTGTTTTAGCTTGTGCTCGTATTGGTGCAGTCCATTCGGTAATTTTCGGTGGTTTTTCTGCTAAATCTATTGCTGATAGAATTAACGATTCGCAATGTAAATTGGTAGTGACTGCAGATGGTGTATATCGCGGTGCAAAACCTATTCCTCTAAAAGATGTAATTGATGATGCATTAATTGGTTGTCCTACTGTAGAGAAAGTTATTGTACTTACGCATGTAAGAACACCTGTAAGTATGTTGAAAGGCAGAGATGTTTGGTGGGAAGATGAAGTAAAGCACGTAAATGCAGTTTGCGAAGCTGAAGAGATGGACGCAGAAGATTTGCTTTTCATTTTATATACTTCTGGCTCTACCGGAAAACCGAAAGGCGTGGTGCACACTTGTGGTGGTTACATGGTTTATGCTGGTTATACCTTCAGTAATGTTTTCAATTATCAACCAGATGAAGTTTATTTCTGTACGGCAGATATCGGTTGGATTACTGGCCATTCTTATATTGTTTATGGGCCACTTTCTCAAGGAGCTACCTCATTAATTTTCGAAGGCGTTCCAACTTATCCAACACCTTCTCGTTTTTGGGATATTGTAGAAAAACACAAAGTGAACACGCTTTACACTGCTCCAACTGCAATTAGATCTTTAATGGGCTTCGGTGATGAACCACTGAAAGGAAAAGATTTAAGCTCGTTGAGAGTGTTGGGTTCGGTAGGAGAACCTATTAACGAAGAAGCTTGGCACTGGTTTGATGAAAAAATTGGTGGTGGAAAAGCTCCGATTGTAGATACTTGGTGGCAAACAGAAACTGGTGGTATCATGATTTCGCCAATTGCTACTGTAACTAAAACCAAACCTAGTTATGCGACTTTGCCGTTGCCAGGTATTCAGCCTGTTTTGGTAGATGAAAATGGTAACGAGATTGAAGGTAATGACGTAAGTGGAAATCTTTGCATCAAGTTTCCTTGGCCAGGTATGTTGCGTACCACTTATGGGGATCATGAGCGTTGTAAACAAACTTACTTCTCTACTTATCCTGGTATGTACTTTACTGGAGATGGCTGTTTAAGAGATGAGGATGGTTACTACAGAATTACAGGTAGGGTAGATGATGTGTTGAACGTTTCTGGACATAGAATTGGTACCGCAGAAGTTGAAAATGCAATTAATATGCATGCTGGTGTGGTAGAAAGTGCTGTAGTTGGTTATCCTCATGATGTGAAAGGACAAGGTATTTACGCTTTCATCATTTACCCAAATCATCATCAAGATGCAGAATTGACTAAAAAAGATATCCTTCAAACGGTGACGAGGGTAATTGGTGCTATTGCCAAACCTGATAAAATGTTATTTGTATCGGGTTTGCCAAAAACTAGATCTGGTAAAATTATGCGTAGGATTTTGAGGAAAATTGCCGAAGGTGAAACCTCAAACTTAGGCGATATTTCAACTTTGTTAGATCCGGCAGTAGTAGAAGAGATTATCGAAGCGGCAAAAGCTTAAGGCTTTTTAAATCATAGCAAAGGGCAGGTTTTAATTAACTTGCCCTTTTTGTTTTACTTCAAATTTCTTTTCTGCATAAATTACATCTCCACCGGTAACACCCTGTATAATTACTTTAAATGGTCCAGTAATATCACTTGTGTAAAAAGTTAATTCAGTTTCTTTTTTCTGATCCAAGATGGTTCCGTAATTCCAATAAATTGTAGAAAAGAAAGCCGGTTCCAAAGGATCTTTATAGTCGTCTAAGTAAAATTCCTTATGGTAACGAATGCCTGCAAATTCTACGTATGATTTATCATCTTTTGCATAGTTATTACATTCTTGGTATGGGCCATTACTCCCTTTGTAAGTAACTCCGGCAATAGGTTGTGTATTACCCACATCAGCGACATGATTTCTGCAATTCAATATATTGTATATACATACATAATCGCCACATGCATTAGCGCCGGCGCCACCTCTCGCATAGTGAAAGCGTCTGTCGTCAGTTTTTTTGATGACTACTTCTTTTAGTCGGATGGCTTTTTCGTTATTCTTAAAAACCAGATCTGAGTTGTTGGCTAAATTTAAAGGTTCGGTTGAAATAAAAGAAACTTCTGTTTCGCTCAAAATTTTACTGGCCTTATCAAACATATCATTAATTTGAATGCCATAATCTCCTCTATTGTTTGCATTAACGAATAGATACATTTTCTTGCCATGTTCTGTGACCAGATTAGGCGTATTTAAATCAAAAATCCCGGCTGCTGAAGTGTTAACAATTCTTATTTGATCATCACCTAAAGTGGTTAAGTTAATTGGCGAAGTGATTGGTTTTTTATTAGTTCTTTTTACCAAACCTGTGATCAGTAAACTATCTGTAGTTTTGATAGTATCTGATGGTTTATTGTTAAAGGTTTGTTGCCATGTGTATTTTCTCCACCCTTTTACCCTTAAAATCTGTTCTAAATAATCTTGGTCTTTATAGATAGAGCTTTTTCCATTGGGTGATATATTTTCGAGCTCGTTTTTAATGTAGGTATAACTTTCAATATCATTACTGTTTTTCAATGCAATTCTGTTTTCTTGTACAACCGCAATGGATACAATCGAATTTTGAAGCTTTTTTGACTCCAATTTAAGTGTTACTTTTTCTCGCTGTTGATATACTGTTTTGTCTGTATTTGCTGATAGAACTTCTTTATCATTGTAATTTGCGAAAAATAATCGTTCGGCTAGAGGCCTGTCTAAACTATCAGTAATGGTAATGGTGCTTATTCCTTTAGGTATATCTGTTAAAGGTATTTTTAGTTTTCTCATCTTGACCTTCATGTCAAATGGAATATCTAAGAAGCATTGCTTGAAATTATGTACGCGTATAAAAACTTTTTGATTGCCGGTATTTCTCAAGATTAAACTTAATGTATCTTTTACCACAGCATTTTCTATGTTAATCACTAAACCAGTATTAAGAGCTTTGGGTAACGTGTAGGTAGAATCTTTAAGGTTCTGGTTATCTAATTTGACAGTATAAACCGCATTCTCATCTGCCAATAATCTAAATTTTCCAATGCCATAACTGTTGGTCTCTATAGTATCAATTGGCGAATTGTCCTTAAATAAAAATGCCTTTAACGCAATTGGTCTTTTTTGCAAATCGGTAACTTCCCAAGCCACTGTCGAAACTACATTGTTTACTAGATTTCCGCTTTCGGGATAGAATTTTACATACGCTTTAGTTTTTCCTGAAGGTAAAGGCACACTTAAAAAACTACTATCTGTTTGGTGTTTAAGCTTAACTTGAATATTTGGATCTATGAGGTTTTCTTGCTTTGGAATAGTGAGTAATAGTTGTCCAGAAGCATCTGTTTTCTCCGTTTTTTGCAGCGAGCCGTATTTGTAATTAACAGTTACGGGTTTGGCCAAAAACTTGTAATCGTGGGTGGTTACAGAGATTAAAACCTTGTTGTCTTTACTGTCTATATTAGGCTTATCAATCAGTTTAATGTTTGCTCTGAAAGGAAGTTCTATATTCGTTTTAATAGTGATTGGTTGTTTAAAAATAAGTTCGGGCTTGCCATTAACGAGTTTGTCGGTATAAGCTAAAAGATGATAATTTCCAGTTGCTACAGAATCGGGAATAAGTATATTTCCGAAGGCTAAACCATCCTGTGTCACAAATTTATCAACCTTAATTATCGATGTGTCTACATCTCTGATTAAAGCAACGGCCAAAATTTTATGATCCTTTAATTCGAATTTTCCAGTTTTTAAAATATACGCCGTGAAATAAACAGTTTCATTATTGGAATAAACATTTTTGTCGAAGTGTACAAAAAGATTGGTGGTTGGATTGACTGAATTATTTAAAGCGATCTTTTGGGCTACTTTAGATTGACTAGATGCTTTAAAGACAATAAATGAACAAATAATAGAGATGAGAAACCAGCGCATTTTTAAAAATAGGCTTTTACAAGCTATAAAAAGCACGTGTCTCATAAATATTTCATTTTTAGACGACTTAGTAATTTTTTCAAACATAGTTGATGACAAGTTGTTCTTCTATCTCAATCAGAAATTAATTTAAAATATACATTATGGATAAGTTAGAATTAAAAGGAAAATGGAACGAGTTAAAGGGTAAAGTGAAACAAGCTTATGCAGATTTAACCGATGACGACTTAAAATATGAGGAAGGAAAAGACGATGAACTTTTAGGTAGACTTCAGCAAAAAACCGGAAAAGGTAGAGACGAACTGGTTACTTGGATCAAATCGCTTTAAGCAAATAAATCGTACTTTCTAAGTCGGAAGAACAATCTTCCGACTTTTTTATTAATACAAAAAGAGGCCAGTGAAAAAAATCACTGACCTCATTGTTATTGTGTGTAGGAGTGTTTTAATGTGCATCTACAGGAATGTTCACATTTTTCTTGAATTTCTGTAGGAACAACAGTGGGATAGAGCAAAGCATTACGGCGCCAGCTACCCAATAAGCATCACTATAAGTAAGTAGCATCGTTTGTTTAATAACAGCACCTTCAATGGCTTTCATGGCCATCAATTTGGCATCTAAGAAAGAAGCTCCTTTTGCCATGAAATTGTGCATCAAGCCATTTAATCTTTCTGTAAATGCAGGATTTTGTTCGTTCACATTTACTAATAAATTACTACGATGAAAGCCTTGGCGAACGTGGATCAGCGTAGTTAAAGCGGCAATACCAAATGAACCACCTAATTGGCGCATCATGTTATTTAAACCAGAGCCTTGGCCAATTTCTGCACCTTTCAAGTCTTGGATTGCCAAAGTAGTTAATGGCACGAATAATAAAGCCATACCAAACCCTCTAATTACCAGAGGCCAGAAAAATTGATCTGTACCAGATGACAGTGTCGATTTACTCAACATGTGACAGAAGATGAAGAATAAAATCATCCCTCCCGTAGCCATAATTTGAGCTGGCACGCCTTTTTTAAGCATGATGCCAATAAAAGGCATCATGGCGATGGTACAGATACCGCCAGCGATGAAAAGTTCTCCAGTTTGTAATGGCGAAAAGCCTAACAAACTCTGACAGAAAATTGGGAATACGAATACTGAACCGTACAAACCAAAACCTAAAACAAAGGAAGTAACCATCCCAATAGAAAAACTTCGGTGTCTCATGATTTTGAAGTTCACGATAGGGTGGTCGGTACTTAATTCTCTCCAAATGAAGAGTAAAAGACCAAATACCGAAGCTACTGCTAGTGCAGTAATGTAGGGTGTAGCAAACCAATCTTCGCTTTCACCTTTTTCTAGTACGGTTTGTAAACTACCAACGGCTACAGCAAGTAATATGATGCCCCACCAATCGATAGGAGTGCCTTTACCATCTTTGGGCGTTTCTCGGACAAACATATAGGTTAGGTAAGCGGCAAGAATCCCCACTGGGATATTTACGTAGAAAATCCAAGGCCAAGTGGTAATTTCCAGAATGTAACCACCAATAGTTGGTCCAACGGTTGGTCCAACAACTGCACCTAAACCAAATAGGGCAGTAGCAATACCTACATCTTCACGAGGCCAAGTTTCAATTAAGATGGCTTGTGCGGTAGAAATTAATCCGCCACCGGCTAGTCCCTGCAAAATACGGAAGGCTACAAGTTCCCATAAATTATCTGCGTTACCACATAAAAATGAGGCAACAGTAAAAAGTATAATAGAAAATAAGAAGTAATTTTTACGCCCAAATCTGCTGCCTAACCAGCCCGACATGGGTAAAATAATTACGTTGGCTACGGCGTAGCCGGTAGATAACCAGGCCACATCTTCTAGCGTGGCGCCCAAGTTACCTTGTATTTGTGGTAATGCAACGTTTACAATGGTGGTATCAATGAGCTCTAATAAAGATGCAGTGATTACCGTAATCGTGATTATCCATTTTTTTAAACCTACTTCGGCCATTATTTTAGTATTGAAGCCTCCCCCAACCCCTCCAAAGGAGGGGAGACGCATGGTAAATTCTAAACTCCACTGTAAATCTCCCTCCCTTTGGGAGGGCAGGGGTGGGCTTTTATATCGCCACAGATACTTTCACGCTCATTCCTGGACGTAATTTCTCTAATATTGCTTTGTCTTTATTATTGATTTTGATTTTAACGGGTACACGTTGAATTACTTTTACGAAATTACCTGTAGCGTTATCTGGAGGTAATAAAGATCCTTTAGCACCTGTTATCGGAGAAAAGTTGTACACTTCGCCTTCAATTTCTTGATCTGGGTAAGCATCAACATCAATTTTTACTTTTTGTCCAGAACGGATTTTCTCTAATTGCGTTTCTTTAAAGTTGGCAGTTACATAAATGCTATTATCGTTCACGATAGAGAATAAAGATTGTCCAGCTTGCACTAACTGACCTTTTTGCACACTTTTCTTGCCCACAATACCTGTTGTTGGTGCTTTGATTTGAGTGTATGATAGTTGAAGTTTTGCGAAATCAACATCTGCCTGACGTTGCGTAACACCAGAATTACTGACACTTAATTGTGATTGTGTAGTGCCAACTTGTTTCACAGCAGCATTGTATTGATCAACCGCCGCATCGTAGGTCGCTTGTGCAGTTTCTTTTTGCGCTTTAGCTTGATCAAATGCTTGTCTAGTGATCGAACCATCTTTCACCAAGTTTTCGTATCTATCAAAATCTTTTTTTGCTAAATCTAATTTTACTCTAGCAGCTTCGATATTTGCTTTTGCAGTAGCGGTGTTAGCGGCTGTTGCAGCAATCTGCGCCTGAGAGACGCCAACTCCTGCGTTAGCACCAACTTGACCAGCTTGTGCTTGCTCTAATTTGATTTTGTAATCGCTATCATCCAACGTTACCAAAACTTGGTCTTGATTTACTTTAGAGTTTTCTTCGAAGTTGATGTCTTTTACGTAACCGCTTACTCTCGCAATTACCGGGCTGATATCGCCATCGATCTGAGCGTCGTCAGTATCTACGTGTTTGCTATAGTAATTATATTCTGTGTAACCAAAAATGGCACCTACCAAGATCAGTACTCCTAAAATGATAGGAATAACTTTATTTTTCTTTTTTGCGGGCTTTGTCATGGGATATGCTTAGTTATATTGTGATATTTTTCCTGTTGATTTTAATAAAGTATAGTAAGCTAGTTTGGCTTCGGCTTTTGCCAATTCCAAGTTAATTTTAGCTTGATATAATAAGGTTTCTGCATCTATTCTATCTGTTGCAGACGCAATATTGTTTTGATATTTAGATTCTAACAATCTGTCGTTTTCGGTAGCTTGTGCAATGGAAGTTTCCAATACGTTAATCTTTTGTACCGCTAGCTGGTAGTTTTGATAGTTTCTATTCAATTCAGTTTTTACATTATCTGTAAAAATGTCTTTTTGTGTGTCTATCTCTAACTGTTGTACTTTAGCTTCGGCAACTTTGTTTTTGTTGGTCCATAGCGAGGCGATGTTCCAAGAAACAGTAGCACCTAAAGTAATGGGCATTACAAATTGTTGGTTGCTAGGGATGAAATTGCCACTCGGATTAACGTAGTACAAATTGGCCCCTAAACCTACCGTTGGCCTGGTATTGGCTTTAATAGATTTGATGTTGTAATCTGCTGCTTTGTGTTGTAGATCGAATTGTTGTAATTCTTGTCTAGTAGATAAAGCCGCACTTAAATACTCAGAAAACGAAGTTAATTTAGGCAAAACAGCATCGGCATCCTTAATTTCAATATCCGTATTTTCAGCTAAGCCTAAAAGGATATCCAAATTATAGTTGACAATTTTTCTGTTGTTCTCAATTTCTAAATCAGTTAAAGAAACATTGGCTTGTTGTAATTGAAATCTCAATACATCGTTCTTAGTCACTAAACCTTGTTCGTAAAAACGTTGTGCTTGTTTCAACTGTTTTGCAATAGCTGCTAAGTTTTGCGCTACCACTTTTTTACTTTGCAACAATTTGTATAGCGAGAAATATCCGTTTACTACAGCATAGCTAACTTCTTCCTTGTTTTTGTCGGCATCTAATAAGGCAATTTCTTTTAAAAGCTTAGTAGATTCCTGTGCGTATCTAAGCTTGCCACCACCATAGACTAATTCTTGTACGGCCGCTGTTCCAACAAAGGCATCTGCTCTTTTTGGTAAATGGATTGGATCTGCTTCTCCAATTTTTAAGGTATTTGTAGGGATTTCGGCATGGTTATACATGAAACTTGCCGTAGCACTTGGTAAGGCATTATCCTTAACTACAGCTAATTTGGCAACGGCTTCATCTATTTTTTGTTGAGACAGTTTTAGGTTTTTGCTATTGGCAACGCCTAAATCTACAGCCTCTTGTAGACTTAATTGCTTTACATTTTGAGCATTTAATGCTAAAGGGATAAAAAGCAAACTCAATAAAAACAGTTTAAGTTTTACCGAGAAATTAAAATCCCCTTTAGGGGAATTTGGGGTTATTGGTATCATTGTTTGGGTGTTAAATGCGTAAGTATCATGTCTTGCAAGTGGGCAATCAATCGAGTTTTGATTACTTCCCTGTCTTTTTCATTGTCGAGATCGTAGCTTGTATCTGGAGCAATTTTGTTAGGAGACGTAGTTACCATAGAAATGGTGCCCATTACACTTACAATGGTCATTCTAATGTCTACATCCCTAAAATCTCCACATGCTATTCCTTCTTTAATGATGTCTTCGATAACGATTAAATTTTGCCCCATGGCACCTTTAATCTGATCAAAAACTTCTGGACGAAGAGAAAGGGAAAGCTCTCTATGCATCATTTTATGGAAGTTAGCGTTGCTCAAAATACGGGTAGCATATTGATCAATTACTTTCATTAATTTTTCCTTCGCAGAGATGTTTTCATCTTTGATTTGGTTCAATTGCGATTTGAAACTCATCACCCTGTCTTCCATAATTTCCTTGAAAACGCCCATTTTGCTTCCAAAATAGTAGTTAATCATGGCCATGTTTGCTCCAGATTCTGCAGCAATTTGACGGGTAGAAGTCCCTTCAAAGCCATACTCGCAGAAAAGCTTTTCAGCTGCTACAAGAATGTCGGTCTTTTTATCGGTTTTTTCCATCATTTGTTTTTTGACGGGGCAAATTTAATCAATCGATTGATTAAATTGCAATAGCTTGCAATATGGTTTTACAAAAGGATGATAAAAGGAGAATTTTTATTGTAGGTAGAATTTATCTTCTTCCCAATTTAAAGGGTTGTTTTGGATGTAATTGGAAATATTTTGATAAGCGTTTTCATTACGGATGATATGTTCATAATAGTTGCGTTGCCAAATATTTTTTTTGTTATGATTTTCAATAAACCATTTGGTAACACCGATTTTAAAACCGCGTACAATAGAACCGACGGTTCGTGATGTACCATGCCGTATGGGCAAATCATCATTTGCCCATATATGAGAGGGCGAAAAATGTTTCGCCCTTACAAGTGGTGCGGTAATTTCAACGATACCGTGTATATGATTGGGCATCACAACAAAGTCATGCAAAACAACATTCGTGAAGTGTTTGGGTATTGCCATCCAACAAATTTCTGTCTGTTTACCGGCATCGTTTAAAATCATTACACCATTAACGATTTTACCAAAACGATGAATTCTATCCTGACAACAAATCGTGATAAAATATAGCCCCTCTTTTGAATAATCGTATCCTCGCAATCTAAGCGATTGTCTGTTGAATTGATAATGCATTTTGTTTTTCGTAGGAGGTAATTAAAAATACCAAAACCTATAAAAACAAAAAACGCCACCGCATTGCAGTGACGTTTAACTATTTATTCAATCTATTTGCCCAATTGCTCTAAATATTCTTGGGTCTGTTTTTCTACAGCCAGTGTTGCCACTTTAATACCAGAACCCACACGGGTAGTTTTCGGGTCGACGGCTAATTTTCCAATAGTCGCCAATGCATCCACATACCATTTGCCCCAAACTTCAACGATATGTTTTTCGTCCTTAGCAGATTTGCCCTCAGCAATTGCCTTTTTACTCAATTCAAATTCGATTTTTAAACGAGCAAGTGCATCTTCTTTCACCTGAGTTACAGTAGCCGAAGCGGTGTTTTCGTCGGCGGTAATTAAAGTGTAAGCTGCGGTTAAGGCACTCACGCCAACATTTTTCATTGTCTTAGCAGAAACTTTATCAATTCTATCATTATCTGTATGGTAAAATACATCGGTAAAATGCCACATCAATAATCCTGGGATGTTATTTTTCAAAAATGGGGTATGGTCGCTGCCGCCTTCAAACGGATTAAATTTTACCATCCATTTCGCAAACTTGCCTTGCTCTTTGCAAATATCAAATACAAAATCATTGAAATAATGAGGGAATAGGTCTTTCTCTTTTACCTCTCCAGCTCCCCACTCAGAGTGTTTATCTTCGCCTCTGGTCCAAATTGCTGATGGATCTGGCATTTTTTCTAACAGGAAAGTACCGCCAGTTTTCTCGGTGTCTTCTCCAACCATATCCAAACTCATTCCCCACAAAATCCCTTTGGCTCTGGTACTATCTTCAACAATGTATCTACGTGTCGAAGTAATTTCATCACCCCATAAAAAAGTTAAGCTACGCTGTGGTTTTAACTTTCCTCCTTTAACCAGCTGAGCGGTTAAACGAGCCATTTCTGCTAAAGTGCCAACGCCCGAAGCATTATCATTAGCGCCAGGTTCTTGAACGTGTGCACTGTAAACAAAACGCTCTTGTGGCTTAATGCTACCACGAACATTAGCTACAATCGTTAATTCTTCTGCCGGATAGGTTTTAGTAGTGATATTTACTTTCAGTTCTACTTTACCTTTAAGGCAAGCGTCTTTTAATTTTTCTTTAGATGAATAAGATAAAAACAAAGCCCAAATACCAACATTCCTTTGCATTGGGTTAAATTGTATGGAAGTGGTGTGTTTAGTAGGCTGATTGAAATCTGGTAGCGAAAAACCTAATGCACCAATAGCACCAGCTTTGGCCGCAAAACTTACTAAACTTTGCGTAGGTATGTCGCCAAAAACAATTTTCCCCTTTAAATCCTTCCCGGCTAAATCCTCTTTACTAGCTTTGTTTATAAAAACTACTTCAGCAGTTACACCTTCGGCAGGCGTAGAAACACAATTAATTGGGATCATGTTTCTGTTAGTTTTAAAAGATTGCAATGGTAATTTTTCGCCGACAATACTGATGCTTGCATCTACGGGTTCCCATGCATCATTTTTCATCTTTCTCTTCTCAATGCGATAGGTTAGCGGTGCTTCAAATTCATCTTTGTTTTGTACTACGTAACCGGCCTTTTTCAGAATTTCTTCTACGCGGTAAATGCTTGCATCAAAGCCTTTGTTGCCAGGCAAACGGAAAAATTGTTCCACAAATGCGGTTGTGGCAAAAGCGTTTTTCTCGTTAAAACCAGCTCTGGTTAATTTAAAATATTGTTCTTTTTGGCTTTGAGCCGCTGCATTGAACGCCAATACCGTCAATACAATAAAAACTAGTCTTTTCATGTTTAATGTTGTAGACCGTAAAAGTAGTATAATCAGACTTAAAAATAATCAAGCTCCAATAATCAATGATTAAAAAGTTATGGATGTTGATTGAAAAGGTTTTGAAAAGCAAGATTGATGCATCTATTAATGTGTAGCCCCGCTATTCGCTTTACTTCGGGCAAACACACAGGTTTGCCACTACGTGCTCGCTGCTATCGGGTTTAATTGGCAGGGTTTTTCTTAATGTGATTGGAAAAGAACCTCACCTTAATCCTCTCCTTGAAAAGGAGAGGAAACTGGAGATGCAAGTTAAATTTGTTTATTGCTATAATTTGCGTTAGCCCTTTCTAGCGTTTATTTGCTTTTCTCTCCCTATCAGGGAGAGATGCTTAAAGGGCAGAGAGGGTAAATTGGCAAGTGTTTTGCACAGGTTTGAGTTTTATAAACCCGATTGAAGCGGAAATACTTTTTGTAGGTAATTTCGAAAGAGGAATGACTGAGAAATCTGTTAGTTAGTGAAACGTAGCTTATAGATTTCTCACATACGTTCGAAATGACGGCAAACGGAAGGCAAAAAGATTACAGTGTAAAGCAAGACTGTATTTGCCATTGAAACCAGAACAAAGGTTTTCAACCGAAAAAGTAACTAATGAACTATTGAACCAACACATTAAACACCAGTCAAAAAACATATTTTTGTTTATAAATTACATACCATGAAAAAAGTTTTAATTACCATCGCTATTGTTTTCGCTGTCTTGCTGATTTCTGCAGCGGCTGTGCCTTATCTTTTTAAGGACCAGATTGTAGCCAAAGTGAAGTCAGTCATTAACGAAAAGGTAAATGCTAAAGTAGATTTCAAAGAATTCGACCTCACTTTAATTCGTTCGTTCCCAAAAATGGGGATTCGATTAAACGATTTATCGGTGGTGGGTGTAGATAGTTTTGCTCAAGATACCCTAGCTAACATCAAACAGTTACAGCTCGATTTGAATTTGATGAGCGTAATTAAGGGTGAAACCTATGAAATAAACGCAGTGAGTTTGCAGGAGCCGACCATTTTGGCAAAAGTGTTAAAAAGCGGTAAAGCTAACTGGGATATCATGAAGCCAGATAGCGCTGCAACACCTAGCGATACAGCTAGCACGGCATTTAAAGCTGCTCTAGAAAAATATTCGATTGAAAAGGGAAAAATCACTTACGATGATGCTTCTTTGAATTTCTTTTTGCAAGCAGAAAATTTAAACCACAGTGGTAAAGGAAACTTTACACAAGATATTTTCACGCTAACCACATTGTCTGATATCGAAAAACTAACAGTGAAATATGGTGGCATTCCGTATTTGAATAGTGTTGTATTAGATGCTAGCTTACCGTTAGAGATGGACATGAAGCAGATGAAATTCACGTTCGGCGAAAATAAAATCAAACTGAACGAATTGGTGCTTTCGGCGGTGGGTTATCTAGCGATACCAAATCAAACAGATATGGTAATGGACCTGAAGTTTGATGCGCAACAATCGGATTTGAAGAACTTCCTTTCGTTAATCCCTGCTATTTATGCCGCCAACTTTAAAGATATGGAAGCGACTGGGAAATTCAGTGTAGATGGTGTGGTAAAAGGAACTTATAACGAGAAAACCATTCCAACTTTTAATTTGAACTTAGGCATTGTAGACGGAAAAATCAAATATCCTTCGTTACCATCTGCCATTAATCACATACAAGTAAAAGCAAATATTGCTAACCCAGATGGCGTAATTGATCACACTGTGGTAAATATTCCGGCTTTTCATTTAGAGTTTGGCAAAGCGCCTTTAGATGGACGTTTATTGGTTAAAAACCCAATGAGTGACCCTTTTGTAGATATGGCTTTGAAAGGAAATTTAGATTTAAAGCAACTGACGACCATTTTCCCATTGAAAGACATGACGATTTCTGGAGTGTTAAATGCGGATGTTCAAGCTGCAGGAAGAAAGTCATCGGTAGATAAAGGACAATACCAAGACTTTAAAGCGTCTGGGCAAATGCAGGCAAGTAATTTTGTTTATGCAGGCAAAAACGTACCTATGCCGGTAAGCATTCCATCTGCAAAAATGACTTTCAGTCCGAAGAATATTACCTTAGCTAATTTGAGTGCTAAGTTGGGTAAAAGTGATTTTGCTGCGAATGGTTCGATAAATAACTATCTAAATTACGTTTTCAAGAAGAACCAATTGTTGGAAGGTAATTTCAATCTTTCATCTAACTACATTGATGTTAATGAATTGATGGGGCCAAGCGCTACTGAACAAGCAAAAGCTAAAGAAGAAGTGCCATTGACCGTTTTTGAAGTACCTGCAAATATCAATTTCAACATGGATTTAAAGGCTAACCAGTTGAAGTACGATAAATACGATATCAAGAATGCTAAAGGTGCTTTGCAAGTAAAAGATAGAACCGTTTACTTTAAGAATTTAGGTTTGGATATGGTTGGTGGAACAATCAAAATGAATGGATCGTACGCTACTACCAACCCTAAAAAGCCTAAGGTAGATGTAGATTTTGGAATGGAAAAAATCGATATTCAACAAGCGTTTAATGCATTTAATACGGTGAAATTATTGGCGCCAATTGCGCAGTATGCGAAAGGAAGTTTCTCTACCAATTTAAAATTTAATTCTGATTTGGATGAGAAAATGATGCCAATTTACTCTTCGATTAATGCAGAAGGTTTGGCAAATATCATCCAGGCAGTAGTAGATGGTTTTGAGCCTGTAACCAAGTTGGCTAACACTTTGGGTGCAACAGAGTTGAAAAAATTAGAAGTGAATGATTTGAAAACGAAGTTTAGAATTGATAATGGTCGTTTAATTGTTGCTCCTTTTGATATTAAAGTGAAAGGTGTGAGTATGAACGTTCAAGGTTCTAACGGTATAGATCAGTCTATGGATTATGATCTAGTATTAAATGTACCAAGGGCAATGCTGGGCAGTGCAGCGAATAATGCAGCAAATTCTGCAATGGCTGCTTTAAATAGCAAGTTGGGTACTAATGTGGCTATGGGCGAAACCATTAAAATTAATGCTGATTTGTTGGGTACTTTCTTGAAACCAAATATCAAACTGAAATATGGAGCTGGCGAAGGAACAGCAGGAAGTGCTGCGAAAACAGTAGTTAATCAGGTTGTTGCAGAAAAGAAAGCAGAGATAGAAGCTAAGGCCAAAGAGAAAGTAGACACCTTGAAGAAAAAAGCGGTTGATAAAGCAACTAGTGAGATTGGCAATAAGCTAAAAGGTTTATTCAACAAGAAGAAAAAAGATACTTTATAATTATCTTCAATTTAAGCATCGGGATTTTACCGATGCTTTTTTTGTTATCGCCGGTTAGTTAGAATTCTATATCATCTGCAACATTGCCTCCCTGATCATTGGCGAATTTCGCTGCATATTCTTCCTGTTTTTGTTCTCTGTAGTCTAAATAAACTCTAACAGTTTCATAATCTTCGTTGTTGGTAGCTGTCATCCATTGCATGGCCACCGCCTGAAAATCGCCTAGGTTGATGCCGAAGTTATCTTGTATCCATTGTGCACCATCTAACCCATATTCGTACGCCGCTTGACGTGCACCATTTAACTCTTCATAGAAATAACGATCAGTTTTTAGTTTCTCCAAGTTGTTACTTCCTTCCTCAGAAACATCACCTTTTAAATTTCCTAGTTTTGGATGCGTATCTACACTGCCAAAGTATTCTCCAAATTTTGTAGTTACTTCCCAGGTGCTGTCTTCTTGCATTCTAGCTATCCAAAGCGCTGATGCTTCTTCGTAAACAGATTTTTCTATACCTAATGCTTTTAAAAGTTCTTCTTCTGGAATTCCTGCCGCGGTTTTCCCGCAAATTGCAGCGTAATCAAAAAGAGATATGCCGTGAATTGGTTCTAATAATGGGTTGCTCATAGTTTTGATAGGATTTTCTATTTTCGTTTAACAATCGTGTATAAAATTTTTCATGTTCCTGTTGCATCGCCGGGTTAATCTTGTTCCACTCGTCGAACATCGCACGTAAGTAGGTCTGGTATAAAATAGGTCGGTTGGTTTCTAAATCTTGTCGCTGTTTTGCTAATTCTTCTATTTTAGCAGTTTTTTCTGCGATAATTTTTTGATCACGTTCGTTGAACAAACTGCATTCTAATTGATGTTTTTGTAAGTAAAGCTCTTGATCTATGGTTGAAGTTTCAGTGTAGGCTTTTAACAAATGTGCCGTACGTTGTTCGGCAAGGCTTCTACCCAAATGTTCTAAGCCTTTAGCTTGCGTACTTGGTTCGTAAGTGTTTTGCGTTTGGCAACTCGGACAAGTAATGTAAGTCGTAGTAAAATATAGCTGGTCTATCAAAATAGGAGCGCTACATTGTACACATTTGAATTTGGTTTTGATTTCTTCAAATTCATCTAGTATTTTTTGGTATGCGATTTCGAAATCTTCCTGATCAGTCGCTTCAATTCTTTCTTGGTATTGATGGTATAATTTTTCAAATTCAGTCATACGCTCGTTGCAATGACTACGGAAATCATAGAAAGCGTTTCTATTTTGCGGCTGCGCTATATGTTGAAAATGATCGACTTTTTCTTCCAGTACATCGTTGGCTTTTTGACGAATGCTATTCAACTGTCCCAATACAGCAGATTTTAACCGATGATAGCTTCGTTTAAAGCTGTCGTCATCATCTTGGCTCAGTGCTATTAATTCGGGTATAGACTCTTCCGTAAACTCCTTCATCCGAATTTCTAACTTTTCAACAAAGGCAAAAAACCGATTTTGGGTTTCGTTCATTTCGTTTTGTAGTGCTTGCAATTGTATTTTATCTTCGTTGGTAGAGAAATTGAACATAAGTTATCGTCTAGAATTATCTTCTTTTTTAAGATTGATACCATCAGTTATGGTTATAGAGAGAAATTCGAAACCGCAATAGGCACAATGTGTTAATCCATCCTGCTTCGCTCTGCCTGCTCCGCAGTTGGGGCAATCTCGTACATTTATTTTCGCCTCTTCTTCCTTGTAATCACCGCCATAGTTTTTTTGATTCAAAGATTTTTGTTTCATTCTTTCTATGAGCGATAGTTTTGGTGCTTTTTCTGGTTCCATACTTAGAGTTTATCAATCAAATCTGCTTTCTTGGCTTTATATTCCTGTTCATCTATCAACCCATTTTCGAAAAGTGCTTTTAGTTTTTGCAGTCTGGCAGCAATGTCTTCTTGCGCTGGTTGTGAGTTGTTTTGTAGCATTTGGTTCATCATTACACCCATCGCCATTGCATTTTGTGTAGCATCGTTTAGCGCTGTACCCTTTTCGCCTATAGCTGTTGCCGTATTAAACTTGGTAAACTTATCCATATCAGTCACCATATTCATATTGGTGATTTTATCATAATGGGTTAAAACTTCCTCTGGTAAGGTTACGCTGCTAATGGTGAACGTAATAAGCTCAATACCGAACTGCTCAAAATAAGGTTTTAAAAACGGAGTTACTTTTTTACTTAGGTCACTAATGTTACCCGCCACATCTGTTATTGATATGTTTTCTTGTGCTAATACTTCACCAAATTTTGGAGCAATGAAATCTCGCAATTCATACTGCAATTCGAAAATGGAGAAGGTTTTGTAAGCAGCCGCATATTGCCTAAAGAACGTGCTGATATCTTTGATTTGGATATCGAAAGTGCCAAAAGCTCTAACTCTAATCTGGCCGAATTGAGGATCCGTCATCAAAATAGGAGCTGGAGTTCCCCATTTATTATTTACAAATTGTCTGGTGTTGATGAAATAAATGTCGGCTTTAAACGGACTATTAAAACCATATTTCCAACCTTTTAAACTACTAAGTAAAGGTATGTTCTCAGTTTTTAATGTATGCAAACCAGGGTGGAATACATCAGCCAGTTGGCCTTCATTTAAAAACAAGGCAATTTGCGATTCTCTTACGGTAAGCTTAGCACCATTTTTGATTTCTTTGTCTTCATCTGGATATTTCCACATGAGTAAGTTTGGATCTGGAGTAATAGCTTCAATAATCTCAATAAATGGTAAGGCCATAGTTTTGCTTTAGAACAGTTTTACATCAGTAATATTTAATATTCCTTAAGCTTTTATTAAAAAGAAAATCTTCACATTTTAATGCTAGATGATCTTGTGTCTTTGAGCCGTTGGAATGATTTTTTCGGATACGATTTATACAGCTTTTACAGCAAAACTTATTCCATTTTTAAAAACTTGAATGTTTAATTGTATTAGATTTTTAGTGTAAAAGTTTGTTAGAAAGAGTGCGATTTTAACTAGAGAGGATGTTTGCGAGATAAAACTAATTTGCTTCGTATTCAAGAAAAAAGGCACAACGTCTATTCGCTGTGCCTTGCTATTATTTTTTCACTGGTGCCCTTTTGTTCAATTCTTCAATCGACATATTCATCATTCTACCGATAGGTTTTTTATTACGATAGGTGATTACCCTCAACATATTTGCATCTATTGGAACCACTAAAGGCTCACTATATTTTGGATAGAAATGATCTGGGAATGAATTGTCGAAACTGTAATAGATATCTAAATCTTCTACTTCTTTGTCAAGTGTTACCAGTAGCTTTCCATCAGCGGTGCGTTTAACAGTAAAGATTGGATCATAAACACTAGGCGCATACTTGGTTTCTGCAATATCTAAACGCTCGAAATGTTGTTCGGTACGAGCAAAGAAGTTATTCCAATTTTTCTTTTCTTTAGGGCTCCAAACACTTTCTGCCAATGCAAAACCGCGTGGCCAAGTTTGGTATTCGGCCTGGCGGATGTTATAAACCTGCTCTGTCCATAAATTACCTTGACCACCTTTGATATACTTTGGATCTACACCATCTGGAACTGGATCGAACTGGTAAGTTTTGCTGAGCCTTAAGCCTTTGTAAACCTTAGGTTCGGTAATTTCATCAGCTTGCATGTAATCTAGGTAGGCATATTGCGTTGGGCTCATCACCACCTCGTGTTTATTTTTTGCTGCCTGAATACCATATTTCATATCTCTCCAGCTCATCACAGCTGTACTTTGCGATACACCACCTTCTAAAACTTCATCCCAAGCCATGAAGCGCTTACCATGTTTAGATACAATTTTTTCTAACCTACGCTCGAAATAACTTTGTACTTGATGCATGTTTTTCAAATTTTCTCGCTTCATTAAATCAAGGATTTGAGGGGTTTTTTCCCAGAAATTATGAGGCGCTTCGTCGCCACCCATGTGCATATATTCGAAAGGAAAAATTTTAGCTACTTGAGAAACAACTGTATCTAAAAATTCATAAACTTTCTCGTTTGCTGGACAAAGTGTATTGTCTACCATTGCTAAAGGCGGAGCACCGCGGCTCCAATCCATGATACGCTCGCCACTACGAACTTTGTAGTTTACGGCATCTGGTGTGCACGAAAGCTCTGGATAAGAAGCAACGGCAGCTAAGCTATGTCCGGGAACATCTACCTCTGGTAATATATTCACGAAACGCTCTTTTGCATAGGCAACCAATTCCTTTAAATCTTCTTGTGTATAAAAACCTCCGTAGTTACGAGGTTCATCTGATTTTGGCGGAATAAAATTACCGAACGAACCTACACGTTTTACATTCCAGGCACCTACTTCAGTTAGTTTAGGATAACCTTTAATTTCAATCCTCCAGCCTTCATCATCAGTTAAATGTAGGTGGAGAATGTTGTATTTGTAACGTACCATCGCATCGATGTACTGTTTCACTTCGTCTTTGGTAAAGAAATGTCTCGCCACATCGAACATCAAACCTCTCCAACCCAAACGTGGATAGTCTGTGATATTTACACATGGAACTTTCCATTTGATATCCCTAACTTCTTCCTTGCTCTCTATCTCTTTTGGCAGCAATTGTATTAGCGTTTGTACGCCGTAAAAAATACCTGCGGGTTTATTAGCGGTAATTATAATTTGTTGAGGGGTAACTTGCAAATGATAACCCTCTGCACCAATCACGGCATCGTTTTTATCTGTTAAAACCAATCTGATGTTAGCAGTATTTGAAGCTGCTGCAGTTGAACTCACAAAATATCCAGTCGGTACACCTAAACGTTCTTGCAAGAAAGCAATGGATTGTTTTAGTTCTGTAGGTTTGGCTGTTTGTATTAAAATGTTTTCTGGCAGAACAAAGTGGCCTTCTTGTTTGGTAATGGTTACAGGTTCGGGGATAATCGCAATTTCGCTATGAGCATGACTAGCGTTTTGGCTAATATCTATACCTTCTGTAGCCGTAACAGTATTTTGCGCTACTGAACCGAGCGATAAGGAAATTAGGAAAGACGAAAGGAGTAGTTTCATGTTATATGTTGGTTGTGTGAACTTGCAATTTACCAATTATGTGTGGCTTAGACAATCTAATTATTAAAAAATATTAAAAACTAATTGCTATTAAACATTAAGGAATAAGAATTAAGTTTTTGCTAATCAAATTTACCAAGCACTTTTAAAGAAGTGTGAGTAGATTGTTAGTTTGATTAGGCGAGTCGCTTTCTCTCCCTTTTGGGGAGAGATGCCTGCTAGGGCAGAGAGGGCCTTTACTTTAACGCGTCCAAAACCTGAAATAATTTCTTACTAATTCCAGAGCCACTATAGTTGTTAATATTAATCACAGCTACATATTTGTTTCCATTTTTGTCGGTATAGTAGCCGGCGTAAGCCGTCACATCGTTGATATTGCCACTTTTAATACTCATACCATTATAATCTGGAAACGATTTGATATAATCAGCAAACCATTCTTCCTTCTGCGCTTGGAATAGGATAGATGCCATCGCCATGGTGGTAACTCTGTTACCGGGCGAAAGTCCGCTGCCATCAATCATGTTCAGCGCATTTTTATCAATGCCTTTGCCAGCCCAAAAATCGATTACAGTTCTTGCACCATTTCTGGTACTGCCTTCTTTTCCTTGCTTATAAGCCATGGTTTTTAGTAACTGTTCGCCATAAAGATTAATGCTTTTTTTCTGGAACCAATACACCATCTGACTTAAAGTAGGAGAGAAGATACTCAACAACGGCTTCTGTTCTTTGGCAATTTGCTTGTTCTCCAATCCCAATAATCGGGTAGAGCTAGCATTTTTACTACATTCGATGCTCAATCTTTTTAAAGTATCCTGTAATCGATAAGCGGCATCATAAGCTGCATCTGGCAGCGACAATGATATACCTGCCTTCCTGATGCCTATTCCCCATGTACCACGCAAATATCCAATATTGGTGTATGGCGCTAGAAATCCGTAAGCATTGTCGCCAGTACCACTACTGCCAGTTTTCAGTTCATTAACCAATTGGATGTATGGCGTTGCTGGTACTGTTTTTACAATCTGCACCTCACTACCTGTGCTTGATCCAGGTTTAAGATGCACATCAAACTGATTTTCTCGCCAACAGATAGAGCCTGCGCCAGCACCGTAGTAGTTGCCAATGTCTTGCCAAATCCATCCAGTTGGAATAGTAGAGGTGCCGAAAGTGCTGTCGTCACTAATTATACTACCTACAATTTTTTTAATACCTGCAGCTTTGATAGCTGTTACCCATTGGTTAAGTATGTTATTTTCTTTGGTCTGCTCGTAACGCCACGAAGCTAAGGTTGGGTCGCCAGAACCGGTGATGATGATGTCACCTTGTAAAGTGCCGTCCGTAGTAATATTTCCAGTATAAGAAAGTTTGGTTTCGTATCTGAAATCCTTACCTAGCGTATAAAAGGCAGTAGCCGATGTAATGGTTTTTAAAGTAGACGCAGTAGCTAAACCTACATTTTCCTTGTCTGCAAAGATCACTTTTCCTGTGTTAGCATCAAGTACACAAAGCGAGGTTGTAGCGTATTTTGCTTGTTCATCTTTAACCAGGATTTGATAAGCTTTCTCTAGTTTTTGTGCAGTGGTTTGAGCGTTTACAAGTTGAGGTATCGCAAAAAGTAAGAGGATCAGAGTTCTTTTCATCAAGATATGGGTTTTGTAGTATAACTTATAAAACTAGATTTTATGATTTTGGGAATTGACTAGCGGTAACTTCTGGAATAATCACGAGAAAATCAAAACCTTTAATAATGCGTGATAACTTGATATCTGTTACCTTGATTTTTCCACTTTCGAGGGCTTTTTTAATTGGAGCCATATCAAAGCATTGCCAGTCACTGCCATTAACTAATTTAAAGAACGGTTTCAATGTTTTTAAAGAACCTTCATTTTCGTCAATTTTCGATGCTGGAAACCCTTGGAATGGTGAAGCTTGGAAGCCTGACATTCCAATAATCATAATATGCAAAGAATTAGTAAACTGGCTATCGGCAACATTATTAACCAAATTGCCAATATCGTAAATCTCTAACAGACTTTCGCCTTTAGCAGCGTGGTTAGCGCCATATTTGTAAAGGTTTTTCCTACTTGCCCAGTTATTATAATCTGCCATTAATTGATTTTTCATCAACTGTATACGTAGATGGTGGTCTTGAGTTTTATAAATTTTAGCAGTTAGCTTTAAAGCTGCTATTATTTTTTGTTCTTCGCTACTTAATTTTAACGTGGACAGTTCATTAACTTTTTTTTCGAAATCTTCTGTAAGTAGATAAAATGGGTTTTTCTGATCTTTTAGGAAAGCTGAAAAATGCGTCTTGGATTGATCTCTAATACTTTCATATATTTCTTTCGCTCTTTTATTTCTGGTTGATTGCATTAGTTCATTGCAAATTAAGCGATCGGCAACCAATAAAATTTGATCTGTACCACGAAGATTAGTCTTTCCGTTTACCAGTTGCTTAAGTAAGTCAAACTCTGATTCGAACGCATAGAAAGAGAAGGTGTTCCCATAATCAGATGTGTATTTCTTTAAAGCTTCTGCTGAAAGTGTCTTGATCTTTTGCTCAAAAATATGCGCCGTAACGGGGTCAATCTCACAGAAGAAATTATCAAATTTAATTTGTTCGGCAATTTTTGAAACAAAGAATGGAATCTCGTCGGTGAAATGATCTTCACCAATTAGTACATTACTGCTTTTTTTAGCTTTTTCGATGATTTTATCCCAACCTAATCCTTTCAGTTGGCTTGCATCTTTTGCAAAACTTGTTTGATTCTTTTTTGCTAGCGTAGTAATCAAGCTGTCTTGTGCGGAAGTATTTGAAACGTGAAATAGACAGTTGAAAATGGCTAAAACAATGATTTTTTTTATCATGTGGTTGGTTGTTCGAAAAGTTTGGTCGTAAAAAAAGTGATGCTATCACATCACTTTTCTTTTATGGTTATGCTAGTTTAAACAAGCTTGTTCTCTACTAGATATTCTGCAATTTGTACGGTGTTTGTAGCAGCACCTTTACGCAAGTTGTCGGCAACAATCCACATATTTAATGCTTTATCGTGTGATTCGTCTCTACGTAAACGACCTACAAATACCTCATCTTTCTCATGAGCATCTTTAGGCATCGGATATTTCAAGTTAGCAACATCATCTACCACAATCAAACCTGGAGCTGCTTCCAATATACTACGTACTTCAGCCAAATCAAAATCGTTTTCAAACTCAACGTTTACCGATTCAGAGTGGCCACCCATTACAGGGATACGAACGGTAGTAGCCGTAACTTTGATGCTATCATCACCCATAATTTTGTTGGTTTCCTTCACCATTTTCATTTCTTCTTTGGTGTAACCGTTATCTTGGAAAACATCGATATGAGGTAAAACGTTCAAGTCAATTTCGTAAGGATAAGCTTTAGGACCATCGATACCTTTACGCTCATTCATTAATTGGTCTACTGCTTTAACACCAGTGCCAGTTACCGATTGGTAAGTAGATACTACCACACGTTTAATTTTGTATTTTTCGTGCAATGGTTGTAAAGCAACTACCATTTGGATAGTTGAACAGTTCGGGTTAGCAATAATTTTATCTTCTTTAGTTAATACGTGTGCATTTACCTCAGGAACTACCAATTTCTTAGTTGGATCCATTCTCCAAGCCGAAGAGTTATCGATAACGGTAGTGCCAACTTCAGCAAAACGAGGGGCAACTTCTAACGAAGTACTTCCGCCAGCAGAAAAAATAGCAATTTCTGGAGCTAAAGCAATTGCAGTATCAATGCTAACGATTGGATACTCCTTACCCTTAAACTTAATTAACTTACCAACGCTCTTCTCAGATGCTACTGGGATTAATTCGGTCAAAGGGAAATTTCTTTCTTCCAATACTTTTAACATAACAGTGCCTACTAGTCCTGTGGCACCTACAACTGCAACTTTCATTTTTTGATTATTTATATATTTTATTTAAATTAATTGTTCATTTACCAAATATGAGAAAAACTTTAGTCTTTTTACTGTTATTCTGCACTAAACTTGCTTTTGCTCAATTAAATGACAATTTTAGTGACGGAGATTTCTCAAACAATCCAGTTTGGAGCGGTACAACAACCTATTTTCAGATAATTGATGGAGTGTTAACCTCTAATGGGCCGCAGTCTACGAGCACTTTGTATTTATCAACGCCCAATTCTTTATCAAATGACGTAGCTTGGGAGTTTTTGGTGAATTTAGCTTTCGATCCAAGTACTACTAATTATCCTCGCATCTATTTGATATCCAATCAGCAAGATTTATTAACGACCACTGGTAAGCAAGCCTATTACTTACAATTGGGATCTAGTAGCAGTGCAGAAAATTTTTCATTTGTAAGACAAAATGGTGCTACCACCAACACATTACTGACGCTGCCAGATAAGGCCAGAAGTAGTGCCAGTAATGTTTCCGTTAGAGTTAGGGTAGAACGCACCGCAGTTGGTAGGTGGGATTTTTATACTGACTTTACTGGAGGACGAAACTTTACTCACGATGGTTTTATTGTAGATAATACTTATACCACTACATCTTATTTTGGCATTTACTGCCGTTACAGTACAGCTTCTAGGTATAATCTATTTAAATTTGATGACTTTAAAATAGAAACTTATGTAGATAACGCTGCTCCAAAGGTAGCTGCTGTCAAATCATTAAATACCAAAACAATCGAAGTTACTTTTGATGAACCTGTAGACGTTACTTCTGCACAATTGGCAACAAATTATTCTTTGTCCAAAGGAGCGGGAAGCCCCTTAACAGCGGTAATGGGTAGTACAAGTAATGTTGTTAACCTAACTTATGCGAACGAATTCACTTCTGGCGAATATTATTTGACAGTTAATAATGTAGCTGATGTAAAGGGAAATGCAATTACGATACCTTCTACTAAAACTTTTATCTATGTAGAACCTTACACCGCGAAAAAGGGAGATGTTGTATTCAATGAAATTATGGCAGCACCAATTTCTACAGCAGCTAAGTTAAACAAAGAGTACTTCGAACTTTACAACACTACAGATAAGTATATCATTGTGACCGGTTGGAAATATAAAGATGCTTCTACATCTATTGCTACTTTTTCGGCAGATACATTAGCGCCTAAATCATATCGTATTATATGCGCAAATGCCGATGTAGAGCAGTTTAAAGTATACGGTAAAACGTTGGGTATCTCGCCTTGGCCGGCTTTAAATAATGATAAAGACGATCTTAATCTGTTTTTACCAGATGGAACCACAGTAATCGATTTTGTATCTTATACGGATACTTGGTACAGAGATAATGCAAAGAAAACTGGTTATGCATTAGAATTGATTAATCCAAACGGACCTTGTGGTGGAGCATTCAATTGGACCGCCAGTACAGGAACTGATAATGGTACCCCAGGAACACAGAATTCGGTTTATAATCCTTTAAATGTAGATAATGTAGCACCCAAATTATTGACAGCTACAGTTTTGTCTTTAACAGAAATTCAGTTAGAATTTGATAAGGAAATTTCTGCTGCTATGCTTACCGATGTTAATAATTATAACATTAACAATGGAATTGGAACACCTGTATCTGTTGCTCTTAACGGCTCTAGCCAAAGCGTAAAATTAACCTTAGGAAATCCGCTTGTGGTAGGAGTGGAAAGTCTACTTACGGTAAGTAACTTGTCTAACTGCAACGGGGTACTAATAAGCGCTGATGCAAATACTGCCGTGATATTAGTTACTGACGCAATTAAAGCAAAAGAGATTTTGATCAGTGAAATTCTTTTCAACCCTAAAACAGGTGGAGTAGATTTTGTGGAAGTTTATAACGATACCAATAAGATATTGGATTTAAAAGAGCTTACCATCTCTAACCCAACGGCAACAAGCACTACAAAAAGGTCAATTAGTGCAACATCGGTTTTCATCAAGCCTAAAACTTATTGGTTATTAACGGCCAACCCGGAGATTGTGAAACAACATTATGAAGTGAAAAACCCTAATCAAATGGTTCAAGTAGCGAGTATGCCAGCTTACAATAATGATAAAGGGACAGTTTCTATTTGGAAAGGCGATGACTTAGTAGATGAAATTTCTTATACCGAAAAAATGCATCATACCTTGCTGAAGGAGGTAAAAGGAGTTTCTTTAGAACGAGTGTCTTTTGCTAGGAGCGGGAATGATCTAGGGAATTTACAGTCGGCAGCAGCTTCTGTTGGTTTTGCAACGCCAACTTATCAAAATTCGCAAAATGAAGGCACTGGAATTAAAAATACAATGATTATCGCCAATAAAATTTTTTCCCCAGACAATGATGGTTTTGAAGATTTGTTGGAAATCAATTATCACTTTAAGGAAAATGGTAACTTAGCCACTATAAATATTTACACAGATAAAGGAGTTCTAGTACGCAGATTGGCAAGAAACATTACCATGCCTACAAAAGGCACTATTAATTGGGATGGTTTAAATGACGGCGGCCAGTTATGTAAAGTTGGTCTTTATGTATTAAAATTTGAGGTTTTCAACGTCAATGGTAATACTGATCATTTTAAACAAACTTGCGTATTAGCTGCTAAGCTAAATTAAAAAACTAATGTCATTTTTTCTTTCTAAATTTTTGCTGTTCATCATCCGTCCTTTGGTGTGGCTTGTGGTTTTAGCTCTTTATAGTTTGTTTTCTAAAAGTAGGCGGAATAAAAAACGTGCATTAATCACTTTAATTGTCTTATTTGTGTTTTTGTCGAATAACTTTATTCTTGTTACAGTAGCTAGTTGGTACGAGCCTAAATCTTATCCAAACAAGCATTATGATATTGGTTTGCTTTTAGGTGGATTTTCAAGCTACAACGAAAGTACAAAGTCTTTAACGACAGAATTTGCTGGAGATAGGTTAACGCAGACCATCAGACTTTATCAAGAAGGTAAAATTGATAGAATTTTGATGAGTGGAGGAAGTGGGGGTTTTTTAGAAAAAAATCCACCAGAAGCGACGTATACAGATGCCTACCTTAAGGCAATCCGTATTCCAGATAGTGCTGTAATTATCGAAAAGGAGAGTAGAAACACTAAAGAAAACTTCCAATACGCCGCTAAAATATTATACACCTTGAACAAGCCTGACGCCAAGATTTTAGTGATTACCAGTGCTTGGCACATTCCTAGAACGAAGTTGTTGGCCGAGAAACAGGGATTGAAAAATGTAGATTATTATTCAACTAATTCTTTGGTTGATAATTATTCTATGGAAGATTATTTAATACCGCAGGCTAAGGCACTAGAGGGCTGGGAGTTTTTATTGAAGGAGTGGGTTGGTTATGTAGTGACAAAGTTAGGAATAACTTAATACAACCCCATCTTTTTCGTAAAATGTCATATCGAAGCAGGGAGAAATCTTTGAAGTGTATAACCACTTATCAAAGATTTCTCCATTACGTTAGCACTCCAGTCGAAATGACAAAGTTATTTCAACAAGCTACCTTTAATGTAGTCGATGCTTGTTTTGATTGAGCCAATTTGATCTGGCTTGTAGTTGGTTTCTTGCTCTAAATAGATATGTTTTACACCAGATAGTTTTGCCTGTGCAAATATCGATTTGAAATCGATGCTGCCGTTACCAACTTCCGTGTTCCAAGTCTTTTTAGTTTTATCCATATCTTTTACATGCCACATTTTAAATCTGCGAGGATGTTTTTTAAAGATATCTACTGGATTATGACCTGCAAAAACAGCCCAATATAAATCCAACTCGAAGTAAACTAAATTTGGATCTGTTTCAGCTAACAAGATTTCGAAACCTGTAGTATCAACATGTTTATCGAACTCGAAACCGTGATTATGATAACCAACATTGATACCTGCCTGGATACAAAGTTCACCGGCTTTATTCAATCGCTCCGCCACTTTTTTATAGTCGTCAGTGGTTTTGCGTAAGTTTTCACTTAACCAAGGCGCAACAACGTACTTACTTCCTAAAACATTCGAAGCATCAATGTATGACTTGATATCATCTAAATTCCCAGTTGAAATATAATTGTCGAAACTAAAGTGACCACTTGGAGAGTATAAACCATTAGTATCTAATAAGGCTTTAAAATCTTTAGGACTTAATCCCCAGAAACTTCCATTTGGTGCGTAGCCATAAGTTTCCACTTCTTTAAAACCCGCTTTGGCAACTTTCTCAATTACGCCTTTTACATCCTTGCCAATAATGTCTCTCAAGCTGTAAAGTTGTATGCCAACAGCACGTTGGGCAGGGGCAAAAGCTTTAGTCAACGAAGGGGCTAAGGCTAAACTTGCAGCTAATAAGCCTGTTTCTTTTATAAAATTTCTTCTTGTAGTCATATCAAATTATTGTTGTTCAGCCACAGCTGATTTATTATCGTCTCTAAAAAACAGTAAAAACAAAAATGCAACTACGGCAGCTATCGCGGCAGGGATGATCCAGATATTGTACCAGTTATGGCCTCCGTCTATCACATATTTATCAACCACGATACCTGATATAATTGAACCGAATAACATTCCAACTCCGTAAGTAGCTAATGTAATGAAACCTTGTGCGGCACTCTTGAATTTTTCTCCAGCCAACCTGTCTGTATAAATTTGTCCAGTAACAAAAAAGAAATCGTAGCAAATACCGTGTAAAATTATACCACCAATTAACATCCAATAATTGCTGTCTGCGTTGCCAAATGCGAAGAATAAATAGCGGACTACCCAAGCAATCATACCAATAGCTAACATTTTTTTCACCCCTAAACGAACAAAAAAGAATGGCATTAGCAACATAAATAATGTTTCTGACACTTGACCCAGCGATTGTTTACCTGCTGCAGCCTTCATTCCAACTTCGTTAAGAAATGGATTAGTGAAATTGTAATAAAAAGCTAATGGTATACAAATAGCAACAGAAGCTATGAAGAACAGTAGATATGACCTGTTTTTCAGCAAGCCTATTGCATCTAATCCAATTATATCTCCAAAAGAAGTTTTTTCGCCTTTTTTAACTGGTGGTGTATTAGGTAATGCAAAACTAAATACACCTAACAGTAATGAGGCTACAGATGCCATTTTAAATGTAAGTATAAGATTTCCATCTTGCTCCCAATTCAACCATCCTATCACTAAACCAGCTACAATCCATCCAATAGTCCCAAATACTCTAATTGAAGGGAATTCTTTTCCAGGGTTTTTAAGCTGTTTGAAAGAAATGGAATTTACTAATGCTAATGTTGGCATGAAAGCAATCATGTATCCTAAAATGAATGGGAAAAAAGCATCAAAATTCAGGGAAGTTGAAGCGAACCATAGTAAAATACCTCCAGCAATGTGTAAAAAGCCAAGGATTTTTTGAGCTGCAAAAAACTTGTCGGCAATTAGACCTATGATAAAAGGAGCTATAATAGCGCCAAGAGACTGGGTACTATATGCTGAACCGATTTGAACACCATCAGCAGAAAGATTTTTAGTTAGGTAAGTACCCATAGTTACAAACCATCCACCCCAAATAAAGAATTCGAGGAACATCATAAAGGATAACTTGAAGCGAGTTGTTGAGTTCATTTAGTTTTTTGGTTTTAGAGCCCCTCTCTGCCTTTGGTATCTCTCCGAAAAAGGGAGAGAAATGCACTTGGGGTTGATTCTTTTGGATTATGTTAGTTTTTTGGTCAGCGTATTGTACTAATACCTGACCACTAATTCCCGATCCCTATTTTATAATTCTTTAATCTCTATGTTACGGAACCAAACTTCATCGCCATGATCTTGTAGAGCAATTTTGCCTGTTTTGTAAGTTCCAAAACCTTCCCATTTGGCAAACTTGCTTCCTGCGATTAGGTTTTTCCAGTTGTCATCCCACATGGTGGTTTCTACAATTTTCTTACCATTTAGCTTAAGAGTAAGCTTGCCATTATTGCTTATAATTTCTGCCAAATTCCACTCGCCAACTGCTTTTACAGGCTCGCTTTTGCTTTTAACCATGTCGTACAAATCACCAGCACGGTGTTTAGTGATTTTTCCATCCGGATGACCGTCGTTGTCGATCACCTGCATTTCTGGACCAGTGAGATAGGTTTGCTTATATTTTGCAGGGTCTTCGTGTACGAAGAAAATGATACCGCTATTGGCTTTAGGAGCTACTTTCCATTCTAGTTTTAAATGAAAGTTACCATATTCTTTATCGGTTACTAAATCGCCGCCATCTTTATTTTTCAATTTTGGGTCGAAGTGCAGTACGCCATTTTCTGCGTTCCAAGCTTTGCCTACAAAGTTTTTTCCGTAGGTGTGCCAACCTGTAGTGGTTTTACCATCGAAAAGAGGAGTGAAGCCTTTTTTCTTTTGTGCATTAGCACTAATTGAAGCAACCATAAATGCTGCTATTAATATTTTTTTCATCTATTATTATTTCTGATAATTCCCGTTTAACGCTTTAAGATTCCCGCCTACGCGGGAATGACGTGATAACTATTTCTCTCCTAATTTCCAGCCTTCGCGATAATCTCTCTTCACAAATTGGTTCACATCGTCGAAGTTGGTTACCTTCATTTGGTCGTTATCCCAAAGTAGTTTTCTGTATCTGCCTGGGAAACTTGTTTTGCCTTTATCGTCAATTCTCTTAACATCAGCAGCCCTAATGGCCAAGTTTGCCATTAATAAACACTCGGTTAAAGGGCCAGCAATTTCGAAAGGAGAGCTCAGTTCTTTTTTACCGTAGCCAGCGATACAGCCTTCTACCCATTGTCCGTAATGGCCATTAGCCTGACCAGGAACACGAGCAAATTTTTGAGCCACATTTAAATTCTCGTTGCGAGAAAGTGGAATCAACCTCGCTTTATCGCCATAGGTATTAGACATCATTTTGCCTTTGGTACCAATAAACAATGTTCCGTTACCACCATCGCCAAATACTTCGTCAGCACCTAATTCTTCTGGACGAGTAGGTTGAATACCACCATCCATCCAGTGAACGGTAACTTCGCCCTGCGTTTTATCTGTTTTAGGGAATTTTAAGGTTACATGACTAGAAGGAGGGCAGCTTTCAGGGAAATATCCACGTTTAAACTCATCCACATAAACCGAACCAACACTAGCTTCAACTTCTGTAGCATATTTCAAATTAAGTACGCTAAAAGGAGTTTCCAATAAGTGACAACCCATATCGCCCAGAGCACCAGTTCCGTAATCCCACCAACCACGCCAGTTGAAAGGAACTAGTTTCTCAACGTAATCTTTGTAAGGAGCGGTGCCTAACCATAAATCCCAATCTAAATCTTTAGGAACTTCCGCTTTATTTGCCGACCAAGGAATACCTTGAGGCCAAACTGGTCTGTCTGTCCAAGCATAAATGGTATGAACATCACCAATTAAACCAGCATCATACCACTCACGTAATAAACGAGGGCCATCATTACTAGCACCTTGATTACCCATTTGCGTTACCACTTTATATTTCTTCGCTGCTGCGGTTAAGATGCGGGCTTCGTAAATATCGTGAGTTAATGGCTTTTGAACGTAAACATGCTTACGCAATTGCATTGCAGCTAAGGTTTGGATAGCGTGGTTATGATCTGGAGTAGACACCGTAACCGCATCAAAATGCTTGTGCTCTTTGTCAAACATTTCACGCCAGTCTTTATAGAACTTAGCTTTAGGGAAACGTTTCACGCTATTAGCTGCTCTTCTTGTGTCTACATCGCATAAATAAGCGATTTCTGCTTTACCACTTTCGTGGATTAAACGCAAATCGCTATCTCCTTTGCCACCTACACCAATACCAGCTACAATTAGCCTATCGCTTGGTGCAAGAAATCCCTTGCCACCTAAAACGTGACGAGGGACAATGGTAAATGCAGCAGTTGCAACAGCTCCCATTTTGAGGAAGTTACGTCTGCTTTGGTTGTTGTCTTGGTTCATATATTTTGGTTTAGGAAGGGGTCAGTTATTTTTTTAACGAAAGGATATATTTTGCCATCAACTTTGCATCACCTTGCGAAATTTTTGGATGTGGTGTCATTGGGATTTTACCCCAAACGCCAGATCCACCTTTGATGATCTTCTCAGCTAATAGAAGTTGGTTTTTATCTGTATTAGGATATTTCTTAGCAATATCTGTGTAAGATGGGCCAATTAATTTATTGATTTTGTGGTGGCAGCCAATACAGTCAGATTTATTGATTAACAACTCGCCACCGCTCATTTGCATGGTTGCTATTTTAGGCATTGCCGGTGTATTAATAGTTACTGCAGGTTCTGTTTTTGGCTCTGGTTTAAATGCTGATAATGAAGCAACAAATATTGAAGTTACTCCAAGAATTAAAAAAGTTCGTTTCATATGTGTTTTGTATTAGGGGTATTAAGTTAAAAGTAAAAAGTCGAAAGTCAAAAGTGGAGACCTTTAAATTCCAAGTATTTTTTTATTGAAGGCAGCGTCACTTCCAGCAGCCGCAAAGTCATCAAATGCTTTATCAGTTACATTAATAATATGTTTTTTGATGAATTCTGCGCCTTCGCGAGCACCATCTTGTTGGTTTTTAATACAGCACTCCCATTCCATTACTGCCCAGCCTTTGAAATCGTATTGCGCTAGTTTACTGAAAATGGTTTTAAAATCTACTTGACCATCGCCTGGTGAACGGTAACGGCCAGCACGATTTGCCCAGCCTTGGTAACCACCAAAAGTTCCTTGTTTTCCTGTTGGATTAAATTCAGAATCTTTTACGTGGAAAGCTTTGATTCTTTCGTGATATAAATCGATATATTGGATGTAATCTAATTGTTGCAACACAAAGTGCGATGGATCATACAATAAACAAGCTCTAGGGTGTTGATTTACCTTATCCAAGAACATTTCGTAGGTAATACCATCAAATAAATCTTCTCCAGGATGAATTTCGTAGCAAACATCTACACCACAATTATCAAATTCATTTAATATTGGTAACCAACGTTTAGCCAGCTCTGTAAAAGCTTCGTCAACCAAACCGTCAGGGCGTTGCGGCCAAGGATGGAAAAATTGCCATAACAGCGAGCCACTAAATGTTGCATGCGCATTTAATCCCAAGTTTTGGGATGCTTTGGCTGCATATTTCAATTGTTGTATAGCCCATTCTGTACGTGCTTTTGGAATATTTTTTACTTCTGGTGCTGCAAAAGCGTCGAACAATTCGTTATAAGCTGGATGAACTGCTACCAATTGACCTTGTAGGTGTGTAGAAAGTTCGGTGATTTGCAAACCGTGAGCAGCTACTCTTCCAGTCAATTCATCAGCATAGGTTTTACTTTCTGCTGCTAGTTTCAAATCAATAAAGCGACTGTCTAGGGTTGGCATTTGGATACCTTTAAAACCTAAGTCAGCAGCCCATTTACAAATCGAATCTAAAGAATTGAAAGGTGCTTCATCACTGATAAATTGTGCTAGAAATACTGCAGGTCCTTGTATTGTAGTCATTTTTTGTTTTTAGGTTGATTGCTTGTGGTTCATAGTTGATAGTTTATGACTGTAGCCATTATTCAATATAGGTTATCAACCATGAGCCATCAACTATATGCTAGTTGCTAAAGTTTACACTATAAAATCATGCCATTTCTTATCCGATTCGTTGGATGCCACCGCATTTTCAATTAGCGCCATACCTCTTACACCATCGTAAACGTTAGGGAAATCTAACATTTGAGGCGTAGGCTCTTCATTGTTCAGCTTTGCTGCTAAAGTTAATGCGAAGTTTCTGTAAATATTTGCAAAGGCCTCTAGCAATCCCTCTGGGTGGCCACCTGGAGTTCTGGTGTTATGTTTTGCAAAATCGCCTAAATAACCGTTACCAGCTCTGTAGATTTCGGTAGGTTTGTTTAACCATTTTACTAGCAAAGTATTTGGCTCGTGTTGGAACCACTCTAATCCTCCTTTTTCACCGTAAATTCTGATGTTAAGCGCATTTTCTTCGCCAGCAGCAATTTGCGATGCAATTAAAACGCCGTTTGCGCCATTATCGAATTTCAACAAGATGTTGCCATCATCATCAATGTTTCTACCCTCTACAACGATATTTAAATCTGCACAAATTTGAGTGATTTTTAAACCAGAGATATATTCAGCTAAATGTGCAGCGTGGGTGCCAATATCACCAATACAACCACTTTTTCCAGATTTTTTAGGATCTGTACGCCATGCTGCCTGTGCATTTCCTTCTCTTTCACTCAGTGTGCTTAACCAACCTTGTGGATATTCTACAATGATTTTTCTAATCTTTCCTAAAACACCGTCCTTCACCATTTCTTTGGCTTGTTTCACCATCGGATACCCCGAATAAGTGTGCGTAAGGCACAAAGTAAGACCAGTTTCTTCCACTTTTTGTTGTAGCAATTTTGCTTCTTCTAAAGTTAAAGTCATCGGTTTTTCTATTACTACGTTAAAGCCATGCTCTAAAGCCATCATTGCAGGCGCAAAGTGAGCAAAGTTTGGTGTAACAATAGTTATAAAGTGAATTCTTTCATTCTCTGGAAGCTCACTTTCTTTTTTGATCATTTCTTCGTAGCTCAGATAAGTTCTGTCTTCAGGAAGAAACAACAGTTTGCCTGATTCTATTGCAGTTTCTGGATTAATGCTCAATGCGCCACAGCAAAGTTCAATTAACCCATCCATATTGGCGGCAATACGGTGAACAGCTCCGATGAATGCATCTTTGCCGCCGCCTATCATGCCCATTCTTATTTTTTCTTTCATATTTCGAAGGTTGTAGGTTATAAGTAATAAGTTATACGTTGAATAGCACCACTTAAAACTTATAACGTACCACTTAAAATTCTAAAGGTTTCCTTTTTTCAATTCTTTTACTGCAAAATCTGCTGCACGAGCTGTTAAAGCCATAAATGTTAACGAAGGGTTTTGGCAACCAATAGATGGCATACAAGCACCGTCGGTAACAAAAACGTTTTTCACTTCGTGCATTTGGTTCCATTCGTTAAGTACCGAAGTTTTAGGGTCTTTACCCATTCTTGCGGTGCCCATTTCGTGGATAGCCATACCAGGATAGCAGTCGTTATCGTAAGTTTTGATGTTTTTGGCACCTGCAGCTTCAAGCATTTCGGCAGCGTCGTTCATCATATCCTGACGCATTTTTTTCTCGTTCTCTTTGTATTCACAGTCGATAGCCAATACCGATTGTCCCCATTTATCTTTTTTCGAATGGTCGATATAAGCACGGTTTTCGTAGTAAGGCAACATTTCACCAAAACCTCCCATACCCATTTTCCACGGACCAGGAGTAGTCATTTTCTGTTTAAAGTCTGCACCAAATGCTAATTCGGCTACATCACTTTGCCAGTTTTGTCTCGACGCACTTCCTTGGTAACCGAACCCTCTTAAGTAATCGCGTTTATCGCTGCCTACGTTTCTGAAACGAGGAATATAGAAGCCGTTCGCACGTCTACCGTAGGTATAAAACTTCTCAAAGCCTTCAAACTCGCCATTAGCTCCGCAACGGAAATGGTGATCCATCAAGTTGTGGCCCAACTGTCCGCTGCCATTACCTAGACCATTAGGATGCTCGTCTGAAGTTGAGTTTAATAAAATGAAAGTAGTACCTAAAGTTGAACCATTAACGAAAACGATTTTAGCATAAAACTCCATCGTTTTATTAGTCAAAGCATCAATTACGGCTACGCCTTTTGCTTTTTTAGTGTCTTTATCGTAGATGATGTGGTTTACGATAGAGTATGGTCTTAAGGTTAAGTTTCCAGTTTCAACTGCCGCTGGTAGGGTAGATGATTGCGTACTGAAATAAGCGCCAAACGGACAACCACGGCTGCATAAATTACGATATTGGCAATTGCCACGACCGTTGTGAGGTACCGTTAAATTGGCCACACGACCGATAGTCAATAAGCGCTCGTTACCCCATTTTTGTTTGATGCTTTCTTTCACAGATTTCTCTACGATGTTTAAATCCATCGGAGGAAGAAACTGGCCATCTGGTAAAATACCTTCTAAACCTTCGTTCTGTCCACTGATACCTGCAAATTTCTCAGTATAATCGTACCAAGGAGCTAAATCTTTATATCTGATAGGCCAGTCGTTACCGTAGCCATCTTTTGAATTTTCTTCGAAGTTAACATCTCCGAAACGGTAGCTTTGACGTCCCCACATCAATGATTTTCCACCAACGTGAAAACCTCTATACCAGTCAAATCTTTTTACTTCTGTATATGGACATTCCAAATCGTTTACCCACCATTTTTCGGTTACTTCATTGTATGGGTAATCTCTTTTTTGCACAGGGTGAGTTCTTTTCATCTCCTCGGTTAACCTGCCTGCGTGTTTAACATCCCAAGGGTTTTTCATGGCGCCATCATAATCTTTGATGTGCTCAATGTTCATCCCTCTTTCTAGCATTAATACTTTTAAACCTTTTTCGGTTAGTTCTTTAGCAGCCCAACCGCCACTTATACCCGAGCCTACTACAATCGCATCGTAAGTATTTTCGGCTTTTAGATTTATATTTAAGTTCATTCTGTTTGTTCTGTTTTGTTTAGGGAAAGGTTTGTTTAGGTAGCCCAAGATTTTTGTCCCGGCTTAAGCGGATAAGCACCATCGTAACGACCAGGGATCATTAGGTATTCGCGAGCTTGTGTACATCCAATTTCTGAAGCAAAATAACCTAAAGAAGTAAGATCTCTCACCACAGTAAAGAAATAAGTAAGGTCTGCTTTCTCCGGAATTTTATTCGTTTTCTGATCTAAAGTTTCCTGCCTAAGTGTAGTTAACATTTTCTTGCGCTCTACCAAAGGAATTAAAGCAAAGCTTTTTTTGTAGGTCTTTTTTGCTCTGGCTTCGAAAGCTGCCAATCCGTTGTAGAATGATTGTTGCTGTTTTGCAGGATAACAATCTCTCACCATCATAGGAATAAACTTACCTACACCCGCTGCTTTTGCGCCAGGTGACGATTTGGTGGTAGGGATAATCACGTCCGCAATTTCCGTTAATGCTTTTAACTGTTCCGCAGAAAAATTAACTGCATTTTTTTCACTTTCTGGTAACGTATAACTGCTGAACAAGATATCCGTTGTTCCGGCAGAAATAGCAGTTCCTAAAAGGATGGCTACATTTCTGAGTGCTGATCTTCTGTCCATATACTGGTATATTTTGGTTTCTAAGTGTGTTTTTTACACTATTTAAATTTACGTAATAATAGGAATTAAAATTATGATATCAATACTTGTTACAATTTTGGTACAATATTAACATCAATTTCGAACTATTTTGGCAACTGTTAAAGTCAAAAAATAAAACCACTGCAAACCTTTACTTCACAAAAACTTACATAAAATGGCCGGTTTAGTATTGATGTAGTGCTTCGTTTTGTTTCTTTTTTGTTAAAAATACATTTTAAGACGTAATACTTCGAAATATTTTTTTATTTCAATAAATTTTGCTTTACATATCTGAAACTTTGAGCTATGCTGTCAAAAGGATCTATTTTAATTACATCTTGTTCTACAAAGATGAATTTATTGCCGGCTAGTTTTCTGTTTTCAAAGATGGTTTGATAATCAATTCGGCCGGTGCCAACTTCTGTGAAAACTTTGTTGTCGGTTTTATCCATATCCTTCACATGCCACATCGCAAAGCGGCCTTGGTTCTCTTTAAATAACGTAATCGGATCAACTTTAGCATTGACTACCCAAAAAATATCTAGCTCAAATTTTACCAGTTTTACATCAGTTTCTTTGAGGAGGATTTCGAACCCAGTTTGTTTATTTTCTAGAGGTACAAACTCAAAAGCATGGTTGTGGTAAGCTAAAGTGATACCATTGCTTTTGCACAACTCTCCAGCTTTATTGAAAAGCTCTGCCATCTTTTTATAACCATCAACAGTTCCGTTCTGCCTTACATTTGGCGCCATTGCTGGTATGGTATAAAATTTTTGTGAAAGTGTATTGGCTACTTCTATTTGTTGTTTGAGGATTTCGGTATTGCCGTCGGTAAGATATTGGGTAGTGTTGTAATGACCGCTAGTTGATTTTAGACCGTAAGTTTTCAATAATTGCGCTAACTCTTTAGCGTCTAGGCCCCAAAAACCTTTGCCCGACATCTTATCGCCATAGCCATAAAAAGTTTCTACTTGTTTAAAACCTATATCTGCAATTTTTTTAAACGTAAGTTTTACATCTTGGTTTAGCTGGTCGCGAACGGTGAACAGCTGAATGCCAATATCTTGCTTATTATCTAATAATATGTTGTTAAATAGGGAAGGTGTAATCAAAAGTCCGGCAAAGCCGATACTCGATTTTTTAATAAAATCTCTTCTCGAAGTCATGATGTGTGGAGTTAAAAAAGGCCGAACTTTGAGGCTCGGCCATGCTTTAAAAAATATAACTAGAAGGAATAAGCTAAAGATCCGAAGAACGTTCTTTGTAATAAGGTTCTACCAATCATTAACGTACCAGGAGCCACGTTGGCGAAGTCTCGGAATTGATCTCCTCTAACATCACCTTCGGTTAATACCCTAGCATTGGTTAAGTTATCGGCCCAAACTCTCACTGATAATGTTTTAGTGAAGTTATAGCCAGCGCCAGCTTTCATCACCACGTAAGCTGGTAATTTGTAGCTTTCTGCTGGAGAGGTAAATCTGTTGCCTACATAATTGGTAGATACGAACAGATTGAATTTCTGGATATCAAGTGTTCCAGATAGTTCAGAGTTCAACGAAGGTACACGCTCAGTTCTGTTACCAGTGAAACTATATACTCTATCTCCATATTGTGCTGCTACTGCTGCATTTCTGCTGGTAGGTGCCGAATAATCAGTGTACCTAGAGTCTTGTACTGTACCAGTCCATCTTAATGTTAACGGTTTAACTACTTTATAAGAAATCTCCCACTCGGCACTCCATGTTCTAGTAGAACCAAATGCAATTAGTGATTGTAAACCTGCTGCTGTAGTTGGTACATTGATGGTTAACGAAGCATTTTTGATAGCTGAGTAACTTCCAGAAGCAAAAATACCTAGATTATTTTTAGCGTATTTGTAGCCTACTTCTGCTAAATATACCGGACGACTTTTGATATTATCTGGGTTGTATGCAGAAGCATTGTAGTCACCAATGTTTGGCATGTTATAGGCTTTAGTAATTCTTAGGAAAGTACTTGCCGTTGGGCTAACTTTATAATTGGCACCAATTGAAGCTGCCCAATTTGTTGTAGTGATGTTGTAATCTGTATAGCCTAAGATGTTAGGTGACGAAGCCGCATTAATGTTAGGGCTTCCGTTGGCCAATACGCCGTAGTAAGGTCTTTTGCCATCCACATTTTGATTGTCTAAACGTACACCCAAATCTAATCTCAATTTCTCTGAAATTTTCCATTCATCACCACCATATAAAGACAGGGCACGAGTATCACCGATTACCGTAGTTTTGGTTTGAACCGTTCTGCCGTTAGCTGTTGTAGGTGTAGCTGTAGTAACTAACAAGCGTGGATTTTCTTTGAATTCAGATTGTGTCCTGAAAGCATAACGTAAATCGTCTCTATTGTATTGATGGATACCTGTACCGAAAAATAGAGCATGGTCTTTCACCTGTTTTTTGAAATCTAGGTAATTCACAATTTGTACATCGCGATTTAGTTGAGCATTAGAAGCAGTAGTGATTACTTGATCGCTCGCAGCAAATGGAGCAGGAGTACCATCTATATAATAATATTGTGTAGCCGCTGCACGAGCTGCAATACCATTTGGTGCCGAGTAATTTGCATCGGTAGACGTTTTTTGGTATTTAAAGGTATTGTTTATTCTCCAGCCATTATCGGTGGTGTAATTGAACTGCACAGCACCTGATCCCAATTTGGTATGCATGCCTTGTTCTAGGTTGAAGTTGTAGCTGTTGCCGCTATATTGATCGGTAAATGCCCATTTTGTATCTATTGGCGACATAGACATGGTTACCATATCAAATCCTTTATAGGTGGTTGGTTTACCTGTACCATCGTAAGGATAATAGCTGGTCAATAGAAATTGCGTAATATCATTTAAGTATTTACCGTAAACCCTCACAAATCCTTTTTTGTTTTTAAAACCAAAGGTGATGTTACCTTTTACTTGTCCACCTACGTTAGCAGGGCTGTAACCCGGATCTACCACACCTTGGTCTGTTCTATAAAAACCTCCGATATTATATTTAACATTCTCGCTGATAGCTCCACCAGTGTTACCATCAAAACGGTAGAGACCTTGAGAGAAACCAGAAGTAAACTTAAATGAACCATACTGTTTGTCGGCACCAGTGTAGCTTAAGTTATTTACCACCGCACCAGGTGTGTTGTATTGGATGATGGATGCATTACCACCTCTAATTGCCTCTATGTTTTGTATAGTAAGGTCGGTTTTGTAGTATTGATCTACAGAAGGGTTAGTATTGAAACCTGTAGGCAATAATGGTAAACCATCCTCTTGGATACCTAAATAGATATAACCACCTTGTTGCGGAAATCCACGTACCCAAACATTACCCGGACCATCACCACCAGTACTTTCTACCGTTAACCCTGGGATCGCTTTCAATAAATCAGTACTGTTGAGAGGTGCACGATTTACGATATCCTTTCTACTTACAGAAGTTAGGGCAACACTAGATTCTAATTTAGTTTTCGGATTACCACCACCAGTAACTACCACGCCTTCTAATTGTAAGTTGTCTTCTGATAAGGCAATATCTAAGGTTTTATTTTCGTCTCTAATATCTACAACCACTTCCTTAGAAATAAAACCAACATAAGTAACAACAATAGTATAACTCCCAGCTTCCAGCTTTTTGATTACGAATTTACCATTAGCATCTGTTGTAGCACCAGTAATTGTGCCTTTTATTTGCACACTTGCACCCACAATAGGTCCACCTTTGCCATCAGTAACCGTTCCGGTAATTACGCCGTCTCTGCGCATTTCTGGTCTTGGTAGAATTAAGCCATTTTCTTTTGCAGCGCTGATAGAATATAGTAAAATTCTATCATCCACTACTTTAAATCCCACATCGTGAGGCTCTAAATAATCATTTAATAAATCTCCTAGTTTTTGTTTGTTCGCATTAACAGATATTTTTCTTAATGCATCAATTGATTTGGGGCTGTAGACAAATTTAACGCTGGTTAATAGTTCAATTTTATCAATAATAGATTTAATGTTCTGATTTTTTGCGGAAAGCGTCACCTGCTTATCTAAAGCGCCCTGAGCCTTCACATTATAGGCCGATGCAGCAAAAGAAAAGATGGTTAATATTAAGAATTGATATAAAGAAATCCGCATAGCAAGTTTAGCTAATGAAATAATTTCATTTTTTTTCATAACTTAGTTTTTTGTGTTCGTTAAAGAGAAATTTCGGGCATAAAAAATACGCATGATATTAGTACTTGTGCTGAACCGGCAATGCCCACCATTGTCGGTTTTTTTGTATAATATCATTTAATTAAATAATCGGAAAGTAGTCGATTTATTAGCCTAGGAGGAGTTTTGTGAAATTTTGTGGTTCATAATTAAAAGGTTAGTATTTGGTTATTGTTTTGTTTTTTAGTTGCAGGTACCGCCTTTTATATAGATGGTAGTTTGTTCGGTAGTGTAGGTGCCAGAGATGGTTTGGCAAATCAAGCTCAGTTGTTCTTTCAGTTCCTTATTGCTGATGTCGCCAGTGAACGTACATTTTTTTAACCCTTCGTTGTTGAGCTTAATCTCGATGCCGTAGGTTTTAGAGATCATTTCAAAAACTTTATCTAACGGTGTATCATAAAACCTCTGGCTTTCTATCGAGTTTGCTGGTTTCGGTAAATCGTAAGCTTCATATAATGGCAGTGGTTTTTCAATAATAGCAGTTTGTAACTTTTTCTCTTCGGTATCGAATGCTGCCATTTGGTTAGCTGTAATTAGCACCTTTGAATAGTTCTTCTTTTGTCCAAATAAAGATGCGTGGATATTCTCTTTTACCATCACCTTTCCGTTTTTTACAGCAACTTCTGCAGATTTTGATGTTTCTTTTACGTAAAAGCTGGTTCCCAAAACTTTTACAATGATTTCCTTGTTGTGTACGTAAAAAGGCTTTTTAGGGTTGTGCGAAATTTTGAAGAAAGCATCGCCGCTTAAAAAAACCTCTCTTTTAGCACCAGCAAAATGGTTCGGATAATCGATGGATGCTCCAGGGTTTAGTGTCACTACAGATTGATCGCTCAATACAATCTCTACGGTTTTAGCTGTATTGTTTTTATACGTTGATAAAGAAGCATACGAAACAGCCTCCTTGAAATAGCGCTCGCTGTTATTGTAATTGAATAATAATACACTACTAACGATTAGTATAGCTACAGAAGCAGCTACGCCGATGTATTTCCATCGTGAAAGTTTTAAAGTTTTTTCTTGTGGAGTAACATTTTTCCAAATGCGATTGTGCATGGCATTAAGTTCCGTATCAGAAAGCTGTTGGTCATAATCCTGACCGAGCATATCATACCACTCCTCAACCATTTTCCTTTCGGTTTCTGTACAGGTGTTAGATTGATATCTACTAAGCAAATTTAAAAAAGATGTTTTGCTCATAATATTTGGTTATATAAATGAAGTCACTTAATTCAGGGTTATCCCTAAAAGAAAAATTAAATAATTTATAACTAATTGATTTCTAGTTATAAAAAAATAGATAGTACTCTTTTTTTAAGGAATTGGCGTAGCCATTTTAGTGATTGGGTAATGTGATATTCTACCGCTTTTTCAGAAATGTTAAGCTTCGAAGAAATTTCTTTGTTGCTTTGATGTTCCATTCTGCTCAGCTTGAAAACCTCTTTTGTTTTTTCTGGCAGATGATTTAAAGCTAGCTCAACTTGTTGCGAAAGTTCCTTTTCTTCAAAAATGTGCGACGCGTTATCTTCGGTAATTGGGGAGTTTGCTTTCAGGTAATCTTCATACTTGTTTTGTACTACCAAAGAACGATAATGATTGATCACACTAAATTTCAATGCACTAAATAAATAGCGCTGTCCATTAACTACTTCCAATTTTTGGCGATTTTCCCAAAGAGATATGAAGATATTTTGGACTAATTCTTCTGCTACAATTTTATCAGATGTTTTGTTAAAAGCATGGCGCAGCAGTAGCTTAGCATATTTGTTATAAATAAGCTCATAAGCAAGCACATCATCGGCCTTTAAACGAAGAAAGTCTGGGTCTAAACCTTCTTTTTCATTTAACATCGTTCGGTTTGTTTTGTTATTTGGTTAATGTAAATCTATAGCAATTAAGAATGTTTAACAACCTTATTGCAAAATAATTTTTAACAAAATAATATACAATGTGCGGAAGTATCTAGATTGCATTCATTTTTTTACCTTTGTCAAATTTCAATTTATTCATGAAAGATAAAATATTAGTTTTAGGCTCAAACGGACAAATAGGTACCGAACTAGTTACCGCACTTCGCGCTACTTATGGTAATGATAACGTAGTTGCTTGCGATATTAGGAGACCAGATTATGAGCTCAAAAATGCTGGACCGTTTGAGTTTGTAAACGTATTAGATAAAGATACTTTGCATGCTATTTTTAAAAAATATAATCCAACACAGGTTTATTTATTAGCTGCACTTTTATCAGCAACCGGTGAGCAAAATCCGAAGCTAGCTTGGGATTTAAATATGAATGGCTTACTAAATGTGCTTGACTTGGCGTTGTTTTATCAAACTGCAAAAGTTTATTGGCCGAGTTCAATCGCGGTATTTGGTCCAAATTCTCCAAAAAGTAATACGCCTCAGTATTGTACCATGGATCCAAATACCATTTACGGTATTAGTAAATTGGCTGGGGAGCGCTGGTGTGAGTACTATCATGAAAAATATGGATTAGATGTAAGGAGTATCCGTTACCCTGGATTGATCAGTTGGAAAGCTGCTCCAGGTGGAGGAACGACTGATTATGCGATACACATTTTCCATGATGCACTGAGAAAAGGAAGCTACTCTTCATTTTTATCGGCAGAAACCGAATTGCCAATGATGTACATGGACGATGCTATTCGTGGTACGATAGAATTAATGGACGCTCCGGCGGATCAGTTAAGTATTCGTTCTAGTTACAATTTTGGCGGTGTAAGTTTTACTCCAGAAGTATTGGCTGCAGAAATTAGAAAACACATTCCAGATTTTAAACTAACTTATGCAGAAAATGACCCAAGACAGCAAATTGCAGATAGCTGGCCAAAATCTATAGACGATAGTTTTGCAAGAAAAGAATGGGGTTGGAAACCAGAGTTTGATATTGCAAAATTGACTTCAGACATGTTAATGAATTTGAAAAAATAAAAGCGTTTGGCGTTCAGCGTTTGGCGTTTTTCGCTTCCGCTTATCGCTTAACTCAAAACAATAAAAAATGGGAAGAGCATTCGAATTTAGAAAAGAAAGAAAATTTAAGCGTTGGTCTAAAATGGCCGTACAGTTTACGCGTATTGGTAAAGATATTGTAATGGCGGTTAAGGAGTCTGGTCCAAATCCAGAAACGAACTCTCGATTACGTACTGCAATGCAAAATGCCAAGGCAGTAAACATGCCAAAAGATAGGGTAGAGGCGGCAATTAAGCGTGCTTCTGATAAATCATTAGCGAACTACGAGGAAATTGTATACGAAGGTTATGCGCCTCATGGTGTAGCGGTTTTAATTGAAACTGCAACAGATAATACCAACCGTACCGTAGCTAACGTGCGTAGTTACTTCAATAAAACTGATGGCTCATTGGGTAAAACAGGATCATTGGATTTCGTTTTTAGCCGTAAGTCTATTTTCAGGTTCGTACCTGCCGAAGATTTAGATTTGGAAGAACTAGAGTTTGAATTAATTGATGCTGGTTTAGAGGAACTTTATGTAGAGGCTGATGAAGAAGGAAATGATGTAGTAGTTGCGCAGGGTGCATTTGAGAACTTTGGGTCTTTACAAAAAGCATTAGAGGAGAAAGGGATTGAGTTAAAAAGCTCTAAATTAGAACGTATTGCTTTATCTCACCACCAAGTAACGGAAGAGCAAGCTGCAGACGTGATGAAATTGATTGATAAACTAGAAGAGGACGATGACGTTCAAGCGGTTTATCATAATATGGCTGAGTAATCGTTTTGAATGATTATGAAATGCCTTGCAGGTCTTAACTTGCGAGGCATTTTTTTTGCACCATTTTGAAGCTCAGGTTTCATGCTCATCGGCTCCGAAAGTCCCGCTATCCGCTTTATCCCGATAAAAATCGGGATGCTAGCTTTTATCGGGGCTAATTTATAGCTTGTTTTACTACTATCAACCTTTATCCTTTCACCGCTATATAACTTTCAAGCTTGGCGAGGACGCCAAGACCGGAGACTTCCTACTTTAGCGTCACCGGACTAGATTCTTACGTTGGCATCCTCGCCTACGTGTTTACATCCTTCACTTAAGTCCTTTTACGGAAGGTGCTACTATCTATCGTTTCACAGCGATATAAGTTTCCACTTCGGCATGATCTCCATCGTAGTATTTTTTGCCATGAATAGTGAAATCAGCCTTGTAAGAGCGTTGCGAGTTCAAATCTTTATCGCCCCATATTTCCAACCAAGTGTTAAAAACAGCTTCGGGCATTTTTCCTTTCGAAATAAACTTCTGATATGTCGTGGTTTCAATTGTAATGCCTACAAAACCATTTGGAATATTTTCTAACGAACTTACTGCTGATCCTATGATCGTAGTATAAGGTTTGGTGAAATCTGTTTCGTAATCTGTATAAACAGCGTAAATGTCTTCATTTACTTTGTTAGGGATTTGTCTTTGAATTTCTTCGCCCCAAAATCTAGTCCATAGCATTTCGATATCTTTGGCAGATTGGCCATTTTCGTTAGTTGTTCTCGTAGCGATGCCGATGACGTAAAATTTTTGAATGATTTGATTGCTCATTTTCTTTTATTTATTATTGAATATGAAGCAAACTTAATAGCGTTGGCGACAACCCTATGGCAGTGCGGTTTTTTAATTTTTTTAAACTCCAAACTGCTTTAAATGATGGTCTAGGTGTTTGTAAAACATGTTATTCCATTCATTATCACTTAACGGGCCGAAAGAGTGCGACATTTTGCCGTCAAATATATAGGCGCCTAATACCTGAGTTTCTCTAATATAATCTACTAAACGTTTTTTTTCGGCTTCAAAATCTCTTTCATCGCTAATTAAAAATGCTGGTGCTGTTTTAGAGTTTTTCGGATACGGTTTGTCGCTTACCACTGCTTTTTTAATAAAAGTTTTTAGAATAAATCCCATGAAAAAGCCTGGTTTTGGATGTTTGTCTGTATAAACCATTTCGTAAGATACGCAGCAATGTGCAAACATTTGTGCCACGTTCATTTTTCCCCATACTGGTTGCGAACTTGGGGTAAGCTGATTTATTCTTTCGATAACACCGTCTGCTACTTCTTTGGTAAATATATTAGGTAGATCCATAGTGCCAAGTTAAAAGTTAAAACTGAAAAGTAAAAATTAACCGACTTATGACTTGGTAGACTCCGAAATAAATACAGGGTGACGGCAATTATGCGGTTTGTAATGCTGAATTAATTCAGCATCTGCTACACGGACTTACTTTAGCTTGATTCTTATTTGTATTATTTTTTGTGCGACAACAACCAAGGCAGCAGCTCCGGCTCTGCAAAAGCGCTGTCCCAACTGTTATGATTTGCCTTTAAATATACAGTGAATTTTGGTTCGCTACCTAACTTTTTTAGTTCTCTATAAACACCATACGAAAATTGAGGTGTAACTACATCATCCAGTCCACCATGGAAAATCCATAGGGGCACGTGTTTGTATTTTTTCGTGTTTTTAACGTTATCGCCGCCACAAATGGCAAAAGCCGCCGCGAAAGTTTTTGGTTTTCGTCTTAATATTTCGAAGGTTCCCATACCACCCATAGACAAACCGCCTACATAAATCCTTGTTGGATCAACGTAATTGTTTTTGAAAAACTGATCCGTGAATTGAACTAATAAATCCATGGCTTTTGTAGGCTTGCCACCCTTTACGAAGGTGAAAAAACGTTTAGTATTCACTGTGTCAATCTCTACATTAGCCCAATAACTATACTGGCTGCATTGTGGGAAGACGGTAATTACTTCGTTGTTGTTTCTAAAATTCTCGTTTAAGAATAACTTACCTCCATTTACAAGTTGCCTTTCATTATCGTTACCGCTTTCGCCTCTGCCATGCAAGAAAAGTATCACTGGGTATTTTTTATTAGCATCAAAATTTTTGGGGTAGAGGATACGGTACTTCAAAGTATCACCTTTGGTAACGAATGTTTCTTTTTTATAAAGCGAAAAGTCTTGCGCATAAGTGCTGATGCTTAGAAAGAGTAGAAGGAGTAATGCCGCTGTTTTTTTCATAATTACTTAACTGATAGAGTCGTCATTTCGACCGATGCGAAGCAAGTGGAGAAATCTTTGAATCTGCAGTACATCTGTTAACTTAAAAGATCTCTCCACTGCGGTCGAGATGATGGAGTGCTTAACTTACTTCACCAATTTAAAATCAACTTCTTTCACGTCTCTAGAGTTTGTACCCACAAATGCTTTGAAATCACCAGCTTCCGATACAAATTTTAACTGGCTATTGTAAAACCTTAACATATCTTCTGAAATAGAGAAGCTAACAGTTTTGGTCTCGCCAGGTTGTAAGCTAATTTTTTGGAAACCTTTCAATTCTTTTACTGGTCTGGTGCTAGTGCCTACTAAATCCCGGACGTAAAGCTGAACCACTTCTTCTCCGGCAACAGAACCGCTGTTGGTTACGGTTGTAGTCACGGTTATTTTTTGCCCAGGTTTTAAGGTATTGTTGCTGATTTTAACATCACCGTAGTTGAAAGTGGTGTAACTTAAACCAAAACCAAATGGGTAAAGTGGGTCGTTGGTTACATCTAAATAGTTAGACCAAAATCTGCTGTACCAAGGTCTGTCGCCAAGCGGACGACCAGTGTTTTTGTGTGCGTAGTATAAAGGAATTTGTCCAACGTTTTGCGGGAAAGTCATGGTAATTTTACCCGAAGGATTTACATCTCCAAACAATACATCTCCAATTGCTTTTGCAGCCTCCACGCCACCAAACCAAACATTAAGTATTGCCGGAACGTTTGCTTGCTCCCAAGTTAAAGTCATAGGGCGGCCAGCGAATAAAACCAACACGACAGGTTTACCAGTCTTTAATAAAGCTTCTAACAACCTTTTCTGTGTATCAGGAATGCCAATATCTGTACGACTAGAAGCTTCGCCACTCATTTCTGAAGCTTCACCTAAAGCTGCTACCACTACATCAGCTTTTTCTGCAATTTTTACTGCCTCGGCTATAATTTCACTTTCGGGGCGGTTATCACGAGGGATATCTCTACCATGAGCCGTTCCCCAAATTTGTTGGTTAGGGTCGCCAATTAAATTAGAACCCAAAGCGTGTACAATTTTTACCTTGTCGCCAGCAACTTCAGTTAAGCCTTGCAGTAGGGTAGGTACTTTTGACATATCAGCATTTACACTCCAAGTTCCGGGCATATTGCTTGCCGTGTTAGCCAAAGGACCGATTAAAGCAATAGTACCTTTTCTTTGCAGTGGTAAAGTTTGCTTTTCGTTCTTTAGCAGTACAAAAGTTTTAGTGGCAGTTTCGCGAGCAAATTTTAAGTTTTCTGGGGTTAATATTTCCTTAGCCGCTCTTTCGTCATTGCAATATTTGAATGGGTCATCAAACAAACCTAACTTGTATTTTGCCTCTAAAATTAAGCGACAAGCAGTGTTGATTTGTGCAATGGTTACTTTACCTTCGCTTAAGTTTTGCTTTAGGGTAGTTAAGAAACCTTCGCTCACCATGTCCATGTCTGTACCTGCTTTTAAAGCTAAGCCTGAAACTGTTTTTAAATCGCCTAAACCATGTGCAATAAGTTCGCTAACGCCAGTATAATCTGATGCCACAAAGCCTTTAAAGCCCCATTCTTTACGCAGTAAATCGGTTAGTAACCATTTGTTGGCTGTAGCCGGAACACCGTTAATGTCATTAAAAGAAACCATCACACTACCTGCACCAGCATCAATTGCGGCTTTGTAGGGAGGTAGATATTCATTGTACATTCTATCGAAGCTCATATCGGTGGTGTTATAATCTCTACCAGCTTCAGATGCGCCGTATAGCGCCAAGTGTTTTACACAGGCCATCATGGTATTAATAGCTTTTAAATCATCGCCCTGGTAACCTTTTACCATGGCTCGGGCAATTGCCGAACCCAAGAAAGGGTCTTCACCACTACCTTCGGCGACACGGCCCCAACGTGGGTCGCGAGCTAAATCTACCATTGGCGAGAAAGTCCAGTTTAAACCATCGGCTGTTGCTTCAATTGCAGCAACTCGAGCAGTTTTTTCTATCAAAGGCATATCCCAACTTGCGGCCAAGGCCAATGGAATAGGAAAAGTTGTTTTGTAACCGTGTATTACATCCTGACCAAAAATCATCGGGATTTTTAATCGACTGCGCATCGCAATTTCTTGCGCCTTACGTATTTTTTGTGGCGTAGTTAAACTGAAGATACCACCAACGTTGCCTTTAGCAATTTTAGCTTCCACACCAGTGCTTACTGCTGCACCCGTAGTTGCTTCGCCTCCGGTAACCAAATTTAACTGACCAATCTTTTCATCTACTGTCATTTTAGACATCAGGTTGCTAATGAAAGTGTCCATTTTCTGTTTTTCGGTAGGTGCGGCTTTTTTCTGCTGTGCAAAAGTTGGCAAAGTTAGTGCAAGGGCAAGTGCTACGAATATTCTCTTCATTTATATCTATTTTGAGTAGGTAAAACCTAGTTTTGTTAATCCTTGTTGTATTTCTGGTGCGCTCATAAAAAGTTTCCAAAGTAAGCCAGTACGACCATTTTCGATCATCACCACGATTGGACCTTGGTCGATACCTAAATATCTTTTCGGATACCAATTAGCAGTTTCGCTGTAGGCATCATAAAAGCCAAATTCGCCCCAAACCTTATCTTTCATATTGTCGTACAAGTTTCTAATCACTTGCATACTTTCTTTAGGTGTATACGGATATGATGAAAGTGCTGCGGTTGGACTGATTACCCCGAAATCTTCGTTAGGCATGTGTGCTGCGTAACCTTTCACCGAGTAACTGGCTGTCATTCCCCAAGAGTTTTTACCATATCCTTTGTAGCCTTTCGGGTTGGCAATTGCATAATCGTAGTTAATTAAGGTCTGATTTCTGTTCTCTTGCCAGTAATCTGCATATTTATCTTTCAAACCTTTCGGATTTAAACCTAGATAAGAATAGTGCGCCCAAAAAAGTGGACCGACACTTTCGCCAACTACATTATGTTTTAACTTAATAGGATGACCATACATTGAAATGTTGGTGTTGATAGCTCCATTTTTAGCCCAGCCTTGATGGTAAACTTCTGCCGGAATAGCGTGAGTAGGAGAGCAGGCAGCCATTACGTAAGTGATTAAGCATTCGTTATAACCAGTGATGGCAAAGTTCATTTTCCAAGCAGATTTTGGCGACCAATGCCAGTACAAAACGTTTTTATTGTTTTGTCTGTAGAAATCCCATTCAATTCCTTTCCAAAGCTCATCTGCTTTTTTTGCTAATGCTTTTTCATCGGCGTTACCATTTTGATAGTATTGACGCAAGGTAACTAAAGCCTGTGCCATGAAAGATGTCTCTACAATATCTCCCGCATCATCATCTTTACCAAATTCTTTTGCTTTGCCAGAGGGATGCATCCAATGTGCCCAAGCACCATGAAATCTGTCTGCTTTTGCCAAGAAATCTAAACCTTTTTTAAGATGGGCGTAACCTTGCTCTCTAGTAATGAACTTACGTTCTATAGCTACAATGGTTCCCATAATGCCAAAGCCACTAGCACCAGTAGCGATGATGTTTTTATCGTTTTCTGGATATACACCATCGACATGATAGCGCTCTCTAGCTAGGCCTGAGGTTGGTTCTGCACCTTCGTAAAAGTACTTGTAAGTCTGTTTTTGGACTTCGGTTAAAAGTTCGTCATCGGTTAGTTTTTTTACGCTGTTACTCGTTTTACTGACGGAGCAGCTTCCTAATAGGGCAAGGATGGGGATTAATAATTTAAGTTTCATTTGTTATGTGTGTTATGTTTTCTTTGTCAAATGGAGCCTCAGGATCAGTTGAGTTTTGGTTTTGATATCCTTTCGCATTCATTGTGTTGATGTGTTTAAAGGTTTGGACTAGAGAAACCTAACTTCCCCATTCCAGATTTAATTTCTGGTGCACTCATTAATAAGTTCCATAATAATTTACTTCTATGATTTTCTATCATGATAATGATTGGGCCTTGGTCTATCGCTAAATGTGAAGTGGCAAACCAAGGATCATTAAGATTGAAAGCATCTACAAATCCATAGTCTTTCCAAATTTTATCACCCAATTTATAGTAGAAAAATTTAAGAGCCGCCATAGATTGCGTTGGCGTATATGGAAATGAAGCTAACGCCGCAGTTGGTGCAATTACGCCTCTGTCGTTCGTCGGCGAACTTGCCGTATATCCCCCTGGAATGTCGCTAGCTGTTAAACCCCAACAATCGGGCCCGTAGCCACTATGATTTGCCGGATTAGCTACACAATAATTATAGTTGATCATGGCATGCGCTTTATTTTGCATTTCATAGTTGGCGTAAGCATCGGTTAATCCATTAGGATTGATGCCTAAAAACGAATAGTGAGATAGGAATAAAGGGCCGCCGCTTGCACTGCCCAAAGGCAATTGTACACCGTAATAAGTGTTCCCATTTCTCATTGCACTGTTTCTTGCCCAACCTTCGTCGTAAACTGCTTTTGAAATGGTGTAGGTAGGGGATGAGGCTGCTAAAATGTAAGTGATTAAACACTCGTTCCAACCTTGTATTTTTAAATTCATATCCCAATTAAAGGTTGGGCTCCAGTGCCAAGTTAGTGAGTTTGCGCCATTTTGGTACCAGCTCCATTCAACTTGGTTATATAATGTGGTAATGTCGTTTCTTAAGTTGGTTTCTGCTGTATTAGCACCATCAAAATATTGACGGGCAGTAAGCAAGCCAGCCATCAGTAGAGAAGTTTCTACTAGGTCGCCGCCATTGTCTTTTGCGCTAAACGCGATTGCTTTTCCGGTGTTGCCGTCTATCCAATGAGAGTAAGCTCCATGAAAACGATCGGCAGTTTTTAGGAAGTTAACGATTTTTTGTACTCTCGCTAGTCCATCAGCTCTGCTAATAAAATTGCGATGAATACCAGTTACCATGGCCATTACGCCAAATCCTGATCCGCCAGAAGTAACTGTATTGCCAGAGGTATTTCTCTCTCTAGCCATACCACTTGCTGGATGGCCAAAATCCCAGAAATACTTGAAGGTTTGCTGTTGAACAAGCGTCAATAATTCTTCGTCGCTTATTCGAGGGAATTTGTCGGTGTCGTCTATACCCGACATTAGTGTAATGTTTACAGGATTGATCAATCGGCCTCCGCTATCAGATTTCAATTGGTCGTTAACTGAAAGGATGTAGGTATTAAAGGATGTAAAATTGCTTTGAGGACTTACGTTAACGATCTTGTTTCCATTTTCGTAAGTAGCAGTAATAGCAATGGCTGCTCCACTAGCGTCTTTTAATGTAATCCCAGTTGCTACAGTCGCGGTATTAATCGCTTCTGTGAAAGTAAATTTAACAACGGGTTTGCCGCTGAGATTGGTGTACCTCAAGCTGCCATTGTTTGTTTCGTTAACAGTAAAGTATAATGAAGTATCTGTATTTATAGGAGCTTCGTTATTATTCTTCTTACAAGAATTTAGCATAGCTACGATTAAGAAAGCTAACAGGTAAGATCTGTTTTTAGAAAAGCAAGTAGAAAACTTCATTAGTTGGATTGGTTTTGAAGATAATAAAAAGGCACAGCGCAAACTGTGCCTTTTATTTGATTTTGAAAATTATTTGCCTGCTTTACCTAAATTGTAAAGAGCTTTGATACTCGCATCTTGAAGAACTGTATTATAAATTCTCAATTCGTCAATACTTCCAGTCATAGCAACAAAATCGGCTGCGGAACCAGCTATTTCTTTGCCCGGAATGTTGTTGTAGTGAGCACCAATGATAAATTCTCCGGGCTCATAAGCTTTGAAAACATTATTTCCTGTTCCACGGCTGTTGTAAGAACCGATATCTTTTCCGTCAGCCCAAATTTTGAAAATTCCAGTAGCGCCATTATAGGTCAATACAAGATGGGTCCATACGCTAGCACCAAAAGCTGGCGAAAGATTTGCATTTAAGTTATCTTGACTACCACCGCCCAAAGTTGTAAATCTTGGACCAATTCCTAACATAGTTGTAGAAGTCGAGTTGGTATTTAACCTATAATCTAAACTCCCTAAAAAGGTTGAGGGACGAGCAATAGTCATCAACATTGTTTTTTTAGAACCATTGTTGGCAATTTGTACCCAGCTGCTAATGGTAAAACTTTTCAATGCATCTGTTTTCAGCGCATCGAACTGTTTGGCATAGTACAAATAACCTGAAGCTAATTTCACAGCTTTACCTTTAACACCTGTAACGTAGGTAGCATTAGCAACGCTAGTTGGAGCTGAGTTAGATTTTAGCTCATTGTTAGTATCGTCAAATGACCAATAGGCTACCAAATTACTGGCATACACCTCGTCTGCATTGGCATAACCATCAATTTTTCCAGCATAACTAGATGCATCTACGTCAGGTAAATTGTTTGGATTGCCATCTTTTTTGCAGGCACTAACCATTAAACTTGCAGCAAGTAGGACAGCTAGTTTATTTTTATTTAAGTTAATAAATTTCATGTCAAAAACTATTAATTATTATAACCAAAGTTTTGGGTTAAAACACCTTTGCTCAAATCTATTTGCGCTTGAGGGATAGGTAGATATTTGTCTCTTTCGTAACTGAAAGCTGTTTTGCCAGCAGCTGTCATAGCTCCTTCAGCTACGGTAGGTCCCCATCTAATTAAATCAAAGAAGCGATCGTATTCCATAGCTAACTCAATACGTCTTTCGTGTTGTATCGCATTTCTTAACAAAGTTTGGTCGGTTACTGTAATATCTGGTAGTGTACCAGCAGGGGCGCCGCGTCTAGCTCTTTCTCTTACGCTGTTCAACGCTGCTAAGGCTGCAGCCGTATTTGCAGTTCCACCAACTTCATTAGCTGCTTCTGCATACATTAATACCACATCTGCGTAACGGAGGATACGTACATTCATCCAGTATCCAAAATTATGACCTACAGAGGCTCTAATGGCCGGGTTGGTATAAACTTTATTATTGTATCTCGGATTTGGCAAGCCTACAGGAAGAGTTTCTCCGTATATAGTTTGACGAATATTTCCTGGAGTACTAGTGTACAATATGGTTCTAGCTTTACGAGGATCGTTAGCTTCGTAAGCTGCTTCTAACTGTGTGCTAGGCGTGTTCCAACCCCATCCTAAGTTCCAAATTCCACTGCCTCTAATTCCTTGGTGGCTAGTTGTTTGTATTCCGTTTGCGGTCTGTACCTGTGCACTTGCAGTGGCTTGAACTTCGAAAACCGATTCTTTACTGTTCTCACCAGTTTCTCTAAACACTACATCATAGGAAGTAGATAGGTCGTATTGTCCTGAGGTCATTACCATGTTAGCGGTAGCCATTGCTGCAGACCATTTTTGTTGGGTTAGGTAAACCTTTGCCAAGATACCATTAGCAGCACCTTTAGTTAAACGGCCAACAAATTTTGCAGGCCACGAAACTGGTAGATTGGCGGCAGCGAATTGCAGGTCTGCTTCTATGAAAGCGTAAGTTTGGGCAGGGGTACTTTGAGGTATATTACTGTCTGAAACACCAACAACTTTGTCTACTAAAGGAACACGACCAAAAAGCCTCACTAACATGAAATAAGCATAGCCTCTTAAAAATCTAGCTTCAGCTTGTGCCTGTATCTTTGCGGCATCTGTAGCAATAATTTCTTTGTTATTCTCCACTTGATCTAGAACAAGGTTGGCTTTAGAAATTAAATTGTAATAGCCTTTCCATAGCGCATTCGCTCTACCATTAGTAGGTACTATGGTGAAATTGTCCATTCCAATCACATCTGCACCACCGTCTGTAGGGGTACTACCCTTATCTGCATCGTCACTTCTGATACTGGTGGCTACTAAAAAACCATCAACATGAACGTCATAAGAACGTAATTCTGTATACGCTCCAAAAACATATTGGTCATAAGGGTTATCACCAGTACCATTAGAAAATGGGTAGGTATCGGAACTATAAACTCCTTGTCTTTGTGTATCCAAGAATTTTTTACAACCAGAACCAATAATTGCTAGCGTAAATGCAGCAGCAATTAGCGAGAAGTTTCTAGTTTTTTTATCAAATATTTTCATTTTAATTGCAATTGAATGGTTTAATTAAAAGGTAACATTTAAGCCAAATGTATAAACGGCGGCTATTGGATATACTCCATTGTCTGCTCCAGAAGTAGTTGGGTTACCAAGAATTGCTTCTGGAGAATAACCTGTGGTTTTGCTCCAAGTTTTAAGATTTTGACCGCTCATGAATAATCTTAATTTTGATACACCGATTTTACTTAAAAGATCACGGTTAAAAGTATAGCCTAGTTGTATGTTCCTTAGACGGAAATAATCGCCTGGTTCCACAAAATAATCACTAAATAAGAAGTTGTTAGCTCTAGTATTATCTAAAATAGGCTCAATATTAGTAGAACCTGGGGTAGTCCATGCGTTTAATCTATTGGCTTCATAATTTAGTGTAGCAAAAACCTGTGTTCTACGTTGCGTGTAGATTTTATGCCCCGCAAATCCCTGTCCGTCTATGGTTGCATCGAAGCCTTTATAATTAAGTGTAATGCTTAATCCATAAGCGTAAGGAGGAAAAGGCGAACCCAAGTGAGTTCTGTCCGCTGTATTGATTACGCCATCGCCATTAACATCGGCATAAGCAATGTCACCAATTTGAGAGCCTGCCATCACAGGCATTTTTTCCATATCAGCTGCTGATTGATAAATTCCCACTTGTTTATAACCTCTGAAATAACCTATAGACCTTCCAGACTCTGTTACGTTTATTCCATTTGTTACTTGAAAATTAATCGTATTTCCTAACGCAACTACTTTGTTGGCAGTATAACTGAAATTAGGGTTAATGCTGTAGCTGAAATCTTTCCCAATTTTATCATTCCAACCCAAAGAGATTTCGAAACCCTTATTGGTTACCGTTCCCAGGTTATCATAATAGGTATAATCTCCAGCAGGTCCAGGCAGAGAATATGTGGTTAAAAGGTCTTCAGTTTTTTTGTCGAAATAGTTAATTTCTGCGCTTAATTTATTGTTTAAGGCTTTAAGGTCTAAACCAACGTCGAAGCCTTTAATTTGCTCATAGCGCAAGTTAGGATTAACTAAATAAGCATTTCCCAGTGCTGTATATACATTGTCGCCAAATACTGCATTACTTGCAGTTGTCATTAAAACTTGGAAGAGGTTGTTAGGAATACTTCCTCCGTTTCCAAGTGAACCATAAGCTCCTCTAATTTTTAAGAAGTTAATTCCTTTGACGTTTTCTTTAAAGAAATCTTCTTCGCTAGCCACCCATCCTAAACCAATACTTCCGAAAGTTTTCCACCTATTTTGGTTAGCTAGTTTAGAGTTTCCATCTCTTCTAATCGTACCGTTAAACAGGTATTTATCTTTATATGAATAGCTGGTTCTCAAAAATACACCAGCATTTGATTCCTCTTCTCCACTACCCCCATTAGCCATTGGATTATTTTGATTAATGATGCCTAAGTACCAAAGATTTGAATTGTTAGGTACGTTAACCGTAGTATCTCTTCTACTACCACTTAAGCCAGTGTAAGATTCGTAAACAGAGTTGAAACCACCAACAGCCGTAATTTTATGACCGCCCGCTAATTCTTTGTTATAAGTAATCGTGTGGTCTTGTTGGTATTTTCTATACTCATCTGCACGTTGATTTACACTGGTTCTTATAGAATTATCTAATACGGTAGTGGTAGGTGAAGTACCTTCGCCAAGATCAACGGTTCTGAAAGGAAGTGGAGAATAGCCTCTAACATTATTAAAACCTAAATCGGTGTAAACGGTAGAAGATAAAGTAAAATCTTTTAGAAACTTAATTTCCGCAAACAGATTTCCACTAATTCTGTAACCTCTATTTATTGAAGTATTTCTGTTGCGCTCCATACTATAAACTGGGTTTCCAACTTGTGCTCTTTGGAAAGAAGGCATGTTATTGTATAGTCCGTTAGTTTGTACTGCAACAATTGGAGCAGCCCACAGTGCATTCGTAATACCAACGGTATTCGGTTCATTTCTCCAATGGAAACCAGTTAGGTTTGCACCAACTTTAATTTTATCGGTAATTCTGATTTCCTCATTCAAACGAGCAATAAATTTTTTGTAGTTGCTATATTTTACAACCCCATCTTGGTCATTATATCCCAAATTAATTAAAGTAGTGCTTTTTTCTCCAGTATTAGATATGCTTAAGCTATTAGTGTTAATTACCGCACTTCTAAAAATTAAATCTTGCCAGTTTGTATTTGCATTGTAGTTGGTGTAATCAAAAGGTGCTGCGTTAATATTCGCTAATTGGGCTGAATACAATTTCTTGAAACCCTCAGCATCTGCCATCTCAATTTTATCATTAACTTGCTGAATACCTATTGCGCTGCTTAAGTTTACTGTAGTCTTACCTTTAGCAGCTCTTTTTGTGGTAACCGCAATTACTCCGTTAGCGCCCTTTAACCCGTAAATGGCGACTGAAGAGGCATCTTTTAGGACGTCAATGCTTTCAATATCTGCAGGGTTTAAGTAGTCGATGTTTTCTTGCATTTGTCCATCTACGATATATAGAGGGTTCACAGCATTACCAGTACTATTGATTCCCCTTATACGAACTACAGGTGCAGAGCCGGGAGTTCCATTATTGCTAATAGTTAATCCAGGTACTTTGCCTTGTAATGCATTGATTGGGTTTGTGGCTGTTAATTTTTCAATTTCTTCACCTTTAACGCTTGCAATTGTTCCGGTAACGTCCCTTTTTCGCTGCGTTCCATAACCAACCACCACAACTTGTTGTAGATCATTAGTTGAAGATATTAGTGTTACGTTAATTGTTGTCTTACCATTAACTGGTAATTCTTGATTATTGAAACCAATGAAAGAGAATACCAAAGTGCCATTTGAAGGCGCACTAATGCTGTAATTTCCCGATGCGTCTGTTTGTACGCCATTAGATGTGCCTTTTATCAGAATACTTACACCAGGAATAGGTAATTTCTGATCATCGATTACCGTACCCTTTACTGTAACGTTTTGGGCAAAGGCAACGTCTGATAATAAAAGCAAACAAAAACAGGCTAAAACAGAGAGTCCTGTAAAGATTTTTTTCATACCGTTTTTTAATATTTGATTATTTGAATACACGAATGTTGAACTTTTGTTTGGTATGAGCAACAAAAGCTACTTGCACATTACTACATCAAATCAAAATTTGAGGCTATCTCACAACGCTAATAAACCGCTTCTTACGGTATTAAAATGGCTGATTTTGTACTTTAGATTAAGAAAATGGTACTACTACAAAAACGGTATATTCGTTCAATGAGTATTGTAACAGGAAAGTGATATGAGAGGTAATGATGTAGTGCCTATAATTCGATCAAGAACTCTGTAAGGTTCTTATCATGGGGCACCGCCAGTTTTTTACGTAAACGATAGCGGCGAATTTCTACACCTCTAACGGAGATATTTAGAAGTGATGCCATCTCTTTACTGCTCATATTCATTCTTAGATAAGCGCATAACTTCAGATCGTTTGGTACCAAGTCTGGGTGGTTTACTTTCAGTTTTTTGAAGAAACTTTCATGAGCTTCATTAAAACTGTTTTCAAATAAATTCCAATCACGCTGATCGTTCATGCCATCATCAATAATTTTTTGAATTTTACGCAATTGATCTTCTTGAGGCTTTTGGTCTTTGCCTTCTTTTAGTTTATTAAGTTCTTGACTTATTTTTTGCAGTAATTCGTTCTTGTAAACTAAACTCATGGCAGAGTTGGCTAATTCTCTACTTTTACCAGCGAGCTCTGTTTGCAGTTTTTCGGTCTCTAATTTTGTGATCTGTTTTTCTGTTGCTTCTGCTTTTTTCTTTAAGTACTCTTCCTGCTCTTTTTGCAGTGCATCAGCAATTTTCTGCTGATCTTTTTTCAATTTTGCCTCGTAAATACGCTTACCTATAATTAAGCCAACAACAATGCAAATGAAATAGAATGCCCAAGCCCAGTTGCTAGCATACCAAGGTGCTAAAATGACAATCTGTACCGAGCTGATTTCGCTAATTGCTTGGTCATCAATTTTTGCCCGTACTTTGAATGTGTAAGTTCCGCTGCTCAAATTGGTAAAATCTTTTTGGGTAGCAGTATTCCATTCAGACCATTGTTTCGAATATCCTTCTAGAAAGTATTGAAATTTAATTTTTGATAGACGATAATAAGGTAGTGCGAAAGAAATTCTAATACTGTTTCTAGAAAAAGGAATCTCTATTTTTTCTTCACTATCTCCGCTTTCTGTGATCGAACTGTACTTGTCAGTAATATCTTCAATTTTGCCAATTAATACTTGCGGAAGTTTTTTAGAGGATTTGGAAGAATTTGCCGATGCGTTATTATAGATTGCGAAACCATCATCTACGCTAATTAAATAAATGTTGTCGCTAATCTGGCTAATGTTCTCATAGTATTGTACCATTCGGCCATCTAAAATGTTAAACCTATTAGAATCTATACTTATTTTTCCAGGTTCATTAAAATTAGCTAAGCTCATTCTTCCCTGATTAATGAACCAATATTTATTATTTGCAGCCTTAATAATTTTATTGGAAGAACTAAAAGTTCCAAGTTTATTGTTTAAAGCACCATACTTACTGAAGCGATTACTGATGTCGTCGTAAATGTAAAAGCCTGAATCCGAAGAAAAAACTACCCTGTTGTCTAGATTAAAAGTGTTGATGTTAAAGCTGCTCGGCAAGCCATTCTTTTCATCGTAATACTGTATGTTAGTAGCTTTTTTAAGATCAGCACTAACAGAGAGGCGGTAAAGTCCTTTATAAGCATGGCTCACCCAAATATTTCCCTTATGATCTTGCTCTACATAACGTGAAGGCTCACCAAAACCTTCAATGCGATGGCTAAAGATCCAATTTCCCTGAGCATTTTTTGTGTAGATAGTTAATCCATTGTAGGTACCTTGTATCAAGTGATTTGGGGTAGATGGTAGTTTTTTCAAAGTCCAACCACCATTAATACTTGATATTTTTTGAAATTGATCGCCAACAACTGAAAACGTGCCATCGTTATGTCCGCAGATGATCTGATTGTCAATTCTGCTTAAATCCCAAACCTGCCCTTGTGAATTTGGGATGAGTTTAAAATCAAAGTTGCTAGCTGTGTTATTACTCCAATTGCCATAAAATAATCCTTGGTTGGTACCTAGGTAAATTTTATCGCCTGCTATTAAACTAGAATACACGGTCCCAAACTTCCCTGTTTTATCGAAATAGAAAGATAAGGGTGAATTAAGTTCTATACGATCAATTCCATTATCTAGACCTGCCCAGAGATTATCTTCATTGTCATTGTAAATACTGAGTACAGTATTGTTTTGTAGTCCACTTGTTTTATTGATGGTTTGAACAAGATTTCCATTGTCGTCAATAATCACTACACCATTTAAAATAGTACCAAAGGCATAATACTTTTTAAGGACCTTAGCACCATTGTTCAGTTGATACGATTTTAAATACCAATTAGCTTGGTTAGCAAACGGAATGAAAGTACTTCCGTTGAAAGTAAAAAGTCCATTTTTGCTCGTTCCAATTAATAATTGATTGTTTTTGAAGGACAGGATGCTCAGAATTCCAGATTTGCCTAAAATTTCACTGCCTTTTAATTGCTGTAATTGATCTCCTTTTAATTCGAATAATCCCCGATCTAATACTTCTGCAAAAAGTCTATTGTCCACTTTGTGAAGAAAAAGTAGGTTGTTAGGTGGCTTTATTGCCTTTATCTTTTTGTTCTCATAGACGAATATATGAGAGAAGGTTTGGAAGTAGATTTTCTTACCTAAGGAGTAGATTTTCCATACTTCTCCGGTTAACTTTACAGATTTAGGAAGTAGATTAATTAAGGACGTGTAACTTAGTTTTTTATCTCGATAAGCCCAATAACCAAACTCTCCAAAGCCGCCAGTATAAATTAATCCATCTGCCGCAATGGCAACTGAACGCACAATTTGTTTATTTGGCATTTCGTGTTTCTCCCAGTACTTGCCATTATAGCTTAATAATCCGGAAGAATTGCCAAAATACATCACACCTTTTTTGTCTTTCGCTATCGACCAATTCTGATTTCCTGCTGCATATAATGATTTATGAAAATTTTGTACATAAGGTACACCAATGCGAGGGATATCGTTAGCTTTTATGCTCGATATACCAATTAAAACGAGCGTTAAGGATAAGAAAAATGGTGATAGGCTAATCCTCATTTATAATGCGTTGATAATTGATAGTCTATGGTCGATAGCCGATACTTGGCAATTGAGAATTGACTATTGGTGGATGCAAAAATTAAAATTAGTAAATGGATATTGTTTGTCCGAGTAAATTTAACGAAATTAACATCTATCTACCTTGCCAAATATGGCTTTTAAATTTGAAGAACTAAAAATTTGGCAAATCTCGCTGTTGTTAAGCGATGAAATTGATGCCATTGTAAAGCTGTTTCCCAAATCAGAACTATTTAGTTTAAGTACACAAATTAAGAAAGCTGCCGATTCCGTCAACCTGAATATTGCCGAGGGTTGTATGGAACAATCCAAAGCAGAATTTTCAAGATTCTTAACGTATGCTGCACGTTCGCGATTAGAAGTTGTTAGTTGCTTGTTCATGGCTCGGAATAGCAGCTACATTTCTGCTGAAAAGTTCAGCTATTTCTATAATGAGTACGAACAGTTGTGTAAAATGATCAATGCTTTAAAGAATTCTCTCAAATAAAAGCCAAGACTATCAAAATATGAACCATCAACTAACCTTTAACCGCTACCGGCTGAGGAACTTTCACATAATACCCAGTGCCATCGTAAGGTCTTTTGCGTGGATGTGTGGTACACTCAACAGAGCAACAGCCTTGTAACTCTTCGCCACAAGCATCACATTGTGTGAAATGCTCATTGCATTCTGGATTAGCGCAGTTGATCATTTTAGGTGTGGTAGTACCGCAGTTTAAGCATTTACTAGCTATAGTGGGGTTTACCGTGTTTACATCAACCGCTATTCTGTTGTCGAACACGTAGCATTTGCCTTCAAAATCTTTCCCGCCAGCTTCTTTCCCGTATTTGATAATACCACCATGTAACTGATAAACATCGTTAAAACCGTGGTGCAATAACAATGCAGAAGCTTTTTCGCATTTGATACCGCCTGTGCAATAGGTCAATACCTTTTTATCTTTATATTGTGCTAAAGACTCAATTTGGTCGGGGAAGTCTCTGAAATTTTCAATATCAAGCGTGATCGCGTTTTTAAATCTACCTAGATTGTGTTCGTAATTAGACCTTACATCTAATACAATCACATCTTCCTGATCCAACATTTCGCTAAATTCCTTTGGCTCTAAGTGCTTTCCAGTTTTTTTGTTCGGATCAATGATGCTAGTGTCGCGTAAGCCGGAGTGTACGATTTCTGCTTTATATCGACAATGCATTTTGATAAAAGAAGGTTCTTCTACCTCGTCTATTTTGAATTCTGTTTTTGCAAAACGTTCATCTGCGTGAATGTGATCCATGTAAATTTTGCAAGCTTCAACAGTGCCAGAAATGGTACCGTTTAAACCTTCGTCGGCTACAATGATACGGCCAACTAAACCTAAAGATTTACAAAATTTTAAATGATCGGCAGCAAATTGTTCTGCATCTGCTATTGGAGAATAGCAGTAATAAAGTAGGGTATTGTATGTCATAATTTATTGATACCGCTGCAAACGGCGTTTAACGCTACAAAGATAAGGCTAATTTGGAGTTTGGCAACATGATTTTCGTCAGATTATTTTAGCCACGGATGCACAAATAAAAATACTTGATCTAATTTGTTTTAGTAATTGATGTATTTATTGCTTTGAAAATAAAAGTCTGCTGTATCTGTGGCTAAAGAACTACAAATTGAAGCCGTAAGAAAACTTAAATCCTTTTTTGATCATTTCATCTCTATCATAGGCATAACCGTAGTGTATCCGGAAATTTAGTCTTTTAATACCGAAATAGAATTCGTTATAATTCCTTTTTTCTGGCGATGATAAATAAGCACTACCAATGATTTCTTCGAGCTTTAATTTTTTTATTAGTGGAATTTTGCTGAGAAAAAAGGATCCGAAATTATGTTGAAAGTGTGCTTCAAAGTATTGTCTGGTGGTATTGAAGATATAAAAATCTAGAAATTGAAAGTTACGGTCATCCGGATCGAAAACCATCGATTGGTTAGCTCTGAAATGTTTCCAATCTGGATAGTTTAAGCTTTTTGACGTAAGAAATTTTCCTGCTCCTATTAGTATCGACGACTTTCCGAACATCCCAAAATGTAATTTCTTTTGGTAGATTTCTACTGATATGAAATCATAATCTACCGAAGAACCGAAGACACCTCTAAGACCTCGTTTGTAATTTACTTCAATACGCGGATAATCGCTTTCGATATAAAACCTGCCATCAGGTCGGGTAATGTACCGTTGTGCAACGGTATAAGCCAGTGTGCTGCTAACCACTAGAGCTTTGTGCTGTGGAAACAACAAACTGTTTTCGTCGTCTGGAGCAAAGGGATTATTAGAGGTAAAATTAGGCTCGCTCCTAAAGCTAGTAAGGTTAGCGTTGGTTAAGGCTGTTCTGCGGGCATAATCAGCGCTGATTTTGAACTCGAAACTCGGGGCAAACTCTCTAGAAGCCTCTACGTTGAAAAACCGACGCTCGTAAAACTTCGCTGGATTTTTGCCGAAAATTAATGCATTGATCGTATTGCGGAGTAGGTTCGTTTGCTTCTGCGAGCTTAAGTTAGCCACTTCGGAGCCAAAACCTACTGCGATGGCTCCATTCCGAGATGCATCGAAAAGATATTTGGATTTGATATTGGCGTTAAAGCGCTCATTGGCGAAGCCATATCTTACTTCTGGTTTAATGGTGTAGTATCTGCCATCTTCAAATCCTTGTCGCCAGTTTACCGAGTATTTTAATCCCAAACCTTCTACTGTGTTGTAAAATATGCTGGTCGCAATCGGATCGTAGGTCACACTTTTTTTGTTGTAGCTCCTATAATGAACATAGGGTGTTACCAATATTTGGCCTGGATTGAATCTGTTTTTTACATGGTCAACTGAATCTAAGTAGCGTTGCGAAGCTTTCAGTGCGGTCACGCTGTCTTTTCTTTGATAGTTTTCTCGCTCTTCTGCAGTAAGCGGCACGGAACGGTTCTTCTCCCAGTAGAATGGATCTCTTTTATTTGATGACCTTTCTATCCTTAAAATTTCGTTAGTGAAAAAGTTTTTATTGAAGGTTGGGTTTACGTTATAGTTCTTATAAACACCCATAACGTAGCCAGAAAATTTAAAGCCAAATAATTTACCCGCAATACTAAACTGGATGGATTGAGGCACGTAAACATCGCCCACTTCAATTAACTTTTGTTGAACGGTTAATGTGTCGATCAATTCGATACCATTGTCTTTGGTTACAAAAAGGTTTAAAGCGTTTATTCGCCAACTATCATTAACTATATAAATGGTGCCAGCAAAAGCGGGCAAGTTTTTGCGTTTTGGAATTACCTGGATTTTGCTGATGGTTCTTCCATCTTCCTCTGTAGTGCCTAAAAACTTGTATTTATAATAGCTAAAAGCATTGTCGGCCACTGGCGATACGAAGCCTCTTATACTCAATTTGTCTTCGAATAGTACATTGTTGTAGAAATTTACGCTGAGATCAGAAGCTTTGTTAAAACTGAAGCCGTTATCATCTCCGGCAATTTTTGAGGAAATCATCACTTCCCTAATTTTATCTCTTTGCTTAAAATCGAGTTTCGATTCCGTTTCCGAAAGGTAAATTACGCCTTGCCTGTTGCTGTCTAAATCTAAGATGACAGCTACATCTCTACCGAAGAACTTTTTAGGTGCATTCAGCAGTTTCTGCATCGCTTTGGTGTACACCTCGCAAGAAAAGGCGTCAATCTCGTTTAAATAAGTTTTTCTGTTTGCTATTACCTTTTTGATAATTTCATCGGCTCTGTTTTCTGTAGAAACTTTAATCACCACATCGTTCAGCGTGAAAATCTTCGGTGCTAATACGATGTCTAAAGTCGTATTTTCCTTCATCACTACGGTTACTTTTCTGTCATCGTAACCCACTGCAGTAAACAAAAGTTCTATTTTCCCCGCAGGCAAACTTAATTTGTACTGACCATCAACGTTTGAAGATGTACCTTGCGTAGTAGTGTTAACATAAACAGAAGCAAAAGGAACTACGTTTCCCTTCACCTCTGTAACCTTTCCCGTAAGCGTGTATTGCTGTGCCGATGCTCCTATTGTTTTTACACATAGAAATAGACATAAAAAACATCGAAGGTAGCAGGTCATTAACGATTTGGACTTTTTAGATTAGATTGATAACGTTAAAGTAGCGAAAACCTTTTATTGCACCTATAATATTATACTATTTAACAATTAAAAGTTATAAGCAAACCTAAAGCCTTGGTTAACTTTTTTTCCATTATCAAATGCAAATCCGTAACTAACACCAAACACTAAGCGTTGAATACCAAAGTAATACTCTGTGTAGTTTTTCTTTTGCGGTTGACTAAGATAGTTGATGCCTACTACTTCTTCTAGTTTTAATTTTCTTAACAAAGGAATTTTATTGAGGATGAAGCCAGAGAAATTATGTTCTAAATGTGCTTCGAAATAGTGTTCGTCTGTGCTGTATTGATAGAAGTCTAAAAATCTAAATTTTCTTAGGTTAGGAGGGAAGAACATGGCATTGTTACCTCTAAAATGTTTAAATTCTGGGTAAAATAGCTTGTTGCTGTTTAAGAACTTTCCGGCGCCAACTACGAAAGAAGTATAACCAAATAACCCTAATCCAATTCTTTCCTGATAAGCTTCGAAAGTAATTAGGTCATAATCTGTATCTCCACCTAAAATACCATGTATACCTTTTTTGTACATTAAACTTAAACGAGGATATTTAGCTTCTGTATAAATTTTGGCGTCTGGTCTGGTCATGTATTTTTGACCAATGATATAAGTTAAACCTGCGGTAATTGAGGTAGATTGGTAGTTGGGGAAAAATGGCGAATCGTCGGTTGGATTTAAAGGATTGTTTGAAGTAAATGCCCTGTCATCATAATCTCTAAATTTGTAAAGTGTGCTGTTGGTGAGTGCATAGTTTTTAGTATAATCTAGAGATAAATAAGCTTGCAAGCCAGTTGCTAATTCACGCTGAGTGTTGATGCTTACAAAATCTTTTTTGTAAAACTTAGGGAAGTTCCTTTCAAACAACAAGGTATTAATAGAGTTAGAAAGCAGGCTCATTGTTCCGTAATTGTTCAAATCGGCTATTTCGTTACCAAAACTTAATCCTACACCTGCTCGTTTGGTAGCATCGTAATAGTAATAGGAACTTAGTTTTGCTGTAAATATTTCATTTTTAAAGCCATATCTAGCCTCCGGACGAATGGTCAAGTATTTATTGTCTTCATATCTTTTACGATAGGTAACGCCATATTTGATAGCAAAGCCTTCCACCGTGTTGTAAAAAACAGATTGCAACAAAGGATCAAAAGTGTAACTGCGTTTATGGTACCTGTCGTTATGAGAATAACTGGTAATTAACATCTTGCTCAATGTAAAATTGTTATTGGCTTTTTCTACAGAGTCTAAATATTGTTTACTCTGCATGCGCAAAGCGATACTATCCTTTTTAATGTAATCTTTACGTTCTTCTTCTGTCAGCGGGATTGGTCTGTTGTTGGCCCAATAAGCAGAGTCTTTCTTGTTCACTGCCTTCGTGATTTTCAAAATTTCGGGGGTGAAGTAACCTTTCTCGAATTTTGGGTTGATATTGTAATTGCTATAAAAACTGATGAAGTAACCTTGGAATTTAAATCCAAAAACATTACCGTTAAACTGGAATTTCAAATTTCCTGGCATATAATATTTATCGATCTTTATAAAATGCTGGGCAATGTTTAACGTGTCTATTAGGTTAACCCCTGCATCTTTGGTAAGGTTGAGGTCGGTACCCATCAATCTCCAAATGTTATCTGCAATATAAATTACACCTCTAAATGCAGGATCATTCTTTCTTTTAGGTGTAACTTCAATTTTATTAATGGTTAAACCATTTTCTTCACTTTTACCCAGTAGCTTGTATTTATAATAAAAGAGTGCATTATCTGCAATTGGCGATACAAAACTTCTAGCGCTTAATCCGGTATTTGCCAAAAGTAAGTTCTCATAGAAGTTGATGCGCATATCAGAAGCCTTGTTAAAGCTAAAAGCATTGTTTCTGCCCGATATTTTAGAAGAAATCATTTCCTCCTTAATCCGGTCTGGCTTCATATAAGAAAACTTCGACTGCGATTCTGACAGATATAAAATTCCATTCCTATTGGTATCCAAGTTTAATGTCTTTTGGATATCTCTGCCGAAGAATTTTTTAGGAGCGCCAACCAGTTTTTGCATTCCCTTGATATAAACATCACTACTGTAAGCAAATATTTCTTCTAGATATGCTTTTCTGTTTTTAATTGCATTCCTTACAATTTTATATGCTGGATCTTCTCCGTTAGCTTTAATAACTACACTATTTAAAGTATAATGTTCTGTTTCTAAAGTTTTATTAACCGTAATGTTGTCGAAAACATCAACAGTATGCGTAGCAGATTTAAAACCTACTACTGTAAAAGTTAAAGATACCACACCTCTATCTACATTGATATTGTAAACGCCGTCTGCATTTGCTGATACTCCCTTAGTGGTACCTTTTACGAAAACAGAAACAAAGGGTATAGGCTGTCCATCAGTATCGGTAACTTTCCCTTTCACCTGAAACTGTTGGGCAAAAGTATTGAACGAGAACGTGAGTAAGCTAATTAGCGTTAAGAGCGATAGGGGTAATTTAGGGGCTGTCATGAGATTTATCTTTATAAGGCAAAGACGATGTGTTTGTCGTTAAGGTTGCAAACAACCAAAGTAGTATATTTGTTCCAAAATCTAGAAAATAAGATTATGTATAAAACCTTACAACCCGTTTTGCAAAAAGAACTTGCTGAAATTGAGCAAGCAGGGCTATATAAACGCGAAAGAATTATCACTACGCCACAAGGTGCCGATATTAAAGTAAGCACTGGCGATGAAGTAATTAATTTCTGTGCCAATAATTACCTGGGACTGTCATCGCATCCTAAAGTGATCGAAGCAGCAAAGAAAGCAATTGACCATTATGGTTATGGCATGTCATCAGTACGTTTCATTTGTGGAACGCAAGATATTCATAAAGAATTGGAAGCTAAGATTTCCGAATTTTTAGGTACAGAAGATACCATTTTGTATGCTGCAGCTTTTGATGCAAACGGCGGTGTTTTCGAGCCTCTATTGGGACCAGAAGATGCAATTATTTCTGATGAATTGAACCATGCGTCGATTATTGACGGCGTTCGTTTGTGTAAGGCACAACGTTTCCGCTATAAAAACTGCGACATGGAAGATTTAGAGAAGCAACTGATTGCAGCAAAAGATTGTCGTCATAAAATGATTGTAACTGATGGTGCTTTTTCTATGGATGGTTCTGTAGCGCCTTTGGATAAAATTTGTGATTTGGCAGATAAATATGAGGCTTTAGTGATGATCGATGAGTCGCACTGTTCTGGTTTTATCGGCAAAACAGGTAGGGGAACTCACGAGCATTTCGATGTGATGGGCCGTATTGATATCATTACTGGTACTTTAGGCAAGGCTTTAGGGGGCGCATCTGGCGGATTTACATCAGGCCGTAAAGAAATTGTGGATATGCTACGTCAGCGGTCTCGTCCATACTTGTTCTCTAACACTTTAGCTCCATCAATTGCTGGTGCTTCTGTGGCGGTTTTAGATATGTTAAGTGAAACTACCGAGCTGCGTGACAAATTGGAATACAACACAAAATATTTCCGCGAAAAAATGACCGAAGCAGGGTTTGATATCAAACCTGGTTTCCATCCAATTGTTCCGGTAATGCTATACGATGCGAAAGTGGCGCAAGAATTCGCAGCCAAAATGTTGGAAGAAGGTATCTACGTAATTGGATTTTTCTATCCAGTGGTGCCACAGGGCAAAGCTCGTATTAGGGTACAGCTTTCTGCTGCTCACGAGCAACATCATTTAGATAAAGCTATCGCCGCTTTTACCAAAGTAGGTAAAGAATTGGGTGTGATTAAGTAGTATCCCGTTAGTAGGAAACTAAAATTTATGAATGTTCGAAGCAAAGTTCCAAGCTTCGAACATTCATCATAAAACAAAATAGCATTCAGTATATATTGTGTATTTATTCGGCTACTATACAAGTTTTTGAACTCGGCTTGACAAAATAATAGGATAAATTGCTGTATATTTGGGGCATGTTACAAGACCAAATAACGCAGTATACAGAAGAAATCAACGCGTTTTCTACAAACAATGCAGCAGAGCTGGAGCAGTTTAGAATTCGCTTTTTAGGAACTAAAGGTATCATAAAAGATATTTTTGATGAATTTAAAGCGGTTTCTCCAGAAGAGAAAAGAACGTTAGGTAAAGTGCTTAACCAATTTAAGCAGTTGGCAGAGGCAAAATATCAAACGCTAAATGAAACTATTTCTGCTTCGCAAGATACTGCGGAAAGTAATCAATTAGATTTAACACTTCCAGGTGAAGGTTTCGAATTGGGTACGCGTCATCCTTTGGCTATTGTACGTAGAGAAATTATTGAAATTTTCAATAAACTAGGTTTCAGTGTAGCTGAAGGCCCAGAAATTGAAGACGATTGGCACAACTTCTCAGCTTTAAACTTTCCAGAAGAACATCCTGCAAGAGATATGCAAGATACTTTCTTCATTAAAAAAGGCGGAGAAAAAGGTGATATCGCTTTGCGTACGCACACTTCTTCGGTACAGGTACGTATGATGGAAGCTGGTCAACCTCCTTTCAGAGCGCTAATGCCAGGTCGTGTTTATCGTAACGAAGCAATTTCGGCTAGAGCACACTGCTTTTTCCACCAAGTAGAAGGCTTGTATGTGGATGAGAAAGTTTCGTTTGCAGATTTGAAGCAGACCTTGTTCTACTTCGTTCAAGAACTATACGGCGAAGGCACCAAAGTGCGTTTCCGTCCATCATATTTCCCTTTCACGGAGCCGTCTGCAGAAATGGATATCTCTTGTAGTATCTGTAAAGGCGCCGGTTGCCAAATGTGTAAAGGCAGTGGCTGGGTAGAAATTTTAGGCTGCGGAATGGTAGATCCTAACGTTTTGGAAAACTGTGGTATCGATAGCAAGAAGTATAGTGGTTTTGCTTTCGGAATGGGGATTGAGCGTATTGCCAACCTCAAATTCGAAATCAAGGACTTACGTCTGTTCTCAGAAAATGATGTGCGTTTCCTAAAACAATATCAATCGGCTACCATATAGGATGAAGAGGATTATAGGCATACTATTGTTTTTGTTCTTCTTCGCAGCTTGTGGCAAAGAGCAAAATTTTGTGCCTGATTATCCCGTACGATACGATGTAACACTACAAGAGTTTGGGATATACGCCAAGAACAATGTTTTGTTGGTGCCAAACCAAGGTGTTGCCGGGTTAATGATTGTGAAATCTCCTACAGGTGCTTATTTGGCATTTGATCGTTGTAGTACAGTAAATCCAGAAAAGGCTTGTGCCGTTACGCCAGATGATAGTGGCTTTACGGCTACTGATCCATGCTCTGGTGGTAAATTTTTATTACTTGATGGTAGCCCGCAAAAGGCACCAGCAGAAAGATCTTTAAAAAGGTATTCGGTAGTAATTTCCGGACCTGCCTTATCAGTAAGAAATTAATGGAACCAGAAAAAATAAAAGAAAGTATCCTAAGGGCTGCAAAAGAGCTGTTTAGAAAATATGGTTATCATAAAACCAGTGTAAACGAAATAGCTAAAAAAGCACGCATTGCCAAAGCGACTATCTATAAATATTTCGAAAGCAAAGAGCAGATACTCGATTTTATTTTAATGGATTACCTTGATGTAAACCTTCACGGGATCTTATCTAATAAAGCCCAATTTGTTAACGAGGAAGAACATTTGAAGGCTTTGGTGATGAAAACTTGTCGCTTATCGTTCACGGTTTGTAATGAATTTATCGGTTGGGATTTTGTACGTGAAAATGCCAATTCACAAGAGTTCTTAAAGCACCTTTCAGATCAGCTTGAAGCATTATTATTATCGGCATACTTAGAGCTAGATCATTTCAAAAACAATCCTGCTAAGAGAGATGGATTGGCATTTTTATTGAAAGCGAGCAAAAGTATTGTGTTCTCATTTGCATTTACTTCTGTAAGTGATTCTGACGTACGTAAGAATTTTGTAGCTTTTCAAAAAGAAATTCTGCCTTACCTGGTAAAAGCTGCGCTTTAAATTAAGCTGTTTTGTTCAAAACTAATATTTATCGAACTTCTAAGTTGTTGGTTTTTAGTTTTCTCATTCTGTAGCACATCATTGCTGTTTTGCCTAGTTTTTTAACGAGTTGATAATTAGCAACAGCGCCCACGGCGGCACCCACAACTGGCAATAATTGAGCTAGTTTTGCCAAATCGATATAGTCTCGGTATTCTTGCTGAAAGGTTTGCCAGTCAAAACCATCTCCATTTTCAGGAAGTAAAAATAACTTTTCGTCCCAATTCTCCATTTGAGCAAAAACCTTTTGGCTACTCTTTTTGCTCGAGAAAGCCAACTGAAAAATATGAAGTATGTACAACCGTTCTCTGAAGTCGCTAGAATTGAAGCCATATAATGCGCATATCTCATAAAGCAGTTTGATCTTTATGCCAATTAAGATTGGGAAATCTGCCATGCTCATTAAAAAACCGCCAGCACCTGTTATACCTCCCTCGGCGGCCCCAGTTTTACAATAGTTATCTATTTTAGTTTTAACCAAAGCTTCTCTATGCATTAAAGTCATTTCTGTTGGTGGTAGATTCGAGCTGGTAAATTCTGAACCAAACAGAACTGCTTTTACCATCTGTTTAATTGTAACAGTAATAGCATTATGCACCTTTTGCGGGATATAGCTATTGATTTTTCCCTGAACTTTTGTAGCAATGTTTCCCATTAGCGATGGCTTTTTCATCACTTCCATTTTCCAGAATTGAAGCTCAAAGGCAACTTGTTGTTGGTAGTTATCCATAGTATATATTTAACAGCTTAGAATATAAAAAGTTGACGAATGTTACAACAGGTTTGGATATGTTGCCTTAAGCAAAGCCAATTCTCAAACAATTGTCTCTCTTAAAATTAATTTGTTTTTCAGTTTTAAAAACTATAAATTTAGTTTACTAAATCTAACTGTTCTCGCAGAGTAATTAGTTAAGATTGAGGGTATTGTAATGCTGGATATTTAAGCCTTAAACCATATACTAAATTCAATCATCATGAAAAAACTAATCACGGGTATTGCCCTAGTTTTTGCCATAACCGAGGCAAACGCTCAAAAAATTACTTTTTCTTCTCTCAAACCTGAGGCCGGAAAACCAATTTCTTTTAAGTACGATCCGGAAGGAGGTGCCTTAGCCAAGCTAGCGGATGTAAAGTGCGATGCTTATACCTTCGTAAACTTAAAACAGAAGGTTGTCAACATTCCTTTAGAGAAAGTAGGTAATATTTACGAAGGGAACTTCACGCCAGTAGATAGTACTTCGTTTGCTGTTTATGTTTTTAAAGCGGGCGATACAAAGGATGAAAATCCTAACGGTTATTATACGCTTTTTAATAAGAATGGAAAGCCAACCGCCATAGCTTATTATTGGGAAGCGCAGTTTTTTAACGGAATGGGCAAGTATTTTAGTGGTGCCGAAGTTGATAAAGCTAAGGCGGTAAACTCTTTTGAAAAATCGTTTGCCGCGGATCCAAAGTTTAGAACAACCTATGCTGTTCCTTATCTTAATTTGCAATACAGTTTGGATAAAATTAACGGCGAGAAATTAGCTCTTCAAGAAATTGCTAGCACCAATGCCATAACTGATAAAAAAGAAACTGATTACTCAAGAATGGCCAGCATTTACAACGTAATTAAGCAAAAATCATCAGTAGATTCTTTAAATAACTTGATTAAAACAAAGTTTCCTACAGGGAATTATGCCTATAGTTTAGCTTTAACAACCTTGAACAGGGAAAAAGATTTAACAAAGAAAGAGGAGCTTTTAAAAAACATTATCAAAGATTTCGGTCTCGACGAAAATAAGAAGATTGACGAAGCTAAACTCTCTAATTTGTATGCAAATATGGCAAATGCCTTTTCGGTAGCTAAAAACAATGATAAATTTGAAGAATATAGCGGGAAAATTAAAAGTAAAACTACACTAGCTTCTCTATATAACAGCTATGCTTGGGCCGGGGCAGAGAAAAATGAGAACGTTCAGTTTGCTTCAAAAATCTCAAAGAAATCATTAGAGTTAATTGAAGCAGCCAAAAATGAACCTAAGCCAGAAGCTTATGCTACGAAAGAAGATTATATTAAAAACTTAGATGCTAGCTATGCAATGTATGCAGACACTTACGCTTTATTGTTAGACCATTCTGGCAATAGCCCAGAAGCATTAAAATATCAAGAGATTGCCGTTAATCAGAATAATTTTGCTAACGCTGAGATGAATGAAAGGTATGTAGCGTTTTTGGCAAGAGCGGGAGAAAAAGAAAAGGTAGTTACTTATGCTGAACGTTTCATCAAAGATGGAAAAGGTACCGATCAGATGAAGAACGATCTACAATCTGCCTATTCAGGTAAGGAGCCTTTTGATACCTATTATGCTGCCTTGGAGAAATTAGCCTTGGAGAAAGAAAGAGCTAAGTTTGCTAAACAGATGATCAATATGCCTGCGCCGAAATTTACATTGGCCAATTTAAAAGGCGAGATGGTTTCTTTAGACCAATTGAAAGGAAAAGTGGTGGTAGTAGATTATTGGGCAACTTGGTGTGGTCCGTGCATCGCTTCTTTTCCTGGAATGCAAAAAGCGGTAGATAAATATAAAACCGATGATAAGGTTGAATTTCTGTTCGTGAATACTTGGCAAAATGAAGCGAATAGGGAAAAGGTAGTGAAGGACTGGTTGGCTACTACACCTTATACGTTCAATATCTTGCTAGATAGCAAAAATGAAAAAGATCCTACTAAGTTTGATGTAGTTAGTGATTATAAGGTAGAAGGTATTCCTACAAAATTTATCATCGATGCTAACGGTAACATTCGTTTTAAGAAGGATGGAGGTTCTTCTAATGTGAGTGCAACGGTAAAAGAGTTAGACATCATGATAGAAATGGCAAAAAATAGCGATAAACAATCAAAATAGGCTATCAAAGGAAAGGCTCAGATATTAATCTGAGCCTTTCCTTTCGATCTTTAAAAGTTTATTTCTTCTCTTTGCTATAAGCTTCGTTTAAGCCTTTAATAACCTCACTAGTTACATCTAAGCTTTCATCAGCGAAAAGGATGTCTCCCATACCTTTTTGGTATTTTAACACCATTTTATAGCCTTTATCTTTAGCATAAGTTTTTAAGTAATCAGCAACTTTGTTGTATAAAGCTTCTTGTTCTTTAGCTTGCTCATTTTGAAAAGCTGCACCAGCATTTTGTTGGTAAGCTTGTAATTCTTGTTGTTTACGTCCCAATCTTTCTTCAGTTGCGGCTCTTTGCTCGGCAGTCATGCTGTTTGCTTGCGACTGATATTGTTGCATATCACGTTGGAAAGCTTGTCCTTTAGCTTTAAGGTCAGCATCAGCTGCTTTACCTTTAGCTTCCATTTTAGTTTTTAGTACCTTGAAGTACTCATATTGATTTAAAAGTGAGTCCGAATCAACGAAAACAATTTTGTCCTTGTTAGCATCTGTCGTTACCGCTGGTTTTGCTGTTGTACCTTCGGTTTTTGCTTCCTTATTTCCGCAAGCGCTCATGATAGAAACGATAGCGATTGCAGTAGCCAAGCCACTAAATTTTACTGTGTTTAGTCTCATTCTGTTTTTGTAAATTTTAACAAATATAAAAATCAAAACCGAACATCCTAAATTACGTGCCATTAATCATTTAAGAAGGTTAGAAGATTGTTTTCAAAGCACGTTGGAAAGCTTTTTTGAACGCTTTCAATTTCAATGTTTTGATGATGATTTTAACAGTCGAATAGTTATCCACAATAACCGAAAATCCATAAAAAATGCGTATTTTTGATTCTTAATTTTTCACATAAATATGAGCGAAGAAAAAAATCCAAACTCTAATTATTCGGCGGATAATATACAGGTTTTAGAAGGTTTAGAGGCTGTTCGTAAGCGTCCTTCGATGTATATTGGTGATACCGGAGTTAAAGGTTTGCACCATTTGGTTTATGAAGTTGTAGATAACTCTATTGATGAGGCTTTGGCTGGTCATGCAGACACGATCTATGTAAATATTTTAGAAGGTAACTCTATCAGAGTTGAAGATAACGGTCGTGGTATTCCAACCGGTATCAATACAAAAGAAAACAAATCGGCATTAGAAATTGTAATGACCGTTTTGCACGCAGGTGGTAAATTCGATAAAGATACCTACAAGGTTTCTGGTGGTTTGCACGGTGTGGGTGTAAGTTGTGTAAACGCTTTATCTACCCATTTAAAAGCAGAAGTGCATCGTGAAGGCAAAATCTGGATGCAGGAGTATCAAATTGGTGTCCCACAGTATGATGTAAAGGAAGTTGGTACTACAGATAAAAGAGGTACGATTGTAACTTTTAGTCCAGACCCAACCATCTTTACCCAAACTACAGAGTACAAGTATGATACCTTAGCTGCCCGTTTACGTGAGTTGGCTTTCTTGAACAAAGGCATTAAATTGACTTTAACAGACGAGCGTGAAGTGTTGGAAGATGGTACTTTCTTTTCGGAAGTTTTCCATTCTGACGGTGGTTTGAAAGAGTTTGTTGCCTTTTTAGATGGAACTAGAGCATCTTTTTTGCCAGAGCCAATCTATGTAGAAGGTATTAAAAATGGTATTCCGGTAGAGTTAGCTTTCCAGTATAATGATAGCTATTCGGAGAACGTACACTCTTATGTAAATAACATCAATACACACGAAGGTGGTACGCACATCGCTGGTTTCCGTCGTGGTTTAACGCGTACTTTAAAGGCATATGCTGATAAGTCTGGTTTGTTAAAAAACCTTAAAATGGAAATTACTGGTGATGACTTTAGAGAAGGTTTAACTGCGGTAGTTTCTGTAAAAGTTGCTGAACCTCAATTTGAGGGGCAGACCAAAACCAAGTTAGGTAATAGCGAGGTAATGGGTGCAGTAGATGTCGCCGTAGGTGAAGCTTTAGGTAATTACTTAGAAGAAAATCCGAAAGAAGCTAAAATGATCATCAACAAGGTGATTTTAGCAGCAACTGCTAGAGCTGCAGCTCGTAAAGCTCGTGAGATGGTTCAACGTAAGAGTGTAATGGGCGGTTCTGGTTTGCCAGGTAAACTAGCCGATTGCTCAGATAGTGATCCAGAAAAATGCGAATTGTTCCTAGTAGAGGGTGACTCGGCGGGTGGTACCGCTAAGCAAGGGCGTGACCGTAACTACCAAGCTATTTTACCATTAAAAGGTAAGATATTGAACGTAGAGAAAGCAATGGAACACAAAATCTATGAGAATGATGAGATCAAGAATATGTTTACCGCTTTAGGGGTAAGTATTGGTACTGAAGATGATGATAAAGCATTGAACTTAACTAAACTTCGTTATCACAAGATCGTAATCATGACGGATGCGGATATTGACGGTTCACACATTACTACGTTGATCCTGACATTCTTCTTCCGTTATATGAAACCTTTGATCGAAGCTGGTTACGTTTACATTGCTGCGCCGCCACTTTATCAAGTTAAAAAAGGTAAAGATTTTGAATATTGCTGGAATGATGCTCAACGTGATGCAGCGATCCAACGTTTAAAAGGTGCTGGTAAAGAAGATAGCGTACACGTGCAACGTTATAAAGGTTTGGGTGAGATGAACGCTGAACAGTTATGGGAAACTACTTTAGATCCAGCTCGTCGTACTTTAATGCAAGCTTCTATAGAAAATGCTGCGGAGTGTGATCATACTTTCTCGATGTTGATGGGAGATGAGGTTGCGCCACGTAGAGAGTTTATTGAGCGTAACGCTAAGTATGCGAAAATAGATGCTTAATTAAGCTCGTTAAAATAAATATTAAATTAAACTCCTTCCTGCTCCGACAGTGAAGGAGTTTTTATTTTAGGCAATAAAAATGGAGTTTTTGAGCGCCTAATAGACTTACGAAGTTTCAAAAACTTCGTAAGTCTTAATTTCTGGCTAAAGCCCAATTATGCAATATATGGCCGCACCATAAATTAGACAGCTATTGTTTAAGTTATGTATATGGATTTACGTTTGGCTTTTGTCAACGTTTATAGAAATGTTACTACAGCTTTAGCTAAAAAGCTAATATTTAGTAGGAAAGTACTTTAATTAGGTGATAAAAAATAAACCCTCCCTGCTAAGCAGAAGAGGGTTCGTTGTAATCAAAAACAACACTTAGAAAATCTTATAAAATATAGTATGAACCTACAGGTGCCATATCTACATGAGCTTTATCTTCGAAAAGCTTATCGTCATCCAGCAGTTGCAATAAGTCTTTTTCAATGGTTCTACAAATCGTCGTTGTAGGAGTGTCTGTTGGTTTATTTTCAAACGGATCTTGTAAATGTACCGCCATTTTTTCTACCAATAAGAAGAATACTGAGATAGAAATTACCACTGGTACTTCCATTAGTCCGAAATATTCGATGAGACCAAATGGTAACATCATGATGAATAAAATGATCGACATGTGGATGTAGGTGCTATAAGTAACCGGAAAAATAGTTTTCTTGATGCGCTCGCACCCACCCATGTGGTTACAAAGTGCATTAAGCGTCTTGTCTAACTCAATCTGTTGATATTTGTTAATCCAGCCTTCCTTCAGCGCCTTTTTCAGATCCATGGCGTGTAATTCTAGCAAAGCAACAGTTACGTTATTTTGCTTTTTGATATACGCATATTCTTCTGGGTCTAAATATCTATCTATAGCTTTATGAGAACTATGGCCTCTTAATGATTGGCTTAACGCATAGCACCAAGCAATTTGCCTTTTTATAAATCTATTTTTAAAGGCTTCTACTTCTTCAGTTGCATAGGGGCTATCAACGAACGACATAATTTGTCTCGCTAAAGACCTAGAGTCATTTACAATCGCACCCCATAAAATTCTCGCTTCCCACCACCTGTCGTACGCCTGATTAGATCTAAAAGCTAATAGCAATGATATAATGGTACCTAATAAAGCAGGAACTGCAATAGGAATAGAGATGCGTGTAAAATGAAAATTCTGATATAAGACGACTACTCCAATCGAATAAAGCACAACATAAAGTAGCTCTTTTTTAATCTTCCCAAAGATGTAGGTAATCGGTATGTTATTTCGTAATAGCATGGTATTGGAGATTTAATTTTTAAACTGATGATTAGGCAGACACCTTTTTCTCAGCCTCTGCAGACTGAATTTTGGTATCGAAAAGCTCTTGCTCATTAGCAATAACTTCAGTATCTAATTCTAAAACTTCGCAGCCACTACGTGCGGTTAAATGTTTTGGGTTGATACTATATTTGTTGATAGGTTTGAAATTATAGTTTTTCGGATAAACGATCATGTCTATCTGCAAGCCTTCTAATAAGTTTCTGAAAGCAACAGCCGTACTTCCATAAAAATATTCTACGCCAATACCTTTAACCTTATTCTGGTATTTTAAAGTATAAGCATCTATTTTTTTATTGAATTCGTCACTGATATTTTCGTAATCTCTGCTTCTTCTGCTTAACATTAGCATATCAGTAATAGAATCAGACAGTTTGAAAGCGTGTAAAAAGATAACGGTTACTTCCTCTAAACCTTGGTGTAGCGCAATAGCATCAATTATCTTGGTGCTTTCTACATTGAAATCGGTTGGAACTAATATTCTTTTCATAACCCTTATGTTTAAATAAATATTTAATACAATTTTAGGGCGAAGAAATTATAGCGGCTTAAGAGCGAGATTAGAATAACATTAGAATTTCGAATAATTGCCTTAGGATCTAGAAGAGGCAATTAAAAATCTAGATTAACAGGTAGCATTACTTTGATCTCTGTACCAAAACCTTCTTGGGTTTTAATACCAATGCTTCCGCGGTGCAATCTAATAATATTTAACGACAAGGGCAAACCTACACCATAACCTTTAAAGTTTGACGTGTTTGATGCTCTAAAGAAAGGTTCAAAAATATGTTGAATATCATCTTGCGGAATTCCGATGCCTTGGTCGGTTACTGCTATGGATAGCAAAGAGCCATTACTTTCTAATTTTACGCTTACAGGTTTAAAATCGGAATACTTACAAGCATTACTTACGATATTAGTAAGTGCTAATTTTAGTAAATTCTTATTTGCTTTTAGCGTTACTGCTGCTTCATCTTCGGGAAGCTCGTTTAAATCTAATTCTATTTTACTTTCTGGATGAACTTGGATAACAGAGTCTGTAATTTCCCACAAAAGCTCGTCTATTCTAACCAATTCACGAGGCTGTACTTTTCCGTTAAAACCAGATTGCGCTAAGCCCAAAAGACTGGTTAAGATATGTTCTAATCTTTCGGCCTCACTTTTGATTTTGTTAAGTGCCTCTAGGTGTTCTTTTGACCCCATCTCTGCGTTAGTGGCCAATTCAACTTCGCCGCTAATAATGGTTAGCGGAGTTCTTAATTCATGCGATGCATTACTGATGAAGTTATTTTGTGTCTCAAAGGCAGTTTCTAATCTATTCAACATGTTGTTAAAAGTCTGTGCCAATTCAGACATTTCATCGCCGCCATAACTTTTCACATCTAGGCGTAAGTGTAAATTCTCTGCCTTAATCTTCTTCATGCTTTTGATAATATTCCGGAGTGGAACCAACGTATAGTTAGAGAACTTCCATCCTACCAAGAAAGAGAGGAAAACGGACAGAAAGAAACCAGCAATTAGGATTTTCTGTAGATCTTTTAACTCCCGAAAGCCAAAAGGGTCATTCGCAGCAATAATTACAATATAGCCTTGATCGCCACTTTTAAAAAATTTCCCAGCATAAAAGTGGTTTTCTTTTCTGTAGCGGGCAGTTTTTCCTTCATTTATTTTGGCGAAGAAACTTTTAGGCAACACATCATCTGTTTGTATGTTTGGATGAGTGTTGGTGTCTGCTTTGATAACGTATTCTTTTTCAGAGGGTAATCGTTCTAGGTACTGACTACGCATTTTTGCATAGGCATCGTTATTTTCGTCCTTAAAGAGTTTAATCTGAGCAGCTATATTAACCCTGGCCTCTAAACGTTTATAGAAATCTTCAAAAGCAAATTCATTAGAAAAATACCAAACAAAGCCACTCAGTAAAGAAATGATGACTGCGGAAAGGATGGCGAAGAGAAGCGTGATTTTTTTTGCTAACTGCATTATGTTTCCTTTAATACATAGCCTAAACCAACGGCGGTATGTATCAGTTTCTGATCGTTATTTTTGTCTATCTTTTTACGTAGATAATTTACGTAAACATCTACCACGTTGGTGCCCAGATTAAAATCTATATCCCAAACATTCTCTAAAATATCAATTCTCGATAGAATTTTAGCTTTATTTTTTGCCATAAATTCTAATAAACGATATTCTGTAGCAGTTAATGTGATCTCTTTGTTATCTCTTTTAACGCTTTTTGCAGTTAAGTTAATCTGTAAGCTGCCGATGTTAATGATCTGGTCGGGGTTTACCGAACCATTGTATCTGCGTAGCAGCATGCGGATACGAGCAAATAACTCGGCAAATTTGAAAGGTTTAGTCAGATAGTCATCGGCACCGTTATCTAAGCCGTTCACTACATTTTCGGTAGTACCTAAAGCCGTAAGCATAATGATAGGTACATTCGGTTTTTCTTTTTTGATGATTTTACAAAGTTCTAGACCATTAATGCCAGGAAGCATGATATCTAGAATGATGAGGTCGAAGTTGTTAGCTAAGGCCATTTTTTCTCCAGTAGTGCCATCTGGAGCAACACTTACATTAAATCCTTCTGCAGAAAGGCCACGCACAACTACCGAAACTACATTCGGTTCATCTTCAACTAGTAGTAAATTCATCAAGAGGCAAATAGTTTAAAAAAAAGCAGATAAAAAAATATTATCTGCTTATCAGCATAATTTTTACTGTTTTTTAACGAACAGCAGACAATGTAATTTTGTTTTAATTACACCTCCAAGACATCCATTTTGGGCTAGAATGTTTGCTGCTTATTTCTTTTCAGATTTTTCTTTAAGAGATTTCAAACCATCTTCAAAGTCTTTTCCAATCATTTTATCCATGCCACCCATCACTAGGCACATCCATTTACTGATGATGTTATTGTCGCCACTCATGGTCCAAGTTACTTTAGTAGAATCTCCTTCTCTAGCTACATTAAACTGCGTGTTTGCTAAACTTTCAAAAGGCTTTATAAATTTCAACTCTATCTTAACTTCTTCTTGAGGCTTAACCGAAGTTATTTTCATTTGACCAGAGCCAGTTTCTTTACCAACCCATTCGTATAGATGTCCAGCTTGTTCTGGCGTTCCGCTAATTGTAGTTTTTGCAGAAGGCTCCATTTTGTACCAAGGGTTCCATTGCTTGAAACTATTAAAATCGGCAATGTTTTTGTAAACCGTGGTGTCAGAAGCGGCAATGCTGGTAGATCTACTTACTGAATAAGTGTTTGGAAGAAAAAGACTTCCAATTAGAATAATAGCGATAAGTATAACCACTATCCCTAAAAAGATTTTTAAAAATTTCATGTTTACTTTGTTTGATTAAATAAAGTTAATGAAATTTCGAAAGAAGAAGCAAATACCTAGTTAGTTGGTACTCCTTTAAGATTTAAGTCTTTAACGCTATTTCTAACCTTAAGCATAAAATCTGCACCAGGGTCATTTTTTCCAGTTTGATACTTTGGATTGGTTTCTTTCCAAAGTGGTGTGTTTTTAAATTTGGTGTACTCGTAATGCCCAATTAGGTATTCGATATGGTATTTTTTACGAAGATATCTCACCAATTCGATGTTGGCTTTTAACTGAGCTTCTGTTAAGGGGAAATCTGCACTGCCTACGTTTTCTACGCCAATGGCACAATAGTTTAAACCAATTACGTGGCGAGCAAAGTAGTTATCGGGCATTAGCCTGTAAATTGTTCCATCTCTATCTACCATATACTGAGATGATGTATTTAACGAGCTTACTTGGGCAATGTCTTTTCTATCTCCGTTAGGTAGTTTAGCTGGATTAAAAGCATTAAAGGTAGAAGCGAAAGTTTTAGCAGCGGTCCAGTGTAATACTATCATTTTAGGTTGTATGGTAGGAGTACTTTGTTCTATGCCGTGTCGTTCCTTTAAATATGCTAGCGATAACTTAATTCTAGTAGAATCGTAAATGATAGGTTTATCTATAATTTTTATCTCTTGCGCTAATGCTAAAAATGAAATAGGGTAGATCAATATGGATAGAATAAACTTTTTCATGTCTTTTATTTTAATTGTGTTATCAATTTTTATAAAAACTAAGGATACGTTTTTTATAATCTATTTTGCAATTAAATTCCATTAAAATATCGCCACCAATAATGCCAGCTATTGATGGTTGGCCCATTTGGATGTAAGTATCGGAAACACTTTGCAAGTCGATCGCTACAGTTTCGTAATTAGGTAATTTTAGCTTTCCTATTTGTAACAAGGGAATAGTGCCTACCAATGTAGTTGCGCTGCTAAAAATCGTAGCAGCTTGCTGTTCTTCATTTTCTTGCAAGCCTTCTACATGTTTTTCGAGCAATGCCTTGTCGAACACGGAACGAGATGCTCCTGTATCCACTACAGCGAAAAGCTTCTCGTTAAAAACAACAATTTCCACCAAAATGTGGAAACCGTTGTCTTGTAAGTTTACTAAAATTAAGGGAACAGAAATTGTCCTCATATAAGGTTAATCGTTTAAATTGTTTATAAGGTTAACTGTTTAAGACGATTAAACGGTTAACCAATTATTCGTTTAACCAAAACTATACTAATTTCATTTCTGCTAATACGCTATTCATATTACGAACCGCATCAGCACTTTTATTGAACGCAGCTTGTTCCTTTTCATTCAGTTTGTAATCGATGATTTTTTCCCAACCATTTTTCCCAACAATTACCGGAACGCCTAGGCAAATATCTTGTTGACCGTATTCGCCCTCAAGAGCAACACAGCAAGTAAACAATTTCTTCTCATCTCTAACAATAGCCTCAACCAATGCAGCACCGGCAGCACCTGGAGCATACCATGCAGATGTGCCCAACAATCCAGTTAAGGTCGCACCGCCTACCATCGTGTCAGCAGCAACTTTCTCTAACGTAGCTTCGTCTAATAAATCGGTAACAGGTAAGCTTTGGTAAGTAGCATATCTAGTTAAAGGAATCATAGTCGTATCACCATGACCGCCAATTACAAAGCCTTGTAAATCGTTAGGATTGCAATTTAACGCCACACTTAAATAATATTTAAAACGAGAACTGTCTAAAGTTCCGCCCATGCCAATAATTCTATTTTTAGGCAAGCCTAATGATTTAAGTGCTAGGTAAGTCATCGTATCCATAGGGTTACTGATTACGATGATAATTGCATCTGGCGAATATTTTAAGATATTTTCTGCAACGCCTTTTACAATGCCCGCGTTAATACCAATCAGCTCTTCGCGGGTCATCCCAGGTTTACGAGGCAAACCCGATGTGATTACAGCAACAGCCGAACCAGCGGTTTGACTATAATCGTTAGTAACACCTTTAATTTTGGTGTCGAAGCCTAGCAATGTTGCTGTTTGCATCATGTCTATTGCTTTACCTTCGGCAAAACCTTCTTTAATATCTAATAAAACTAGTTCTTCTGCTAACTCTTTGCGTGCAATGTTGTCTGCACAAGTGGCACCAACGGCACCAGCACCTACTACTGTTATTTTCATATTTCTATAACTTGGTTTTTGAATAATAGTGAAACCATCTTTTTTTCCTGCTGAGATAATTTGATGGCCTCATTTAGAGTATTTTAAGGGTGTAACACTTAAAGAATTTTCACGAAACTAAGGTATAGATTTGTATCAGCTAAACAAATATTTTTTGCATTTGGGTTAAAATCTAGTGTTGTAAGATAGTTTTTGAAACCGATAGCTTTGATTAATTAATCATAATTCTGATGATGTTTTCTTCTACTATCGATTAATAACTCGAAATCATACTTAGTAGCTTTTCACTTAATACAGCTGAGATCATGCCAGGCTTGCCACTCCCAATGAGGTTACCGTCTAAACTCAATACTGGCAAAACATTTTTGGTAGAGCTGGTGATAAAAACTTCATCAGCTTTAGCTAAATCATCTAAAGTAAAATCTTGTTCCTCTATAGTATAACCAGCAATGTTGATACCTAAAATCTTACTTCTGGTAATGCCACGTAAAATATCAGTTTTTGGTGTTATAATTTGGTTGTCTTTTACCAAAAAAATGTTTGCTCTAGGGCATTCTCTAACCTCACCATTATTGTGATAGAGTAGGTCGTCGGCTTGTTTTAACTTAAGCATTGGCTGTAGTCGGATGGCCTGTAGGTAATCTATTGTTTTTACCGAAGGTAACTGCCTTTGGTAATTACACGATAATATGCTCAAGCCTTTCGCAAAGTTCGAATGGTTGTACGCAAACGGTGCCTGTACAATTATTAAATTAGGTTTTGCAATTTGATAGCCATCGTCAGAATATCCACCCGTTAAAATAAATTTAAGACCAGCATTGGGAATGTTATTTTTTTCCAAAAGGGAAGAAATGACTTCGTAAAGTTCCTCTCTACTTAAGTCTACTTCGAGGTTCATTTCTTTTGCCGAGTTGTAAAAGCGATCGAAATAATCTTGAATGAAAATTGGTTTGCCATTAACTGTTTTTAGAAAATCGAAAATGCCGTAGCCTCTTTGTATAGCTAAGTCAGTTACCAAAAGTTTGGCTTCATTTTCGGGAACTATCTGTCCATTAATGTAAGTGTACGTGTTTGTCATTTTTAATTTTTATCCGATTGTTAAGGCGATTTAGCAACATCTACATCAAAGTTTAAAATAAAACACAAGAAAACGAAGCGCAGTTTGTAAAAATGAAGACGCTTAATTTACCTAAGATTGGCTAACTTGCCATTCATGACTGAAAATGCAGTGATATTTTTTGATGGAGTTTGTAACCTGTGTAACGGAGCGGTGCAATTTGTGATTAGAAGAGACAAAAACGACCACTTTAAATTTGCAGCATTACAAAGTGATTTCGCAAAATCTACGCTTTCCAATTTCAGTTTAAAGGTTAAACAAGGGGATAGCTTCATACTGCTAGAAAACGGTAAAATCTACGAACAATCTACCGCCGCTTTAAGGGTTGCTAAAAAGTTAGAAGGTTTGTGGCCGATGCTTTATGCATTCATTATTGTTCCGCCTTTGATAAGAAATGCTATTTACAAATGGATTGCAAGTAACCGTTACAAATGGTTTGGTAAACAAGAAAGCTGTTGGGTGCCAACGCCAGCCTTAAAGAGTAAGTTTTTAGGATAACTGCTTGTTAGTTTAGTAGATAATGATTTAATTTACTAGACTAAACTTACATTTCACGCTCTTATGAAAAACATTTCTGAAGAACTTGCACATAAAGAATTCAAATCGGCTGCTCGTAAAGCTATTTTAGCAATTATATTTTTCATTATTTCTTATCTATTTTTATTGCTGCTATCTATAGCATTCGCAATTTTTTGTGGTGTTTTAGGGATAGGTCTCATCAGCCTAAAAGTGCACTGGTTAACCTTGGCTTTGGGAGCAGGCTTAATAGGATTGGGGCTAATCGTCGTTTTTTTCTTGGTTAAGTTTGTTTTTAAAAGTCATAAAGTAGATCGATCTAATTTGATTGAATTAAGGGAAGAAGATGCGCCTCTCTTATACAAAGATATTAGGGAGATTGTAGCCAAAGTAAAAACCAATTTCCCAAAGAGAATATATCTGTCGCACGAAGTTAATGCCTGTGTATTTTACGACTCTACTTTTTTGAGCATGATTTTTCCGGTGAAGAAGAACCTTCAAATAGGTATGGCTTTGGTAAACACTGTATCAAGAGAAGAATTGAAAGCGATTTTAGCTCACGAGTTCGGGCATTTTTCGCAACGTTCGATGAAAGTAGGAAGCTACGTTTATACCGTGAACCAAATTATCTTCAATATGCTGTATGATAACGAAGGTTATGGAAATGCAATTCAGAAGTTTGCCAACATCAGTTGGTACTTCGCCATATTTGTTATGGTTGGAGTTAAAATTATAGAAGGTATCCAATGGGTATTGAAGAAATTATATAATGTGGTAAACCTCCATCATTTAAGTTTGTCTCGAGAGATGGAGTTTCATGCTGATGCTATAGCAGTAAATACTATCGGAAGTAAACCTTTTACTTCATCGATGATGCGATTAGATTTATCTAATAATGCTTTTGATAGAACACTAAGCTATTACGAACAGAAAATTGCTTCGAATATAAAGCCAAAAAACATCTACCCTCAGCATCAGTTTATCATGAATATCTTGGCAGAAGATACGGGTGTAGATTTTGTTAATGGCCTGCCCAATGTTACCAACGAGTATCTAAATCGCTACAATAAATCTAAACTGGTCATCAAAAATCAATGGGCAAGTCACCCTAGTACAGAAGATAGGATTGCTGCGATTAACAATGGTAATTTTCCAACAGGAGAAGATGATGGAACGCCTGCAAATGTATTGTTTGCGGATGTTACTAATTTACAATCTGCTGTAACTACACTATTGTTTTCGAAGGTAACCTACAAAGATCAGGTAAGCAGTGATACCTTCGATGAATTTGAAAAAGACTTTGTAGAAGATTTTAAAGCAAAAGGATTTCCGGCCATATTTAATGGATATTACGATAGTTACAACCCAACCAGAATTGATCTAGAACAATCTACCGTAAATGAAGCCGATGTGACTTTCGAGCAGCTTTATACCAATGAAAAGATAGATATGCTTTACAGCTCATTTTCTTTGGAAGCAGATATCAATACACTAAAACAGATCCAAACTGAAGAAACCGATATCAAATCTTTTGAGTACGATGGTACAAAATATCAAAAAAACGAGATTGGCTTGTTGTTGCCAAAATTAGAGGATGAGTTAAAAGAAATTCAGACTTCGATGTCAATTAACGATGTGTTGATCTACGAGTATTTTAAAAAGAAGGCTTCAACACAGCAAGCTGAAACAGCTTATGTGGAAAAATATGCAGCTTTGTTGGCTTTCGATAAGCATTATGAAAGTGCCATAACAATCGTATCGAAAATTATAAATGAAACACAGTTTATTCAATTCACTACACCGGTTGAGCAGATACAAAGTAACTTCTCAAATTTTGTGCAGACCGAAGCGCAGTTTAAAGAGGAAATTACAAGACTGATGGCATTGCCTATCTTCGATAAAATAGAGGTAGAGTTGAAAGAAAAGCTAGACAATTATTTATCAAAAGAACAACTGCAATACTTTGCATTTGACTCTTATAACGATGATAATTTAGATGTGTTGTTCTATGCCTTGAATGCCTTTAGAGATTCATTGTACCTTGTGTATTTCGAAACCAAAAAGGCTCTTTTGGAAGAAATGGAAACTTTACAAGTTGGTAGCAGGCAAGTTGTAGCTTAAACAGCTACAACTTTGGATGTGCATTGTTGCCAATATTTCTATTGTATTTACTGCTGTCGCTCTTGAAAAAAGCACCGTAAACAATAATTAATACCACAATTAAAGCTCCTAATAAGAGTAAGGTGTAGCCGCTTTTCAAGACGTTGTCTAAGCTTACCACAGTAATTCCCCAAACTTGCAGAATAATGATGCCGATAAATGCTAGACTTAATAGTAAAATGATAATGCCAATAATCTTTTTCATAATCGTAAATTAAAATTTATCTAACCATTCCTTTTTCTTGCTGTCGAATTCTTCTTGTGTAATTATACCTTCGTTAAGCAATAATTTAAGCTGTTGTAGTTTGGTTACGGTATCTTCGGTAGGGGCATTTAACTGTTCCTGTCTTGCCAGGTCAAATGTTTTTCCAAGCTCCATACCTACACCCAAATGCAAACCAGCACCGGCTAGTCCGCCTTCGTTGCGAGCTGCATCTCTAAGCGCTTTCAATTTCTCGAGTTCTACGTAGGTTAAACCACCTTCTTTTGCCGCCATGGCGTCCGCGGTAATGTCAGATACTCTATCAATTCTTTCCTTCGTCTCTTCGTCAAAAATCGTCCCGTTTACCTTAAAATCTGTCAATGCTAAGCCTAAGTTTTCCGCTTCGGCATTCAATAGTTCTTTAACATTATTGGCGATAGTTGGCAATTGGGAATCTATTTGTTGATAAGAGAAAGCCCCTGTTGCCAATACCGAGGCAATTCCCTGCGGAAAACGACTTTGAAGTAATTGTTTCGCCTCGTTTATGGTGTACGTATCTTTAGATCCAACAATGTTTGTAAACAAGTGTAGTGGATCGGCAATTTTGAAAGAGAAACTACCATTCGCTCCCAGTTCTATCGGCATTTTATAGATTGGATCCACATATTTTATAGCCTGCGATGTACCCCAGTTAAGGTTTACGTTTTCTGCAGTTCTATAAAAATAGATCTTTAGCTTGTGCTCGCTTTCAAATCCAGTACGCAGTTTCAGCAGCGTTGTGATGAAAGGATGGTTATCCGATTCGATATCGTAAATTCCATTTTCGGTGATGTGATCTGCTACTTTACCTTCATAAATTAAAATTGCTGCTTGGCCAGGAGCCACAATTAACTTACTTGCATTTTTTAGCTCGTCGTTACTAGATGGGAACTTGTAAACCAATAATGAACTGTCTTGGTTCTTCCATTCTATAACTTGCGATAATTGCCTTTTGAAAAAATTACCTAATGCCATATTAATCTAATTTATAGTTGCTAGTGATATTTCCTTTGTTGTCTATAACGATGATTTGATCTCGATCATTTACACCCGTAAAACCATCTTTGTATTTAATTAGCGATTCTATGCCTGCGCCATCTGGCAAAGAAGTAGTCCATTCTACAGCTCCATTATCTTTATTTACTTTCTGCAGTTTAAAAGGGCTTTTCTGATTTGCATCTGCTCTAAATTGAATAATCAGGTTTTCGGCTTCACCAATAAGTACAGAAGGGGCAAAGTAAAGTCTGTCGGGAGTTACATCTTTCCAGCTTAAAACCCTGCCGCGATCTTTTTCCCATCTTCCAACTAATACTTTTCTGTAAGGATCTCTATCTGTAAATATTCCAGAACCTCCGTAATCTTTACTCCATCTTAACCGATCGGTGATATCTTTTGGACCACCGCCATTATCTTTATACGTTAGTTGAATTAATTGAAGTTTCTCGTCTGGATAATCTGAGCTTTCAGAAGTGAAGAAGTAAATGGTTTTATCCTTCGCGTTAGGTAAAAGCGTATCAAAACCGTTATTTGCTTCGTAAAATTCTTTTTCGGTGTATAATTTTTGAATAAGCGGATAATAGTATCTTTTTTTACCATCATTAGTTAAAATCACTAAACCATCTCCATTATCACTGTAAACAAACTCCATAGTGGCAACACCAATTTGTAATTCGTTATTTGCTTCGAAAAACTTCTTGCCTACGTCTTCTATCTTCAAATTTTCTTTGTCTAATTTTAAAAGAGAGGCTTTGTCTTTCACCATGTAAATATGCCCATCAGAGAATAACTTGAATTTGAAATCTGAAGACGATAACGATTTATCGCTTACTTTCTCTGCTTTTATCAGTTCTTTTTTTATAGGATTGTAAAAGGCCAAATAAGTTCCATCTTTTGGCTCGTTTGTATTCGATTTATATCGTCTGTTTTCGAGAATGATAATGACTGGTTGCCCCGAATTTTGTAGAAATGAGATGTTAGAATATCGGCTGGTGTAATATCCTTGGTCTTCTTCTCTAGTGGTAGCTCCGCTGTAGGCCGAATAGTTATTGCTACTTCGCTTACTGCTAAAAATTGAGGTTAAGATATTAAGCAATAAAACCAGGAAAAATATCGAACCTAGCACAATTGCGATAACCTTTATTGCTTTTTGGTTGGTGTTAAAAGGATTATTGTGATTGTAATTGTGGTTATAGTTGATGTTAACGTCATCATCGTCTAAGAAGTACTCGGTTTCACAAGCACTACACTTATAAAAATGAGGTTTCAGCTCTGTTTTATTTACGCTGCCACAGTTAGGACATTTGATAACTTTTATTTGTTTTGCCATTTATTTTCCAAAAAAAAATCGATGAATAGAAAGGTTAATCCTATTGATTTACTCACCATTATGCCTCAATTGGTTACAAACTTCATGCTAGTTTTGTAAAATAAAGCATATTTGTAAGCAGTCTATAAGTGTAATTTATAAACGTGGTGATTTTTTGGATATTCGTTAGGCGAAATTTAAAAAACGTGTGATCATAAGTCAATGAACAAACACATTAAGCAGGATAATAAATGATCTTTAAATAGACGGTATTGCACTAAATAGTCATCAACTTGTAGTCTTGACGATTACAAATCAGCTATTTTTGAAGCAGGGCCGCGTAAAATAATCTTTCTACCTCATCGCCAGCTTTGCTTCTAATTTTTTCAGTGGTTGATGAGATGTCTCTTACTTTAAAACCGGCTACTTCAGCTAAGGCGTAAATTCTTTCTTTGCTGTACAAATCAAATCCATACGCAGTAAAAGGTAGGCTTTCCATAAAGTTTTTATCCGCAAAGCTGATGGCTAATAGCCCATCTGGTTTTAAAACGCGATAAATCTCCTTGATGAATTCTTCTGGGGCTTTCCAGAAATAGATGGTATTGACAGTTAGTGTTTTATGGAAAGTATTGTCAGAGAAAGGAATTTTCTGGCCATCGTATAAATGAAACGAAGCTCTGTTTGCTTGCATTGCCACCTTGTTCACTTCGGCAGCTTGTTTTTGCATTAGCTCCGAAATTTCCAATCCATAGTAAGAGGTACGTTCGGCTTTCTCTAAAATTTCTGGCAGGTGTTTACAATTGCCATGGCCAAGCTCTAAAATCAAATCGCCATTAGCGAGCTTTAAAGCATTAATTGCAGCTCTTGTCATCCTGATATTACTTTCGTGCATACTGTTTGCTACTTCAATGCCTTCGGTATTTTTTGGGCAGCTTAATTGCGAAGCTAATTGCTGTAAAAAATCTTTATTGTGGGCCATGATCTTCTCCTTTTGGTTTAGGGCGCCATAGCAGCAAGCTAATGATCACCAAAGGTATAGTGATGCTTAGGCTCGCTAATTTTAGCTGATCTCTTTTCGCTACAATATCTGCATCGGTAGAAGTGAAAATAACAACAGTTTCTTTAATGGCCCAAAGAGCAATGACAGTAACAACAACAGCTATGATTTTGCGCAACATATTTGATTTTACAATTGATGCTCAAATATTGGGTTTTTCGATTGATTTCTGCAATAAAATTAAAAAAGAGGATGTTGGAATGAGAATTTGATTTAGCTAGAGTTTAGTTACAGATGCACAAATAATTATTCCTTTTAAATTTTCTTATTCTTTATCTGTGGCTAAGAAAACCAATTTCACATTAAAAAAGCCAGTAAGCCCCCGCGACTTACTGGCAAATCAAACCAAAATATAAACTAAGAATTATTTTGCGGTTGTTATTGGCTCTAGGTTATTCAATTCCTCTTCTGTAAATAACCTGTAATGTATTTTGAAGGTTTTGCCGAGCGGAGTTTCTAAAGAAAAACCACCTACACCAAATCCATCTAATACATCGAGCGTAAAATGGGAGAATTTCCAATATTCGAATAGATCTTTATCTACCCAAAACTCACAATCGGCTATGGTTCCCAGTAGGATGTCATTCATTCGAACATAAAAACCTCCTTTTTGGAAGCATTGGGGTTGGGTGCCTTCGCAGCAACCTCCCGCTTGATAGAACATCAGTTCGCCGTGTTGGGTTTTTAGTTCCTGTATGAGCGCTTTTGCTTTTTCTGTACTATCTAATCGTTTAACCATTTGTCCTCCTTTTTTTCCGTTTCGTCATTCCCGATTTAATCGGGAATCTTAAAGCATGTAATTTTGAGATTCCCGCCTATCCCGATTATTCTGGACAAGCTGCGGGAATGACGGCAATACAGTTAAAGCCTAAAAGAAGCCCAATTTGTTTTTGTCGTAAGAGATCAACATGTTCTTTGTTTGGCGATAATGGCCCAACATCATCTTATGATTTTCTCTACCTACACCAGATTGTTTGTAACCTCCAAATGGCGCACCAGCTGGATAAGCGTGGTATTGGTTTACCCAAACACGACCAGCTTGGATAGCTCTTGGTACTTGATAAAGCTCGTGCGCATCTCTAGTCCAAACACCAGCACCTAAACCGTATAATGTATCATTGGCAATTTCAATCGCTTCTTCTACCGTTTTAAAAGTAGTAACAGCTAACACAGGGCCAAAAATCTCTTCCTGGAAAATGCGCATTTTGTTATGGCCTTTAAAAATGGTTGGTTTAATGTAGTAACCACCGCCTAATTCGCCTGGTAATTCGTTGATATCGCCACCTGTTAATACTTCGGCGCCTTCTTGTTTCCCTAATTCGATGTAAGATTTAATTTTCTCGAATTGGATTTTCGAAGCTTGTGCACCCATCATCACTGTTTTGTCTAAAGGGCTGCCCACTTTAATGGCGTTGGTTCTTTCGATTACTTTAGCGATGAACTTCTCATAAATATCTTCTTGTACCAATAATCTCGATGGACAAGTGCAAATTTCACCTTGGTTTAAGGCAAATAACACTGCACCTTCAATTGCCTTGTCTAAAAAAGCATCATCTTCATCCATTACTGAATTGAAAAATACGTTTGGAGATTTACCACCTAGTTCTAAAGTTACCGGAATGATGTTCTCTGTAGCATATTGCATTACCAAACGACCAGTAGGAGTAGAACCTGTAAACGCGGCTTTGTTCACTTTTGGATTGGTTACTAAATGACGACCTAGCTCTGCACCAAATCCATTCACTACGTTAACAACTCCTGGAGGCAATAAATCACCAATTAACTCCATTAGCACCAGGATAGAAGTTGGCGTGCTTTCTGCTGGTTTCAACACTACTGTATTTCCGGCAGCTAGGGCAGGAGCTAATTTCCAAATTCCCATCAATAGAGGGAAGTTCCAAGGAATGATTTGTGCTACCACACCAATCGGCTCGTGTACGATTAAAGAAACCGTATGCTCATCTAGTTCAGTATGTGAGCCTTCTTCTGCACGAATTACCGAGGCAAAATACCTGAAGTGATCTACGCCCAATGGTAAATCTGCTGTTAAAGTTTCTCTAATTGCTTTGCCATTATCGATGGTTTCTACCGTAGCTAGGTATTCCAAATTATCTTCAATACGCTGAGCAATTTTATTAAGAATGATACTTCTTTCGGTAGCAGAAGTTTTGCCCCATGTTTTGAAAGCCTCGGCCGCTGCATTAACTGCCAATTCTAAATCTTCTGGACTAGAATGCGCCGCCTTGGTAAACACTTTCCCATCAATTGGAGAGATATTATCAAAGTATTTCCCGTTAACTGGTGGTACAAACTGACCGTTAATATAATTATCGTAATGCGATTTGAATTCTGGTTTTTTTACAATTTGTTCCATGATTTTAAAATTTGGTTGTTACAAACCTATAAATCATCGTACCTTGAGGGATAGTAAAATCGTTTCAACCGATAGCATTATCGTTTCACGGAATGTAATAGATTTGAAATAATTATATCTTTACTTAACAAACGAATAGAGTAATCCGTTATTTAACCAAAGCAGAAAGATGAACCACAAACTTGATTTGGTAAAACTAAGCAGCGAATCGCAATTGCAAACCTTGGTAGAGAATAGAACCTCGTACACATTGGAACGTTGTGAGCTAAATGTGTTTGAAACTTATACACAATCTTACAAAGTACCCTTAACTTTTGATGATTTTGTGATCACCAGTATGTTGCGTGGCAAAAAAGTAATGCATTTGAATGAGAAGAAGGAGTTTGAATATTTGCCAGGTGAAACGGTGATTGTTCCTCCTTTAGAAACCATGCGTATCGATTTTCCGGAAGCTACAGATTTAAACCCAACACAATGTATTGCTTTGGCTATTGATAACGGACAGATTAAACAAACTATCAAATATTTGAATGAATATTTTCCAAAAGAGAGTAGTGATGAAGAGTGGAAGTTGAATTATGATGAATATCATTTCTACAACAACGAGGAAATAGCCTACCTAATTAACAAGGTGATTAGAGTTTGCTCTGATACTTCTAGAGAGAAAGATGTTTTGGCAGATTTGACTTTGAAAGAGTTGTTGGTGAGGATTATGCAAACCCAAAACCTAACACTTTTACAAGGCGAATCGCTTAACAACAATCCGCTGGCTTACGTAATTGGATATATCAAATCTAACCTTAACGAGAAAATCAGCATCGAAAGTTTGAGCAATAAGGCTTGTATGAGTAAAGCTACTTTTTATCGTTTGTTTAAGAGAGAATTAGGGGTAAGCCCAAATGATTTTATCTTGGCTGAGAAGATGAAAAAGGCTAAAGAAATGTTGCTTAAACCTGGAATTAAAATCGCAGCCATTAGTTACGAATTAGGTTTTAATGATGCAAATTATTTCATCAGGGCATTTAAAAAGATTGTAGGGATGACCCCAGGCGCTTTTCAATCGCAGGGTGTAATGCCTAAGTTGGTTTTGTGATAATTTAAAATAGCCACAGATGCACAGATTTGTTTTTCATAAAATCTGTGCATCTGTGGCAAATTAATAATGCTCTTATAAAGGAAAAGCCCCTTTAGGGGTTTGGGGTTAAATAGCGCTTGCTATAAGTTATCCCCATTAAGTCGTAACGTTTAAACTGAGCTTTTAACCTGTTCTGGAAGTCTGTATAGTTTTTTTGCTCTTTTTGCGACCATTGAATTTCACTTAAAGCATCCATGCGAGGGAAGATCATATACTGGACTTTCTCTGGATTTCCAATATATTCAGACCACAAATTGCCTTGAGCGCCCCAAATGTATTGCGCTTGTTCTGCATTCAACTCTGCCGGTACAGGTTCATAATTGTAAACCGTTTCCAGAGGTAAGAACTTGTTAGCTGCTAAGCTATCATCCTTCATAAATTGCTTATGGTTTAGGTATAACTTTTCTTCTGGCGACATGACTACTCTTTGTTTCACCTTTGCTGCGGCAATGCCACCTTTTTCGCCTCGCCAGCTCATAACAATGGCATTTGGTGCTAAACCGCCATCTAGAATCTCGTCCCAGCCAATAATGGTTTTACCTCTGCTATTCACGAATTTCTCAATGCGATGAATGAAATAACTCTGCAAAGCCACTTCATCTTTAATACCTTTTTCTTTCATGATTTTTTGCGTTTCAGCAGATTGTCTCCACCAAATCTTCGAAGCTTCATCACCACCAATGTGGATATATTGCGAAGGGAATAGGGACATCACTTCCGTCAGTACATCTTCTAAAAAGCCAAAGGTTTTGTCAGTAGGTTGAAAAACATTGTTGTACTTGTTCATCATTCCCCAGGTTTCTGCCACTTTATAGCCACTTTTTGGGTCGGTGCCAAATTCTGGGTAAGCTGCCAAAGCTGCCATGCTATGTGCTGGCATTTCAATTTCTGGAATTACAGTAATATATCTCTCTGCTGCGTACTTAACTACTTCTCTAACCTCATCTTGGGTGTAAAACCCGCCATGTCTAACACCATCTGTTTTAATTATAGCGTTTGCGGGAGTAATTTTTACATCGTTAGGTAACACCTGATATTTGATGTGCTCGTTGCCTTTGCCGGGCCATAAACCAACAATACTACCATTTCGCCAAGCACCAACTTCGGTAAGCTTAGGGTATTTTTTAATTTCAATTCTCCAACCATGATCATCTGTTAGGTGCCAATGGAAGTAATTCATTTTATGAAAAGCGAGATAATCGATGTACTGTTTGATAAAAGCAACATCAAAGAAACGACGACTTACGTCTAGGTGCATTCCGCGGTAATCGAAGCGTGGATAATCATTTATGCTAACTTCAGGTATGTTTAGTGCTATATTTTTTTGAGTTGGAAGCAACTGAATTAAAGATTGTATGCCGTAAAAAGCACCCGCTTGAGAATTTCCTACAATGCTGATGTTTTGCTGATAGGAGGTAAGGTTATAGGCATCTTTAGAGTTACTTGCTTTAGGATCTATAGTTAAAGCTATAAAATTTTCAGCTGGCTTAGTATTGGTAATTGTTAGTTTTAAGTGAAGATACTTTTCTAAGTAATTGTTAAAGAAAGTAGCTGCATTTTTTAATGAATCATTTTCTATTACAATTCTGGTTTGTGCATTTATGGTAAAGCCTTTGCCTTGCTGGCCTATGGTTACCGAAACAGGTTTAGGAATGATACTGATTTGAGCAGTTGAAAATAAAGCGGTGCTTAGAAATAATGCTGTGGTTACAAACTTCTTCATAACCAAAAGTAATATTAATTTACAAAGCTTACAATTAAGATTGAATGTTTTTGAGTTTTTATGCTGGTTTTTGCATTATATTGTTGCCGAGAAATGGTTGCATTTGTTAAATAAACCTGATGGAGCGGATTAGCTCGGAATGTAGTGCAACGAAATGAGGACTATAAGCGAAAGCAGGCCGGAGTTACCGATAAGTGCTTACTTTCATTTTCGAATTATTTGAACCATATAAGACATTTAAGTAAATATAAGTTTTAGGCTTCGATAAACTTATATTTCTTATATGGTTTAGATAATGGCAGTCTTATATTTTACTATCTAAAGATTTCTTCGTCGTTCCTCCTCGCAATAACGGCAAGACTAAACAAAAAAAATCCTGATAACTTTCGCTATCAGGATTTAATATTTGGAATAAGAATTAAGGATTAACCTTTTTTCTCATTGTTTTCCATTTGAGATTTCAATTGAGCTAATACATCAAGATCACCTAATGTTGATTTCTCTACTGAATCTTTCACTTTTTTAACTGCTGAGCTAGCTGCTTTCGCATCTTTTTTCTTAGCTGCTCTTTCTTCTGCAACTACCTCTGCTTTAGCTTCTTCCCAAATACGAGCGTGAGAAACAACGATACGTTTAGCATCTTTGTTAAACTCGATGATTTTGAAATCAGCAGTTTCATCAGCTTTTAATACAGAACCGTCTTCTTTAGCCATGTGTTTTGTTGGTACAAAACCTTCAACGCCATATGGTAATGCAATTACAGCACCTTTATCAGTTACTTTAATTACTGTACCTTGATGAATTGAATCTAAAGTGAAGATAGTTTCGAAAGTATCCCAAGGATTCTCTTCCAATTGTTTGTGACCTAGAGATAATTTGCGGTTATCAACATCAAGTTCTAACACAACAACATCTAAAGTATCGCCAACTTTGGTGAACTCGTTAGGGTGGTTGATTTTTTTGCTCCAAGAAAGATCAGAAATGTGGATTAATCCGTCAATTCCTTCTTCAATTTCAACAAATACACCGAAGTTAGTCATGTTTTTAACAACAGCTTGGTGTTTGCTTCCAACTGGATATTTCTCAGCAACGCCGCCCCAAGGATCTTGAGTTAATTGTTTGATACCCAAGCTCATTTTGCGCTCGTCTCTGTCTAAAGTTAAAACTTCAGCTTCGATTTCATCACCAACTTTTAAGAACTCTTGTGGAGAACGTAAGTTTTGTGACCAGCTCATTTCTGAAACGTGGATTAAACCTTCAACACCAGGGATGATTTCTAAGAAAGCACCGTAATCTGCAACAGTTACGATTTTACCTTTTACTTTAGAACCAACTTGGATAGCTGCATCTAAATTCTCCCAAGGGTGAGCAGTTAATTGTTTTAAGCCTAATGCGATACGTTTTTTCTCATCATCAAAATCTAAAACAACAACGTTGATTTTTTGATCCAATGCTAATACTTCTTTTGGATGCTCTATACGGCCCCAAGAAATATCAGTGATGTGTAATAAACCGTCTACGCCACCAAGATCGATGAACACACCGAAATCAGTGATATTTTTAACAGTACCTTCAAGTACTTGTCCTTTTTCTAATTTAGAAACGATTTCAACTTTTTGTGACTCTAAATCGTCCTCGATCAATACTTTGTGTGATACTACAACGTTTTTAAACTCATGGTTAATTTTAACCACTTTAAATTCCATTGTTTTACCAACATAAACATCGTAATCACGGATTGGTTTAATGTCGATTTGAGATCCTGGCAAGAACGCCTCAACACCCATAATGTCAACAATAAGACCACCTTTAGTACGGCTCTTAACGAAACCGTTGATGATTGTGTCATTGTCAAGCGCAGCGTTGATAGTTTCCCAAGAACGTTGAGTTTTTGCTCTCTTGCGAGATAAAATTAACTGGCCATTTGCATCTTCAGGTGCTTCTACAAACACGTCAACTGAATCGCCAATTTTCAAATCAGGAAGATCACGGAACTCAGAAGCAGATACTAAACCGTCAGATTTAAAACCTACGTTTAATACTACGTCTTTGTTGTTGATTGATACTACTGTACCAGAAATGATCTCACCTTGAGTGATTTGATTGAAAGTATCAGTATACATTGCTTCAAACTTTTTACGGTCTTCATCATTGTAGTTACCAAAAACTTTGTCGTCTGCATCCCAGTCAAAATCTGCTGAAGGGGTTGCTAATTGTGATTTGATCTGCTCGATCGATACTGAATCAGCTTCTGACTCAATAGTTTCCTTTTGGTTCAAACGGGCGTCTGCACCTTGTAGTTCGGCTGTTTTAGCCTCTAGTTCTTTTTCTGCAACTTGTTTTTTTGCCATTAATTAATTATCTCCTTTTTTCCCTATTTAGGGACGGCAAAGGTAAGCATAATTTTAAAAAACCAAAACTATTTTTAAATAAATGTTGCTGATATTTAACGGATTAAATTATGGTTTGGCGGTTTTTTTTAGTCTCCCTGTCATCCTGAGCGCAGGGAAGGATCTATTATAAACTTGGTAGGTGCTCATTAGACATGTGGAGTGCTGGTGATTTTTATATTTTGGAAAAGAATGTTGGTGTTACATGGCAAATTTAGCCCCGCTATCCGCTATTCCCGATAAAATCGGGATCCGCTGCTATCGGGTTTAAATAACCTAGGCCTGTGCAAAATACATACTTTGCGACCTTTGCCAGCTCCTATTTTTCTTCGGTTTTAATTTCTATGAACCGCAAAGGCCTTTGGAGTTTTCGCAAAGAACACAAAGGTCGTATATATCAACTTTATAATCTTGTAAGAAGCTGTCTAGTTAAGATTGACAAAGTTAAGATCGACTGATTAAAATAATTTACGGAATATTAAAAGCCATAAATTCTGATATAAAAGAGTAAGAGTAGGTTGTATTTATCTCGGAGAAGCGCTTTTTCCAATTAATTTTTTTGATATCACCAATTATTCTTTCTTGTAAATCTTTATCAAATTTCGATAATAACTCTATATTGTCAACTTCCTTTTCTTTGTTTATAGTTATTTTAACAAAATAGGTTTTTCCGTAGAATTCATTTGGATATTCTTTAAAGATATTGTAAGGTATCGAAGTCCGAGAATTAGTGGTAAATGGTGAATTGGATGTATAGTTACCTATTACTGTCTTTAAAAAAATTAATTTCGGATAGTGATCAGCAGCAAAATCTTGACTTAATATTGTGCAATAATCTACGTAGATATTACTACCTTCTTTAAAACCAAATATTAAATATTCGCTTGTTTCATTAAAATAAAAATCACATGAAGTAAACGGCTTATTTGGGATTTTGTAATATCCAGGTACATAAATAGAATTAGTTGTTTCGCCTTTATAAATAACTAGTGGTTTAATATCTACTTTATAACTTGGAATTGTGTCTACTTCATTTTTATGGTTTTTAACTATTCTAATTTTAGCAACAAAGCTAGCTTTTTGATAAAGAATGGTAGTGTTGAAATCACAATCACAAGCAAATGCGCTTGTTTTTAAAATAACAAAAAGCAGTATTAGAGTAAGTCTTTTCATGAATTGAAGATGCCCATATCAGTTAAATTCCACAAGCTATTCCTTCCTCAACCTCTCTAAAACCTTTTCCAATTTCTTTTGGTCATTAGCATAAGACTTCAAATCGAAAAGCTTTACCGCTCTAAATTCAATAGGATGGCTTTCGCTTTGTAAGGAAATATATCCGCCGGTTAATCGCTTACCATCTTCTTTAACCTTCGGATCGAAGTTGGCCACGTCGCCACCGCCAATTTTTGGTTTGGTATAAGTTAAAACAGTATCGCCATTAATAATGTGCTTAATTACCGAATCGCCTAAAACCAAAAACTCTGCGGTAACCCATTGGTCGCCATGATAAGTTTTTGAAGAGCTGTTTAAACAATGTGGCGTAAAAAGATTGTCTTTAATTTCTATGGTTGTTCCTGGAGTACATACGTTACCAGTAGGACGCTCGTCTTTTCCATTGCCGCCAAGCAATTGACCTTCAATAGAAATAGGGAAGTTTTGGTCTTTCAGCATCGTTGCCGGATCTTGGCAGTGTAACATGGCGCCACTATTTCTCCACGCCCAACCTTCTCCACCTTTAGCTTGCTCGCCTACAAAACGATATTCTACCTTTAACAAATAATAAGAGAACGGTTTTTTATAAAAGATATGGCCGTATTGTTTGTCAAAATTTTCATAACCGTCGTACTTTACTTTTAACAATCCATCTTTAACATAGAAAGTGTTGCCGAAATTATCATTGTAGTTGTGTTTAGCGATTTTAATGTTCCAATCTTTTAGGTCTTTGCCGTTAAATAGATTGATCCAGCCTTTTTGGGCCTGTGAATTTAAACCGCTAAATAATGCGATGCTGGCAAGTAAAATTTTGTATCTGCTCATTTTCTATGCTTTGGTTAATCCTCGAAGATAAGCGATAGCAACATTACTTCAAATAGTTGAAGTAGATTTACCAACTACCGCCTGCACCACCGCCACTACTCCGACCGCCACCCCAACTTCCAGAAGAAGATGAAGACGAAGAGGATGATGAAGATGACGAAGATGAACTGTTACTGCTACGTACTAATTTACTTAATTTAACCAGACCTAAAGAAATTCGATTTTTGCAAAAATTACATTGTTGATAACGTTCTGCTTGGCCTTCGTTGGTATAAGTGGCTTGGGTAATGGTTTTTAACAGTGGTTTTGACATCGTTTGGCAATTACATTTTTCGCAAATGCTCAATTGATTGCTTTTTTCGCCTGGCCATGATACAATATGGACCTGATTTTCTTCATTGCCTTTCCAGATCTGATAAGATTTTACACCTAACTGCTCTTCTTTGTGCTGGCCGGCAGTTAGATAAGGCTTGCCATTCCTGTTGGTGCTACGATCAATCCTGTTGTAAGTTTCAAATCCTACCGGTGCCCGTAATTGCATGCTTAGTTTCTTATTTTTGATTAACCGCGATATGAGTACAAGCAGCATCAACGGTGCAAATACTAAAAAAATAGCATTCTTTTTTAAAAACAATTTGGTCGCATCCAGGTAGCTCTCCAAATCATAATGTTCTTGTCTGAGTTGTCGTAGCCTAGCCGCCAAATTAATTGTGAGCACTGTTGACCCGATGATTACGATAGTCCAGACAAGGTTTTTAGGCGAAAGTATATTGAAGTTGAATAGGTTGAATGCGAAAATGCCTATGAAAATTCCGAAAAATAATATTCCGCAGCCCATCAGCAAACTATTACCTAGGTATGCGCTGTTTTTTATGGCAAAATCTTTTTGATTGACGTTGATACGTTTTAAAAGTTTAAAAATACCTAAGTAGACAAGGAGGGCAGCCAAAGCTGTTAAGAAGTGATCGGCATATTTTTCTATAAATGTTTTTTCCCTAGGCATTAAAGCGTTCAATTCGGCAACACCGTCGGGAGAGTTCAGCGCTTTTTTGATTACCTCAGCGGCAACTATAATTCCAGCACCATATCTACCTTCCTTAAATGCAGGAACTAAAGACCGCTCGCCAATTTGCTTCAAGGTAACATCGGGTAGTAGTCCTTCTATGCCAGAACCAGTGATGAAACGGTATCTTCTTCTGTCTTTAGCCACCAAAAGGAGTAAACCGTTATTAGCTCCAGCTTTACCTATTCCCCAGGTGTTAAAAAGCGAGTAGGCAAAGTCGAAATCATCTTGGTCATAGGCGAAATCGTTAATGACAACTATTGCAAATTCTACTTTGCCAGTAGCTTCAATTTGTTTAGCGATTAGGTTAAGATCATTAACTTCCGAGGAGGATAAAATTCCATCAGGGTTGCTGACAAAGTAATCTTGGCCTTGTTTTTTCGGATCGGGGATAGAGGAAATGTTATGCTGCCTCGCTAAAGCGGACGTGAAAATGAAGAAACTTAAAAGGACTATCGAGAAGATTTTAGTTTTAAGCATCATCGTATTTTTTTAGGTGTGTAAAAATGGTTGTACTTTATCCAAAGCAAAAGCCAATTGCTCTTCTTCGGTAATATCGGTATTGTCTAAAATAATAGCGTCTTCTGCACGGGTAAGCGGACTTTCAGCTCTTGTGGTATCCGCATAATCGCGATGTGCAATATTTTCAAAAACTTCCTCCAACGTAATGGAAGTATCGCCTTTGGCCACCATTTCATTATAACGGCGCTCTGCCCTAATTTTAGGATCGGCAGTCATGAAGAATTTTACTTGTGCATCGGGAAATACAGCGGTTCCAATATCGCGTCCATCCATCACAATGTTTTTAGATTTTCCCATGCGTTGTTGCTGCTTCACCATCTCCTTACGTACTTCTTTAATCGCGGATACCGGACTTACGGCTTCAGAAACGGGCATCAACCTAATTTCATCAGAAACTTCTTCGCCGTTTAGCGTAATGTGAGACTCGTAATCTTTAGAATGAAAATTTAACTCGATGTGCTTGAGCGCATCCGCAATCGCATCGTGATTTTCTAAATCAACGTTGTTACGTAAAAAATATAAGGTAATTGCCCTGTACATGGCACCACTATCGATGTAAATAAAGCCTAACTTTTTAGCCAAAGCCTTTGCCAAGGTACTTTTTCCGCAAGATGAGTAACCGTCAATCGCTACCACTATATTTTTTCTCATACGTTGGCAAAGATAACACAGTTCGGGCTACTTAATGAAATTAAAACTACATTTGTGGCATGTTGCCAGATCAATCGGATATATTAAAAGTAGTTAGCTTTAAAACCTCGAGAAGCGGAGGGAAGGGCGGACAAAATGTGAACAAAGTTTCTAGCAAAGTAGAGCTGATTTTTAATATTGATGAGGCATATTTCTTTACAGATGATGAGAAAGCTAGGTTGAAAGAAAAATTAGCTTCTAGATTAGATGGTGAAGGCTTATTACATGTGGTTTCTCAAGAAGATAGAAGTCAGTTGTTGAACAAGCAAAGAACTGTTTTGAAGTTGATCGCTATCTTGAAAGCTGGCTTAGCAGTTCAAAAAGCTAGGAAAGCAACTAAAATTCCGAAAGCTGTTAAAGAAAAACGTTTGGCTAGTAAGGCTGCAAATGCGCAGAAGAAAGAAAGCAGAAGGAAATTTAATTTTGATTAAGGCTTTATCTCAATTTTTGCATTGGGAACTACGGCATTATAAAGTTCATCTACTTCCGAGTTGGTAACGGCAATACAGCCATTGGTCCAATCGGTTAAGCGATGTAGCTTATTGATCATTCCGAAAGCTCCATTCTTTAGTCCATGGATTTTAATATCGCCACCCGGAGATTTCCCAATCGCTTTTGCTTTTTCCCTATCTGTTGAGTTTGGATACGAAACACCTAAATTTTTATGATAGCCACTGTTGGGGTTTCTATCGTAAATGGTATAAATGCCTTCGGGAGTTTTTTCGTCGCCTTCAAATACTTTATGTCCAGTCGGATTGCCGCCAAGCGAAATTTTATAGGTTTTTAGGAGTTGTGCACCGTAATACACTTTCATTATCCGTTTTGATTTTTCCACCAACAGAAAATCGATTTCGGCATCAGTGGCTAATTTCTGCTCTGGCCAAATATTGTAAACAACTATCGCAGAGGTTAAAATACAAATTACATAAAAAAGCTTTTTACCAATTGTATTTTTCATTACCATTAGTTAAATCGGTAATACATAGAAATGCTTCCGTATTGATGTGCCTTGGCTGAACTTTTAATCTCCTTAGACTGGAAAATCAAACTGTAATCTAAAGTAAAACGAGGGGTGCTATAGTTGAAGCCTAAACTTTGTGCAAATACCAAAGGTTTTACGGCAAAAGTAACAGGGCTACTATCGTTAAACAAGCTACCTTGAATTGTAGCATCATAAGCTACGTAGTTCAGCTGAGGTTTAGCGTAGAAATAAAATTCTCTCTTTTTCAGCTTTTCGGTTTTACTTTTATTACTGATGGAAGCGTTGTAATGATTAGAGTTAAAAAGTTGATTAATGTCTCCAGCTCTAAAAACTATACCTATTCCTGCTCCGTTGTAAGTGGTGCCTAAGTTAGCATAAGTATCTAAAGTGAAATCTACCACATTGTCGCTACTACGGTGAAGTAGTTTTGCAAACTGAATATTTGCATTAGCCGCAAATTCGTTAGCAATTTGATAATTCCAACCTTGCACCTCGTAGAAACCAACAATACTGTGCAATAAATCTTGTGCTTCTTCGCCGAGTGCATCTGGGCCAACAGTACCGAAATTGACACCAACTTTTAAAATACTTTCGTTTTTGTAAAATAAGCCAGCTTGTGCACCACCATATAAATAAGCGGCAAAAGGCCTGTCGTGAGTAGTTGGGTCTGGTCTATAACCAGAAACAGGATTGTACATTTTCTGACCTGCAGAGATCTCGTAGGTTGCTTTTTCCAAGTTTCCTTTTAATTTCTCTTGGTTTAAAGCTCTTCTGAAATAAACGAACAAACCATTAGTGTAGTAACGATCTTGTCCGTACCAAAGGTAGGCATCGTTATCACTTTTAAAACCAAACTCGTTCTTATACTCTTGCGCATAAGAACTATAAACAACAGCTAAAATGGCAAAGGTAGCCAGAACGAGTTTTTTGTACATTTACTTATCGGTACTTGGTTTTGTTTTTATGGTTAAATCAATCGGATTTTTAACTTTATCCTTTGTTAAAGCTAAGTTAATCACTTCTTGCATTTCTGTCACATAATGGAATTGCAAATCTTTGATGTAATCTTCCTTGATTTCTAAAATATCCTTACGGTTAGATTTACATAAAATGATTTCTTTGATGTTGGCACGTTTGGCAGCCAAGATCTTCTCCTTAATTCCACCAACTGGCAATACTTTTCCACGAAGGGTGATTTCGCCAGTCATTGCTAAATTTTGTTTTACTTTACGTTGTGTAAAAGCCGAAACTAGTGCCGTTAACATCGTAATACCCGCAGATGGTCCATCTTTTGGTGTAGCACCCGCAGGAACGTGAACGTGTAAATCGAAGTTGTCGAATAGCTCGTGGTTAATGCCAAATTGCGAAGCATGCGCTCTGATATAAGCCAAAGCAATTACCGCAGATTCTTTCATCACGTCGCCCAAATTACCTGTCAAGGTCAGTTTGCCTTTACCTGGGCTTAAGCTCGCTTCAATGAACAGAATGTCGCCACCAACTTGTGTCCAAGCTAAACCTGTAACTACACCAGCAACTTCATTACCTTCGTAAGCATCTTTATCGAAAATAGGAGCACCTAAAATTTTCTCTACGTCGTTGTTATCTAAAGTTGGTTCATATGGCTCGTCCATCGCAATTTTTGTAGCAACTCCACGTACCAATGAGCCAATTTTTTTCTCTAAACCACGCACACCACTTTCTCTGGTATAATCTTCAATCACTTTCTCAATCAATGAGTTTTTAAGTGTGATTTGTTTCGCTTCCAATCCGTGTACCTCTTTCTGCTTAGGTAACAAATATTTTTTAGCGATTTCGATTTTCTCTTCGATGGTATATCCATTTACTTCGATGATTTCCATACGATCCAACAAAGCTGGCTGTATGGTGCTCAAAGAATTTGCGGTAGCAATAAACAACACATTCGAAAGATCATATTCGGCCTCTACGTAATGGTCGTTAAATGCATTGTTTTGTTCAGGATCTAATACTTCAAGCAAAGCTGATGAAGGGTCGCCTCTGAAATCAGAACCTACCTTATCAATCTCATCCAATACAAAAACAGGATTATCTGCACCTGCTTTTTTGATAGACTGAATAATACGGCCTGGCATTGCGCCGATGTAAGTTTTACGATGTCCACGGATTTCAGCTTCGTCTCTTACGCCACCCAAAGCCATACGCACATATTTACGGTTCAAAGCTTTGGCAATAGATTTCCCTAAAGACGTTTTACCAACTCCCGGAGGGCCGACTAAGCACAAAATAGGAGCTTTCATATCACGTTTTAGCTTTAATACAGCTAAATATTCAATGATACGTTGCTTTACTTTTTCTAAACCGAAGTGGTCTTTATCTAAAACGCGTTGCGCTCTTTTTAAATCAAAATTGTCTTTAGTAAACTCGTTCCAAGGTAACTCTAAAAGCAATTCTAGATAGTTCATTTGGATAGAATAATCCGGAGCAGCAGGGTTCATTCTGCCTAGTTTCTCTAACTCTTTATTGAAATGCTCTTTAACTTCTACCTTCCATTTTTTCTTCTTGGCACGAGCCTGCAAAGCTTCAAACTCCAAATCTGAAGAATTACCCAACTCTTCTTGAATGGTTTTTAATTGCTGGTTAAGGAAATAATCACGTTGTTGCTTGTCCAGATCAGTTCTCACTTTCGTTTGGATCTGATTTTTCAATTCCAACATCTGCAATTCTTGTGTAAGCAACTCCATCACCATATCAGCACGCTTGCGTAAATTGCCCATTTCCAGCATTTTCTGCTTGTCGGCCATTTCTGCATTCATGTTAGACGAGATGAAGTTGATCAAGAAAGAAGTACTCTCGATATTCTTTAAAGCAATTCCGGCTTCGCTAGGGATATTCGGAGAAAGTTGAATAATTTGGCTCGACATTTCTTTGATTGCCGCTACCAAACTTTTGAACTCTTTATCGTTTTTGTGCTTTGTTTCGGTGAATTTGGCCACCACCGCTTTAATAAACGGTTCTGTTTGTACCTCCTGCACCAACTGAAAACGTTGCTTGCCTTGGATAATCACAGTTGTATTTCCATCGGGCATTTGCAGCATCTTGATGATGTTGGCAACGGTACCCACGTTATGTAATTGTTCGAAAGTTGGATCTTCGATAGAAACATCTTTTTGTGCCACCACACCAATCACTCTATCACCTTTGTAGGCTTCCTTTATTAATTTGATAGACTTATCTCTGCCAACAGTAATTGGAATTACTACGCCAGGAAACAATACCGTATTTCTTAAAGGAAGTATAGATAATATTTCAGGAGTTTCTTCGCTATTCATGTCGTCTTCATCTTGTTGCGACATCAGTGGAAAAAACTCGGTATCTTCGTTTATAATAGGTAAAGTATTAAAATCAAACGGATCTTGTTTGCTCATTCAGTTCTGTGTTATAAGGTAGGCGACAATATGACAGCATTGTCGCTTTAAATTTATCAAATAATTATGCGGACTAACAATTTCAACTCCTATGCCAAAAAACATATTGTATGATCTGGCTTAGGCTATGAAGTTAAATTTAATGGTGTATCTAGCTTGTGAGGACTAATTTAGTGAGGCTAAAATTAATCAACCGTATTATTGAAACATTTTTGGCTTAAATAGGTTTTCTGTAAAAACGTCATGTAAATTAAATGTGTGAGTAAAAATCATATTTATAATTATTGTTCGTTTAATTGTATAATTGCACATGAAATTAAATTTGTAGCATGCACTTTTTAATTTCAGAAATGTGTATTTTTAAATAAAAACATTTTAATGAAACTCCTTACAAAATCTTATCTACTACTATTAGCTATTTCTTTCAGTATTACAGTTCAAGCTCAGAACAACTTCGAAAAACAAGGTACTCAAGCTTGGATGAAAGGCGATTTTAAAACTGCCGTGGTACAACTCGAAAAAGCTGAAGCTAAGGATCCCACCAATATCAATGTTTTGAAAATGTTAGGTTACTCTTATTTTCAAAATGGAGATTTCGAAAACGCAATTGCTGCATACACTCGTTTAATAGCGCAAAAACCAACGGATTATTCTGCTTACTATTATAGAGGTAAAGCTAGGCTGAACATTGCTAACGCACCTAAAGAAGCACTTAATTCGATGAGGGATAGCTTTTATAGCGCTGCAATCAAAGATTTTTCAAAAGCAATGGAAATTAGTGGTGAAGAAGATGTACAAATTTTACAGAACAGGGGAGTAGCTTATAAAGATTATGGAATTTTTAAGTCTTATAAAGTGAAAAAAACGGCAGAGAAAAATGCTTGTATAACCTTGTTTAACAGTTCTATTGCTGATTTTCAGAAGATTTTAACCATGCAACCGCTTAAAAAAGATGTGATTTCTTTAATTGATTATGTTAAAGCGCAAATTGCTAGCTTAAAGTAAGCTTAATTAAATTTTCCCGTAATCTGATATTTCTTTTCGCCAAGTAGTTTTATATTTTGTAGATTTTGAACAGAATATAAGCTGTCTGGATAGTAGAGAAGTGTGTCTGTAGAAGTATAAAGGTAATTTTGGGTTGCCTTAAAAATCTTTATACTTTTTATTTGATCATTGAATTTAACAATCTCAATTTTCTTTATTGGGATTTTCGAATTGGTGGTAGCATAGGTGATGTTGCCACCGTTATTTATTTCTTTAAATTCGCCTTTCCACGAAGCCTTGTTGATATCAGCATTGCTGAAGCTCGCTAACTCCGTTTTCCAATCTGCTATTTTGGTAGCTTTTTGCTCTGCTTTACCAATCGCAATTACGCCTTTAATTACTTCAGGATTTGTTTTTTGTAGACGTGCAGCTTCGCCTTCAAAATATTTGGCGAGATCGAAATAAACAGGTGTATCCATCTGTTTACTTTCCTGCTGCGAGCAAGAAAATAGCAACAAGACAAATACACCTAAAAAAGATCGTTTCATTATACTAAACAGTTTCCTGTCATTATAGCAGGAGCCTCAATGCCCATAATTTTTAAAACTGTTGGGCCAATATCTCCCAATTTTCCATCAGCAATGGCTTTGTAATCTTTATCGATTAGAATACAAGGTACCAAATTGGTAGTGTGCGCTGTATTTACAGAACCGTCCTCATTTAACATAAATTCTGCGTTACCATGATCTGCTAAAATAATGAAAGAATAGCCATTTGCAATTCCTGTTTCTACTACGGTTTGGGCACAAGCATCAACGGTTTCTACGGCTTTTACTACGGCTTCAAATACGCCAGTGTGGCCAACCATATCTGGATTTGCAAAGTTTAAGCAAACGAAATCTGGCCATTGGCTTTGCAGCTCCTTAGTTATTGCATCGGTAATCCCTGCTGCACTCATTTCTGGTTGCAAATCGTAAGTTGCTACTTTTGGAGAAGGAACTAAGATGCGTTTCTCATTCGCAAATTCCTTTTCTCTTCCACCAGAAAAGAAGAAAGTTACGTGCGGATATTTTTCAGTCTCCGCAATTCTGATTTGATTTTTATTATTGGCTTCTAAAACTTCACCTAAAGTGTTGTTCAAGTCGTCTTTGGTGAACACCACATTTACATTTTCAAAGCTGTCATCATAGCTGGTCATGGTAACGTAGTACAAAGGTAGTTTACTCATGCCTTGCTCTGGAAAATCTTTCTGAGAAAGTGCCTGTGTAATTTCTCTACCTCTATCCGTACGATAGTTGAAACAGATAACCACATCACCTTCTTTAATGGTTGCTGTCGGATTGCCCTCGCCATCAGTAATTACCACAGGTTTGATAAATTCATCGGTAATGCCTTCTGCATAAGATTGTTGGATCGCCAATTCAGGACTTGTGAATTTTTCCCCAATACCATTAACCATCACATCGTAGGCTAATTTTACTCGTTCCCAGCGATTGTCTCTGTCCATAGCGTAATATCTGCCAACAAGCGAAGCGATCTTACCTGCAGAGTTTGCTAAATGTTTATCTAAAGTAGTGATATAGTTTAAACCTCCATTCGGGTCTGTATCCCTTCCATCCAAAAAGGCGTGAACAAACACATCTGTTAAGTTATTTTCTTTTGCTGCATCACATAAAGCCATTAAGTGGTTGATATGTGCATGAACTCCGCCGTCGGAAACCAAACCGATGAAATGTACGGCTTTGTTGTTTGCTTTTGCATAAGAGAATGCATTTAATAAAGTCTCGTTGGTGTGTAAGGTCCTATCTGTAATAGCTTTGTTGATACGACCTAATTCTTGGTAAACTACACGGCCAGCACCTAAATTCATATGGCCCACTTCCGAATTTCCCATCTGCCCCGCTGGTAAACCAACTGCTTCGCCAGAAGCCTCCAGTTTAGAGTTAGGGTAGTTAAGTAATAGTGAGTCGAAAAATGGAGTTTTAGCAGCGAAGGCAGCATCAGATTTGTCTTTTTTGCCGTAGCCCCATCCATCAAGAATTAATAGTACCAGTTTTTTAGTTTCCATTATAATTGTATTATCGATGTTAATGTTGTTTCGCAAATATAACCTAAAATAAGCCCTAAACCCAATAATTTGAATTTAATTGTGTGTAAATGGCATAGTTTTGGTGGTTGTGATGCTTTAGTTTTTAAGGATGATGTTTAAATCTATAATTACGCTTATGGTAATGTTCTTGCATTTGCAGCCTCAAGGCTTAATGCAGGGCGATATTGCCGATGAACTAGCGACTAATTTTAAGCAAGGAAACTCAAAAGAAATAGCCAAAAGTTTCGCTTCGTCTGTAGAGCTGATCATTATTGACCACGAAGATGTATACAATAGAGCACAAGCAGAACAAATTCTAAAAGACTTTTTTTTAAAAAATCCACCTTCTAAAACAGCTATCATTCACAAGTTGAGTAATAATCCTAATTACCGACTTACCATTCTTTCTTTAACCTCTAAAACGGATAAGTTTAGGGTAACGATAACGATGAAAAAAGTTTCTAATGCTTTTTTAATCACAGAGTTAAGAATAGAGCCAGAGAGATAATTCTATATTGATGCGCATTTTGTTATTTTTGTAGCAAAATCATATTGCTTTGGATAAGAAACTTATTGATCTATTTATAAAAAATGCGATTGCCGAAGATGTAGGAGATGGAGATCATACTTCTTTATCTACCATTCCGCAAGGTACACAAGGAAAAGCTAAACTAATTGTTAAAGAAAAAGGAATTTTAGCAGGTGTTGAGCTTGCATTAGAAATCTTTAATCAAATAGATCCTTCTCTAAAAGTTGAAGCTTTTTTAAGTGACGGGCAGGAAGTAAACCCGGGAGACATTGCTTTTCATGTTTATGGCAGTACGCATGCGATTTTATTGGCCGAGCGCTTAGTGCTAAACTGCATGCAACGGATGAGTGGTATAGCGACCAAGACAAACCGCATTGTAAAATTGCTGGAAGGATTTAAAACCAAAGTTTTAGATACCCGAAAAACTACACCTGGTTTAAGATATTTAGAGAAATGGGCAGTGAGAATTGGCGGTGGTGTTAACCATAGAATAGGTTTGTATGATATGATCTTGATTAAAGACAATCATGTAGACTATGCTGGAGGTATCTCTAACGCTATCAATCAGGCTAATGCATATTTAAAAGATACAGGCAAACAATTACAAATAGAAATAGAAGTAAGAAATATCGAAGAGTTGCAACAGGTGTTGGCAATTGGTAACATAGATAGAATTATGTTAGATAATTTTGAACTGCCAATTTTAAAACAAGCTGTTGAATTAATTAACGGCAGGTTTTTAACCGAAGCTTCTGGTGGTATTGTAGAAGAAAACGTTGCCGATTATGCAGCTTGTGGAGTTGACTACATCTCGATGGGTGCTTTAACACATTCTGTAAAAAGCTTAGATCTTAGTTTAAAGGCTTTTTAGAAAGCATTTGAATTTTCTAAATTATCTAAAAGCATTTTTTTTATTATCATTGTAGCCAAATGATTTCAATTTATTCCATCTCTGCGCTTATTGCGGCCTATCTTCTGGGTTCTATACCTACGGCGGTTTGGCTAGGGCAAGCCTTTTATGGTATCGACGTAAGAGAATACGGAAGTGGTAACGCAGGAGCTACAAACACTTTTAGGGTGTTAGGTAAAAAGCCTGGTATCATAGTAATGACTATTGATATCATGAAGGGTTTTACTGCAACCAAATTAGCTTATTTGATTGGTCTTTCAGTAACTGGCCCTAAATATTCGGCACAATTTGTCAATTACGAGTTAGCACTAGGTGTAATTGCTGTTATGGGGCATTTATTCCCAATATTTGCTGGTTTTAGGGGAGGAAAGGGGGTTGCCACGTTATTCGGTATGGTGCTGGCCGTAAATCCTTTAGCAGCGTTACTTTGTGTAACAGTATTTTTAACGGTACTGTTAATCTCTAAATATGTTTCCCTTAGTTCTATTTGTGCAGGATTTACTTTTCCGTTGGGCACAGTTTTTGTTTTTCAGTCGTCTGTAAAGGCAGAAGTGCTCTATAGCATATGTGTTTGCGTACTTATATTGGTTACGCACCAAAAAAACATAGAACGTCTGTTAAAAGGGAAAGAATCAAAAGTATATCTATTTAAGAAAAAACAAGCTTAACTCTTAAACTGGCAAACAAAAAGCTTTGCAAAACAGTTATGTGTTGGGTGATAAATTTACAACCATGAAGAAAACAATAATTTTTGGAATGGCAACAGCATTGCTTGCCATTTCCTCGTGCTCAACTGTACCTTTAACCGGACGTAGCCGACTAAGTTTAGTAGACGATAGCCAGTTGCAACAACAAGCTGCTATTGGTTATAGTCAATTGTTAAGTGATCCATCTACAAAAGTAGTTGCCGCCAGTAACGCTAATGCGGCTATGGTTAAACGTGTGGGACAAAAAATAGCAGCTGCAGTAACCCAATATATGAACCAAAATGGTTACGGAGATCAGATTAAAGACTATAAGTGGGAATATAACCTAATCGATAGTAAGGAAATTAACGCTTGGTGTATGCCAGGAGGTAAAATAGCGGTATATACTGGAATTTTACCGGTAACAAAAGATGAAGCTGGCTTGGCTACTGTAATGGGGCATGAGGTTGCACATGCTATTGCGCAACACTCGGCAGAGAGGGCTTCTCAAATGACAGTAGCACAAGGTGTTGGAGCTGCTGTTGGTGTTGCTAGTGCCAACTCTAAATATGCAAATTATATTAATGCGGCGTATGGCATTGGTGGTCAGTTAACTATTTTGAGCTATGGCAGAAACCAGGAATTAGAAGCCGACAAAATGGGACTTTCTTTCATGGCAATGGCCGGATATAACCCTAACAATGCGATTGGTTTTTGGCAGAGAATGGCGCAAGCTAGCTCTGGTTCTCAAAAACCACCAGCATTTTTAAGTACCCACCCTTCAGATCAATCTCGTATTGCTCAAATACAAAAAGCGTTGCCAGAGGCGATGAAATATTATAAAGGGAAATAATTTCCTTAATTAGCTAATTAGCAAATCTGCTAATTAGCTAATTTTTTAATACGCTCATTATCGCTGATGCTTTCAATAGGCACTCTTCGTATTCTTTCTCAGCATCAGATTGATAGGTTATAGCTCCCCCTACTTGGAAAGATAGATACTGATTTTCTTCATTATATAGAATGCTTCTGATGATTACATTGAAATCGAAATCTCCGTCTGGATTTATGTAACCAAACGAACCTGAATAAGCGCCTCTTTTGCTTCTTTCATATTGATCTATCAACTGCATTGCTCGCAATTTTGGTGCCCCAGTCATAGAACCCATAGGAAATGTGTTTTTAATGGCATCTATAAAATGAATGTTTGGAGATAATTCGCAGCTAATGCTCGAGATCATTTGATGTACTTGTGGAAAGGTATAGATGCCAAACAACTCATCCACTTTAACACTTCCTTTAACGGCACTTTTGGTAAGGTCATTTCTAACCAAATCAACAATCATTACATTTTCCGACTGTTCTTTCTTGCTGTTTTTTAATGCGTTTTTGATCGCTAAATCTTCTGTTAAATCTTTACTTCTTTTCGCTGTTCCTTTGATGGGTTGAGAAGTAAGTATTTCGCCTCGTTTCGATAAAAATCTTTCTGGTGTAGCCGATAAAATATATTTGTTACCTATTTTAAAGAAACCAGAAAATGGAGTGGGAGAGACTTCCGTTAATTGTTTATAAGTTATCAATGGATCTATTTCGACATTTTCTGCAAAAAACTCTTGGCAAAAGTTCATTTCGTAAACATCGCCACGTTTAATGTGCTGCTTAATTTTTTCAATATGATCTAAGTAAGCTTCTTTGGTAAAATTATTTTGGATATTTAGCTTGTACCTACGGACTTCGTCAGTAATTGGTGTATTCCATATTTTTTCAATATCAACTTCTCCTTTTACGATTTTGAATTCATCATCCTTGATAGAAATTAAATACTTTGGTACAAAAAAGAATAAATCCGGAAATCCTAACCTGTCTTCTCTTAACAACTGAATGTCTTCAACTTCGTTCTTTAAGTCGTAGGTTAACAAACCAAACATCCAATCTTTATTCTGTTTAACAAAGGTTTTCAATAAAGAAAAAGCATTTCCTACTGGAGCAATCAATTCTTTTTCTTTTCCAAAAGCAATTAAGCAATCGTGCTTACCATATTTGTCTTGGTATTGATGCGAGTCGAGATAGCAGCAAACTTCAAAATTTGAAGCATATTTTAGTGCTTTTTCCTTAAAAATCGAGATTTGCTCTTTGGTCATTGTGTTAAACGACAAAGGTAAAAAATGTAAATCAAGCCAGTTGTAAATTTTCTATCTTTCAGTTGAAAAACCATGACGACGATGAAAGCTGTTGCTCGTTAAAATGTACCGTTAAGAAATTTTAATTTCCATTTTATCGAGATTTTTATGATTCTCTCCCCATTTCTCCAATAGCTTAACTATTGGCTTTAACTCGTAACCAATTGCCGTAAGTTCATATTCTACTCGAGGTGGTACTTCTGCATACACGGTTCGTTTTACAATTTTGTTCTCTTCCAATTTACGCAATTGTAAGGTAAGCATACGTTCAGTAATGGTTGGTAGAAGCTTTTTGAGTTCGCCAAATCGTAGTTTGCCGTTTAATAACCACGAACAAATAACTAATGACCATTGTCCGCCGATGATGTTAGCCGCATAAACTTCCGAACATTCATCCATTAAAGCCTGCCTATTGGCAAAATTGGTAGAACTCTCTTTGATTTTAGACATTACTTACATTTTTTATAGTACCCTACATTGGGTTGCTAAGCTACCAAATTAACAGTGACTTTTTAATTTTGTTGCATTAATCAATTAGAGAAAGATAGATGAAAACATTGATCATAGTTACACATCCCAATATTGAAACTTCCGTAATTAATAAAAGATGGGTAGAAGAACTGAATAAATACCCAGAATTATATACGGTCCATCAGTTACACCAAGTTTACCCAGATGAAAAGATTGACGTACAGGCAGAACAAAAATTGATAGAAAAATACGATAAGATAGTATTCCAGTTTCCTTATTATTGGTTCAATTGTCCAGGTTTACTAAAGAAATGGTTAGATGAAGTAGTACTACATGGTTGGGCCTACGGAAGTAAGAGCGGTTATAAAATGGCTGGTAAAAAAATCGCCTTAGCAATTTCTGTAGGAGTAGATGAAGAAGATTATCAGCATGGTGCAAAGTATAAATACCCTATGGAAGAGTTGCTGAGACCTTTTGAGTTAAGCTTTGAATACGTGAAGGCAGATTATAGGCCTTTCTTTGCTTATTATGGAATGGAGTTTAACACTACTGCCGAGTGGGTACAAAAAAGTATTCCACTATATATAGAGTTCTTAAGAAAACTTTAGTTTGAAAAAGAAACTTTAAGTTATTGCAAACTTCTTCTTACTTAAAAAGGATGTACAAACTGTACATCCTTTTATTATTGATCAAGTTCGTAAAGCAACTTTAAACTTTTACACCTTCTACTTTTAATTCAAATTAGTATCTGTAAGCTTCTGGCTTAAATGGTCCTTCTACTGGCACGCCAATATATTCTGCTTGGTGAGGATCAAGAACATCTAATTCTACGCCGATTTTCTCTAAATGTAAACGAGCTACTTTTTCGTCTAAGTGCTTAGGTAAGACGTAAACTTTGTTTTCGTAAGCACCACTGTTAGTCCAAAGTTCTAGCTGAGCTAAAGTTTGGTTAGTGAAAGAATTACTCATTACGAAAGATGGATGACCAGTTGCACAACCTAAGTTTACCAAACGACCTTCAGCTAAAATGATTACATCTTTGCCATCGATAGTATATTTATCTACTTGAGGTTTGATTTCAACTTTAGTGTTGCCATAGTTTTGGTTTAACCAAGCCATATCAATTTCGTTATCGAAGTGACCGATGTTACAAACGATAGCTTTATCTTTCATAGTTTTGAAGTGCTCGCCACGAACGATGTCACGGTTACCAGTTGTAGTTACCACGATATCAGCTTCTTTAACGGCCGTAGCAAATTTCTTCACTTCGTAACCTTCCATTGCAGCTTGTAAAGCACAAATTGGGTCAATTTCGGTAACAATCACACGTACACCTTGTGAACTTAATGAAGCAGCAGAACCTTTACCCACATCGCCGTAACCACAAACAACTGCAACTTTACCAGCCATCATTACGTCAGTAGCACGACGAATTGCGTCTACTAATGATTCACGACATCCGTATTTATTATCGAATTTAGATTTAGTTACTGAATCGTTAACGTTGATTGCAGGCAAGTGTAATGTTCCGTTTTTCATACGCTCGTATAAACGGTGTACACCAGTGGTAGTTTCTTCTGATAGACCTTTGATGCCAGCGATTAATTCAGGGTATTTATCGAATACCATGTTGGTTAAATCGCCGCCGTCATCTAAAATCATATTTAAAGGCTGACGATCTGGACCGAAGTGTAAAGTTTGCTCGATACACCAGTCAAATTCTTGCTCGTTTAAGCCTTTCCAAGCATAAACTTGAATACCAGCAGCAGCAATAGCAGCAGCAGCGTGATCTTGTGTAGAGAAAATATTGCATGAAGACCAGGTAACTTCTGCACCTAGCTCAACTAAAGTCTCAATTAGAACTGCAGTTTGGATGGTCATGTGCAAACATCCAGCAATTCTAGCGCCTTTTAGAGGTTTTGTTGGACCGAATTCTTTTCTTAATGACATTAAGCCTGGCATTTCTGCCTCCGCTAATTCAATCTCTTTGCGGCCCCACTCCGCCAGTGAAATGTCCTTAACTTTGTAAGGTACGTAAGTTGTCTCTACTGATGACATATTTTTCTTATTTAAAATTGAGCTGCAAAGTTACGGCATAGCTTTGTGAATATCAATTTAATAAATGGTGCTTTACAAATTGATGATGGTAATTTGGTTTGTATTAATAAATTATAATTGTATATTCCTTCTTAAAGAAAAAATATTTAAACAACCGTTAAGGATTTCGTAAATGATGTTTTATTCTAGCTATAAAAGTATGAAGTTTGATAAAATCTTAAATATTTTACATGAAGGAATTATTGAGAATGTAAATAGCTTAGTTACGTCTTCCATTTCTTTAGAGAATAGTTTTTGTGGGGAAGAGATGTTGATACATACTGGAGTTGTTGTAACTCGGGATCAACATTTCAATATTGAGATTCTTTATTGCTCGAAGGAAGAAAAGTTATATCATCAGATATTAAGCAGGAATACTGGATATTTTCTTAGAAGTGTTGGGCTGCATATGCATAGAAACAAGCATGATTTTTACAGTCCTTTTAATCCAAGGTATATAGATCAAAAAAGAACTAAAGTTAGATATTACAATGTTTTTTTTGAAGATAGGTTCGCTAAACTTATAGAGATAAACTGTGATTTTTCAGAGCTTATAATGAACTTTAATAGTAGTGAAGGATGTAAAGACTTAGACGTAGTGTTAGATTTTGGAAGTTTTAATGCAGCTAATTATTTACAAATAGAAAAGATTTTGAATAATAAATTTCTCATTACCTTTGAACTTGGAAACGAAATAATAGTTTTAAATGAGTTTCCGTTGGCTAAATATTATAAGTATTACGCTTGGCATAAGGATGATGTTCTACGTGATTTTTTCTTACCCGCCAAAAAACAAATAAATGCTAGGATACCAACTCCGTCATGGAATAAATTGGCCGATGAGGAACTGAAAAATTTAGATGATGATTTTCCTGGATGGAGTTCAGGTGTTTGGGACTGAAGAACATTTCTCTATCCTTCATATTTCCTGCTTCTACTTCTCAATATCCTTTAAACTATTCATTTTTTTGTATTCCAAGAAACCTTTAACATCTGAAAAATGCTCACGAACACGTTTGTTGCCAAATTCAAATACTTTGTTGGCTAAACCGTCTAAGAAATCCCTATCGTGAGAAACCAAAATTAAGGTGCCATCAAAATCTTGCAAAGCTTCTTTAATGATGTCTTTGGTTTTCATGTCCAAGTGGTTGGTAGGCTCATCAAGAATTAGCACGTTTACTGGTTCAAGCAAAAGCTTAATCATGGCTAAACGGGTTTTCTCACCTCCTGAAAGTACTTTTACTTTTTTAGTAGTATCATCACCGCTGAACATAAATGCACCTAGCAAATCTTTGATCTTTACTCGTACATCGCCCACTGCTATCTGATCAATGGTGTCAAAAACGGTAAGCTCACCATCTAATAAGGAAGCTTGATTTTGAGCGAAATAACCGATCTTTGCATTATGGCCTACCTTTAGCGAACCATCAAAATCAATTTCGCCCATAATAGCTTTGATCATGGTAGATTTACCTTCACCATTTTTACCAACGAAAGCAACTTTTTCACCTCTTTCGACAGTCATCGAAGCCTTTTCGAACACTACATGATCTCCGTAGGTCTTGGTCAATTCTTCGACAATTACCGGATATTGGCCAGAACGTGGAGAAGGAGGAAATTTTAATCGTAATGCTGAAGTATCTACTTCGTCTATCTCTATGATTTCCAATTTTTCCAACATCTTCACCCGAGACTGTACCTGCAATGTTTTAGAATAGGTACCTCTAAACCTGTCTATAAATTCTTGATTGTCGGCAATGAAACGTTGCTGCTCTTCGTAAGCTTTTAATTGGTGCTGACGACGTTCTTGACGCAATTGTAAATAATGAGTGTACTTCGCTTTGTAATCGTAGATACGTCCCATAGTAACCTCAATGGTACGGTTGGTGATGTTATCTACAAAAGCACGGTCGTGGGAAATTACGATAACCGCCTTTGCTGAAGTGATCAAGAAATCTTCCAGCCATTGAATACTTTCAATATCCATGTGGTTGGTAGGCTCATCTAATAAAATTAAATCAGGTTTTTTAAGTAGGATTTTAGCCAGCTCAATACGCATTCTCCATCCGCCAGAAAACTCAGATGTTGGGCGAGAAAAATCGCTACGTAAGAAGCCTAAACCTTTCAATACCTTTTCTACTTCTGCATCGTAATTGGTTTCTTCGATAGAATAGAACTTTTCGCTTAGCTCCGATACACGTTCAATTACCTTCATGTAATCGTCGGTTTCGTAATCAGTGCGGGTTTCAAGTTGCTTATTAAGGTCTTCCAACTCGTCTCGCATTTGGTAAACTTCTTCAAATGCTTTAGAAGTTTCTTCAAATACCGTTAAATGGTCTTGAGTTAGTAAATGTTGAGGTAGGTAGGCGATGACAGCATCTTTAGGGCCAGAAACATTGCCACTTGTAGGTTGGCCTACACCAGCAATTATTTTCAATAAAGTTGATTTTCCTGCACCGTTTTTGCCCATTAGGGCTATTTTATCGTTTTCATTGATAGAGAAAGAAACATCACTGAAAAGGGTTGTCCCTCCAAAAGAGACGGAAACATTATTTACGTTGATCACGAGTTGTACTTATTAAATATCGGCGCAAAGATAAGCGTATCTCTGAGCTAACAAGAAATAATATCGAATGATGTGATTTAATAATTAATTGAGTTGATATTCAATAATGTGAATTCGATTAAGGTACGTTTGCAATAAGATCGAAATTGTATTTGAAATATTTTAGAGCTCGCCGCCGCTGGGCTCTTACTTTTTGACCGCAAAAAGTAACAAAACCGTAGTGAAACGAAGCTCATCAGCTTTGCTGATAAACTCTCGGTTGCCTATTTTTCTTTCAAAGGAAGTGTGTTGGCTTATTGGTACAAACCGAAAAATAGGAGACCGAAAATTAGTAAAACGGAGATTTGAATGGCTATCGCTAGCAACCGTTTTAAAAGAGATAGAGAATAGTATATTAAACTTTGTCAATCTTATCATCTTGTTATCGATAAAGATTGACAAAGTTAGCTGAGTTATTTTTACAACTCTCTAATCCAGATATTTCTAAAACTGATCGGTTCGCTCGGATCGCCGTGATCTTGTAATTTGATAGGGCAAGCACCGTGAGGTTTTTTGTAAGATGCTTTGCCGATATATTGTGTTGGACCTTCTAAAGTGATATTGTTTTGCACCAACACGCCGTTGAAGAATACTGTAACTCGGGCTGGCGATTTTAAAGATCCATCGGTATTGAAAGTCGGAGCCGTCCAAACTACATCGTAAGTTTGCCACTCGCCAGGTTTTTTATTTACCGTTGCTAAGGGAATGATTTGCTTGTAAATACTACCTGCTTGACCGTTCACATAAGTATCATTATTGTAGTTATCTAATATTTGTAACTCATAACCATCATCGCCACCACCAGTTGAGGCTAAAAATAAGCCACTGTTACCTCTTGCTTGCCCTTTACCAGTAATGTTAGCGGGGATTTTCCACTCTAAATGTAACTGGTAGTTCAAGAAAGATTTTTTTGTTTCGATATTTCCAGTTCCTTTCTTAACAGTAAAAGCACCATCGGCAACCGTCCAAGCGGCGGGTTTGCTTTTGTCTTTTACAGAAACCCATTGATCTAAATTTTTGCCATCAAAAAGGATAAAAGCGTCAGAAGGCGCATCGGAAAATGTTTTTCCAGGGGTAACCTTAGGTGGAACTGGTTTGTAAAATTCGGTGTCTTCAGGTTTTTGTGCCATTGCCTGTAATGATAAAAATGGTAGCGCAAATAATATCAATCGTTTCATGTTGTTCATCTTTTACTGCAATTTAGTAAATAGTGTGCATAACAGGCAAAAAATAACTCACTATGCGGTTTGGTGTCCTAGTAATTGCCTGATCTGATAGAAGAAACGTTCAATTAATCTTAAATCTTGCGTTACAATTTCGGCATTGCCTTTCAGCTCTTTATCAAACGTCAGCGTTTTTTGATAAGACGTAGTTAACCCTTTTGGTAAGGTGACATCTACATAGTAATTGCCTTTTTCATCTGGAGTGAAAGATATGTTTTGCACCTTACCTTCCACAATTCCATATTCTTGGTAACGGTAATTATCTAGTTTGATGAGTACTTTTTCGCCCTGCACAATTTTTCCAGAATTGGTAGAAGGCACCAACATCCTACCAATTAATGCTTTTTTATTGTCCGGAAGGATGGTTAAAATGGAATTGCCACGTTTAAGAAACTGGTTTTCGCCCCAAAATTGTTGAAAACTGGCTGTGCCATTTGTAGAAGATACAATTAAATAATTCTGTTCCCACTCTCTTAACGATTTTCGTAATTGTTCGAATAGTTGTAAGGTCTGCGAAGCAAAATTGATTTTATCTTTCTCTGCGTTAATGTTTGCGCCACTCTTTGTTTTATGAAGATTGGCAATGGCTTCTTGCGTTTGAGAGATGGAGATATCAATGGTTTCTAAACTTTGTTGTGCTTGCAGATATTTGATTTTTTCGTTCTCGTATTCCGAAGTAGAAATTACTTTTTGATTGAAAAGTTGTTGAGTGCGTTGAAAATTTTTCTTAACCAGATCAAATTTTGCAAGCTCTAAATTCTTCTGCTGTTTTAAGGTTACTATTCTGCTTTTGTATGCTGAAATGTTTTGTTCCGTAGCTACATTTTCTGGTACATAAGGCTTTAATCTCGTAAACAACTTCTCATCCTGAAAAGCCTTTGCGAAATTATTGTAATCGCTTTGTATTTCGCCTAGTTTAAAGGTTGCGATTTGGTCAACAGGAAAATAAGCTAGGTTTGCAGAAGAAATAGAATCCATTGTTTTTCTTAGTCGTAAGATATCGCCATAGTTTGCGGTAGATTGTAAAACCATTAAAATATCTCCTTTTTGTACCTTTTGGTGGTCTTTAATGAAGATTTTTTCAATTCTAGAATCTATCCGGGCTTCCAGTTTTTCTGGCGGATTTTGAGAGGTGACGATAATGGTAGCCGGCACAAATTCTGGATACTTGATGAAGTAGCTCATCAGCAAAATCATTAACAAAATACCAAAAATTACTAGGTTGCCCCAACGGAACATCCAGTGTGGTGGTTGAGACAATACATCCTGAACGGCTTCAGAACGTAATTCTATTTCATCCAATATGTCTTTTCTAGTTTCCAAGTTCCAACTGATTTTTAATTAACCTATAATATTCTCCTTTTTTCGCTACCAATTCCTGGTGATTGCCTTCTTCTACCACTACGCCTTTATCTAGCACTACAATTTTATCAGCATGCTTAACAGTTGATAGCCTGTGGGCAATCACGACCGCAGTTTTACCTTTAAAGAACTGTCCCAAGTTTTCGATGATCACTTTTTCATTATTTGCATCTAGCGCACTAGTTGCTTCATCGAAAAAGATGTATTCTGGAGATTTGTAAACGGCTCTTGCGATGAACAATCGCTGTTTCTGACCACCGCTCAGTCCAATTCCCTCGTTACCTATTTTAGTGTTGTAACTCAATGGCAAATCCTCAATAAAATCCTTGATGTTGGCAATTTCTACGGCTTTTCTCAGTTTTTCTTTGTCTACGGTATCTTCACCAATAGCGATATTGTTGGCGATGGTGTCGTTAAAAATATAGCTTTCTTGCATCACCACACCGCAGTGGTTTCGCCAAAAGCTAGGCGCAATGTTTTTTAAATCTGTGCTGCCAATCTTCAATTCGCCTTTTTCCGGATCGTAAAATTTCGTGAGCAGTTTTAATAAAGTCGTTTTTCCACTTCCGCTGGCGCCTACAATAGCGGTAGTTTTTTGGTAAGGAATAACCAAATTCAAATCTTGAAACACAAATGATTCGGCACCTGTGTATCTAAATGAAAGTTTCTTTAAAGCGATGTCTTTTTGAGGGATTTCACTTACATAATGCGCTTGGGCTGTTTCTTCATCTTCTTTATCATGAATTTCTCCCAATCTTTCCATCGCAATTTTAGCATCTTGAGATTGCTTAATAAAGTCTATCAATTGCATCAGTGGACTGTTTAATTGGCCGATGATGTACTGTACCGATAGCATCATCCCTAAAGTAAGATTGCCATTCAATACCAATTTAGCTGCCAAAAAGCTGACCAAAATATCTTTGATTTGATTGATAAAACCACCACCAACAGATTGCCATTGCTCTAACGAAAGCGATTTGATCTTGATTTTGAAAAGCTTTACCTGCAAAAATTCCCAACCCCAACGTTTCTGTTTCTCGGCATTATGCATTTTGATTTCTTGCATACCGTTAATCAATTCGATTACTACACTTTGCTCTTGCGATACGTTGGAGAACATTTTGTAGTCGAGCTCCTTCCTTTTGCGAAGGAAAAAGCTGACCCAAGCCACGTACAAAATTGCACCTAGCAAGTAGACTACAAACAACCTATAATCATACAGCAGCAGCACCACGCTGAAGATGATTAGGTTAACTAATGAAAAAAGTGTGTTTAATGACGAATTGGTGAGCAATTGCTCTATTCTATGATGATCGTTAATGCGCTGCATAATATCTCCAGTCATTCTGGTATCAAAGAAACTGATAGGCAGTCTCATCAATTTGATAAAGAAATCGGAGATGATAGAGATGTTAATTCGGGTAGATAAATGTAGTAAAATCCAACTTCGGATAATTTCTATCCCTGTTTTGCCCATAAAAAGCATTACTTGAGCCAAAAGCACCAAATAAATGAAATTGATATCTTGGTTTTGGATACCAACATCAACAATACTTTGGGTAAGGAAAGGGAAAATTAGCGATAATACACTACCTGCCAACAAGCCGATAGCAAGCTGTATCATTAACGATTTGTATTTGAACAGGTATTTCGATAGAAACTTAAAACTGGTTTTCTTTTCCTCTTCATCGAAATCATTATTGAAGAAACTAGGCGTGGTTTCTAGCATTAACGCGATGCCTTCTTCTGTTTTTTCGTGAGCGTTTTCACCAATCCAATGTTTGATAAATTCTTGCTTGCTGTAGGTAATTAAGCCATAACTAGGGTCGGAAACATAAACCTGTTGCGATTTGTCAATTTTGTAAACCACCACATAGTGATTTTTATTCCAATGCGCAATGCACGGCAGAGGGGCTTCTTCAACCAAGGTAACGAAGTCTATTTTAACGCCTAGCGATCTAAAGCCTAAGCTTTCAGCAGCATTGCTTAAGCCTAGCAATCCGCTGCCTTCCCTAGTCGTTTCCGAAAGTGTTCTGATGTCTTGCAAAGGCACACTTTTTCCATAATGTTTACTAATGATACGCAAACAAGTAGGGCCGCAGTCTTTGGCGTCGGGCTGTATATAAAATGGAAAAGATTTAAGCTTCATATTTTGCCAATTGCATACCTTAATGTTCTATTGCTTTATATTTTAGTGGATTAGTACTCCATTCTTCCCATTCGTTAGTGTATGGATTATATCCGCATTTGAGTGGTTTAGAGATGTCCAAACCTTGTTCGTTAAAGTGAGTTTGTTCGGTGTAAGCCCTACAATCGGTACAGATATTTCTAAATTCGCAGTCTTTGCAGGTCTCAATTTCTTCTTTGGTTAAGTTCCAGTAATCCTTAAAATTTGGATGTGTTAAAGCTTGCTCTAAAGTGTTTTGGTTGATATTTCCGAAGCTTTGCGGCATTGCAGGGCAGTTTTTGATATTGCCATGGATATCGATGCCGATTTTTTTGTTGAGGCAAGAGTTATGGTTAATTGCTTCTAAAACCTTTGTAATGTTAGTATCAAAATAGTCGATGCTCACTTTTCCGCAAGAACTTATTTTTAAATTTTGTGGGCTAAACAGTAGATCGAACTTGAAAGCGTTTTCTGCTTTGAATGGTTCATTTTCACAATTGAAAAAGACTAGGTTATATATTCTGGCCGCTTTTTTGTTTAAAAGCTGAATAAAATTTTCATCAATTTCTGAATGATACGGCGCAAAAATTTCAATGCTGTCTACGGTAGAATTTTCAAAATTAGCTTCCAATTTCAAAAAATCTGAGAGCGATACATTTCCACCACAATAAATTACCAAGTGCTTTATTTGTAGATTTGCTATCGATTGGATTAAACCCGGTTGAATAGTTAAATCATTTCGTTCTATAAAAAGGTTTGAAATTTTGTTGTAATCGAGATAATCGAGGGAAAGTGGCGCAAAGTTCCTGTCCCAATCTCCAGTAGTGATAAAACCATACTCTTTTTCCAACAGAAAATCCAGGTATTCTTGTACCATTTCCTTCGAATCATCGTCATAGAAGCTAAAAACTTCCTCAACAGAATTGGTCTTAAATTCTTCGATAATATCATACAATTCTAGCGCCTGTATTTCAGATTGCCTTCTTTGTAAATCAGATATCAGCATTCTGTTAGCGCCTTTGGTGAGTAAGATGTTGCTGTATAAGTTAAAGTAATTCATAGCATTCTGGTAATTGGTTTGTGGGGAACTTTTCTGCTGTAAAATTCAGTCTGGTATTCTTTACATTTCAGGTAGCTATCTTTTTTTACTGGAGAGGATGGTTTTCCTTCACTTTTGTTTACTTCTAAATATTTGAAGTTGAGCGGTAATGTATGCTCTTCCTTAAATCCAAAATTTGTTTCCATGTGATGTTGTGGTTATAGATAGGCAGCTATTTCTCTATCAAATGAAAAGTTACAAGCTTCGGATAAGCCTAAAAACTGACCAATTGTATTGATCTCTAAAAAGTAAAACTTATTACCGCTTTTTATAAAATCTATAGAACCGCAGTTTAAGTCGAGTGAGCACATCAATAAATCGATCTTTTCTTCTACTTCTTTCGGCAGGTTATATCTTATATTTCTGTTTGGTTTTTGAATGTTATACTTCCTGTAATCAGTTTTTGTTTGTTCGTCGTTTTGCGAAATAATAGCGATGGAGGATGTTTTTCCGTTAAGATAAAAACTTCTGATCTCGAAATCCTTTTCTACTTTTTCCTGGAAAAAAGAAGGGAAAAATTCTTGTTCTTCAGGCTCGTCAATAACAGTAGTATACATCATTGCATTAGCCTTACCATCTATAGCGTTTAATATTGGCGTTCCTGTAATAGGTTTAACAATAGTTTCACCCAAAGCTACATCAGCTGTGTTATTTGCTAAATAATATTGAGGTACATCTAGGCCTGCCTGCATTGCTTTTTCTAACACCATAAGTTTATTTACATGTGAATTACTTTGTTTATTGATGTGCTTTTTAGCTTCCAGTGTTTTCAAGACATAGTCTTCCAACCAATGCTGTGTTTCCCTCATGTGCGTTTGGATAGCCGGATTTTTGTATGAGGTTTGTTTAAACTTTAAACCGCCTCTTCTATACCAAACACTAGTAATTTCATCTAAGAAAAAGCGGTTGCGATGACTTTCTAGGTAAATTCTTTTGCTAGCAACCTTAATTTCAAAAACCTCATCTTCATTCACACGGATGAACTTTTTGTCCATTACCAATAGCCATTTGATGACTTCGTCGGTAGTGACTTCTTTATTTTTAGAGATGATTAAAATCATGGATTTGAATAATGAGGTGATATTAAATGCTAGTGTTATTATCCGAGTTGCTCAAAAGAGCAACTCGGAATCGGTTTTAGTCTAGGTGCGGAAATCTTCCATCCTTAACCCATACTCTTGATAAGTATGCACCTCCATTTCCATCATAGACATCTACGTCGTGGCAGCCATGTGCATCAACGAAGTTTGATTGGATTTCATAAAAGCCAGCGTTGCTAGTCATGGCTAGCCCACCTAAAACTTTTTTATCTAATTTCTTGCTTTCCAAATTAGAAAGCGCTTTCATTCCTTTAAGTTTTTTCATTGTTTTTAAGTTTTAAATATGTTCATCCGTTAGATGATATTTACCAAGTAACCTCGCAGTCGCTGGCATCCCAGCCTCTGAAAAGGAATTTCCCATTGCTGCCATAGTGATCTATGTCTCTCATGCCTTGGTCATTTAAAAAATTAGAGTAAACTGTCGAATAAGCCCCCAATAGACGCCCGCCTTGAACAGCAGTTAAATCCGTAAGTTTTTTGTTTTCTAAAGAAGAGAAGCTCTTCTTAATTCCTGTTAACTTTTTCATTTTTAAGAACAGATTAATGATAGAAATTACCAGCTATGTGGTCTATCAGGTAAACAGTCATCACTGTTATCCCAAATTCTTCCTGCAAATACACCATACTGATCGTAAGTATCGATGTCTTGTTGGCCTTGTGCATTTAAAAAGTTAGAATAAACTACAGAAGCCCCGATAGAACGACGGCGGCCTCCTTGAATAGTAGTCAATTCTAGTTCTTTTAATTGTTTGTTTTCCAAAGAAGAGAAGCTCTTCATTCCACTTAATTTTTTCATGTTTTTAAGTTTTTAAACTGATTGATACATTTTCACCATTTACCGTGGTGTTTCGGCTGTTGCTGGCCAGCTAACGAGGTTAAAATTGGAGACAAAGGCTACTCAATGCAAGTTGCAGTTGATATACGATAAGTTTGAACTGATATTCGTGAATTCTCGTTCTGTTTCCGTTTTTGCCACCGCAGAAAGCGGTTTGGTTTGGTGCGGCTGCTCTAGGTGATAAGCTGTTTTATGGTGGTTTAAAGAAGTTTAGACGCGGTTTTTAGCGGAATTTAAGTGCTTGAAAATTGCTTGGCAAAATAGTTGCTGTTCAAAACGTGTTTTCAAATAAATATTTAATAGATACGAATATAGAATGAACGGTGACGAATATTCGATTGGCTTCTTAATTCAGATTTTCTGTATCTATATTTAAGCCATATTTCAATCAATTGATAATCGTTAATGAATACCAGAGCAAGAAACGTATTTGTAGCCTTTTACTTTATTTTCGCTGTTGCGTTGCTAGCTTCGTGTAGTAACCAAGAGAAAGGCGCCGCCATAGGTGAAACTACTACTGTAGATTCAAAGCAGAAGGATTACCTTACACTCATTATTTCTTTTGATACACTTTCTTCTGCCAACGTTAAGCAGATTGTTCGTAAGGAAGACAGTTTGCTTTCTCGTCAGGTTAATAAGCAACAAAATCCTTTTTATCATTATTTCAGCGGTAGAAAATTTAATGCGGAGAAGAAGCGAGATAGTGCAGTTGCTGAATTTCAACAGATGAAAGGAAATCATCCATTAGATGAAATTGAACTGCTAAAGGAATATCATCTCTTAGATTTGGAACTTGGCAATGGGGCAATGGTAGAGTCTAGTCTCATGAAACGAATTTTTGGAGCTATTGAAAGTGCAGAACGTTCTAAAAGTAAATTGCTTTATCGTTTTTACGATCTGCTAGCTAGGGCTTTCTATCAAAATCGAGATGATGAAAAATCGTTGAAATATGCGGCCTTATACTTCGAAAATCATCCTTTTAAAACGCATTCGATCATTAAACAAAGGTATTTTGATATCTCTTTTTTGCTGGCAACTCGTTTGGGTAGTTTCAAAAAGATGACCTATTATAATTCTCAGGCTCGTATGCTAGCACGAAAAGTTGGCGATAGCTTAGCCATAGCCCGTACTTATGACAACGAAGCTCAAATTTACAGTGCACAAAACTTAAATGCTAAGGCTTTGGTTTGTAGTAAAATCTATTTCAACTACCTAAAAAAGACGAATAATTTAAATGATGTGGCTTATAATAATTTAGCTACAGCTTTTAATTTAAATAGACAGCCCGATTCTGCCATTTACTATTATAAACAGGGCATCGCTTTAGAACAGGAAGACCCATCAGGAAAAAAGAAACAAGTGTATTACCTAGGTTTGATTGATGCTTATAAAATGAAAGGCGATTTCGTGAAGGCGTTAGAAGCTTCGGATATGGCTCATTCCATTGAACTGCGTAATTACAAAGCTATTGAAGCTGTGAAAGTGGCAGAAATGCATGAGAAATATGAGACCGAGAAAAAAGATCAGAATATTCTGCAGCTAAAAAGTAGAAATAAGTTAAACGAAACAATCATTAAGCAACAACGTTGGACCATTTTTCTATCGCTTTTGGTTTTCTTGGGCGTGCTTTCATTCTTCTATGTGATTTACCGTCAGCAACGTTTGAGAGAGAAAAATAACTTGTTGAAAGCCGAAAACCAGCAGTTAAACATGGAGCAGAAAGTATTGCAGGCACAGTTAAATCCTCACTTTATTTTCAATGCCATCGCTAATTTGCAAGGCTTAGTTGCTTCTGGAGATACGCAAGAGTCAGTACGCTATCTTAAATCTTTCTCGGGCCTGTTACGTGGTATTTTAGAGCAGAACCGAAAAGATTTTATAGAAATTGAGGAAGAAGTAACCTCATTAAATAATTACATTCAGCTACAACAAATGCGTTATGCCGGGGTTTTTGATTATAAGATTAGCATAGATAACCAGCTTGATGTGAACGAAACGCTTATCCCACCTATGTTAATTCAGCCTTTTGTAGAAAATGCAATAGAACATGGTTTTAGGAATATTAATTATAAAGGATTGCTTACAATTAGTTTTGAAGTAGCAGAAAGCTCGCTAATTATTAAGGTTGATGATAATGGCAGCGGCTTAACCAAAAAGGCAGACGATAAACAGAAAAAGCAGTCGCTGGCGCAAATTATACTGAAAGAAAGATTTGAATTGCTTTTTACCTCCAGAGGCCAAAATGCGCATTTTAAATTGATAGATAAAAAAGGAGCAAACGAAACTGGTGTGCTCGTAGAAATTACAATACCCATTATTAATGACTAATATGAAAGCGATGAAACTTTACATTTTAGAAGATGAAATTCGAATTTTACAACACATTTTACAGATTGTAAATAAAATCGATTATTTGGAAGTGGTTGGTACTGCAGCAGAAATTGCGGTTGCAGCAAGAGAAATCCCGTCGGTGAAACCAGATATTATTTTAGCAGATATTCGCTTAAAAGATGGTGATAGCTTCCATTTGTTCCATGAAATTGGAATTGATGATTTTCAGGTTGTATTTCTTACCGCTTATGATCAATATGCTATTCAGGCGCTTAATATGGGTGCATTTGGTTACCTGTTGAAACCAATTGATGAAGTATCGTTAACGGCCATACTTAACAAATGTTTTCACCATCGTGAGCAGGAAAAATTTGAGCAACAGCAGTTAGCTGTATCGAGAGACCACTATTTAGCGCAAGGTTTGTCGGCCAGCAAGCGTATCGCTTTAAAAAGTGTAGAGTATATAGAAATTGTTTCTATTGAAGACATCATGTTTTGTAAAAGCGATAGGGGATATACTTCGTTTTATTTAAATGATGGAAGAGAAATTGTGGTTTCTAAAGGATTAAAAGAATACGAGAGTTTGCTTACTCCATTTGGTTTTTTAAGATGCCATCAATCTTATTTGGTTAATTTCAAATACGTGAAGAAATATTATCGCGAAGGCTATCTGCAAATGGAAAACAAAGAAAATATATTGGTGAGCAGTAGAAAAAAGGAAGAGGTGATCAAGTACTTAGAAAACATTGCTTAGTTGCGCATTGCAACAAAGTTTGTACATCAAGAGTAGAATGCATATTTTAGCTTTTTATGAAAAATGCAGCACTGCTTTTACTCTCCACACCCCAAAAAAGTGAAGGCTTTATTCATTGGTTAGAAAATCATTTGCTTGCCTGCCCCTTTAAAAAACTGACGAGTTTAGATTGTCCAGGCTGCGGACTTCAAAGATCAGTAATTGCATTGTTGAAGGGAGATATTGCGGCTTCGTTAAAGTTATACCCGCCAACTTTGGCCATATTGGTATTGATGATTTTTGCTCTGCTACATTTAAAATTCGATTTTAAAAATGGGGCTCTTATGATTAAGGCAATGTATATTTTTGCCACTGCAATTATAATAATTAACTATATTTATAAAGTTTATAACCAACAATTATTCTAAAATTATGTCAGAAGAACTAGAAGGACAAGCTTCTCAAACCCCTCAACCGAGCCAGCCAGCGCAACAGCCATTTAATCAAGGTAATTCTTTCCCCCCACAAGGAGGAGGTTTTGGTTATGGCGGAATGCAACAATCCTTGCCAAATGCAACTGCAGTATTGGTATTAGGTATATTGTCTATTGTTACCTGTTGCTGCTTTTACGGTATATTAAGTTTAGTTTTGGGTATCATCGCAATTGTTTTAAGCAAAAAAGATATTGCCTTATATTTGGCTAATGTTGGTGCTTATACTGAAAGTTCTTACAAAAATTTAAAGGCTGGTAGAGTTTGTGCAATCATTGGTTTGGTACTAGCCGGTATTATGATCATCTCATGCATCATCTTTGTGTCGATATTCGGTTTCGAAATGTTGAGCGATCAAGAGGCTATGAAAGAATGGATCATGCAGATGCAAAATCAATAATAAAGATTTATAAACAAGAAAGCCCCGAAATTTTCGGGGCTTTCTTGTTTATACGGCTGCTAAAACTTTGTCTTCTGTTTTGATGATCTGCTTCATCTCTAATTTTCCATTGTATTGGGCACCTAGTTCTATTTCGAGGGTTTCCGTTTTGATATCGCCGTCAACTGTTCCTGTTTTCTTTATTTCTAATTGCAAGGCTTGTACGTTGCCAGTTACAGAACCATAAATTACTGCAGATTTGGTTTTAACATCACCAATGATGATGCCTTTATCGCCCAAGATTAAACCTCCATCCGTAGTTACGTTCCCAGTTACCTTACCATCTATCCTAATTACAGATTTACCGCTGATTTCGCCATTAATTTCGTAGCCATAACCAATTAGTGTGCTTATTTCCTGTTGGTTAAGGTTTAGTGATTTCGCTTCTTTGTTTTTTTTAAACATAATTTATTCGAGGGTTAAGTAAGATTTTGGATTAAGTATTTTACCATTTCTGTGTACTTCATAATGTAAATGTGGTCCGGTAGATCTTCCCGTAGAACCTATTTTGCCAATAATATCACCAGCGGCAACTTTCTGACCCTGCTTTACCGAAATTTTAGAAAGATGACCGTAGTAAGTTTCAAAACCATTGCCATGATTGATGATGACCACATTGCCATAGCCACCTTTACGATTAGCAAATTTAACGGTGCCGTTAGCCGTAGTTTTTACAATCTCGCCATGATTACCTTTGATGTCTAAACCTTTGTGTCGCTCTATGCTCTCACCAGTGAAAGGATTTGACCTATGCCCGAAATTGGAACTGATACGGCCTTTGTGAGGATAACCCATTGGAGTAAAACCAACTAGTCGAATCATTCTATTTAAATATTCATCGTAAAAACTGCCAATTTCCTCTGTAGAACCTAGATCTGCATCAAATTCACCACCTTGGTTTTTAGGCATTGGTTTTAATCCTCTAGCTTTTAAATATTTGTTGATGGTTTTCAGTTTATCATCAATTGATAGGTAATGTTTTTTAATGGTAGCAGTATCTAATGGTATTACTTCAGCTTTTTGCTTTTCTAAAAGCATTGCCAAATTTTTATTAGCCAACTGCATTTCAGCTTTGCTTTTTATCAAGTGCATAATTACTCCTAAAAGCAAGCAAACAAAGACCAAAAGGAACGTTGCAAACTTTTTCCAGTGCTTGATATAGTAAGTTTTTATTTGAAAAGGTTGGTGGTAATTTTGGTTCTTATCCAGAAAAATGACGGTTGTTTTATCTTTCCGTTTCGACATGGGTATTCGTTTTTTGTTTAATTTGGTAAGCAAATATATGATTTTCAGTTATATATAAAATAGAGCCTCCAATATCATCTTATTGTTAAAACTAGGTTTAATAACGCTGAAAAATAGAAATCATATACAAATTCATTATTTTTGCATCTACATTTTAAAAAATAGATATGTATCCAGAATATTTAGTAGAGCCAATGCGTGCCGAGTTAACCAATGTTGGTTTTGATGAGTTGAAAACCGTTGAAGAGGTTGATGCTGCCATTAAAGGTGAAGGAACTGTGTTTGTAGTGGTAAATTCTGTTTGCGGCTGTGCTGCGGCTAATGCTCGTCCGGCTGCTAAGTTGGCTGCTGCTAACGCTAAGCACCCAGATAAATTGGTAACCGTTTTTGCCGGTATGGAAAAAGAAGCGGTTGACAGAGCAAGATCTTACATGATGCCTTTTCCTCCGTCTTCGCCGTCAATGGCATTGTTTAAAGATGGTAAATTAGTTCACATCATTGAGCGTCACCAAATTGAAGGTCGCCCAGCACAAATGATCGCTGAGAACTTAATTGGCGCATTTGAGCAATATTGCTAGTCTGATTAAGAATAAAAAATAGAAAAAGGACAGAGGTTTAATACTTCTGTCCTTTTTTGGTTTATGGAGATTGTTTAAGAGTATCCTAATTTTATTTTAAGGTTTTATAAACACCCCGCCCGTTGGGCACCCCTCTAGAAGAGGGGAAAACAAGTTGCCATTCCTCTCTTCTAGAGGGGTGGTCGAAGACCGGGGTGTTTTTATCGAGGTATGTTAAAAGCAATTAACTTTGGTATCCAACACTATGAAATTCCCCTCAACAACTCGATAACTTCTTCTATTTCCTCCAAGGTATTAAAATAATGGGGAGAGAAACGGATGGCCCAGTCTACATTTTTCTTAGTGAAATCTATCAACGCACTGCCTTTAAAACTCACGGAGTGATAGATTTGATTGTTGGAAAGTAGTTTTTGTAGTTCTGCCAATTCTAATTTTTGATGACGAAAAGTAACAATGCTTGCTAGTCGATTTCCTTGGTCTAATACTTCGATGTTGGGAATTTCGCTAAGAGACTTTCTAAGTTCGGTACTTAACTGTAGGTTATAGTTTTGAATGTTTGCCAAGCCTACTTCATTAGCATATCGTACGGCTTCGGTGAATCCAACAATAGCAGCACAAGATTGCTCCCAGTATTCAAATTTTTTTGCCGTATGGATAGGTTCATAATCGTCGAAGGATGTCCAGTTGCCGCCTTTCATATCAATTAGCATAGGAGCAAGATTTTGCGATAGAACTTTTTCAGAAACGTATAAAAAGCCAGTCCCTCTTGGGCCTCTCAAAAATTTTCGCCCGGTGGCTGTTAAAAAATCGCAACCAATTTTTTGTACATCAACTTCCAATTGTCCAACCGACTGACAGGCATCTACCAAATACAAGATATCATGTTTTCTGCATAATTGCCCAACAGCTTCTACGTCTTGAATTAATCCAGAATTAGTTGGGATGTGCGTTACCGCTACCAGTTTTGGCTGATGTTTTTTTATTAAAATTTCTAAATCTTCTACATCAATTTCGTGGTTGGCTAAGTTTTTAACTCGATAAACTTCTACTTTTAAGCGTTTTTTTAATGATAGAAATGCAATTTGATTAGAGATATAATCGTCGTCGGTAGTGATGATGCTGTCTCCACTTTCGAATGGAATACTGGACAAAGCTTTGGCATAGGCATCGGTATTGCTAGTGGCAAAAGCAATATTTGCTGCACTGCAATTTAACAGTTTGCCTACTTCTATATAAAACTGTTTGATGGCTTCTGCCTGCTTGTTAGCAACAGAATAGCCACCATACAGCTCTTCCTCCTTTAAATAGTCGATGGTTTTTCGTACCACAGATTGTGGCATTAAAGAAGAGCCTGCGCTATTGAAGAATGTTTTATCGGCACAACCTAATGTGTCTTTTCTAATCTGATTGATATCCATAATGAAAATTGATACTGCAAAGTAGTTAAAAGCGAATAATAGCGGAGGTTATAAAATCAGTTTTCTACTTTCAATTGACGATGAGAAAATTGTTTTGCCTCATTGGCGGCTGGCCTAGTTCTTTTTTTCATCTGAAATGATTTTTTTCTAAATGGTATTCAAGAGTGCTTCGCAGTTCTCTTGAAAGAAAAGAACCAAAAGTTCAAGGCTGCTTAGCCTAGCTCGCTTTAGCTCAATCAAACTTTGATAGCACAAATGAGCCGTTTCACTTCTCCATTTTGCTTGATGGTGATTTAAGTAACAGAAGCGCTCACTTTTGATTGGCTTCCGCATCGCTATGCCAAGAGGCCGATTGCGTACTTAGGACTGAAACTGCTCTATTGTTTAAATCACCTTATGCAGTGAAAGAAGCGACCTATGAAAACCTATCCTGAGTAAAATAAACCTGAACGAAGCGAAAAGCCCGCAGGCGAGCGTAGCGAGGGTGAGGACTTGTAGCAAAGTGCAGGGCTTTCGGTAAATAGAAGCACTGCACTTGCTTTTCTAAAGCAATTACGAAGTTACATTCTGGTTCCTGCTTTGTAATACAATTCGGCGAGTTTCTTTTCATAGCCGATAATCATTTCCTCACGCTTAATTTTCATGTCGATGAGTTTCGATTCGCGGGTGTTGATCAAAAACAAGGTGCTTTCTCCCAATGCAAATTTTGAATTTTCGCCTTTTAAGAGTAGTTCCTGATTATCGATACTCTTAACCTGTACGGCCAACTGCTGACTATACGCGTCCAAATGATTGTAACTTGCAATAACTGAGTTCCTGATTTCTCGGTTAGTTTGCTGAATATCGTACTGCAATTCGAGTTGTTTGATTTTAACTTCTTTGAGTTTCCCTCGTTCGGCTCTGAGAAATAATGGAAAAACGAACTCTAGGCCGAGCTTGTAATTGCCCATATTAAAATCGTAATTATTTGGTATGCTACTGTTGAAATCTCTCCGCATGGAAAGGAGAGAGGCACCAACATTTAACTTGGGCTTTAGCAATTCGGCCCTGTAGGAACGTTCTATGGCCAACTGTTCGTCCTTAGTTTGCAGCTTAATCAAATCTGGATGCAAGTTGTTGGCATGGTTCAGTAAAGTATCCAGCAATTGCGGTTTCGGTCTTTCTTTCAACTTTGATTCTTGTGGCGGACGAGCTGTTTCTGGCAATTCTAAAGGTTGTGCCTGTTCGTTCCATAGATGATTGGAAAGGGTAAGGCGAGCATTCATCAGATCCACTTTCACCTTTTCGAACTGAATTAGCCGATCTTGAACTGTAATAGCAGCTTCTACCGAATCGATACTGGCTTTATCACCCAAAATGGTCTGTTGACTAATAGCTTTAAAGCGAGTTTTTGCTAGCTCTAAGCCTTCGCTAATCAGCAAAAATTGGTTATAGGCGAAATACCAGTCCCAATAATCTTTTGCGATGGCAAACCAAGTCGCATTGATCTGTTTAATACGTTCGGCTTCGGCATATTTAACCATCACTTTAGCTTGTCGTAAGGTATTACGTCTAGAATCAATCAACAAGCCTTGTCCCAACGGAATACTAATGCCAATGCCGGTTAAACCTGCGGTAGATGTACTAGTTTCCGGATTAGTGTAATCGCCCACATTTCTGTCGTAACCTAGCTTTAAATCGGCACCTGCCAACCATAAGGGAACTTTTAATTCGCTGGCCCAGCGGTTATAATATTCTGAATTACCGAACACTTTTCTATCGAAGCCAGCTTTTAGCGCAGGGTCGAAGTAACCTAATGATTGCATAACATTTGCTCTGGCAGCGTCGCTCAATAAAGCTGCTTGTTTCATGATCGGATGGTTTTGGAAAACGATTTCCTGCAAATCCTCAATTAGAAAGATATTGGAAGTATCTGCCTGTGCACAACTGTTTTTAACAACGAATAGGCAGAAAAATAACAAGAATATTTGCTTCATGATTTCCTATTTTCCTTTATCTCCTTCGTCTTTTGGTGCTCTCTCTAAACTCGGCGGAAAACCATTTAGCTGTCGCCATATTTCGTACCATACTGGCACCGAATTAAGGATTACCCTTCCGTAAACTCCCGATCCTTGACGAAGCTGGATTGGCCACGGTTCATCGTCTTTTGGTGTAGGTTGCATTTGCTTAACCAATACGCGATAGGTGCCGTTAGCACTTGCCATTCTATCAATGGAAAATACTCGGCCAGCAAAAGTACCTACCGCTACCGACGGCCATCCTGAAAATTGTACCGACGGCCATCCTTCGAATTGTAAACGCACTTCGCTACGGTCATGTATCAATGGCACATCCATGGCATTAACGTAAATTTCTGCTGCCACCAGTGGGTTTTTAGGCTGTAAAGTTGCCACAGATTCGCCTTCTTTAATGTTCTCGCCAATACCGGCTTTCATGGTTTTAATCACATAACCATCTTGCGGAGCTCGCACCACATACAAACCTTGTCTAAAATCGATGTTGGCAATTTCGTTGCGCAGTTTGGCAATATCGCCCTGCGCAGAGGCTTGCCCAGACAAAGCAGAACCCATATCTGATTGTGCTTTAGCCAATGATTCCTGATATTTAGCTCTAATGTTATCTAAATCAATTTGAGCATTAATCAATGTTTGCTTAGCGATGTTCAGCTTGTTTTGTTGCGCAATTAGTTTGGCATTGTCATTCTGAAAGTTCATTCTACGGGTTTCAATATCCGTTAGGGAAAATAATCCATCTTTATAACCTTGCTCGTAACGCTCTAACCTTGCTTGACTTACTTTAAAAAACTGCTGTACGGCAACCAAATCTGCACTATCGCTTTTTACATAATCACGGCTTTGTTTCACTTTGTTCTCTGCCGCAATAAGCTGTAGGTTTAATCCGCGGTTAAGTGCTTGGATTTGAATCGTCGTAGCCTGCATTTTTTGTTTAGCAGCTTCTTCACTTCCTTTTTTTGCGTTCAGTTGCTCTTGTAGACGTAAAGAGAGTTCGGGGTCAAAATACGACTGGTTGATTTCTGAGATCAATAGAATGGTATCGCCTTTTTTCACTTCTTGTCCTTCGCTTACATACCAACGTTCTATACGTCCACCAATTTGATTTTGTACCGTTTGTGGTCGATCCTGAGGGCTCAATGCCGTTACTGTACCTCTTCCGGGAATGGTTTGTCGCCATGGAAGAAATAGAATTCCGAAGAACAGAATGAATACAAATAAGATAATGCGCTTTAATACCAGCATTTTGCTGATCGGAATTAAGGAGGCGTTAGAATGCTCTGCTAAATTTTCCCAATATTGTTGGTGATTTACTTCATGACGATTAGCCATTTTTAACCTCCTTTCCATCAAAAAGTTCTAAGTCAGTAACTACAGCCAGTTTTTCGGCACTTGTAATCATGTCAAAAATGGTATTCATACTGGTCATGATTTTTTCTACAGCATAGCTGATTTGCACCACGATTACCTCGGCCGCTACAAATTGACCGAAAGTCATTTGGCGTTCAATTACAAAATAAGAACCCATTAGCAATAAAGCACCCATCAGTACCGCTCTGATAAGAATGGAGCTGGCGAACAACTTGCGTAATACTTTAAAGTGATTAGTACGTGATTTTAAGTAGTTAGAGGTAATTTCATCGGTAGTTTTCATCGCCTCATTCATCTTTTCTTTGTTACCTCTAAAGTTGTCTAAATTAGCAGCAATTTCTTCTAAATAAGCTACCACTTCGAATTTATAAGTAGATTCTTTGATGCTGGTTTTTACTGCTTCTTTAAAGTAAAGCCCAATGATAAAAGGTAATATCAGTACAATGAAAATACCAAAGGCTAAATAAACAGGATGGTAAAATGATAGTAAAATAGCGCTGAATACAATCAAAATTGCTGCAGCAATAATTTCTACCACCAATTTGGTTAATCCCTTTTGTATAGTTAAAATACCAAAAAAGCGGTTGATCAATTCTGGCGGATATTCGCCCTCTAATTCTGCTTTCTTAATTCGGGGTAGTCTGTAGGCGAACTCTAATGAGGTACGTGCAAAAATTTTCTGCTCTACTAATTCTACCAAGGTCAATTGGCCAATTAATAGTAATCCCCCTAAAATAATTCCGGCAAGAACAACTCCAATTAAAATATAAGTAGAACTGTACATGGAACCATTGCTTAGCAAATTAAAAATGGCTGTTGTACCTAACGGAAGGGTTAGCCCAATTAAACCAATTAGGATAGCGTAAAAAAGAATATAATTGATAGATGCACGCTCAAAATGCAAAATTGCGACCAAGCGTTTCCAAGGTCTTAGTGGCGCATCATGTTTATTACTCATGATATGTAAAAGTAAAAGTGATTAATCTGTTAAACTGTAATAGTTTGGATGATCTCCGAACATAAGCTTAACTCAATTCAGGAGGTTCGCTTAAAATAGAAATGAGCGGTTCGTTGATGATGGCCAATAAGTATACACGGTCATGTGCTTCGCTAACAAGTGGCTCTTTTGAGTAGGTTTGGTAAAGATTCGGCGACGAATAGTCCCAGGTTTTTTTTGCTGTTCGTCCTGAATCTTCTTTGGTACCTTTATCTTCTTCTGAAGATTGCTTGTCTTCCATTTCGCAGATTAGTACTGACCATTTACAGCCTAAGAAACTATTAGCCTTTAGGAAAAAACCTAAAAGCAAAAATGAGCTGAGGATATAAATTGTAAATCTATGTCTAAAAAAGGCAATCATCCGGCTACAAATATAGAATTGGAGCCTTAAATCATGGCGTTTTTAGATCTTTTGCGGACGAATAAGTAGGATTTTACAAAATCGTGATTTGTAGATTAGAACGGCATTAGAAAATGCTTTGGAGTAAGGCGATATAATGATAATTAGCCTTTGAAACTGATGTGGTATACAATATGTGCGAGCTAGATGATTGAGCTTAAATTTAGTGTCACCCTGAAATAAATTCAATGTGACGAAGTTGTATAACCGATTCATTTAGTTTTTGCTTTTTAGAATCAGGTTTTACTACACGTTGGCTTTACCATTTAACAGATCTTAATAACAAAAAAGTCCTTTCGTTTTACAGAAAGGACTTGTATTTATGAACTGCTTTTGAAATTACGCAGCTTTTTTCTTCTTAGTTTCGCTATAACCAGCAAAGCCTAGGCAAACTACTAAAAGAATAGTGCCTGCTAATGAAATTTTCTCGCCCGTGTAATAAGATTTAGGCTCGAATTTGAATTCCACTTTGTGATTACCAGCTTCTAACTGAGCGGCACGTAAAACATAATCAGCTCTAAAATATGGTTTTTGAACACCATCTACGTACATGTTCCAACCTTTATCGTAATAAACTTCAGAGAAAACTGCAATTACATCACGCGGTGCGCTGTAGCTATATTCTAAATGATCTGGATGATATTTTTCTAATTTGATAAACGCTGATGGATCCGCACCTAAACGAGTAGTGTCTAATAATTTTTTGTATTGCTCATCAACAATGGCTTCTTGTTTAGGATCGAAACTGTTGATTGCTTTCATTTCCTCGTCAGAGTTTTTTACGAACTGAACACTCTTCACAATCCAAGCATTACCCAAAGCAGTAGCATTTCTGCTCATTTTGTAAGAACCATTTTGAGGATCTTGGGTAATGAAATATCTGGTGTTCAACATATCCAAAACGTCTTGGTTTACGCTTTTCGAAAATTGATTTTGGATCAATTCATCATATCTTTTCAGCTTTGCCGCGTGGTAACCACCAACCGTTTTGTGGAAGTTAGAGGTACTTGCATCGTTAAATGTGTTGATACTTTGGTCGTAAACACGGAAGTTAGGATCTTTATCGCTGGCAATAAAATTATCTACATCTCTAGGTTGGAAATAATTAGCCAATGTAGTTTTGCTTTCGAAGTTTTTATTGTTTAAATACTTGCGATCTACTTGCCACATATCAATTAATACAGCAATAGCTAATAAGCCGAATGCTAACTGCGTATTTAGTTTTTTAGTAAGGAAAGCCCAAACAATTGCATATCCGATAACGATAAACAAGAATGCTCTAAAGGCATCGGCACGAGCAATGGCTGCACGGTCTTCTACCAATGCATTTGCCAGTTTTTGAGCAGCACCAGCATTATTTTGCAAAGCTTGAGTTAAAGCTTGCACAATTTCTGCGTGGTTGTTGGTTTTAAAGCCAAAAAATAAAGTAGGGGCAATGGCTACAATTAACGCAAAACCACCTGTAATACCAGCCGACCAAGTTAACTTCTTCACCAACTGTTTTTGTTCAATATTACCTTCTTGTGCTTCTTTTAATGCTAAAAAAGCCAAGATAGGAACCATTAAACCAACTACTGCCAATATAGATTCTACTGCTCTAAACTTATTGTAAAGAGGGAAGTAGTCGTAAAATAGATCAGATATTAACGGGAAGTTTTTACCGAACGATAACAGCATGAACAATACTGTAGTTGCTAAAATCCACCATTTTATTCTGCTACGAACGATGAATAAACCAAAGATATAAAGGAAGCATACAATAGCACCAAAATAATATCCGCCAGAAGTACCAGGTTTTTCGCCCCAGTATTCTTGCATGTTAAAACCTTGTGCTAGCTGTTGGATAATCTGAGTGGTTTGACCAGGATCTCCACCAGAAAAATCTGCTGAAACTGCTTTATATAAATGGCTTTCTGGTTTCACTAATTCGTCAATACCTGTTGCACCACCATATAAATTAGGGATTAAGAAAGTGAAACTCTCACCTACACCTTGACTCCAAGCATAGGCATAATCTTTACTCATGCCCGCTTTTTCCTTCGCACCGGCCTCTGTTGTGGTTAAATTAGACTTGCCCCGGTTGGTTTCCGCTGCATATTCAGAAGTAGTCCAGAGTAAACTGGCGTTAATCATCACTGCTATAACTACCGCACTGGTTAAAAAGCCCACGGCCTTTCCAAATGCAGGGAGGGTTTTGTTTTTATACGCTTGATATAACTCTATTCCTATTAAAATCAACAAAGAAAGGAAGAGGTAATAGGTCATTTGGACGTGGTTAGCTCTAATTTCTAAAGCTAGGAAAAGGGCTGTTAAGCTTGCACCAAGCAGATATCTGCCTCGCAAAGTCATTAAAATACCGGCAATAATTGGTGCAAAGAAACCAATGGCTAAAGCCTTGTTACTATGTCCAGTAGCAATTAATACGAAGTTATAGGTGGTAAATGCAAATGCTATGGCACCTGCTGCAGCCAGCCAGGGGTTAACCTTTAGTGTAATAAATAAAAAATACGCACCAACCAATAATAACAATACCGTACCTACAGGATTTGGAAGTGCTTTTGTGATTAAAGCAATACCATAAGTTGCGCCGTTATAGGCGTATTGTACCCAGATTTGATAAGCAGGCATACCGCCAAACATTTGGTTCGTCCAAAGTGGCCCTTTTCCATCCTTGTCTTTATACTCCATGATTTCTTTTTGCATGGCTTTAGACTGGATAACATCGCTTTGCGCTGGTGCCTTACCTTGCAAAACTGGACTAAAATAAACGAAACAGATTACGACGAAAGCTGCTAGAATGGCAAGATGGATGCCGTTTTTATTGAACCAATTATTCATATTAATTTTTAACTCAGCCCAAAAATAGAAATTTGGTGCAGATTAAGAAGAAAAAGTTTGTGAAGGCCCTCTCTGCCTTCGGCATCTCTCCCCAAACGGAAGAGAAAAGAGAGGACGATTGCTATTGCAATTTCTCAACATTACAACCTTCGAACTTTAGAACATTTCGACCGCCTAAAAATCCTTATTCAATAATTTTTCTAATTCTCCAAACGAAACATTCATCCTTACGCGACCTTGCTTGGCATAGGCAATTTCTCCAGTTTCCTCAGAAATGATTACTGCCACCGCATCGGTAGACTCAGAAACACCGATACCAGCTCTGTGTCTTAAACCAAACTGGGCAGGTAGTTTATCGTTATCAGTTAAGGGCAGAATGCAACTTGCGCTTTTGATTTTGTTTTCTGAGATCACAACCGCACCATCGTGTAATGGGCTATGCTTTTGAAAGATACTTTCAAGTAATCGTTTGGATATTTTACTGTCAATCATTTCGCAACTGTTGTTGAAATATTCATCATCGTAATATTTTACAAAAACCATTAAAGCCCCGGTTCTTGTTTTCTTCATGCTTTTGCATGCGTCAACGATGGGTTTAATACGTAGTAGGTTGTCCTGTTCTGCACTTTTATTTCCGAAGAGATAACCCCACCAGGCTTTGTTTTTTTGTAGAAATGTGCTTTTTCCGATGTGGAGTAAAAAACGCCTAATTTCGGGTTGGAAAATAATCACCAATGCTAAAATCCCAACACTCATGAATTTGTTGATGATAGCTTCTAACAGCTCCATGTGTAGGCCTTTTACGATATAGTAAACCAGTACAATGATCACCATTCCAAGTACAAGATTTACAGCTAAGGTATTGCGAATTAGGCTGTAGATATAATAAATTAACACGGCCACAAGGGCAACATCAATGGCGTCAATCCATGTAATATTTAAAAAATCGAAATCGAGGCTTTTCATTGAGGTACAAGATAGGGAATTTTTAGGGTTTAGGTATCAGTAGTCAGGTATCAGCTGAAAAATATCCAATAATTAATAATCAACCTCCAATGAACCAATCAATAGGACAGCGTACTAATGAACAAGTGAACTAATGAACTAATGAACAATTAACCTATCCACCAATTCCACGCACTCAACTGCTTCTTTAACATCATGTACTCGTAAAATATGTGCGCCTTTAAGTAGGGCTGTCGTATTTAGCACCGTGGTACCATTCAAAGCATCTTCAGTTTTGATGTTGAGCGCTTTGGTAATCATCGATTTTCTGGAGAAACCAACTAACAAAGGCAGTTCAAAAAAGTTGAGCATTTGCATATTTTTTAAAAGCTCGTAGTTATGGTCTAGCGTTTTGGCAAAGCCGAAACCGGGATCAAGGATGATATCTTTAACGCCCAGCTGATTTAAACTCTTGATCTTCTCGCTAAAATAGCTGAATACTTCTTTGCTTACATTTTTGTAGCTAGGACTATCTTGCATGTTTTGAGGAGTACCTTTCATGTGCATCATGATGTAAGGGACTTGAAGTCTGGCTACCGTTTCGAACATTTTATCGTCTAAATTTCCAGCAGCAATATCATTGATGATATGAGCACCAGCGTTGATACTTTGTTCGGCAACTTTAGCCCTAAAGGTATCTACCGAGATTATAGTTTCTGGAAATGCTTGGTTAATAGCTTGTATTACCGGAACCAAACGATCTATTTCTTCTGTTTCACTTACATCTGCTGCCCCTGGGCGAGAAGAATAGGCACCTACGTCAATGAACTTCGCACCAGCTTCAATAAACTTTTCAGCGGTGTTTAAAGCCTCATCAATAGTACTCACACGACTTTTGTTGTAGAACGAATCTGGTGTGATATTTAGAATTGCCATTACCGAAGGTTTGCTTATGTCTATAAGTTTGCCTTTGCAGTTTAGCGTATGTTTTCGGTTTAAAAATGTATCTTTAGCCATCAGTTAACAAAAAACAAAAATAGCCGTTTATTGGCTAAACATTAAATATTTTAATTGTTTTGGCAGCAAATACATCTTTAGAATACGATCAGGTTATCGCGGTTTGCAAATCGCTTTTTATTAAGAAAACGAAAGATTACGGTACCGCTTGGCGCATTTTACGTCCAGCTTCTATTACCGATCAAATCTTTATCAAAGCACAGCGCATTAGAACTTTAGAAGAGAAAAAGGTTTCGAAAGTAGGGGAGGATATTACTTCAGAATACATCGGAATTATTAACTATTGTGTAATGGCTATTTTGCAATTGGAGTTGGGAGAAGATGAACCAAACGAATTAGCAGTAGATGTTACCGAAGCTTATTACGATGAGCGTGTGCAGGAAACGAAAGATTTGATGCTGGCTAAAAATCACGACTATGGCGAAGCTTGGCGTGATATGCGTATCAGTTCGTTAACAGATTTAATCTTGATGAAGATTTTGAGAGTGAAACAAATTGAAGATAACGACGGGCAAACTGTAGCTTCAGAAGGTATCAAAGCCAATTATCAGGATATGTTGAACTATGCGGTTTTCGCTCTGATTAAATTGGGAGTAGCTTAGAAAGTTAAAAGTGTAAAGTTGAAAGTAGAAGGTTCAAATTCATTAGCTCAAAGCAATTTTGTAAGTTCAAAATTGGAATTAGATGAACTTGGGTTTTCTGTGGTAAACGAGGTCTATACTTCAGAAGAAGTAGCCCAAATGTTGAAAGTAATAGCTGCTGTGAATAGTGATAAAGCTACATTCAGAAAGTCAGAAGATTTATTTGCAATAAGGCAATTCTTAAAGGAAGTTCCAGAAATTAAAAGTTTGGTTTTTAATCATAAATTGAAGGAATTACTTAGCGAAGTTTTCAATAAAAATGCTTTTGTGGTAAAGAGCATCTATTTTGATAAGCCCGAAAAATCAAATTGGTATGTGGCTTATCATCAAGATTTGACAATATCGGTTGATAAACGAGTAGAACTAGAAGGCTTTGGTCCTTGGACAGTGAAGCAAGAACAGTTTGCAGTTCAACCTCCGTTGGATATTTTAGAGAGGAATTTTACCATCAGAATTCATTTGGATCACACAAACAAAGAAAATGGAGCGCTGAAAGTTGTTCCTAGATCGCATCTAAAAGGAATTTATAGACCCGAAACCATAGATTGGAGTGTAGAACAAGAGGCCGTTTGTGAGGTGGAAAGCGGTGGTGTAATGCTGATGAAACCTTTAATTCTGCATAGTTCGAGCAGAACAACTAATGGACAAAAAAGAAGAGTTATACATATAGAGTTCTCTGATGTTGAATTGCCTACCGCAATTCAATGGTCAGAAAAGTTAAACTAGAGATTTGATGATGAAAAAAGCGCTTTTTCAGTTTGCTAAATGGTTTGTAGGTATCCTGTTTATTTTTTCAGGATTAATTAAAGCGAATGATCCGATAGGATTTGGTTACAAGCTACAAGAGTATTTCGAGGTATTCCATATCAGTTTCTTAAATGGTTGGGCAACTGGAATAGCCATCTTGCTTTGCGTGCTAGAAATTGTATTTGGTGCGCTTTTACTGTTAGGGATTTTTAGAAATTTCGTAGTGAAAGGCTTGTTGGCCACGATCATATTTTTCACTTTTTTAACCTTCGTTTCGGCGGCTTTTAAAGTAGTTACTTCATGCGGTTGTTTTGGCGATGCTATCCCTTTAACGCCTTGGCAGTCTTTTAGCAAGGATATTGTTTTGTTACTGCTGATTGTTTATATCTACATCAATAGAGAATTAATTAAGCCAGTCACAGACAAACCAGCGGTGCAAAGCAGTTTGTTCGCGGCAGTTTTTGCTGCTTCATTATTGTTTGGCACCTTTACTTATAATTATTTGCCAGTCATTGATTTCCTTCCCTATAAAGTAGGTTCTAGCATTCCTGAGAATATGAAAATCCCGGAAGGTGCACCAGTTGATGAATATCTTATCATGTACGATTTGAAAAACAAAAAGACAGGTGAAACTCAAACGATGAGCGACAAGGATTATATGGGAAAAGAAGTTTGGAAAGATGAAAATTGGGAGGTCATAGGTTCGCCATCGCGTAAGCTCATTAAAAAAGGTTACGATGTTAAAATCAAAGATTTAATGATTACCGATGCTTCTGGTACTGATTATACTAAAGAAATTGTTGAAAATCCCTACTACAGTTTGGTAGTTGTTGCTTACAACCTGAACGAAACCAATGAAAATGCGATTGCAGAAGCAAATGCTTTAGCACTAAACGCTGCGGACCAGTTTAATATCCGCACCGTATTGTTAACTTCTAATTCGGCACAAGATGCAGATAAGTTCAGTAAGCGATTAAAACTATTTATGGAAGTGTTTTATGCGGATGCAGTTCCTTTGAAGAGTATGGTAAGAGCAAATCCTGGAGTTTTGTTACTAAAAAATGGTACTATTGTAAATAAATGGCACTATCATTCTTTGCCTTCGTTTGATCAGTTAACTGAAAAATATTTCTCAAAATAATGGGAGTTTATGCACTTAGAAAATTATTGTACGGACTAGCGGTAATGGCTGGTGTGGTTGCTGTGGTTTTTGTGCTTTTTAATATTTTGCCAGGCGATCCAGCGAGGATGACGATGGGACAACGCTCAGATGTACAATCTTTAGAGGCAGTGCGCAAAGAATTCGGTCTTGATAAATCGAAGCCTGTACAGTTTTTCTTGTATATAAACGATTTATCACCAATCAGCGTTCATGAAAATACACCAGAAAACCAAGAAAAGTACGGCTACATCAAGTTGTTTAAAGTAGGGGGTGATGCTTGGGTATTGAAGAAGCCTTATTTGCGTCGCTCGTACCAAACCAAACGTGATGTAACCACCATTTTATCGGAAACGGTACCTAATACTTTTGTTTTAGCCTTAACGGCGATGATTTTTGCAACCATTATTGGCGTTTTTTTAGGCGTGCTTTCTGCAGTTTACAAAGGTACTTGGATCGATAAGGCAGCTAATATGTTCGCCATTTTAGGGATATCGGCACCAGCTTTTTTTGCGGGAATTATTATTGCTTGGTTGTTTGGCTTTGTACTTTCTGATTATACTGGCTTGAATATGAGTGGTAGTTTATACAGTTACGATCCGTTCGAAGGCGAAATCATGACTTTAAGAAATTTGTGGTTGCCGATGATTACTTTAGGGCTTCGTCCATTAGCAATTATTGTACAGTTAACCCGCAGTGCCATGTTAGATGTGTTGTCGCAAGATTACATCCGTACAGCAAGGGCAAAAGGTTTATCTCGTAAAACGATCATCTATAAACACGCTTTAAAAAATGCTTTAAATCCAGTAATTACTGCTATTTCTGGTTGGTTTGCTTCATTGCTGGCAGGTTCATTCTTTGTAGAATATATCTTCGGTTATAACGGCCTAGGTCGTACCACAGTTTATGCTTTAGAAATGTCCGATTTTCCAGTAGTGATGGGTTCTATTTTATTTATCGCCTTTGTTTTTGTGGTAGTTAATATCTTGGTAGATTTACTTTACGCTTGGATTGATCCGCGAGTGAAATTAGCGTAAAAAGCTGGTTAATTGTTTGAACTGGTTAATCGGTTATCTAATTAAGCCCAAAGAATAAATGAAATGAACCTCGGCGAATTTTTAAAATACACTAAAAAGGCAGATGAAATTATCATCAAGGCATTAGCAGAAACCCATTTTTCTATACCGGAAGCTAATACTTTAATTAGCCATGTGTTAAGTGCCCAACACATTTGGGCAAAGCGAATTTTAGGCGAAAAACCAGACTACGCTGTTTGGGAAGTATTTAAGTTCGAAGATTTTGAAGAAGTTTTTCGAATGAACATGAGTTTGCTGGAGGATATTCTTGCCACAAGGGCATTAACCGAAGAAGTAAGTTATCAAAATTCGGCAGGTAATTTTAACAATACCATCGAAGAAATTTTGCTGCATGTTTGTAATCATAGTACTTACCACCGAGGCCAGCTAGCTAAAATGCTCAAACAAGCCGGCTATGTACCGCCAGTTACCGATTATATAATGTTGAAGAGACAAGGTATGCTGTGATCTTAGCGAAACCAAATAAGCAATTCAAACAATTAACCTAATACAATTAACCATATAATGAAGATTTTCCTAGTAGGATTTATGGGCTGCGGAAAAAGTACCAAAGCAAAACAATTAGCTAATTTATTGGAATGTCCGGTAATAGATATTGATGCTGTAATTGTAGCACAACAAGGTATGAGTATAGCCGATTATTTTGCTGCTAATGGCGAAGCTGCCTTTCGTAAGTTGGAGAATGAAATGCTCAAGTCCTTTGATTATCCAGAAACTTGTGTGGTGGCTACTGGTGGTGGTTTACCTTGCTATTTCGACAACATGGAGTGGATGAATGAAAATGGGATCACTGTTTATCTAGAAATGACGCCTCCGCAGTTGGTTTCGCGTTTGCACAATAGAGAAAAACGTCCACTGTTAAAAGGTATGGATGACGAACAGTTATTGGCATTCATTATTGGTAAGTTGGAAGAAAGAAATGTTTTCTATCATCAAGCTAAGCTTTCTATCAATTCTTTTGATTTAGATCCGAAGACTTTGTTGGAAGAGATAGATAGGTTGAAGGGATAGTTACTGCCATTAAACCAGTCATTCTGGTGTATGCGGGAATCTTAAAGCGAAATAAAATTTACTTAACTACGCATTACGATTCCGAAAATAAATTCGGAATGACGGAAATGAGCGTCTATGGTTACCCCAAATTCTCTAGTTTCTCATCCATCTTCCTAATTTTGGTTTTGCCGTGAGGAATAGGCTCGCTACGCTCATTTACGTTTACAAAAACCATCTTATCAATAGTTAAGATTGCTTTTTTAGTGATTTTATTTCTCACTTCACATTTTAGGGTAATCGAAGTTCTTCCAAACTCAGCGGCAGTCATCCCCATTTCAACAATATCTCCCAATTTACCCGAAGATACAAAGTTGATCTCAGAAATCAGTTTAGTTACTACTCTAGGTGCTTCTAACTGACACATGGCATAAATCGCAGCTTCTTCGTCGATCCATTTTAATAAACTACCTCCAAAAAGGCTACCATTTGGGTTTAAATCTTCGGGCTTAATCCATTTACGAGTGTGGAAATTCATCTTATTCTTTTCGGCTAAATTAATACTATTATTTGTTCAGTAATACATCTTTTTTGGAGATGCCATTAAACCCAACAACAGAATCGGGTAAATTAGAATGCTGAATTATTTTACCATTCGTATTTGGGATGTAGGTGATATAATTGAACTTTTTGGGATGATCAACTGGAACCTCTATAATGGTATAAGCTCTGCTTGCCAGACGATGATCACCTAGCAACGGTCGAGGCCCTTCGCCGATACAACCTGAGTTTAATAATCTCAGTTTTTTATTGAACGAAGGGTAATAAGCATGTTGGTGTCCACTTATGTAAAGGTCTACGCTATTTCGTTCAAGAAAAGTAGCTGTATTTTCATTGTCGGCTAATACTTCGCCAACTTTATTTTTACTTGCAACAATCGCATACAACGGTAAGTGCCCTAACAAAACACGAAGCTTCGCTTTTTTAGCTGCTTTAGATTGAAGTTGCTTTTCCATCCAATCGAGCACTTCTTTATTCACTTTGGCACCAGCTGCATCCCAACTGATAAAGAAAATTCCATGTTGTTGATAGCTGTAATAAAATGGAAAATGGGAACGCTCTACGTATTGTAATCCTAATTGATCTTGTTTGTTGAGCCAAAATTCTTGCGCCAATTTACGGTCTTGTTGGTAGGAAGGCGAGGCATCATGGTTGCCCACCGTAAATCCAAACGGTACTCTCATCTGCTGGATTGGCTTCAGAATATGATCGTCAAAGCTCTTCCACATCATTTGAGTTTGCGCTGCTGTAATTGATGCTTTTTGTCCTGCAATCATATCGCCACCACATAAAATTACGTCAGGTTTAATGCTGTCGAGTTCTTTTAAAGTCGCGTAAACATCTGAATGATAGGTTGTGGAACCGTAACTTGAATTTAAATCGCTAATTACTGCAACTTTAATGGTTTTCTTGACTGGTTTGTCTAGGCAAAATAGACACATTAAGGTAGAAGACAGTAGAATTAAAATTGCTAGTTTCATTTGACTAAGTTAGTGATTTATCGCTCTAGCTTTGCTCAATAAAACTCTAGTTGCTTTATCAATAAAAAAGTCCCAACTTTTAGGTTGAGACTTTGCTATGCTTAAATCTTTTTAAGATTATTTTTTGCTTAAGTGGTATTCTACTAAATCATCTATTGGAGAACGGATGATCTTTCCAACGCCCATTTCATACTTATCAGCAACTACGCTCAGTCTATCTCTAAAGCTGTAACCAACCGAACCTACAACGTTCAGCAAATGTTTGTTGTAGTTAGGGTAGTGTTTCACCAATTTCTCGAAGAAGGCAGTAAAAGCAGTGTCAACCACGTCTTCTGTATACTCTTGGTAAGTAGTTTTAAAATCGTACAAGAACTTACTGAAGCTTGCGCAGAAACGGTTTGGCAATGGTTTGTTGTAAATGTTATCGAAAATATCTTCATTGCTTAATCCGTAGATGTTGAAGAAACTTTCACTTAACCCTTTTGGCATAAAACCTTTCATGTAATCAGCCAATAAGCGTTTGCCAATGAAACTACCACTACCTTCATCACCAAGAAAATAACCTAATGAATCGATGTTTAAGGTAATGCCTTGCCCATCGTACAAACAAGTGTTGGTTCCTGTGCCTAAAATAGCAGCAAAGCCTGGTTCATCGCCCAAAAGTGCACGACAAGAAGCTAACAAATCATGATCTACATTGATTTTGGCATTCACAAATACCTTTTGCATTGCATCCGACACGATTTTTTTGTTAGCGTCTGTAGAGCAACCTGCACCGTAGTAGTAAACTTCCTCCAATTTAGAAGCGTCTAAGCTATCAGGTAAAGTGGTTCTTAATGAATTCTCAATGTAATCTTGCTTTGCAAAATAAGGGTTGTAACCCTCGGTGTTAAAATGGATTTTCCTACCGGCTTCGTTAATCAAGCACCAGTTGGTTTTAGTAGATCCACCGTCTGCAATAAGTATCATTTTTTTGGTTTGTTAAGTTGTATAATTTGTATAAAAGTTTGGCAATATATCAGCCTTTATTGGAAATAAAAAATTAATATTAAGTTTTTTATTAGTTAATGTTAAAGGTGTTCAAACGTTTGATTGAGAATAACTGAAGCGGTTTTTGGGTAAAGTGTATTTTTTACACTATTAAACGCTGTTTTTTATGTTTTAGAGGTATGTGGAAATCGAAATAAAACGGTGGAAAAATAATTGCGAAACAAAATGTAATTTTTTCATTAAAAAGATTTTTATCACCTTCATAATATCATATTTGCTGTGTTAGCTATGAGTGCTGTTGTTCACTATTTGTGAGAAAGCATTTACAAACTTGATCAAAAAACTTTTAACCTTTAGCTTTCTACTTTTAACTTTATCGCATGGAACAGAAAATTGACTTTAGAAGTGATACCGTAACCAAGCCAACAGCAGGAATGCTAGATGCCATGATGAATGCAAAGGTTGGCGACGACGTATATGGAGAAGACGAAACCGTTCATGCCTTAGAAACAAAGTTGGCAAGTATGTTTCAAATGGAAGCTGGTTTGTTCTGCCCGTCAGGAACGATGACTAACCAGATTGCTATTAAGTGCTTCACCCAACCTATGGATGAAGTGATTTGTGATCAAACTGCACATGTTTATCGTTATGAGGGTGGTGGTATTGCCTACAATTCGTTGGCTTCGGTAAGGTTGCTTTACGGAGAGAGAGGGATTTTAACACCCGAACTGATTGAGCCAGAAATTAACGAAGAAAACATCCACTATCCAAGAACGAGTTTGGTAGTACTGGAAAATACGGTTAATAAAGGCGGCGGCAAGTGTTATACTTTGGAGCAAATTGAAGCCGTACATAATTTATGTAATATTAAAGGATTGAAGCTTCATTTAGATGGAGCAAGGCTTTTCAATGCATTAGTGGCTACTGGTGATAAGGCAGCGCTGTATGGGCATTTCTTCGATGGCATTTCGATTTGCTTGTCGAAGGGTTTAGGCGCACCAGTTGGTTCAGTGTTGCTAGGTTCTAACGAAATGATAAAGCAGGCCCGTAGATTGAGAAAGGTATTAGGCGGTGGAATGCGTCAAGCTGGTTTCTTGGCAGCTGCGGGTATTTATGCTTTGGATCATCATGTAGATAGGCTGGCGCAAGATCATCAGCATGCTAAAGCCTTGGCCAATGCGCTTGAAAATGTTAATTATGTTGAAAAAGTAATGTCGCCAGAAACTAATATCGTATTGTTTGATGTTGCTAGTCGCTACAAAGCAGTAGAAGTAGTACGAGCTTTGGGTAGAAAAGGAATTTTGTGTAATGCAACTTCAGCTAAGACCATTCGTCTGGTTACGCATTTAGATGTTTCAGCTGCGATGATAGAGCAGACGATTGAAGTTATTGGGAAGTTGGAAGTTTAGTTTTTTGCTCTTTGCCGTGAGGCATCTTCTTTTCCATTGATGAAAAGAAGCAAAAATCTAGACTGCCTATTTATTCAATTTTGTCTATATTTTTAATTGTGTTCATGCTTGCTCCGCAGGTTTCTATTAAAGTTATTACTAAGGCAAATTTATACTATCCGAAAATTGCGTAGCACTCTTGAGCACCACTGCAACAATAATTTACAGCGAAAAAATAGGATGCCGAATTTAGGTTGTTAACAATTTTTGCTTAGGCTGGCGTTTGTGTTTATGCCAGTAAAGCGTTGGCAACTTTTTACTTTTCACTTTCTACTTTTAACCTAAATCTAGTTCTCAAATTTCTTCTTGATTTTCTTTACTATAGAATCATCTTCAATTCCTTCAATAGAGCTTAGTTCGAGTTCGAGCGCTTTGGTGCTCAGCTGAATTTCTAATAACGAAATCAGCAGTGAAACCATGAAGAAGGTTAAACTAAGCGCAAAGAAAACTTCGGCAGTAAGTTCTTTTTCTAAGTAGATGAAAAGCATGCAGAATAAGCAGCAAGCAAAACTGAGTACGCCAAAGGCTTGCATATTTTTAATCAACCTTAAACGGTAACGTAAATTCTTTATTTGTTTGTGTAGACCTGCGTTTTTATCGCTTTGTTCGTATTTAGATTTCAAACTTCTTACCAAGCTAGCTAAAGCTAAAAAACGATTGGTGTAAGCTAACATAATTAGACTAATTGCAGGGAAGAATAGGGCCGGTACGTTTAAACTAAGTTGCATATTTAGGGATTAATGGTCAGGAATTAGGTATTCGTCTGAAAGTCAAAAGTCAAAAGTCAAAAGTCAAAAGTCAAAAGTCAAAAGTCAAAAGTCAAAAAAAAATTGGCTAGACAAGTTAACCATAACTTTACAACATTTCAACTTTGCAATCTTTCAACAATAAAAACAATCAATCAATAAAACAATTCCTCCTAAACCCTAAACCCTAAACCCTAAACCCTAAACCCTAAACCCTAAACCCTAAACCCTAAACCCTAAACCCTAAACCCTAAACCCTAAACCCTAAACCCTAAACCCTAAACCCTAAACCCTAAACCAAATTTGTCATTTCGCAATAAAATCTACATCTTGTAATCGATAACCAAGTATCAGATATGAATAAAATATTGATTGCAAATCGTGGTGAGATCGCCTTACGTATCATGCGTTCGGCAAAGGAAATGGGTATTAAAACAGTAGCGGTGTTTTCAGAAGCAGACAGAAATGCGCTACACGTTCGTTATGCAGATGAAGCGGTCTGTATCGGGCCTGCACCATCCAATCAGTCTTATCTGGTAGGTAGTAAAATCATCGATGCTTGTAAGCTGACTGGCGCAGAAGCTATCCACCCAGGTTACGGCTTCTTATCAGAAAATCCCGCTTTTGCGCAAGAGGTAAAAGATGCCGGATTGATTTTAATTGGGCCAACTCCAGAAGCAATGGAGATTATGGGTAACAAACTTTCAGCAAAAGCAGCGGCGCTGAAATACAATATTCCAATGGTTCCTGGAACTGAAGAAGCCATTAAGAATGTAGACGAAGCAAAAGTTCGTGCAGTAGAAGTAGGTTTCCCTATTTTGATTAAAGCAGCAGCAGGTGGCGGTGGTAAAGGAATGCGCATTGTCGAAAAAGTAGAAGATTTCGAGGAGCAAATGCAATTGGCAGTAAGCGAAGCCACATCGGCTTTTGGTGACGGTTCTGTATTTATCGAACGTTATGTTACTTCTCCACGCCACATCGAAATACAGGTTTTGGGCGATACCCATGGAAATATCGTGCATCTTTTTGAACGAGAGTGTTCGGTTCAACGTAGACACCAAAAAGTGGTTGAAGAAGCCCCGTCATCTGTGTTAACACCAGAAATTCGTGAGAAAATGGGTAAGTGCGCTGTTGATGTAGCTCGTTCGGTAAGTTATGTTGGCGCTGGTACGGTTGAGTTTATATTAGACGAAAACCTTGATTTCTTCTTTCTCGAAATGAATACACGTTTGCAGGTAGAGCATCCTGTTACCGAAATGATTACCGGTTTAGATTTGGTGAAAGAACAAATCAAAATTGCTCGTGGCGAAGCTTTAAGTTTCAAACAGGAAGATCTGAAGATTAGTGGCCACGCGATGGAATTACGTGTGTATGCAGAAGATCCATTGAATAATTTCTTGCCAGATATCGGTACTTTACAAACCTATCAAACCCCGAAAGGTTACGGGGTAAGGGTAGATGATGGTTTTGAGCAAGGAATGGAAATTCCTATTTATTACGATCCAATGATTGCTAAACTCATCACCTATGGTAAAAATCGTACTGAGGCAATCGAAAGAATGATCAGGGCCATCGAAGAATATGACATTACAGGCATACAAACCACATTAAACTTTGGTAAATTTGTCATGCAGCATCCAGCTTTTGTTTCTGGTAAATTTGATACGCATTTTGTGAGTAAATATTTCAACCAAGAAAGCCTCAAAAGTGAAGATGTGCAAGAGGCTATGATTGCAGCAATAGCGGCAGTTTTGTTGTTGAAAGAGCAAAAAGCAACGATACAAGCAACTGATGTAATTGCTAAAAAAAGCAACTGGGTGCAGAATAGACGAGAATACTAAGGCAAAAGTCAAAATTAAAACCGGACGCGAGTTACATTTTTAACTTTTTACTTTTACCTTTTTACTTTTAACTTATCCAATGTTTACAGGAATAATTGAAACTTTAGGCACTGTCCAAAATATACAAAAAGAAGGCGATAACATCCATTTTACCATCGCATCTAATATCAGTAACGAGCTAAAAATAGACCAAAGCGTAGCGCACAACGGTGTTTGCTTAACGGTGGTTAAACTTGATGAAAATACCCACACGGTAACGGCTATCGATGAAACTTTGCAAAAAACCAATTTAGGGCATTTAGTAAAAGGAGCAAAGGTGAATTTAGAGCGTTGTATGCAAATGAATGCCCGTTTAGATGGTCATATTGTGCAAGGCCATGTGGACCAAACCGCTACTTGCGTTTTAGTAAATGAACTAGATGGAAGTTGGGAATACAGATTTAAGTACGATGCATCCAAAGGCAATGTAACGGTAGAAAAAGGTTCGGCCTGTGTAAACGGCATCAGCTTAACAGTCGTGAATTCTACTGATGATGAGTTTTCGGTCTTCATTATTCCGTACACGTACGAGCACACCAATTTGCAGGATGTGAAAGTGGGCGATACCGTTAATTTGGAGTTCGATATTATTGGTAAATACGTTGCCCGTTTAATGGGTAGGAATTAATTTTTGAAAAAGAATGCTTGTGGTTCTTGGCAGTTTGCAGTCCCGCTTTTCGTTTAAATCTTTTTGTTTAGCCAGTCTGTCATCCCGAGGAATGAGGGATCTAATTCTTTAGTGCAGAAACAAACAGATCCTTCACTAGCGTTCAGGATGACAGAAGAAACAAAAAGCATTTCACTACAATCGATACTACTGACAAAATTTTCCAGTTAGCGTTTTCTAAAAATTTAACCATTAACAATTAATCATTTACCATTAGTACAGATGTTCAGCAAAGAAGAGGCAGCTAGGTTACGACAACAATTTTGGATCAGCTTTGGGCAATACATGAAGCCCATTCTTGGTGCCGAAGGTTCGCCTGTAAACTGGATAAACTACAAAACTGGCGTTAAAAATATTTTCTTCCGTATGGATGCGGAGAAAAAACACGCCAGTATTGCTGTCGAAATTGCCCATCCAGACGAAGGTATTAGAGATTTGTTTTTTGAGCAATTCCAAGAGTTTAAGTTAATGTTAGAAAACACACTTAACGAACAGTGGGACTGGCTTCCGTCGGTTACGAATACCTATGATAAGCAAGTAGCCAGAATTGAACTGGTGTTGCCAAATGTAAGTGTGTACAATCAGCAACAATGGCCAAATATCATCGCATTTTTAAAACCACGCATCATCGCCCTAGATGAATTTTGGACAGATGTAAAACCTGTTTTCGAAGATTTGAAGTAAAAAAAATATTTGCCAAGGATCTACTTTTTAGCAAACTCCTCCATCCTCATTTTTACATAATCTACTTGTGGTTGGTCATCTGCTTCTAAATCCTTACTTTTTAAAAATAGGTTGTAATAGGTATTAGCTTGCTTAGGCTGTTTCAATTTCAAATCATACAACAAGCCTAAACGATAATAAATATTTTTGTTAGCATTGTAGCTAAGTCCTTTTTTGTAAGTGTTTGCTGCCAGCGTTAGCTGTTGTTTTTCATCATATATGCCACCCAACATATTGTAATAGGCAGTTATATTTGGCGAGATACTTTCATCTATGGTAAGTTTAGCGTACTTAACTGCCATTTCGTAGTTTTTCATCTCACGATAAGATAGCGACATGTAATAAAAAACGCTTTCATTCTGCATCGACATTCTTTCCAGCATTTGGAAAAAGCCGATCGCTTTTTTGTAATTCTTCAGAAAGAAATAGGCCTTGCCAACATCCATTACTACATTTCCATCTGCGCCAGTTTTTAAAAGTTTTTCGCCCGTAACAATTACTTCATTATATTTTTTAAGCTGATTAGCCACTGGTAACAAGGCCTGTTGTAAAATCATGTTACTGGTATCGGCGGCAATGGCAACTTTAAGTACATCGTACGCTGGTTGATAATTCTTTTGCGTACGATGTATAAACGCCAAATCAAAAGCTACATCTGCGTCTGTAGCATTTAGCTTATTGGCTTTTTGTAGGTATTGGGTTTTAAGCCCAGTGCTGTCTGTATAGTCTGCCAGGCGCTTGTAGGCACTGAAATTGTTGCTATCGATCGCCACAACTTGTAGCAGGTAATCGCTAGCACTTTTTTTATTCCCTCGCCTCGAATTGATGTTGGCTAAACTAAATAAAACTGCAAATTGTTGTGGTTGCAATTGGTTAATCTTCTGATAGTTTTTTTCTGCATCTACCAGTTTTCCCGCCATCATGTTACAATAAGCAATTTGAGCGAGCGCCTTAACATCATTGGTTTCTGGAGGATAAATGCTACTTAAATAGCTAGCCGCTTCAGCATAGCGCTGAGTTTGGTAAAATTCTAAAAGCTTTTCTTTATCTAAAGAATCTTGAGCAAAACAGAGATTGCAGATTAGTCCAAAAAGTAGGATAGCGTACAGTTTTTTCATATAACTAAATTATTAGTTGTTTATGAGAAAACCAAATCTTTTCTAGAGTAAGACGAATAAATCAAACAAAAACTTATTTAAAATGGTTGTAAGAGTAAGTTTATCAATTAATAAAAACATATTTTATGGAAACTCTAAAGAAATTCGAACTAATGGAGAAGATAGTGAGGGAGCTCGAAGATTTGCAGCATTCACAACAAGCTATCATACAAAAAATTGGAAAAATCGAAGTAGATAATATAGAACTTGGTGATAAAAAACTAGAGCAAGATTTGCCAGATATGCATCAGAGGGTGGCCGATAATTTAGATTCTATTGTGGGCATCTTAGATTATTTCGCCAATAAAACTGAAAAATTTGGCAACAAAAACAATGTTGATGAGTTGAAAGAGCAACAAGTGATCAACGATGCGATAGGAAAATAATCATCCTTAAAGCTTAAAGAGCTATTTTACGATTTAGGTAAACGGGAATTTGAGACAGTTTAACTGTGGAAGAGTTTTTAGTTTTGTCCAGATGAGTAAGATAGCTTTTTGCTTAAGTTCGTGTAGGTAGGGTTAGACAAAATGTAGTCCCCACGCCTAACTTACTGCTCACGCTAATATCTCCGCCATTTCTGCTCATGAAATCTTTGCAGATCATTAGACCCAAACCAGTACCTTTTTCATTTTTAGTTCCTCTAGAAGAAATATTTTCCTCCTTAAAAAGTTTATTTAAAATATCTTCAGAAATGCCAACGCCAGAGTCTTTGATGCAAACTTTCAACATCCCATTATTTTGATAGGCTGCGGTGATCAAGATTTCGCAACCTTCGTTACAGAATTTAATGGCATTGTTCAATAAATTTCTGATCACAATTTGAAACATCAATAAGTCCGCATAGGCTACCTCATTGGGAAAAACATCATGTAATATTTTTATTTTTTTTAAGGAAGCCGAAGCCATGTGGTAGTTGATCTCGTTTAAAATGATGTTCCTTACATTGAAAAACTCTTTTTTAATTCCAAAACCTTGCAGTTGACTTCTAGACCAGTGCAATATGTTTTCTAACAAATCGGTAGTGTAAACAATGTCTTTGCTTAGCATTGGCGATAGCGCTTTAAATTCATCGTCGCTAATTTGGTTGTAAGAGAACATCTTCAATACTTCCGACAGGTTAACCATCGGCCCCCTCAAATCGTGAGCTATAATAGAAAAAATCCTATCTTTTAGTTGACTTACTTTCTCCAACTCAGTAGCCTGTTCCTTTGCGATTAAGGCATCCTTTTTGGCAGTAGTTAAATCTTGAAGTTTGATGATCGTAAAAGCGTCATTCAGTTTATTTTCTCGCTGTATTAATATTTCAACTTCAAAATAAATAGTCTCATTCTCGGTATTGGTGTGTAGCTCTATTTTACAGTTGGTAGCGGCTTCAATTTTTTCAATAAGAGCTGGTTGGTTAGGAAAAATATCTTGTATCGGTGTACCTATTACTTTCTTGTTTCCCGAAAAATTTGTAAAGCGATGCAATGCCGAATTATAGTCAATAACTCGATGTTTTTCGTCAATAACTAAAAAACCATCACTCATTAATTCCAGTACTTTTTCGCGAGCAATGGGAACAATATCAAACAACCTGAACCTATAAATCCCCAGAAAAACCAAAAAACTTGTTAAAATGAAGGCAAAAGGGGTGATATCTATAAAGCCCAATGGTCTAAGCCCAAGTAAATAACTAAGATTGCCTATCCAGGGAATAATTGCAGCGATGATGATGCTATAATTTTGCTTCTTGTAAATCGGATCGGAGGTTTTGAATTTATTAAAGATGAGGTAACAACCACAAGCTAAAAGCGAATAAAAATAAATGGTAAATATGCGATACCAGATCCCTGGATGTATTTTTAACATTGGAAATTCGCCTTCGGTAAACATTCTGACATCTTTATAATGAAGATGATGTAAAGGATTAGTCCACACTAAAGCTAAAGTAGCTACCGGAACCACGAGTATACCAATTAAGTTATGTGGTTTCTTATACCAACATTCTTTGTTACAAAAACTTAGGCAGAACAAAAACCAGTTTAAAGGTAGTGTAGCAATACCGATGTATTCGATACTTACAAAAATTAAAGCTTGATCTAAGGTACCACTGGCAAGCTCTAAACTATAAGCAATAGACCAAATGGCATTCGATCCCATCATTAAGCCGAACCAACGCACTACGGTTGTACCTCGTTTGTAGATGTAAATCGCCATTATAGCTGTTAGTATCCCGAAAAATAGGAGAACTAAAGCATATCCATTAAAGGAGAAGTCCATGTTTGCTTTTGGTTTTAGAGCATTAAGAAGTAAAAATAGCTAAATTAATGTTAGGTTAAAAATCGAGAAAATAAGTTTTGGTAGATTAAGATATTCAGTTACAAGTAGCTAATTTATGTTGATAATTCGGTGACCAATTCAGGTTAATTTTTCGTTAATTTTGATATCCTTATTTTCTCAGCTATGTACTTAATCTTTGATACAGAAACCACCGGTTTGCCACGTAATTTCAATGCCCCAATTACCGATACGGATAACTGGCCGCGTTGTATCCAAATTGCTTGGCAGTTGCACGACGAGTTAGGGAATTTAGTAGAACACCAGGATTATTTGGTAAAACCAGAAGGCTTTAACATCCCCTATGATGCAGAGCGTATTCACGGTATTTCTACCGATTTGGCAGATGAGCAAGGAGTTGCTTTGGCAGAAGTGCTGCAAAGGTTTAACGAAGTGTTGGGAAAGGCTAAGTTTGTTGTAGGGCAGAACATCAAGTTCGATATCAACATTATGGGTTGCGAGCTTTACCGTTTTGGTGTAGAGAGCAAATTAGCCGATATGCCAGTGTTGGATACCTGTACAGAAGTTACTGCCGACTTATTGAAAATTCCTGGTGGAAGGGGCGGTAAATTCAAGTTGCCAACCTTAACAGAACTACATCAGTATTTATTTGGCACCCCATTTGGCGAAGCTCACAACGCAACTGCCGATGTGGAAGCAACTACGCGTTGTTTCTTGGAGCTGATAAAAAAGCAAGTATTTACCAAAGAAGAACTTCAGGTTGATACCGATTACTTTCTACGCTTTAAAGAAGCTAATCCATTTCCAGTTGAATCTGTTGGGTTAAAACATATCAACCTTAAAGCGGCTTCTGACGAAATAAGAAAAAGAAAAGGTGCAGATACTGGCGGCGTTTCAAAACAAACTTTGGCAGATAACAAAGCTGCTTTGGCCAATGCTACTTTTGTGCATTTACATAATCATACACAATTTTCTGTATTGCAGAGTACCATTAGTGTACCTGCGTTGGTTAAAGCTGCGGTAGAAAAGGGTATGCCAGCAGTAGCGTTAACCGATCATGCCAACATGATGGGGGCTTTCCACTTCGTGAATAATGTGCTTAACCATAACAAAGGCGCTGAGGCGAAAAACAAGGAAGCTTTAGAGAAAGGCGAAACACCAACGGCGCAGATTCTAAAACCAATTATTGGAGTTGAGTTTTTTGTTTGCGAAAACCATGAGGATAAGACCAGAAAAGACGATGGTTATCAGGTGGTTTTTCTAGCCAAGAATAAACAGGGCTATCACAATTTGGCAAAAATGTCTTCTATCGCTTATACCAAAGGCTTCTATTATGTACCGAGGATAGACAAGGCAGTTGTTGAGCAGTACAAGGAAAACTTAATTGTACTTACGGGTAACCTATATGGCGAGGTACCAAGCAAGATTTTAAATATCGGTGAAAAACAAGCGGAAGAGGCTTTACTTTGGTGGAAAGAACAGTTTGGCGATGATTTTTATATCGAGCTAATGCGTCACGGTCAAGAAAACGAAGACCGTGTAAATGAGGTGCTGATTAAAATGGCTGCCGAACATAAAGTGAAAATGGTAGCCACCAATAATACCTATTACGTTAATAAAAAAGATGCACATGCACATGATATTTTACTCTGTGTTAAAGATGCCGAAAAACTAGCGACGCCAATTGGCCGTGGTAGAGGTTTTAGGTACGGCATGCCAAACCACGAGTATTATTTCAAGTCGGCAGACGAGATGAAAGCCTTGTTTACTGATGTGCCAGAGGCAATTATCAATATTCAAGAAATCATTGATAAAATTGAAATTTATAAGTTGGCAAGGGAAGTCCTCTTGCCTAAGTTCGATATCCCAGAAGAGTTTGTTGTTGCCGAGGATGAGACAGATGGTGGTAAACGCGGTGAGAATAAATTTCTTCGTCATTTAACCTATGTAGGTGCGAAAAAGCGTTATGGAGAGCTTACCGACGATATTACCGAGCGCTTAGACTTTGAGTTGCAGACCATCGAAAAAACGGGGTATCCAGGTTATTTCTTAATTGTACAAGATTTTATTGCCGAAGCTAGAAATAGAGATGTTTCCGTGGGACCTGGTCGTGGTTCGGCCGCGGGTTCTGCAGTTGCTTATTGTTTGGGTATTACCAATATCGACCCAATTAAATACGATCTCCTTTTTGAGCGTTTCCTTAACCCGGACCGTGTTTCCATGCCCGATATCGATATCGATTTTGATGACGAGGGCCGTGGCCGTGTAATGGATTACGTAATCAATAAATATGGCTCTAGTCAGGTGGCGCAAATCATCACCTATGGTACCATGGCGGCCAAATCTTCAATTAGAGATACGGCCAGGGTATTGGATTTGCCACTTTTCGAAGCGGATAAAGTTGCCAAGTTGGTACCTAACATGAAATTGGCTAAGATCTTTAACCTCGAAGAAAAAGCTTTAAAAGAAGCTTTACGCCCAGATGAGTTTGAGAACGTGAACTTGCTTAAAGGTTTGGCTTCTGGTAAAGATTTAGCAGCCGAAACTTTGCAGCAGGCCATTGTATTGGAAGGTTCGGTACGTAATACAGGTATCCACGCCTGTGGGGTAATCATTACGCCTGATGATATTACCAATTTCGTCCCTGTATCTATTGCTAAAGACAGTAATTTGTACGTAACCCAGTTCGATAACTCGGTGGTAGAGAGTGCTGGTCTGCTAAAAATGGACTTCTTGGGGTTAAAAACGCTAACACTAATTAAGGATACCGTAAAATTGGTTAAAAAGCGTTTCGGGATTGACCTCGATCCAGATAATTTCCCGATAGATGATGTAGCTACTTATGAGCTCTTCCAACGCGGCGAAACGGTAGGGATTTTCCAGTATGAAAGTCCTGGTATGCAGAAATACATGAAGGAGTTAAAACCTACTGTTTTTGGCGACTTGATTGCGATGAACGCACTTTACCGTCCTGGACCTATGGAGTATATTCCAAGTTTCGTTCGTCGTAAGCATGGAACAGAACCTATTACCTACGATTTAGATGCTTGTGAGGAATACTTGAAAGAAACCTATGGTATTACGGTTTACCAAGAGCAGGTAATGCTTCTGTCGCAGAAATTGGCAGGTTTTACCAAAGGTGAAGCCGACGTTCTGCGTAAAGCCATGGGTAAGAAGCAAAAAGACGTTCTAGATAAAATGAAGCCTAAGTTTGTAAAGCAGGCTTCAGAAAAAGGACATGCTGCAGCAACTTTAGAGAAAATTTGGAAAGACTGGGAAGCATTTGCATCCTACGCCTTCAACAAATCTCACTCTACGTGTTACGCTTGGATCGCTTATCAAACTGCTTATTTGAAAGCACATTATCCGGCAGAATATATGGCTGCGGTACTTTCCAATAACATGAGCGATATCAAACAGGTGGCTTTCTTTATGGAAGAATGTCGTCAAATGGGCGTAACGGTATTAGGTCCAGATGTAAACGAGTCTGATATGAAATTCTCTGTAAATGCCAAAGGCGAAGTTCGTTTTGGTCTATCTGCGGTGAAAGGTGTTGGAGAGAAAGCGGTAGAAAGCATTATTGAGGAACGAGTGGAAAATGGTCCTTATCCTTCTGTATTTGAGTTTGCGAAACGTTCTAACACGCGTATCGTTAACAAAAAAGCATATGAGAGTTTTGTATATGGCGGTGCTTTTGATGCATTTGGCTACCACAGAGCACAATATTTCTTTATTGGCGCTAATGATAAATTAAATGGAATTGAGAAGTTGATTAAATATGCCAATGATTTTCAGAACAACCAAAATTCATCACAATCATCGTTGTTTGGTGGTTCAAAGGCAGATCTAATTTTAGAGCCAACTTTCGCTGTAGCTCCAGAATGGGGATTGATCGATCGTTTAAAGTATGAAAAAGATGCTATTGGAATCTTCCTTTCCGGACATCCTTTAGATGATTACCGCTTTGAGTTAGATAGGTATTGCCCTTATAAAGTGAAGCATCTCGCTGTCATCAATAAAATTAGAACTGGTGACACTAATGAGGAAGTTTTGGCAGAGTTTGAGGCGCTGAAAAACAGGGAGTTGGTAATAGGAGGATTGGTGGGCATGGCTTCACAACGTATTACTAAAACCGGTAAACCTTTTGGTATTTTTACTTTTGAAGATTACGATGACAGTTGTGAAATTGCATTGTTTGGTGATGATTTCTTGAAATTTAAGCAGTTCTTAACTGAAGGATATTTCTTGCAGATACGTGGTAAATTAGGTTTACGCTTTGGTAAGGAAGGAGATTGGGAGTTTAAAATCACCAGTATTGATTTGCTAGCTGGTTTACGTGATAAATTGACTAAGTCACTTACGTTGTTGTTTCCGATAGAGGCCGTAACAAACGATTTTATGCAGCAAATTCAAGAAATTCTGGACGAGAACAAAGAAAATGCAGAAGCACAAAACTGTAAACTCAATTTCGAGGTTTATGATATGGAAAAAGGATTGAAGTTAGAGTTGCCCTCTAAAAATCAGCGAATTAATCCTAATAACCAGTTTTTGAATAAGATAAAGGAAATAAATTTTGTAGATTACAGGTTGAATTAGGGGAGGGATCAGGTGTTAGGTATCAGGAATTAGTAGTCAGTTAACCAAATTAACTAATGAACCGGTGGCTGATGAACTAATGAACAACCGTAATGAACAAAACAATGTCAAATTGACACAAGCTTTTTGATGGCATTACAATTGATAATATATTTGTATACATAAATAAAATTTAGATATGGCTTTAGAAATAACAGATGCTAACTTCGAGGAATTAGTATTAAAATCAGATAAACCTGTTTTGGTAGATTTTTGGGCAGAATGGTGCGGTCCTTGCCGTATGGTTGGTCCAGTAGTAGAAGAAATTGCTAAAGAATACGAAGGTAAAGCTTTAGTTGGCAAGGTAAACGTTGACAACAACCCGCAAATTTCTATGCAATTTGGTATCCGCAATATCCCTGCTTTGTTGTATTTCAAAAACGGTGAAGTAGTAGATAAACAAATTGGTGCTGTGCCAAAATCAGTATTAGCTGGTAAATTAGACGGCCAATTATAAGAATAGGTTTTACTTATTTCAATATATATCATCCCGATAACTAGCAGTTATCGGGATTTTTTATGAAAGGATTTTTAGTAGTTCTTTGGTTGATGATGGTGTAAAAAATGGAATTACAAATTCCACGATAGGAAGTTCGACATTACAAATGTCGAACAGCAAAGTTAAACAGTTCGATATTACAAATCCTGAGAGAATTTGAAATATTTGATTTTCTTAATTTCTACTAATTAGTAAGTCATCTACTCCACTTCTGCACTATCCCTCGCATACATTTCCGCAATTGCAGGCGCATATTTCTTCTCTACAATTCTACGTTTTACTTTCAACGTTGGCGTAATTTCACCTTCATCAATGCTAAACGGATTACGTTTTACAATAAAATGCTTGATGCGTTCAAATTTGGCTAGTTCGTTAGAAATCTTTTTAATATCCTGACCAATCCAGTCATTAATTTCTTTCTCTGCAATAAAATCGCCCTCTTGTTGGAAAAACTCCTCTTTTAAATTAAATGTTTCTTGTAAAGTTTCTTTGTTGGGGATGATAATCGCTGTAATATATTCCTTTTTGTCTCCAATTAAAAACAGTTGGTCAATCTTCGGACTTTTTAAATAAATGTTTTCTACTGGTGTTGGATAAACATTTTTACCATAAGCATTTACAATCATGTTTTTAAGCCTGTCGGTAATTTGCAGATTGCCTTTGTAAAAACGACCAATATCCCCCGTGTGAAACCATTTATCTTTATCAATCGCTTCTGCAGTTTCTGCAGGCTTATTAAAGTAACCCTTCATCACACAGTGACCACGAACAATAATTTCTCCTTCTTCGCAATCAAAGTTCTCGTTGAAAGTGTCGTGAGTTTGTATATTGATGATTTGTTTGGTATCTACATTCTGAATGCCGATCTCAATTCCTGGAATTACACGCCCAACAGTACCATAAACTTGTCTGTGGTATTCTGTAACCGACATTACCGGCGAAGTTTCTGTTAAGCCAAATCCTTCCAATATCTTGATACCTAAATTTCCAAAGAACTCGCCCACGTTTTTTGGCAATGCCGCGCCACCAGAAATCATGAACTTTAACCTTCCGCCAGTTTTTTCTTTGATCTTACTGAAAACCAATTTTTCTGCCACAGCTTTCTTACCGCTTAAGATTAATCCAGGATTTTTGCCTGCTTCCTTTTTCTCACGGTAAGCACTTCCGGTTTCTAAAGCCCACGTAAATATTTTCGCTTTCACTCCGCCAGCTGCGGTGCCAGATTTAATGGCTTTATCGTGGATACGTTCCAACAATCTAGGTACACAAGACATCACCGTCGGTCTAACTTCGCCCATGTTTTTTGCTAGCAATTCTAAACTCTGTGCAAATGCAATTTTACACCCTTGTGCACAGCAAACGTGATAAGTTGCAGTACGCTCAAATACGTGAGACAATGGTAAGAAGGATAAAAACGTTTCTGTCTCATCAATCACAGGGATCTGTTGCAAACAAACTTCTACGTTTTTTACGAAATTGTAGTGGGTGAGCATTACACCTTTTGGCGTTCCAGTGGTTCCAGAGGTATAAATCAAAGAAGAAACATCACTCGGTAGAACTTCTGCTCTTCTCCTGTCAATTTCAGTTGTTTCTTCAGCAGATACAGGTCTGTCCAAAATGGTATTGTAGTCAATCACCTCAATGTTTAAACCTTCTGGTATTGCAATCTTTCCAAAATCAGCAAATGCTGGGATGATGTATTTAAGCTCTTGGCAATTCTCTGCGACTTTCAAAACTTTCCTGAATAAGAAGGGGTTGCCAACCAAAATGGCTTTAATGCCGGAGTCATTAATAATGTAAGCTACTTCGTGTTCAGAAAGCGTAGGATAGATAGATACATTGATTACACCGATCTGCTGAATGCCTTGATCGTAATAAACATATTCCGGCGAATTTTCCATCATCAAACCTAATCTATCGCCCTTTACGATGCCTCTTTCTAAAAAGAAAGCAGCAACTGCATCAGCTTTAGCTAAAGTGGTTGCAAAAGAAATTTCCTCCCAATTAGCCCCTTTTTTATGGATTAAAAAGGTTTCTTCTGGTTGGTGGATATTTTTAACGACGTTACGTAAAAGCGTAGGTACGGTAGAAAATTCGTTGAATGAGACCATGTTACATTTATGTTTGGTGACGTTTTGAACCGACAATGATAATGCATTGTAATTAATAATACAAAATCAATTGATGATTGTTGGTAAAAAATGGGATATAAAAAGAAAAGGCTCCGATATATAATATCGAAGCCTTAATATAAATATTGTAAACGTACACTTATACAGAAAAACTCTCTCCGCAACCGCATGTACGGCTGGCGTTAGGATTAACAAAGTTAAAGCCTTTGCCATTTAAGCCATCTGTAAAGTCTAATTCTGTACCAGCTAAATACAAGAAAGATTTCATGTCTAAGGCAATCCTAATTCCTCTATCTTCAAAAAACTGGTCGCCAGTTTTCTCTTCGTTATCAAAATCTAGGTTGTACGATAAACCAGAACAACCACCACCTTTTACGGAAACACGTAAGAAGTAGTCAGCACCTAATTGCGAATCGTGCATTAGGTCGTCTATTTTGCTTTTTGCTTTATCTGTTATAGTAATCATGATATTTTAGTATTGCGTAATGAGTATAGCGTATTGCGATTAGTTTATCGTCGAAGTATCTCTCAATACTCAATACGCATTACTCAATTCTAATTAGTGGTGCGATTTAGGTAATTCTAATGCTTCTAAACCATTTTTAACGCGGTAATCGTTAATTGCAGATTTAATTGCATCTTCAGCTAATACCGAACAGTGGATTTTCACTGGAGGTAAAGCCAGTTCTTCTACTAAATCCATGTTGTCGATAGCCAAAGCTTCGTCGATAGATTTACCTTTTAACCATTCTGTAGCTAAAGATGAAGAAGCAATAGCAGAACCGCATCCAAAAGTTTTGAATTTAGCATCTGTAATTACGTTATCGTCGTTTACTTCAATTTGTAAACGCATTACGTCGCCACATTCTGGAGCACCTACTAAACCGGTACCTACATTTTTGCTGTCTTTATTTAAAGTACCAACGTTTCTAGGGTTGGTATAATGATCAATTACTTTTTCTGAATATGCCATGTCTTTATTTTTTTATTAGCTAATTAGCTAATTTGGTTATTATCTAATTATTAATGTTCTGCCCACTCAATTTTGCTCAAGTCGATACCTTCTTTAAACATTTCCCAAAGTGGAGAAAGATCTCTCAAGTGGTTAACTGCTTTTTTAGTATTTTCTATTGCATAATCAACTTCTTCCTCAGTAGTAAATCTACCTAAACCAAAACGTATCGAAGAGTGTGCCAAATCATCAGAAAGACCTAAAGATTTTAACACGTAAGATGGTTCTAATGAAGCAGAAGTACAAGCAGAGCCTGAAGAAACCGCTAAATCTTTCATTGCCATCATTAAACCTTCACCTTCAACATATTTGAAAGAAATATTAGCTACGTGAGGTAAACGATGTTGTACGTTACCATTTACATAACTCTCTTCTAATACGGTTAAAGCACTTTCCAATTTATCACGTAAAGCAGATAAACGCTTAGCTTCTTCGTCCATTTCTAAACGACAAAGCTCACAAGCTTTACCTAAACCCACAATACCAGGTACGTTTAATGTTCCAGAACGCATACCACGCTCGTGACCACCGCCGTCCATTTGTGCCGTTACTTTAACTCTTGGTCCTTTTCTACGTACATATAATGCACCAACGCCTTTTGGTCCATACATTTTGTGTGCACTGAAAGCCATTAAATCGATACCATCAGCATTTACATCAACAGGAATTTTACCTACTGCTTGTGTAGCATCTGTCATGAACAAAGCACCGTGTTTGTGTGCAATAGCAGAAATTTCTTTAATTGGCTGGATTACACCAATTTCGTTGTTTCCGTACATGATGGTTACCAAAATGGTTTCTGGTGTCATTGCAGCCTCTAATTCAGCTAAATCAATTAAACCATCTTCTTTTACATTTAAATAAGTAACCCTAGCACCTTGTTTTTCTAAGTGCTTGCAAGTATCTAATACCGCTTTGTGTTCCGTAGTAGCGGTAATGATATGATTACCCTTATCTGCATACATTTCGAAAACACCTTTAATGGCCAAGTTATCAGCTTCGGTAGCACCAGAAGTAAAGATGATCTCTTTTTCTGTACAGCCGATCAATTTTGCAACTTGTTCGCGGGCATAATCTACACCTTCTTCAGCAACCCAACCAAAAGCGTGGTTACGGCTAGCTGCATTACCAAATTTGTTAGTGAAATAAGGCAACATAGCTTCCAATACTCTTGGATCTAGAGGTGTTGTAGCGTTATTATCTAAATAAATAGGAAGTTCCATCTAATCTTGTTTTTTTAAATTTTAGCTGAGCGTTAACACTTTTCAGCCTTTAACACTACAAAGATACGAAAAAACTTTGCGAACAATTATAAATAATGGCTATGAAGCTATAGATAAAACCTGCATTTTTACATTCTGATAACGAGAACAGTTTCGGGTTGTTAGTTGCGGGTTACATATTCACACCCCGTAGCCTATAACTTGCAACTCATAACTTCATGATGAATAAAATAGAGCATATTGGTATAGCGGTAACTGATTTACAAAAAGCATCCACTTTGTATGAGCAATTGTTGGGCACTAGCTGCTATAAAACCGAGCTGGTGGAAAGCGAAAACGTAGCTACTGCATTTTTTAAAACTGGTGAAAATAAAATAGAATTATTAGCTAGCACAGCTGATGATAGCGCTATCGCTAAGTTTATCGCTAAAAAGGGAGAGGGGATACATCACATTGCTTTTGATGTGGATGATATTTATGCGGAAATGGAAAGATTGAAGGGTGAAGGTTTTGTATTGTTGAACGAAGAGCCTAAAAAAGGAGCGGACAACAAATTGATTTGCTTTGTGCACCCTAAGACCACTAACGGGGTGTTGATAGAACTTTGTCAGGAAATCAGATGAGCGGAATGTCGTTAGCTAAAATGGTAGGAAAAGATTTTGAACTGCCTGAAGATATCTCAGAAAATCAACTGCGTGAGGCTTTGATCAAAGCTTTTGAATATTTGGTGGAGGATGATTTTTCTAAGTTGGTGCAAATTCTTTATCGTGCTGATGTAGACCAAGATAAATTAAAAGCTTTATTAGAAAGCGCCGAAAATTCTAGTTCTGGCGAAGTGATCGCAGATGCTTACATCGCTAGACAAAAAGCGAAACTAGAAATTTGGAATAAATATTCGAAGTGACAGAATAGCCACAGATGCACAGATAATAAAATATCTAATTGTAAAATCTGTGCATCTGTGGCTGAACGCTACTCTTCTTCTTTTGAAAGGGCTCTTGTGGCTACCTTGCCTACGCTTAAACCTTGTACAATAATTGAGAAAACCACAATAAAGTAAGTGATTGCCAGTATCACCGGCTTGTGCGGGCCTTCATCAATAGACAATGCCAGGGCAATAGATACACCACCTCGTAAGCCTCCCCAAACCAAAACTTTAATGGTTCCATTACTAAATTTATTTTTAAATGGAATTACTTTAACTGGAATGTAGATAGAAACAAATCTGGCAAAAAGTACAATTATAATGCTAATACCACCCATGATCCAGTAATTGGTGATGTTAGGGATGATCAGTAACTCAAAACCAATGAATAGGAACAAAATTGCATTTAAAATTTCGTCAATCAGTTCCCAGAACTTATTCAAATAATCTTTGGTAGTAGCCGACATTGCTGTTCTTTTGCCGTAATTTCCGATCACTATACCTGCCGCAACCATGGTTAACGGGCCAGAAATGTGCATCCCTCTGGCAATTAGATAGCCACCCATTACAACAGATAGTGTAATTAAAACCGACACTTTGTAATCGTCAATTTTACGCATTGCATTTGATGCGCCAACACCTAATAAAGCACCAACAATAAAGCCGCCAGCAGCTTCCTTAATTAACAGCCACGAAATGTTCCCGAACGAAATGTCCATATCGCTGCTTTGTGTTAGTTGCAAAATAACGGCAAAAACCACTACGGCAACACCATCATTAAATAATGATTCGCCCGCAACTTTGGTTTCTAGTGATTTCTTTACCTTGGCTTCTTTTAAAACGCCCATTACCGCAATAGGATCTGTAGGGGATATCAAAGCACCAAATAATAAACAGTATAAAAAAGGAATATTTAAGCCTAATAATGGTGCAACGTAAAAAACAATACCACCGACCACAAAGGTAGATATGACCACACTTACTGTAGAAAAGATAACGATTGGACCTCGTTGCTCCCTCAGATCTTTAAGGTTGATGTGTATAGCTCCTGCAAAAAGTAAAAAGTTCAGCATGGCACCCATTAAAACTTCCGTGAAATCTACATCTCTTAGTAAGGTAGAAAAGTGCGTAAAAGTATCAGGGAATAAATGACCGGTAATTACCAAGATGATCGAAGACAACATGGCGATAATCATAATGCCGATCGTTGAAGGGAGCTTTAGGTATCTAAGATTGAGGTACGAAAAGAAAGACGCGAGAACGATGAGAACGGAAAAAGAATAGTATAACTCCATGAATAAAATTTAAGGGTTTTCGAACTAGGTAAGTTCGCAAGATAACGATTAGAGGCTTTTTTTACAAGAAAAAAGAGGCTAGAGGTTTGTGAAGATCAGCTGAAAAAATAGCGGAACAAATTCAAAACTTCTGAAAATGAAAAAGATATTTTGATATTTGTGATCGAATATTTGAAAATATCTCAGTTGTGATATTGTTTATGTCAAAAAATATCATGATATTTGCACCTCTAAAAATAAAGATAAAAAGATAAGAGGCACTCATCAGCATCGTTTGCCAGCAAATTGCAAAGCTTGCGCTGAGGTTTCGAAATAAAATTAAATAGATTATGAAAAAAGATTTGCATCCATCAAGCTACAGATTTGTTGTTTTTAAAGATATGTCTAACGACTACGCTTTCTTAACTAAATCTTGTGTTGAAACTAAAGAAACAATTAAATGGGAAGATGGTAATGAGTATCCTCTTTACAAATTAGAGATTTCTCACACTTCACACCCTTTCTATACTGGTAAAATGAAATTGGTAGATACAGCTGGTCGTATCGATAAATTCAAAAACCGTTACGCTAAAAAATAATTTTAGCTTTAAAACATATTTTTTGAAAGTCCCAAGCTTAAGCTCGGGACTTTTTTTATTTTTGTGGCTTATGGTAATCAATCTTTTTGATGATAAATCTTGGTTCTCGCTTAGGCCTTTAACTTTTACAAGACCTGTTGCCGATTTAAGGATGGGTATTCTAACCATCGCTGAAAAATGGGGAAAACATCTTAATGCCGATTTTGGCTATCAAACCCAGGCTTATCTTAGTAAGAAATTCGCATTAGCTAATTCAAACCTCTTTATAAACGGCTCTATTTGCCCAGATGAGGAATTGTTGGAAGCTGTTGAGAAACTAAAAGATGGCCAGGTGTTACATGCTGCAGATATCGTGATCGCTTATCATGCTAGTTCGGTTGCTAACTATCAGGAAGCCTTGAGCGGTCTAGAACGTGTAGCTTATTTGTCTAGTTTTGTGAAGATAGATTATCCTGAACATATTTTTGGTCTCAATGAGATAGAACTACAAAAAGACTTTACATTATTAACTAAAGGAAAAACTTCAGCTAGGTTAAGTGGTACCAATACCATCTTAGGCGAAAACATCTTCGTAGAAGAAGGTGCGACAGCGGAATGTTCTACTTTCAATACTTTGCAAGGCCCTATTTATTTGGGTAAGAATAGTCAAGTTTGGGAAGGTTGCCATATCAGGGGGTCATTTGCTTTATGTAACGACTCTCAGGTAAAGATGGGCGCTAAAATCTATGGCAAAACGACCATCGGACCTTTCAGTAGGGTAGGTGGAGAGATTAATAACGCTGTAATTTGGGGTTACTCATCAAAAGGTCACGAAGGCTATTTAGGTAATTCGGTAATGGGGCAATGGTGTAACATTGGTGCAGATAGCAATAACTCTAACCTTAAAAATAACTACGGCGAAGTTCGTTTATGGGATTACGAAAAAGAGAACTTCAGAAAAACAGGCTTGCAATTCTGCGGATTGATCATGGCAGATCATGCAAAATGTGCCATCAACACCATGTTTAACACAGGAACAGTAGCAGGAGTAAGTGCCAATATTTTTGGAGCTGGCTTTCCTCGTAATTTTATTCCAGATTTTGCTTGGGGCGGCGCACACGGGTTTGATATTTATGCGTTAGATAAGATGTTGGAAACTGCTGCGTTAGTTTACGACCGTAGAGATTTAACTTTAGACGAAACTGAAAAAGAAATTATATCTCACATTTTTGAGATCACAAAAGAATATAGACACTTTTAACGAAGGTTTGAAAAGATGGAAAGTTGAAACGTTCGTCTCCAACATTCCAACCTTCAAACTTTATAACATTCCAACATAAAACCAAAATAGAAATGAGAAAACAAATTGTTGCAGGAAACTGGAAAATGAATAACGATTACAATGAAGGTGTTTCATTGTTTTCTGAAATTGTAAACATGGTAAGAGATGAGAAAAAAGGCGATCAAATTGCTGTGATCTGTTCTCCTGCTATTCATTTAAACAGCTTAGCTCAATTGTCGTCTGGCATTGTTAAAATTGGCGCACAAAACTGCCACCAAAATGAAAACGGTGCTTACACAGGTGAAATTTCTGCAAAAATGATCAAATCTACAGGTGCAGAATATGTGATTATAGGTCACTCTGAGCGTAGACAATATTTCGCAGAAAGCAACCAGTTATTAGCTGAAAAAACGGTTACTGCATTGTCAAACAACTTAACGCCAATTTTCTGTATAGGTGAAACTTTAGATGAAAGAAATAATGGAAGTTACTTTAACGTAATCGAAAAGCAATTAGAAGAAGGCGTGTTCGGTTTAAGTGCTGAAGATTTCGGTAAAGTGGTATTAGCTTACGAGCCAGTTTGGGCTATCGGTACAGGTCTAACGGCTACTCCGGAGCAAGCGCAAGATATCCACGCTTTTATTAGATCTAAAGTTGAGGCTAAATACGGAGTTAATGTAGCTGATGATACTACCATTTTATACGGTGGAAGCTGTAATGCCAAAAATGCACCTGATTTGTTTTCACAAGCAGATATTGATGGCGGCTTAATTGGAGGAGCATCTTTGAAATCTCGTGATTTTACAGACATCGTTAAAGCATTAAATTCTTAAAATAATTCTGACCATATAAGGCATGTAAGCAAATCTTATGTGAGCTTATATGTCTTAAATGGTTTTTAAAATATGGACTACCTTAAAGTAAGTTTTGCCTTCGGTGAAATTGAAGAATATCAGAAAGATTTGTTAATTGCAGATTTGGCTGACATCGATTTTGAAACTTTCGAAGATACTGTCGAAGGCTTCAATGCTTTTGTGCAAAAGAGTTTATTTGAAGAAGATCAACTTCAAGCAGTTTTATCGGAGCATCAATCTATAAATGCGAATTACGAAGTAGAAGAAGTGGTTTCTGAGAATTGGAATAAGGAGTGGGAGAGCAATTTTAGTCCATTAATTATTACCGAGAATTGCTATGTTAGAGCTACCTTCCACGAAGCGCAACCTCAATATCAGTACGAAATCGTAATAGACCCGAAAATGTCGTTTGGTACTGGTCATCATCAAACCACTACCATGATGATGCAGTATATCTTAGAAACTGATTTTACAGGAACTTCGGTTTTAGATATGGGAGCTGGTACGGCAATCTTAGGAATTCTAGCAGCGAAAAGAGGAGCTAAGGATGTTGTAGCCATAGACTACGATAAAGTTTGCTACGAAAGTGCTATTGAAAATGCAAAACTGAACCATATCGATAATTTGGTTTCATTGCATGGGAGTAAAGAAGCGATCCCACAACAAACTTTTGATGTCATTTTGGCAAATATCAACAGGAATATCCTTTTAGATCAAATTGAAACTTATGTTTCTGTGTTAAAACAAGGCGGTTTGATTTTCTTTAGTGGTTTTTACGAAACACCTGATCTGGATATCATCAAATCACACTGTGAAAAGTTTGGTTTAACTTATCAGGACCATAAGAAAATAGATAACTGGGTTTCGGCAAAATTTATAAAATGATTGAATGATGAAATGAGTAAATTTTTGAATAGGCGTGATGCTAATTCTATCATTTAAAACTTACTCATTTAATAATTTAAAAGTATGCGTATTCATTTAATAGCTATCGGTGGTGCCGCGATGCACAATTTAGCCATCGCTTTACATAAAAAAGGATTTGAAGTTACAGGTTCGGATGACGTGGTTTATGAACCTTCGAAGAGTAGATTGGATAAATATGGTTTATTGCCCGCTGAAATGGGTTGGGACGAGAACCGTATCACAGCGGATATTGACGCTATTATTTTGGGGATGCATGCCCGTGTAGATAATCCTGAGCTTCTAAAAGCGCAAGAGCTAGGTTTAAAGATTTATTCTTATCCAGCTTATGTCTACGAACAATCGAAAGAAAAGATTAGGGTGGTAATTGGTGGAAGTCATGGTAAAACAACCATCACTTCAATGATTTTACATGTTTTGAATTACCATCAAAAAAAGTTCGATTATTTGGTTGGTGCACAATTGGCTGGTTTTGATACGATGGTGAAGATTACCGATACCGCTCCGATTATGGTGATAGAGGGAGATGAATATTTAGCGTCTCCTATTGATAGAAGACCGAAATTCCATTTGTACCACGCCAACATTGCAGTAATTAGTGGTATCGCTTGGGATCATATCAACGTATTTCCAACTTTTGCAGATTACGTGGAACAGTTTGCAAAGTTTATTGATACCATTACGCCAAATGGTAAGCTGATTTATTGTGAGTTGGATAAAGAATTGAAGCAAACCGTAGAGCAATCTACCGCCGACGTGATAAAAATACCTTACGGAATTCCAGCGCATGAGGTTAGAAATGGCATAACCTACCTATTGCCAAAGCATACAGCTTTGAATGTATTTGGAGATCATAATCTGATGAATTTGAACGCGGCTAAACAAGTTTGTGCGCAGTTGGGAATTGATGAAGAAGGATTTAATGCCGCTATTAGTTCTTTTGCTGGTGCTGCAAAACGTTTAGAGCTAATTAGTGCCGAAGACCAAACAAATGTTTACAAAGATTTTGCACATTCACCATCTAAACTAAAAGCGACCATTCATGCAGTAAAGTCTCAATTTACGGATAGAAAGCTGGTAGCTTTTATGGAGCTGCATACCTTTAGTAGCTTAAATAAAGAGTTCCTAAAAGAATATAAAGGTGCCATGAGCGATGCCGATTTAGCTATTGTTTATATTGATGCGAAAACCTTTGAGCAAAAGAAAATGCAGCCTTTAACCGAGCAAGATATTAAGCAAGCGTTTGAAGATGATAGCTTGCTATATTTTGATAATGCAGCCCAATTGGAAACTTATTTAAAGAGCTTGAATTATCAAAGTACTAACTTATTGATGATGAGCTCGGGCACTTATGCAGGCTTAGATTTGCCTAAGTTAGCTAGTGAGTTGAAAACAAAATGATGATGTTTTGGCTAATCAGAGGTTGATATCGGAAATAGGAGCTAACATTAAACAGTTGAGATTAGCAAAAGCCAAAGGTCAAACTGAAGTGGCTAATGCACTAAAAATTTCAGTGGCTGCTTTGTCCAAAATAGAAAATGGGCAAACCGATATCAATCTTTCCAGGTTGGCACAGATTGCGAAATATTTTGAAGTATCCATTTCTTCCATTATTTTAAAAGAAACAACAACATCTATCTCTCAAAATGTGGTAGAAGAAATAGCTGGATTAAAACAGCAACTATCGGATAAAAATGCTGAAGTAATGAAACTTCAGAAAAAGGTAATCGATTTATACGAGAAGCTGGGGATGTAAAGCTTCCCTAATCCCTTCAGAAGCGCAGAATTAGAAGTGTATTTGAAGTCTCCCTTTTGGCGGAGATTTAAAGTGGATTTTAAAAAATCTTCCTCAAAGTCAAATGCTTTTTACCAAATTTAGCTCCGGTAGCTTCGTGAATAGCCAACATTTTTTCATTGAAATCGCCTACCCAAGAAAGCTCCAATTCTTCGTAGTTCTTTCTGTTTGGAAGCACATATTCTTTTAGTTTGATAAAAAGAGAGGATTCTAAACCATGTTTTTGATAAGCTTGCTTGGTTCCCATTACAATGGCCCTCATTCTATTAATGCCCCTCCATCTGCGATAAGCAAACTGAAGTTTCTGCCATAGGCCAAGCTTTCCATTAAAGCCTTTGATCATTTGATTGGCATCAGGAATAATAACTACAAATGAAGCCGGTTCTCCGTTAGCATAAGCAAACCAAATCAGTTTTTCATCCATAATTACTTCCATCTGTTTAAAACTCTCTTGCAAAGTCTCTTTTTTGATTGGTACGAAATTTTCGAAATCTTTCCAGCCATCGTTGTAAATTTCCATTAAATCATTGATGTATTTTTCTGCTTTGCTTTTTTTGAAATGTTCGAAGGAGTAAGCCGGCTTACTTGCTACCCAATTAGCTATTTTGGTAAAGCGCTCTGGAAATGGTTTGTGTACCTCTATAATATTGGTTAACTGTTCGTAAGCGGTTTCGAATCCGTAATTGGTAAAAAGTTGGTAATAGTAGGGTAAATGGTAGTTCATGCCGTAGGATGCAGGAGTAAAGCCCTCTACCAGTAAGCCCCAGAAGCTATCGTTTTCGCCAAAATTGATGGGCCCTTCCATTGCTTTCATTCCCTTGCCTGCCAGCCAATTCTTAGCAGTGTCAAATAAGAAATTAGCTGCGGTTTGGTTGTTGATACACTCAAAAAAGCCAATCCCACCAGTAGGAACCTCATAGCCATAAGCCTTTTTCTCATTCACAAAAGCGGCTATTCTGCCGATAACTTTATTTTGGTCGTCAACTAAAATCCATCTGATACAGTCTCCATGTTTGAAATGAGGATTTTGGTTCACATCAAATATTTTCTGCACATCCTGATCTAATGGCCTGATATAGGCTTCGTCATTGCTATAAAGTTCTTCAACGATATCAAGAAATTGTTGTTGGGTTCGGCTATTGTTAACTATTACTACTTTCATACGCTCTCTGTAGGGGGCTAAAATAACAAAAAGCCCCAAATTTCGGGGCTTTTTGTCTAGTTATCTTTATGGATCATCTACCTAGTAGTCATCGTCGTCGTCATCGTCGAAACTTTCGAAGGTGTCTAAGTCGTCAAGAGGCATGTCAAAGTCATCTTCATCCTCATCAACATTTTTCTCATCTTGGATGTCATCTAATTCTTCATCCATCTCTTCTTTCTTAGAATTTGGCTTGCCCGTTGGCTTGTCTTGAATAGGTTTTTTTGGCGTTTTCATTACACAAAAAATAGTTAATAGTTCGAAAGTTAAATGCTCTAATTAAAGTTACAAAAATCTTTTCTGAAATAGAAGATAGCAGCGTTTGTTTTGTCTTTTTATTGGCTCAAAAATAGAATAAAAACCACTTTTAGGAAAATTTTTTATATTTTTTTTAGTGGCTCTGTAAGTCAGCGAAATACACTTTTCTGTTAAACAAAAAAGCGTCCTAATTATGAAAAATCGGGACGCTTTTAACACACAAATGAAACCTGAATTGAGATATACTTTTAGGTTAGGTTAAAAAATATCTTTTGTCAATCCTATATGAACGTTCTCAGAACAAACAATTAATGTTTGCTTAATTTCTTATAACAAGTTTAATACAAAAAACACGAAGATGCATGCTTATTTAGTGAGTGGTAGTAATATTTGAGTAAACGGTATTTTACTTGTTCATCGGTACAGAAATTGAGACAATTGTACCTGTTTTCCCGTTCTGTTTTATATCCAAGTGTATGGCTTTTGCTTCAATTTTGTTCAAAAGGTTTATTCTTTCGTTGGTTAAAGTCATTCCTTTACTTTGGTGACCATCTTTTTTAGCAGCTAAAGAATTGTCAATTCCAATACCGTCATCAGTGATACTAATCAACAAGTTCTCATCATTCACTTCTTTTATGTCTATTGTTACGTTACCGCCTTCTTCTTTTGGCATAATGCCATGCCAAATTGCATTTTCTATGTAAGGCTGAAGCAACATCGACGGAATAAATGTTTCCTCTTTGTCTATTTCTTCATCAACAATAATTTCGTATTGAAATTTCTCGCCAAACCTGTTCTTCTCTAAACTTAAATAGAGATTAAGATAATTGATCTCTTCTTCTAAAGAAATATAACTTTGGGTACAAATCTCTAGGTTTTTTCTTATCAATCTGGCAAAGCCTGTAAGCACTTTATTAGCCGACATTGTATTTTGCGTATTGATAAAATGCTGAATTGAATTCATCACATTAAACACAAAATGTGGGTTCATCATGGCTTGCAAGGCTTGTTGCTCAAGCATCAAAATTTTATTCTTAAGTAAAAGTTGTTCTTGCTCCTTGTTTTTTTGCCTTTTCGTAATGCGAACACCAACAAAATAGATCAGATATCCAACACCAATAACCAAAATTCCTATAAACCACCAACTTTGATAATAGCGTTTTTCGAGTATCAATTTAACTTTTGCAGGTTCGCTCCAATTACTATTCTGACTTTTAGCACAAACTTCGAAGGTATATTCTCCTGGTTCCAGCGATGAAAGCTCTAGTCGACGGTTTTTAGTTTCAATCCACGCACCTTTGTTTTTAAGTCGGTATCGGTAGCTGATGTTCCGGTTCTTAAAATCAATTGCACTGTAATTGATAATCAAATTCTGCTCATTTGGTCTGAGCGTAAAACTTCCGCTAGTTAAATCAAGTGTTTTTTTATTGTTGATGATGGCATTGATGTAGATTTTCGGTGGTGTGGTATTCTGCAGCGAATGGTTATAGGCGAAGTAAACTAGCCCGTTGTTGGTGGCAAAATAGGCAGTGTCCTTATCGATATAAAGATCGTTTAAGTCATCCGATAGAATGCCGTTCACATCGTCAAATGCATTAATACTGATAAGGCCGTTTACAATCGAAATTCTGTTGATGCCAGTATTGCTGATTGCCCAAAGATATTCGCCACGAACAAAGAGCTTATTGATGATATTGTTACTCAAACCTTTTTTATGGTTGATGACATGAGCAATTTTTCCATCTTTGAAAATCACAATACCATAACCATCGGTAGCCATTGCAATACTGCCATCGGCCATTTGGCGTATATCATTTATCCTTTTAGTTAATAGCGGATACTTTTCATAATGTTTATTAAGCTTGTTGTAATTAAATTCTGATAAACCATTGATGTTAGAAAACCAAAGATTTTGTTGTCTATCGTAAAATACTCGGTAAGAGCGATCCTTGAAAAAATCTTTGTCTTCTGTGTGCTTAAAGGATGAAAATTGGAGTTCGTTGCGATCGTTAATGATCACCACACCAGACGACATGGACAAGGTAAGTTTCGAGGTGCTGTCAATTGCAAAGTTCTTTACCACAAACATTAAATTGTTGGTTTCTTTGAGGAACTTGAAATTTGCATTTATCGGATAACTGCTGCTCACAGATCCTAAACCATAGTCTGAAGCAAAGAAAATTCTTTTGTTCTTTTTATCTACTACAAGTTGCTTGATGGTATTGTATTTAGTGGCATCAGGTAACTTAATTTGCGAAGTCTTTTTTGTCTTTAAATCTAGAATATTGATGGTGCTATTGTTACTTCCGAGCCACAACCTGTTGTTTTTGTCTTTTACGATACTTTTAATCACTGCGTTGTTTAATCCATCTTCCTTGCCAAAAGTGAAAAGTTGGTCTTTAACTTTCGGAAGCTTGTAAATTCCGTTTCTGGTGGTAAACCATAAATTACCTTGGTTATCTCTAATGGTTTGGTTTACGCTGATGTTTTGCAAAAAGTTTTTGATGCCGGTTCCATCTAAATTGATCCCCTTAACTCCATCATCATTAGAAAACCATAACTTTTTCTCACCAAGTAAAATATAGCCCAAATTAGAGTTTAACAATTGCGGGCTTAATTTCAATACTTCCTTTGTTACTCCTTTTTCTATCGTGTTTAGGCCATGCTGATTTAAGAAGTATATTTTGCCGTTGATACGGTTAATGGCCTTATATGAAACTGGAAATATCTCGGTTTTTGAAGGAACGAAAAGACCATTAAAAAAAATGAAATTTGCCGTTCTATTAACTGCTCTAATGTTATTTTTTTCGTCTTCATAAATAAATACGTTCTGATATTTCTGGTCGCTGCTGTTTGATATGATTTTAGTGGTTTTTTTTCCATCCCAAACACCTATTACGTTATTGTTCGTGCCAAACCAAAGCCGACCTTTACTATCTTCTAGAAACGAAACGACAACGCCGTTTAAGTTCAGTTCTTTGAGGTTAGCATCATTGCTTTCATTGTGGATTTTACCGTTTAAAAAATAGCTCAGTTGGCCATTCAGTGCCATAAACCAAATACGACCTTTGCTGTCTTGTCTCAGTTGCAAAATTTGATTGTCAGGCAGGCCGTCGTCCACAGAAAAATTCTCGAAAACTGAACCATCAAACCTGCTCACACCAGCATCTGTAGCCACCCAAATAAAACCTTTCTGATCTTGTAGCGTGTAATAGCAGTTGTTGCTAGGTAGGCCATCTTTGGTAGTGTAATGCGGTAAATAGACGGTTTGGCCGTAACTTTTTCCCAAGCATAAAATGACAAGGAAATAAAATATGGCTATTTTGGTTACGCTATTTTTCACTTTGTGGCTGACTGTAGTTTTTCATTTTGTCGAAGAAATCGCTGGCCCTTCTTCTAGAAACCACAATGCTTTCTCCGTTTGAGAGTGATAACATCAAACCGTTTTTATTGTTATATTCTTTTACATATTTCAAGTTTACAATGCTTGATTTATGTATTCTTACAAAACGATCTTCTGGTAAAATTTCTTCGTAATCTTTAAGTACTTTAGAAACCGTGATTTTTTCGGTATTCTTTAAGTGGAAAATAGAATAATTACTATCAGCTTCGATATGAACAATCTCATCGAGGTCTACCAAGCGATAACCTTGGCCGCTTGGCAAAGTTAGCCTACTTACACCTTTCTGTTCCTTTAAATCTTCTTCTAGATTTTTGAGACTGGTATTTCTACTTAAGGCATTATTCAATAGCTGGTGCTTCACCGCTTTATCCACGGCTGCAATGAGTTCATCAATATCAATAGGTTTCAAGAGGTAATCTAAGGCATTTGCTTTAATTGCTTTGAGTGCATATTGGTCATACGCTGTGGTGAAAACTACCGTGGCATTGGCTTCTTGGGCTTGCGGAATTAAGGAAAAGCCATTTTCTCCGGGCATGGCGATATCTAAGAAAATGAGGTCGATATCGTGGTTTTGCAGTAAAGCTCTAGCTTCGTTAACAGACTTGGCAATACCACAAATATTGACATCAGGACAATTTTCCTGTAGTAAAAAATATAATGAAGAACGTGCAAATTCCTCATCGTCAACAATAATTGTGTTTAGTGCTGCCATGTTTTAGTTTGGCTCAATTTATCAAAAAATAGAGGCAATAGAAAATAATTTCTGTTTTGCGAAATCCAAATACTTATCGTTCTCGTAAATGCCAGTAATCAACCTTTTAATTAAACCCTTAAAAACGTGTTATGGAAAATTTAAAAGCGAACCCAAAAACATCGACTACCGATACCGATATTTTTGACGCAAGATTGCAGCGAAGAGCTTTTCTTCAGTATGCTGGCGCAAGTGCAGCTGTGGTAGCTATGGTAGCTGCCGGTTGTAAAAAAGACAGGTCTCCAATTGTTTCTACTGGAACCACCTTGGACTTTAAAAACGATATTGGTGTTTTAAATTATGCTTATGCACTAGAACAACTAGAAGCAGCATTTTACATTAAAGTAGCATCGGCTCCACCTGCTAGTTTTACGCAAGCCCAAAAAAATTACTTCCAAGATGTTCAGTATCATGAAATTGCTCATAGAGAATTCTTTAAAAAAGTACTTGGTACAGCTGCAATTGGAAATTTAGAAGTGGATTTTTCTTCAATTAACTTTAACGACGGTGCTAGCGTACTCGCTGCGGCTAAAACTTTCGAAGATTTGGGTGTAGCTGCTTACAACGGTGTAGGAGTAAGATTAACTACGGATGCTTACTTAGTTGCTGCCGGACAAATTGTTTCTGTAGAAGCAAGACACGCGGCTTGGGTTCGAGATCAAATCAGCAATGGAAGCTTCGCCGATTTATCTAGCTTAACTTCTTTGGGAGCTAATGTTTCTGGCGGATTGGATGCTGCACTAACACCTGATAAAGTACTGACAGCGGCAAGCAAGTACATCAAAACCAAAATTAACATCATCAACCTTTAACCTTAAAACCTAGAAATTATGAATATCTTAAACATTTTAGACGAGATTGAAAAAGTTGATGGCGAGATTTACGAAAGAATAAATCCGAGAAGAAAAGCCATGAAAGATTTTTTCCAAATTGGGAAAAAGATCTCACTGGCAGCAATGCCTTTGGCTTTAGGTTCTTTATTTAACAAAGCTTATGGTCAAAGCACACCAACAGCAGTAAACGAAGTTTTAAACTTTGCCTTAACTTTAGAATATTTGGAATATCATTTTTATAACCATGCGCTGGTAGCTGCACCAGGTTTAATTCCGGCCGGAGCACCAACTGCTGCCATCACTACCATTAGAGATCATGAAAAAGCACACGTTGATTTACTGAAAGGAGCTTTAGGCACTGCGGCGAGAACACCACTAGATTATGCTAATTTTGATTTTACCGCCGGTGGAACCTTTAATGCGGTGTATTCGGATTACCCAACCTTTTTAAAAGTGGCAACTGCCTTTGAAGATACGGGCGTGAGAGCTTACAAAGGACAAGCACCAGTGCTAAAAGGCAATGCTGTTTTAACCACCGCTTTGCAAATCCACTCGGTAGAGGCCAGACACGCTTCACACATCCGTCAAATGTTGGCTGCAAACGGTGCTGCGGGATTGAAACCTTGGATCAGTTTGGGTACTGGCGGTGTTTCAAATGATACAGGTATTGCTGCGGTAGATCCTGTGTATGCTCGTGAAAATACGACATTACAAGCTGGTGTAGAGATTACCGCAATTAATGGTACAGCAGTTACTAAAGCTGCAGCAGCAGAATCATTTGATGAATTTTTAACTAAAGCTGAGGTAGTTACTATTGCCAACCTATTCCTTAAAACAGGCTTTAAGTTGTAATCGCTTAGAAATCGAACCTTTATATTCCCTTATTATTTGAAAAGAAACTCGCAGCTGTGTTTCTCTAAAATAGTAGGGGATTTTTGTTTATTACTTGGTGATTTGAAAGTTATGAAGGAAAATGTCTTTGTTGTTAAAACTTTTTCCCTCGGGGATGACTACGGAAAGACTGTAATAGATGCCATCTACGAAAATGATGTGCATGAAAATAGATTTTTTTTCATCCTCATTTTTGCCTTCGGTGATATAACTAACGTAGTTTTTATTTTGCTTTATTTTTATTGGCTCCAGATTATAGCCACTCAAGGTAGCATGTAGACTATTTTGAAACTCACTAGCAAACTCCTCTGTCGTTACTAATTTGCTAAATGCCTTTTCATCTATCTTTAAGTTTTGGGCGATAAAGCTATACGTAACCGTGTATACGGTATTTGTAGTGTCTTTTATCGCAAAAGTCGTACCCGCAGTTTTACTCGGAGCTGTCGGAAAAGAAACCGTAACACGATTAGTTAGTTTCTGCTTTACCCAATTTTTTTGCGCAAATGCAAAAACTGAAATAAATAATAAAAAACAGATTAAAGTCGCTCTTTTCATCGGCTAAAAAAGTCCCCTTTAGGAGATTAGGGGTTTAGTAAGTAATTACTTGCTCTTCCAATTCAGCCGGCAATTCTCTGTAGTTGTATTTTTGCCCACGTAATTGTGGTTCGAAACCCGCTTCTTTAATAGCTGTTTGTATACCTTTTGCAGTAAAACGATGAGGTGCACCAGCAGCAGAAACTACGTTTTCTTCAATCATGATCGAGCCAAAATCGTTAGCCCCAGCATGTAAACAAAGTTGTGCAACAGCTTTACCTACGGTTAACCAACTTGCTTGAATATTCTTTACGTTTGGCAACATGATACGGCTCAAGGCGATCATACGTACATATTCATCGCCAGTTACATTGTTGCTAATTCCACGCAAACGTTTCAATAAGGTGCCATCATCTTGGAAAGGCCAAGGAATAAACGCTAGGAAACCATTCGCATCCGCAGGTTTTTCGCTCTGTACCTCACGGATCCAAACTAAATGCTCAAAACGTTCCTCAATGGTTTCTACGTGACCAAACATCATCGTAGCAGAAGTGGTAATGTCTAACTGATGACAAGCACGCATTACATCTAACCATTCTTGGCCACCACATTTTCCCTTAGAAATTAGTCTCCTTACACGGTCGTTCAGTATTTCTGCACCAGCACCAGGAAGCGAATCCAATCCAGCTTCTTTCAAAGCTTTTAATACTTCAGTATGAGATAAGCCTTCCAATTTGGCTACGTGAGCAATCTCTGGCGGACCTAAAGCGTGCAATTTTAAATCAGGGTAAAGCTCTTTCAGTTGTTTGAAAAGGTTGGTGTAAAACTCTAAACCTAAATCTGGATGGTGCCCACCTTGTAACAACAGCTGGTCGCCACCATATCGAAAAGTCTCTTCAATTTTAACTTTATAGGTCTCAATATCGGTAATGTAACTTTCCTCATGCCCTGGGCGACGGAAAAAGTTACAGAATTTACAGTTGGCAATACAAACGTTCGTTGTATTCACATTACGGTCAATTTGCCAAGTTACTTTACCACTCGGAACCTGTATTTTTCTGAGCTCATTTGCCACGTAAGCCAACTCGGCAGTGCTAGCATTGTGATATAAAAAAATACCCTCTTCTTTAGTTAAAAAATCGAAGTTTAAGGCTCTTTGCAGTAATTCTCCTGTATTCATGGTGTAAAGGTAAAAAATAAACCCCTAAATCCCCTAAAGGGGACTTGCTTGCAATGTTGATTAACAAAATTTAACTTCTAAATTATAATGTGACTTATGTGAAAAGGATTTGTTCGGTTTCATCGTTGTGGTAGCCCCGCTGTACGCTGTTATCTTTTTGTCCCGTTCCTCCGTCATTTCGAACGCAGAGATAAATCTCAAAGTTTAATGCTACTAGGTAACAGATTTTTCCTCGTTCCTCGTCGAAATGACCCAACAAAAAGTATATCCGCTGCCATCGGGTTTAATTAACGAAAAACATTGCTGATATTCCATCTTGCTTCCTCCCCCTTAATCTCCTCCAAAGGGGGACACTAGGTGCTTAAGCATCTCGCATAACCTGACAAGAAAAATAATACTTTTTATATGTGCATCCGGTTGGTTCTGCGCTTTGCTTGGAAGTTTTTTGCACAAGTTGAAGTTAAATAAACCCAATAGGAGCGGCAGCGCCCGATGTGCAACAAGGGACTATAGCGGATAGTGGGGCTACAGAAGCCATGCAATACAGCCGAACATTTTCAAAAAAATAACCCACTACACGTAAAGGTTTTCCATCTTTACACTTACTCAACAATAAAACAATTTAACAATAAGGCAATTAATCTATCTTTGCACCCTATGATAAATTTTAATCGTTTTACATTAGCCAACGGTTTAAAAGTTTTGGTTCACGAAGATCCAACAACGCCAATGGCTGTTTTAAATATATTGTACGATGTTGGCGCTAGGGATGAGGAGGAGGGAAGAACGGGTTTTGCGCATCTATTTGAGCATCTGATGTTTGGTGGTTCTATCAACATTCCGAGCTATGATGAGCCTCTACAACGTGTTGGTGGCGAAAATAACGCTTTTACGAGTAACGATATTACCAACTATTACATCACTTTGCCAGCGGCCAACATAGAAACTGCATTTTGGCTAGAAAGTGATAGGATGCTGAGTTTGGCTTTCTCTGAAAAAAGTTTGGAAACACAACGAAATGTAGTTTGTGAAGAATTTAAGCAACGTTATCTGAACCAGCCTTATGGCGATGTTTGGTTGAAGTTGCGTCCCTTGGCTTACCAAAATCATCCATATCGTTGGGCAACCATTGGGCAAGATTTGGCTCAGATAGAAAATGCTAAAATGGAAGACGTGAAGGCTTTTTTTAAGAAGCATTACAATCCACAAAATGCGATTTTGGTAGTGGGCGGAAATGTAAAGACTGAAGAAGTAAAAGAACTGGCCGAAAAATGGTTTGAGCCAATTCCGGCGGGAGATAAATATGTAAGAAATCTACCGAAAGAACCAGAACAAACCGCAGTTAGAAGTTTAACGGTAAACGCTGATGTACCTCTAAATGCAATCTACATGGCTTTTAAAATGCCTGCAAGGTTAGATGCAAATTATCAAGTTTTCGATTTGTTGTCGGATATTTTATCGCAAGGACAGTCTTCTCGTTTGTTCAATAGTTTGTTGAAAGAACAGAAATTGTTCAGCGAAATTAATGCATATATCACTAGTAGTTTAGATGAAGGTTTGTTTATTGTTGATGGTAAATTGGTAGAAGGTGTAACTATGGAGCAAGCTGAAACTGCCATTTGGCAAGAGTTGGATAAAATAGCTGCGGAATTGGTGAGTGAAAACGAACTGACGAAAGTGAAGAACAAATCGGAATCGATTATGGTATTTGCTGAAATGAGCTTGCTGGATAAAGCCATGAATTTGGCTTACTACGAGCTTTTAGGTGATGCTGCTTTATTGAATGTAGAAATCAATAAGTATTTGAGCATTACTGCCGAACAAATCCAACAAGTTGCGCAAGAAACGTTTAAGAAAGAAAAATCATCAACCTTATATTATTTAGCCAATGCTTAACAGAACAGTTGCTCCTGCCTTTAAGCAGGTAAATGATATCAATTTTATTAAACCAACAGCAAAGCAATTGAAAAATGGCTTGCCTGTTTATGTTGTTAACGCTGGCGACCAAGAGCTTGTACGTATAGAATTTATTTTCGAAAACGTAAATTGGGATGCACAAAAGCCTTTGCAAGCTATTGCTGTGAACGGTTTAATTAATAACGGAACGAAAAACTTAACTGCTAAAGAGATTGCAGAAAAAGTAGATTATTACGGGGCATTTTTGCAAACAGAATATGGAGCAGATTTAACGACTATCACACTTTATTCGTTAACTAAACACTTGCCATCGGTATTGCCAATTTTGTGGTCGGTACTAAATGAAAGCATATTTCCGCAGCACGAGCTGGATATTTACAAGCAAAATCAAAAGCAAAAATTACAAGTAAGCCTGCAGAAGAACGATTTCCTAGCTCGTAAGAACTTTGCCAACTCAATTTTTGGTCAAACACCGTATGGTTCTGATATCAGTTTAACTGATTATGACCAATTGCAGCAAAGCGATTTGCTGGATTATTTTAAGGCTGCTTTTCAGCCGAAGAACTGTACCATTATTATAGCTGGTAAGTTTTTGGATAAGGATTTTGATGTTTTGGATGAAGTTTTTGGAGGTGCTTGGGAAAATGCAGGAACAGCAGTTAAAAACAGTTTCCAGTTTTCGGAGCAAGAAGGTAAAGATTTGTACATCGAAAAGCCCGAAGCATTACAGTCTGCAATTAGGATGGGCAATTTGAGTATTAGTCGTACTCACGAAGATTTTCCTGCGTTACAAATTCTGAACTGTGTTTTCGGAGGATATTTTGGTTCGCGTTTAATGGCGAATATTCGTGAAGATAAAGGTTATACTTACGGTATCGGTTCTGGAATTGCGTCGCTAAAACATGCAGGCTATTTCTTCTTAGCCACCGAAGTTGGTGCTGATGTTTGTGCTAGCGCACTGACCGAGATAGAGAAGGAAATCAATATTTTAAGAAGCGATTTAATTGCTGATGAAGAACTTAATTTAGTTCGTAATTTTATGCTAGGCTCACTTTTGGGAAGTTTAGAGAATGCTTTCTCTCATGCGGATAAATTCAAGAGCATTCACTTCGCTGGATTGGGTTATGATTACTACGATAACTACATCCACACGGTTAAAAATATTACTGCCGAACGCTTAAAAGCTGTCGCTAACCAATATCTAGATTGGAATGCCATGACTAGGGTAGTGGTTGGTAAGAAATAGTAAAACTTTCATTATTTCGACATTCATAGACAAAAATCCCTGATAAATTCATCAGGGATTTTTGTCTATTCTGGAGTAATCAATAATTCGCTTTCAACAAAGTCACCTTTCCATCCATCGTACTTACCACTAAAGTTTTATCATCAATTACTTTAAAGGTGTTTACCATGGAGTTGTCTATCTTGTGCGCCCATAAGGTTTTATTTTCCTTAGGGTTAATGCAATATACTGTGCCATTTTTGGTGCCGAAAAATAGTTTTCCGTTTTTTTCAATCAAATCTGATGGGGTATGCTCATAACCATAACCTGCGTTATATTTCCATGCTAAACCTTCGTCGGTACGGGATGTTTTGTACGCAACAATTTCGTCTTGCATAGTTTTGCCATAAACCAATGCACCATCAGTAGATAAACCAATAGATTCTCTAACTCTAGCCTGATTATTTCTCCATAAAGTTTCGCCAGTATTGATGTCAATTGCAGTTAAAAACCTATCGGGAGCCGCAATAAATACAATTCCATTTGAAATTACTGGCGTAGCCATAGCTGGAGAAAACATTCTGTTGGCACTGCCGTTGTTCCATTTCCATAAAAGTGTGCCCTGATAAATATCTAAGGCATATAAATGACGGCCCCATGAACCGAAAATGATTTTGTTATCTTGAATTACTGGCTTTCCAACTATGGTGCCTTCTACTTCGTTAAATTGCCATTTCAGTTTTCCAGTTTTAACGTGGAGTGCTTTGAAAGTGTTATCGCTGGCTCCTATAAATATAACATCGCCCTGAATAACAGGCGAACCCAGTACAGATTTTCCTGCTGCTGTTTTCCAAACGAGTTTACCATCTTTTACATTCAGTGCATATATGTTGCCATCTCCAGAGCCAAAAATAACAAGCTTGTTCCAAGCGATTAATGGTGAAGAATAAATTGCACCTTGAGTTTTATAGGTCCAAACGGGCTTTCCAGTACTTCTATTTAAGGCTTCAATTAGCCCAATACTATTTCCAAAAATCACTAAATTATCAGTGTAAGCAGGCGTGTTTACTACGTTGGCGTTAGAATGGTAAGTCCAAACTGGCTTCACACTATTGTATTTCTGATTGATGAAAAAATCGGGTCTTTCGTAATTCTTGCCATCGTTAACGAAAGTTTTGAGCGCAATTTTTCTCCAAGCTTGTTGAATTTGCTCTGTAGGTTTTTTAGTCGCAAAGTAGACCGTGTCTTTATTCATCGTTACGATGTTGTAACCACCGATGCTGTCTTTTGCTCTAAGGTTCGATCTCCCCATGGTACCTTCAATACCTTCAAAATTGTAAGCTTTGTTTTGGTGACCATGACCACAAATTGCATATTGGATGTTTTTCTTTTTTAAACGATCGGTTGCTTCGTACCAGTTATCTAAGCTATTATCTAAAGGGTAATGATTGATGTAAACGATGGGCATACTCTTCGGCGTTTTATTCAATACACTATCCATCCAAACAGTGGCATCACGAGGGATATGTCCATCGCTCATGCGAACATACGGTCCCGAAGCACAAGCGATAAAACGGAAGCCGTTATGATCGAAAGTAAATTTATCGTAGCCAAATTCTTTAATGAAAGAAACACCACCAGACTCAGACCAACCAGTATCGTGGTTACCCGGGATAACGTAGAATTTTTTGTTTAAGCTCGAAAGGATTTCTTTAGCAAGTTTCAGCTCCTCATTAGTTCCCATTTCGGTAATATCGCCAGTTACCAAAACAAAGTCGATATCTTTTTGAGCGTTGATATCAGCGACAGTTCTTCGTAAGTCTTCTTCGCCGGTGGCGGTGCCAACGTGGGTATCGGTTACAAAAGCATATTTGAAATTTTGCGCATAGCTTAAATTTGCAATCATTAATAAGATTGCAATAAAGAAATTCTTCATCGTGTAATTATTCCTAATAGTTGGAATGAAGTTAGGATAAATATCTTTCGTAGAAGAATTCCAATGAAATTTTGACGTAAATGATTAGGTTTTCCATTATGCATTATTTAAGATTAGTTATTTATTTTAGGCTTTCCATTTTCGCAGACTATAGATTTGGGCGGGCCAACAATGGTGCAATCTGAAATCGCTCCCCATTTGTTATTGTAATTTTTCTGCTTTTCATTGTATTGTAGTACTAAGGTTTCGAATTCTGTTACATTAATACTTGTGCTGTAAACCAAATAACTAGTTGGTCCGCCGCAGGCTTTTGCTCCAACAGCTATATGTTTAAGTTCTTGATTTTGCCCACATGTACTGCTTTCTGCAATGTCTTTAATTTGATTATATAGTTGCTCTAATTCTTCTCGCTCTTTGTTTTGCTTATCTTCTTTTTTACAGCTACTTGTAAAAAGCGTAGCACATAGAATTACCGAGTAAAAGAATAAGTTTGGTCTGTTCATTGATTTAGGTTTGTTTGCCTATACGCAGAGTCTTTGATAAACGCTACAGGGAACGCAAATAGTTGCAGTGTTTTTATTCAAATAAACCTGATTGAAGTGAAAATCCTTTTTGTTCTTTGTCATCTTGAGCCTGTCGAAAGATTGTTCGTGACTAGCAGATGCTTCGACAAGCTCAGCATGACAACGTGAGGAGCAATGCCAACAAAAAGATTTAAAGCGGAAAGCAGGACTACCACTACCGATGAAATACAACAATAGCTTTACTTAAATATAACAATCGGTATTTCATTTTAACCGGGAATATTGTATCTTTGCCCGGCAAATAAGAATTCGTAATTTATTTGCTATGCAACTCGATCCCCAAAAATTTATTGCTTTAGGTTTAACCTATGATGATGTACTTTTAGTACCGTCTTACTCTGAGATTTTACCTCGTGAGGTTAGTACAAGCACCTTTTTAACTAAGAAAATCCAATTAAATGTGCCATTGGTTTCTGCTGCTATGGATACAGTAACGGAAGCTGAGTTGGCTATAGCCATTGCTCAAAACGGTGGCATCGGTATGTTGCATAAGAACATGAGTATCGATAGGCAAGCGGAAGAAGTTCGCAAGGTAAAGCGTTCGGAAAGTGGAATGATCCAAGATCCGGTTACTTTATTGGAAACTGCTGTAGTTGCAGATGCTTTTAAAATAATGAAAGAGCACAAAATTGGTGGTATTCCGGTAGTAACTGCAGATAACAAATTGGTTGGTATTATTACTAACCGCGATTTGCGTTTCCAGAAAGATATGAGCAGGCCAATCGCTCAGGTAATGACTAAAGAGAATTTGATTACCGCTCCAGAAGGTACCACTTTAAAGGCGGCGGAAGAAATTCTTCAAGACCATAAGATCGAAAAATTGCCAGTGGTAACTCCAGAAGGTGTTCTTATCGGTCTAATTACTTTTAGAGATATCCTGAAAGTGAAACATTATCCATTAGCTTGCAAAGACGAAAAAGGTCGTTTACGTGTAGGTGCTGCAGTTGGTGTAACTCCAGATACGATTCAACGTGTTGACGCTTTGGTAAAAGCTGGTGTAGATGTAATCACTATCGATACGGCTCACGGTCACTCAAAAGGTGTGGTAGACAAGTTAAAAGAAGTAAAAGCTAAATATCCAGATCTACAGGTAATTGTAGGTAACATTGCTACTGGTGCGGCTGCTAAGTTTTTAGCTGAAGCAGGTGCTGATGCTGTTAAAGTTGGTATTGGTCCAGGTTCAATTTGTACTACAAGAATTATCGCAGGGGTAGGGGTGCCTCAGTTGTATGCAGTTTTCGAATGTGCTAAAGCATTAAAAGGTACTGGTGTTCCGGTTATTGCCGATGGTGGTATTAAACACACTGGTGATATTGCCAAAGCAATTGCAGCTGGAGCAAGTACCGTAATGGCGGGTTCGTTATTTGCTGGTGTAGAGGAAAGCCCAGGCGAAACGATCATTTACGAAGGTCGTAAGTTCAAATCTTATCGTGGTATGGGTTCTATCGAAGCGATGGAGCAAGGTTCTAAAGACCGTTATTTCCAAGATGTAGAAGACGATATCAAGAAATTAGTACCAGAAGGAATTGTAGGTCGCGTGCCATACAAAGGAACTTTGGCAGAAGTAATGTACCAATATATTGGCGGTTTGCGTGCAAGTATGGGTTACTGCGGTGCGGCTAGTATCGATAAATTGCAAGAAGCACAATTTGTACAAATTACTGCTGCTGGTATGCGTGAGAGTCATCCACACGATATCACTATTACTAAAGAAGCACCAAATTATACAAGTAAATAAGAAGTAGATAGTCAGGAAGTCCGGAAGACTTTTTGAAAAGCAAATACAGCGGGGCGTCGGTTGCGATAGCCCCGCTTTTGTATTAACGGATTTGAGAGATACCAGCGTCTACCCTTAATTCTTCACCGTGAATGTAAGAGGCATCTGGAGAAGCTAGAAATAGTACGGCTTTGGCTATTTCTTCTGGTTCTCCCAACCTTTTGAAAGGAATAGTAGGGATGATATTTTCTATCGCAGTGTTAATGGCATCGGTGTTTAAACCAGTGTTATTGAAAATGTTGGTTTTGATATGTCCCGGGCTTATTCCATTTACCCGTATTCCATGATCCGCAAGTTCTGCCGAAAACGTTTTGATGAAAGAAGCTACTGCCGATTTTGCTGCGGAATAAATAGAAAAATTAGGAGTACCAATTTCGGTGACAAACGAAGTATTAAATACAAGGGCGCTTCCTCTTTTCATTAGTGGGAGCATTTGTTGAGCAGTAAAAAAGGTTCCTTTTACTAGCATATCAAATAGTTCGTCAAAATGTTCTTCGCTAACAGTAGTGATACCAGAAAACTTTCCATAGCCCGCATTTACAAAAAGGAGGTGAATGGAGTTTGTGTATTGCCTTACCGCTGTTGGTAGTTCCCAAATATCTTCCATTTTACCTGCATTGGAAACAATTCCGTAAGCATTTTGGCCCAACCTTTCCAGAGCGTCGTTTACAGTTTTAGCGCTTCGGCCTGTAATGATGGCGTATCCACCTTCGTTGATAAATTGTTTTGCAGTAGCGAAACCCATTCCATTGGTGCCACCGGTGATGAGTGCGAATTTGTCTTTAAATCTTTGCATTGTGATGTGTAATTATTTACTGTTACTAACCTATTTGGACAATGTTATCCTAAGTTTTACAGTACAAAGATTGAGAACGGAATAGCAGTATTAAATCCGAAAGTTGCTGAATTTGATTTCAGTTTTTGAGAGACTTCATTTCTAATTTTTCAAAATAAAATTTCTGATTGTAAAAACTTTAATATATTTGTCTACTAATTCTATAGATTTTATATAAATTTTAAAATTTTCTAATGGAACAATCTTGATGCATCGAGATAGTTTCATCACAATTAAAACAAATTAAAAGATGAAAAATAACCTTAATTCCATGTGTTGCTGTTGCGTAAACAAATCATTCACCTATCTGAACGCTCGTAGGAGCGCCTTCAAAATACCCATACAGCAAACATTTTAATATTCAGTTAAACAATGAAAATCAAACTATACCAACTAAGAAATTATATTTACCTAACTTCATTAACTATCATATTTTCGCTTTCTAGTAATGCCGCTTTTGCTCAAAATGTACTTACTGGCGTAGTCAAGCGCAACGACGGATCGGCGGTCCCTCATGCCACTGTTAAAGTTAGAGGAGCAAACATTTCTACCAGCGCTAACGAAAAAGGCGAATTTCGCCTAACCTCGGTTCCAGAGGTGCCATTTTATATCCAAGTAAGTTCAGTAGGTTTTAAACCTCAAGACTTTCAAATCATCACTATTTCTGCTACACCTTTAGAGCTTGTTTTGCTGGAAGCATCGCAACTAGATCAGATCGTCGTAACTTCTAGACGTCGTTCTGAAGTATTACAAGAAGTTCCCATTCCAATTACCGTTATCGGCGGACAAGCAGCTGAAAATGCAGGCGCTTTCAACGTAAATCGATTAAAAGAGTTAGTGCCTTCTGTGCAACTGTATGCCTCAAATGCTAGAAATACCACTTTAAATATTCGTGGTTTAGGCTCTACTTTTGGTTTAACTAACGATGGTATCGATCCAGGTGTTGGTTTCTATGTAGATGGTGTTTACCACGCTCGTCCAGCAGCTACTTCAACAGACTTTATCGATATCGATCAAATTGAAGTAATTAGAGGACCGCAAGGTACGTTGTTCGGTAAAAATACCACTGCCGGTGCTTTTAATATCACTACCAGAAAACCTAGTCAGGTGCCAGGTGGTAAAGTAGAGCTAAGCTTTGGTAACTATAACTTTATTCAAGCTAAAGCCACAGTTACTGGAGGCGTAGCTAAAAATCTTGCTGCAAAGCTTTCTGTTTCTGGTACACAACGTGATGGTACTATCTGGAACGTATTAGAAGAACGCAAATACAGCGGACAAAATAACTTAGGTGCAAAAGGCCAGTTGTTGTTTACACCAAACGAAAAATTAGAGTTGTTATTGAGTGGAGATGTGAGTATCCAACATCCGGCAGGTTATCCTTTAGTGGTTGCTGGTGTAACTGCTACAGAAAGAAGTGCTTTCCGTCAGTATGCTGCTATTGTGAGTGGTTTAGGTTATTCTCAACCGAAAATCGATCCGTTTTCTAGGGAAATTTACACCAATACCCCTTGGAGACATAACCAATCTATCGGAGGGATTTCCTTAAATGCTGATTATAAAATTGGCAACGGTAAATTAACTTCTACTACAGCCTGGAGGTTCTGGAATTGGGACCCAACCAATGATAGAGATTTTACCCAATTTTCAGCATTGACAAAATCACAGGGTAACACCCGCCACGATCAATATTCACAAGAAATAAGATATGCTGGAGATCTTACCGAAAAATTGAGTGGTGTAGTAGGGGTTTTCGTGTTGGGACAGAATTTACAAGGCTTAGGTCAAACAGAAGAAGTTGGAAAAGATCAATGGAGATTTGTACAAACCAGTGCTACAGGCGAGCAAGCTTTATACAATACTTATCGCGATTTACTGACTGGTTACGGTATTACCACGAATTCGACCATCAAATCATTAAGTGCTGCCGTTTTTGCACAAGTAGATTGGGAGGTTGTAGATAAGTTGCATGTATTGCCGGGTATCAGGTTTACTTATGATAAAAAGGACGTAGATTATGATAGGCAGACTTACGGAGGTGGTACTATTGATAATGCAGATCCGAATGCTGCAGCCTTACGTAGATTGAAAGCCGCAGTTTATGCGAACCAAAATTTTAGTTTTAGCACCAATAACAATAACCTCTCTGGTAACCTTACTGTATCTTATCGCCCAAGTGATAAGCTGAATACTTTTGCTACTTATTCTACAGGTTATAAGCCCGTGGGTGTTAACGTAGGCGGTTTGCCAACCAGAACAGACGGATCTGCAGATACAGATTTGGCAAGGGTAAAACCAGAATACGTACAGCATTATGAGCTAGGTGTAAAAACCAAACCGGCAGCAGGGGCTATATTAAATATTACCACTTTTAGAACAGACATTAAAGATTACCAAACACAGGTACAATCTCCACAATTAGGTGTTAATAGAGGATATTTGGCAAATGCTGAAAAAGTAAGGGTACAGGGTTTAGAGATTGACGGTAGTTATCAAGCAGGAAGGTTTTTAACATTGAATGCTGCCGCTTCTTACTTAGATGGTAAATATGTGAGTTTTACCAATGCGCCACTTCCTCTGGAGGAAACGGGACATACAGAAACCGTAAATGGTGTTCCTAATACTCAGGTAGCTTTCAAAGATGCTTCGGGAGGCAGATTGCCTGGTATTTCTAAGTGGAACATCTCTGGAGGTGCGGAATTGAGTACCGCAGGAAGTTTGATCGAGAAAGAAGGTAGGTTCTTCATTGCTGGCGATGTTTCTTATCGTTCATCATATTCTTCGAACCCAACACCATCTAGAGTTTTAGTAATCGATGGTTACACCTTGTTAAATGCTAGGCTAGGTTTTAGATCAGAGAAGTTCTCTTTATTTGTTTGGAGCAGAAACTTAGGCGGAACTAATTATTTCGAACAATTGCAAGCAGCGGCCGGGAATTCTGGTTTGTATGCAGGTGTATTGGGAGATCCAAGAACTTACGGAGCTACGTTAAGATTTGGATTTTAACTCTTAGTCCCTACAGGGGATTTAGACTTACCAAGTTTCTAAAACTTCGTAAGTCTAAGCTTTCTAGTAATCGGACAGCCCGCCAAAAAACTAAGAAATGTTTCAAAGGGCTTGATATAGTATAGTTATCGTAATAATTAAAAAAGGCCGGTGTGTTGACGTTGGCCTTTTCTTATTTCATAGAAAAGAGTTTTATCTTCGTTGCACAATTTTATAGTATGGAAAAGATAAAATCACTTTGTGTTTACTGCGGCTCAAATTTTAATGGCGATGAAACACTTAAACAAGCTATAGTAGATTTGGCAAAAACAATGGTTGCGCAAGAAATTAACTTGGTGTATGGCGGTGGAAGTGTCGGTGTAATGGGAGTGATTGCTAACGAAGTAATGGCATTAGGCGGAACAGTTACTGGTGTAATTCCGCAGTTTTTGATGGATAAGGAGGTAGGGCATAAAGGTATTACGCAGATGATTATTACCGAGAATATGCACCAGCGTAAGCAGAAAATGGCTGATTTATCTGATGGTTTTGTGATTTTACCTGGCGGTTTTGGAACATTAGAAGAATTTTTTGAAGTACTCACTTGGCTACAATTGGGTTTACATGCTAAACCTATTGCCGTGTTAAATGTTGGGGGTTTCTATGATCTACTTTTTGCTCAAATGGATGTTATGGTGCAACACCGTTTTTTAAAGCAAACCAACAGAGATTTGGTAATTAACGAAAGTGATGCCAGCATTTTAATTGAAAAAATGCAGTGTTTCTCCGCTACGCCAGACGAGGTTTGGTTTAGAGATAGAAATTTGACGTAATACATCAGAATGTTCATCGCTCGTCATCCCCGTGAAAGCGGGGATCTTAAAGCGATAGCTATTGTTTATGCATTATGATACCGCCACTGCACTAGTTTAATTGTTTAACTGACCCTTAAATAAATTTGCTTCGCAGCTATTGCATGGTCAGGGTGACGGTATTTTAAGCATTTCGTCATGCTGAATTTATTTTATTTCGTAGTTTTTCGCTTTGCTACAGGCTGGATCTTAAAGTTATAGCTATTTCATTTGTTGCATTCCGATACCCGCCTACGCGAGTATGACGACCCAGAGAACGCATGCTATATTCCATAATAACAGCACTTACCAAAGTTAAATAGCCCTGAACGAAGTGGAAAGCCCGCATTCCGAGCTTGTCTCGAGAGAGGACTTGAAACGCAGTGCAGGACTATCGGGACCGATGAGATACTGCACATTGCGCTTCAAAAGAATTTATTTAAATCTCAGAAAATTCAAAAATTATCTGTCTCATTATTAGTTGATTATATTTTATTTCAAATAAATACTACTAAATAGGTAGGAATTATATACATTTGTATTGTTGATTAAAATACAGAACGATGATTTTAGAAAAAGTAGAAAGAAACACGGTTGAGCCTAAAATTACTTTGGTAGGTGCAGGTCCTGGTGATCCAGATTTGTTGACTTTGAAAGGAGTGAAAGCATTGGCAACTGCAGATGTAGTTTTATACGATGCACTTGTAAATGAAGCTTTGCTAAATCATGCGCCAGAAAATGCCATCAAAGTTTACGTAGGTAAGCGTTCTGATGATGAGTCGTTCTCTCAAAAATTAGTCAACAAGTTAATGATCGATTACGCTTTGAACTATGGTCATGTAGTGAGGTTAAAAAGTGGAGATCCATTTGTATTTGCTCGTGGTTACGAGGAAGTTCATGTAGCGGAATCATATAACATCCCTACCGAAATCGTACCAGGTGTTTCTAGTGCACTAGGTGTACCGGGCTTGCAAAAAATCCCGATGGTTTATGGCAACATGAGCGAAAGTTTCTGGGTGGTAACTGGAACCAACGCCCAAGGGCAAATTTCTCCAGATTTGTACGTAGCTGCTAAATCTAATGCAACTATCGTGGTATTAATGGGCATTGAAAAAATCAAGGAAATTGCTTCGATCTTTAAATCGGAAGGCAAAGCTAATTTGCCCGTAGCAGTGATCGAAAATGGATCGTCTACCGAAGAGAATGTTGTGGTCGGAATTGTAGATACGATTGAAGAATTAATTGAAGAGAAGAAATTAAGTTCGCCCGCTTTATTGGTGTTTGGAAATGTGGTGTCTCTGCATCCGCAATTTAATTCCATCCACGAGTTTTATGCGATAATGGCGCAAGAACAATATTAAAGACTTATTACTTAGAGTAATATTTTTGTTTGGTTGTGATTAGCTGGGCCCTGCGCCCAGCTTTTTCGTTTTCTAGGGTTTCAGATTACTCAAAAGTATCTTGAAATTTGGCAAACCTATTCGCTAAATCTGATGTTTCTTAGTTTTCTAAATTAATTTGGAGTAAAAGTTTGCAATACTCGATGATTTAGGTAATTTAAAACAATTTCTATCCGAGTATCATTTTATGGAGATCATACATCTAAGTGCAGAATGCTATCCCGTTGCTAAAGTAGGTGGTTTGGGCGATGTTGTTGGGGCTTTACCCAAGTATCAGAACAAACTAGGTCATGTGGCCAAGGTGGTTATGCCCGCTTACAATTCTAAGTTTTTATATGAAAACGAGTTCGAAACAGTATATGATGGTTGGGTAAAAGTTGCATCGACCAATTACCAAGCTAGAATATTAAGAGAGAAAACTAATAAACTAGGTTTTGATATTTTTTTGGTGCATGTTGCTGGTTTATTTGATAGGGGTGGCGTGTATGGTTACGGAGATGATACCGAACGCTTTATTGCATTTCAGGTTGCAACATTAGACTGGATAGCACAGTGGGAACACCGCCCAGATGTAATCCATGTACACGATCATCATGCAGGTTTAATTCCATTTATGGTGAGCAACTGTGATCAATATCGCCATTTAAATCAGGTGCCAACTGTCTTAACTATCCATAATGCGCAATATCAGGGGCAGTTTGGTTGGGATAAGCTTCTTTACCTGCCACCGTTCGATTTAATTAATACAAGTAAGTTGGATTGGAATAGTGCCATTAACCCTTTGGCTTCGGCCATTAAATGTGCTTGGCGTGTAACTACAGTGTCTCCTAGTTATTTAGAAGAGATTAGTCATGTAGCCAACGGACTAGAGAGCTTGCTTTCGCAAGAGCGAGGAAAATCTATTGGTGTACTTAATGGGATCGATACTGAAGTATGGAATCCACAGAAAGACAAGATGATAGTAAAAGGCTATACTGCAAGGACGATAGAAAGTGGAAAAAAAGCAAACAAAGAAGAGCTTTGTCGTGTTTTTAACCTCGATTCAACTAAACCACTCTATACATTTATTGGGCGTTTGGTAGGAGAAAAAGGAGCGGATTTATTGCCTGATATTTTTTACAATGCCTTAGCACAAAGTAACGGTGATATCAATATTTTAGTTTTAGGTTCGGGAGATCCGCAGGTAGAAGATCGTTTGAGTGAAATTACACACAGATATCCTGGTAATTACAATGCTTACATTGGTTACAATGAGGCGCTGTCTCACCAGATTTATGCGGGTGCAGATTTCTTGTTGATGCCATCGAGGGTAGAACCTTGCGGATTAAACCAAATGTATGCTTTAAGGTATGGAACCATTCCAATTGTGAGAAGGATTGGCGGATTAAAAGATACAGTGATTGACATAGGCGATGGCGGCTTTGGAATTTGCCACGATCAAACGAGCGTATGGGACGTAGGGCATGCTATTGGTAGGGCATACGAATTATACCTTGATCAGAATAAAGTTAAAGAAATAAGAAAATATATGATGTCGATAGACCACTCATGGGATAACTCGGCGCAGCAATACATAGATATATACCAAATGTAAAACAATAAAAAACTATGACGGATAAAGTATTAGGAGTTATTTTAGGAGGTGGTCAAGGGTCGAGGTTGGCACCGTTAACACTAACGAGATCTAAACCGGCAGTGCCAATTGCGGGGAAGTATCGTTTAGTGGATATACCTATTTCCAACTGTTTAAACTCGGGCATTCATCGTATGTTCGTGCTTACGCAGTTTAACTCGGCGTCACTGAATAAACACATCAAAAATACTTACCATTTCAGTCATTTTTCTAAGGCTTTTGTTGATATTCTGGCTGCAGAGCAAACACCAGACAATCCAGCATGGTTTCAGGGTACTGCAGATGCGGTGCGCCAGTGTATGCATCATATTGTGAGCCACGAATTTGACTATATCTTGATCTTATCTGGAGATCAGCTGTATCAAATGGACTTTAAGGATATGTTGCAGGCGCATATTGAGGCCGAAGCCGAAATTTCTATTGCAACTATTCCGGTAACTGCAAAAGATGCGAACGATTTTGGGATCATGAAAACGGATGAGCAAAACGTAATCACATCGTTTATCGAGAAACCAAAAGATGAGTTGTTGCCAGACTGGACTTCAGATACTGGTGAAGAGATGCAACGAGAAGGTAAGCATTTCTTAGCTTCTATGGGTATCTACGTTTTCAATAGAGATGTCTTGATCAAGATGTTGAATGAAAATCCAGAGGAAAAGGATTTTGGCAAAGAAATTATTCCAAGAGCTTTAGAAAATAACAAAGTATTGAGCTATCAGTACGAAGGTTATTGGACAGATATAGGTAATATTTCATCATTTTTTGAGGCGAACTTGGGCTTAACAGATGATTTGCCGAAATTTAATATGTTTGATACGGCGCATACCATTTTCACCAGATCTAGGATGTTGCCGCCGTCAAAAATTTCGGGTACTACCTTAGAAAAAGCAATTATAGCAGAAGGTTGTATTGTGCAAGCGAGTAGGGTAGAGCATTCTGTTTTAGGGATCAGAGCTCGTATTGGAAGAGGAACAACCATTGCAAATTGTTATGTAATGGGTAGCGATCGTTACCAAACACTCGATGAAATAAACGAGGCAAATAGAATTGGAACACCCTTATTAGGTATTGGCGATAGATGTTATATCAATAATGCGATTATCGATAAAAACTCTAAAATAGGGAATGACGTGCGTATTAATGGTGGTAGCCACCTTGCTGAGGGCGATTTTGGTTTCTATGTAGTAAAAGATGGAATTGTAGTAGTGAAAAAAGGCGCTGTAGTGCCTAATGGAACAGTGATTTAATTCTCACGAATACTAAATTAAAAGCCTTTCAGGACTGCCTGAAAGGCTTTTTTGTGTGATGAAATGAGGGTTTTCTAAACTATCCCTAGTTTTTACTGTTGTAATTAAAAACATCCCATTTTTTATGACAGCTACACATTTATATCAAACAGGAATTATTGGAAACTGCTCTTACATCGCTCATATTCATAAAAACACAAATATCAGTTGGCTCTGCTGGCCAAAATTCGACAGCTCATTTGTTTTTGGCAGCATGCTAGACGAGCAAAAAGGCGGCAAATGCACTATTCTACCAACTACCGATTACACATCGCATCAATACTATATAGAAAATACCAATGTTTTAAGGACCGAGATTACGGCTGCCGACGGCAAATATCGCATCACCGATTTTGCACCTCGTTTCCATTTGCACGAACGTTATTTTAAGCCCTTAATGCTGATAAGAAAAATCGAGCCTTTAGAGGGGAGCCCACGTATTAGAGTAGCCTGCGAGCCTGTTTGCGATTATGGAAAAGGAAAGATGCGAGCGGCGCTAGGCAGTAACCACATCGATTATTTTGGTTGTGATGAAGATATGCGCTTAACCACAAACGTATCGCTAAATTATATTTTAGATGAGCAAGATTTCGTGCTCAATGACGCCAAATATCTAATCTTTACCTACGGTTACAATTTAGATGCGCCAATAGTGGCTACAGCTGAACAATTTTTGAGAGAAACCACAGCATATTGGCGCACTTGGATCAAACATTCGTCTATAGCAGGCTTTTATCAGCCACAGGTGATTCGCTCAGCGTTGGTTTTGAAAATTCATCAGTATGAAGATACGGGTGCAATCATTGCAGCAAGTACCACAAGTTTACCCGAATCGCCGGGAAGTACCCGAAATTGGGATTACCGTTACTGTTGGCTAAGAGATTCGTTCTACGTACTCACTTCGCTTAACCATATTGGTCATTTCGAGGAAATGGAAAAGTATTTCAACTACATTTCCGATATCAGTTTCGACACTGATAAGCGCTATCAACCTTTATACGGGATTACCGGTAAGCGAAATATAGTAGAAGTTACCTTAGATCACCTGAACGGGTATATGGGCGAAAAGCCTATTCGTGTAGGTAATCAAGCTTATGAACATATCCAAAACGACATTAACGGCCAGGTGCTAATTTCTATGTTACCACTTTACACAGACCACCGTTTTGTTTTTTCAGAAAGGGGCGACTCGGTGCGTTGGATAGAAAGTGTGTTGGAAAAAATTGAGATGACCATTGATGAAAAAGACGCAGGAATTTGGGAATTTAGGAACATTGCCAATACACATTGCTACAGTAACCTATTTCAGTGGGCTGGGGCAAATGCTGCGCTTAAAATGGCAAAAACTACTGGAAATCAATCTTTACAGCAGCGGGCGCAGGTGTTAATTGATAAAGCTGCGGCGCATATCGAAGCTTGTTATGATGAGGAACGAAAGGTGTATACTAATGCTGTTGGGAGTAAACATTTAGACGCAAGTACACTTCAACTGATCATGATGAATTATCTGGATCCTTCTTCGCAAAGAGCCAAAGATCATTTGATTGGCTTAGAAAAAGAATTGAAAACAGAAGATGGTCTGTTTTATCGTTATTTGCACGCCGATGATTTTGGAAAGCCAAAGACTACCTTTTTAATCTGTGCTTTTTGGTATGTAGAAGCTTTAGCTTGTGTGGGTAGGGTAGATGAGGCGATAGAAGCTTTTGAAAACATTATTCGTTATTGCAACCATTTGATGTTGTTTAGTGAAGATGTAGACGCTAAATCAGGAAGTCAGTGGGGTAATTTTCCGCAAGCTTATAGCCATGTAGGTTTAATGAATGCAGCTTACCGAATTGCAACGAAGTTGGATAGACCCGTGTTTTTGTAAAACATGCCCGTCATTTCGACCGAAATGTAGCGAGAGGAGAAATCTTTGAAGATGTTTATTCGAAGTTCAAAGATTTCTCTACTATGTTCAAAATGATGAATTATTTACCTTCTTCTAATATTGAATGTAGTAATTCCCTTACTTCTAAATGATCGTTTAAGTAAAACTTTGCTTCTGAAACTTCACTGCCCACTTTTATGGTAATCCCATTGCTTGGCATTGCTTTGAAGATATCTTCGTCAGTATGATCATCGCCCATGGCTAAAATAAAATCATATTCCGTTTCGTGCATCCAGTTCATGGCAGCTTTTCCTTTATTTACTTCCATGTTTCTAAACTCAATCACCTTGTTGCCTGGCATAATCTGCAAGCCTTTGTCGGCTGCCAAAACTCTTAGATTATTGATAATTTCGTTTGCTCTTAACTCGCCTAAGCCACTTTCAGTTTTTCGGTAATGCCAAACCAATGAGAAGCTTTTTTCCTCAATGAATGCGCCAGGAGTACGATCTGTGTAAGTCTCTAAAATACTCTTAATTTCACTTTTCCACTGATCATTTAGTAAAGGAAGCGAATGCCATTCTTCATTTTGTCTTTTTTGCCAAGCGCCATGTTCTGCGATAATGCCAATATTTAAGTTGCCAAACCATTTTTCTAATGTTTCATGCTTTCTGCCACTGATAATTACAACGGTATTATTTTCATCCTGAGAAAATTCATCTAGTAATTTAATTAACTCGTTGTCTGGACTAGCGTCATCAATATTAGCTTTGAAGCCTACTAAAGTGCCGTCATAATCTAAAAATATAATACGTTTTTGAGTAGATGCATATCTACTGATAATGCCTTGGCTAACCTTGTTAACAGCGTGTTTTGTCTTCAAAGAATGCTGCAACAATTTCGCATCATCCATGCGACTTAAGAAGTTGCTTACCCATCTTTTGACGTTGAATTTGCTTACCAAGGATCGCATAATCTGCATTCTTCTTCTCTGCTCTTCTACTGGCATCAACAATGCTTCTACAATGGCATTCATAATATCGCCAATGTTATTGGGATTAACGATAATTGCGTCGTTTAGCTCTTTCGAAGCCCCTGCCATTTCGCTTAAAATCAATACGCCAGTTTCATCCGTTCTACTTGCTACATATTCCTTACTTACCAAGTTCATACCATCTCTCATCGGCGTCACTAAACAAATATCAGCTACGCTATACATTGCAGAAAGTGTTTCCATTGAAAAAGAACGGTAAAAATAATTGATAGGAACCCAGTCTAAGGTTCTGTATTTCGCATTGATATTGCCAACCAGCTGGTCGATTTTTTCTTTAAGCTCTTTATATTGCGGTACGGTATCTCTAGAAGGCACTACAACCATAAGCAAGCTGATTTCGCCAATAAATTTTGGGTGAAGTTGAAATAAAAGTTCGATGGCTCTAATACGTTCTAAAATTCCTTTACTGTAATCTAACCTGTCTATGGAAAGGGCAATCCGGCCTCGTTTTTCGCTATTAAGATTATCTATTTCTGCGAGTACTTGTCGTTTAAGGGGCAGTTTTTCAAATTTATCATAATCAATTCCCATTGGGAAAGGCTCAACTATAATCTGTCGGTTTCCCATAGAAATGATATTTGATGAAAAGGTTACCGGTGTAAGTCGCGAGGCTGCACTTAAAAAATGGCGTACGTCATCGTAAGTATGAAAACCAATCAGGTCTGCTCCAAGCATCCCTTCAATCAACTTATCTCGCCAAGGGATTAACCTAAAAATCTCGAAAGAAGGAAATGGGATGTGTTGGAAAAATCCAATGGTGGTATTGCTTAGCTTTTCTCTCAAAAGAGATGGCAGGCATAAAAGTTGGTAGTCTTGTATCCATATTTTGTCGCCTTCGTTAAAAGCATGCTGAGTAGCTGCTGCAAATTTTTCATTTACGGAGACATAGCTATCCCAATAGACTTGCTCAAAACGAGCGTAAGTAACTAAGTAGTGAAAAACTGGCCAAAGTACTTCGTTAGAGAAGCCCTCATAAAAAAGATTGATTTCTTCTTGAGTTAGAAAGACCGGTATGAGATTAAGTGAAGCTAATTGTTTGGTTATCTCTGGCTGATCTTTTTCAGGGATATCGATGCCAGGCCAACCGACCCATAGCATACTGCCATTTTTGTATACGTCTCCAAGCCCGGTAGCTAAGCCGCCTTCACTCTTTTTAAGAACGTATTTTCCATTGTTTTTACTGATCTTAACGGGTAGTCTGTTCGAAATAATAATTGTTCTGCTCATGCTTTTGTCTTAAGTATCTTGTATATAAAAAGGGATAAACGAGCTTTTTGTTTGTTTGAAGAACAGATTTGAGGTCTTAATTCTCGATTTTGTAGATTAAAATGATTTATCTTAGAGATGATGAATGTTCCATATCTATTAATCCTCTTCAGATTTTTGTTGGCGCCAACCGTAGTAGCCCTATCTTTTTTTATAGGAGAAAGAGCCGCTTATTGGGTGCTCGTTTTAATGTTTTTAGGACTGATTTCTGATATTTTTGATGGAATTATTGCGAGAAAGTTGAAGATAGACACAGAAAGGATGCGAAGGTTAGATAGCCAAACTGATTTGGTTTTTTGGCTTTGTGTAGCCTGGAGCTGTTATCTGATCTATCCACATTTAATTAAAGAAAACTTAATTGGAGTAATAGCTTTGTTGGTAATGGAGGCGGCTTGTTACCTCACCAGTTTTGTTAAATTTGGGAAAGAAACTTGCACACATGCTTTTTTGTCGAAAATGTGGGGATTGACACTTTTGGCTGCTTTTGCGAGTATGTTAGGTTTTGGTTACGGCGGTTGGGTATTGAAATCTTGTATTATTCTAGGTCTGATTTCTCAGCTTGATGTAATTTTGATCATCTTGTTTTTGCCAAAGTGGACGCATGATATTCCGAGTTTTTACCATGCTATATTAATTAGAAAGGGTGTTGCATTCAAAAAAAGCAAATACTTAAACAGTTGATGTTGGCGTTGTAAAATATGCCAAAAGCAGAAAATATCGATTGTTCATCGAGGCGATGGGATGGCGAGGCTGCGGATTGAAAGCACTACTGCATCTTCACTTTCAAATTAAGCATATCTTTGCGTATGCAGAAATCCTTCACAGATCAGCTTGGTAACGAAATTTCTATTAACTATCCACCTAAAAGGATTGTGTCCTTAGTGCCTTCTCAAACCGAATTGCTTTTCGATTTAGGTTTGGATGCAGAAGTAGTGGGATTAACAAAATTCTGCATACATCCGATAGAAAAATTTGCAGCGAAAGCTAAAGTTGGTGGAACAAAGAAGCTTTTGATTGAGAAAATTAGAGATTTGAAGCCAGATTTGATTATCGGCAATAAAGAAGAAAACAGCAAAGCTGATATTGAGTTATTGCAACAGGAGTTTCCAGTTTGGATGAGTGATATCTACAACTTAGAAGATGCCATGCAAACCATTACCGCAATTGGAACTTTAGTGGATCGAGAACCAGAGGCTACTTACCTCAATCATTTAATTAATGCCGGTTTTAGAGATTTGCAAACTTTGGCCTTAGAAAAAGCGATTGATCAATCTGTGGCGTATGTGATTTGGAAAGATCCCTACATGCTAGCTGGACGAGATACCTTCATCAATGATATACTTCAAAAAATTGGTCTACGCAATGTTGTTACTGAAAGTCGATATCCAGAAATTGAATTATCTCAACTGAAAACTAGAAACTGCAAACTTATCTTCCTGTCTTCAGAACCTTATCCTTTTAAAGAGAAGCATATCAAGGAACTTCAATTGGCTTTGCCAAATACTAATGTGATGTTGGTTGATGGTGAGATGTTCTCTTGGTACGGAAGTCGGTTGGTAAAGGCTGTTCAATACTTTTTCGAGTTTCAAAATCAGCTGATTGGAAAATAAGTTGAGCAATATATTTTTAAAATAATTTAAAAATTATAATTTAGTTTTTAAATTTTTGAAAAATTATGCGTCGTTTAAGATTAGGATTTGCATTAGGGATTATTGGTTTAAGTGCTTGCAGCATCAATAAAAGTCAAATTTCAAGTGGTAAAAAAGATATTATTATTGCAAATGAGGTTTTGCCAGAAGCACAAAAACCTTGTTTCGCTGGAGCATATTATCGTAAATTGGTTTCTAGTCACGATTATTGGCGAGGTATAGAAGGAACCGTTGTGCTACCAACTATTGTTTTTGATGAAAATCGTAAACACATTAAAAAAACCGGCCAGTATCTTGATAATCCATCGATTTATTTAGGTGGTAGCATGGGCAATCAAGAAACGGACATCGGTTTAACTTGGGAAGTGATTAGGGAGGAGAATGGCCAAGTGTCGAAATCGAGAAAAGCATTTAGGCCATTTTTGCGTAGAACAGGACATGAAAGCGGCCAAAAATCGATCTTCGAAAATGCACCGGCTCAAAAGGAATATTATTGGTATCCGGGAGAGGAGGTGAAAATGTCTTTACTACTTATTGCCGATAAAAAAGTACGCTTTGTAGTAGAAGGTGCAGGTAAGAAATTTGAAAGAGATTTTGCTTGTGATGGTTATTTGCTGAGTGCTGTTGGAGAATTTAAAAGAGTAAATGCAATAGATCAAGTAGCTAATGAGGGAAAGCCGGTACAAGCTACAAAAACCAAAGTGTTAAATGCAGAATGGAAAGAAACCAACTTGTTCAGGTTAATTGAAAATGAAATAGTAGCTATTCCTTTTAAGAAAACAAGATATACGGAAATGATGTGCCCAGCTGCGAACAATTTCGAGGTAAAGGCTAATTCAAACCAGATAGCCAAAGGAGCGGAAGTATTGTCTATTAGTGGCGTTTCTTATCGTTAGAAATTATTTCTGCTGAATATGAATGTGTTAGGTTTTTTGAAGAAATAAAATGAAAATTTTTCTTCAAATGTTGCGAAATAGTCAATGTAATTTCTATCTTTGCAGTCCTAAATACATCCTAACTGCGGAAGTGGCGTAATTGGTAGCCGCACCAGACTTAGGATCTGGCGCTTCACGGCGTGGGGGTTCGAGTCCCTTCTTCCGCACAACCATCCAAAACAGCCCATTTCGGGCTGTTTTGCTTTAGATGGACACAAAACGGACACACTTTTAACCAAAGCCCTCTCTAAGATGCGACCGCCATCAAAGCCCGAACTGAATACAAACAACGATAAGACCTGGTACATTACATGGAACCATGATGTGCCCTTTCCACTTTGGAAATATTATCCCCGAAGACGTATCAGGATCAAGGTGTACGATAATATCAATAGATATTCCGGTGTTGACAGAGAGAAGTACGCAGCCGCACGTTTAAGGATCTGGCAATATGCAGTAGGCAATGGCCTCTATAATCCTTTCGAGGCTGAACTTGCGAAGCTGACCGGCCTCACCACCGAAATAGCATACGTAGAAACGCAGATAGAAGAAGTAAAGGAAGAAATAAACGATAAGAACCGCCAAAATCATCACATCAAAAGGGCGCTTGGCGCTTTCATGGAAAGCAGGAGGCAGCGGAAGTTAAATCCTAAAAGTATTGTTTCCTATCAGAATTCTGTCGATTGGATTACACAAGGTTTGATCGGCACTAACAATTTCGATGTGCCGGTGGGTAAGCTCAAGCACATACATCTTTCGGCGGCGCTTAATTTTGCCGCTGATGAACGAAAATGGTCGGCTACCACCATAAATAAACAGGTTGGGTTTCTGATGGCAATTTTAAACTGGTTAGAGATAGAGGACTACATAGTTAAGAATCCTTCAAAAAATAAGTTTATGTCGCTTCCTGTCGAAACCAAAAAGCATAAATGGTATGATAGGGAGCTGGCCGCAAAAGTTAAGGAAGAAGTTTTATTGCAAAAAAAGCTATCTCTTTATAGGGCTATGCAATTTGTTTACTGGCTTTGCATCAGAAGTAAGGATGAGATAAGGAAATTAAAGATTGCCGATATTGATACTGATCTGCAACGGATACGTTTTTCCTCCGAGCTATCAAAGAATAGAAAGGAGCAATACCGCCCATATCCTGAAGAATTTTCGCTGATCATAAAGGAAATGAAGTTGGAAAAATATCCAAAGAACTATTTTGTGTTCGGTGGAGGTGATGGTTCACCTGGTCCAACGAGATGTGGACATAACTTCTTTTCTAAGCAGTTCAAAGCTGTAAAGGATAAATTATACCTTTCTGATGATTACACCATATACGGATGGAAGCATACTAGAATGGTTCATGAACTTATGAAGGGAACTGCCTTAACGGATATTTCCTATTTGGCCAGACATAGCGACTTTAAAACTACCGAGATATATTTAAGAGACTTTGATATCAATCTGAAAAAGGTTTATGAACCTAAAGATTTAACATTTTAACATGACTATAGACGAATTAGAGGACTGGTACCGTACAGCTCCAGCACCAGAAATGCCAGTATATTTGAATGAAGCTATAAAAGTGACCGATTATCCACTTTTTGTAAGCGCTCATTTTGAGGGCTTGCGAGCAGCACCAAACGATTTTATTAAAGCGCCATTAATTAAACGGTTATTAGAAATGAAGCTAATTATCGAAGCAGGTAGTTAGGTTTTCTTAATTAAGGTCAGCATTTGTGGTGCTATCTGCGAAAGAATACCTGCGTCTATACGATCCGACACCCACATCAATCTGCCTTTTATTATCTCTTGCCAGATAAAACCTACATCTGCATCTTGTATACTTTTAACCCTATATTTTCGCTTGGTGTAGCGTTCAACCGACCATCGCTCCGAGTTTACACTCAACGGCATTGGTTTAATCAAAGATTTTGGTGTTATTCTTTTGTAAGCTATATCGATCAGTAATTGTTTTTCCTTTTTATTAAAGATGGGGTTATCTTCATTTTGATGGCTAAAGTCACCGCTTCTTAAAATGCTTCCAATGTAATATCTCTCTAAGTATACCGAATAAGTGTCAAACCCTCCATTTTTTGATATTTCTATAACACCTTTGGAAGTTAAGAAAGTAATTTCGTCTTTATTGGGTCTTACCATTAAACAAAATTACTAAAAAAAATAGCAAAATTTATTTAGCTTTAATTTGCATGGTAATGTAAAAAAGATTGGTTTGTTGTTTTTTTTCGTTATCATTGCTATCAAACTTAAACTTATTAGTTCTAAATTTGTTACGCTTAAAATTAGATAAATAAAATGGAGACCAACATTCCAAAAATCAACACATCTATTAGCTTCATACCGAAGCCAGAGGTGAGCAAGCTTACAATCAATTACTCGTTTACTACTCTTTACAACGAGTCTGAAGAAGGATTGTACTGCTACATACCAGGTTTTGATATTCATTTTTTTGCTACATCAGAAGAAGAAAGAACTACAATAGCAAACGCTATGACACATTCTTTTTTTGACTTTTGGGTAAAAGAACAAGGACAAAAATCATTTTTGTTACATTTAAACAGAATTGGCTTTAGAACTCAAAACCATAATTTTGCTATGCAAAGCCTTCTTAACTCTAGAAACATTAAAAAAACAAAATTTAAATTATTGAGAGATAATATTCCATCAGAATATGCATCTGCACAAAAGTTTAACGTTGAAGCTGATTTTGCGGTAGCTGTATAATTATGAATGAAGTATTAACGACTCAATTTTTAGAAACATTATCAGATATCGGAGCTCTGCAATTATATGTTTCAGAAAAAAACGGAATAATATCTACTTTTTTTACTGGTCCAAGTGAGAAGTTTGTTCAAATACAATCCTCTTTGGAATATATGCCTGAAAAACTAGGTTCTGCGTATTTGGTGCAATTAGGATTATCTGAATATGTTGAAAGGATCTATCCTGGCTTTTTAGATAGATATAAAGAAGAAAGAGACAAGCTTGCCAATTCGGAGATTGAAAACGGCGAAGATTAAAAAAAAGCCCCTTGATCAGAGGGGCTTTTTCATTAAGCAATTCTAAAAATTTATTGATGTTTACCCTATGGGTCGTTTTTAAATATGAGAGCGAAAGTGTGTAGCTTCTTTATGCAGCCACATCAATCTGATAAACCAGCCAGATTTATACCTCGGAAATACAAAATCTAACTCCTCGTTGTAACTGTCGTATGGCAACCAATCATTATCAGCTGGTAGGTTGCTCCCATCTGGAAGAATTCTGATCCAATCTGCTTCGTTAATTCTCATGAAGCAAACATAAATAGAAAAAAAAACAATTTTTTACGGGTTTCCGTAATTCTACTAATTATTTTTTTTAGACGTATCTCCATGTTTTTTTAAAATTTCTCTCGCTTGTGGCATCAACTCTTCGTTGATAACTTTTTCTATTTTTTCGAGGTCTTTTTTACTTGTTCCGTCTGCATACCAATACCCTTTTTTCTTAAAAATTCTGTCTTTAAAGAAATAGTAAGTTACTTTCGCAGAATCAGCCCTGGTTCCTGATACAGTAGAAGTAGTCGTCGTTGTGGTATTACCACTCTTTACAATGTCAACTTTTATTTTAAATCCGTATGAACCCTTAGCATAATCATACACGTTCTTTATACTATCTCTTTCTTTTTCTATTTTTTCAATATATGCAATTAATTTATCTCCAGACAGCTCTTTCCCATCTACTATATACTTAAAACTTTTTGATATTCTGTTAAGGTCATTTCTGAGGCGTTCAGTATCATTTTTAATCGAATTTTCAGAAACATTAAACTCCCGTAAAACAGAACTTTGTCTGTCTAACTTAGTAGAAAGTTGTTCGTTTAAAATAAACATGTATCCCAAACCGAATACTAAAGCCAAATAAATCATTAAGAGAATTATATTGCCTGTCTTACTTCTTTGTTTTTCGTCCATTGTTTTTGCTGTTTGAAATTCTTTGATACAAGTGTACAGTATTCTCTAGATTATCAATGCTATCTCTCATTCTCTTCTGTTCCTTAATATATTCGCCGACAATACGCTCATAACCTCTAACAACACTTGTTATTTCTTCGGTACTAGTATTGTTGTTTGCGCTGGTAGTTTCTTTTGCCTCAGATCTGGCGTTAATACCGCCGAAAAAATAACCTATACCGAAAACAGGAACATATAGACCTATTAGAGCGGTTATTACATAGGACCATTTAAAACCGATTAAATCCTTTAATCGTTCAAGTGGTTCTCTGTCGTCTGTTTTTGGTTTGCGAGGCATTACCCCCAAATATAACTACTTCTTCTTTCTAAATCCAAGCCAAATAAAAAAACAGACTACAGCGATTGCGCCAATCCATACCTTCCAATCAATTTTAGTTTGCTTTTCTTTCTTATCAACTATGTGCTTTTCTTCACGCCTTGTTTCTGTTTTATCCAAACTATCCCTCTTTAGCTCCGAGTGGTTTTCAAATGCGTAGCTGCTATCTGAGGTTGATTTATCCTCGGCGTAATTGCGCTTGATATTAATTTCGCTAAAGGAAGTAGTTTGCGTTCCGTTCGGAGTGGTAACCTTTGCCATCAGCTGGTTTGTCTTTTTATTTTGATAAATTGATAGACTAACACCATTATTCTTCATGTCAACTAATTTCAAGGCAGTATCACCAGAAAGAGTTGCATTCGTATCAACTTTAAAATTGGCAACCAACTCGATATTATGCAGCGGATCAGTACGTTTGATGTTTATCTCCTCACTGTAGTACTTTTTATCGGCTGCTTTGGACACAACAACATTTGCCTTTGAGCTATCGATCTTTACCGTGCTCACAGCAATATCGTTTTTGACATTTTCCCTTAATTTATGCTTTTCCAGGTGTTTATTTTTGAGAACGCCACAACCATTGGTAGTCAATAGCAATCCAGCTAAAACAACTACCGCAAATAAATTTTTCATCTTTTTTTCGGTTTTATGACAACGGCACTCTTGCCGTTCTGTATGATACTGATCACGCGCTCCAGTCCTTTGGTATTATCATTGAAGCGTAGGTCTCTGATACTATCGTTTTCACGCCTCAAATCCTTGTTCTCCATCTTCAATTCCTTGTTCTCTACACGAAGTGTACTGTCTGCGAAATCTTTGTTCTTCCTATAATATTCTACCGTACTTTTAAGCCGTTCGATACTTTCCTGCTGCTTTTTGATTGTTTCATCCTTACTATTGGTAAACTTGGGTAACAACCACCATGCAAGCGAAGTGGCAAGAATGGCCAGCACCGCCAAGCCGAATTTTTGCCAAAGATTTACTTTGGTCTCGTCAATCAAATCAGTTTTAGGATCTTCCATTCTTGCTCTGTGTAATTACTTCTTCTTCATTCCTGCCGCAATGAGCCTAGTATCATACTTAAATTGCTTGTAAGCTGATCCATTGTAATAATAGGCGAAAGTTGCAGCATCACCTTCTTTAAGTGCTTTATCTAGTTTCGCATTAGATTTGATAAATCTTATAGCTAATTCCAGTTGGTTTTCTTCGCTAACTTTGGCAAAGTCCCACATTTCGCCAACGGTCTTAAAACCTAGCATCTTGTAATGGAAGCCCATTACCTGCATTAACCCAATGGAAGTACTTTCCATTGCGGCATTGGGGTTTTTGGAAAATGCATCATTGAAAGCTTTCCATTCTTGCGACTGTCTTTCTACACCATTTTGAGACCATTTGCCGCTCGGTGTATAGGGAGCTTTACGCCTAAACCATGATGGCTCAAACTGGATAATAATTTTACCAGTGTCTGCGGCAAAGCCAATGCCGCCGCTTTCTACTTTAATAACCGCATTAAGATTTTCGAAAGTGTAGCCATTTGCCGCAGCTTTAGCTACAATCTGAGCTGCTGTTAGTTTCTTTGACATTTTATGAATTATTTAATTATCGGCTTTTTTACCCGTTTCCCTTTTGGTGATATCTTAGATCTGTTCCTGATTGCGCCGGATAATCCAGCACCGAATAATAGCCAACCCTTAGTATTATTGGCCAGATCTAAGCCGGTCCATTCTTTTAGGATATCATTTGCTGTTGGATCTAGGTTTATAATAGCCATAGCCACAATCATTACCGAAAACGTCCAAATTAAATGTTTCAAATTTTCTTTGATGAAAAACGACAGCGAGAAGGTGTCGTTGCTGAGGTGGGGTAAAATTTTGTATAAATTGTAAATGAGAATACCTAGTACCCCCATCATGAACATTAAAATTGAGTGGTGCATTGTTTATTTCTTTTAGTTAATGACTTGATTAATTTGAGAATGAACTAGTTCTATAGCGCTGTTGAAACGAGTGAACCGCTGTCGTTAACGGTAATACGCCACCTTGTACCGTTAGGAGATTTTAGAATCAAACCTTTTTCCTGAGACATGACTTCAATATCACCTCCATTCACCGCCAGCTTTGAAGTGGGTATATGTGTACCAATCCCTACCATACCAAAATTGGGGTTAATTGTTCCTATAGCAGTATTTGCGAACCTAGCGTTAGAATAATCATAAGTACCATATAAGGCAACCTTGCCACCGGCACCATCATCTCTTAATTCAGCAACACCAGCAAAACCTGATGGTGGATTGCCTAATGGTCTAACATCTCCGGTTAAAAATAAGGTTGTATTAACCATATTATTTCTAGTAGATACACTTTGTAAATCATAACCTCCTGTGGCTGGCAGGCTTAAATATGTCTTTAACTGTGGTGCGTAAAATTTCCTAAACTGACCTACACTAAGATCCATACCAGCTAAATAGTCCAGTGTAGTTCCTGTCAAATTGAAATTATTATTAACCTGACCCCAAGTTGTGGCTCCCGCTGCTGTACCGCTAATATTATTGTTCAATGTTGAACCGTCAGAAATGTTTAAAGCTGTTTTATAATTAGCTACGTTAATATTCGAAGCATCCGTATTAGCTTTGTTTTGAAGTCCCAGAGAACTTGATAACGGCAACCCGTTAATGGTAGGGCTTGCTTTAAAGTCCCAAACTTGATTTTCCCGTCCTATGGTTGCAGTACTCATGTAGTTTCCAGCATTATCAACTACAGTGAAATCAGGGGTGCCAGTGCTGCTTCTATCAAAAACTCTTAAAAGAACTTCATTTGTACCTAATCCATCACGCCTACCGATACCAATTCCTGTACTCGCAAAAACATTATTTGCGAACATCTTAAACGCTACACTAGTAGGTGTCTTACTGGGTGTTTCCCATGTAGAGAAAGATTGAATTGTTAAATCTTTTCCATCGAATTTAAAGTTTGTAGAGATGTATATTTCGTGTATACTACCTCTAACAAGTATAACCTTTAAAACGGCCACATTAGTTGGTAGAGTTGGTTGAATAAACAAATAATCTCTTCTAGGAGCTGTCGTTACATAATTAATATTACCTAAACTATCTCCATAAATGACATGGTATTTCTGAAATGAAATAGGGGCGTATGTCATTCCTGTTAAAGTAACAGGTTTGTCATTCCCTACTACTGTAGATATGCCGTTAATCGGTAATGTCCAATTAAAATCGCTTACAGTTATTGAATTATTTGAATAAAAACCAACAGTATCTACTAAACCTTCTTTAAAAACATTATAATTTTTTTCGTTATAATCTGTATTAATAGTAACATACTTAGCGCCAACGCCAGTTGAAGTCGCTTTGGATACAAGCCATTTACCTGAGCCGTCATTTTTAACCAATGAATAAAAGGGCAATGTCGTAACATTATAGGCATCCCTTTCGGCTTTGGTTGAAAAACTTGTCTTAATTATTGGTGTAACCTTAAAAGGATTGTTTGTCGCATATGTTGCCGCTAACTGAGCTAAATATAAATTTTCGTCAGTTACTCCAACACTCTCTCCGTGTTGGCCTGGTATATTGTTATTGATAACCCAAGATTGCAAGGCTTTGGTTCTGTCACCTAAAACCCCTTTGTTATCATAACCAAATTGTTTTAATATGGTCAGGCTAGCCACGTATGCGGCGATTGTACAAGGTAAGCCCTCCTGTAAATGATTGCCCTCAAACGTTAAATTTCCATAATCACCTAACTTGTCCAAATCGGGATGGGTTCTTGCATTTTGTATAGCAGTACTTAAAGGCATAACGAAGCTTACAACTCCATCCTTAATTAATCTTTCACTTTGGGCAATGGTTTTGTTGGCCATTTCCTCCGAATTCATATTCAAAGGATCTAACTGCCAGTAGTCATTGGCATAACTAGGCGGGGTAATATATCCAAACTTTACATTGTAACCCAATCTGCTAGATATCGTCTTTTGTAAATTTGGAAGATAGGGGAAGTATGTTTCATAAAACATAACATCGTCCTTAGACGAGGTAAACATGACCAAATCCCATTTCTTAGAGCTTAACGTAGGGTTTATAGCCGAATTTGGGACTATTGTATATGATGTACTGTTATAATTGTAAGTCTCAGCACTGAAACCATCTATATTATAGGTTACCAAGCTATCTAGCATCTTTAACGTTGCGCTTGACCTATACATTATTGTTAAACTAACCCTTACATCCGGAGCTATCGATTTGGCGAAAATAGGGAAGTAACTCATAACATCTCTTATAGTAGAACTCCCGACAGCTAATACATTAATAGTTTTAAGGTTAGCCTTGCCGCTAATATCTGGCAAGTCTTCAACCCTAGCAAGAGTACCACCTCCTTTTGGCAGCAACAAACTTATACCGCAAGTATTGCAATCTAATTCTTGAGGATAAATGGTAACATGTTGAACTCTAGCGGTATCTGCGAACTGAAGACTTCTATGAAACAAATTACCCTGGTATTGTTGAGATTGTACACCAATACTATAATAATTCAATCTAGCCTCTCTGTTTATTACACCAGATCCTCTCACGAATAATGTACCCAAAATACCGAAGTTTCCGTCTTTTACCTCATTGCCAACTTTATGTAGGGCGCCCGCATCTACTGACAGTATATCTTCAATCTTGGCAGCATTGAATACACCATTTGCGCCAAAATTCCATCGGTATTGACCGGTAGTGCTGTTTTTTTGGGCTGTGCCCGTGACGTTCTGGAACTGTCCAAACGCATTTGTTGCAATCAATAGCAACAGTGAAAAAATTAATGATTTATTCATGATTATAACGTTTTAATTTCATTGATTTTACTACCGCTTACGTCCATCGTTACAGCTCCAGGAGTGTAAGAGCCGCCCAACGAACCTATGGCCAGTGATATCTTTGCCAATTCTGCAGATAATTCTGTATTGTGCTTAGCCAGTCCAGTACTGAGCGGTATATATCTCACCAAATTGTCAACCTTGCCGCCCAGCTCCATTGTACCGTCATTATGTAGCCACGCATAGAAAGATAGTGAGCCATCAGATTTTAAACTGTATAGCCTTTTTTCGCCAGGTTTTGCCAGCTGCATTTCGTTGAGATATCCGATAATCACAGGTTCACCTATCTCCCCTGTATCGGCATAAACAGCGATCATGTTTGATAGGGGCGAGCTGTCATCCCCAAAGGGAGCGCTTTCATCCGCCGTTTTTGCGCCAAACTGGATCACCTTCAGAATCCTTGATCCACTTTTAAGGGCCACACCGATAATTCTTGCTAAAGAAATCATGTAAATAAAGGTTTAGGCATTTCGCCGGTAAAAGTTTCGGGTAGTACACATACTACCGACATAGTTTTCTGTCCAGCACTTTCGCTCAGTACAGTATTGGCCACCAAAACCCTAAGCGGATCGTATATGTACTGTGTTTCGTCTTTAACCTCAATGATATCGCCAACACTTAACTGATCCCATCTTGGTACATTGAAACTGATACCTATGCTTTTGAGTTCATTGGCAATAGTGTTTTGAGCGCCTTTTAAAGTATCTGTTTCGTCACCAGAAGAAAGCTTGTCAACTTTAGGCCGCTTTGCTTTGATCATTGGATTAGTTACCGTATCTACGGGAAGTAATATCCTTTTCTTTTTTGATGTAGAATTTCCAGCTAATGGATCGTAATCATCATCCAATACACCGTCATCGCTGCCATCTAAAGGGTCATAATCATCTGAAAGAATATCTGTACTGCCTTTTTTTGGTTTTGCCGGCTGTCTCAATGTGGTTATCGAACTATGCATAGACTGGCCATCTACATCCAAAGTAAGTTCTTCACAATTTTCCCTAACGTATAGGAATTTGGAAGGAGCATTTAGTTTTGGCCTAAACATGATCACATTACCATAGACATCGTGGCCTAGAATAACCTTCTTTTGCGCCGCTACTTTTGACAGATAGTCCTTAATAGTTTCTTCAGGATCCGCAACAGATTTTGGAATGATCTGATTGCACTCTTTTTCCACTTCTGGATAAATTATCAACTTTAGTTCAAAATAATTAAGTAACCTTTCGGCTATCTGTTTTAAACTACGATTGTTGCTCTCCAAAGGGTACAAGTCAAATGGAATGTTGCAGTCTTCCAAAACTCCAGGTAGACTGTATCCTGATATTTGCGCCAATTCTGGATTGGCCTTACTTTTAAAAGAATGATTGGTAATAGTTCCTGTCGATATCGGCTTTCCGTCATCGTTCAAAAATTCTATCCTTAGATATGAAAGCGGCTTAAATATCTTTTTATGGAGTTCGTTCTGTGGATCGAATTTAGCGGTAAATGAAAAAGTACTGGCAACAGCATCTAGGGACGTGTCTATGGTCACATCGTTAAAGTGTTCAAAATACTGGCCTGCAATCTTAATTTTCATTATACGTAGTATCGCAACGTAGTTCCCTTTTTTATGGAGAATAGTTTCTTGTTTTTGATATTGTTGATCTGCCTGAACCTTTGCAGATTTTCATCTGCTTGATCCAATCCCATATACTTATGGCATAGCACTATCAGATTGCTATCTTTTTCAAGAAGAACCAATCTTTCCTGTTTTGCATCTATTGCATGTAGTGATAAGCCGGCTACAGTTTGAACAACTGTTTCCCTAATCAGATTTTGTGTTTGCATACTGGCAGAAAACCTGTTGATACTGTCTGTATCTGGTACATAACTACTGTCTATGGCACTTTGGTAGTCATCAAAAAGCTGTGTTAAAGCATCTGATATTACCATTAAATCATTACGGGTTACGATATCACCATCTGTAGGGTTCGCTACAATATTTGCCATTGATACAATAGCGGCACCACCGGCAGCTTCAAAAAACGCTTTATTATTGCTGGTGAATTTGCCCAGAATTGCTTTTATGTTACTGTATACCGTTTGCGCTAATATCACTCTTAATGATGTAGATGACGTTAGTTTGCCAGGCATATTTATAACATCCATGATACTCTGCATAGCAGCGACTGGAGACGTTATCATATTGTCTATCGAGGAAGCGGATGAGTTTTTTATTTGCTGAAAATCATTATAGCTCGTTGCATCTAAGGCGTTGCTAATAGTAGCATTCAACTGATCGCTAACAGATTTCACATTTGTAATATCTGCAGGTTTTAATATCACCTTATTCGCATAATCGATAGGAGCGATAGTCTTCATTTCTATCTGCCTAGTTTTGATGACATCCGGCAGGCTTGTTACGGATTTTGGTAAACTGTCAGATATCGTTTCCCAATAATCGACGTTGAACTCGGTAACATTAAAATTGCTGTCATTTCTAGAAATGCTGATAGGTTGGCCCTTGATATTACCATAAAAAGGGTGTACCACCATCCACGCACGTGGATCATTTGCTGATAGGTCAAATTCGGCCGCTTCTGTAATGTTGTTCGATCCCTGAAAATAGAATGTCAAAGGGAATTGCCTAGCTTTCACTTTTCTTCTGTCAATAAATGAACCTTCTTTATTGATGAAATCGAAAACAGCAGCATTAAACTCCTTCGTTGTTTCGCTAATACGCAATAGAGGAGTGTACACCCGACCATCGCCAGTTGTAATTGTAAAAACACTATTTTCTAACTTATCTATCCAGCTCATCGCAGCACTCTAGCAAACTGCTTGTTTGCATTTCTTACATAAAAGGTTTCAATCATTTTACTGCTCATGTCAGCAGCTTCACTCATAAATCTTGTTGCTTTAATATTAGCTGGCTTTAAACGCCTTTCCTTCATTAAAGCCCTAGATTTTATCTTTATCTCACCGTTCTTAGATCTTCTAATACTCGTGATTTGAATTAAGTATCGGCCTTCATTCGTTTTTACAGAGAACTTTGCCCCCTGCTTCTTGCTCATAAAGGCATTTGCAATAAATTGGCTTTTAGCGTTTCTACCGCCTCTAGGCTTCTTCAACTTTCTACCACTTGCAAAATATGCAGACTTTCGTACCGTTTTTGCATTATTGCCACCTCTTGTATCTTTGAGGTACGCAGCACCTTCTTTAATTCTACCGCCCTGTTCCTGCTTTTCCATATTATTGATAGCAGTTTTGGCACTTTGCTTGCCGTTGGCGCTCATACCAACGATAGATCGCATAGAATTTACATTAAAGCCTATAGCTTTCTCAACCTTGCTAAAGGTTTTAAAAAAGTTAGGGCTTCTCCTAGTAAAATTCTTATCAGCAGATTTATTTAAAGTCCTATTTTTTACATCAAATGCAGCGTCATTTAAGGTCTGCCTTACAGCAACAGGAAAAGCAGATCGATTTAACCGTTCCAACCTTTCAGTATGCCTTATTACAGCACTTGTATTGACATCTAAGTGCGCCATAGTCCAGCTGTTTTGTAAATATACTTTTATTTCGGTTATTTCAAAATATGAAATTTAATTTAAATTCCACAGTTTACCTACTTCGCCGTTTGTGTAGTAAAAGTTGTTTTTATAGTTAAACAACAAGCCAACATTTCCGGCAAAAAATGAACCTGGAGTTTTTACGCCAGTTCCTAAATCGTATTTATTAAGCTGGCCGTTGATAAGTTCAAACAACAGATTGTTTTTGACAACACAGTTGGTGCTCTTAGCGAAAGAGCTGTCAAGGGAAATACTGCCAACAGCTGTCAACGTCCCCAAAATGTGATCAAAAGTATATTTGCTTAGCACGAAATCACTATCACTGTTACCAGTTTGATTTGTGATATAGAGCGTCTCGCCATCAGTGTAAATATTTGGCCTTCTATCCACTCCAATAGGGAAACTTTCCCCTGTTATATTTACAAGCGATGGCGAACTTAAATCCGTTAAAGAAAACCTATGAATGCTGTAAGCTAAAGTATTAGGGGCAAATACTAGACAATACACAAACGAATTAACTACTAGCATTTCATATACTAGTAAAGTGCCGTCAGATGCAGCAAATCTTATAGCAGCCTGCAAGTCATGACTTTCTGGTTGATCGCTCAAAAAATAGCCTTCTTCCTGATACCAGATTTTATCTGAATTATTAAACGCTACAGGCAATCCCAACGGTGTGTAAATTTCCTTTGGAATGCTGACTGCTGCAGAAGGCACTATACTATAAGCCCTGACACCTGAAGTATCAATTATTACTAAAACGACATCCCCACTTTTGAATGGTACAGGTGCAGAAAAAGGAAACACGTCACTATTTGTTCCTTTGAATGTATAGACAGTACTCGAAACATAAGTCTCTACAGCTCTAGCAAAACAAACATATTTGTTAGGTAGTATACTTAGATCTATATTAATAGAGAATTGAGTTCCGGTCAAATTCAACTGTTGCTCAATGTCATTCAGTTCGTTAGTGAACTTCCGTAAAGCATTTACCAACTGGTAACCGTTTACTTCATTATCTTCGAAACCGTTTGCAGTTTCTTTAGTTAATCGAAGAATTTTGTATAAATTGGTGAGTACATCGCCATAAATCTCTCTAACTACCGGAGTGCCTTCGTTGTTTTCGGTTTCATTTACAACGGTACTGTCAGGGAATTTGACAAGATCAGTTTCTCTTTCTATGCCATTAGGCAAATGTTTTACGGTCCTCATATTTGTACTACCTCTATATGAACTTTAATGCTAGCTGTGGTTGCCACTCTTTCTTCCAGTGAAAATAAAAACTGTGTATTTGTTTCTTTTTTAAAAATTGGAGAAAGCATATTGTTATCTGCCTGTAGACTTCCTTCCGATTCTAAAAAAAACCGACAATAATAATTTGCAGACGCCATGGGATTAGCGAATACCACCCTGACATTTGAAACAATAGTATCAACTTGTGATAAAACTGTGGCGCTTACAATATCTCCAGATCGAGGTAACTGCGAGCCTATTTGACTTGCAGAACCAGGATCTAAACCACTAAACCAACCTCTATTTTTAACAGGATCGCTTAAACCGTCAAGGATTGCTTTATCTTCTTTCGACATTAAGCCATTTCTAACTGAGCTGGCTAAAAATAATCCACTGTCCAGCCCAATCACTCTTCTTGCAAAAGCTAATTGATTTGTATATGGTGTTGTTGCCTTGTTGGTTGCCGTTCCAGCAAATTCTTCGGCACTATTCGCTCCCTTTAAGAAATTAAATTCAGATACAAGCGTATCAATATTATTTGCATCTGCCAACCGTTGAATTATAAAAGCAGATGAACCGCTCTTTATAAGTAGGATATAATCGTTATTTTTAAAACTGCTAGGAATGATTGTCCCATACAACGTGGCGGTGGTTCCCTTGATATTTGTTTGAGATGCAAAGTTAAAACCAGCTCTGGCCATAAGCATTTCACCGTCCTTAATTATAGATAGGTCCGTCGCAATATTTATTACACCACCAATATCACTCAATGAATAAATAAAATCATTTTTGCCAGCTAGTGCTATTGCAGCAGTAACCAATTGATGTGTGTTTGCTTCATTGTCAGGAAGTCCATTATAAGGGATATTACCCAGTCGCATTAACTTAGCAAAAAACTCATGTATGTCGCTATAGAGCAATCTATTTACAGGTGTTCCATTTCCAGAACCTGTATTGTCTTGGATCCTGCCATCTGGATAGTTTTCATTATCCGAAAGGTCAATGTTTGGGGCATTCTTTTTATTGGTAGCCATCTTAAATATAGTTAACAAAAAGAAATCCAACCATATGGGCTGGTTTCAATTTCAAAATCAATTCTCTAAATTCTCTTTCACGTGACTTTTCCACGGTGGCAATCTGATCAATCGTATCGCCTGCTATAAAAAAAGTAGCGTACAACTTGTCAACCCCGCCAATATTATAATTTTCAGACGTAGCTTCATTGGCAATCACTTCGGTATTACCACCCCCGTGTTGAGTACCGCCCCCGTGTTGAGTACCGCCCCCGTGTTGTATGGTTGAAGACTGCAGTTGCAATATTTCAGATGGAAGTTTTCTAAATAGATTTCCAAGATCATCATAAAATATATTTTCATACAGGTGAACGTTAAAACCAGCCAAGTTTAGTTGACTTTCGATATATCCTAAGCTTTGACGTGCTTTGATATTTTGAGGAAATGCCATCTTTCTATAGATGTTTGCCTTTCTTTGCTCCAAAGTTAAAGAGCCAGCTACTAGCCCTAATCTATATTCCCAAATAATAGCATCGTCTTCTGTGAAATTGCTATTGTCTGGGAATGATCCATCAATTAAAGAGTAGGCTTGAGATGTTAACCTCAAGATGCTTTTATTGATAGCAGCATGAAGCTTATTAAATAAGCTTCGTTCCGATAAATTCCAAGCACGGCCAGTAGGGTAGAGCTGATTAGCAAGCGCCATCAATTCTTCTTTTGTACCAGATTTTACAGGAAAACGGTGCGGTGTTCTAAAACCATGAGGGGTTTTAAAGCCATGCATTGTGCTATTGTTGTTAACTTGGTACATTATAGATAGGTTACATTACGTAAATATGGTATGATGCCACCTGAAAATGAGTAGGTATTTTGTTCTACACCGTCGACATAAATCTTAAAATCCGTAAAGGTATTAGCATTGCCAACCGTGTCGCTAACAATAGCCTGAGCTTTTACAGCTGTTAATACATCATTCTTATCTCTCGACAAATCAGTTCCAGCTATGTATGGCCTTACTGTAAACAGGAAATCTTTCATATTGGAACTGATCGATGAGCGGACGGATGGTGTATCGTTCTGTAGTCCAATAATTTCAATGTCAACAGGTTTCGTTACCACTGGCAGCACTTCCAGAACAACACCTATAGGCAATCTGCCACGCTGATTTGTTGGCAGAGTGATATCAGGATCTTGTGTAATAACCTCAATCACTTCATTTATTAATGCAGCAGAAGGAGTACCATTACCATCAATACTATCTGTTACCGTTGCTTCTAAAAACACTTGAACTGTACCTGCTTCACCAATTTTTACGTAAGGAAATACTCTTTCTACCCCCTGAGCATCAGCGGACCATAAGCGGTAATCTGTTCTTGCACCACCTTGAGCTTCTAATCTAATAGCATCAATTACGTTTTTACGGTATAATTCTATACTTTCGGCTGCAGTGGGCTGTGTTGTAACTTCTAAAATGGTTGCAATCTGGTCTACGCCGATCAAAGGCTCTGTTGCTGTTAAGGTATCTTCTTCTTCCAAAATAAAATCCGGACCAGCATCTAAACTTCTTAAAATGATTTCATCATCAGTGCCAGTTAAAATATAATCCTGTTCTAAGATGTAGAGGTTACCAGGACTTTTACTCTCACTATTACTTTTGAATGTAAGACCAGCTTTTAAAACAGAAGCTGCTTCACCGTCAACCGAAACTTTGTAAATTCCGCTAGTTGCGGGCCTTGGCTGTCGGTTCAACTGTATTTGACCAATCCTGTTCAATTCTCCACCATCTATCGCTAAATCTGCAGTATCTGGAAAGACATTGTTCTGTATGTCCTGTAGGTATAAGTAAGCCAATTTAAGTTCACCAGCCAATACCGCCGATATTGTATCGATTACCCGCTTCATACCGACATCACTAATCTCTAGTTGAGCCGTTATATCTGCACTTAAACGGTTCTGCAATTCTACTGTAGATGGTATTGGCTTCATCTAAATTATTATTTGTTTTACTACCTGCTGTTTTGCACCATCCCACACGATGTTGACAGTGTTTTCTTGTTTGTTAGGTTGTTTCAACCTAATAGAAATAATTACTTCATTAACTTTAGAAATGACAACATCAACCACAATATCAGCCCACACCTTTAAAGGCTCTAAGTCTAATTCTGCGGCTCTCATTATTTTAATTCTGCCAGCACTGTTAAAGGCGGTTTCCTTTAATGCTTTTTCTGTTACGGAATTGAATTGCCTGCCAGTTTCTTGAGCAAAAAATAAAGCATTTCCCCACCAATCCTCACGCAAAGAACCTTGCGGTTCATTACCATTGGTAACTGCCTCCACATTACCACCGAAAAGGCATAAATAAGGTTGCTGCAAGAGCTGATCATTTAAGGCGATATCGTTGCCTTCAATACCTATTTCACCACCATTCCCATTTTCATATAACAGGATGTCGTTTGTTTCAAACATACGAGAAAATATTATTATTTCATATATTTCATAAAATGAAATTATCTTTTACCATTGGTACTAGTAACCTTTACTGGAATTGCTAGTGGACCTTTCATACTTGTTGATTTTACCCTATTGTCAGGATCGTTGAAATTCACGTCTAAAGTATTCGTTTGTGGGTTTTGAGATTTAAGTTCTTCCGCTTTTTGTTGGGGTGTACCTAAAGCTGGTTTAGCTTCCATGCTCACACCCATCTCGGCACGAAATTTATTTAAACCTGCAGCGGCGTTTTCAGCCCATTTAAAGCCCGTTACTTTTGCAATAATGCCGAGTAACTGCTCGAATGGTTGTAACAATGCATCAAGAATTACTTTGCCTATTGCTTTTAAACCCTCTAAAATTCCACCTTCTTTGAACGCTTTAGTGATCATGTCCCAATTACGTCTAAAAGATTGAATTAGACTTATTACGATGCCAAGAGGCCCCATAACAAGCGAGAAAGCTGCGCCCCATTCATCCCACTTTTGGATAACTACTACTACAATCGCAATTAATGCAGCTATACCTACTATTATTAATCCAATTGGGTTTGCTGTCATGGCTACATTCCATAGCCATTGAGCAGCTGTAACTGCTTTAGTTGTGATTTGGTAAGCTTTCAAAGCTATATTACTTTTGCCTACAGCAATAGAAACAATACCAGTAACAGCACCGTTTATACCTAAAGCTATATTGTAAGCGCCCATTGCTATTGAATTAGCAATGATTATCGCTTTCCATGCGGCAAAAAATAATAATATTTTAGAGCCTATAGAAATGATGGCTTCCATGTTGTCGGTAACATATCCCATTGCAGTTTTAGCATTTGTCAGACTGCTTTCAGCCTGGTCAGAGGTTGTGATGATGTTCACCCACTTATTTTTCATTTCCTCTAACTTTTTGTTGACAGTATCACTGTTGATGGCAGCTGCTTTCTGAGCTTCTGTAGTTCCAGATACACCATCAGTATATTCTTTGAACAAAGCTATGTTACTCAAAAGAGTTTTACCAACTGAGATATTTTCAGCGCCAAACAATTTTAACATGAAGGCGTCTTTTGCTCGCTGACTTGTTAGCTTGTTGTATTTTTTACTTACTTGCGCTAAAGCGTCGTTGATTTGAAACTGACCACTAGCATAACCAGCTCCAGCTTGTTGAAGTTTCAAAGTTACACCACGTAATTTCGTGCCTGCTTCGGCTCCAAAAATCGAGAACTTACCGAGGGTTTGGATTAAACCTACAGATTGCTCTAAGCTCATATTAGCTCCGCTCGCAACAGAACCAAAGTTTTTAAACGCTTCGGAGGTTTGTGAAATAGAAGCTGCACCGACTGCTTGACCAGCAGCTAAAACATTGATGGTTCTATTTGCCTGGTCTGCACCTAAACTAAACTGGTTCATGATACCAACCAAGTTTTCAGCGCTCGTTCCTAATTCATCACCAGAAGCTTTTGCCAGTGTAATTGCAGCCTTGGATACCTGACCGATACCAGTAGAAGTTTCAGCAAATTTTGCATTTAATCCTGCGATTTTTTCGAACGATTGAACTACTTCAATTGTACTAGCTTTTGTTGCAGTAGCTACATCTCCAACTTCTTTTTTATATACAGAGAAATCTTTCGAGCTTAAATCCGAAACGATCGTTCGAAAAGACGCAACATTTTGCTCATAATCTGTGACGGCATTTGCCGAGAATGAAATTCCGGCTATTATACCACCGGCTATTGCCGCCGACTTTGCATAAGATAGAAGTTCATTTCCAGCCTCGCTGATCGATGGAGTTAGTTTTTTAAACCAGCGATTACTTTTTGCTATACCAGAACTAACCGTGCTGGCGAACGAGCGTACATTACGGCTCATTCGCTTGACAATAGTGCTGACTTTATCTACAGCCGAAAATATAGTTGGTACCTTTACCGTTGCTGCCATTACTTTTTACCGTATTTAGCTTCCATTTCTCTATGTTGCTGGCATACATCATTATACCAGTATATTATACCCAGTGTATCTAAATCATCACAATAAAGATCTTCTAGGATCTGTGGGCTGGCCCAATCATAATTTCTGCTTAGCGTAACAAGTACGCCTTCGATATCAGCTGACCAGCCTAGATAAAAAGCGTTGATAGTTGATCAATCACCTTATAATCTTCTCTTTCAATTTTATCAAGCATTGCAACTTCTTGATCTATAATAAAAGCAACACATCTGTGTCCAAATAATAATTGATCTTTGGATACATCAATTCCTTTAGATACACGCCTATGATCGCTAGGCTTCATTCTTGTTTTAAATGATACTTCCTCAACAGCTATATCACCGTCTGAGTTTTTAATAGGATCCTGCAACTTTAGGACTGGATTTTCTGATGATAGGTTTAGATTACCTAATTTTACAGCTTCTACAACATCAGGATATAGATCTAATACTTTATCTACATCATTTGCTTTGCGATTGTATTTGACTACAAATTCCAATACTTCTTTTACTGCTACTTCTTCTGATACTTTATACATGATTTATTTGATTTAAAAAAAGCCACCTTTTATAGATGGCTTTTAGGTTAAAATTTAAGTTAGATCTTTTCCAGTTTACCACCACCGCTAACTTTTAAAGTCATGGTTGCAGCATTGGTATCGATGTTTAAATCGCCTACTGGTTTTCCCGTTCCTTTAGAGATCCGGCCACTAATGTGTGTCATGGTCCAAACACCAGGTAGGGGATGAGCTGCCAGTTCCGGTAATGCATCAATTTCGTTGGTGCTCATTAAATCAACGGCTACTGGCCCTTCTAAACTCCAGCGAACACGGTTAATTTGGTCAATCACTTTTCCATCACCTGTGATACCGCTATTGTCATCGTTAGACCGGAAACCTCCAGGATCTAACGTAAACGCTTCATTGGCCTTTGGTGAAAATCTAAAATCTCCTAATTCTGGATGCTTACAAACTACCTCTGTAACATCACCGCCTATAAATCCCATATCTTATTTTTAATGGTTGTAAAATCTGTAAATTAAAATCCTGCTTCTACATCAGTACTTTCGATACGAGCAATACCTGTACGACGGTAGCGGAAAAACGTTTCGAAACGGTTAGGATTTGTTGTAGAAATTTCTACTTTTAATGATGCCTTACTAAAATCAGGATCATTGATTAACGCTTTTTCAGCAAGATCGTCTAGGTAAGCAAATAAAATTGCTTTCCATTCTTTAGGTTTGATCGCTTTAGGCACATCAGTAACTTGACCGTCACGTACTAGAACATGATCCTTAACATTTTGCGTTTCTAAAATGGCATAACCATCTTTAACGTTCCAATCTAAATTTAGATTACGGCAATAATTGTATTGTAAAGGATCTTCTCCCTCTGGATGGTAGGTAGTAACTAAGTCTTGGACCTGATAAACACCTTGCGCCAAAATCACCGTAGAACATCCATTTTTAATTAGCAAATCTCTATTGTTGTAATCAGACATATCGCCAATTACACCCGTAGTTGGTACTGGCATGTCCGGATAAGATTTACCATTTACATCTAGCTCTGGATTATCCTGCATAATCCTAGCGAATAAACGCACCATATTAGCTGCCGCTTCGTAAGGCATACCTTCGCTACTAGGTGCAGGACAAAGTACATTTGTACATTGGTTTACACGTGCAGCATTATTGGTAATTGCAGTAAGATCATCTTTAGATGCCAATGTGCTACCGAAGAATGCCATGAAAGGTTTAAAAATTCTACCCTCGTAACGACCAGTAGGCGCTTCATCATCCGGAAAACCATTAAAAGCTTCTAGGTCGGCTAATTTGGTTTCGCCGTAACTATTGATGATAGAAGTATACCAATTATCTTCAAATTGAGCTAAAGCATCGCTGATATCAGCAACTCCAGTTCCTGGGGTTGTTGTAGTCAAAGCATAAGTTATACCTGCAGCATCGCCATTATTTGAGATTTGTAAGTTTAGGTTAGCAGCTGTTGCACCTTTCCATTTTGAGGTTGCTGTCATTACACCTAAAGCATTGGCAGCACTAAAAGGACAACCTAAAACCGCATTGATAGCATCTTTTATCTTACCAGCGATAATTGTTGCAGTATCACCAGTTACGATATTGACGGCATAATTTTTGAAATCTAAAGAACCACGGCCAGCAATTATTAAATTGTGCGTTACGCTTTTTGTAGCAGTACCAGTTACAGTCCAAACAATTTGCGTAGCGGTAGCGCCTGGTTCTTCTTTTTGTGGCATTACAATGGTAGGAATGCCACCAATACCATCACCAGATTGAGGTCGCAAAATACGCATAATCTGATGGATTGGTGAACCGTAACCATAAATACGACCTGCTTCATCAGCAGATGTGATTTCACGCTTATCAGTAGTGACACTCGCTTGGTTAGCTGAGTTTGCCTCTGCCAAAATAACCACTTGTTGTGGTAGGTTAGGGGTGTTGTTATCAAAGTTCCCCTTTTTAATTTTGTAACCCGAAACCCTGCTTCTGCGTTCGGTGCCAATGGCGGTTGATATGCTCATATTGTTAATGAATTAAGCTTCTTCGTATACGTATTTATAACCTTTTTCGGTCTCTGCCAACTTCACATTGGTTTCGTTGCCTAAAATCTCTATGCCATCCCAAAGGGTTTGGTTTTCTAGAATTCTCACCGAAAATTGCAACCTTGCAAAAGCGGTAAAACTGCTATCTTCTTTTTGTGACGGATCTAGCGTTGAAAATCTGTCGACCTGCGTTCCGGCAATAAAGCCATAATCAAAATCCAATGTTTTGTATCTGGTATCGCTCAAAATGTATCGGCACATACCTAAAAACTTATCTCTTAATCGTGTACTGTCAGATGTTCCAGTTTGTTCTCCAGCTTTACCACATGTATATATGTCAATAAAGTAAACCGTGTTGCCTTCCTGGTCGGTTTGGTTTCTGTTGCCGTAGTTTGCACTATCGAGCAGTATATTGAAATAGAGGTTTTCTGATGTGTCCATTGGCGTAATACGCTCATTAAACACCTCTATGTCTTCGTCAAATTGTTGCAGCTCTTTCTGTTTAGAAAGTTCTGTAAGGAGGATTAATGCAATACGGTCTTTTACTTTTTCAAAGCCTTGTTGACCTATTGGAGTTGTAATTAAAGCACCCATTATGCGTCTCCCAAAATGCAGACAATTAAGCCTGTAGTTTTATTAGGTAATGTTTCGTTAATGACGTAGTTTTTCAATTCGCCAGTGTTATCTGGTTTAACTACTTTGTAGCCATTTAATTTAATCTTGCCTGTATTTCCACTTGTATAAGGAAATTCACCAGCAATAAGGTCCAATTCTGATATAGTAATATGTTCGCTCTTTGAAGCAACTTGATTACCATCAGTATCAAATGGTTGTGTGTGATGCGAGGTAAGTCCTTTTACAGCAAGCTCAATGCTTTCATCCTTGGTTTTAAGTAAGATATCTTCCTCAAAACCCCCAGCAGTAGCAAATTTCGCAGCATCTTTACGAGCTTGCTGTAAAAGTTTACCAGACATTATTTATTGTTTTTAAGTTTATCAACCAAAGGGTTTGAAGCAGGAGTTTCTTTTTTATCTCCTTCTTTTGCCTTTGCATCAGCAGCATCTTTGTCAGCTTGCTCTTTTTCTAAACGTTCGGCCTCAGCTTTTTTATCGGCCTCAATCTTTTGAGCTTCTTCTTTTGCCCTTGCATCAGCAGCATCTTTGTCAGCTTGCTCTTTTTCTAAACGTTCGGCCTCAGCTTTTTTATCGGCGGATGTTTCTTTAACTTCTTCAATAAAACCTTCGGTTAAAAGTTCATCGATAGAACCAGTTAAATCTTCTTTGGTAACAATTTCACCATGTTTTTTCATTACGTTGTTAGCTCCTAACAACGCAATGGTTACTACTCTAAATCTCTTAACCATGACTAAGCAGTTTTAATAGTGTAAATTCTGTCCACTGATACTGGAATAGCTAAAGGAGCACTTTCAGCGATCAACTGCCAAGTTCTTTTTACTTGATCAACCACATCATGTACCACAATCTCACCAGCTACGGAAACTACAGCTGCATTACCTTCGCCATCTTTTTTAATGGCAGGAACTCCAGCGTGTACCAAGTCGCCTTCGAAATCATCGGCTAACATAATCACATTGTTAGTATCGATGTATTTCACATCATTGCCAGCTGCATCTTCATAACTATCTACGAAGGTCCAAAGGTTAATTACATAGTCTTTCGCAGCTAATTGACCATGGAACACTAAACCGGTAACATCATTAAACTGCGGCATACCGATATCCCCACGTTTAATATTTCTAAGATCCAATAAAGCCTGCACTTTAGGATTACTTAACACGTTAGACATTGCGGCTGTACCATGAATAGCATTCACAGAAGCACCAGATGATAAACCTTGCGTACGCAAGAATTCCATACCATCATAATAATCTTGTAACGGATCTGCCGTAGAAGGAGCATCCCATTTAGCACCACCAGCGAGCACCTTCATTGACGCTGCTTTGCGTTTAAAATCGATGCTATCACCATTTTTAATAGTAACCACACCAGTTTGCAAAACATCCGCAACCTGTTTAATTTTAGCACGAGTGATTTTATCTTCAATCGCCGCTAAATTTTCAGAAGCGTCTCCAACCATACTAGTTGCATCGTATTTGCTTGGAGCATTACCAGCGCCGAAAGTTCTTTCGTAAGCTTCACAAGCTGTGAAATCGAAACTTTCGCTATGGAACGGTGGTACGAAAATCTTCTCAGTAGATTTACTGAAAATATTTCTAACTGGATCCGTACAGCGTTGTACGTCAACAGAGATTTTACGGCCGTTACGGCGAACTTCAATAGATACCTGCTTCGCAGTTGTAGTTTTAGTTTTAAAGAAAGAAAGTAGACCAGATTTAGGTTTACTTCTGTCAGAGAATTTGGTAATAGCAGTTTGCGTAATACCAGCTCTGTGTTGTGATAATGAAATCGCCATTTTAGTTATCGAATTTTGTCATTTCTACTGATGAAGTATCGATATGTAAGCCGATGCCTTCTAAAATATCTCTCACGGTTTTTGCTGCATCCGTAGGTACAGTGTTAAGCGTTACCGTAGCTGGTAAAATCAACATGTTTCCATCGATACCACCTTTTGTGCAGACGTTTACATTTGCCGTAGCAGCATTTGCTAAAACTACAGAACCATCTACGGCAACTACACCGATCACATCTGCAATATTATCAGCTGTTGCTGGTAAAAAACCACCAGCAACTGCAATATCTCTAACAGCCAACATTCCCGGCGAAAGTGTAAAAGAACCTCCTGAATTATTTTTAAAGACACCCTCAATGTATCTGTTATCGAAGATAAAAATCTTCTTGCTTTGGTAATCAGCGGTTGACTGATTACGGGTTGCGTTTCTTTGTGTAACGTCCATTATTCAGTGTCCTCCAAAATTGATTTATAAAATGCATCCGCTTCGCTAAGCTCTTTTTCTTCGCTAGTTGCTTCATCTGGATTAAGATCTTTAGCACTTTCTGCTTTCAAATCTCCCAGTTGTTTTAATGAAGCTGCTTTAACTAGAAAATTTTCACGAGCTGTCGCTGTAATCTTTCCACCATCTTCAATTCCTTTTTGGACTGCAGGTAAATCAGTTTTTGCATGGGCCATCCATGAGCCTACACGATCTTTTTCAGCTGCAATACCTTGCTTTACGCCAGCACCGAAAATCTCTTTGTAAGTTTCTGGATGTGACGATTTTAATTCTTGTGCTGTCATAGCCTTAGTATTTATTTTATTTTTTGAATTTTTGTTACTAATTGAATTGGATGGTTGCGCTTTTGACAGGTCCATCACTTTTTTTACCGCATCATCGAAAGTTCCAATAGCATCTACCAAAGTGCCGACTACTTTTCCAGCTTCGTAAACAGAGCCGTCAAGTTGAGTTTCTAGCACTTGAGGTCTTCTACGTTTTATATCAGCCAAAAACTTTTCGTTTACAGGATCGAGTAGTTCTTTCCTAATCAATTCAACATTGTCGCTATTGATTGCCTCTTCCCACATCTTGTTTTTTGCAGTGCTTTTCGTGGCATATATCGCAAAGTGCTTTTGGTTATCGCCATCACGCTCTCCATTAGGGATACCAGCAAAAGAAACCATCGTGCCTATACTCCCTACTACAGAGTGTTTGCTTTCTGAAAAAACATAATCGGTAGCTGAGCTAATTCCATAAGCTGCAGACGCTGCTACACCACCTCTTTCAACTAATGTCACTAGTGGTTTAGTGAGCTTTTCAATAGCGTGTGTCATTACTTCCATTCCAGATGTAGAACCACCGCCACTATCAACAACGATAACACCGCCTTTAACTCGCTTGTCTGCATCAAAGTTCTGCATTTGAGCAGCTAGTTGTTTCATGCCAAATGTACTTTCGCCACCATCTTTGGTAATTACACCGTTAAGATTAATGACATAAACTAAATCATCTCCTTGGTAATCATCACTAAGCTGCCAAGTTCTATTGATTATCTTGGTTGCTGCCGAAATCTTAACCAACGCTATAGCGTTATTCTTATCTTCTTTCGCATGAAAGTTAACGCCAGCACGAAAGTCATTAAGCATTGATCTTAATGCACTAAAAGTTGAAGCATCAACCATCCATGGCGCACCGCCATAAATTTCTCTAGCTAAAGAATAGTTCATTTACTCGATGTTTAAAACTGCTTCTATTAGCATTTAGAAGCACATGAAACTAATATACATTTATATTTCTTATATTTCATAAAATGAAATAAAAAATTATTGAAAAAATATTTTAATCTTTTGATTTGGAAAATCTGCTGGGCTTGAAAGACCAGAAATCATCTTTGTAGCTGGATCATAAATGACTGGATCTACTAGTTGGTAACTTCCATTACCTAAGATGTCTACATACAATTTTAATATGGTAGGGAAGACAGGTGCATTATCATTAGCTATGCTAATTCCATAATCAGGATCATTACCAGTAATATTAGCAGCCGTTTTATTTAGTTCAATGGTGACAGATCCTGGATTACTGAAAATTTGGAACCAATTGTTAGTATCAGTAACAGCAGAATTTTTTCCTGATGTGTTAAAATAGTAGTTACCTCCAGCATTTACCACTGTACCAACTCGCACCTTTAAAAGTAGCGACCAAATCAATGATTTGTTTTTAATTTTCGGGCTTAGTTGCATTTTGTTTTGGTGCTAATTCTCTTTCTTCAATTACTTTATCATGGTTCTCAAAAAAGTCGCCATTACCCAGCTGTTCTGTAGCGTCTTCATGAGTAATTAATGGTTGTTCACCTTTTGATGGATCTCCTAGCATAATACGCAAAGCGTCGGCTTCTTTTTTAGGATCTATGTGAGGTATGCGCTGACCAATAAACCGTGAATTCGCATAGCTTTCTACCACATATCTATTTTTATTTAAAAAAGCAGGCAGATAGCCGCTTGCACTTACTTTGTTCTTGAGAATATGCAAGTGTAACCACACTACATAAACTTTTTTATAAAATGATTTACTGTATTTATCTCGATACTGTTCTAAAATAAAAGAAAAACCATTGATAGCAGCCCTAGACGCCGAGTAATTTGAATTATATTGTTGTAAAGCTACCTCTGGAGGTAAATCCATACTGGCGCATATTTGAACGAATATGGCTTTGAAAAACGTTTCGTAATTTATTTCAGAATTACTTTCTAAAGCTTTTAGTTTACTGTCAATAGGCATGTTCCAAACCTGTTTATTCGCCGTAGCAGCAATCTGCGGCGCTAATTTGGCACCTGTAGCATAACTACTCTCCATGACATCAACCCCTTGATTTTTCTTTAGCGCTCCCAATAAAGGATTCTCGCCATCTGAAAATCGGCTGTGCTCAATAGCAAATGGAATTTTTGCTCTTTCCTCTGCAGCTGATACCGAAGCTTCTGTATAACGATCTAGCTTTTTAACCTTCTCAAGTATAGCAGATAGATTTGATACCCCTCTAACATGATCGATGCGCTGCTTATCTCCATAAGTTAACCAAGCCATAGTCAAACCTGTTGATTTACTTTTAGCTTCAATACGCTCATAAGTTGGTAAGGCGTTATCCGTTTGAGTAACGAAGTAAAATGCAACATGCTGACCTCTCTTATCGATCTCTACCCCGTGCTTTATTTTATTGCCCCTTAGTTTGGCAGCCTCGATATAGCCGTTGCTGAGAATGGGAGTGCAAATATGTTGACCGTCTATAACCTGTACTGTGAGGTTGTAGTCATTATCGACACGAAGTACCGTTAAACAATCGCCTCCCAAAAATGAAGTCTTTAGAACATCCCTTGCATTGTCGTGCAAATCTTGTTTGCCAGAATAATCAGACATTGTGCTCGAAGCATATGTGTGAAAATAACTTTCGACGTTATTGCGGAAAGGCTTTAAAGGTTCTTTAATACCCTCAATATCTAATACTACTTTGTTTGGTTCTGATCTGAGTTTTAGTCCGGTTCCGATTACCCATTTAAAAAATTTACCAGTTACGATTTTAACCGTATCATTGGTAAAGTCAGCTTCGTATGCTCTAAGTCGCAAAGCTTTATAGTCGGGTAAAAGATTAATAGGATTTCCAAGCTCGCCATGTGACTTTTCGCCATTAAAAACGAAGGTGTTAACCATATAATTTCCTGTATGGAAATCGCCATCGAAAAAAGAATTTGAGGTGTTTTGTTGCTTAACTGCAGATACCTCTTGCTGTAAAATATTTTCTACAACTTGCTCATCAATTGACGGCTTGCCAAACCAGCTATTCCAAAACGCCATTATCTACCAAATGTGTTAATATCTCGCAATTGCACACTACGACCGTAAAGTTTATTACTATAAAGGTTTTTCATCCTTTCTAGCGATTTTATACCTGCCTCTACCTCGCTTATGCTTCGGTATCCGGTTTTAATCTTAACTTGTCCATCATCTAATTCATAGGTGCTGATATTTCCCCCGACACCTTCAACTGTTTCTGCCATCGAAAGAATAGCCTTGTCAATCAAAACATCTATAGCTCTAATCCTTGCCGCAAGCGTCGGCTTACTTTCCAAGTATTCTACGATCGTACAATTATCTAACGACATGATTTTAAGTTAAAAAACTGGCACACACAGAATGCGTGCACCAGTTAAACCAAACAAACCTATTTATGAAGGATGGAAATATACATTTAAATTTCTTTTATTTCGTAAAATGAAATAAAAAATATTTTATTGTGTAATCATCATAACAAATTCTTCCCATGTCAAATTTTTTAAACTAGGATCAGATTGTTTTACTATATCCAAATAAACCAATGGCGCAACAAGATTATAGATGCGAACATCCCAAAAGTGATTTAAACTTTGGTTGTTTTTTTTCTCCCAGCGAAAACCGACAGTCTCGTTATTTTTTTTCACTTCTGTTTTCCGTTCACCTTCATAATGGATGAAATAACTTTTCATGGTATACTTACCGTCGGTAGGCTGAGGGTAATTCATAAAACCGGACGGCTGCGTTCCATCATCACCAGTTTTTAATTTCATGAAGCTAGCTAAATCTTCCTTAACTAAATTAACTTCAATATTATATAGATGTTTTGGGTGTTCTTTACTTCTGGATATTTTAGTTTTGTCAACAGTTATTTTGGTATAGCTGTCTTCAACACGCCCTTTAACACCGTAAATCATTATTCCATCTGCATACAACGATTTAATAAATTGCATTGCTAACTTTTCACCAAATCCAGTATCTACAACTGTAATGTCTATGTTTCTGGTTTCGCTAGTGTTACTTTCCATAGGATAAGATTTCCTAATTAGCTCCTCAAATAAAGGCCAAACTGAGAAGTTCATTCCATGGCTTAGAGTATACTTATCCCTATTGTGGTCATTTTCACGCTCAGCTTTAGATTTATCCCTTAAACGTTTGAAAGTACCAATAGATCCATGATCTACAGAATAGGTTGGACCAGAACTACTATGTGCTAAAATCTCCCAATCCAAACGAACATCTTCATTATCAGTTTCCATGATACCGTTGATATCACATGAAAGCGTAAGCATAATGATAGAGCCATTGCCGTCCTTTTCACAAGTTAGATCAGGTATAACTCCAGGCACATATTCTCGTGTATTTTCCATTAATTCGTTTACACGTGGTGCTTCTCCTACTTCGGCATAAGGTAAACCCAGCCTTAGGTTGTTGAATACCTTTAATAGTAAGGTATTAGCTTTTTCTCCGTGTGGATTTGCGGCTAACCATTCTTCAACTAGTGTACGCCAACCATCAAAGCCAGGTGGGTTGTAGATCGAATTTTTCTGAAAGGATCTATGATTTCGTTCTACAGGTTTTTCTACTGTTGGTATCCATTTGCCTAGTAGGTTTAAATCATATTTTTCTTTTTCCAAAATTATGCCCTTACAGCATGGTGTTACATACCTGATGCTATCTGGTATAAGTTTTTTTTCGTCATCTAAATCGTAAATTACTCCACTTTTACTGCCATCTTCCAATTTGACAAACCACTCAACAGGAAAATACTGGCCACAATGCGGACATGGCCAGTTCCATTTTTCTTGTGTACCCAAAAGATATTGCTTGTAGGTAGCACTTGTTTGTGTGACGGTAGGAGTGGAGATCATGAATGTTTTAGCTTTATCACCAAAACTGTTTTGACGGGTTTTCATTACCATTTTGGGCGAACCTTCTTTTCCTATTTCTGTAGGTGATGTATCGTAATCATCGGCGAAAATGTATTTAGCGGAAAACATCCTAAAGGTGTTTGCACTATTTGTGCCAGCACTGGTTAATGTTCCGCCAGCAAATTCTTTTTTCTTACTTGTATCGCCTGATCTGTTGTTTGATCGTTTGATTACGTTCGGTCTAATCAAGTGATTTAAACTTGAACTTCTAATTACAGGATCCAACCTTTCTTCAACCGTTTTTGCTGCTAGTTGTATATCAGATGCGGTGAATAAAATACCATCTGGAGTTTCAGAAATGATGTAGCAAATACCACCTACGACTAAAGCTGTTGTAAATCCGCTTTGTCCATCTTTAATAATGGAAACAAATCGTGTAATATCTGTAGGATGGAGAATATTCACTATTTCCCTCATGTACGGGGTAAATTCAAAACTATATAAGCCTGGCCTAACAGAAGTAGAGGCGGGAATGTAAATTGTTTTTTCCATCCAATCTGCTGGTAATGGCTTAACCAAATTAAACCCGAAAATATCGGCATTGATTTCTCTTAAAGCTGAGATCCTAGCATTATTGATTTCGGTGTAGTTTATCATAAAACTCTAGTAGCAGAATGTTGGCTAAATTCATTTACTATTTTTTCTAAGTCGCTATCTACATCTGAACCTGCACGTTCAATCGCTGCTGATAACTGCTTTTTTCCCTCTTCCACAATCCTAGCATACAAAGACATATCTCCGTTTGCCATGATTTGACAGTACACACCTGCGATATTCTCAATAGCGTTGTCGAAATTAGAAAATATAAATCGTGCTTGGCTTCTTAATAGGTTTGCAGCAACATCAATAGGTATTAATTTACCTGCAGCCTTATCAAGCAAAATCTTTTCCTTTTGAATTTTCAACTCTACCAGCTCCGTATCTTTGATCAGTTTTTTTAACATCGGACTTTGTCCACCAGAAAAACCATTTTCTCCGGCAAAACCCTTCATCATTTCAGACACGAAATCCGCCTCGCTAGAATTATCTTCGTCATCGTCGTCTCCGTTGTTGGATTCTTCAGTTACGTTTTTTCTAGGATTGGCGATGATCTGTTTTGCGATTTCAGCATCTTCTTTTTTCGCTTTGTTGATTTCGTGGCGCTTCTTTTTGTAAAGAAGGTTAACCAGGTTTTCGGTGTCGATCTTTTTCCCCTCAGGATCATGCATAATAACCTTGCGCCGGTTGATATAAACGTTAAGTGTTTTAACGTCATCCCCGCACATCTCTGCAAATTCCTTACGAGATACGATAGCCATTGTTATATTACGTTGTTATATTTTGGCAGTGTATAACAAAAACCGCCTCAAAGTGTATTAAATGCAATATATATCTATTTTTTATAACAACCAACTTTTGTTATATAACAATTTATATAACAGTCTTGAAAAAACTGAGACTGCTTAAAGATCGGGGTGCGCAACGTATTGCAGGACGATTTTCAGGACGTCACAGTACCTTTTTATCTGAAAACTGCCTTTAATGCGTCTGTAAGGCGTTTTTTTAGTGTTTCAAACGATCATCGATAACCTCGTGCTGCTTTTATCTCTGTTATTTCGATAAGTGAAATAAAAACTACATCAGTTCCTTGAAGCATTCGCGTAAATGCTTATACTCATCACGCTCTATCAGATGCTTGAACTTGTCGAACCTGCTGACAGCAATAGGCCAGCAACTCATCTTCACAATGTCCTTGTTTAGCCAATTATCATAGTTCGTATGGCAATCTACACATAAGAACATTCTGTTTAGCGGATGGACCATTACACTCTCTATATGACGCTTAGGAACTATATGAGCAATGTACGCACGTTGTCCAATCACATTGTACGGGCTTAGGTAATCACCGCAATTTTCGCATTCTCTCGGCATCATTGATATTTGGTCATTAAACCATCTACCTAAGGTGATACCGCCTTTGGCGACTGTCCGCAGCGTCTTTTCTTTGTTTCTATTTTTTTTACGTTCAGCTGAAATACTAGCTCTGTGCTTCTGATAGTGGAAATTAGGGGCTATTATGCAACGACCTGCAGTGATATATTTACGCTCATTATCACCACAATCTATACAAGGCCCAGTTTTAGGTTTTATACTCATTTTATGTATTTAGATAGAATTTTTTCATTATTATGGTTAGCAATCACATGTAATGCGATTTTAACCTTTGCTCTAAAACCGTCTGAACGCATCCTTGCGTTTTGTTTTACTTGTGCTGACACCGCAGCTTTTTCGCTATTTGGAATGGCTTGATCACGATTAATCAAGCCTAAAACAGTTCTTTCTTTGTTAGTTAGGAAATTCATAATTTTGACTTTTTACTGTATTTAAATTTATCATATGGGTTTAACGCTATCAAAACAAAAAAGAAATGTTATGATTGGAAGCGCAATTGGTGCGTTCGTATTAAATGCTTGCTGGGAATGGATTGTAAGAGATTTGTTTTTATTCTTAGGTAATTCTGTAGCTTCTCTGATTTCTCTTTTCTATAAAAACTATGTCGATACGTTGTATGAAAATGTGTGTAACGGATCAAGTATTTTCGATGCTTATCCATTAGTTGTGTTGTTCGCAATTACCGTTTTTATCCCATTTTTTGCTATATATTTTTTTGCAATTTTCAAATACCTAGATTCGAATGAGTTTGAAAAAGATTTTAATTCTGAAACACCTTCATTGTTTGCCAAATACATAAACCTTTTAGATACAAAAAAAGCATCCGGAAAAATTATAGCTATTACAGCTATTTCATTTATTACAATTTTATGTACGGATATGGTTATGCAAAAGATAGTGCCCTTAAGTGTTTATAACAATCTGGAGAAAAGAATACTTATACTAAAACCATATATTTCTCAAAAGTCATATGATATTTTTGTCAGTGATTTAAACCGCATTAATAATCTTAAAAAATTTAAGGATTTAAATGCTCGTATTAACGTAGAGTTTAAAAAAAACAATATAAATTTTGAAGAATATCATCCGATAGGATCAAATATCAAGTAAACACTAATCTTTATTTACATATTCTTCTGAGTACTTTAATGTATGAATAAATGTGTATCCGTAGAGAATAGCCAGAACAGAGAATATACAGACAGTTAACTCTAAATACCCGAATATTTCCGTGTAATGTATTCTGAGTACAGTAGCGGCCAATACCAGTAAGCCTGCGCAAAGCAATAGCCATCCCCAATTAAGGAGCTGTTTTTTAGTTTTCATTGTTATTTTAGTTTTTAAGGGTTAATTAAATTAAAGTTTCAAAGTAAAAAACCACAGGTTTTACTGTCTCTACAACCAGTCCGTACCGCTTAGCGAATTTGTACTGCGTATGGTATTGGTTCAATGAGTTCACGAAAGCCGAAATCTTATTTCTGAATGCTTCCAAACTTTCAGAGCTTTTCATGATGTTACAACTGGCACATGCTGGGTTTTGATTGTTGATGTGAAGCCTTTCCGGATGCCTGCAAGTTCCATCATGCACATACTTACCCTTGTCACGATTGTAAGTAAAATTCCTAACCAAAGGTTCTAACTCATCTACATGCCAACCTTTGACCAATTCACAACCACAATAAGCACACTTTCCATCGTACTTATCAAATACCTTTTGTCTATCTGATTTTTTCATTTAATTTCATTTTGATCCTACTTGATTTTAGTTAATTCGTTGTAAGGCACAACTGTTTCCGTCTTTCCTTCTTTAGCGATTATCTTGCTCGCTGTAGGGAAATTCTCAATTACACTCAACTCTACATTAATTCTGTTTTGATTGCCATCTGTTGCGTGACGTATGGTTCCTAGAACTTTATCGCCAGATTTTAGGGCCTCTGCCCAGTGTTTTTGTTCTATCATTTTGTTAATTGATTTTACTAGTAGCGTGCAATACCACCTATCTCCGTGTGGTGTCTCCATGGCATGAGGACAATCCAAGAAAGGGGTATCACAACTGCAGTGTTTTTTATTTGACATTTAATTCTTCGTTATTAAAAAGATGCATCTGAATTGGTTTCTCAGGTAGAGGAAGATATTTTAATCCACAAAATCTCATAATAGCTCCGAGACCACATTTGTTTACTACAATGTCCCAACGTTTTGGGTGGGATAGGGCTAACCTTTGGATACGGTTATTTTCTTCCTTGTTCTCAAGATGTAGCCCGAAAAGACAGAATAGACAACCCGTACTTTTTTCAGCCACCAAAAACCGTTCTATCGTAGTACCATCCAATTGTTCTACCATTACCGTTCTATCGTAGTACACTTCACAATGTCTTAAACCGTAATAAAATGCATAATTCCATATATCTTGCTCTGTGAATATGCTAATCGGCCGACATTTTTCTTTTCCTTCTTCAAAAGAGTTACACCCGGTAATGTAATAAGAAACTGTTCTCTGTGAACTTTCACCTACAGTAGTTCCTATGATTGGCCTTTTCCCCGTTGAAGATTGATAGCGTTTAAATGGTTCTTTTTTAAATATATTGCAGCACTCATCTGATACAGGAAAAGGTGCGTTTATCAGTTTTTGCCACAACTTTGGTAACATAGAGCCTTTTGAGATCGTTCCATCTTTTTTAATTCCGTTTAAGTACAAATTTTTAGTAGCTGCATTGGTTTCGCTGGGGTTAGCTATGTAATTCCTTAGTCTTTTGACCATCATTGCTATCTTTTTACTGCCAATTGCTACCCCAACTTCTCTGATCACTCGGGTAAATCCCATTATAGGTTTCAATATTGTAACTCCATCAAAACACTTGACATACTTTACTATTTCTGGAAATTCGAGCCCAGTGTTGCAGAATACATCATTAGGTTTTGGGTATTTCATCAATTTAACATAAATGTGTTTTGGCAAAAAATCCGCAAATGTACCATCCCAGATCTTGTCTATGATATCCTTCACTGTCCTACTATCCTTGCCTCCAGAAAATGTATTATAAACCTCTCCATCCAATTCAATAACAAATTCAGCTATCCGATTAACAGCCCACTTAATTTTAAGTTGTAATGGCCAGTTAAGTCTAATTTTTAATTCTTCAGGTGTTACTTTCATCATTTTGAAGTTTTATTTTTTCGTTTGGTCCATAGTTCACGGGCAAATAAGACACACAAACCAATTGCTATAATTATTGCTTGAATTCTTAGGTCCATATATCCGGAAACCTTTCCCTTGCCAGTCCTAGCTGGTAAGCTTTGTGTTTAACAAATTCTGTTACATCTAGCATAGCTCCGTATCTTTTGATAAAAACTTTTCCGCCTGGTATTCCACCATCTTTTGACCAATATCTTTCCGCATGTTGATGAAAGATTGCGTAGTACTTCGCAAACCTATCCTGGATTACGCCAATTCGATTGATTTTAGGCGATTTAAGCGACGATGCTTTCGAAACGGTGTTCTGTATCGCTCGTATGTGCTTTAGTGCCGTAGGATTGTCCGCAGCATTCGTTTCGCTTAACATTGGGGTTTCTTTATCCAGTCTCTTTAGTTCATTATTCTCTTTTTGGCGATAATGTTCAATTTGCTCGTATTGGTCAGCTTGAAAGCGATGCATCTTTTCCATGATCACGTGAACATCCAACCTGTCGTAAATTACACCGTAGTGGCCCCGTTTTATTTTGTTGAAACACAACACTACATCGTTTAATTTCATCTGGCCAAACTCGTCAAATAGGATTTGTGAAGCATCAATCACTTGTTGAGCAGTCATGTTTTTGCCAACATTGAGCGAATTTGCAAGGTCGTTGATCAGTTTTACCATCAATGCAATACAAAGCTTTGCACCTTTTCGCTCTATATGGGCCAGTGTTGGAGAAACAGACAGCCAGCTGTCTAATTCGCTGTTAAGCTTGAGCGCCGAGCAATACTGTGTTGGCGATTGCATCAAGCTGATCACGTCCGGCTCTAGCTTCATTAGCATTTGAAGCTTTTCTGGTAAATTGTCCGTTGTTAAGATTTGTAGTTCCATTGCTCTCTGTATTCTGTTGGTTTTTTACTATGCTTTTGTGGTAGGGTATCCAGCGAAAGAAATTTTTGAAAAATTCTAGTTTGCTTGGATAGGACTGTAGCTTGTTTTCAGCCCACTTCTCCTGATAGAAGGTTTTGAAATAGACTTGTATCTTTTCAACGTCCTTTTCGTGCTGCATCTGTATTAATTCGAAAAACCTTTGCCTTTGTAGCTCGTTCCAAGCGATATTGAATTCTTCTTGCGGAAATTCCAGTTCGTCAATTGGAATTATCTCCGTTTTTTCTTCAAAATCCGCAGCTTTTTTTTCTTCAAAATTTTGATTTATTTTTTTTTCAATTTTTAAAGAAATTCCTTCCTCTTCTCCTACACCTGCGCCAGCAGTAGAAGGATAATAATGACTATTATTATCTTTACTTTCTTTTACTTTACTATACTTTACTTTACTTTGTGTCGTTTCTGTCACAGAAACATTTGATTTTTCGATTTTCTGCTTCTCAAACTTCTCTTTTGAACGGTTTCTCTTATCAATAACCCCCTGTAAACGCTTATTTAATCCGCAGGAACTAATTGTGCTGTTTTTTTGAGAAAATAGCTTAATCTTAACACAGAATTCAATGATTTTTGAAAGCATTTCAGCATCCGTGTCGAAGTCTCCAGCCAATAATTCTAGCTGTACCTCATCGATCTCTATAGAGAAGAATTCAGCATCTGTGAGCACTTCTAAAAGCATATTGTAAACGCTGTAACCACAAGTGCCGCAGCTCGCAGGAAAGCGCTTCCTTAAAGCCCGTATCTTGGGGTCATTACGCATACCGGCATCATGGCTAAAGTATTCAGCATTGTTCTTGGTAGGTCTGGCCATTTCGTTTGGTTTATTTGTTAAGTATTGGCAATAGGTTTCTGATGATTGCTTGTATAACTGGCTCGCTTATGGAATTTCCAGATTGCTTGTATAACTGTGTATCACTATTCACTTCTTTTGCTTTATAAAAAGCTTCATCAGCAAATCCCTGCAGTCTCCAGGTTTCCAAAGGAGTAAGTCGGCGAATACGACTATTTATTAGGTAACTAGGTCTCCCGCACTCAGTGTCCAAAACAGGTGATATAGCGTCGCCGTCGTAAATTCTGTTTTGTTTGTAAGGTTGTTTTTTACCACTCTCTACCGAAGGGTTTAGCTGTCTTACACTTGGTTCAACTACAACATTATCTTTTTGTATTGTAGACAACACATTTGTTATGTAAGGATTGTCATTTACTTCAAGAATTTGTTGAGTTGGTTCGCCAGCTACACGTGATTTTGGGTTTTCCGGATTTCTGCCTCTAATAGCACCACAGATAGGCTCTACAACAACTTGATTACATGCTGTATCTAATGTATTTGCTAACTGCTTTCCAACCCTGCCACACCTTGTTTTGCTATTTGGATTGCTAAGATTGATACTATCTCCCGGTTCGGCTATAGAAAAGCCTTTTTTTGTAGCTTCGTGTACTGTAACATATCCTAATGCGTAACCATGCGTACCAGCTGATACCGCAGGTGAAATACCGTTAGGTGAATAAACTTTACCAGCCTGGCTATTTGGTGTTATTTCTCCATCAATCTCGATTTTATCTGAAATATAGTTATCGGTATCAGCTCTGTGCATTTTATAGACTGTAGCATTTATGGTTCTAGCAACTTCAAGGTCGATTTGCATTTTTCCGCTTTTCCATTTTTCTGAAGCTGGCGTAAAAACAGCTTCAATCATCTTTTGACTGAGATAATACTTCTCATCAACTTCTTTTTCCAAAACATCCTTTAGCCTTTTGGTTAATGGCCATCCTTTTGGAAATTCAAAGTCATAACCTAAATCTGGACGTATGCCTATCAGAAATACACGTTCACGGTTTTGAGGTAGCCCAAAATCTTTTGTGTTAAGTACGGTATAGTGTAGATGGTAATCGAGGCAGTCTTGATGTTTAATTAGGTTGTATGCGTAGTTGACTGTCTGACCTAATAATGCGCACCAATTTTTAAACGTTCTACCTTTAGCATCACTTAGTAAACCCTTTACATTTTCGATGATGAAAACCTTAGGTTGTTGGTTTTTAACGTAGCGATAGAAATCATAGAACAAAACACCTCGTTTATCTTTCTCTCCCAATCTTTTACCTGCCAAACTGAACGCTTGGCACGGTATACCACCGATAAACAAATCAGCATACTGGTTTGGCTGGTCCCATTGTTCTTTGGTCATATCTTCATACATGGTACCGCAGCGGTGGATTGCACTATAGCTTGCCCTTGCGAATTTGTCAATTTCGCAGGCAAAGACGTTTTCGTACTCAAATCCTAATTCCTTTGACAGATTTTCAACAGCAAGCTCAGGGCTTCCAATTCCGGAACAAACAGTAGCAATCTTCATTACGATACCTTAGCTAAGTTGGAATGTAACAATACCGGCATTACAAGAATAAAATTTTCCTTATCGTTTAGGTTTATGCTGCCATCGTGTAGTAGCATTCCAAGCTTTTCGTTGCTAAAGTCTGCATAAACGATTTCACTGTCGATCTTATCCAAAGCTGTCAATAGAACCTTTCCGTTAAAACCGACGGTAATTGCTTCACCTTCATAGCTAGCTTCCAAGGTTTCAATTGCTGTACCCTCAACATCATTGTTTACAAGCACCTGCAATGATTTATCGGCAAACCTTAAAGCGATACCGTTATTTTGCTGTTCGCTAGAAAACATTGTTACACGTTTGATAGAAGACATTAACTGCTTTCTGTCAATGTGTAAGTGCTTATCGTTTTTAGATTGTATTAACGACTTGTAATTAGGGTATTTTTCGTCTATTAATATCGATTGGAAGGTTAAGTCGTCACTTAGTTTAAAGGTGATGGTATTGTTTGTGATTTGTATATCTACATGCTCATCTTTTGGAAGGTCTTTGACTACCGCAGCTGCTGATTTTGGTAACAAAACATCATGCGCTTCATCTGTGTCTGCACTGCCTATTGGTTGTGCGCTCAAAACAGCACCATTGGCCGCCACATAAACAGCACGACCAGCAGAAATTTGTAGATAAATCGCTGTCAAGTTTAGCTTTTCGCCCTCAGTAGCACAAGCGAATAAAGTTTTATCAATTCCCATAACTAGATCATCTGATTTAACATTGAAATCGGTAGTAGTGGTGATATCGAATTCCGGATAATCTTTTCCTTCTTCAATAGGCATGTTGTATTTTCCGCTTTGCGATGTTATTGTCATACGGAAAGATTTTACAGTTTCCAGCTCTGTGACTGTGATGGAAAATTCAAGTTGTGGATCGTTCAGTTCTTTAACTAGATCAAAAACCTTCTGTTTAGGGACTATAAGCGTAGCCTCAAAATCGCTATCGATGTCAATTGAGCTATGAATATACATTTCCATATTTCCACCGGTAATGGTTAGCTTTTCACTTGTAATGTTAAATCTATATCCCATTATTGCAGGGATTATTGATTTGTTGATTGCCTTACCTGTTAAGGTTAATGCTTCTAAAAGTTCTTTTCTGTTAGCTGTAAATTTCATTTCTAATTTATTTTGGATGGTTTATAAAAATCTGCAGTGCCTCATCCGCAGATCGAAAAGCTTATCGGTTAAGCTTACTTCGCCACGTTCAACTTCTTCCAGTTCTGTAATTGCGAAGTGTAAGGACCGGCGGCAATCCTCTGGATCATCTGTGAGCACATTGTTTGCTTCGAGTTTAGCTTCAAGCGTTTGCTTTTCCTCTCGTAATTCTCTAACCTTTGAGTTAGAATCAATGAGAAGATCGTTTAATTCGTCATTTTTTTCTATCAAACCCTGATATTGATCGTAAGCCATGATTATTAGTTTAAGTGGTCTATTGTAATTTTTAAAGTTGAATTTTTACTGTAGTCCCTGTGGGTACGGTGTAATCTCCTAAGTTTATACAGGTATGTTTTGATACCTCTTTCAGTTTTGAAATTTCTACTTGTTTCGAAATTTTGCGATGATGCTGTTACTGTAATCATATTAAGCGGTTTCTAAAAGATCAAATAATGATTGTGCTGCTACTTTGTATTCTTTCGATTTTAGGTAGAAAAGGCCATCGTCGTAGTATTCTGGTTTTAGCTCAGCAGATACAGCTTTTCGGTTTAAATCTAGTGCTTTGTAAGCTGTACTGAATAGGCCACCGAACGGATCATCTACAGTGTCGCCATCGTTTGTAAATCGATAAATTAATCTTTCAATAATATCGAGCTGCAGTGGGCAAATGTGCTTTTCTTTTCCCCTGTTAGCTTGGTTGGCATTTAGGGTGTTCATTCGATTGATATCGGTCCAAACCATTTCGCTATTGCTGATCGGAGGTATGGTCATAAACAACTTACTCAAGCGATCACATTTAGCTAAATCTTCGCATACACGTAGGTGCTCCTGGAAGTTGTAGATGGTAGCCGGATCATATGTTCTCCATTTATTGAAAACGGTTTTCATATCCATAGTACTGAGCTCATCAAAGCTTAGGAAACGATCACCACTAGATTTCCAATAAGCGTGTGCATCCAGCTGCCAAAGGCTTAAAAGATATTCATCTATCTTTTTAATCACCGGATCGTATGCGTATGCGTTATCGAAAGTAGATGGCGCTTTTCTGAATAGCAGAACATATTCCGGTAGACCTACGCCCATTTTGGTAGCATCCTTACGTTGTTCGCCCCATGTAAGGCGATAGGTCTGGTTATTTTCCCGAACAACGTCTGTTGTTATCGTGATTTTGCCTACGAGGTAAAACCCGTGTTTTTCGAAATGGGAAACTGTTTGACCGCTGAAATCTGATATGGTCGTAAAAGAAGTGCCATTTTGGTAACTGTAACGGATCCTGTCTTTAACGTGTATTGCTGCAATTCTACCAGGCTTTAACGTTCTCAACAATTCTGGTGTCAGATAATCCATCTGTTTGAAGAATTCTTCATTACCGTGGTTATGTCCAAAGTCGTTATAATTATCGCTGTACTCGTAGTGGTCACCGAAAGGGATGGATGTAAGTATCATACCAGTACTGTTACTTTCCATATCATGGTGCACGATTGTCGTATCGTTGTTATGTACCGTAGCATCCCCAACTACGGCCATTCTAGGTTTTGAGAATAATTGTCTTTTCATGTCCGCAGCTATTTTGCTATCGTTTAGGCCGTAGTTTCTAACAAGGTTTATCATCTCCTCGTTAAGCTCTATGTGCTGTGCCCATTTGGTTTTTAATTTTTTAAGAACATCGGTTTCATTGTTCGTGTACAAGGCCCAAATATTACATTCGAACTGCTGCCTAAATCTGAAAATCCTGTGTATAGCCTGTATGAAGTCGTTAAATCTGTAATCGATACCTACGAAAATCATATTGTGGCAAACGTGCTGGAAGTTGCAGCCAGAACCAGCTATCTGTGGTTTCGTGATTAGGATATCGTATTTGCCTTCACTAAAGTCAATAAGATGTTTTTCCTTTTCTGCATTTGATTGTGAGCCAAATACAGAGATTGTATTATAGCCCTTAAATGCTTTTTCCAAAGCTTCACGTTCAGCTTCCCTGTGATGCCAAAGTATAAATCGCTTACCTGGATGCTGTTTTACAATCTCAACAGTTTTTGCTACACGTTCAGCTATGCTTGTTCGCTTTTCTTCCTGAGCGCCTTTAGCACCCTTTGCAAGTTTTTTGAAAAGTTTAGGCTGGCCATTATCATCTGTATATCCGTCCGGGCTATAGATTTCTACCTCAACTTCATGGAAGTTCATTTTAGGTAGGTTATAGCCAGTATCATCAAAACCAAGATCAGACGGTTTATTGATGAAAACAGCCCACGTACTAACCCACTTCCAGAATTCTTCTTTTTTATGAGGGTAAAGGGTTAGGTGTCCAGCTTTGGTGCTATCCCTTTGAAAAAAGCGTGTCAAAGCGTGACCTCTGTCGATTACTCCTAGAAAATCGGCATAGTTAAGTATTTCTATAAAATCGTTAGGAGTAGGGGTAGCGGTTGCAACAAATCTGAATGCTACATCTTTGAAATGCTTTAAAACGTAGTTTGTAGTTTCTGTTTTGAGGTTACGGATGATTGATGCTTCGTCGAAACTTACTCCACCGAAAGCCGCAGCATCGATGTCGCCCATCCTTACACGCTCGTAGTTCGTAACATATATCTGTGGCATAAGTTCACCAACCTCATCGGTGTCCGTAATGTAAACTACATCATGTCCAGTCTGCAGCATTTCGTTATCACGCCTAAATTCCCCAACAACTGCCAAAGGCATACAGATTAAAAAAGGCTTTCCAGTTATTCTAATTACCTGTTTGGCTATTTCTAACTGCATCAAGGTCTTACCTAGACCGAAGCTGGCAAAAATCGCACGCCTGCCACCAGATATACACCATGGAACTATCACCCCTTGATGACCTAGCAGTATCTCCGAAAGTTGGTTAGGATAAATATCCACTCCGTATTTTTCAGCGACAACAATCTTATTCTCTAAAAATTCGGTGTAATTTAACATTGTTATTTTTTAGTTTGTTGTGATTTAAATGCGCATGGTCTGCTTTCCAAATAGCGCATAGGCATCTTTGCTTTGTGGCAGTACATGATTGATTTTACATCGCTACCTTCATAGTATTGACAGCCTATGCACTTGACTATTGGAATAGTAAGTTTTGCCATTTACCGATTAAGCTTCTTCTTTGTAAAAAACCTTGTAGAAATTCATTCCTACTTCCTCATCATATCCGTTCTGTATAAGCTCTTTGTTGCCATGAACGTAGATGTGAAAGTTCTTATCCAGCTTAATTACTTTCTTAAAAGCAGAACTTTGTTTCTTCACGGCTGGAGTAGAGATGTTAAAGCTATCCGGTAGTTCGTCAAATTCTTCACCGTAGATACTTCTGTAGGATTTAAATTTAGCTGCCGCCTCTTCGTTGCCTATAACCTCATGGCAGAACTCGTCTACATCAAAGCTTTCCTTTTCTTTGAAGTACTTAATACTTTTATTGAGCAGGTCCGCTTTGTCGGTAGAGGCCACATCAAATTCTTCATCAAGTTTATTAGTAATAAATTCTTTGATTACACCTAAGGTGTCGGAAGTATTGCTGAAATCATCCTTTAAAACTTCTAATTCTAGGAACTGATCTTTCCAGTATCCGGTTTTATCATTATCGTAGCATAATACGGTTCCGTTGTCCAGTATCAAAGCACCTTTGTCGAGCCTGTCGATAGAAACACCTTGATTTTCGAAGTTGATTCTGAAGGATCCGTCACTCGGTTGAGACTTAAAGAAAGTTTCTTTGTTTTCTGATTTAAAAAGACCAATGGCACTATGTAAATCGCCTTTGTACTGAACATTGTGAAACTCTACGGTAAATAGTTCACCGCCTTTGATTTTTGGATGGTCCGATGTTTCGTAAAGATGGTTAGCGATAGTAGCAGATCTTTCATGGTCTGGAATGCCAATCCCAAAAACGGCTGTATTAACAACACTGTTCGGGTTTATGAACTTGTACGCAAAGTTGGTTTTGGCAAATCCAGAAAGGAACATGTGCTTTAAAGTACTTTGGTTTTCTTCATCAAATGAAGCTGGCGTTTCGGCAATAAATTTGCCTTCATCAAATATTTTGTTTCCGATGCGATGTATAAAAACATCTACTATTTCGGTTTCGAAAAAACTGATCATGATTTTTTGTTTAATAGCCCATTTCTAATTCCACAGCATCACGGGTGAATTCAGCCGCAGCTGGTGTAATGATATTCATGTTGACTAGTCGACAATTGACTGCGTAACCACGTGTCTCGTCATGTTTTTTGTAGCAGGCGCCGTAAAACCTTACTTCTACTTCTACCACTTTATCTAAATACTGCTCATGGATGTTTAATTCGTCGACTTTATTACCCAAAATATCTAACATGAAAAATTCATCCCTTGCTAGTGGTTTTTGGGTGTGCTGATCTCTTTGTGAAGGACAATAGAGTGTCACTCGCTGACGTGGATAGTCATTGTTCTGACCTGTAAATTCGATATCGCTAATCTCATGAACGATACCCCTCATTGTTGTTTTTGGTGATGGCATTTGGTTTAATTTTTATTGATAATTAAAATGAATTAAGGTTTATAGAATAATTCTCTCTGTAGGAAATGCTCCCTTAGCAGTGTTAGTAGCTGGTTGCGAGGTGTTTCGTAATCTAAAAGCTCGTTGATCTCATAGAATTTTTGCATGAAATCAAGTTTGCCGAACACGAAATAGTTGTGCTCAATCTCCAGCGCTTGCATGTCGTAAGGTTTGATTAGCTTTAGGTGTTCGAACGGCACACCGTACTTAGTGAATATTGCCAACTCAATTTCCTTTTCGAATTTGGCGAATACGTCTCCAAGAAGGTTTTTGAAAGGTTTTACAACATCACCTACGTAAGTTTCAACTGCATCGTGTAGTAGGGCTGCTGGCTTTAGTAGATCGGGCACCAAGTGCCAAACGAGCAAAGTATGTTGAGCCACCGAGTAGTGTCCTCTGGTATGACCGCCGAACCTGCAGATGTTGGCTAACGCATTTGCGATATCCTCAATGCAGATCATGTCAGCAGCAATGTTGTTATAATCGAAAAGCCTACCAGTAAAGGTGTTAATTAAGCCATCTTCGTGTTTGTGTATAGGTTGTATAAAGTTTTGCATTTGGTTTGGTTTTAAAATTTGCTTTTTACGTGGCGTTTTTTGTGAGGGTTGTAGTGTTGGCACTTCGCATTTTCAAGGTTGTTCTTGTATTTTTCAACCCGTTTGTCGATTTCTTCTTGAGAAAGGTTTACTGGAACTCCAATACTTAAACCCTTACTGATTTCGATGTATTTTACAGTGTTTTCCATAGCTAGAAGATGTGTAGTTGTTCAACCTGCTTCTTTTGCTTTGGCGTAATCAGCCTCATCCGTAAAGCATTGATATTCGTTACCTGGTTGCTTACCCTGTCTAGCTCCTGATCTAAAAATGATTTCATTTCAGCGGTGTCACTTGTAAGCCAATAACCAACTTTAGTATTGCTGACCAAATAGGAGGGGGCGGCAAGATCATTCTGTCTAATGAATTCGACAATTGCTCTCAAGTGACGTGGTGAGTAACCGAGGTTGTGGTTTTTTAGCAAAACATCTGTTTTAACAGCTGTAGATTTCGTGCTGTGTGATTTACGAAGCAATTCAATAAGATTGTTTGCTTCTTCGTGCGAAACAATTTTTCTTAACATTGACAACCCTCCAAAAAAACTACAGCAACCCAGCATACCACGATAACCGCAGCACCTATAGAAATCCCTAGTACTGCATTGACGAAATCCTTTCGCTCTTGAGATTTTGTATCGTTCATTATGTTTTGCACAAACCTTTCATCCTTGATGTATTCGCTGTGCTTTGGGTTGCTATAACATTTCATCTCTAGTTTGTTTAAGTTTATTAAGGGTTAATTTTAATTTCTCTAACTGTTCGGTTTCCGATGCGAAAAGCTCATCCGCTCGTTTTTCATCTGTGTGTTTTCTAAAAGCGATAGCTTCATGTACCTCTTGCAAGAAAGCTTCATTTTTTGATGGTTTCTTTGCTTTAGGCACCGTGTCTGTCACAGCGCCGGATATGTAGGCAACACGCATCATTATTTTACAAGGCCAAGTTTAAATGCCAATCCTACTAGGGCCGTTTTCCGTTCGTTAGCCATGCCGGCTTTACGCATGATTTCGTTTTTATAGTAGCGTATAGTACCCTCGCTTACGAATAGCTCGTCTGCTATTTCTTTATCAAGTGCATTGTTGCCGATAAGGATCAGTGTTTTGATTTCTTGTGAACTCAACCTGCCATGTTGAAGTTGTAGGCTGTTACAGATTTTGCCCTCATAATCACATTTGCCGCAGCGAAGACCGCAATCGACATATTCAGATTGCTGTACTATTCCGTTTTCGTCGATATCTGGATTGTCATCATGCCCACCGTAAAGGCAGAAAAGATATTGGCGCATTTGACCGTCTTGAGTTAATAAGCCCCATTCTACTAGATAGCCTATCTTCTCTGGGTGTTTATCCATATCTTTTTGTACGATATCAATCACCCATTGCGGAAAATCATCAAATTTGTGTGTTTCACCTTCTGTACGACAAAACATTTCACCATCGTGTACAAAAAATTCTACTGATTTGTCAATTGTACCACCAGGTAATTTTTGACTATGGTCAATAAGGTGTAATTGTCCTTTCATTATATGGCCTGTTTAATTCTTTGCTTTTGGGCTAAGTGTTTTTGTTTGCGTTCTTCTAGTACCGTGGCTACAGCATCAAATACTTTTTCATTGTATCTTTTTGGTTCGAAAAGTACCATTCTTACCGCCTGTGTATTCATTTTCACAATAAGGCATATATCTTCAAGTCCTTCCTTTCCGAGACTTTTTCTTATTTCTGATAATTCCTTCTTTGTGTATCCTATTTTCTTCGCAATCATTTTCGCAGAAAAGTGTAGTTGTTTGTGTTAAAATTTTGTGAGATTTTTGTAATTCACTTAACAAAAGTCAATAATATAATTGACGTTTGCAATACTAATACAGACAAAAGTTAAAATAATGAATACAAAAGTATGTAAGATATTGACTATTAGTAAGATAATTTTGTCAAATGTCAAACAATGAAAATAAGACGCTAGGCGAAATCATTAAAGACGCTCTCAAGGAAAAGGGATTAAACCAAACTGCTGTTGCTAAAAAGATGAATGTTAGTAAGCAGGTTATAAATCAGCTTGATAGGAGAAAGTATTTTGATTTAGATTTTCTTGAAAGACTAAAGAAACACACTGATTTAGACTTTACTAGATACTCGCAGTCTAATATTGAGGAACATGCGAGTGTTGAAGAAACACAAAGTCAATATTCTTTGACAAATGTCAATAATGTTAATACTGTAGAGATGACACTTTCAGTAAAAGTTCGAGCTTCGGATACGGAGATAAGTCAAATGGGTAATCTCTTGATGGCATTTAAAAAGGAAGCATTAAGGATGGGTTTTACTATACTATAATATGAATAGAATTTTTGTCGCAATCGTAGCTGCTACGTCAATTGGTTGTTCAGCCGGAAGTGATAGCAAATCTGTTGCTGTAAATATTACCGTTGACGCAATTGAGCAATTGAAGAAACAGACAGGACCGTTTTTAAAAAATTCAATAGGTGTATGGAAAGCAAACGACAGTATTAATTACGCTTTAGTAGATAGCGCTAGTTTTCATCTTTTTAAGTTGATATATCCTAATTACGTGATTACGGACACTGTTAGTGTTAAGCAATTGGATGGCGAAACATTGATTTATCATCCAAATCCTATTGGAAAAGAACACTATAAAATCAATGCTTTAGATCAATTGGTTTACTTTGATGATTTAGGCAAACCAAATCAAACTTACGAATCTCTAAAATAAATATGCCTAAAACACCAGAAAACATAAACGCTACTACTCGGTTGGCAATTTTCCTTAGACACACTAAGGTTATGCAGCTTACCATAGCTCAGGAAATGAACATACCTGCACCCACTTTTTCGCATTATGTTTCAGGGAAGTCTAAAACTCCACAGAAGGTTGTGGACCATCTTTATGAAAAGTATGATCTCAATCTCCATTGGTGGTACACCGGCAAGGGTACGAAGGTGAAGGCTGAAGAATTGCCGAAAGGCCTTATCACCAATATCGCATTGCTAATTGATAAGGTAGAGGCATTGACCAGTAGAATTGACCAACAGGACAAGATTATAAAGCAATTGACCCGTGATCTTTACAACAGAGATAGCAAATAATTTAACGGACACATTCCAGACACAAAACAATAAAAAATCTATTTTCTTTTATGAAAAAAAAGTCTAATTTTGCAGCCCGGAATAGCTTTGGTGCAGAAGGAACGAAATCCCTTCTTCCGCACTAAAGATAAAGGCCGTTCCGATACACATCGGGACGGTTTTATTTTAAAAAGACATTGATAAAGAATTAAACATGAATCGATGTGTGCGTTTGGACTAGCCTTTTGTTTCAAATCTCATATCTCAATACTCATATCTAAATGAATATTACACAGGAAAAAGTTGACGATTTAAATGCTTTAGTAAAAATTACTTTAGCCCCTGAAGATTACACTCCAAACGTAGATAAAGCTATTAAGGAGCAGGCTAAAAAAGCTAATCTACCAGGTTTCCGTAAAGGAATGGTGCCAGCTGCACACATTAAAAGAATGTATGGTAAAAGCATCTTAGTAGAAGAAATCAACAATATGTTGAACGAAAACATCTCAAAATATCTTACAGATAACAACGTTGAGATTTTAGGTCAACCGTTACCTGTACAAGAAGAAGAAGGTGCATACAACTGGGATTACAACGATACTTTTAACTTTTCTTACGAGTTAGGTTTAGCGCCTGCTGTTGATATCGAAGTTTCTTCTAAAGATAAATTTACCCACTACAATGTTAAAGCCGACGAAGAGACGTTAAACGAGCGTATCAAAAATATCCGTAAAAGCTATGGTAAAATGACAAATCCTGAGGTTTCTGCTGAAGGTGATGTACTTTACGCTGAATTGAAACAATTAGCTAACGACGGTTCTGAATTTGAAGGCGGTATTGTAGCTACTGGTTCTATCCGTTTAGATTTAGTTACTGACAAGAAAATCTTAAAAAGCTTAGTTGGTGTTAAAAAAGACGATACTTTTGAGCTTGATGTGAACAAAGCTTTCGGTGGCGACGCTGCTGCGATAGCAAAGTTGTTAAACATTAGCGAAGAAGATGCTGCTGAGTTGAAATCTAAATTCTCGGTAACTGTTAAAAACGTTAACCGTTTAGAAGAAGCAGAGCTAAATCAAGAGTTTTTTGATAAGATCTTCGGTGCTGATGCCGTAAAGGACGAAGCTGGTTTCACTGCTAAAATCACTGAAGAAATTGAGGCAATGTTTAAGCAAGATGCTGATCGCAAATTGCAAAACGATATCTACGCACAGTTTACTGAGCAAACTAAGATGCAATTGCCAGATGAGTTTTTACGTAAATGGTTAAAAGCTACTAACGAGAAATTAACTGACGAAGAGTTAGCTCAAGGCTATGATGATTTCGCTAAAAACTTGAAATGGACTTTAATCGAAAATAAAATCATTAAAGACAACGATATCAAAATTGAGTATGCTGATGTTTTCGAAGCTGCTAAACAACGTTTAGATGCTCAATTCAGAATGTATAGCCCAACTCCACTTCCAGAAGATCAATTGGCGCAATATGCTGCTAATTTCTTGCAAGAGAAAGAAAATGCTAATCGTATTTTCGAAGAGGTAAAGGCACTGAAAGTTTTCGATTACATCAAATCGGTAGCTACTTTGAACGAAAAAGAAATCGCTTACAACAAATTCACTGAATTGAAGTAAGAGATTGGCGTTTGGCGATAGGCGTATAGCGATGCCTTTTAATTCGTCGAATGTTTGTAAATTGGCTCATCATTTACCTTTTGATATGAGGCAGTTTAAGTTTCAGGCTTTAGAAGTTTGGCAATTAGCCATTGCAATTACAGACAAATTGTTAGATATAGCTGACCGTTTGTCAGAAGATAAAAAATACAGATTTGCAGAGCAGCTCAATGGGGCTGCTCTTAGCATATCTAATAATATTGCGGAAGGTTCAGGTTCTGTATCTAGCAAAGAATTTGCTCATTATCTGAATATTGCACATAGATCTGTATTTGAAAATGCAAATATTTTAGTAGTATTGGAGAGGAGAAAAATAATTTCTGACATTGAATTAGCTGATTACCTAGAAGAATTAGATAAATTGGCACGGAAATTAACCAACCTAAGAAAATATTTATTAAAGATATAGTTTGGTGCGTTGGATAGATCGCTAAGCGCCAAACGCTAAACCCTAATCGCAACATGAAAATAGATAAAGACGAATTTAGAAAATATGCCGTTAAACATCACAGAATTAACGGATTAAACGTAGATAGATTTATTGGTGCTACTAACAATTCACCAAAAGGGATGACACCTTATATCATTGAAGAACGTCAGTTAAACGTAGCGCAAATGGACGTGTTCTCTCGTTTGATGATGGATCGTATCATTTTTTTAGGTGATGCTGTTTATGATCAAAACGCAAATATCATTCAAGCGCAATTGTTGTTCTTACAATCGGTAGATGCAGATAGAGATATCCAAATCTACATCAACTCTCCAGGTGGTTCAGTATATGCAGGTTTAGGTATCTACGATACCATGCAGTACATCACACCAGATGTGGCTACAATTTGTACAGGTATGGCAGCATCAATGGGTGCAGTACTATTAGTAGCGGGTGCTAAAGGCAAACGTGCAGCTTTAAAACACTCAAGAGTAATGATCCACCAGCCATCGGGCGGTGCACAAGGTGTGGCATCAGATATGGAAATCAATTTGAGAGAGATGCTTAAATTGAAAAAAGAATTATACGATATTATTTCATCACACTCTGGCCAATCTTACGAGTGGGTAGAAAAAGCATCTGATCGTGATTATTGGATGACTTCTGCAGAAGCTAAAGAGTTTGGAATGATTGATGAGGTATTAGGCGGAACAAAATAACTCAGTTGGCAGTTTACAGTGATCAATATACTACTGTAAACTGCAAATTGAAAACTGAAAACTGAAAAAAATGGCTAGACAAAGTAAAGATTCACACTGTTCGTTTTGTGGTACTCCAAAAAGTGAAACCTTAATGTTAATTGAGGGGTTGGATGCGTATATCTGCGATAAGTGTGTTAATCAAGCTAATGTTTTACTGGCACAAGAGCTGGGTAATAAGAAAGGGAAAGCTTTTGATGAGTCGTTTAAACTCTTAAAGCCTGCCGAGATAAAAGCGCATTTGGATCAATATGTAATTGGCCAATATGATGCAAAGAAAGTACTTTCAGTAGCGGTTTATAATCACTACAAGAGGTTAAGCCAAAAAATTGATAAAGATGAAGTAGAGATCGAAAAATCTAACATCATGCTAGTTGGTGAAACTGGAACAGGTAAGACACTTTTAGCTAAAACAATTGCGAAGATTTTACACGTTCCATTTTGTATCGTAGATGCTACGGTTTTAACTGAAGCTGGTTACGTAGGAGAGGACGTGGAAAGCATCTTAACCCGATTGTTGCAAGCTGCAGATTACGATGTAGCTTCGGCAGAACGTGGTATTGTTTATATTGATGAGGTAGACAAAGTTGCTCGAAAAAGCGATAACCCTTCGATTACCAGAGATGTAAGTGGTGAAGGAGTACAACAGGCATTATTGAAAATTTTGGAAGGAACGATTGTGAACGTACCGCCACAAGGAGGTAGAAAACATCCAGACCAAAAGATGATTGCAGTAAACACTAACAACATTTTGTTTATCTGTGGTGGTGCTTTCGATGGTATCGAGCGGAAAATTGCTAACCGTTTACGTACGCAGGCTGTAGGTTACAAAGTGAAGAAAGATGATGTTGATATCGACTTTAAGAACTTGTACAAATACATTACGCCACAAGATTTGAAATCTTTTGGATTAATTCCGGAGTTAATTGGTCGTATTCCTGTTTTGACACACTTAGAGCCGTTAGATAAAGCTGCATTACGCAACATCTTAACAGAACCTAAAAATTCGTTAACCAAGCAATACGTGAAGCTTTTCAATTATGAAAATGTAGCGTTGAAGTTTGATGATGAAGTATTAGAATTCATTGTAGATAAAGCAATGGAATATAAGTTAGGTGCAAGGGGACTAAGATCGATTTGCGAATCGATTATGTTGGATGCCATGTACGATACACCATCTGAAGCGGATGTAAAAGAGTTGGAGATTACATTAGCGTATGCCAAAGAGAAGTTTGAGAAATCTGATTTCAAAAAACTTAAGGCTGCTTAAAATATAAAATCCCGACTTGTTCGGGATTTTTTTTAACCCGTTGGTTTTATAGTTGATAGCGAATAGTTCATAGCCATTGACCATTAACTATAAACTATGAACAAAAATTAATAAATTTAAAGAAAGGAGAAAATGTATGAATGAAGAAAAAGATGTAAAAAAAGATGAAGAAGTAGCAAAAGTTGTGAAAAAAGCTAAAAAAGCTAAGGAGGTTGAAACGCCGGTAAGAAAAGGTTTAAAAACCAAAGAGGATATTGTAAAGAACTGGTTGCCTCGTTACACAGGTAGGCCTTTAGAAGAATTCGGACAATATATTTTATTAACGAATTTTAGTAAGTACGTATCGTTGTTTTCTGAGTGGAACGACAACGCACCTATTTATGGTTTAGATAAGCCAATGCAAAGTGTAACAGCCAATGGTATCACCATTATCAATTTTGGTATGGGTAGTCCACTTGCTGCTACCATGATGGATTTGTTAACAGCTATCCAACCTAAAGCGGTGCTGTTTTTGGGTAAATGCGGCGGTTTAAAGAAGAAAAACCAAATTGGCGACTTGATCCTTCCAATTGCTGCCATTAGAGGTGAGGGAACTTCTAACGATTATTTACCTGCAGAAGTACCAGCGTTACCAGCTTTCGCGTTGCAAAAGGCTATTTCTACTACCATTAGAGATCACTCTAGAGATTACTGGACCGGAACTTGCTACACTACCAACCGTAGAGTTTGGGAGCATGATAAAGAATTCAAAAAATACTTGAAAAGCTTACGTGCAATGGCGGTAGATATGGAAACTGCGACTGTTTTCACCACAGGTTTTGCTAATAAAATTCCTACCGGTGCTTTATTGTTAGTTTCAGATCAGCCAATGATCCCGGAAGGTGTAAAAACTACAGAAAGTGATAGCTCAGTAACTGCTAACTACGTAGAAACGCATCTAAGAATAGGTATAGACTCGTTGAAACAATTGATTAACGGAGGTCTAACGGTTAAACACCTTCAGTTTTAACCATCCAAAATTTGACGAGCCTGTCATGCTGAGCCTTTCGAAGTATTGAATAAATTCTTCACTGCGTTCAGAATGACAACCCTGTCAATCCAATCCGTTTTTCGGATAATCAAATAACACTAAATTTCCTGTGTTGCTACTAATCAATTTCCATTCATCAAAAGGAAATTCGATTACTGCTGCGCTGCAAGTTGGCATGTTTGCAATTTGCGCATCGGTTAAATAATTCAATAGGTTAGTTAAGCCTGGGTTGTGTCCAAATAATGCGATGCTGTTGAATTTATCACTAAACCCGTTGATTACTCGTAATAATGTTTTAACGTCAGCTTCGTATATGGATGAGTTTGTATGTAGTTGTTCAGCTTCCATTTTCCAGCCAGCGGCAAAATATTTCGCGGTAGTTAAAGCTCTTAAAGCGGGACTACTCACAATAATATCTGGCTTAAAACCTTTCGCTACAAAGCGCTCTGCCATGTCTGGAGCATTTCTAAGTCCTCGTGCATTTAATGGCCTGTCAAAATCTTTGAGGCTAAAATCTCCCCAGTCAGATTTAGCATGTCTAATCACAAAAAGCTGTTTCATTTATAAGCTGAGTTACGTTTAATAGTTATCCTTTTTTTGAAGCAAAGAAATCAGTTATTTCAGTTAAAGAAAATGCATTTAAACATTTTTCAGCAGTTAAACCACCTTTGCGAGCAACCATTACACCATAGCGCATATCCAAGAAACCTTCTTTGCGGTGCGCATCTGGATTGATAGATAACAAAACTCCTTTTTCTAACGCATAGCGATGCCAACGCCAATCTAAATCTAAACGTAGTGGATTGGCATTGATCTCGATGACTACTTTATTAGCTGCACAGGCATCAATCACTTTTTTATAATCTATATCATAACCTTTTCTACTTAAAAGCAATCTCCCCGTTGGGTGACCTAAAATAGTAGTAAAAGGATTTTCGATCGCCTTCAATAAGCGTTCAGTAGCTTTTTCTTCCGTCATTTTTAGTTGACTGTGAACAGAAGCAACTACAAAATCAAAAGTTTTTAAAATATCCTCACTGTAATCTAAAGAACCATCATATAAAATGTCGCTTTCTATACCTTTAAATATCTTAAAAGGCGCTAATTTTTGGTTCAGCTCATCAATTTGCTGATGTTGGGCATACACTCTCTGCTCGTTTAAACCATTGGCGTAAAATGCAGATTTAGAGTGATCGCACATACCTAAATATTCTAGTTTCAACACATCACGGCAGTATAAGGCCATTTCCTCTAAGGTGTGTACGCCATCGCTCCAATCGGAGTGGTTATGCAAACTTCCCTTTAAATCGCTGTCGGTAACTAGCGTTGGCAACTGATGCTGTTTGGCAAGTTGTATCTCATTTAAACCTTCGCGTAACTCGGGAACAACGAAATCTAAGCCTGCTTTTTGGTAAATTTCTTCCTCGTTTTTAAACGGATAATCACCGGCTAGAGCGAGTACTTCGTTAACATGTTTTTCGCTGCCAGTTAATCTAAAATAATCAAGGTAGAAGTTGATTTTTGGTACGATAAACAGTTTTACATTTAAGCCGCTTTCTAGTTGAGCAGCAAAAATGTTGGTGTCTGTCTCTACAAAACCAAGTTCTAAATTAATTAAGTCGGTTACTACGATCTCAGGAGTTTCAGTTCCTATTACAAAAACTACTTCTTCAATAATTTCGCATAATCGTCTGTATTCACCGGCAATACCAAATAATGATTCGTGATCTATTTTTGCAAGCCAAACGGAGAGCTTTTCGTGGATATCGTTAACAATTGGTTCTGCTCTGGCATATAAAAATTTGCCATCGGCTGCCATTTTAAATTCCAGTACTTTTTTGATTTCTTCCTGGGTTTTTAATCCAAAACCTTTAGCCTCGATCAAACGGTTTTCGTTACATGCATAGTAAAGCTCGCCAATGCTTTCGATATGTAGTTCGTTCCAAATTACCGCAATCTTTTTTGGACCAATGCCTTTAATGGTCAACATTTCTACGACGCCGGGAGGAGTTTGGCTCAACAAAGTTTCCAGTTCTCCTATAGTTCCGGTTTCTAGCAATTCAACTATTTTAGCAGCAATACTTTTACCAATGCCGTCTATTTTGTCAATTTCGCTAATAGGTTTACTCGAAATGGCGAAAGGTAATTTATCTATTTTAAATGCTGCGTTAGCTACAGATTTAATCTTAAACGGATTTTCGTTATGAAGCTCCATCAATTGAGATAGCAATCTTAGTGTACGTGCTATAGGTTTGTTTTCCATTTTACTAGTATAGCGTATTGCGTTTGGCGTAATGGATTTTGCATAACGCCAAACGCTTAAACTCAAGTCTTATTTTATTCTAATATCGTATTCCATTCTAGCTTGCATGCCAGTATTGCTCATCGCTTTTTGCATTTGCTTGTACAACACATAGTTTTCTCCAAATTCTTTTTTGGCATAGTAAGCGCTTACATTATCTTTAGCAGAACCTAGAAATTCTTTCAAAGGGTCTATTTTCTCTGGATACTCAACTACTTTGTAATCTTTTAGTTTAGCTTTTTTAGCAGCAGAAGTTACAGCATCGCTAAAGCTTCCTAATCTATCGGCCAAACCATTTTTCACCGCGTCGGTACCAATCCAAACGCGGCCGCCACCAATGCTATCTATTTGAGTTTTGGTTTTCTTTCTTCCGTCAGCTACTTTGGTAATGAAAGTATCGTAAATATTGTTAACACCTTTTTGAATAATAGCTCTTTCAGCAGGGGTTAAAGGACGGTTGCTGCTCATGATATCAGCATATTGGCCAGTTTTAACGCCGTCAAAGGTTAAACCTAATTTGTTGTTAAATAACTCTTGGAAGTTGAAGATTACACCGAAAACACCGATAGAACCGGTAATGGTATTGGGTTGTACAAAAATGCTATCAGCAGCACAGCCGATGTAATATCCGCCAGATGCGGCTACATCTCCAAAAGAAGCGATAACCGGCTTCACCTTTTTGCTCAGCACCATTTCTCTCCAGATTACATCAGAAGCTAGGGCACTACCACCGCCGGAGTTAACACGAAGTACAATTGCTTTTATGTCGTCATCTAAACGGGCTTTTCTGATCGCACGGGAGATACGCTCAGAGCCAATTTGCTCATCAGAACCTTCGCCACCAACAATATCACCATTGGCATAAATTACAGCAACCTTGTTTTTAGAGCTAGATTCACCTTCGGTTGTTAAGCTTTTTACATAATCATTGATACTAACAGAGTTGATCTCTTTTTTTTTGTCTATTCCGGTGATGTTTCTTAATTCGTCTAAAATTTCATCTTTATACTTCAAACCATCAACCATTTTGTAAGCCAAAGCATCTTTTGGTAATTGGATTTTATACTGATCAGCAATTTGAGCTAAACTGTCTTTATCTATTTTACGGGTTTGCGAAATTCCGGTTAAGAAAGTATCATATAAACCGTTCACATAAGCGGTCACTTGTTGACGGTTGTAATCACTCATTTTGGTGTTGATCAAAGGTTCAACAGCGCTTTTGTAATTCCCTACACGGATAATTTGAGCTTCGATACCCAATTTTTCCAATGCACCTTTAAAGAACATCAGGTTAGAACTAAAACCTTTAAATTCTAATTCTCCTTCTGGATTTAAATAAACTTTGTTAGCTGCAGAGGCTAAATAGTAAGCTCCTTGTGAGTAAACTTCGCTGTACGCTATTACCGGTTTTTTGCTTTTCTTGAAATCAATGATCGCGTTTCTAACTTCGAGCATGGTTGCCATGCCTGCATTTGGAGCGCTTACGTTGATATAAACTGCTTGAATTTTTTCATCGGATTGTGCCTTTTTTAAAGCTCTGATTACATCATTAAAACCTATGCTTTTATCGTTAGAGCCTCCAAATAAACTTCCAAATGAACCTTCCGGTGTGCGTTCAATAATAGCTTGATCTAGATTGAGATATAAAACAGAGTTCTTTTTTACAACGGTTTCTTTTTCACTGCCGATTGAAGAAATCATGCCAACAAAAACAATGAAAAACAATATACCTAAAATAACTGCTGAGATGACAATACCGGTTACGGTAGCGAAAACATATTTGAAAAATTCTTTCATAAGTTTTAATAACGTTTAATTTGTAAATATAAAAATTGCATTGTGATATACCGCAATTAAGCTACACAAGCATAAAATATAATGCTTTTAGCTAAACAAAGTTGATATGAAATTAGAGCAAACAAAAGCATATTTGTTACTGGGTACTAATCTTGGAGATAGAGCACAAAACTTAAATACAGCAATTGCGTTTATAGAAAAGGAAGTAGGTGAAGTTTTCAAAAAATCAAGTGTTTATGAAACTGCAGCTTGGGGCAAAACCGATCAACCGGGCTTTTTGAATTTAGCGCTTGGCGTTAAAACTGAGGTAGAACCTTTGGTGCTGTTAAACATATTGTTGGGCATTGAGCAAAAGATGGGCAGGGTAAGATTGGAGCGTTGGGGAGAGCGATTAATAGATATCGACATTATTTTCTATGCTGATAGAATTGTAAATAACGAAGAATTAACTTTACCGCATCCAGAAATGCATAAACGTAGATTTGTATTGGAACCGTTAAATGAAATAGCTGCGGATTTTGTTCATCCAACTTTAAAGGAAAAAGTTTCGAGCATTTTGAGTAACTTGACCGACGAATTAACAGTCGAAAAAATTAACGAAATATAACGATGATCAACCCCGCTAAAGGTAAAGAAGATTTAGATTTATCATATTTGAGAGAGATGTCTGGCGATAGCGCAGAATTTATGATTGAGATGTTGGATACTTTGGTAGAACAAATTCCTGTTTACATCGAAGATTTACAAAAAGCAGTTGATGCCCAAGATTGGAAAGCCGTTTCGGAATTTGCGCACAAAGTGAAACCTACCTTTTACTATGTAGGTAGGGAAGATGTTAGGGATTTTGTTCAAGTAATTGAAAGAAATGCTAAAGAGGGTGTAAATGTGGACGCCATTCCATCGGCACTTGCAGAAATTAAAGCCGAATTAAATGTGATCCTCACTCAAGTGGCCAAGTCTAAAGCCGCTTTAGAAACTCAAATCTAAAAAGTAGTGATTACAGATTACTGTAAATTGGTAATTCGTTGATAAATGCAAAACCTTTATTAGCATGGTCTATCTGTGCATAGTAATGATTTAGTCCATTAGTGATGACAATCCACTTGGCTTTATACACCGAGTTGTATCTAGCAGCCTGATCAAAAGTGGCTTGGGTAATAATTACCGATGGCGCTTTGCATTCTACCACCATTAATTTTTCGCCTGCTTTGGTTAGCACTAAGATATCGCTACGCTTTTTGGTTTGGTTTAAGCTTAATCCGCCTTCAATCTGCATCAAACTTACCGGAAATTGTTTTTCCTTAATTAGATACTTGATGAAATGTTGCCTTACCCATTCTTCAGGTGTAAGCACTAAGTGCTTTTTTCTTGCTTCATCGAAAATATAGTAAAGCCCATCCTTTTGGGTAATTTTAAAAGGGTAAAAAGGAAGATTAAGAGGAGTAGGGTTAAACATCTGACTTCAAAAATAAGATTGTTTTATTGTTTCATTGCTAGATTGTTGAAAAAGAAATGGCCTAAAGTTTTAATGCCAGCAAATTAACAGCTTTTGCTGAAAGGCAGTAGGTACGTATATACTTCCGTAAAACAATTTGGTTGTAAGTGATAGTGCGACAGGATTTTGTACAATAAACCTGAACGAAGTGGAAAGCCCGCAATCCCGATTTTTTCATCGGGAGAGGACTTGTAACATAGTGCAGGACTGCTGGTGACTATGAAATACAGAAATTGCTTTCCTGATTTTAAAACATCAGACAGAAAGATAAAAGTATTTTATGATTAAGGTTGGGATATGGATGTTAGTCTATTTGTCAATAATTCCCCTTTAGCGGTTAGGGGTAAATTTGTAACTTTGAGCATGACCGCCGAAGACATCATCAAGGATTTAAAAGCTAGAAAATTTAAGCCAGTTTACTTATTGCAGGGAGAAGAACCTTATTACATTGATCAGGTGGTAGATTACATGGAAAAACATGTGCTTTCTGATGGTGAAAAAGGTTTCAACCAAACGGTTTTGTATGGAAAAGATACCGATATGGCTGCGATCATGAATGCTGCGAAGCGTTATCCGATGATGTCCGAATATCAATTGATTATTGTTAAAGAAGCACAAGATTTAAAATGGGGTAATGAAGGAACAAGTAAAGAAGCTGAATTTACTTTAGCCTATTTCGAAAAACCCCTGCCAAGTACCATTTTGGTATTAGCTTATAAGTATGCTAATTTCGATAAGCGCAAGAAAATCTACAAAGCTATTAATAGTAATGGGCTCGTTTTCCAGAGTGATCCGGTAAGAGATTATAAATTGATGCCTTGGATCGAAGATCATATCAAAAGCAAAGGCTATAAAATAGACCCGCAAGCTGCGGCATTAATGGCAGAATATTTAGGAACTGATCTTTCTAAGATAGCAAACGAAGTGGAGAAGCTTTGCTTGAATATTGATAAGTCGACCACGATACAAACTGATCATATCCAACGAAATATTGGTATCAGTAAGGAGTATAATGTGTTCGAATTACAAAAGGCACTAGCTACCCGAAATGTATTGAAGAGCAATCAGATCATCAATTATTTTGCAGGAAATCCAAAGGCAAATCCGATGATTATGGTAATGGCAAACCTAAATTCTTACTTCTCTAAAATATTGAAATATCATTATTTGCCTAATAAAAATGATGCTGCCAAAGAATTGGGCGTTAGTCCGTACTTTATTAAGGATTATGAAGCTGCAGCGAGAACTTTCAGTGCTGGAAAGACTTTTGATATCATTAGCTTGCTGAGAGAATATGATCTGAAAAGCAAAGGCCTAGATAGTTCTGGAAATGTCTCGGATGGAGATTTACTGAAAGAGCTGGTGTTTAAGATCTTGCATTAAGTTTTTAGCTACAGATATATATATGTTTTGTTTAATAAGATGCATTTGCTAAGATAATTGTATCAGTTTTTAGTATTCCTTCTGTGGCAAACAATAATTCTTCAGCTTGTAACTAAGAAGTTATATCTAATTCTGAAAAATTCGTAGTACTAAACTTATTTTTACTTCACAATTAACTTATACTACAAATTGATGAAGAAAAATCTATTTACACTATTAATGGTTGCTGGAGCGGTAACATTTGCACATGCTCAACGACCAACACAAGGTGGTGCGGTTCCTTCTGACAGTACTCGTAGAGCACCTGGTGCTATGGGAGGTGCTGCGGCGGCTGCGAAACCTAAACCTTATGATCAGGTAATTACCAACAAAGCTCAAACTAGACTGGGTTTAGTGATCTCACACAAAATTGAAGACAAATACTTCTTCGAGATTGCAGATTCTGTATTGAATAGAGATATCCTTGTAGTAAGCAGGATCTCAAAATCATCGGCCACGCTTAGAGATAATCAAGTTTATGCAGGTGACCAAATTGGTTCTTCGGTTATCCGCTTCGAAAAGGGACCTAACAACAAATTATTTATCCGTAAAATTAGCTTTAGAGCGTATAGCCCAGACTCTACCTCTTCAATGTACAAAAACGTACAAAATTCTACGGTACAAAATATAGCTGCATCATTTAACGTGGCTGCTTATGCTAAAGATAACAAAGGTGTTGTTGTTGATGCTACAGATTTCATCAATAGTGATAACGATGTATTCTATTTCTCTTCTCCAGCGGCGAAAACTAGATTTCGTTTAGGTGCTCAGTTAGCAGACAGAAGTTTTATCAATTCTATCAAGACGTTCCCGACTAACACAGAAATTAACGTTACCAAAACTTACAGTATGAGCGCTGCTCCTACAACTGGTGGTGCTGGTGCTATGATGATGGGTGGTGGCGCATCTGGTGGTTCTATCACGATTGAGTTAAACACTTCATTGGTAGCTTTACCTAAAATCCCGATGAAACCTCGTTATTTCGATCCACGTGTAGGTTACTTCGCAATTGGTTATACAGATTTTGATGCTAATCCACAGGGTGTTAAAGATTTAGAGTTAGTGAAACGTTGGAGATTAGAGCCAAAACCACAAGATATGGCTAAATATAAGCGTGGCGAATTGGTAGAGCCTGCTAAACCAATCATTTTCTATATTGATCCAGCTACGCCTAAAAAATGGGTGCCATATTTAATTGCAGGTGTTAACGATTGGCAAAAAGCTTTTGAAAAAGCAGGTTTCAAAAATGCAGTAATTGGTAAAATGGCGCCAACAAAAGCACAAGATTCTACTTGGAGCTTAGATGATGCTCGTAACTCTGCTATTGTTTACAAACCATCAGAAATTCCTAATGCTAGTGGACCAAGTATTTCAGATCCACGTACTGGTGAGATCATGGAAAGTCATATCAACTGGTACCACAACGTAATGAAATTGGTACGCGATTGGTATTTTATCCAAACTGCTGCAGTTGATAAAAGAGCTCGTACGGTTAACTTTAGCGATGAATTAATGGGCGATTTAATCCGTTTCGTTTCTTCTCACGAAGTTGGCCACACTTTAGGTTTACGTCACAACCATGGTTCAAGTTCAACTGTACCAACAGAAAACTTGCGTAATAAAAAATGGGTTGAAGAAAATGGCCATACACCATCCATCATGGACTATGCTCGTTTCAATTACGTAGCGCAACCAGAAGACAACATCTCTAAAGTTGGTTTATATCCACGTATCGGCGATTACGATAAATGGGCGATTGAGTGGGGTTACAGATATTTCCCTGATAGCAAAAATGTAGCTTCTGATATGAAGATCTTGGATAAAATGACTGTAGAAGCTGCCAAAAACAGACGTTTATGGTTCGGTACTGAAACAAATCCGGATGATCCGCACTCACAAAGTGAAGATTTGAGTGACAATGCGATGAAAGCTAGTGACTACGGCATCAAGAACCTAAAAGTAATTTTAACTAACCTTAAAGCATGGACTAAACAACCAGGTGAAAACTACGATGAGTTAAGTAACATGTACGGTCAATTGACTACGCAGTTAGGTCGTTACATTGGTCACGTAAGTAAAAACGTAGGTGGTATTTACGAAAATCCGAAAACGGTAGATCAAGCTGGTGTAATTTATGAGCGTACGCCAGCAGCAACTCAAAAAGAAGCGATGAACTGGTTAAATGCGCAAGTGTTCACTACACCAAAATGGTTGCTAGATCAATCAATTTTAGATAACATTAGCGAAAGTCCATTAGTAGTAGTTTCTAAATTGCAAAATGCGGCCTTAACTCGAGTAGTGTCTACTAGAGTTTTAGGTAATTTAATTGCTGCTGAAGCCGCTGATGGTGCAACTGCTTACAAAATTTCTGATTTATTCAAAGATTTGAATGCATCGATCTTTACAGAATTAAAAGGTGGTGCAGCTATCGATGTTTATCGTAGAAACTTGCAAAAAGCTTACGTAGAAAGATTAATTGCAATTATCAATCCTCCAGCTGCGCAAACTACTTTAGCTGCTGCTTTCGGTGGAAGAGGTGGTGCTGCATCTAGCGGTTTATCTGCTAGTCAAACTGATGCAGTTTCTGTAGTTAAAGGACAATTGCGTGAGTTAGATAAAACAATCAAGGCTAATTCAACTTCAGATTCTTTAAGCAAATATCACTTAGAAGATTTATCTGATCGTATTGAGAAAGCATTAGATAGTAAGAAATAAGCAAAGGGCTTAGGTTTAAATTTTTAGAATCCTCCGGTAATCTTATCGGGGGATTTTTTTATTGGAATTGTTATTCGTAAGATTGATGAAAAGTGCTCAATTCATCTTTCCTGTCATTCCAACCCGTCCAATAATCTTTCAAGACTAATTTCCCATCGTTATAACTTACAACCTTGAGTACCCCTATTACAGGTGCGCAGTCCTTGTTAGTTTTTTTGGAGAATTTGGTGATGAAAGTACTTTCATCTATCCATTTTATAGACATCGTGTCGGGATCCATAGGAAAAAGTTCGTTAGTCCAAGAAATAGTTTTTGCATCAATAAATTCGTAACCTGCATAATCAGATCCTGCCAAAATAAATTTCCCTTTGAGAAGCTTGGCATAATTGGTTTTAGATTTCTCTGAAGTTTGATTTGTAGTAATCACAGGTTCTTCGGTGGTAGATTTTACTGCGGTAGTGTCCGCTAATACTTCTGAATTCTCACTAGGGCCATTGATGAAGAAACCAAGTGCAAAAAATAGCGCACTAAAGATAACGGTAATTAGAAGGTATTTACTTTTCATAAAATGATGGTTGATCTAATCATTAACAAAAAGCCAGGATAAGTGTTTTATTTAGGTAATAAGTGGCTGTACTCTTTTGTTTATTGCCAATATCCTAATAATAAAATAAGAAACGATATAAGTGACGATTGAAACACTTATGATAAATGTAAAAAGCAATAACGGAGAGTTTGTGTTGATCTTAAATGGAGGGATTATTCGGTATACATAATGAAGTACCAATACGTGAGCCAAATAAATTCCGTAGCTATGTCTGTCCAAATTCATTAAACCTGTATTCGTCTTTTGTAATGAGCTTTTACCTAAAAGGAAAAGTCCAATGGCCATTAAACACACATTTGGTGATAGGTAATTGTAATAAGTAATGTTAAGTTTGTTGGTCGTAATAGATAGATAACTCGTTGAAACAAGCGTTAACGTAGCTCCTAAAACGAATAGCATGAAATACAAAGCACTTCTTAATTGGTTGATTTCAATATGTTTATCAAGATAATAACCCAATACTAAATAGCCGAGATATTTACTGAAATAAAGCACCTCAATACTAGGAATATATTTAGCTGCATCAGTATTGATAAAAAGAGTTATTGACCATAGTATTAGAAAATAGTGAAGCTCTTGTTTAGTGCTGTTTTGTACCCATTTCCTAACAATTGGGATGAAGAGGTAAATACCTAATATCATGTAAATGTACCAAAGGTGGTAATAGGTGCCTTTAAGAAGTTTATCTATTAATATTTGAGCAAGCTGCATCATCGAAAATTTTTGAAAGTGACCTGCGTAGATAAAAATGAAATATACAATGCTCCAAAACAAAAAAGGTAGAAAAATACGTTTAAGTCTTTTGCTTAAAAAGATTTTTAAGGGTTCGCTGCGATCCAGTAGAACAGCTCCAGAAATCATCACAAAAACAGGAACGCCGAACCTCAACATAGAATCTAATAAATTAGCTAATTGCCAAGATGCAAAACTAATTTTGTTGAATTTAAGTACAAACGGAGCTGTAACGTGCAATACTAAAACTGCAAAAGTGGCAATGTTCCTTAAGTTGCTAATGTAGTTTTTCAACGATTTTACTTTGTGGCAAAAGTAAGTATAATTTGGTTTTGATTGTTGTAGCGATTGAATATGCTTAAATGCAAAAAGCAGGGCTGACATCGTTTAAGATGTACGAACCCTGCTTTTCAATATAGTTAGTTCACTAGTGTCATTTGTTCATTAGTTTGAAATTAGACAAATGAACTATTGAACAAAATTAATTTTTCATCATTTTTAAGAAAGTCGCCAATTTAGCTTTCATTTCTCTACGATCTACAATAAAATCTAGGAAACCGTGCTCCAATACAAATTCTGAAGTTTGGAAACCTTTTGGCAAATCTTTTTTGATTGTTTCTTTAATTACACGAGGACCAGCGAAACCTATCAAGGCACCTGGTTCTGCAATATTAATATCTCCCAGCATAGCATAAGAAGCTGTTACACCACCTGTAGTAGGGTCGGTTAGTAATGAGATATAAGGGATTTTCGCTTGGCTTAATAAGGCCAGTTTTGCTGATGTTTTAGCCATTTGCATCAAAGAAAATGCAGCTTCCATCATACGAGCACCACCAGATTTAGAAATCATTAAGAAAGGAATTTTCTTTTTCAAGCTGTAATCGATAGAACGAGCAATTTTTTCGCCCACTACAGAACCCATAGAACCACCAATGAAATTGAAGTCCATACAAGCAATTACAATTTCTTCGCCGTCTATTTTGCCATAAGCAGCACGGATAGCGTCTTTTAAGCCTGTTTTTTTAGTGGTTTCTATAATTCTATCGGTATAAGGCTTGCTATCGATAAAGTGAAGCGGATCGCCCGAAGTCATATTAGCATCAAGCTCTGTAAAGTCATTATTATCGAAAAGTACGTGGAAATATTCTTTTGAACCTACACGTAGGTGGTAGTTGCAATATTGACAAACCCACTTGCTTTCTTGAAGGTCGGCACTGTGCAGCGCTTTCTTACAGCTCGGACACTTGTTCCATAAGCCGTCTGGAGCTTCTTTCTTTTCCTCTGTACTGGTGCTAATCCCTTTTTTCTCTCTTTTAAACCAAGACATGTGTATTTTTTAAAATGCGACTACAAAGAAACGAAAAAAATATTTAACGCAAAGTGTTTTTAGGGGCTAGGTTATTAGTGGTCAGGTATCAGTTGTTAGTTATAAGTGTTAGAAAAGCTAATTTGGTGTAACTATTTTGGTTTCAGTCCCGCCGTACGCTTTACTTCTCCCGATAAATCGGGATACGTGCTCGCTACCGTCGGGTTTAAAATGCAGGTGCTGTGCACACGCTTAAGTCTCCCAAACCTGATTGCAGTGAAAATACTTTTTGTAGGCGTCATTTCGAACGCAGAGAGAAATCTCGAAGTTAAGTAATTCCTATATAACAGATTTCTCTCTGCGTTCGAAATGACGGAAACAGCATGCAAAAAGATTATAACGAAAAGCGGGACTGGTGGAACGTTTAGAAAACGGCAATTGCTTTCTAAGTAAATAACCAAATGCCAATAATCAAATTTCAACTAACAAAACAACCAACAAATAAACTAATGAGCTAATGAACGCGATGTTCAATTAACCAAATCAACGATTAACCAATTAACCAACAAAAGAACCTTAGTGTATAATTGACAATAAGTAAAATTTCATTACATTTGTGAACAGGGAGGTTTGTTAGCTAAAATTTCCTAACTTCGAAACAATAATAAAACTAAATATAAAATGAGTTTAAAAGGCTACAAAGGCGTAATCCATGGGGCTGCCGTACAAGAATTGTTTGAGCAGGCTAAAAAACATCAATTTGCACTTCCAGCAGTAAACGTAACAGGAACCAATACGATTAATGCGGTAATGGAAACTGCTAAGGCGGTTAATTCGCCGGTAATCATCCAATTGTCTAATGGTGGCGCACAGTTTTATGCTGGTAAAACCTTAAATAACGATAACCTACAAGCTTGTGTTTTGGGAGCAGTATCTGCTGCTAAACACGTACATTTATTAGCAGAGCACTATGGTGTTGCAGTTATTTTGCACACTGACCACGCGGCTAAAAAGTTGTTACCTTGGATTGATGGTTTGTTAGACCACGGAGAAAAATTCTTTGCTGAAACTGGTAAACCTTTGTTCTCATCGCACATGTTGGATCTTTCTGAAGAGCCAATTGAAGAAAATATCGAAATTTCTGCTAAATACTTAGAGCGCATGAAAAAGCTAGGTATGACGATTGAAATTGAGCTAGGTGTGACTGGTGGTGAGGAAGATGGTGTAGATAACAGCGATGTAGATAGCTCTAAATTATATACACAACCAAGTGAAGTTGCTTACGCTTACGAAGAATTAAGCAAAGTGAGCGATCAGTTTACGGTTGCTGCTGCTTTTGGTAACGTACATGGTGTTTATAAACCAGGTAACGTGAAATTACAACCAATTATTTTGAAAAACTCTCAAGATTTCATCAAAGAGAAATATAGCTTAACTGCTGAGAAGCCAATCAACTTCGTATTCCACGGTGGTTCTGGTTCTTCGCAAGAAGAAATTAGAGAAGCTATTTCTTACGGAGCTATCAAAATGAACATCGATACAGATTTGCAATGGGCTTTTTGGGATGGTATTTTAGGTTTCTACAAAAAGAACGAAGCTTATTTGCAAGGTCAAATTGGTAACCCAGAGGGTGAAGATAAACCGAACAAGAAATTCTACGATCCACGTGTTTGGTTACGTAAATCGGAAGAAGCTTTTGTTGCTCGTTTAAAAGTAGCTTTCGAAGATTTGAATTGCGTTAACGCGAACGATAAATTATAAGATTTAAGATCTCTATAGTAAGGCCATCCCGAAATTTTGGGATGGCCTTTTTGTTTCTATTACAGGTTAAGCTTAATACTGATACTTCCTGCAGCGAAGCGGAAAGCTACGCAGTGAATAAATATCAATCAGGCATTAATTTAAATTTTTTATATGACGATTTGCGGTGCATCGCTATATAAATTCCGTAATTTTCTAAACTAAAATTTAAAGCATGAGCAAAAAAAATAAAATCAGTTTGTTTGAAAGATTTTCAAATGCAGCTACAAGATTTACAGGAAGTTCTCCAGCTTTTATTGCTGCAGTTGCAATTGTAGTGATTTGGGCAGTTTCTGGGCCAATATTTAACTATTCGGAAACTTGGCAGTTGGTCATCAACACCGGTACAACCATCATTACTTTTTTAATGGTTTTTTTAATACAAAAAGCACAAAATAAAGATGGAAAAGCCATTCAGTTAAAACTGAACGAACTCATAGCTTCTCATGAAAAAGCGAGTAATAGAATGGTAGATATTGAAGATTTAACAGAAGAGGAGCTTGATCAATTTCATAAGTTCTACGCTACTTTGGCTAAGCTAGCAGAAGAGGATGCTGATATCCACAAATCACATTCTATTGATGCAGCTAAGAAGTTACATCGCCAAAAGATGGTTAAGATGATTAAGGATGTGGTGAATGACGGGAGGACAGAATAATTTTTGATTTATATTTTATAGCTCGTCATTCCGAATTTATTTCGGAATCTTAAAAGTGAGGTGTTTTCTTTTATGTCAGTCGCTTCGCGGACAAACTTTTTTCCTTTAGCTGAAAAAAGTAAGCAAAAAAAGCCACGGCTGCGCCCTGTTCTGTTAAAGGCAGTAGCTATGCTTTTTTGTGCCTCCCGAACAGGCCAAGGCCGAATTTAGGTTAACGAAGATTTATTGCTAGGGCTAGAGAAGATGCAAAACAACAGTTTAGTCATTAGGCTGTCTCAAAATCCTCAGCAATCAACTCTTTACTAACTGCGGCTCCCGCCATATTACCACCATAAACAGCATTGGCTACAGAGCGCATCAAATTAGTGCTATCGCCAGCGGCAAAAACACCATCTACAGATGTCTTTTGTATCATATCTACCTTTAGCATTCCCATTTCGTTGATTTCACAGCCTAAACTTTTTGGAATATCACTGTGTTGGATAAAAGGTATTTTAGCATATAAGGCATCTAGCTTTTGGACACTGCCATCCAGAAAAATCAACGCTTGGATTTGCCCATTTTCGTGATCGATTTTTACGATTTCTTTTTCTACAATGCTGATGTTCCTGCTAGCTAAGGTTTTTGTTTGTTCAACACTCAAGTCCGATTTTCCATTAGTGTATATGGTAAGGTCTTTTGTCCAGTTCCAGAGCAGCTTTCCAAATTCGTAAGCGATATCGCCATTGGCAAACAAACCCGTTTTTTGATGGCGAACTTCGTAACCGTGGCAATATGGACAGTGAATTACGCTGATGCCCCAGCATTCAGCAAAACCCTCGATATTGGGCATTAGGTCTTTAACTCCAGTACCAAAAATTAATTTTCTGCCTTGAAAAATTGATCCGTTCTGTGTTGTAATCTCAAATCCGTTGGCTTTTTTTTCTCCTTTAATTGCAATATCAGTTAAAAAGCTGATGGTATCATAACTAACAACCTGCGATTTGGCTAATTCCGAAATTTCCTTTGGTGTTTTACCATCTTGCGTGAGGAAGTTATGCGAATGCGGTGTTTGTTTATTACAGCGATTGCCACCGTCAATTATTAAAACTTTTCGTAAAGCTCTGCCCAAAGCCATTGCTGCAGATAGTCCTGCGTAACTTCCGCCAATAATGATTACATCGTATTCTTTTTGATTTATCATATGCTGTTCAATCAAGTTTAACGAAAGTACAGTATATTTTTTAATTGCAATATTGTTGCGTTTATTCTTTCAAAAGAATGACAATTACGCTTTGTTCATCAGCTTCTGAAATTGCTCTACAAATTTTCCTACATGAAAGCCATCAGCCAAACCATGATGAACATGAACAGAAATAGGCATGCTTTTTACACCGTTTTTTTCTGTTAATTTACCGAAAGATATTTTAGGGCAGCTATCTGGAAAAGTAAAACTGCGGGCATGAGATAGGGAAGTGAAATCTACCCAAGGAATAGCCGAGAAATGTATCTCGCTACCACCTGGCTGCGATGGTATCAAGCCTTCGGTAGTTTGCACTACTTCTATTGCTTTTTGAGCATCGGCGATAAAAATATTTTCGTCGGTGTTGTAATCGAAGTAGCCAAAGCCGAAAGTACCATTAGGGCGGTTAATTGTAGTAGAAATGCTTGCTTGTTGATGAAGGATAATGTCTTCATTTAAAATTCTGTAACGGAATTCTTCAACTGAATTTGCTGCTTTTAAAGCTCGGTATAGGTAGTGTAGAAAGAAAGATTTGCTGGCAGCTTTGGCATTTGCGTAGGCTATTGTGCAGTCTATATTTACTACCATACCAAAAAATGGTTCTTCAAACTGACTGAAGAGTTTGAAATGATCTCTACGTTTCCAAGTTTCTATGTTGATTTTTTTCATTTTTATTAAAGTTAGCTTTTTATTCAGCTAGTTAGACACCCCGGTCTTCGACCACCACAGCGGGCGGGGTGTTTGTTACTTCGGTTATCTGTTTTGCCAGATTAAATCTGGGATGACGCACTATGAGCGGAAGATTACAACAAAGGAATAATTTGATCAATACTCGTTACCGAAACAAAGTTAGGATGATCGATGGGTTCCTCATGCAATTCGTGAATCCAAGTGGTGTGGTAGGGAACTTCTACTGCATAAGCGTTTAAAGCTAATACTGGTACAATATCCGAACGACGAGAGTTACCCACCATCAAAAAGTTTTCTGGCTTACAATCTAAATGGTTAATCAATTTCTCATAATGACGAGGCTGTTTATCGCTCATCACTTCGATATGATGAAAGTATTTGGCTAAGCCAGATTTTTCCAATTTCCGTTCTTGGTCTAATAAATCACCTTTAGTTGCCATTACCAACCTGTATTTACCATATAGGTGCTGTAAGGTTTCTTCTATACCATCCAAAAGTATGATGGGTTTTTGCAATAATCTATGGCCGATATCAAATATTTGGTTAATTAAACCGCTATCCACCTTACTGCCACTTAATTTGGCAGCTGTTTCTACCATACAAAGCATGAAACCTTTAATGCCATAACCGTAAATTTTCAGGTTTTTCATTTCGATGTCGAACAAATCTTTAATTACGTTTTCTTTTGGTAAATGCGGAAATAACTGAGCAAATTCTAGCTCTGCTTCACGGAAATAAGTCTCGTTTTCCCATAAAGTATCATCGGCATCAAAGGCAATGGTTTTGATTTGGTTCTTCATCGTTATCTTTGTTAATGTTGCAAAGGTGAAATAAAAACCTGCACAAAAAAAGGACAATTGTCCCAAAAAAGTTATGCTGAGAACCAACACTGAATTTTTATCTTATGTTGATACGCTTTACCAAAGCCATCGACCTGAAATAAGCTTGCAGAGCTTTGAAAAAGATAGTTTATTACTTCGCCAGGGAGAAAAGAACCATCGTGTTTTTGTGATTAAAGAAGGCATTGCCAAATGTTTTTTTCTAGAAGAAAATGGCAAGGATTACATTCTAGAATTTATGAGTAAGGGACAAGTTTTGGGCGAGATAGAGGTGATCCGTCAGATAGATTGCCTCTGCAATGTGGCTGCACTAACGGTTTTGCAAGTTTACGTTATTCCAGCTTCGACCTTTAAAGAGCTTTTAGCGAAAGACTTGGTCTTAAATAAAATTCTATTAGCCGAATTGGCGGAACGTATCATCAATACCAGCAGTCGGGCTTCGTTTCAGCAGTTATACACAGTAGAACACGGTCTGGCCAAGCTGTTAGAATTACAAGATAAGCAGGGGATGAAAATCAGTAAGGAAGATATGGCCGCTTACTTAGGGATTACTTTAAGGAGTTTGAACAGGGCTTTGAAAGAGCATGATTTGAAGTAACCACTAAGACACAAAGAACACTAAGTTTTGATTAACTAGCTCTTAAGATTCCTTATTGATTTTGGTTTTCTCCAATTCCAAGGTGGTGTAGGATTGTTTTCTCTCCAAAGACCTATTCTCTTTTTACGGGCTTCTTGTTCTAATTTTGCATAGGTTTTATCATTAGAATATTTAGTGAAATGCCAGGCCATCCCCAATTTGATCATTTCTTGGTTTACAACCTGCTTCTTGCAGTTGGTAATTACGGCAATCAGTCGCCCATAACGGTCGGAGTTTTGACTGGTCAAGGTAACTTGCTGACCAAAGCATAGATTTGATAAGGCGGTTTTTGCTTGTGTACCAAAAGGTTGTTTACTTCTTTTCTCCGGACAATCAATATGTGCTAAACGTATTTTAATGGGCGTGTTTCGGTAAAGGATTTCCATGGTATCACCGTCTATAATCCGAATAACTTTAGCGCTAAAAGTTTGGTGTCGAAGTTGTTTGGCTGTTGGTTTTTCTTGAGCCCAAATCCATGTAGGTAGTAAAAGTAGTAGTGTTAGTCTTCCCATTTACACAAGGTCTTGCCTTCTTTTTTTGCTTTTGTTAAGGTAGTTTTTACGGTTTTATAGTTGCAGTTGCTAAGACCTCGGCAGTTAGATTTGTAATGATAACGAGGTGCCTTGCCGCTGTCGCAAATATAAACGGTTTTATCGGTTTGCAGGTTGAGGATGATAAGAAGAAATGAGAGTAGGAGAGGTTTCATTAGCTAATTTTTTGGAGATAATTTTAAACAAATAAACTTATTTTCTTGAAATAATTTTAAGTATAACAGGCTCTAGGTTTGTAGGTAAATCATTGTTTTTAAGATGATATTTTTTAACGCCCATTGACTTAAGCCAATCAGCCCAATATTGATTAATTACATCACTTTCGTAAGGGTTGTTTTTAGATGGGTTAATTCCTAGGACAATAATTTCCAAGTTTTGTAAATTTTCGGTGGCAGTAATGAAACCTAAGCCTCCCTTTTCGATAAGTTGTCTGTAGGTGGAGGTTGTTAATTTTTTTGCCTGGATAAATGCAGGAGTGATGTACGAGCTTTTATTTTTTTCTGTGAATTTACTGTTTTGATGATACATATAACCATCAGTGATGATTACCAGGATGTTACGGTAATCGTCTTTGATGCAATAATCTTTCACATTGTTTTTAAAGAATCTCCAGATATCAGATCCTAAGTAGGTCTTGTCTTTTATGGCAGATTGATATATTTTCGCTGGAATATCTGAATAGGTTTTGTCTAAGCTATTGATTTCGTTTTTTCCAGACTTCTTGTTGAAATTCACCTTTAATTGTTGGCTCAAACTATTTATTGTAGGGTTTTGGGGCTCTGGATCAAAAAAAACTTGCATTTGATCATTCAACTGAATAATTTTTTTCCCCTTAATGTGATTGGTAAAAGCTTTTTGTACAGATTTTATGTATTGTAAATCTCTTTGATAGAGACTAGGGTATTTTTTAGGGTCTATTCGATCAGACAGATCTAAAAGTAAGCTGAGATTTAGATTGTTGGAAGATTTTTGTCCTTTAGCCAAAGTAAAACTAGTTACAAGAAAGCTAATTAATAATAGGTTTAATGGTTTGATTTTCATTTGATTAACATTGCTGGGTGTTTGAAAATGTTGAATTTATGTTGGATAATGTTTAGTTGGTATACCAATTGTAAACGGTGAGCTAAAGATAGGAGAGCCTCTCACTTGGGGGCTCTATAAATTTAAACAACTGATAAATAAACTGAATTTTGAGAATCCGCATTAGCACCTACATTTCCACAATGAGTGTTGTATATATCCATACACTCTTTAATTAAATTCTGGTTTTCAGTTCTCGAAACAAACAGTTTTTCGGTTATAAACGTGACCCATCCCTGCACATATTCTGAAGCATACAATGCGTATTCTTTTGTAGGGATGATTACTGCATCAATTATTCGCTGTAGTTCCAAAACCCTTCCTTGAGCCTTTGCAATCAGTTCTCTAATATTCTCTAATTCTTTGATCAGAATCTCTTTTTCTTTGTTGAAATCATTGATTTTCTCTTTATGAATAAGAATATCTTGTTGGCGTTTATATTGTTGATGCTTAATCTTATCTTTTTCCCTATGTTCTTTCATAATGAAATCGAAAACGAGCCCCCAAATTACATAAACTACAAAACCAGCAAAGATGATTCCCCAAAATTGGATTTTGGTAAATGCTATGGATAAATCGAAAGGAGCAGAGTCGAACGTTTTATTTAACTCATAAATTTTATCTTCTATTTGATAGGCTAATATTGCATCGAATATGAAAGTGGTGATGAATAAAATTGCAATCTTAAAATAGTTAACAATATTCTTGTTTTCACTGAACATATGTATCAAGTAACCCAAGCCTAAAAAGACAAAAGGAATCAGCATAACGAATGCGCCTTCTAAAGGCCCATCTAACCATGCTTTTTCAAACGCTTTAGGATCTAGTACATTTGCCATAAGGTTACTGTCAGGATCAAAGGATTTAAAGAAAGCAGAATAAGATGTTGAAATATAGAAGGTAAATAAATAAAGAGTGATTGGAACAAGAATGATAAGACCAACCCAAAACTTAGTTGTAGCTCCTTTTTCAGCTTTCACATGGTATTTTTCTGGATCTCTTGGTAAGTCATTAATCTCAAATTGTAAAGTTTCTACATTTTCTTTAATTCCTTTTATTTTATCATTTAGCCTATTGATTTGTTCTTCTTTATTCTCCCTACTTACGATAAGAGCTTTGATTTCCGTCTCTTTGTTTTTTTGCTCATTAATGTAGGGTTCTTTGGCTAGACGTTGTTTATCTATTTGTAATTTCTCCTCATTTTGGAATTTGGCATATATAGCATCTAAACAAATTGATAGCACTTGAGCTGTTCCCATATTTCTAGAGCTATCTCTAAAACCTGTTTCATGATAAGTTCTTCTTCTTGCTTCTTCTCCTTCCTCTGTATTATTTTCTGGTTTTTCAGTTTGGGTAGGTAAGATGGATTTTAAACGAAAAATGTTTTTTATTTGCGTAGTCATGACAATTAGTTTTGAAGTTCATTAATGATTTCATATTTGGATTTTCCTTTTTTTACAGCTTCCAAGAAATAATCGGCGATTGCAACCGTATTTTCTTCTAAAAAGCCGAATAGTTTGATGTATTTTTCTAAAGCGGAACGTTCATTTTCATCTACTTTCTCATCTGCCCAAATCATTAAGGTAAGGTCATACAAATAGTCTATTTTATGTTCTAATAAATCGGGGATGATATTTTTTGAGTCGATAGGTTTAAGTAAGATTTCATCAAGACTTTTGGAGGTTACACCTCTTTCTTCGGCAAATTTGTAGAGCATTTTTAGTTCTAATGAACTGAAATTATCATCGCAGATTGCCAATTGATAAAGTCTAAGAAAGTGAGCTTTTAAATTCTCTGATATTTGGATAGTTTCCATATTATAGCTTTAGTTTTTTAGGTGAAATAATTCGATCTCGTGTATAGCTCTTTAAAGGAGCTTTTATAGCTGGATTGTTTGTAATTATTTTTTTCTTTTTATTAAAAAATGTCAGTAGATAAAATAATACACCAGTTAGGATATCAAATGGAAGCCAAAAGCTTTTTTTATAGAGATAAATAGGTAGTATGGGGTTAAACAGAATAAATATTAAAATGAAAATAATTGCCAATAAATATGTCTTTTGAGTAAAAAGGTAATAGACAGCTACTATTGAACCTAATGAAACAATTATTCTCAGAAAAGTATAATATTCTATTGGCCAATTGACAATTGCGAAGAAGCAACAGGTTCCGCAAAAAATAAAAAAAGCTTTCATTATTGGTAGTTTTGACTAGCCCCATGCAACTGCTCCCTAAACCCATAAATCTCATCCAAACTGCTTAGTAAGACTTTCTCGCCAGCATCTTTGCCGTTGTGAAATAGCTCGATATATTTATTACTGCTATTAAAGTGTAATCTGCAGAGAGGCTTTCGGTTGTTGTCATCTAACAGTACACCGAAATAAGATTGTGTATCTCTAGCCGCAATTCTATCTGCGGGGAGTTTTTCACGTAGGATGGCCTTTACAATCTGGAAACCTTCAAGCTCTTCTTCAGTAGTGATAATTTTAGGCGCATCATTGTTGTCATCCACCGGATTTACATTTTGATCTTCAGTTCTTGTTTCTATGCTTTCATTGATGTGTAGGGCCGATTTTAAACGATAACTGATAGATTCATTAATCGAAATAGCTAGTGCTTTCTTTGCATATTCTTTAAATGTGAGCATTCTACTAGCTATTAAAGGCTTGTCGAAAAAGCGGTTTACCAATAATTTTACCAATTCGTCAGAAGGATGCTCAATTTCTTTCTCAAACTCTTTTCTGATGGCCTTAATGTATTTTAAAGCTTCGGCAGAGTCCAGGATAGTTTCCAGATGGTAATCTTTTTTGGTAAAGCTTTCCAATACTTTTATCGCATTATCCTTTAGATCTTCAATATTGATGGTTAAAAAAGGCTTTTCATCCATAATATTGGGTTGCTCCAAATCAGTATAGAAATTGTAGACAACACCATTAGTGAGTACACCAAAGCGGGCTTTAGACACATGGAAATAACGATGTAATTGAGAGTTGTGAGCGTCCGCATTTTCTTTCCAATGCTTACATTCGATGATGAGGATCGGGTCGTTATCTCTTTTAATGATGTAGTCTACTTTTTCGCCCTTCTTGGTGCCAATATCACATATATGTTCCGGAACTACTTCTGTGGGGTTAAAAATATCATAGCCCAAAATTTGAATAAAGGGCATGACAAATGCGTTTTTAGTAGCTTCTTCAGTATTGATCTGATCTTTGAGGTGTATTACCCTTTGGTGAAGCTGTTCTAGTTTTAATTTTAAATCCATCGATTGTTGGTTTATAAATCAAAACTACAAAGAGTAAAAGGCAGTAAATTACGGGAAACCGTAATTGCAGGACTTTTCTTTAAAAAGATGTTTGATCGTACAGAGGTGATATAAGTAGCGGGATATAGCACTACTATTTTACAAGTTTACTATAGTGGTAGATTGCCTATTGTTTCACAATTAGTTTACTTATTAGTTACTAGGTATTTACTCATTTAATAAACGTGTTTATAACGAGTAAATACCGAGTGAGTAGCGAGTGAATACCGAGTAAATAAGAAATAAGTCAAATTCAAGATTAGGCAGATTATATCAATAAACTTGAAATAAAATGCCTCCTAATAACTAGCCACTTTTGCTAAATAGCAAAAGTGAGTTTTTTATATAATGATGGCTATAAGGTAAAAGCCGTTGTGAGCCAACGTGGTAGATGAGTAAAGGTGCCAAATGCTGCTAAATGTTCTATTTTTTAACAAGGTATCTTCAAATGATCTCTTTGTCCTTGCAATAAGCAATGAGCTGTTCGTTGCTAAAGATATTTAAAGTTGTTTTAATTAAGCTTAAACGCTTTTCTACGCTGCTAAGTCCCGAGGGTTTGATGTTTTTTTGTTGTAAATGATAAGGGATTTCTTTCTGTAATACACCATTAGACAGCAGTTTAATAATGATGATGTCAAAGTTGGTAAATTTATAGAATTTTTCTTCTCCGATGTCCTTTTTTAGGTTTGGCGATAAATGTTTTTTTGCTTGATAGATGGTTTCTATTGCTGTCTTTAAATCTTTTGCATCTCTACGAGCCTTGGGTACATAAGCATCTATGTTTAAATCCTTAAAAAGCGATTGAGCTACTTTGATTCTGTTTTCGATAGAGAAAACTAATACTTTTAAATTTGGTTGTATTTTTCTAGCTGCCTTGATTAAATCTTGTCCGGTAGTGATGTGTTGGTTAGGGATATCTTCCTCAAAAGATAAATCTGTAATCAGTAGCTCGTAAGGTTCGCCTTCTTTTAAAGCTTTTTCAATACGTTTGATAGCGTCGTCGCAGTAATAAGCATAGTTTTTGCTATGATTAGGTATACCAAGGTCTTCCAAAGTTTTTTGGATAGAGTAGTTGATGGTCTCGTGATCTTCTGCGATCAATACTTTTTGAAACATATGATAGACATTTTAGGAAATTGGAAAAGAAATATGAATAGCTAATCCTCTTTCGGTTTGTGTGTCAAAAGTAATACTGCCCGAAATATTATTTATACGGGTTCCCGTATTCGTTAATCCATTTTTAAATTCAATACCTTTTATTAATCCCACTCCGTTATCTCTATAATGAATGGTAATTTCTTGCTGATTATGTTCAAATGTTAAACTTACGCTAGTTGCTTGGCTATGTTTGGCCATGTTAACCATCAATTCTTGTAAAATATGTTCTACCTCATATAGCACCTTTGTGCTAACTTTTCGCCATAGCGCTCTAGTATTACCTTTAATTTTGATCTCAACATTAGATGATTTGAAAGAGCTTAACAAACGATTTAAGGTTTCATGGAAGTTATTTAAATTATCCATCTCTTGATCGTAAGAGATATCACGAGATTTTTCGTACATAACTTCGATTTTATCTAAAATACGATCCTTATCTAACTGATCTTCATTTTCTATCTCTGCCATTACTCTGTAAAGGCCATTGGCAACCACATCATGTACTTTTTTCGAAGTTCTTAGCTGATTTTCTTTTATTGTTTTCTCAGCTGTTATTTTAAGATGTTGTTGTCGTTTTCGATACCAGAACGCTCCCAATATCAACACAAGCAAAGAAACTGTTGTAATGATGATGATTTGATACGTTTTTTCGGAATTTTGTTTCTGCAAGACTAGGTTGTCTGACTTGTGTTTTTCCGTTTCAAATTTGATTAATGCAAAACGATTTTTGGCCAAATTTCGAGCAGTTTGTAAGCTGTCGTCTAGCGTTAGGTAGCGTTCAAAGTAGGTGTCTCGATCTGGTTTGGGACTGAATTTGATTAGCTTTTGTAGGGCAAATAACTGATCGTCTGCGCTATTTAATTGCTGCGCATTGGCTAACATTTTCTTCGCGTAATGTAACGTAGAATCTATATCGTGTTTGACGTAATAATCGGTTATGTAGTCGTAACTTGAATTTAAACCCCATAAATCATTTTCCTTTTGGCGAATGTATAAGGCTTTTCTTAACTCAGGTAAAGCATTGTAATTTTGGTTTAATTGCCATTTAGTAATTGCTATATTAGATAATACTCTTGCGTAAGCCGTCTGGTCATTATTGGTTCTGTGCAATAATTTATTGTAAATATTTAAAGCATTTTTATATTGCTTTGCCCCTTGATAAGCATTTGCTTTATTATTCAGATAAAGTAGAATCGCACTAGAATCTGTAGCAAATTTGATGGCTAAATCGTAAAATTTGATAGCTTCTTCATAATTTCTAAGACGCTCGCTCGCTATCGCTAGATTGTTATAATTAGAATGTAGATACGCTTGATCTTCTTTTTTTTCTGTATTTAGGTAAGAGAGTGCGTCAAGAGAAAGTTCTTGTCCGCCGAAGTAATCTCCAATATTGGTAGAGATAATTGCTGAATTTACCAAACAGTTCGCTACGCCAATACTGTCTTTCCGTTGAAGAAAAAGTTCTTTAGCTTTTGCAAAGAAAATAAAAGCGCTATCTGTTTTGTATGCATTTCTGTAGGCATAAGCCTGATCATGAAATGAATTGGCTTCCTTTTCTTTTTTCTTCTGTTGGTTTGATTTGCAGTATATTAAAAAAACAATTGCAAGAAGTATGTAGAGGCGTATCACGATTTCGAGTTTACCCAAAACTACAAAAAACAAATTAAATAAAATTGAAGTATCCCTTATGTCGCTTATTAAAAAAGCAAGGCACTTGGCGCCTTGCTTCACTTGAGGGATTCTATTAAGGTTTTGGTGGGGGATTTTGCCCAGAACCACCACCAGGATTAGCAGGTCCAGGACCGCCAATGCCTGTTTCGTCATCATCACCATCTGGGTCGCTTTCAGGATCGCCTTCGCCATTGCTACTGTTAATATATACGGTACCTCCGCTGTTGCAATTTGCTGAATGATTTGCAGGAGAAATTAAGCCCATTAAGATGGCTATGAAAATAGGAATATACATTTTGTCAAAAATTTAGAATTTGAATAATTGCAGTTCCAAGCGCACCATGCGCTAGGTTTACTGTAGGTTATTCAGAAGGCCTTCTGAAATTTTTGGGAAGTGTTTCGAGCTTCAATCGCGGGAGCTGCTAACTGCTTCCCAACCCGGTTTTTCACTACCGCGATTTCCACTCATTTTTTGAAATCAGTTTCGTACTTTTAGTCTTGTAAGTTGTTAGTGTTGAATGATTTCGAAAGCAAAGATGTAGCGTTGAAATGGCCTTTAACGAAGGAATCCGAATGATTCCGCTAAGATTCTGATAGATTCCAAATACGTATATAGGTATTCCGAAAATTCCGTTTACTTTTGGTGATAAAATCTTTAAAAATGCCTGAACAAGAAGAATTAAGTGTACTGGAGCAGTATAAAAAGCTAAGAAAAATAGGAGGCCTCTCTAATAATTTAGCTGAGCCTACTACTGCAAAATTGAGAAATGAATGCGCTGCGGTTTATGCCTCAAGACCAAATGAAGAGATAAGAAATATCTTGCAATCTTTTGCCGTTCCGGGAGTTGAGATACAACAAGCTAATGATATTTTAGAAAATACTGATGTAGAGAAGTTTAAACCGCTGAATAACTACTTGAAAGGGCAGATAGAAAATCCTAACCCTAGTACGGTAACTTTACTAACTTGGCTAAATTGATTATAAGAAAGGAAGCAATACGTCTGAAAATATACTATGGTTTAATCAAAGGTACTTTCGTGTAGGAGTGGTGGTAGCAATGATATTGGTTATTGGAGCTATATTGTGGCCAAAAGATCAATGCATGTATTGGAATGGAGAAAGATTTACAGCCGTTTCATGTGATAATGAAGATATTCAAACTGTAAGGGTAGTTGCTATGGATAAGAAAAGATTAAGGAAGTTTGAGAAAATAAGTAGGATTGATACTATCAATTATAAAGACATCGGCAGAGTTTGGTACATGGGAGCCGATAGTATTCCTGAGTTTTTTACAGATAGTGGGATGCATCCAGTTGATGATAAAAAACAATTGAAGCCAATCACAAAATATATTATCGATAAATATATTTTAAAAAATACGAAAGATACTACTGCTAATGCTGTAATATCAGCTCTGTAATATGGATCGTTTTTATGAATTAAATATCTCCCCCGAAACCATCATCGCTTCGCCCCACTTTTGCATATCTAAATTTAACTCAACCTCTTGTGAGGTCAAATAACTAATCACATCTTCGGTAGCAATGTTGCCCGTCAAATCATCAGCAGCCATAGGGCAGCCACCAAAACCTTTTAAAGCGCTATCCATACGGGTACAGCCAGCATTAAATGCAGCCTCTATCTTTTCTAAGCGTTGTTGTGGTGTGCTGTGTAAATGCAGTCCGAATTCGATGTTTGGAAATTGTTTGACTAGGGGAGGAAGTATCGCCGTAATTTTTTCTGGAGTAGAAATGCCAACGGTATCGGCAATAGAAATGATTTGAACTCCTTTTTGTATCAGTTCGTTTGCCCAGTGGGAAACAATTTCGGTATTCCATTCGTCACCATATGGATTGCCAAAGCCCATGGAGAGATAAACAACAGCTTGTTTATTGTGCTGATCACAAAGGTTTAGCATTTCATCAACTGTATTTAAAGATTGCGCAATGCTAGAATTGGTATTTCGTTGTTGAAAAGTTTCGGAGATAGAAAAAGGAAAACCCAAATAAGTAATCTCAGGATGTTCCACAGCATTTTCTACACCTTTCAAATTTGCCACAATAGCTAATAATTTGGTGCTTCCAGACAAATCTAAACCACCTAATACTTCTTCCGTATCCCGCATTTGCGGAATAGCCTTTGGAGACACAAAACTGCCAAAATCTAAAGTATCAAAACCAACTTGTAGCAACAGGTTGAGGTATTCGATTTTCAGTGCTGTAGGCACAAAATCATTCAAACCCTGCATGGCATCACGTGGGCATTCGATGAGTTTGATGGGCGTATTAAACTTTTCTGTTTTTGTAGGCATCATAATCAGTTAAGGCTGCGGTATAAGTACCTTTCATATAAGGTGATGAAATCAAGAAATCGGCGGTAGCTACATCACAAGCCATTGGAATGTTCCAAACAATGCCTACACGTAACAATGCTTTCACATCTGGATCGTGAGGTTGCGCTTCCATTGGATCCCAAAAGAAAATCAGTACATCAATTTCGCTTTGCGCAATTAAAGCACCAATTTGCTGGTCGCCACCTAAAGGACCACTTAACAACTTTTTCACGGGCAAACCCAAACTTTCCTCCAATAATCGGCCTGTAGTACCAGTAGCCAATAAGCTGTGTTGACTAAGTGCTTCTTTGTTTACAATAGCCCATTTTATCAAATCGTCTTTACGGTGATCGTGCGCTACTAACGCGATTGTTTTATTGGCCTTCAGCTGTTTCTGGGTCATGTAGTTTTTTGAATTCTTTGTAAGGTATAAATCGTCTGATAATTAATCTGGTACCTCTATCGTAGCTAAAATAACTCCAAACCCAGTTTACAAAAACTACAAGTTTGTTCCTAAAGCCTACTAAGGTCATTAAATGTACAAACATCCAAGTAAACCACGCAAATATTCCTTGAAATCTTATTTTATTAATGTCTACCACCGCTCTATTTCTACCAACGGTTGCCATGGCGCCCTTATCGAAATATTTAAAAGGAGTAGTAGGTTTGTTCTCTATAATATTGATGAGGTTTTTAGCTAACTGTTTACCTTGTTGGATAGCTGCTGGAGCTACACCGGGATGTCCGTTTGGTGTAGCTTCGGTAATCATGGCTGCTACATCGCCAATGGCAAATACATTTTGGTAGCCGTCCACCAAGTTAATTTCGTTCACTTTTAAACGGTTGCCTCTTACTACTGCTTCTGTATTTAAGCCATCTAGCACTACACCTTTTACACCTGCACTCCAAATTACCGTGGCAGAGCCGATATTTCTACCATCAACGAGTGATAGTGTTTGCCCATCGTAGCCTTGTACACGAGCTTCGGTATAAACGGTTACACCTAATTCCTCTAAAAACTCTTTTGATTTTTTTTGCGCTTGAGGCGACATAGCACCCAGCAATTCTGGAGAACCCTCAATCAGATAGATGTTAACTTTATTTAGATCTAATTCTGGATAATCGTTTTTAAGTACGTGCCTTTTTAATTCGGCAATGGCACCAGCAGTTTCTACGCCTGTTGGGCCACCACCAACTACTACGAAGTTAAGTAGTTCGCTCTCCTTAATCGGATCTTTCGCAATAATTGCAGCTTCCAAATTTTGCAGAATTAAGCTACGCAAATTGAGCGCCTCAGGAATAGATTTCATCGGCATTGCGTTTTGTGAAATCTCTGTTTGCCCGAAATAGTTACTCGTAGAGCCTGTAGCAATTACCAAGTAATCGTAGCGATAATCGCCAATGGTAGTTTCTAATCTGTTTTCTTCAGGAATTACTTTCTTTACTTCGGTAACTCTAAATTTAAGGTTTTTTTGTCCCTTAAAGATCTTGCGAATAGGAAAAGCAATAGAATCTGCTTCTAATCCTCCGGTAGCCACTTGATAGAGTAGGGGCTGAAAGGTGTGATAGTTATGTTTATCTAAAATGATGATTTCTACGTTCTCATTCCTGAGTTTTTTTGCTAGTTCAATGCCCCCAAAACCACCACCTATAATTACGATTTTCTTTTTTTGTTCCATACTAACTTAAGTTGAAAGTAAAAGGTTAAAAGTTATAATGCTAACCCACCTTAGCAACAGGTCAAATGCTATTTGGTTTTGGTAAATATAGGAATTAAATAGTTGAACGATTGGTTGCTTTGTAGGTAGTTTTGGTCAAAAAATGATATTGGTCACTAAATGTTAAATTGATTTGACAGAAGATATCTTTTTGAAAGATTCTTTAGCGCATTGTCGGTTAAGATAGGCCCGCTTTACACTATCATCTTTTTGTTTAGGCATGCCGTCATTCCGAGGTACGAGGAATCTATTTCTATAGTTCTCTAACAACAGATCCTTCACTAGCGTTCAGGATGACACATAGTAAAACAAAAAGTATTTCTGCTACAATTGGGTTTAGGTAAGTTAAACCTGTGCACAACACTTGCAATTTAAACCCGATAGGAGTGAACACGATCCCATGATTTATATTGGGAGAGTAAAGTGGATAGTGGGACTAATATTGTTTACTATAGAGGTTTGCTTTCTAAATTTGATTAAACCATTAAAATATGGGCAAAATTAAGTCTCTGTTTTTCTTAGCCTCTTGATGGTCTAATATGACTTTATATTTCGCGTTCTTTGCGACGCTCTTTTTGCCTTTGTGGTTTATTTTCTAACCTTCAAATTTTACCGCAAAGTATTTTTTAAGATTTCGCAAGGGACGCAGAGTTCCTAAAGCAAAAAAGTCCCGACTTGCATCGGGACTTAAGATTTATGATTTGGTTTTGAATATCTATTTAACTGATTTTTCGTCGTTCGATAAATCGATTACGATTGGTGTAGAGATACATAATGATGAGTATGTACCAATGATACGACCAATTAATAAAGCAAAGATAAACCCACGGATGCTATCGCCACCGAAAATGAAGATCACGATTAACACGAAGAATACCGATAATGAAGTTAAGATGGTACGGCTTAAAGTACTGTTTAACGCGAAGTTGATTAGTTTATTACGCTCTTCGCCGTACATATCGTCTTTACCAGCTTCTGCTAAACGCTCACGGATACGGTCAAAAACGATTACTGTTTCTGTCATGGTGTAACCCATTACCGTTAAGATCGCTGCAATGAAATCTTGACCAATTTCTAGCGGGAAAGGTAATACGCCATCTAAAATAGTGTAGAATGAAAGTACCAATAACACGTCGTGGAATAACGCAATTACCGCACCTAAACCGTACTGCCATTTTTTGAAACGTACCAAGATGTAAATAAACATCACTAAACAAGAGAACAATACCGCATAAACCGCACTAGTGATGATGTCGCTAGCAATTGTAGGCGTTACTTTTTGTGAGCTCTCGATGGTGTATTTAGCACCTAAGCCATCTAATCCTTTACGTAATGCACTTTCAACAATTTTATCTGCATCTGCTGCTTGGTCTGTAATGTGGTAAGGAGTAGTGATTTTTAATGAATTATCAGTTCCGATAGTTTTAACCAAAGCTTCTTCACCTTCAAAATTAGCTGATAAAGTTTTAGACACTTCTTCAGTGTTCAATTGCTTGTCGAACTTCACCATGTAAGTTCTACCACCTTTAAAGTCAACACCTAAGTGTAAGCCATCGTTTTTGAAGTACATACCAATACCAGCTACAATGATTACTGTAGAAATGATATAGTAAAGTTTTCTACGTCCAACGAAGTTGAATGCTAAGTTTTTAAATGCTCCTCTTGTTATGCTATTATCAAAAGTGATGTTAGCTTTCTTATCCATCATTGATTCGAAAATCAAACGAGAGATCAATACTGCTGCAAATAATGAAGTAACGATACCCACACATAAGGTAGTTGCGAAACCTTGTACTGGACCAGAACCGAAAACAAATAAGATTACACCTAAGATGAATACGGTAATGTTAGAGTCTAAGATTGACGACATTGCGTGTTTGAAACCTTCTCTAATGGCTACGTTGGTAGATTTGCCTAAAGCCAATTCTTCACGAACACGTTCGAAGATAAGGATGTTAGCATCTACCGATAAACCGATGGTTAACACGATACCCGCGATACCAGGAAGCGTTAACACTGCACCGAATGCAGCTAAAACACCCATGATAAAGAATACGTTAATTAATAACGCAATGTTTGCCACCCAACCCGCTTTGTTATAGTAGAATGCCATGAAAGCAAGGATTACTACGAAAGCTAGTACGAAAGATAACAAACCGCTATCGATAGCTTGTTGACCTAATGATGGGCCTACTACGAAATCTGAAACGATTTTAGCAGGAGCAGGTAACTTACCCGCTTTTAATACGTTAGCTAAATCTTTAGTATCTTCTTTAGTGAAACTTCCTGTAATTGAGGAAACACCATTAGGAATTTCGTTTTGTACAGTAGGAGCAGAGTAAACTGAATTGTCTAATACAATAGCAATTGCTTTTTTGTTGTTAGGATCAGCAGCAGCTTCTGCAGTCATTTTTTTCCATTTCGCAGCACCTTCGCTGGTCATGAACATGGTTACATCAGGATTGTTGTTTTGATCGTAACCATCACGAGCGTTAGCAACAGCGTCACCACTTAAATCAGGGCGGCCATCTAATGAAGTAACTTTAATTGCATAAAGTTCAAATGCTTTAGTACCAGTTCTAGGTTTTATTCCCCACATGAATTTCAATGTAGTAGGAACTAAAGATTTGATTTCTGGTCTAGCTAACATGGCGTTAACTTTTGCAGTATCTTTTTGTAGCGCATAACCTACTACAGCACCTGGCATTAATTGCGGCTGACCGTTTTCGCCTTGGTAGATAGGTAATTGTAATAATGTATTGATTAATGGACTTGTTTTAGCCAATTCAGCTGCTCTAGCGGTTGCGCTAGTATCTTTAGCCGCAGGAGTAGTAGCTCCTTTAGTTAAGCCTGCTAATTTGCCACCTTTGGCAGTAGTATCAGCCGCTGCTTTGGTAGCTACAGTATCTTTAACTGTAATTGCTAAAGTTTTGTTAATGTTCTCTAAGATAGGATAAACCTCTTGAGATTGATATACTTGCCAGAATTGTAATTCGGCAGAACCTTGTAATAACTTACGAACACGTTCTTTGTCTTGGATACCTGGCATCTCGATGAAGATTCTGTTAGAACCTTCCTGTTTTTGCATGTTAGGAGATACTACGCCAAAACCATCAATACGGCTACGTAAGATGATGAATGAACGATCGATAGCGCTGTTAGCTTCTTTGCTCAAGTAAGATTTAACTTCAGAATTGCTAGCAGTAGCCTTCAATTGCGCTGAGTTATCTTGGTTAGCGAAGAAATCTGCTAATTTTCCGTTAGGAACTAATTTCTCATATTCGCTTACAAACAATGTGATGAAATCTTTTCCACCAGCATTCATTTGAGTTTGCGCATTTGATAAAGCTCTGTTGAAGTTTTCGTCAGAAGTGTTGCCAGCTAATGATTTAGTTAACTCGGCTAAAGAAATTTCCATGGTAACATTCATACCACCTTTAAGGTCGAGACCTAAGTTAATTTCTTTGCTTTTTACTTGCTGATAGGTAAGGCCCAATACTGGATATACCTTTTCGGTAGCCATTGAGTCTAAGTATGCTTTCTCTTTTGCTTCATCGCCTTTCGCAAATTCCTTAGCCTTTTTCTCTACGTTATAAGTAATGATGTTGAAAGAAAGTGAATACAGACAGACGATACCTAAAAGGATCGCCATAAATTTTATAAAACCTTTACCTTGCATTGTTTGTTTAAATCTATTTTATAATAAGCTGTTTTTTAACAAGTCGGCAAATCTAATTATTTTTTTAAATAATAGAACCTCTAATTGTAATTTTGTTAGGACAAGTACTTAAAAGACTTGATTTTGTGTTAACGACGCTCTAAAGTGGAAAAAGTATATGCGAATTTGTTCTTTTCGTCGGGTAAGTGGTCCTCTTTCCAAACTTCTTTCCAAGTTTCGTTATCCAATTCGGGGAAGAACGCATCTGCATCAAATTCTTGATGTACGCGAGTAAGTTCAATCTTATCGCAAATCGAAATAGCTTGCCTATAAATTTCCGCACCACCAATAATAAAGACTTCTTTTTCGTCCTTGCAAAGCGCCAAGGCTTCATCTAAAGAATTGACCACTTCTATACCTTCTAATTGTAAACCAGTTTGACGTGTAATTACAATGTTTCTTCTGTTTGGCAGGGGCTTTCCAATAGAGTCGTATGTTTTACGCCCCATAATAATGGTATGCCCAGAAGTGATATTCTTGAAATGTTTTAAGTCGGCAGGTAAGTGCCAAAGTAACTGGTTGTCTTTGCCAATAGCATTATTTTCTGATATGGCAACTACTAACCCCAAACCCCTAAAGGGGCTTTTCTGTATACTGTTTATATTTTGCTCCATTTATTTCGTTTGCGCTAATTCGTCCTTCAGGGGGTAGTGGGTTACACTGCCACAACTCCCTTAATATGCGGATGTGCTTCGTAATTTACCAATTCGAAATCCTCAAATTTGAAATCGAAGATATCTTTAACCTCAGGATTGATTTTCATGGTTGGCAAAGGCTTTGGATCTCTGCTTAGCTGTAATTTTACTTGATCTAAGTGATTGTTGTAAATATGTGCGTCGCCAAAAGTATGAATGAAATCTCCAGCCTCTAAGCCACAAACCTGCGCCACCATCATTGTTAACAAAGCATATGATGCAATATTAAATGGTACGCCCAAGAAAATATCCGCACTGCGTTGATACAACTGACAGCTTAATTTTCCATCAGCCACATAAAACTGGAAAAATGCGTGACACGGAGGCAAAGCCATGTTTTCAATTTCGGCAACATTCCAGGCAGAAACGATGATACGTCTACTATCAGGGTTATTTTTAATGGTATTGATGATCTGGGTAATCTGATCAATATGGCCACCGCTTGGCGTTGGCCAGCTTCTCCATTGCGAACCATAAACAGGACCTAGATTTCCATCTTCGTCTGCCCATTCGTCCCAAATACGTACGCCGTTATCTTTTAGGTATTTGATATTGGTATCGCCCTGCAGAAACCAAATCAACTCGTGGATGATAGATTTCAAATGCAGTTTTTTAGTCGTCACCATCGGAAAACCTTCTTGCAAATTGAAACGCATTTGGTAACCAAATACGCTGATGGTGCCCGTTCCCGTTCTATCGTGTTTTTGCGTGCCATTATCTAGCACATGCTGCATCAAATCTAAATATTGTTTCATAACCCCAAACCCCTAAAGGGGCTTTTAAAATGTGAAACACAAATCTAACTATTAAAAATCAACCTCGTGTTTATGTTTTTCAACAGTGTTGATGGTTATGAGAATTCTATGATCAAAATCGAGATATTCTCTTTAAAATCCGTTAGATTTGCTACACAATGATGTTTAGAAAAATAATCTTTTCTGTTTTTATTAGCGGATGGTTTGTAGCTACAAGCTTAGCGCAATCGGCGACGGCTTTAAAGCTTTCCAATGCTGGAATTTCACTTACTAAAGATAGAGTAGTTTATGATCCAGCCTATTTTAAAATAGCTTATCCTAACGGAGATGTACCTGCCGATAGGGGCGTTTGTACCGATGTGGTCATTAGGGCTTACCGCAAACTGGGTACCGATTTGCAGAAGGAAGTACATGAGGATATGAAAGCAAATTTCAGGCTGTATCCAAAAAACTGGGGCATGAAAACTACCGATAAAAACATCGATCATAGACGTGTGCCTAACTTAATGGTGTTTTTTGGTAGAAAAGGAACTAAAAAACCGATGACCAAAAATGCAGCAGATTATTTGCCAGGAGACATCGTATGCTGGGATTTAAACGGGAGACAACTACATATCGGTTTGGTGATCAATAAAAAATCAGCAGATGGTAAGCGTTACCTAATTGTTCATAACATCGGTTCGGGACAGGTAATTGAAGATATTCTGTTCGCTTGGAAGATTATTGGACATTACACTTACAAATTATAGGTTTTACGTTTTAAGTAATACATTTAGTCTTTGCTCTTTTATCTTTGTTCATTGCTCTCTTCTCAATCTAAAATCGTAATTCGTCAATCGTAAATCAAAAAGATGTTAACATTTGCCAACGCAAAAATAAATTTAGGCTTATTCCTTACCGAAAAACGTGCTGATGGCTATCATAACCTACAGACCGTTTTTTATCCCATCAAAATCAACGATGTAGTAGAATTGGTAGATGCAGAAGAAACTTCGATGTTGATTAAAGGGATTGATATTCCAGGTGATGCGACCGATAACATCTGCTTTAAGGCATTTCAAGCACTACAAAAAGATTTTAATGTGCCAAACCAACAGATTGTACTGCTGAAAAATATCCCAGTTGGAGCAGGTTTAGGTGGTGGAAGTTCGGATGCTGCTTTCTTGGTTAAATTGGTCAATCAGAAGTTCAAATTAGGTTTAACATACGAACAAATGGAAGGCTATGTTAGGCCTCTTGGTGCTGATTGTGCATTCTTCATTAAAAATAAGCCTACTTATGCTTTTGCCAAAGGCGATGAATTTGAGGAGCTTTCCGTCGATCTATCTGATTACTATTTGGTATTAGTAAAACCTCCAGTACATGTTTCTACTGCACTTGCTTATAGCAATGTAAACGTAAAACAGCCTTCCAGTTCTTTAAAAGATTTGATACATTTGCCATTACAAGATTGGCAAGCTCACATTTTCAATGGTTTTGAGCCTTCTGTTTTTGCAAAGTATCCACAAATTGACGAAATAAAAACAAAGCTTTACCAAGCGGGGGCTAAATTTGCGCTAATGAGTGGCAGCGGATCGTCGGTATTCGCTATATTCGAAAAAGAAGTACAATTGCCAGAATTGGAAAAAGAGAATTTAGTTTTTTACGATGTTTAATGGTTTGAGGTGTAGGGTTTAAGGCATAAGGTCTCACATCTCAATACTCAATACGAATATGGAAATCAACCTCATCCGCAAAAGCGGTAAATTTAATTTTGAAGCAGAAAACGAAGCGGGTTTTACCGTTGAGTTAGATGCAAAACAAGCCATAGGAGGAGAAGGTAAAGGCTTTCGTCCGATGGAAATGTTATTGATTGGTTTGGGTGGATGCAGTGGAATTGACATGGTAAATATCCTGACCAAGCAAAAAGAAGAATTGACGGATATCAAAATCAATATTAAGGCTACAAGAAAAGAAGAAGAAGTGCCTGCGATTTTTGATGTGATCGATATCCAGTTTAACCTATTCGGTGATGTGAGCGTTCAAAAAGTAGAGCGTGCTCTTCAAATGACTTTTGATAAATATTGTTCTGTTTCCAACATCTTAGGCAGATCAGCAACTATAAATTTTACATATACCATTAATAAGGGGTGAGGTTAAAGGTTTAGGGTGTAAGGCTGAGAAGTCTACAACTTATCTCATATCTCAATACTCATATCTCATTACTAAAAAAATGTCTGATAATTTCGAAACCATCGCTATACGCACTCAAACTGAAAGAAGTTCGCATAAAGAGCATTCATCACCTATTTATTTAACATCGAGCTACAAATTTGACGATGCCGAAGAAATGCGTGCTTTGTTTGCCAATGAAAAAGAAGGAAACGTTTATAGTCGTTACTCTAATCCGAATACTTCTGAGTTTATTGAGAAGATGGCTTTGTTGGAAGGTGCCGAAGATGGTTTTGCAACAGCTACGGGCATGGCGGCAATTTTTACCACTTTTGCTGCGTTTCTAAAAAGCGGCGATCATATCGTTTCTAGTCGCTCGGTTTTTGGTTCTACACATCAATTGCTAACCAACGTATTTGCTAAATGGGGTGTAACTTTTGATTATGCCGATTTAGATAAACCACAAGATTGGGAAGGCTTAATCAAGCCAAATACTAAAATTATTTTCGTAGAAACACCTTCTAACCCTGGTATTGATATCATTGATCTGGAGTTTTTAGGTGGATTAGCTAAAAAACATAATACCTTATTAGTAGTTGATAACTGTTTCGCTACTCCTTATTTACAGCAACCTATCAAATTGGGTGCACATATTTCAATCCATTCGGCAACGAAATACATCGATGGACAAGGTCGTGCTTTAGGTGGTATTATTTTAGGAAGCAAAACTTTAATTGCTGAGGTAGTGGCTTTTGCTCGTCACAGTGGGCCATCACTTTCTCCGTTTAACGCATGGATTTTATCGAAAAGCTTAGAAACTTTGGCAGTTCGCATGGATCGTCATTGTGAAAACGCTCTTAAAGTAGCAACACATTTGGAGAAACATCCAAAAATTAAGTCGGTGAAGTATCCGTTTTTGCCCTCGCATCCTCAGCATGAGATTGCTAAAAAACAAATGAAACAAGGTGGCGGTATTGTAACCATTGTTGTTGATGGAGGAATTGAAGCTGCCCGTAATTTTTTGGATGGCTTAAAGATGTTCTCGATTTCTGCAAATTTAGCCGATACAAGATCAATTGCTACACACCCAGCTACGAGTACACACAGTAAGTTAAGTGAAGAAGAACGCAATATTGTAGGTATAGAGCAAGGTTCTATCCGTTTGTCTATAGGTTTGGAACATATTGACGATATTTTGAAAGATATCGAGCAAGCGTTAGGCAGTTAATAGTAGACCGTTTTCAGTTAACAGTTTTCAATTGCTAAAGCGTAAACAAAAAAGGAGCAAATTAATTTTGCTCCTTTTTTGTTCTTATACATTTCGTTATTGCGAGCTTTGCGAAGCAATCTATCATGAAGTTATAAATAGACTAAAGATTTCTCGACTACGCTCGAAATGACGAAAAATGAATGTCAGCTACTACTTCACCAACTTGATTTGATGATCCGAAAGTGTAATTAAACGTTCCTTATATAAACCACCAATTGCTTTTTTAAATGCACTTTTACTAACCTGAAACCTGTTATAAATCTCCTCTGGTGTACTTTTGTCGCCCAGGTTGATCTCGCCAACTATTCTAAGTTCCTCTAAAATGTAATCTTTAGTTTCTAAAATGTGGCTAAAACCCGAAGGCTGTAGTGTTAAATCTATCTTGCCATCAACCCTAATGGTCTTGATCCAACCTGTAGTACGTTGCCCAGGTTCTACTACAGAAAAAACTTCGTTATGATACAGTAGGCCAATGTATTCATCATTGATGATAGCATTGTAACCTAAATCAGATTTATCTACAATTAATAAGTTTACGGCATCACCTTCTTCAAAATCGAAACCTTCATGCGCCACAAATTCGTCTACTTTTGATGAGGCCAACAATCGGTTAGATTGGTCATCTAGGTAAACAAAAACTACATAACTTTCGCCAAGTTCCATAGGTTTTTTCTGTTCTCTTCTTGGTATAAAAACATCTTTGTCTACACCAATATTAACAAAAGCGCCATCATCATTTACACTAACTACCGTCAGCAGAGCAAATTCATCGGCAGTTGCCAAAACATCTTTTAAAGTAGCAACAGTATTTCCATCTTTGTTAAGATAAACGAAAGCATCTACATCGTCACCTAAGTTTAAACCACTTGGAACCTCTTGAAAAGGTAAAAGGACTTCTTCGCTACCATTTGTTAAACTTAAACCCTGACTGTTTTTAGCGGCCACCCGCAGTTGATTGTATTTGCCTATTTCTATCATGTTATGAAAATAATGAGGCAAAGATAACAACATTATAGCGATTAGCTCTCGCAATAAAGTTTCTAAAATAAACAGGATTACTATCTTTGGTACAGATACTTCCCAATCATGCTCCGATCTACTACTTTCATACTCTTCCTACTTTCCATAAGTATTTCGTGTTTTGCCCAGGAACAAGATGTGAAGTTGTTTTTAAAAGCGTGGTCACAGAGTGATAAATCCCAAACCCAAAAAGCGGAAGAAACTTATTTAACGTTAAAAAAGAATTATACCAAAAAGAAATTTGAGGTTGTTGCTAATGAGCTCGATCAATATATCTCTAACCACAAGGATGATCGTCTAAAATCACGTGTTTACATGTTTCAAGTGTTGGGAAAAAGAGAATTTCATTTCATCTTAACCAAGCAAGACACACTAAAAGTTGCCAAGGCAATTAAGCTAGCTCGTAATCTGCACGACGACCAACTGTTAGCTGAAATATATGCTTTGGCAGCCGATATTGATTTTGAGGGAGGCTATTTACTTTACAATTTGAAGGCCTTAGAACTGCAGCAACAAATTGGTTTCGAATATTTTTCATTTGTGCAAAACCGTTTTTTTGGCGCTAGTATCGCTTTGTATAAAACTCATGATTTTAATGAAAGCATCGCTTACGGAAAAAAATGTCTAGCTTTTAGGAATATCAAGTCTCAAAAATGGGATCCTATGGTTTATATTTTTCAGTTAGATGTGATCGGTGCATCTTACATGGCTTTAAAAAAATATGATGATGCAATTCGTTACTATCAATCGATTATTGATACAGTACAATCAGCGGAATACCAAAACGAGGCTAAGGAATTATGGAGCGCAATAGCTAATGGAAATATTGGTAGGTGCTTGTTTTATAAAGGTAAATATGCGGAAGCTTTACCCTTGATCAATGCCCACTTGGCTGTGGCGGTAAAGTATAAGCAATGGAACAACGTTGCTATTGCAGAAAATGTTCGTGGCGAATATTTTCTTAAGCAAGGTGATCTTTCAAATGCACGTATTTCTTTTCAAAATGCACTTTCGGCAGCCCTTCGAAGTCGTAAATTGGAAGACAAAGTGAAGGCAGCAAATGGCCTAATGTTTTGCTATGCCAAATTAGGAAAAGCCGATAGTGCGCTGCGTTATCATACTGCATATAGTACTTATCTTTTGGAACAGGCAAGGGTTGTTAACGAAGGCAAACTGTCTGCGATGAATTCAAAGATTTTGTTTGATAAAGGACAGCGGAACTTAGAAATTGCCAATGAAAACATTTCTGATTTAAAACGAACTAGGAACATCATCATTGTCGCTATAGCAATTTTGACCATTCTTATCTGGCTGCTTTATAATCGGCAAGCTTTGAAAGTTAAATTAGATAAGCAACAAATGGCCTTAGAGAGTGTTAAGGCAAAGGCAGAAATTGACAAAGCGAAGAGTAGTTTACAGCAATTCAGAAATCAACTGATAGAGAAAGATCAACTAATTATAAATCTTCGCCAGTCGCTGCAAAAAAGTGCTCTCGAAAATAATTTAGATGAAGAACAAGTTGGGAAAAGGCTATTAGCTTATGTATTGGTTACGGATGACGAGTGGACAAAATTTAGAGAAGACTTTAATAAAGTTTATCCTTTGTTTTACCCTAGACTTTTGGCCGTAGCTGCAAGTTTATCTGCCGCCGAAGAGCGTTTAGCAAGTTTGATTTTTTTGCAAATGAACAATAAGGAAATCGCAAATACCTTAGGCATAAGCGTGGATAGTGTTGCTAGAAGTAAGCGACGATTAAAACACAAACTGCCAATTTTAGAAGGACAAACAATCGATACTTATATCTTGTCACTTGTCTAATGTTTCTGCATTTTTATTACTTGTCCGCTTTTTGTCCGCCCTAAAACCTTGTTTAAATTATCAATTGCGCACAGTTTTGTGTCATCAACACAAAATTGAAATTCTATTTAGCGTAATTATGATATACAAAAAAATATCGATGGCATTGTTGGCTGTCTTAGTGATGGTAGCGAGTTCCTCTGCTAAATTTCGAACTGGTGCTTCCCTATTTTACAACGATGTGAACGGTAAGTTTACTTCAGCGTTTCGAAGCGAACATATCTCTAAAAATATGTCGAGTAATATAGCTCCCGATGCTAACGGAATTATCTATGTGAAACAAGGTGGGACTGGAGATGGGAGTAGTTGGGCCAATGCAATTGGGGATTTAAAATTGGCTATCAACCAGACTGGTGTAAAAGAAGTTTGGGTGGCCAAGGGAGAATATCAGCCCGCATCGAACACCAGTTTTTCTATGAAGCAAGCTGTGAAAATATATGGCGGTTTTCCAAATACGGGTTCGCCTACAATGAGTAATAGAAATTATAGAACCCAAGAAACTATATTAAAAGGGAATGGCAGTTCGGTTATTAGCAATAATACCCTAATGAATGCGAATGCTGTTTTAGACGGTTTTACGATTACACAAGGAATTAACAATACTATTTACGGAGGCGGCGGAATTTTAAATCAAAGTTCTGCTTCGCCAGCTATAATTAATTGCACATTTAAAGCTAATACAGCAACCAGGGGCGGAGGCTTAGCTAATTTCTCAAGCAGCCCGACGATAACCAATTGTGTGTTTTTAGGTAATGTGGGAGCTAATTCTGGAGGCGGCATATATAACGAGAATGCTATGCCAGTTATAAAAGCTTGTGTGTTTTCTGGAAATAGCGTAACTAATACGCAGGGAAATAATGGCGGTGGCGCAATATTTAACACGGGAACTTATACGCTGGCTAACATTTCAGATTGTCTTTTTAACGCAAATGTAGCTGAATACGGTGCCGCAATTCGTAATTCTTTTACTAGCAATAAAAATCAAGAAATTATTAATTGTACTTTTTACAATAATCGGTCTAGTGGCGGTGCCATTTATAACAGTTTTACAACAATGATCTTAGTAAACACCATTTTATGGGGGAGTACGCAAGGCGATGATATTAAATTGTTGAATTCTGCTTCACCAGTTTTTAAATATAGCTTGCAAAAGGGCACAAACATAACTACAGACGGAAATCTTGATGGGACATTGGCAAGTAACGATCCTCAATTTGTAAACGCGGCCAATCCCGCCGGTGCCGATGGCTTTTTTGGTACGGCAGATGATGGTTTGGCACTAAAAAAAACAAGTCTGCTAATAAGTAGGGGCAGTAATACCTTGTACGGTGCGAATTTGATGTCTAATAAGGATGTGGCAGGTAATTCACGTTTGCAAAAAGGTGGGGTAGATTTAGGTGCTTACGAAAGTGCTTATGCGCCTATCCCGCTACCTGATGCCAATGGCGTGGTGTATGTAAGAGAAAATGGTAGCGGTAATTTCTTGGCCAACAACTGGGATAATGCTACTGCCGAATTAGCCGATGCACTGGTAGCAGCAAAAAATAATATTGCTATAAAGGAAATTTGGGTGTCGGGGGGTAATTACAAACCTCTATACAGTCCGGCTGATAATAATTTTGGCAGTGCTGATGGCAGAAATAATGCTTTTTTGTTAGTAAACAACGTGAAACTTTTAGGTGGTTTCCCAGCTTTGGGAAGTCCTTTGTTGGCAGATCGAAATCCGACAATGAACCCAACTGTTTTAAGTGGCGATTTGAATAATAGCAATTCTGCAAATAATGGAGATATTTATCATGTATTGATTTCTTCTGGAGGGGTAGGCACAGCAATATTGGATGGTTTTACCGTTAAAAACGGATTTGCTGTATCTGCGACTACATATACAGTAAATGGCCAAGTTATACAAAGTAATGCCGGCGGCGGTTTAATTATTTACAATGGAAATCCAGCTATCAACAACTGCATTTTCGAGGCAAATATAGCCGGTATTTATGGTGGGGCTATTGCCAATTATTCAGCTTCGCCAACCTTTTCTAATGTTGTTTTTAGAAATAACGAAAGTCAATCTGGTGGAGCGATTTATAACGAAAAAAACTCTTCTCCAACCATCTTTAATAGCCTTTTTTATGATAACGATGCGAATTACGGTGTAGATATACAGAACTACGATGCGAATTCTGCTTCGGAAACAGCGCCTATAATTTACAACAGTACTTTTTATAGTACTAAAAACAATTCGAAAATTTACAATGATGGCGATAAAGTTAAGCCAAAGATTTATAACTCGATATTATGGGGTAGTGATGGACCGATAGAAAACGTGAATAGTTGGGATAGCGGAAATGGTTTAGCAGTAACAACGGTTGCCAACAGTATTGTACAGGGTGGTTTCAATGGAGTAGCAAATTTGAATTCAAATCCGTTATTCACTAACCAAAATTCGAAAGATTTTACTTTAACAGCAGGCAGTCCGGCAAAAAATGCAGGTAGTAATGTATGGTTTACAAATCTTACTCCAACCACCACAGATCTAGCTGGAAATCTTCGTTTAGAGGGCGGCACGATAGACATAGGTGCTTATGAAATTCCATCGGTACTGCCAGTTACATTTGGCGACTTTACTGCTACTAAACAACTTTCTGCGGTTCGTTTACAATGGCAAACTCTTTCAGAAACCAATAATAGCGCCTTTGTTATTAAAAGAAGTACTGATGGAAAAGATTTTAGTGAGGTGGGACGTGTCGTTTCAAAGGGAAATTCTAATAGTTTAACAAACTATACGCATTACGATACTAATCCTTCAAATGGCTTAAACTATTACCAATTACAACAAGTTGATATTGATGGAACTTTGACCACGCTGGGATACCAGACCATTAATTTCTCGTTAGCTGAGCTTGCGTTAAAAGTTTACCCAAATCCTGCTACAGATGTGATCAGTGTAAGTTTAGAGAAAAACATATTTAAGGAAGCAAAACTAATCAATATTTATGGTCAGCAATTAATTAGCAAACGTATTGCTGATGAAAACCTCCTGACGTTTGAGCTCTTTACTTTGCCAAAGGGGATCTATTTTATAGAGCTTACGGGAGTTAAAAAGGAAAGCTTAAAACTGATTAAAAATTAGATAGCAATTAAAAAATGGCGAAAAAGGATAACCAAAGGTTATTGGTATTACTTATTTTATTGGCATTACTGGCAATGATTTTTGTATGGTGCTATTTTGATACTAGGCTGTTTCAAATGAGCTGATAGTTTGATTTAACAAAAGATGTTGGTTTAACGCACCTCTGGGTCAGTAGAGATACTGGCCTTTTTGTTTGTGTCATTTGCCGCAATAAGTGAGCTAAACCTGATTGAACGTTATAGCTCCCGATGTTAATTCGGGACTATACGTGAAAGCAGGACTATCGTAGCCGAAGAACCACTGCTTTTGCTTTTCAAAAAAATTATAGTAATACTCCTTTTAAAAATAGTAGTGCAAAAGAAAAATAGATAATTAAGCCTGTGACGTCTACCAAAGTAGCTACAAATGGAGTAGAGGAAGCAGCCGGATCGGCGCCAAGTTTTTTAAGTAGCAGCGGAAGCATGGAACCCATTAAAGTACCCCAAAGCACCACGCCAACTAACGAACAACCCACTACTAGGCCAATGCGTACATAATGTTCACTGAAACCAGGCATCACAATATGCCATGCACCAATTACACAAAAGCTCAATAAACATAGGGTTGAACCTAGAAAAATTCCTGAAAAAATTTCGCGGCGCATTACATTCCACCAATCTCTAATGGTTACTTCACCTAAGGCCATGGCTTGGATAATGAGGGTGGCTGCTTGCGAACCACTATTGCCGCCACTTGAGATGATTAATGGAATAAAAGTTGCCAAAATTACTACTTTCGCTATTTGGTCTTCGAAACCCGACATGGCAGCGATGGTTAGCAATTCGCCGAAAAATAAGACAATTAGCCAAACCACTCGCTTCTTGTATAGTTGAAATACGGGAACATCCAAATAAGGCTCATCAAGGGCTTGTGTACCCCCCATTTTATGCATATCCTCGGTATACTCTTCGTGAGCTATCCACAAAACATCATCCACGGTTACAATACCTAAAAGCACGTCTTGGTCATCTACCACGGGTAAAGCCACACGATTGTTCATTTTGAATACATTGATAGCTTCCTCCTGCGGATCGTTCACATTTAACGAAATTAGGCGATTATCAGTTAAATCACCAATTTTTGCTTCCGGATCTGATAACAGAATTTCGCGGATACGGATGTCATCCAACAAGACGCCATCTTTATCAATTACGTAAATTACATCAATGGTTTCCGAGTTTTTTCCGTACCTACGGATATGGTTCAAAACACGGTTAACTGTCCAATCTGTTTTAACAGCGATGAAATCGGGCGTCATCATCCTACCAACACTATCCTCAGCATAACCCAAAAGGTTTAGCGCCTCTTTACGATCGTTATCTGGTAAAAGCACCAAAAGTTTTTTCACCGCTTCGCCTTTTAGCTCTCCAAAAAGTGCAGTCCTATCATCGGGTGGTAGTTGCCTAATGATTTCCGTTAACTTGTTGGCCTGTAGTTTTTTGATGATACGCTCTTGAGTAGGAAAATCGAGAATACGGAACACATTAACCGCACGTTTGCTAGAAAGTGTTTCGATAAATTTAACTGCATGCTGAGGAAGTTCATCAATAAGCTCTTCTACATCAGAGATATTGAGTTCATTGAGATAGGTTTTTAGCTGCCTATCGCTGTCGTTTTCCAACAAATTTAATACTTCTTCTACTTGCAGTTCTTCCATAAGCGTTGGATTTTGTGTGTTATTTACTCTATGGGCGTGTAAAGTTGCGTTTTTATTTTCAAATTGCGGTTATGTACACGGTGTTTTCTCCTTTCAATTTATTCAACATTTTTGTACACAGTGTGGTTTGTTAATTTATGATTAAACATTTGATGGAAAAGCAAAAGAATTATGCATTGATAACTGGTGGAAGTAAGGGAATTGGTAAAGCGATTGCACTTCAGTTAGCAAGTAAGGGAATTAATTTACTGTTGGTTGCTAGAAATGAAAGCGAATTACAAAAAGTTGCGGATGAAATCAAAACTAATTATCAGGTAGAAGTTGATTTTTTTGCAACTGATTTAAGTTCTCCGGATGCTGCGGATGCTGTTTTTAAATGGACTACCGACCACAGCTACGCCATCAATATTTTAGTAAACAACGCAGGTTTTGGAATTTTCGGGAGGTTTGAGGAAGTTCCGTTAGTAAAACAACTCGAAATGTTAGCAGTAAATATGAATGCTTTAGTAAAGCTATGTCACTTGTTTTTGCCGAGTTTAAAAGCACAGCCTCAAGCTTACATTCTTAATATTTCAAGTACTGCTGCCTTTCAAGCTTTGCCAACGCTCGCTTTGTATGCGGCCTCTAAATCTTTTGTGCTTTCGTTTAGCAGGGCTATCAATTACGAATTAAAGCACACGTCTGTTTCAGTTACCTGTATTTGCCCCGGACCAGTAGAAACCAGTTTTGCAGATAGGGCAGGTTTGGGTGCTTTAGATAAAATGGCGCAAAGGTTTAACATGCAACCAAATGAGGTTGCACGTATTGCTTTGAAAGCAATGTACAATAGAAAAATAGAATTAACACCCGGTTTTACCAATAAAATTGGTGCTTTCGCATCGAGAATTTTATCAAAAAGATTTCTTGAAAAAACTGCAGCTAGTCTTTACAAGATATAGGTATTCGCTGTGAAAAGGCATATCTTATTTCCATTTAGTTATCCATTTTCTTTCTCTCTCAGTTAGTTTCTCTACATCGGGTTTATAACTTTGATTGGGCATATACCAATCTAACTTTTGATAGAATTGTTGAACATTTTTATCTTGAAAAATGTAACCTCGCCTAGCAAACGGTAAGTTTCTGAGTACTTTTTTATCGAAATCGGTTTTAGGTTGTTTAATTCGCTCGTCTTGGTAATAAGAAAACGGGATATAATCTAAATCAGTCATTACATTTAAAGCGTACACAAATAATTCGTCGGCAGGCTTAAAGTTTTTCTTGCTAAAAGAGATGGTGCCTTTTTGGATGTGGAATTTTAAGACGTTTTTATTTAGAAAAGTACTTTTGTCATTTTCAGTTTTACCTACGCCATTAATAGTCCATTCGTTAGCGTCGCGGAAAAATCCTTTGGCTATGTTAAAAGTTTCAAACTCGCCCATATCCAAAATCAATGTAAAATCATCAATCTGTTTATTTTGCCAACGCTTTGCTGCAGTTAATACATATTCAAAATCGTAATGAAAATCTACTGAACCAGACAAATCATAGCTGTAAGTATGTTTAATGATATTGATGCCTTTTTTAAACTTCGCCTTAAAATGATAAACGTAAAAGAAATCTACATAGTTGCCACTTTTGCTTCCCTCAAATTTTTTGAGATCGATAGTCTTAATTTTACCGTTTGTATTATAGAGCGTATCAGCTACGTAAGCAATTTGATGGGCTAAGTTTTTTCCGTTCATATTTACGGTAAAGTTGCGCATATATGGATGTTGGCCATTTTTCGGTGCGCCATCTACATCGCCATCGGGAGAAAATGCTTCGAAACCTACCGTAATTTCCTTTTCATCCTTTGGATTATAAAATTCATAATACACTGAAACTTCAATGTATTTATCACGAATTTTTTTTAGCGATAATATTTCCTTTTTTACACTGATGCTAGTTTCATTAATAGGAATAAGCTGATTGCCCTTCGCATAGAAAGCACCGTCGTTTGCAAATAATTGTAGGTTCAGAAATACTAATAAGCAGCAACATAGCAAATATCTCATAATTAATTTTTCGTTTGATTATTTGAAGATAGCAATCTTTTAAAGCAATTATTGATTTGTTCTACACTTAGAATTTGTCTACTCCTGAAGCAAAATATAGATGCCATGATTTTTTTATATCTAATGGAAAAATGCCTTTGCGTAAGGCACCAAATACTATAAACTGGGTCGAGTTTTATCTAACGCTTCTTTATCCAACGCTCCATCAACGTTATTTTTCTCCAAATTATTCGCATAGTAAAGATTGCTAGCCTGGTTTAGCCGTTTTTTAATTTTTGCGACCAAATTTCTAGGTGCCAATACTTTTACGCATTCGCCAAAACCGAGTATTTCGCGTTCCAGTTCGTAGTTTAATACCACATCTATCCTAAATATGGTGGTTTTTTCATTTCTGGTTAGTATCACTTGCGAACTGTGCAAAGGCTTGGTAATAATATATGGTGCGTGGTAGTTTTCAAATTCTAAAATCACCTTATGCGCCCGGTCTCGTTCGCTTTTGGTTACGCCAATTAAGTCATCGTAGTATCGCTCAAAATCTACACCCCTGTGTTCTACGAAATCCTCATTGGGTAATTCCTGAAATTCTACAATCCTATCGAGTGCCAAGTTTAAAATGCCCGGACGTTTTTTCGCCTTGCAGATCAGAAACCACCTATTTCTGTATTCCTTCAACAGGTAAGGATAATAAATGCCCTGATTTGCCTGTTGCGCTTTGAAAGATTTATACTCAATTAGCAACGAACGCTTATTTAAAACCGCTTGGTAAAGTGGCGGAATACAATCCAATCCTTTTACCAGCTTGTTGCCCTCCAACTGGATGTTGTTACCGCTTTGGTTGGTGCTTTTGTAAAGATTGTTCTCCAAACGAGCAATCATGTCACTCATCTCATCGAAATAATTGAAGGCATTAAATTGCTTTAACACACCTACAATTTCTTTCATTTTATCTACATCCGCATTATTGATAGGTGCTTTGGTAATACTGAAACTGGGATCTTCGTAAGCATAAAAACGTTTATCCCGCACCACAATTGGCGCATTGTAACCTAGTTTATCACTTCTCATCAATTGAATGTCAGCTTGGATTGTACGTTTGCTCACCCCACTGGCAATTCCCTCCAACTCGTAAAGCGTTTGAGCAACTTTCTCAATAATATCATCCAAAGTCCATTTTCTAAAACGATTTCTCAAGCAATCGTCGATGGTTTTATAACGAATGAGGGCAAGTTTATTAATGGCCATTTTTAATAAATATTAATTGATGATATTCTTACGCTATCTATATTTTTTGAAAATCAAGTTTCTGCTCTCCTAAGTAATACAGCCCTGCTTTCCGCTTTACTCTCCCGATAATCCCGATAAATCGGGTCGGGATCATGTTCGCTCCAATCAGGTTTAAATAACTCAGGTTTATGCACCATACAACCGTTGTAAATAAACCTGATGGTAGTGAAAATCCTTTTTGTGTCACCCTGAGCGTAGTCGAAGGGCAACAAAAAGATTGCAACGTACAGCAGGGCAAAATTTGCCAAACGCACCGAAGCCTTCATTTCCAAAATCTTCTTTCCTAATTTCTAAATATGCTGAATTTTCTTTGCCTAAATATAGAAAAGCAGAATTTATCTACGCAATATATTTGCGCAGTTATATGTGTTTCTGAAAATTTATTTATTTTATTTTCCTGATTATCAATTGTTTGAAATAAATATCGTAATAAATTTTTCTTGCGCAAATCTACTGCGCAATGGCTTCTCAACTTTGTCATGTCGCTAGTCGATAAGAGTTCTTTGATTAAATATAAAACAGATATAAAGATATTCCGATGTAAAAAGTCGGGATGGCAAATTAAAGTTTAAACCTATCCTTGGTTGTGGGTTTCAAAAGGCTCCAAAGTGTGAGTGCGTTGCATTATCACATACTGGTAGGAGGATGAAAATTTGTCTAAACACGTTGTGTGCGTGGGTTCGAATCCCACTTCCGAGTAGTCGGAATAACTCAGGGGTAGAGTAACAACCAAATATGCAGGTTCGAATCCTGCTTTCCAATCATTACTGGAAACGCGAATGGTTGCGCCGTGATGGGCTCAAAATCCATCTCAAAAAGAAGAGAAACTTTTCAAATGTCTCAACAAAACTAGCATTGCGAAATGCATTCGGCTTCAAAAGTTGCAAGACTTGAAAAAGCAAATTTGCCTTTTGCTTTGTAAGTAAAACGAAAAAGGTGCTGATTTAACAATCAAATCTTCTAACCGTAGAAAGTGATATTCAAATAGGATATCGCAGAAACTAAGGTCGATTTCATTCTTAAAAACAACCCGATGCAATTTACTTCCGCAGAAAACAAATGAATGTTTTTCGCAATGCTTTTAAAATGTAAACTAATTGAACAATTAACAATATGCTCTTAAAAAGTCCTCCCATTTAGGGTAGGATTTAGGAAGGGCTTTAAACATCAAAAAAACATGAAAAGAATTACAATTAACACCAATTATGTTGGATTGGTGTTTAAAAATGGAGAATTTAAAAGAGTATTAACAACTGGTACTTATTGGCTAGGTTTCGGAGAAAAAGTGACTTTGTATGATAAAAGTAAAGACTACGATTTCTCTATAGCGGAGTTGGATGTATTGTTGTTGAATGCAGATTTCGCGAACTTAATTTATTTGGTAAGCGTAGCCGATAACGAGTTGACTTTAGTTTACCAAAACAAAAACTTTAAGAACGTTTTAAAGGCTGGTAGATACGTGGTTTGGAAAGGTTTATCAACTTGCGAGTTTGTGACGGTAGACATCAGTAAAATCGAAATTGAAGATACCATTGATAAATATTTATTCGAGAAAGGTGCTTTGTTCAACTTTGTGAGGATGTATAAAATTGAAGCTTACGAAAAAGGCATTCTATTGATTGATGGTAAATTCGATAAAATCTTAGAGGCTGGAACTTATTTGTACTGGAAAAATAACATCACTATCGATGTCTTGAAAACCGATTTAAGGCAATTGAACATGGAGGTTATCGGTCAAGAAATTTTAACCAAAGACAAAGCGCAATTGAGAATGAACTTTACCATCCAATACAAAGTGGAAGATGTAGTGAAGGCCTTGTTGATGAACAAAGATTTCGAAAAGCAATTATACATTATCATGCAATTGGCTTTAAGGGCAACTGTAGGCTTGTTAACTTTCGATGAATTGATGGAAAGTAAAGAAAAAATTGGAACATCGGTTTTGGAAGCTACTACTAAAAAAGCGGAAGCGTTGGGCGTGAAATTGATTGATGCGGGTGTAAAAGACATCATTTTATCGGGCGAAATTAAAGATATTATTAACCAAGTTTTGGTAGCTGAGAAAAAGGCACAAGCGAATATGATTACCCGAAGAGAGGAAACTGCATCGACCAGGAGTTTGTTGAACACAGCTAAATTGATGGAAGACAATGCCATGTTGTACAAATTGAAAGAAATGGAATACGTGGAGAAAATTGCAGAGAAAATTAATACGATTAGTTTATCTGGCAGTGGGCAAATTGTAGATCAGTTGAAACAAATTTTTGTGAAGTAATTAGCAATGAAGAAATGCTCTCAAAATAAATTAAATTTAGACGCCCTCGGCAAGTGAACGATGCTTGCCGAGGTTAGATTAAGAAAAAATGAAAACTTCTATAATAAAAAAACTCGAAGAAATAGAGCAGGCTAATGATATAAAAATACTTTTTGCCTGCGAGTCTGGAAGTCGAGGATGGGAATTCCCTTCGCCTGATAGCGACTATGATGTTAGGTTTATTTATGTGAAACCACTTAACTTCTATCTTTCGGTGCTAGATAAGGATGATCAACTAGGTTTCCCTATAAACGATGAATTAGATATTTACGGCTGGGATATCAAAAAAGTATTGAAGTTGATTAGGAAATCGAACACAACACCGTTTGAATGGTTGCAATCTCCAATAATATATGGTGAACAGGTAGGTTTTAAAGATGAGCTTTGGAAGCTGTGTCAGCACTATTTTTATGCTAAAACGAATATTAATCATTACTTAGGTATTGCCAAAGGAGCATTGGAAACGATTATAAATGATGATGAAATCAAAATCAAAAAGTTGTTTTATATCCTTCGTCCTTTGCTTTCGGCAAAATGGTGTTTAGAAAGAAAAACTATAGCGCCTATGACAATTGGTCCTTTGTTAACCTTGATGCCTAAAGAACTACAAGAAGATGTTAAAAAAATTATCCACTTGAAATCTACATCTGAAGAAAGTTATATCATCAAAATAGATCAATCGCTGAAAAAATATATTAACGAACAGTTCGAAATATGTAGCAACGGTGCAAAAGAATTGCCGAAAGAAAGCTTTGATGTAGAAGCTTTAGATGTTTTCTTCAGGAATACAATTAATCGTTATGACAATTAAGGATATAAAAGATAGGAACTTACTATTATTTGAATGTATAAGTGGAAGTAGGGCTTTTGGCTTAAGCACTCCTCAGTCAGATACTGATATTAAAGGTGTTTATTATCTACCGAAAGAGATGTTTTTCGGATTAGAATATATACCGCAAATAAGTAATGAAAGTAATGATGAGGTTTACTATGAAATTGGTCGGTTTGTAGAATTGTTGATTAAGAACAACCCTAACATTGTAGAGATTTTAGCGTCCTCAGATGATTGCATTTTATATAAACATCCCATTATGGATAGGCTTACTATCGAAATGGTTTTATCTAAATTATGTAAGGATACTTTTGGCGGATATGCTTTGTCGCAGATTAGGAAGGCTAGGGGACTAAAAAAGAAAATTGTTAATCCGATACCAAAGGCAAGAAAAACAATTTTAGATTTTTGCTATATCACAGAGGGCTATTCGTCAGTTAAAGCTAAAAAGTGGTTAGCAAAAAAGGAATTTCGTCAAGAAAACTGCGGGTTGTCAAAAGTTCCGCATGCTAAAGATTTATATGCTCTCTTTCATGATGAGAATATCTCTTACCGAGGCATAATGAACAAAAAACTAGCCAATGAAGTATCTGTCTCATCTATACCTACAGGCGAAAAAGAAGTCGGGTACTTGTTCTTCAATAAGGATAGTTATTCTTCCTATTGTAAAGAGTATGCGGAGTACTGGGAGTGGGTAGATAAAAGAAATGAAGATCGCTATAGTCTAAATAAAAGTCATGGGCATGATTATGATGCGAAAAATATGATGCACACCATTAGATTGTTACAGGTAGCATTAGAAATTGTTAGAGATAGAAAGTTTGACGTGAAACGTAAAAATAGAGAAGAATTGCTATCTATAAAAAAAGGCGAGTTGAACTATGAAAGCGTTTTGGAATTAGCTGATAACCTGATGAAAGAGATAGAAAAAGAGACAATTAAAAGCAATCTCCCCGATAAACCTGATTATAAAAAAATGGAAAACATTTTAATTGGTATGAGAGAGGAACTTTATAAAAATTAGAAAAAATGAACACAAATATATCAGGAGCAAACCTTTTAACAATTGGTTACTCCGAAGGAAAAATACTTGGCTTGGCTTTAAATATTATTGCCGAGCATTTTACAGCAACTAACGAAGCCGAAGTGTTGGCCTTGTTGAAAAAAGTAAAGGAATATCCGGAGAGTTTTTTGGATGATCCGATTATGCAAAAATTAGCAACTACCATGATTGAAGAAGCTACTGCTAAAACAAGTGACACCATTGAATTGCTGACACGAGAAGAAGCTAAGGAATACAGCATTTTTGGCGAAAGCTACATTGAAGAAGGTGCCAGAAACCAAATGGATATTGCTATGAAATTGCCTGTTACCATAGCTGGTGCTTTAATGCCAGATGCGCACCAAGGTTATGGATTGCCAATTGGCGGTGTTTTAGCCACCAACAACTCCATTATTCCTTACGGGGTTGGGGTTGATATTGGCTGTAGAATGGCCTTAAGCATTTTCGATATTCCAGAGAAACATTACTTTGGAAAAGATGATAAATACAAAAGAGAGTTGATTGCTTTCACCAGATTTGGTGCGGGAAGAGAGTTTAGAGGATTAGAAAGAGCAGATCACGAGGTGATGGAAAACGAAGCGTTTAATGCTACACCTTTTTTAAAAAACTTACATGGCAAAGCTTGGGCGCAATTAGGTACTTCAGGCGGTGGAAATCACTTTGTGGAATGGGGCATAATTGAATTTGCAGAGCGAGATGAGGTGTTAAACATCGATAAAGGGAGATACGTGGCTTTGTTAACGCACTCTGGTTCGAGAGGTTTGGGTGCAACTATTGCTGGTCACTATACCAAATTGGCGAAAGAGATTTGTAAATTACCAAAAGAGGCAGTGAACTTAGCTTATTTAGATTTAAACTCTGCCGAAGGTCAAGAATACTGGATTGCAATGAACTTAGCCGGTGATTATGCGTCCGCCTGTCACGAAGTCATCCATAAGCGTTTAACCAAAGCGATTGGCGCAAAAGTGTTAGCCAAAGTAGAAAATCATCACAATTTTGCTTGGAAAGAAACTTTAAATGGCGAAGAAGTGATTGTGCATAGAAAAGGTGCAACGCCAGCTGGGAAAGGTGTAATGGGAATTATTCCAGGAAGTATGACCGCACCAGGTTTCTTGGTCAGGGGAAAAGGAGAAGACAGTTCCATCAACTCGGCATCTCACGGTGCTGGAAGGTTGATGAGCCGTACAAAAGCAATCCAATCGATTACTAAATCTGACATGAAATCAATTTTGAAAGATCATGGCGTAACCTTAATTGGTGCCGGTTTAGATGAAGCGCCAATGGCTTATAAAGACATTCACCAAGTGATGGCTGCGCAAACTGATTTGGTAGATGTAATCGCCAAATTTGAGCCTAAAATGGTAAGAATGGCTGATGACGGAAGTAGGGAGGATTAATATCCTGACTTCAATGAAAACCCTCGCAAGTTAAGAGACCTGCGAGGGTTTATTGTATTGTTTGATGTAGTAAAGGTTTAGAGAACTAACCGATAACTACTGTCATTGCTTTTCAAAAAATAACTTGGTTCTTAAACCTCAATATTTGCCACTCTTAAATTGGTAAACATATTTTTCTTCTTAGTTGTAATTTTACCTTTTTTATCTGCTGTATTTTCTACGTTTATGATATTTACAAACTTTGCCGGTTCGCCTGGTAGCTCAAAAACAACAACTTCCGCGAAATTCTGATGATCTAATAATTCTGGGTTGTGTCTCAGTAAGTCGGTATTTTTATTGCTCAGCGCTATTAAAAAATCATCTTTACTATGGATGTAGTTGATCCGGCTTACCAATTTTCTTTGCTCTAGCCACTTGTCGTAAGTTTCAGAAAATGGTTTGGTTACCTGTCCATTGCCTACCGTAATAAGCACTGCACCTAAAATCACCACAAGTTCACCCAACCAAACTAGCCAAAGCATTCCGCCAGAAACAGTAGAGCTTCCCTTAATTCGGAAGGTGCCAATTTCGTTAAGATTGATGATTTCTTGAAACAGTACGCCTGGATGCGTGAAAAGGTAAAAAGCATCTTTCAAAAGGATTTTGAAGTCTTCGGCACTTAGGTTAAAGGTAAAACCTTTTGCACTATACATGATTGTATCAAAAACTACCCATTGCACATAAAAAGCTAACAGACCACAAAAAATGGCTATGCTTATCGCTATTTTAAAGTTCCTGATTTTGCCAATTTTTATACCTAGATCTATGAAATAGGCTAAACCCATCCCGAACAACATTGCACAAATGGCATTAAACCAAATGTTTGGAACTAACCTTACTAAAATGATGTAAATAATGGGCAAAATAAATGCGGCAAGAATGCCGAAAAGAATGGTTTTTAAAACGCCTGAAGGCGATGCTACACCAGAAGAAATGTACTTGTCTGCCATAAATTTAGATTAAATATTTGATGAATGTATTTTAGGATTATAGAAACAATTGAGGTGCCAAAATTTTTGTTTTTAAGGTAGTAAGGGCTGGCGATTTATATTCGTAGGCTTTCGTTTGATATCCGTAAAAGAAAGAAATTAGAAATTTAAGACATTTAATTCATATCAAATGCGAACTTTGCGCCCTTAAACAATAAATAAGGATATGAAAAGAGTTGTAGTTACTGGTTTAGGAACTATTAATCCCTTAGGGCATAACATTGCCGATTTTTGGAAAAATATCGTGGATGGCAAAAGTGCGTGCGAAACCGTTACAAGGTTTGATGCTTCTCGCTTCCGTTCGCAAATGGCCTGCGAAGTGAAGGATTTTAATCCAGCTGAGCATTTAGATAGAAATGAAATTAAGCGTACAGATTTGTTTACACAATACGCTTTATATGCTGCTGCCCAAGCTATGGAAGATTGCGGTATAGACTTGGCGACTATAGATCCATTTGATTTCGGTGTAATTTGGGGTAGTGGACAAGGTGGTATGCAAACTTTCGAAACTGAAGTAGAAAACTATGTAAAGGGCGATTATAATCCACGTTTCAATCCTTTTTTCATTCCGAAGTTATTGGTAAACATGGCTTCGGGATTAATCTCGATGAAGTTTGGTTTACAGGGAATTAACTATACGCCAGTTTCTGCTTGTGCTACTGGTAACAATGCCATTATGGATGCTTTTAACTACATCAGAATGGGTAAGGCTAAAATGTTCGTTACTGGCGGTTCTGAAGCAGGTATTACGCCAGCATCTTTTGGTGGTTTTGCAGCGTTAAAAGCGATGTCTCATAGAAATGATGATCCGCAAACAGCAAGTAGACCTTTTGATAAGGATAGAGATGGTTTTGTGATGGGTGAGGGTGCGGGTGCGCTGATTTTAGAAGAGTACGAACATGCCAAGGCTAGAGGTGCTAAAATCTATGCCGAAGTTGTAGGTGCTGCTATGACAGCTGATGCTTATCATATTACTTCGCCACATCCGGAAGGTATTGGTGCTGCAAAAGCAATGAATTTAGCATTGGAAGAGGCGGGTGTGAAACCTGAAGAGCTAGATTACTTGAACCTTCACGCTACATCTACGCCAGTAGGTGATTTAGCCGAATTAAATGCAGCGCATTTGGTTTTTGGTGCTTCTGAGAACTTGCACATCAGTTCTACTAAATCGATGACTGGCCACTTATTGGGTGCAGCTGCTGCAATTGAAGCTATCATCGCCATTAAGAGTATCAATGATAATGTAGTTCCTCCAACTATCAACGTTTCTGAACCAGATCCAGAAATTCCAGCGGGAATGCAATTGGTATTTAACAAAGCTTTACATAAAGAAGTTAAAACTGCTATGAGCAATGCTTTTGGTTTTGGCGGACATAACAGTACGGTTGTATTTAAAGAATTAGTTTAGCTATTGTTAAGACTTATGTAGTTTTTGCGAAACTTCGTAAGTCTCATCCACTTTAAATCATAGCCAATAAAAGAAGCCCCGAATTAAATTTAATTCGGGGCTTCTTCTTATCTGATTTTGTGAAACTATTTCACACCGTGCATTAGTTTTTTTACTATTGGCCCTAGTACGAAAGCCAATAACGATGCCGCAAGAGAAACTCCGGTTAGCATCCAGAAGAAATAGCTGTAACCTTTTTCGCCAGCCACACTTTCTGAAACTTCTCCGAAGATACCTGCCAGTTTATTACCAATTGCTACGGCTAAGTACCAAACACCAAACATGATTGCAATCATTCGTCCTGGCACCAATTTACTAACGTAAGATAGTGCAACTGGAGAGACACAGAGTTCGCCCATGGTATGAAACAGGTAAACAAATACCAACCACATCATACTTACCGATGCAGATTTAGCTCCAGCAGGAATAGAGGCCGCACCAACAGCAACGAAAGCCATACCGATACCCAAGAACAACATTCCGATAGCATATTTATTGTTTGCAGAAGGGTTGTATTTACTGCTCCACCATTTAGAGAATAATGGTGCTAAAGTAATGATGAATAATGAGTTCAAGATGTTGAACCAACTAGCGTTAATCTCCGTAGCAGCTATCTTAGAAACAATAGTAGCTTTAATAGGAGAGTTTTGGTTGTTGTCGTACTTGATGTTGTGGGTTACTAAGATCTGTTTAGCGTCACCTACTTTTAAAGTGCCTTTTTCATCTTTCGCAAGTCTAATCTCTCTTTTAAGAGTTGCTCCAGCCGTTGTGGTAAACTCAACCTCTGCGTAGCTCACCAAAGTACCAAAAGCACCAGGTTTTTCTTTATCAACGATATTTGTAATTTTTCCGTTGAAAACATCACCCATATAATTTTTGTCTGCATCAACTAGGGCATTGTTTTCTACGCTAGTTTTCTCATTTGGAGTATAAAAAGAAGTGTTTTCTACGTCAATAATTGCTACTTGCTCGTTGTCTTTGTAAGATTCTGAAGAAACTACCTTTCCAGTGTTTACAACGCCATTAGCGTTTTGGTATTGAACATTGTACGAAGTAGATTTATATTCATTTACCACCATCCAGATGGCAATTCCCCAAATGATTAAGAAACTTAAACCTAAAATGATATTCGATAATTTGTACTTATTGAATGTTTGTCCGAAAAGTTTAAAAAGTACCCAAGTGATGATGGCTAAAGGCCCAATTGTGATTAAAGAATTTACGAATTTGAAGATTGTACCAGAAGTGCCTTCTAAAATTCTTTGTGTGTAATCTTTTGCAAATAAGGTTAATGAACCTGGAGCTTGCTCAAAAATAGACCAGAAAATCATGGTGATGATTGCAAAGAAAACAATGGCAATCATCCTATCTTTTAAGATTTTGTCATATCTAGAAATTCTTGAAACCAAGAGAATTAAGAACAGTACAAGTGCAGTTAAAATAATAAAGTTACTGCCGTCGATTCCGAATAAACTGAAACTAAAAAGATTGGTTGTTCCTTCTGATATTTTATTAACCGGATCATTTAATATCCACGCTAAACCTAAAACAATACAGGCTACAATTAAGGTCATGTGAAAACCTGTGAACGGATTAAGTTTGCCGCCTTCTTGAGTTGGAGCTGCTGCTGATGCTGCTGCTTCTTCTTCGGCAGTAGGTTTTACTGGTTTAAGTCCAATATTTCCAAAAATGTCTTGAGCAAACCAGAACTGTAATAGACCAAATAGCATGAAAATACCAGCCACACCAAAACCCCAGCTCCATCCAATTTTTTCACCTAAATAACCACAAAGCATGATGCCGAAGAACGCACCAGCATTTACACCCATATAGAAAATGGTATAAGCGCCATCTTTTTTCTCAGGGAAATCTTTGTACATTTCTGATACGATTGAAGTCATGTTTGGTTTGAAGAAACCACTACCGAATACTAGAAAAAGTAAACCGGCGTAAATAAAGAATGAGGTTTCTAAGGCCATAAAAGCGTGACCTAAAGTCATCAGTAAGGCACCAACAACTACCGCCCAACGGATACCGATTACTTTGTCGGCAAAATAACCACCCAACATGGTAGATAAATATACTAATGCGGTATAGGTTCCAAAAATAGCAAGTGCATGCTCTTTTGGCCATCCCCAGCCGCTATCTAATACCGACGCAGTAAAGAATAATACCAATAAAGCTCTCATTCCATAGTATGAAAAGCGCTCCCACATCTCTGTAAAGAAAAGTACAAATAACCCAGATGGGTGTCCTAATACTTTGCTCTTGAAAAAATCATGTTGATTTTCTGCAGTACTTGTTTGCATAAATTATTTAATAAGTTAGTCTTAGTTTTTTGTGAAAAAAATTGGGTGCAATATAGGCTAATACATTTGTATTTTATTAACAATATTAATGTTTGCCCTTTTGGAATAACGTAGTAGCCTTCCTTGGAGTGCTGTATAGCTCGTCTAAACTAGATGCATCATTTCGTAATTCTACGTTTTCTTTAAAATATAATCTTGGATAACTGATCGAATAACCATCGAAGCTAGAATCTGAAACGTAATAAGCTGCATTGCCTTCCATATTGTTTTCGTAGGGTGCTAAATGATCAAAAACAATCATGTTTACCTGTTTGTCGAAAGTTAATGTCATGGAGTTCATTTTAGCATATTCAAAAACTATCCTGTTTCTGTTGGCTGCTTTCTTTTTAATTTCAAATACACTCTTTCCGAAAACTGCCTGATCTTTATCAAACGATAATACCTCGATTACTTTTTTGCTGGTCTTATTATCGTTTCCTTTCCATCCTAATAAAATATAGTAGGGGTTTTTACCTGGATAGGTAACCGGGATGATTTCGTAATAACGGGCGCCAAACCAGTTTTTTTGGCTGGTAATCAAGTTGTCGTCGGTAATGTTTTTGGTATCATCATTCAGCGGGATTAACTTCAAAGAACCATCTTTGGTAGCCAATTGGATAGTTCCATAAAATTTATAACTACCATCCGAAAATGGAAGCGACCAAGTAATGATCCGAAAAGTTTGATTTGGAGATTTTAGAAAAGATAGGTTATTCGCTAATGAATCGAATTCGAATTGAAAAGAATGTGGAGTTTTAAGTGCGCCAACTAGTTTTTTAACAAACATGGTGTTGTAAGCCAAACGGTCTATATCATCTTTTACGGTGACCGTAGAGTCGCTATAAGTAGACAAGCTATCTTGAGCGATATTTAGTTGAGATAGATTGGCAGGCGTAATTAATGTTTGGGCATTCAGTTTCCCAAACATTAAAAACAATATCGGTGTTAAAGAAAGCGTTCTTAAAATATCCTTCAGCATCTAAATCCGTTAACGAAGATTTTCTATAACTATTGCGCTAGCGCCACCGCCACCGTTGCAAATTCCAGCTACGCCAATTTTGCCATTGTTTTGTTGCAAAACCGATAACAATGTAACTACAATTCTAGCTCCAGAAGCACCAAGCGGATGGCCAATTGCTACAGCGCCACCATTTACATTTACTTTATCGCCGTTTAAGCCTAATTCTTTATTGTTAGCCAAAGATACTACCGAAAAAGCTTCGTTAATTTCGAAGTAATCTACCTGCTCTTTAGTGATGTTAGCTCTTTGCAAAGCCAAAGGAATTGCCTTAGATGGTGCAGTAGTAAACCACTCTGGAGCTTGTTGAGCATCAGCGTAAGCTAAAACTTTAGCAAGTGGCGCTAAACCTAATTCTTTTGCTTTATCTGCACTCATTAAAACCAATGCCGCTGCGCCGTCGTTTAAGGTAGAAGCATTAGCTGCGGTAACTGTTCCATCTTTTTTAAATACGGGTTTTAACCCTGGAATTTTATCAAATTTAACTGCAGCAGGTTCTTCATCTGTCGTAAAAAGTGTGATTTCGCCTTTTCTGTCTTTAAGCTCAACTGCTACAATTTCTTCTTTAAACTTTCCCTCAGCTTGTGCACTCTGAGCTCTTTTGTAAGATTCAATTGCAAAATTATCTTGGTCTTCACGGCTGATTTGGCATGTTTCTGCACATAATTCTGCCGCCGAACCCATATGGTAGTCGTTGTAAACATCCCACAAACCGTCTTTTACCAAACCGTCTGTAATTTGCCCGTGACCTAAACGATAGCCGTTTCTAGCTTTATCTAAGTAATATGGGACATTGCTCATGCTTTCCATTCCACCGGCTACAACAATGTCATTTTCTCCTAAAGCAATGCTTTGGGCCGCTAACATAATGGCTTTGGTGCCCGAAGCACAAACTTTATTAATGGTGGTAGCTGGTAAGTCTGGTAGACCAGCAAATTTAGCTGCCTGTGTTGCTGGTGCCTGACCTAAATTAGCAGACAATACATTGCCCATATACACTTCTTTAACGTGTTCTGGCTTGATGCCTGCTTTTTCTACGGCGCCTTTAATAGCGATGCCACCTAATTGGGTGGCAGTAAATCCTGATAATGAGCCGCCAAAACTACCTATCGGAGTTCTAACCGCTGATACGATAACTACTTCTTTCATTTGTAATGTATAAAATATATTTGGTTGGCGGCAATTTAGGTATTATCTGGTAAATACTGACGATGGTAACTTGATTATTGCATGTGCATTAATGTAATTAGCTGTCTTTTTTGCTCGACTTTTTCTTGCGAGACTTTATAGCTTCGCTGAGGATATATTCAATTTGGCCATTAGTACTTCTAAATTCGTCTAAAGCCCAGTGCTCTACTTCCTTCAGTAGAGCAGGGCTTATTCGCAGTGCAAATGCTTTTTTTTCTTTATCTGACATTGGTAGGTCTCATTAATTGGGTTAAAGTCAATTGTGAGAGGGTTTTAGTTGTACAGCGTTCCCGCATTTACTACAGGTTGTGCGTTTCTATCGCCACATAGCACCACCAATAAATTACTTACCATCGCGGCTTTACGCTCTTCATCTAACGTAACTATTTCCTTTTCAGATAACCTTTCTAAAGCCATTTCTACCATGCCAACAGCACCCTCAACGATGAGTTTGCGAGCAGCAATTACCGCGGTAGCTTGCTGACGTTGCAACATAGCGCTGGCAATTTCTTGTGCATAGGCTAAATGTGATATCCTAGCCTCGATAACTTCAATTCCCGCTCTCGATAAACGCTCATTCAATTCATCTTCCAATAATGAATTTACCTTATCTGCGCCGTCTTTCAATGTGATTTGTGCATTCTCATCCTCCAGGTTATCATATGCAAAACTATTGGCCAAGTGCCTTACGGCTGCTTCACTTTGTACGTTAACGTATTGAAGGTAATCCTCCACAGAAAAACTAGCTTTTGCGGTTTCCCTTACTTGCCACACAATTACAGCCGCAATTTCAATGGGATTTCCCATTTTGTCGTTTACTTTTAGCTGCTGCCCATTAAGGTTCCTAGCTCTTAATGATAATTTTTTCTTCGACGTAAGCGGATTAACCCAAAAGAAACCATCTGCTTTAACAGTACCAACGTATTTTCCAAATAAGATCAAAACTTTTGATTCGTTCGGGTTTACGATGATTAAGCCAGGCAAAACTAGAATTAGATCTATAGCTAGCACAGCCAATGCCCATCCAAATTCTCTAATTGCAAACAAATAAATGCTTCCAATTAAAAGTAATACAAAAATAGCTAAGGTTAGGTAGCCAGAAGGTGGTTTGATAATTTTTTCTGTTTGCATAATGATATTATTTTGATATCAATAATAATAAGAAAAATTTAGATTTAACAATTGTTTAACTAAGTAATTTTAATCTATTGGCCAGTTTATAGCCTAATGAAGAAATAAATCTTAATTTTGATTTAACTAAAGGATTATATTTTGGCCAAGATTAAAAAGAATTCGCATAAATTACTTTACCGTAAGTACTCCTCTAATCTTAAATATGTAATGATGGCGGTGTGCGTATTGGTGATTACACTTTATTTACCCAAACAGCCTCGTTTTCGTTATGAATTTGAAAAAGGCAAGACTTGGTTAAACAAAGATTTGATTTCGCCTTTTAGTTATGCGATTTTAAAAACGCCTCAGCAGATAGAAGCTGATAAAAAATCGGTAATAGAAAATATATTGCCAATCTATCAGTATCAAGATGAGGTTTTTAAAGATCAGAGTGAGGCATATCTGAACGAGTTTGATGTGAAATGGAAATCAAATGCCCTAGATGAAGCAGATAAAGAAACATATAGAGAACGTTCACATCAATTATTAAAATCGATTTACAATAGAGGGATTATAGATATCAATCCAAAGCATCAAAAAGATGGCAAGTATTATAATTTCTCCTTACTGCGGAATAATGTATCTACAAAGAGCAGTTCGCAAGATGTTTTTACGGTAGAAACTGCATTGGCATTTCTTCGAGACAACTTAAAATCTAATGATGAGAATATTCGGAAGACGATTATAGATTTATCCGAAAGTCATGTAAAACCCAATTTAACATTCGATGAGGCTTTAACTGCAACCGTTCAGGCTAATGCACTAAAAAGTATTTCTACTACCAAAGGGATGGTGCAAAAAGGCGAATTGATTGTGGCAAACGAAACGGTAATTGATGAAGAGGTCTATCAAAAGCTGGTTTCGTTCCGCGAAACCTATGATGCGCAAACAAAGAGCGTGGGTGATGACAAGTTGGTGTTTTTAGGCCAAGTGCTATTGGTTGGTTTTATTGTTACGTTATTAATGGTTTTCCTTTACCTATTTAGAAAGGATATTTATGCCGATAACAGGCAATTGTCTTTGTTGTTGCTTGTGATAACGATGATGTTGTTGGTGCTCACTTGGGCTATCAAGTTTAATCTGTCTAACCTTTACCTCATCCCATTCTGTATCGTCCCGATTATCATTAGGATATTATTTGATACCCGACTGGCTTTAAATCTACACCTATTGGTAATCTTAATTGCAGGTTTTTTTGTGCCTAACAGTTTTGAGTTTGTGTTTTATCAAACTACTGCAGGTATGGTGGCCATTTATAGTATCAAGAATTTAGTTAAACGAGAGCAGTTACTAATTTCGGCATCATTTATCTTAAGTGCTTATTTTATTTCGTTTGTTGGTATAGCGCTGCTCAGAGAAGGCTCTTTTGGTCATATAGAATGGACTAACTTTTTGCCCTTTGTGTTTAGCGTATTGCTTTCTTTGTTAGCTTATCCTTTAATTTACGCTTTTGAAAGGGTTTTTGGTATCACTTCAGATGTGGCTTTGATTGAGTTAACGAATACCAATAATAAATTGCTTCGTGAGCTAGCTTTTAAAGCACCAGGTACGTTTCAGCATTCACTTCAGGTGGCCAATTTAGCCGAGGCAGCTATTTTTAAAATAGGAGGGAATGCACTGTTGGTAAGAGCAGGAGCACTTTACCATGATGTAGGTAAAATGGAAAACCCTCAATACTTCATCGAAAATCAAACGGGCACCAGTCCACATGATAAATTGCCTTACGAACAAAGTGCGCAAATTATCATCAGACACGTTCACAAAGGAATTGAGATCACCAGGAAATATAAATTACCCGAGTCTGTAATTGATTTTATTCGTACTCATCATGGCAATACTCGTGTAGATTATTTTTATCAATCGTTCTTGAAAAATTCTCCTGAGAAATTTATTGACGAAAACATTTTCCGCTACCCTGGGCCAATACCTTTTTCGAAGGAAACTGGTGTGTTAATGTTGGCAGATTCGGTAGAAGCAGCCTCAAGAAGTCTTAAAAATCCGGATGCTCAAAGCATAAATGACTTGGTAGAAAGGATCATTGACTATAAATTGGAGCAAAATCAATTAGATAATTGCGATTTAACGTTAAAAGATTTAGAAACTATCAAATTGATATTCAAGACAATGCTGATGAGTATCTATCATGTTCGCGTAGATTATCCAAAAAGCGTGTAATTTTTTTTTGCAAATATTAATGAATTACTATATTTGCAACCTCGAAACGCAGCAATGCTGATCGAAAGGAGAGGTGCCTGAGTGGCCGAAAGGAACAGTTTGCTAAACTGTCGTACTGGTAACGGTACCGCGGGTTCGAATCCCGCCCTCTCCGCAAACAAAGGTGATACCACCATCGGGGTGTAGCGTAGCCCGGTATCGCGCCACATTTGGGATGTGGAGGTCGTAGGTTCGAATCCTGCCACCCCGACTTATTAGATGTTAAAATCTAGCAAAAACCCTCTAAATGATAGCGTTTAGAGGGTTTTTTGTTTTTAGTGAAGTCAGCTGAGGTAATAAAATATCAACTAATTTATTACCTATTCTACTATCTCTATTTTTCCTGTATCATTGTCCGATGGTAAAAATAAAAATATGTTTATCAATTGTTTAATTGTGTCTGATTAGGTGATAGAAAGTACGAGTAAACTAGATTTCGAAAAACCAAGACACATTTTCAATTCGTTATTGCAAAGAAATGATATAAGGAAAGCGGTTGTAGCTGTGTTAAGTAAGGTATGTTCTTGCTATTTAGATTATAACGATAACTGAATTTGGAAACTATGGAAATTCTTATCCTTTCGTAACTCCATTTATTCTCAGATATATCGTTATCGTACCTATTGTAATTGTGTTAATTTTAGTATGAACATTCAAGATGTGCAGCAATGTGCTAAAATTGTATCTAATACTGCTGTATTGAGTTATTTTAAAATGAAAGTGTGTCTCCGTTTATTGTTTGCTTAGGTTGTTCTTTTATCAGATAGGTGCATCGCTGTCCCTGAGATAAGATATGAGAAATGCGCTCGATCTCATACTGGCTGCCGAGAAGTAATCTGAAGTTCTTTAATTCTGCTCTGCAAAACCCTTGACATTCGGTAGCTGCTGCACAAATTGGACAATGATTTTCGATCAAAAGATAATCTTCCCCTTCCTTTTTCCACTCGGCCATATAACCTTCTTCGGTTCTGATATTGGTAAGTATTTCTAAACGTTGCTCCAAACTCGAAGCGTCTTTTAGCATTGCCTCATATCGTTCGTATGTTTTTTTTTCCCGTTCACCAATGAGGAGATCGAGCGCATTTTCTCCCAAAAGCTGTCTTACAGAACTTAAAAGCTCTACTGTAACTTGTGCATGTGCATCCGGAAGTTTAGCTAAAGCCTTTTCGGTAAGCTTGTAATAAGTTACAGGCCTACCTACGCGTTCACTTTTTACAAAACTTACAACCAAGCCTTCTTCTGCTAGCTTAAGCAGATTGAGCCTGGCGCCCTCTTTTGTTACGCCTAACTCTATTGCTAATGCTGCTGCAGTAATTTCATTACTTAATTTAATAAACCGTAAAGTTTGATCTATAAGTGATTTTTTCATTTTGCAACAAAAACTAGTTTTATTATTAACAAATATAGTAAAATGTCTAGAGTTTATCGTAATCGTATCTGCTGATGGTGCTTTTTATAATGTAGTATGGCGCTGTTTTACAATTATGACTATTCTATGAAATAATAAAACAATTTAAACTTGTTTTATTATTTCGGTTGCCTATCTTTGCTCTACATTTAATAAAAATCAAATTTTATGAAACACACATTGCCAGAGCTTTCGTATGCTTTTAATGCATTGGAGCCGTATTTTGATCATGAAACGATGATCATTCACCATAGTCGCCACCATCAAGCTTATGTAGATAATTTGAACAAAGCTATCTCGGGTTCGGCTGCAGAAAATCAAGGCTTGGAAAATATACTACATGAAATTAGCAAGCATCCTGCGGTAGTGAGAAACAATGCCGGAGGCCACTATAATCACTCTTTGTTTTGGCAGATCCTCTCGCCAACGGCATCGCATACCCCAAAAAACGAGCTTGCTGAGAAAATTGATCTTACTTTCGGAAGCTTAGAAAACCTAAAGTCGGAAATTAAAGCTGCAGGTATTGCACAATTTGGTTCTGGTTGGGCATGGCTATCGGTAGACAATAAAGGAGGGCTAGTGGTAACAGCTACGCCTAATCAGGATAATCCCTTGATGGATGTTGTTTCTACAGATCGTATGTTGCCTATTTTAGGGGTTGATGTTTGGGAGCATGCTTATACCTTAAATATCAGAACAAAAGAGCGGACTACTTGGATGCTTTTTGGTCGGTATTGGATTGGACTGCGGTCGAAAGAAATTATCTGCAAGCAATTTCAAACATTAAATAATAATTTTTTAACAGAGCCAAGCAGTTGGTTATATCTACCTGCATCATAACTTCAATGGAAAAATTTATAAACAAAGTAGAGGCTTCAGGTATCATTGCTTTTGATCTTTTTGATTTTAGGCCAACAGAAGAATTCGTTGGACTGGATATTAAAGATATGCTTTATATGGAAATGATCATTAAGGAAAAGGAATTTAAGGCTATGGTCAAAGAAATGGATTTCACCGTCTTTACTGGTAAGGCAGTGGCCATTTACTGTTCTGTTGATACAGTTATCCCCTCTTGGGTATATATGGTTTTAGCCGACAAGCTTTGTGGCGTTGCAGCCTATTTTAATTTCAATACTGTAAGATCGCTTGAGCTTGAAATGTGGTATGCCAATGTTTTAAAGACAGATTTGTCTCCTTATAAGGATCAAAAGGTTGTAGTTAGGGCAAGACCGGAAATATTGCCCGCACTCTATATGCTGGCCACCGATAGACTTAGGCCCATAGTAAAGGCGCTGATGTATGGAGAGATTGGGATGCCCAAAGTAATTTATAAACGATAATGATGTAAGAAATGAAAGCGATAATATTCAACGGTGCCCTTGAAAGAAGGGCATCTTCAACCTCGAGTTTAATCTCTAATTACCTCGTTGAAAGATTGGAAAAGTTTGGAGTTGATGCAAGACTGTTTAACCTTGTAGATAGCGGTATTCCCTTATTCGATATTTCTCTTGTTAATACACCGAAGGGAGTAGAGGTAATGAACCATGTTTTCAGGGAGGTGGATGTGCATTTTTGGCTTGTGCCTTTATACCTGGCAGCATCCCAGGGTAATGAAAAATTGCCTGGACTGGCTGGAGCTTAGTGCTAGAGAGACGAAGCCTTATCTAAGTGATAAGACTATAGGTTTAATCTGTTGGGCAGATGGAGCACAGGCTATGCAAGGAATTAACTCAATGGATATGATAGCAAAATCGTTAAGGGCATGGACCATTCCCTTCAGCGTTCCTATCATAAAAAGTGAACTAGTTGACCATACCAGGGTCGGTGAGATTTCTGCCAAATATAAAGCCAAACTAGATCTACTTGTAAAACTGGCTGCAACCAAGAAAATAACAACAATTTAAATTATTAAGATATGATACAAACAGATATATGTATTATTGGCGCAGGGCCAGTAGGATTGTTTGCCGTGTTTGAAGCTGGTCTTTTAAAAATGCGTTGCCATTTGATTGATGCACTGCTGCAGGTTGGCGGGCAACTTTCTGAAATCTACCCGCAAAAGCCAATCTATGATATCCCAGGTTCTCCTGGTATTACAGCTCAAGATCATATTCAACAACTTTTGCTACAAATTGAGCCATTTAAGCCTACCTACACTTTGGGAGAACGCGTTCAAGAGGTCGAAAAACTTTCGGATGGCAGTTTCCAAATTTGTACGAACGAAAACACCAAGGTACATGCGAAAGTTTTGGTGATTGCCGGAGGACTTGGTTCGTTTGAGCCTAGAAAGCCTGTAGTTGAAAATTTAGAAATGTTCGAGAATGGAAAAGGGATTTCTTATATGATCAAAGACGTAGAGACCTATCGAGATAAGGATATCATTATTGCGGGGGGAGGAGACTCTGCTCTCGATTGGACGATACACTTAAAAGATATCGCCAAATCGGTGACCTTGATCCATCGTAGTGAAAGTTTTAGGGGTGCGCCAGATTCCGCTCATAAGATTTGATTTGGCTAGCGAAGGGACGATCAACTTAATGCTTAAATCACATGTTTTGAAGATAGAAGGTAAAGAACGATTGGAAAAGGTCATTGTTTCTGATTATAGTGGTTTCGAAACTCACATTGATGCAGATTACCTGATACCTCTGTTTGGCCTAAGTCCTAAACTCGGGCCAATTGCCGAATGGGGACTAAATATAGATCGATCTGCTGTAGCGGTTAATACCTATGATTATTCTACAAATATTGACGGTGTTTTTGCAATTGGCGATATTAACACTTACCCAGGTAAACTAAAGTTGATCTTATGTGGCTTTCACGAGGCGGCATTGATGGCTCAAAGTGCTTTCAGGTTTGTTTATCCCGATCAAAAATTGAATTTTAAATACACTACGGTAAACGGTATAAGCGCTTTTTAATGGGTAGCAATGGCAAACAAATAGAATGGTAGAGATTTATTACTGATCATCATCACCTTCATTTGGTTCACTCCGGCCGTACCACCCATCATAATTGCTACTAATTTATCCTTTGAGCGATGATTATCAAAGGTGTGTAAAACATTGGGTTGTGATTGGCGCTGAACATTAGCAGCGGCATCATCTCGGAGTAATGGTTAACTATTCAAGTAATTCTATTTTCCATTTATCCTATTAGTATAAAAATACGTTATGTAAATATAACCGATAGCCTACTTCGTATAATAACTCAAAAAGCAACGCTGCTATCAGGTATCTTAGGGTTGATGAGGTGTAATTCAAACAAACCTTATAAACTCGTTTAATTAAATGATAAAGAAAGCGCTTTTTGATCATGTATCAGCTCTTTGTAGTAGGAAGATAACCTTAACCTATAGCACCAGTTTTTCTTTGGGTATAGCCTTTTTAGGTAAGGAGTTGCGACAGCCCATATATGATATTTATGGTTTTGTGAGGTTAGCAGATGAAATTGTTGATAGCTTTGTTGACTACAAGGGAGCTATATTGCTTAACGAACTTAAGGAAGAATGTTTTGGTGCCATAAGCAGAGGAATTAGTCTTAATCCTGTGGTCAATTCCTTTCAGCGGACAGTTAATAAATACCATATAGATCACGATTTGATCCATAGCTTTCTACATAGCATGGAAATGGATCTTTCTCTCGTTGATTTTGACAGTAGACAGTATGACAAGTACATTCTCGGCTCTGCTGAGGTGGTGGGTTTAATGTGTTTGAAAGTATTTGTAAATGGTGATAGACAAGCATATGAAAAGTTGCGACCGTTTGCGATGAAGCTAGGTGCGGCGTTTCAGAAGGTGAATTTCTTGAGAGATCTCAATGCCGATTATATCCAGTTGAAGCGGTCTTATTTTCCAAATGTAAATCCAACTTCGCTTAAAAGGGAAGATAAACATCGTATCGAGGAAGAGATTTCGACGGACTTTAGAGAAGCGTTGGTCGGTATTAAGTTGCTTCCAAGATCTTCAAGAAGAGGTGTTTATTTGGCTTACGTATATTATAAAGAATTACTAAAGAAAATTAAGAAGATACCACCAAATCAGCTGTTAAATAAAAGATCACGTATTTCTAATTCTCGGAAATTATTGTTGTTAGGCTACGCTTCTGTAAGGCACGCCGTGAACTTGCTTTAAGTTTACCTGCTTAACAAATTTCTATTTACAAAATCAAAAAACGATGAGCGATAGGCATTGCCTATCGGAATTTCATGTTGGTCTATGTAAACCGTATTGTTATCAAAATAACCTATTTTTAGTTTATTGATGAGGTAGGATTTAGCAACTCTGATAAATGTTGCTTGTGGCAGTTGAGATTGAATGGTTTTAATGTTCATCGCGGTGATGATCTTTTGTTCGGTGGTATGCAAGATAACGTAGTCTTTCAATCCTTCAACAAATAAAACATCGCTAAACAAAACTTTAATGGTTCTTTTCTCCGATTTGATGAAGCAGAAATCTTTACTGATCTCGTTAACAGAAGCTGCATTTTTGGTGAGTAGCTTTTTGTATGACATGGCTTTTTGTACCGCCTTTTCAAATCTCGATTGCTTAATGGGCTTTAGCAAATAATCGATGGCATCAATTTCATAGCTTTCTAACGCATATTGGTTGTAGGCGGTAGTAAAAATGACCAAAGTTTCTTTACTGATCGTACGTGCAAAGTTTAAACCATTTAGTCCGGGCATTTGAATATCCAAGAAAACCAAGTCTGTAAGGTTTTGATGAAGATACACAGCTGCAGGTTCAGCATGGCTAAACTCGGCCATGAATTGCAATTCAGGTAATTGCTCAATTAGCGATTTGATGGCCTGTCTTGCCAAAGGTTCATCATCTACAACAATACACTTCATAAATTTAGAATTAGTTTAACGGAATAGCTATTGCTTGTTTCATTGATGGCTAGCTCATGATGATCACCAAATAGCAGTTCTAGCCTTCTTTTGATGTTTGCTAAACCAATACCACCAGGCATATTTTTACTAAGTTCTACCGCAGGCTTGGAGTTGATACAGTTAAAGCGGAGCTGTTTTTCGATCAATTGAAAATTTACTCTTACGAAGGAGATATGATCTGGATCTAAGCTGTGCTTAATGGCATTTTCAACAAAAGAAATGAATAGAAACGGCGGTATCATTATACCATGTACAGCACCTGATGTAGTTACCGAGAAATCGAAATGATCTCGGCGGATGTTCTCCATTTCAAGACAATCCTTTAAAAAATTGATGTCAGCGCTAAGCAATACCTCTGGTCTTGCGCTATCGTATAATTGGTAACGCAACAAGTCACTTAAGCTTATTAGTACTTGCGATGCTTTTTTTGGGTCACTAGCAATCAATACATTGGCGTTGTTCAGCATATTGAAAAGAAAATGCGGATTAACCTGGTTTTTTAACTGTTCTAATTCGGCTCTTATACTTACATCCGTAAGCTCTGCTATTTCTCTAGTGTCTGATATCCAACGCTGAAAAAGTTTAATAGCAGATGATGCTCCTACAAAAACCAAAGCAAAGGCAAAGTACATCGCAGGTTTTGGGTCAAACAATTGTAGTGGCGCATAGCGAATTTGCAAATCTTGCATCAAATAGGCTACATAGCCAATCAACAAACTGAACAAAGTTAGCATCAGTATCAACCCTAAAAGATAACTTCTAAATTTATTGTTGAACAAATAAGCTGGCACCAACCAGTACATGTTCACATAAGCTTGAAAAAATAATGTAAATGATATCCCAATTTTCAAATAAGTAGCATAGGGTTCTATAGAATTGGGGTTTTTATAGCTGATCGCAAAGATAAACCAATAGGCTATCCACAGTGTAAGATGTCTATACACACGATACTTTCGGTGTGTAAACAGATCCAATCTTGAAGAGATCTGGCTGAGCTGATTTTTTTTCTCGGTAAACATCTTTATCTCGTACAAAAATACAATTATAAAAAGCACGGTAGCTAGTTATTATATCAAAGCCCGTAACTATTATACAAAAGTTCTATACCTGCTTTTTTATGCAATGCGAACATTACGAATTATTTAAGTATACCGAACTACTAAAGAAATATAAAAAATGGTGGGGTTGGTATAATAAAGTAAATCGCTTTAATTGTAGGTCTTAGCTTTGCTATATCTTTTTGTAAATGATAAGATAGATACTGTGAAAATTAAATATTTAATTGTTTTAGCGCTTTGCATTTTAAGTTCGAATCTTTTTGCACAAACCAATGGTTTGCTGATAGGAACGGTGCAAAATACTAGTACTAGCGAGCGAATGGCTGGAGTAACAATCAGTGTTAATGATAGCTTGATAATTGTAAAAACAGATTCTACGGGTAGATTTAGAATTTCGTTGGGAGTAGGTACCTACAAAGTTTCGGCGAATTATGTAGGTTTTACAGCGGTAACCAAGTACAATATCGTGGTGGGCAGTGGTAGCCCACAATCGGTAACGTTCGAACTGCAACCTTCTGCTGTAACGTTGAGCGATGTGGTGATCAAGTTTAACAAACCAAAATCTGCTATTGCTACGGATATGGTAACACCGCTGTCTGTACAACAGTTAACCACCGAAGAAATTAAAAGTAATCCGGGTGGAAACTTTGATGTGTCGAAGGTAATTCAAACCTTGCCGGGTATCGGGATCAGCAATGGCGGAAGCGAGCGTAACGACGTGATTGTACGTGGCGGTGCACCTAATGAAAACGTTTACTATCTGGATGGTATCGAAATTCCTTTGCTTAACCATTTTCAAACGCAAGGCAGTTCTGGAGGCGCACAAGGTATTCTGAATGTGTCATTTATTGAGAGTTTAAAGCTATCTTCATCTGCTTTTGATGCTAGATACGATAATCCTTTGGCTTCTACTTTTGTGATTAAGCAACGCGAAGGTAATACCGAACGTTTTGCAGGAAACGCCAGGGTAAGCTTAACCGAATCGATGTTAACTTTAGAAGGTCCTCTTTCTAAGAAAACAACCTTTTTGGCATCCGGCAGGAAATCTTATTTAGGTTTACTTTTTGGTCTAATTGACTTGCCGATTAGACCAAACTTCTATGATTTTCAGTACAAGGTGGTTCACCGTTTTAACGAGAAAACTACGTTAACCGCCATTGGTTTGGGAGCGATAGACCGGTTTAATTTCGCTGCACCGAAACAGGCTACTCCAGAAAACATCTATACACTTAGAGCAACTCCATATATTAATCAGTGGACTTATACCGCCGGATTTAATTTGAACCATAAGATCAATAATGGTTATATGAATTTTACACTTAGTCGAAATGTTTTCGATAACCAGTTGGATAAGTATGAAGATGAAAATCGAATAGAAGCGGCGAGAACGCTATTGGTTGCTTCGCAGGAGATAGAAAATAAGTTCAGGTTCGATATAAATAAGTTCGTTAACGGATGGAAACTTTCTGCGGGTTTAATGGCTCAGTCTGTAGGTTATAATACCAATTTTTTCAATAAAACTACCCCAGCAGTTAATGGCGGCGCTGGCAATGTGATAGACTTTCAAAGTGATTTCGATTTTTGGAAGTACGGACTTTTCTTACAGGGTTCTAAAAACTTGTTTAACAATAGTCTTTTGGTTTCTGCTGGTGTAAGAACGGATATGAATACCTTTACTAGCACTGGCGATAATCCATTAAAAACACTTTCGCCTCGATTATCGTTGGCTTATAACGTCAATTCTAAATGGGATATCAACGGTTCTATCGGATCGTACTTTAAAATTCCAACTTATACCTCGTTGGGCTATGTTGATCCAAATGGTATGCAGGCAAACAAAAATATGTCTTACATTCGCTCAGATCATTACGTGTTGGGCACCCAGTTTTTGCCTAAAAGTGATCTAAGATTTACTTTCGAAACTTTCTACAAAGCTTATAGCAATTATCCTGTGACGCTGCTAAATGGTATCTCATTAGCTAACCAAGGTGCAGAATTTGGAACTGTGGGTAACGAGCAATTGTTGAGTGTTGGTGAAGGGAAAACGTATGGCTTCGAGTTTTTTGTTCAACAGAAATTAGTGAACAAACTGTTCTATGTTGCAAGTTACTCGTGGTTAAGAAGTAAGTTTTCTGGTTTGGATAATGAGCTTTTACCATCTTCATGGGATAGCCGACATTTATTTTCTTTAACCTTGGGCTATAAGCTGCGAAACAATTGGGATCTAGGATTGAAATACAGATACGCTGGCGGTACACCTTACACACCATTTGATTTAGCAGCCTCGCAACAGAATTACTTAACTACCGGAACAGGTACTTTAGACTATGGGAATTTAAATGCATTAAGGCTTAGGGCTTTTAGTCAGCTTGATTTTAGAGTGGATAAACGTATCAACTTTAAAAAAACTTCCTTAAATCTTTATCTTGATCTTCAGAATGTATTGGCTCAAAAGAACGGAAGTTTCCCCAAATATACTTTCAAAAGAACTGAAGATAATAGTGGTTTTGCTACTACAGATGGCAACCCTTTAAATGTAGATGGCTCTAATGGGATTCCAACGATTTTGAATACTGATTCAGGAAATATCATTCCTTCTATTGGGGTGGTGTTTGAGTTTTAGTAAGCTAATTTTAGTGATAATCTTCAAAACTTAATCAAAAAAGACATCTAGTAAATGTGCTAGATGTCTTTATGAATTCTAGGGTAGTCGATTTTATTTAACTACTTTCAATAATTCGCCGATAGCGACTTCTAATTGTTGGTCTTTCCCCTTGTCAATTAATCCAGGCATATTTTTAACCTGAACATCTGGTTTAGTCTCGTTATTTTCTAGCCATTCGCCTGCTTTGTTTTTAGCACTGATAGGAACTGAACCCCAACGTGTACCATCGGGCAATAGTTCCCAACCTGCAAAACTACAAGTTCCTGGAACGGGCATACCAACAGTTTTGCCAATGCCTAAATCTTTATAGCCACAAGAGAAACAATGACCATCGCTGTAGTTTGCTTCGTTAAACATTGCCAAGGTCGGTTTTGTCCACCTAAATGTAGGTTCGTAACCTACCGAGCGTTGTTCTGTGGCATAATCTAGAAATTTCTGTCCGGTAAAAAACATTGCCAAATCAGAAACTAAATCGCCACCACCATTGAAGCGAGTATCGATAATTACTGCTTTGCGATCTGCGTATTTACCCATCATTTCTTCATAAACGCTACGGTACGGACCATCACTCATGCCTGGAATGTGTACGTAACCTAATTGACCTTTACTTAAACTGTCAACTTCGGCTTGGTTCATTTTCACCCAACGTTTATAAAGCAATTGGTTCTCTGCGCCCAAGCTAATAGGTTTGATCGTAATTTGCTGTCTTTCTTTAGTCTTAGGGTCTAAGATTTCTAACAAAGTAAACTGATCAGCTTTTCTGTTAAGGAATTTAGCTACATCTTGATTTGCTTCTATCAAAGTTCCATCAATTTTTTCGATGACCATGCCAGGTTTTACATTGAATTTAGTTCTGTCTAACGGGCCACCAGCTAGTACTTCATCAATTAAAATGCCATCGCCTCTATGTTGATAGCTAGCAATTACACCCAACGAAGCTGTTGCGTCTGCGTTTGGAATGCTTCTGCTATAACGAGCGCCAGCATGAGATACGTTTAGCTCTCCCAATAATTCTGATAACATTTCTGCAAACTCGTAGCTGTTACCGATATGTGGAAGGTATTTTGCATAGGCAGGTTTTAATCCATCCCAGTCTGCTCCATGCATAGTTGGCGTGTAGAACATTCCTTTGTTACGTAACCAAACGTGTTCGAACATTGATCTTCTCTCAGCTTCTGTATCTAATTGTACCTCGCCCTCAATGTTAATTTGCTCGCGTTTGTTATTGTCTGGATTGATTTTAGAAATGCGACCGCCACTTAATAAATAAAGGTTTTTCTGAGCTTTGTCCCACGAAAGGCTGCCACCCATACCATCTAACGGGATTTCCATCTTGGTTTCTTTGGTACGTAAGTTTGTACTCCAAAGATTACTTCCTTTTTCGAAACTTGCCAGATAGTAAAGCTTTTCGCCATCTTTTGATAATACTGCATCACCTAAAGATGAAGAATGGATGGTCAGTCTAGCTTTTCTAGTATCTAGGCCATCCCAATCGAAAACTACTGTAGAATCTGGTTTGGCCGCTGGTTTCGCTTTAGAATCTTTAGCAGCAGCTTTTGCCGCTTCATCTTTGGCTTTCTTCTCTGTTGCTTCGATGTCTTTTAACAATGCGAAATCGTCTTTGCTTAAATTAAATCGCTCCCAACTATCTTTAGTTAAAAATAAACTGTACACATCTCTTTGCGACGAACCACTATTTGCATGCGCCTTCATCCCATCGCGGTTGCTAAACCAGATCAGTTGTTTGCCACCATTTACCCATTTTGCACCGCCATCGCCATAACCACTTTTGGTTAGATTTCTCATTGCCTGTTTGCCGTTCGCATCCAGTAAAACCACTTCTCCATTAGACATGGTAGGTTTGTAGGTAGCTAACAACCATTTGCTATCTGGGCTCCAGGTGAAATATTGGTCGCCGTCTTGCATATAGAAAAGTTGATCCGGAGTGAGCAGGGTAACGGTATTTTTGGCAGTAATTTCCATTACTTTTAATGATCGGCGGTTTTCTATAAAAGCAATCTTTTTACCATCTGGAGAAATTGCAGGCATATAATTGTCGTTAGCATTGCTCACCAAAGGCTTCTCTTCAAGTAACGTAGAAGCAAAAAAATAAGGTTCTTCTTTGCGTATTTTCTTAGTTTGGTAAATACGCCATTTGCCATCACGTTCGCTGGCGTAAACTATCGATTTGCCATCGGGAGCAAATTCTACAAAGCGCTCTTGCTCTGGTGTATTGGTAATGCGTTTGGTCATTTTTCCATCCACAGAGGTAACGAAAACTTCGCCACGAGCAATAAATGCTACTTCTTTACCATCAGGCGATACCGACATTTCTCTTACACCACCGTTAATAGTTACAAAGCCATCATTATTTGCTTTTTCTTGAGTGTTGATGGTAATGTTTAATTTTTGTGGGCTCGAACCAGGTTTTAAAGTATATAGTTCGCCATCATAACTGAAAGACAATAATCCATTGTTAGAAGAGCTTAAAAACCTTACTGGGAAGTTCTTGAATTTAGTGATTTGCTCGCCCTTGGCTTTTTCCTTTAAAGGCATTTTATGGATGTTGAAATTGCCACTTTCCTCACTCAAATAGTAAATACTCTGTTCGTTGTCTGCAAAAACCGGATTTCTGTTTTCCCCGTAAAAGCTTGTAATTTGAGTATGCTTGTCCGTTTTTTTATCATAAACCCAAATATCTCTAGCTATAGATGATTTGTGGTGCTTACGCCACTCATTTTCACCACCTTTTTTATCATGATAAATCATTTTCGACCCGTCTTTGTTGCTTTGTACAGCTTCTGCGGGGATAGTGAAAATTTGGCTGATGCCGCCACCGTTACTTGGCACGCTATATAACTCGGGTTGAGAAGCTGTAGGGAATTGGCGGTGGTTTACAGCATCTTGTCTTACGCCGCCAAAAATAACTGATTTATTATCTGAAGAAAAACTAAAAGGAACTTCATCACTAGAGTGATAGGTTAAACGTTTTGCTGGGCCACCGTTGGCATCCATCACAAATACGTCGAAATTGCCATAACGATCTGACGAGAACGCAATTTGTTTTCCATCTTTACTCCACTGAGGCATAAAATCATGTGCTTCATGAAAAGTAAGCTGTTGAGCATTTCCTCCGGTACTAGCAACTCTATATAAATCGCCCTTGTACGTAAAAGCGATAGTGCTGCCGTCTGGAGAAATAGAAGGATATCTCATCCATTGAGGTTTTTCTTGTGCAAAAAGTTGGGTTTGCATAATTAAACCTAAAGAGAAGGTTAGTAATTTCTTCATAAAATGTTATTGGTTAATACACAGCTAAAATAAACGATTGTGATCTAGAAATAGGTAACAAAATGGATGCTTTATTACAACCATGACTATATCCTTTCGAACTGCTGTTGAAAGATCAAGTTAACTTAAACGAGCCTCTTTAGATTTTTACCAATTTGCATCGAGCTATTTTTTGTACTCCGTTGAGGAATTACCTCTAGCATTGGAATATTTTTTGCATTACAAATTGTCACCGATAATGGCCAATAAGTAAAACATCAGATAAACTGATTATAGCTGTCTTCGAATAATTGAATTAAACCAACGAATTGTTAGGCATACTTAGCGAATCTAAATTGGCTAGTATTTTTTACTGATAAGGGTTTTAATTTACATAGAGAAATTGTTTTCGACGAACTAATAAATATGCTATGCTTATCGATAAAAAAGAAATTCAGAACCATACAGACGATGCGATATTATTTGCCGATGGAGTTAATTTCATCAACACTTCCCAATGGATTTTAGCCTATCCCATTTTTGAATATCTTGATCAACAGGCAAAAGATAAATCGGTGCCTTTGTGCTACAATATTGCCCTCTGTTATACTCAGGCTAAGCAGTATCCAGAAGCAATAGCCGCGTTAGAAAGCGCCCTCAACAAAATTAAAGTTTCTTCCATTGTTTCAAATCCTATTAATCCCTTACCAGCTAATTTATGGTTGAATGAATACGATAGTAACCATTATTTGTCGGGCCTAAATGAAACTGCTATGGCGTTTAACATCAACCTTATACGTGTACGTATTCGCAGGCTTTTGGTAGATCTGCACTTGACGCTCGAAAATTGGCAAGAAGTAATCAGGCTATCGTCTTTACCAGATATGGATAAATGTAAAAATGTGCAGGAAGCATCAATAGTTGCGAAATCTAAAATTAATAGCTAATCAACATGACATTACACGAAATTGAAAGATCGTATTTAGATGGAAAGGAACTTTCCGATATAAATGAAGCATATAAAGCAGTTATTGCAGAAGCTGATGAGGATGATCAGATCCGCATTTGGAAGCAGGTTTGCAATTTTGCAAATGCTGAAATTCTGGCCTATCTTATTGAACAAGGTTGGCGTGCTGCAGGGGTAGAAGATGCAGATGGAAATACATTGCTACACTTTTTGGCACAGCCCCAACACACAGGCTATTACATCAGCGAACAAAGAGTTTACGATTGTACAAAAATGTTGTTAGAAGCAAAAGTGAGTACGTTGCGTAAAAACAGTTATGGAGAAACTGCTTTACAGCTTGCTGCCAATGTTGGCTATTTCGAAATGTTCCAAGCGTATCAGGAAGTGGGCGGAAAAGCAGATTTTGTAGATAGGAATGGAAATACGCTTTTACATCTTTTAGCGCAATCTTCGTCGCATGCGCTTTCTTCTTATGAGAGTGCCATGGAAAGGCTACAATCTTATCTGAACACTCCAGATTTTGATGCAAATAATCCACGCCATGCACAAAAAAGAGCAGAGCTAGAGTGGTATCTTAATGTTAGCCAAGCCAGATTTAACCAGTTTATCAGCTTTGTGCTCATGGCAATGGAGTTTGGAGCAGATCCTTTTATAAAAAATAATGAAAAAGAAACTGCGGTAGATGTAGCCATTCGTTACAAGTCGAAGGCAATTGGAGCTATTTTAAATGGCGTCGATTTATCGAATCAGGAAACGGCACCGCTTTATTTCCAAGCTGGTGGCATGAACGTTTATCAGGCTTGCGCTAAAAATGATCTCGAGGCCTTAAACGCACTCATTAAACTAGGAGAAAACATAAACGAAGCTTACGATAAAGAAGGTGATAAATTCAATGGGATGACACCATTATCGATAGCCATGATGGAACATCGTTTCGAAATTACAGATTTGTTGTTGAAAAATGGCGCCGATGCAACGCTTAGAGATAGTAAATCTTGGCACCCTTTTAGGTATTTGTACACGCCGCATTCTAATGTGAATACCAATTTCGATCAGTTTCAAAATAAAGTATTTCCAAAGATTTTGAAGTCTTATCTAGAGGCTGGTTTTGATATCAATTCTTTTTTGGATGATGAAGAGAATACACTCTTAACCTTGTCTGCGAAATATGCGGATACATTAATGCTCTATAATAGCAATACTATATCTAAAGTATTGATAGAGGAAGCCATTTATTCAAAAGCAGATGTAAACAAAACAAACAGAGACGGCGTTTCTGCATTAATGTACTTGTGCTTGGCCGATGAAAATAGGGGCGAAAAGAATTTAATTACGCTTTTAGAGCAAGGAGCTTCTACCGAGCTACGAGATAAGAATGGAAAAACAGCCTTAATGTATGCTGTAAATAATGCTACACATTCGGTAGCTAAAACCTATTGTGAGTTGCTGTCCGAATTTGGAAATCTACTAATTGATGCAAAGGATAATAACGAAAAATCTGCATTAGACTACGCTGCAGACCAAAATAATGAAGCTTTGGTGGCTTGGTTGTTAGGGAAAATGTAAATCATCTATAAACACTTACTGAATAACTATGGATACTATTTTTTTAAATGCTTGTAAAAATAATCAGAAAGCTATTGTGCAAACTTTGCTAAAAAAAGGCGGGATAAATTTGGATAAACGCGATGCTTTAGGCAATACGGCCTTATATTATTCTTGCCAGAAAGGGGCAAGAGACATTGTCAAGATTTTGGTAGAAGGCGGGGCCGATGTTAATTTGGCAAATAACCAAAGCACAACACCACTACACATGGTTTCACAAAGTGGAAATAAAGAAATTGTTACTGTTTTGCTAGAAAATGGCGCTGATATTAACGCTACCGACAAAGAAGGAAAAACGGCGTTGATTTATTCGTTAGCAGAAGGAAGAACGGAATTTACCAAGTTTTTGCTTTCAAAAGGTGCCGATAAAAGTATTAAAGATAACGATGGTCATAGTGCTCTAGACTATGCGACTAGTAGAGGTTTGCGAGATACGATTACTGTATTAGTAGGCGAAGGCGATGAGAAAAATAGCACCGGAAATACGCCTTTGCATCAGGCGGTGTGGAACAATGAAGCAGAAGTGGTGAGCGAGCTTTTGAAATTAAGTACTACCAATATCGATGTGCTGAATGATCAAGGCGATAGTGCTTTGGTACTTGCTTGCATGCAAAACAACCTTAGGGTAGCCGAGTTATTGCTTAATGCAGGGGCAGACGTATCTTTAAAACGTCTAGATGGTAATTCGGTGCTGCATTACAGTTGTAGCAGAGGCAATAAAGAAATTGTGAAATTGTTCATTAATAAAGGTATCGACCTTAATAGTAAAAACAATGAAGGCGAAACACCGCTTATTGTTGCCGCCATTTGTGGTTTTAATGAAGTTACAGCTTTGCTGATCGATAATAACGCTAATGTAAATGAGAAAGATAACGACGGACAGTCGGCATTGCATTATGCTTCTGAAAAAGGGTACAATGAAATTGTTGAACAATTGATTATAGCAGGTGCTGACTCTTAGCCGCTTGCACAACAGACAATCTAAATTAATTTCATGGATAGTTGGTGTATCAGCCAACATATCAATGAAACACAAGCTGGCATGGCATTAATACAAACAAGTATTTAAAAAAATGGCAAAGAAAAAGAAAACACTTCCAAAAGATTTTGGAGAACTCATAGATCGCAAAGATATAGATGCTTTGAAAAATGTATTTGATACCTGCGAAATAGATGCTAGAGGTGGTTATGGAAAAACAACGGCACTTAGTTTTTATCGTATTCCTAATGAATTTGTGCGTTGGTTGGTGGTACAAGGTGCAGATTTAGAAGCGGTAGACACTTACGATCGTACAGCACTTCATCAGCACGCGGGTATCAGAGGTGGAGATATCAGCGTTTTTCTAGAACTTGGTGCTAACGTACACGCTGTTGATAAATATGGCGATACACCTTTGCATTTTGCAGCTGGCAGCGGCTTCAATCCAACAGCTATAAAACTGTTGATTGAGCATGGCGCTGATGTTAAAGCTATAGATAGTGCTAAACAAACGCCACTGGAAAGAGCTTTAAGTCGTGCTAGTAATATAGACTTGCCAAATTTAGTAGGAGTTTCGAAGCTATTGCTAGAAGTAGACGGTACGATAACGCAAAAGATGAAGGATACAGTAACTCGAAAGGGCGAAGATTTTGAGTTTCATCGGGAGAATTTTAACAAGGATTATTTGAAGGAAACAGATGAAGCTTTAACCAATCTGTATGAAATTTTTGGTGTAGCGCCAGTAAAAAGGCGAATTATGCATGATGGCGTGTCGCCCATTTTGGTTAGCGGCAAAACTTGGCAAGAACAGTATGAGCAGTTATGGGAATTGCTTGTGCCATCTAAAGGTAGCGCCAAAACCGTTCAAGGTGAAGTGGTTCGTATTGCCGGAAAAGTTAGGGACGAGATCTATCGTAATGGCGGCGGTAATTGGGATGCCGATTTTAAAAAGATGTTAGATGCGCTTTTAGTGCACTATTCATCTGGTCATGCTTTAAGTGCCAATGAGTTGGCTAACGCAGCAGAAATTGTAAAGTATATCCGTAAAAACGGCGACGGCGACGATGATGATATTCATTTGTTGTGCGAATTGGCTACCAAATGGGTACTTGCTAATCCAGATCCAATGATGTTAGAGAAACCAAATTATAGAAGGTAGCTCACGGGCTCCTTATCCATCAAAAAACTGAAATGTAACTAATCAAATCATAAATCAAAATCTACGAAAATGAAAAAAGTAAGTTTATTAAGCGGAGCAGTAGCGATGTTATTGATGCTGTCTTCTTGTGGCTCGGGAACCATTTATCCTCAAAATGAAGGTGGAGGTAAAGCAGTAAAAGATGTTGTTCTTAAACATTTCGATCCTGAGAAACAGGTTCAAGAATTACAGATAAAAGCTAAAGATGAGTTGTACGGTGATTTGGGCGAGGTTACAGTGGTGTATTGGGAAGGCGACAAGCAGATGGAGCAGGTTTATGATGCAGATAAAGGTTTGGGCGAGCCAAAGGAAACTTTTGCTTCGAAAAACAATATGAAAGCGCAGATGGAAAAGACCAAAACAATCGCCATTAAAGATTTCAATTTAGAGCCCATTCCTAACAACGTTGGTGAAGCCGTTGGTCTTATTCCCGAAGGCTATGAAAACTATGCGCTGAACGAGTATGTATTTTCTTTCGATAAAGATGGGAAAGCAAAACAATACTTTAAAATCAATGCAACGAAAAAAGGCGAAGGTAAATCGCAAAATGGTAGAATGGTAAGTACAAACTATTACGAGTTTAAATTTACTTTGCCTGAAGGGGGAAAGATAACTGCCGTAGAAAATTAACTATAGCTATCGTCTTCTTTGCCATGCGTATTTTGTCTGTTATAATGTGTTATCTCAGTTATCTGTTAGCTTTTTATGCTGTTTTTTTATTGTCGTTAAAGGTTTCTGATTATGGAAGTGGATTTTTAATTCATAGTAAATTAGAATGTTTAGGCATTGCTGCAGCAATCGTTTTGCGGATAATTTCAAGACAGATAAAACCAAAAATTGCTACACAAGAAGACGGTAGAACCGTAACTAAACATTTGTAAATTTTAATAAAAAGTAATGTGGATTATAGTTATACCTGTAGTAGTTATTGCTCTTTTCATGATCTACAGTTTTGTAATTGTGCCAAAGATGAATGCAAGCTACGAAGCGAAAATCAAAAATGCCTCAGCTGATTTTGCCCAACAAATTATTGGTAAAGAAGCCCAGGTAAAGCAGCAATTTGTCGAAGAAAATGAGCATATCAAGCCTATCGCATTTCAAATTAATGATAAAGGTATCATTGCCGTTATTTCTTGCCAAGAAAAGCGAGAAACGAAAGATTTTTTGCGTCAACAAGCGGTAAATATGGCGGGTAAAGCACTTGGTAGATTAACTGGTGTAGGCGTTAAAGAAGTGGATAACAGAGAGTACTACTATCTGGTCTTAACTAATAACCATTTACATTACTTGCATTACTCAGAGAAAGGGCAGTGTAAAGAGCATTTGTCTTTCGAAAGAAACAGAATGACTAACCTAAGAGTGGGTGAAGTTACTTCGGAAGATATGCTTAAAAATAATGCTTATGTAGGCGAGACTGAGCGTTTTAGTTTTGAAAGTGGCGATACGCAGTATAGGTTTTTCTTCTATGATAAAATTTATGCGCATCCAACTGCAAAAAATCATGACATCAGCGATATGGCAAAAGTGAACTACCTATTCGCAAAGCCATTTTTGAAATTTTTTGAACCATACAGAACAAATTAATTTTCATTTAAAGAAATCATTAATAAAACAATAAAATCAAATTCACACTTAAAACTATTAAAACATTAACAGTTTGATTATGAACACAAACATCTATTTTATCATCGGCGGCGTTGCGGTTCTATTTATCATTTACATGATTGTTTTGCGGAACATGATGAAGAAGAGGAAGCAAAAACAATTGGAAGATTTTAACCGCAATCATTCTGGAGAGCCACTAACAGAGCAGCAAAAGCGTTTGCTAACTTTTGGGGCAATTTTATTCTATCATCGCATGGAAAAGATTTTGGGCTTTGCACCAGAGCAAGGAATTGATCAGTATACCTCCGGATTAAAAAACCAGTGGGAAATTTCTAGCCCACAAGATGCGAGAGAAACTTTAGATAATTTATTGGCGCTTAGAAGAACCAGGGATTTTCAACCGCTTTTAAACCAACCATCTCCGGACGTTATTAAAATTCAAAAGAAAATTGCAAAGGAGCTAGGTATTGAACTTTCTGTAGTTGAACAAACTACCTCTGCTTACGGTTGGGATATTTGTCGAGCTGTTTCTTTAGCTAAATGGTGTTTTTGGTGCGGCTATTTAACAGAAGCCGAAGTTTGGAATTATATGGAAAGAGCGGCTTCAATTGCTGGTGAGCAGGGTAGAGATTGGACTGATTACACGGTTTCGTTCTTGTTGGGAAGAACAATTCAAGGCTTTGATTTGGATGATATTTGTGTGGATGCAAGACAGGTTTTGCATAGTCAAAATCCAACCTTTGGTAAAACAGAAGATATTGATGTTTTCAAAAGGTATTCCTTTAAGTAAATTGCAACGTAATACGATAAAAACAAAAGAGGATGATCGTAATAATCATCCTCTTTTGTTTTTATTAAACTTTAATATCCATGATTTTGCCTTTCTTGCGGCTCTCCTCTGCCATAAAGCCCATCAAGTGACTTTCGATGGAATCGTCTATCGTAGATGTCAAAAGCTTAGGATTTTGTTGGCTTACTGCATTTACAAAATCCCTGGTTAATAGCCAGTCACCACCGCCATGGCCGTGATCTTCGTAACCTTTTACATCTTGCGCTTCTGGTATAAACTTAGTTTCTTTCCTTGTTCTGAAATCGTTGTGTACCAATTCTTTCATGTCTCCAACTAAATCCCCCATAGAGCCCATTATTCTCGTACGTCGACCATGGTAAGAAGTAAATGCCTCCATAGAGAAGCTTGCCGTAACACTATCTCCAAACTGTATGCTTGTTACATAATGATCTGGCTGGTCATTATCCATACGGTAAACACAACGGCCATAATTGCTGGTTTTCAGTTTTTCGAGGATATAATCTCTACGATTTGGAATATTGTCTGGGACGTCTAAAACAGATAAAAAGTGGGTTTGTCTATCCGCATATTCTTTAACCGCAGAATAGGCACAATCGCGTTCTACAGCGCAAGTCACACATCTATCACTACTGTTTGCAGGCGCATTTTCTTTACGGAACCATTTCAAATCGCCCATGGCAACTATTTTTTTGCTTGGTTTATTGATTACCCATTTAATGATGTCTAAATCGTGACAAGATTTTGCCAAAATAATAGGGGTGGTTTCTTTTGAGTTATGCCAGTTTCCGCGAACGTAAGAGTGCGACATGTGAATATGTTCGATTGGTTCGAAATGCTGAACGCTTATTACTTCTCCAATAGCGCCTTTTTCTATCAATTCTTTCATTTTGATAAAGTATGGAGCGTATCTCAACACATGGCAAACGGCTACAATTCTGTTGTTTTTCTTTGCAAGCGCTAAAATATCTCTACATTCTTTTTCTGTTGGTGCAATAGGCTTTTCTAAAAGGATATCGTAACCCATGGCCAAGGCTTTCATACAAGGGCCGTAGTGTAGATTGTCTGGTGTAGAAATGATGATGGCATCCGCAAACTTGGGTCTTTTAAACACATCTTCCCAAGTGTTAAACCTATTTTCTTGTGGAATTGAATGGATTTTTGCATATCGATCATTCCTAAAAGCAATAGGTTCAGCTACGCCAACAATCTTCAGGTCACCAGGGGTGATTTCTGCATAAGTTCCATAAACCATCCCCCTGTTTCCAGCACCTAAAGTAATGGCTGTTACTGCTTTTTTGATAGGTTTATGTAGCGGGTTGTCCTTGATTTTATAGCGATAGGTATTTTTATCGACCTTCGCTAAAAGATCTGAGGTTATCACTGTAGCTCCTAAGCTTAGCGTTAAAGTTTTTAAAAGATTTCTTCTGTTCATTTTGTTAGTGTTTAGGTTGTGTGTTTGCTAGCAAATCAGGTTTTGGTTAGATTTTTCTTTTAAGAACGTTTTTACAAATTCGTCATCATTTAGTTGTGGATAGTCTCGATAAATACGGTCAATTTCTTCGCTTTGCCCAGGCGAAAGCGTTTCTTTAGGACTGATACACCAAATTCCTTTGAGCAATCCCTGTCTGCGCAATACTTCGTGGATACCAGAGATACAGCCATGAAAATCATGGGAAGGATCAAATAGAGCTGCATTGCTATCAGTTACCGCAACGTTGTGGCTCAACAATTCATCGGCAGCTACCGCATTTGGTGCCAGTTTATGCTGTTTAATTTTCTCTAACAGTTCTACTGCTTTCTTGGTCCAAACCGCCCAATGACCTAAGAGCCCGCCTCTGAAATTGATTTCGGCTGGTCCATCTGCCGTTGGAAAACGATAGGTAGTTAACAAGTCATTCACGATGTTGTCATCGTTGCCAGTGTACATGGCCACTTCATATCTTCTGCTCGAGTTGGCCAAGGCACGCATTACATCCAAGGTTTGGTATCTGTTGAAAGAAGCGCATTTGATTGCCTCTACATTTTCAATGTCCACAAACTTCGACCAAAAATCGTAAGAGAAAATTCTGCCACCTACTGATGGCTGCAGGTAAAAACCAAAAACTGGAATGACCTGCGCAACCTTGCGTACCCTTTCTAGGATTTCTTCTTCCGTCCAGTCTTGTAATCCGCCCATGCTCAATAAGCCCATGTGGTAACCGTGTTTAACAGCCAATTTGGCTTCGTTAACTGCTTGTTCTGTTGGGCCGCAAATGCCACAAACTTTAAGAAATGGTCTGTCTAATTTTGCTTTCGTAATTTCTTCGCTGGCCAGTTCAATTACTTTTTCAAACAGATTGACTTCTGGATCTCTAATCTCGAATTGGGTAGAGTGTACAGCAATAGCGATGCCGCCAGCACCAGAGCTCATATAGTATTGAGTCAATAGACGTTGATGTTGTTCGTCTAATGTACGGTCTTCATTTAAGGCTAATGGATGCGCTGGTATTACCGTTCCCTGCATTAAATGTGCTTTCAGTTCTTGTGGTAGCTTGTTCATTAAAATTTTCCTCCTCTCTCTTGAAAATGAGTGTCTTTATTCCAAAGTTCTCCGCCATTTAAAATCCAGTTGGCAGTATGTTCAATGGCTTCTCTAATTGTAGTTTTTGGATAGCCGAATAATCTGTGACATTCCGACGCATTATTTAACAAAGCAGTATCAGCTCCCGATCCAGTAAATTGAGGCGTTTTATTTAATAACAAGCCAAACTGTTCTGCTATCCATTTGGTAGATAGAATTTCGGGACCGGTAACGTTTAACATCTTGGCAGGCGAGCTGCAATGTAACAAAGATCTAATAGCTATTTCATTGGCATCGCCCTGCCAAATTACGTTCACGTTTTGTGTAGTAAGATCTACAGGTCTACCGGCGTTTACAGATTTGGCAATTTCAATCAATACACCATACCTAAAATCGACAGCGTAATTCAATCTGTAAATCAACATTGGGGTTTTGTTCTTTTTAGAGAAATATTCGAAAATTCTCTCTCGTCCTAAACACGATTGTGCATATTCGCCTATCGGTTCAGGAGACTGTTCCTCTGATACACCTCCTTCTCTTATAGGTACAAATGGTAGGACGTTTCCGGATGAAAAAGCAACGATTTTAGAGTTCTTGAAATGTGATGAAACTAAGCCAGGAAGGTAGGCGTTCATTGCCCAAGTAAAATCTTCATTGCCGGTAGTTCCAAATTTATGTCCAGCCAAATAAATGATATTTGGTACTTGTGGAAGTTGTTTTAACTCATCTTCATTCAGTAAATCACAAGCGATGGTTTCAATTCCTTCATTTTCTAATTCTTCTCTTAATCCACCTGATGAAAATCTCGATACACCAATTACTTTCTTCGCTATTCCTGCAGCTTTCAATGCCCTTACGGTAAGTACGGCCATGCTTGGTCCCATCTTTCCGCCAATTCCCAGAAACATGATGTCGCCATCTATTTTTTTAATGTCGTCAATTAGCGCTTGCGATGGTGCTAAAAGTTGCGCTTCAAATTCTTTTAAATTCAGTTTCATGTGTTGATTATTTTAGTAGGGTGATCAGGTTGCTGATAGCCAAGCCAATCAGTAGGAGTAGGCCTAATGCACCCCAAACTTTGGTTATAGGTTTGTTTACGTGTTCTTTCATGATTTCTTTGTCGTTAGCGAGCATGAACATTACTATGGCTATAAAGGGGACAAGGAAAATGGTAATGCTTTGTGCCAACACAATCAATTCTAAAGGTGCTTTTCCATAGCATAGTGCAATGATAGCCCCAAAAATCATTACCAGCGAAATGAAGAGCTTCACCATTTTATGGTTGAGGTCATTTCCGTATTTGAACGTATCACCGAGTAAAGATCCACCCAAAACAGCATTTCCAATTAATGAAGAAAAGGAAGCTCCGAATAAACCGATGAAAAAGATAGCTTTAGCGCTTGGGCCAAGCAATGGTTCTAGAGCTTTTCCCATTTCGGCTGCAGAGCTTACCTGGATATGCTGTGGATATAAGGTATTGGCAGCACATACCAATACCGCCATGCTCATTACGCCTAGGAGTAACGTGCCTGTTTGACTGCCTTTTAAAGTCTCTTTTGCGCTATGTCCACCTGATAATTTCTTACTGTTTTGTACCAAGTAAGCTTGATAAAGGGCACCTACAATAGAAAAGCAGGAAGCAGTAAAGGCAATAACTAGTCCAATTGAACCATCTGGAATGCTTGGGATAAAGCCTTTCACAAATGCTTCAAACGGCGGAGGAACCATAATGGCTGTAGTAAGGAAAGAAAACAGCTTTAGGATGATCAACGCAATCATCAGCTTCTCAAAGATGTTGTAAAATGATCTGAAGAATAAAAGTGAAATACCTATCAGATTGAATACTACAATCCAAATTTTAGGATTAGTACCCGTAGCTTCAGATGCGGATAAGGATACGCCTGTTGAATTTCCAGATTGAAAGGAGACAGCAACTAGAAAAATGCCGAAACCGATAATCACAGAGGTTATTTTACCATATTTCTTTCTAATTAATGTCAGGATCGTATCATCAGAAGCCAATCCAATTCTGGCCGACATTTTTGAATAGATCATCATGAAAAAGATGGCTACTACGATTACCCAGAGTAAACTAAAGCCGTAATCAGCCCCCATTTTAGAGGTGATAGTCATTTTACTTGGGCCAAAAATTAACGAGGCAGTAATGATGCCTGGTCCAAGAATGGAAAGGGTTTTTCTTAAAAAGCTGTTGTTGCTCTTGGCAGTGGTTTCCATGGTTTATTTAGTTTGTTTGAATTGGTTGATATTTATGGTCGAAGCTTGGTTCTTAAAATTGCTTCTGATATAATTGATGATTGCCGTTGCTTCTTCGTCTTTTAAAAAGTTGAAGGCTGGCATTTGAGCGTCGTATTTTACGCCATCTATGGTTTGGTTCTTCAATCCTTTCAATATGATTTGTGATAATGTTTTTATGTCGCCATTTACTGTAGTCGATTTTTCTAAAGAAGGAAACGTTCCCATAATTCCTTTTCCGTCTGATTTGTGGCAGGAGGCGCAATAAGCTTCGTATAAATTCTTGCCAGACAGCTCAGCAACAACAGGAGCAGATGTAGTTTTTATTGAGGTGAATATTTTTCCTATGGCTTTTTCATTTAGGCTCAATTTGTAAATTCTGTCGTCCTCTGGTTTTGGAAAGCCTTTCTGCGGGTTCCAATCCCGGTTGCTGGTACAGAAATAGATATCGCCATTCGGTAAAGTAAGCACCGAACGCAACCTCCCTAATTGATCCTTAAATAAAGTATATTCGTCAATAATTGCTTTTCCGTCTTCTGAAAGTTTTAAGACGCGAAGAGATTGGCTTTTAAGCGTAGTTAAAAGAAGACTTTTTCTCCACTCAGGTATCTTTGTACTGCCATAATAGGAAATTCCAGCGGGAGCGATTACGGGTGTCCACGATTGAAGTGGTTGCGTAAATACAATTGCTTTTGTGCTGTCGGTTTCTTTTTTTGGAGGATTTTTACCTTCAATTAAAGGCCAACCATAATTATGTAGCGGCTGGATTAGATTTACCTCATCTTCTACAGCGTCTCCGTGTTCCGAAGTGTAAATGATACTGTTTTCTCCTTGGGTAAGTCCCTGCATATTGCGAAATCCCCAAGCATAAACATAGCTGTTAGGTGTTGGGTTGTCTTTTGGTATACTTCCATCTAAATTTATCCTAAGGATTTTGCCATTTAATTTGGTAATATCTTGAGCGTTGGCATCTATGGCTGCATCGCCGGTTGCCCAGTAAATTTTTTTGTCGGTTCCAATAATTATTCTCGAGCCGTTGTGGCCGGTATTCCCAGGTATTTGTAAAAGTAATTTTGGATTTTTAACCGTTCCATCTTTATATATGTATCTATATAAATTAGAATAAATTTTATCGTCGGTTTTTGTAGTGTAAGATACAAATAGATAATGTTCGCTTTGCAGTGGCTGATATAGGGCCATGCCTAATAAGCCAGTAGTTCGCTGTTGGAAAACACTCGGTATGGCTGTTATGAGTTGCACACTGTTATCATTAAGATCTAGTTTCTTGATGTTTCCCTTAATTTCCGAGAAGATAATGTAATTGTTCGTTTTATCATATTGTAAATCCCACGGCACATCTAAGCTATCCGCTGCTTGGGTAAGCAATAGTTTTGAATTGCTCAGTTCTACAGTGCCTATGATAATTTCGTTCTTTTTTGTACAAGAACTTATTAGGATGCATATATATATTAACAGGATGCTAATGTGTTTCATCTTGCCTAGTTTGGTTGTTTGTTTGTCTAAAGTAGTTAAAATAAATATATATACAAAAAAACATTAAAATTGTATACAAAATTTAATTTCGTTTGTATTTTTTTTAGTTAAATAATTTTGTTTTTAAAAAAATACTTTCTAATTTCAACTAAAAGTATTCAATTGTAGCTTTATAATGTATACAATTTTACTTAAAGATAACCTAACAAACTATTTTAACCTAAGTACTATGAAATGTAAATTTCTGAAGGCAAGGGCAGTATTGAAATCACGGTATTTTTTGCTGCTTTGCGCTATTTGTCCCGGTTTGAGCCACGCTAGGGATAGGGCAGAAGAACACTTTGGCACCGAAGGGTATCGTGTTTACGACAATGAAGTATTTTTGAAAGCAGTAAATTTTCAAAGAACTGTAGTTGGTATTGTAAAAGATGAAGATGGTATGCCTTTGCCAGGTGTAGAAGTTCGAAATCTAAAAACATTAGAAGTTACCGTAACCGATGGTGAGGGCAAATTTCAAATCAAAGCTTCCGAAACAGATAAAATTAGGTTTAAACTAATCGGCTTTGCAGCTGTAGAGGTATCTCCTAAAGAAGCTGCGGCTGTAGTGTTAAAAGCTGAATTAAGTAAGCTGAATGAAGTGGTGGTAGTGGGTTACGGTACGCAAAAAAAAGGAAATATTGTTGGAGCGGTGGCTTCAGCTAAATTTGATGAGACGGTGAGTAGCAGGGGGCTTTCAAATGCTTCTTCTGCCTTGCAGGGCTTGTTGCCAGGTTTGGCGGTAACTCAAAACTCGGGAATGGCAGGTAATAATGCAGCTGAGTTGATGATTAGGGGATTAGGAACGGTGAATAATGCAGGACCACTTATTGTGGTAGATGGTATGCCCGATGTAAATATGAACAGGGTAAATGTGAATGATATCGAAAGTGTATCTGTACTTAAAGATGCTGCTTCCGCTGCTGTATACGGATCTAGAGCGGCAAATGGTGTCATATTAATTACTACCAAATCTGGTAAGCGAAATTCGAAGCCAAGCATTAGCTTTAACAGCAATCTTTCGATCACTAACCCCACGGCTAACGTAGATTTTATCGATAACTATGCGAAAGCTTTAACAGCTACTCAAATTGCTCAGTCAGCTAATGTGGCCGCTTCTAACTTTGCATTTAAAAATGGAACTATCGATCAATGGTTAGCTTTAAGTATGATCGATCCAAAGAGGTATCCGAGTACCAATTGGTGGGATGTAGTGCTTAGAGATGGTCTTGCTCAAAACTATAATGTAGCGGTTAACGGCGGTAGTGAAAATACCAATTATTATTTATCTGTAGGGGCTTTAGATGAGCGAGGCATACAAATCGAAAATAACTTTAACCGTTACAATTTGGCATTCAATCTAGATACTAAGGTTGCTGAGAAGTTAACTTCGGGGATAAGATTTTCTGGTAACTGGTCTCAGTTTAAATATAACTACTCCGAAGGGATGACTGCTAACGGTACAAGCGGTTTAGATTTGTTCAGTGCACCAGCAGGTATATTGCCTTATGATCCGGTTACTGGCTACTATGGTGGAGCGATGGCTTACAATGAGAGTTCTCAGGCTTCTAATATGTATGCGGATTACATGGTGAGGAATAGAAATAACATGAACCAGAAACAGGCCAATTTAAATGGCTATCTAGAGTGGAAGCCTATCTTGGGTTTAACTGCAAACGTAAATTACTCGTTAAGTTACAACGACAGGTTTGATTGGAGGGCGGATATTCCTACACAGGCTTATAATTTTCAAACAGACAGTTTCGGACCGAGAATTTATGTAGGTAATAACGAACCTATTTATAACACCGATCGTGAAAATATTAAAACTCAGCTGAATGCGAAAGTAAGCTATGACAGAACTTTTGGTAAAATCCATACCATTTCGGCGGCGGCTATTTATAGTGAGGAGTTTTGGAAGGATCGTTATTTGTCGGCAAGTAGAGGGACGCGTTTAAATCCTAATATTTTTGAGATCGATGGAGCTTTGAATGATGTTCAAACTACTGGTGGTAGCTCAGAAATGGAAGGCTTGCGTTCTTATATCGGTAAGTTGGGTTACACTTTTAAAGATCGATATATCTTGGAAGGTACATTTAGAGCTGATGGTTCTTCAAGGTTCTTGCCTGGAGATCAATATGGTTATTTTCCTGCTGGGGCTTTTGGATGGCGTTTATCTGAAGAAGAATTCATCAAACCATTCTTAGAGAAAATAAAAGTTAGCTCGGCAAAGTTTAGGGTTTCTTACGGTGGTTTGGGTAACAACAGTGGTGTTGGTCGCTATGAGCAACAAGAGTTGTTAACCGCCGGACATTATTTCCTGGATGGAGCGCCTGTAGTTGGTCTTACCAATAAAAAGTTCATTAACTACGCACTTACTTGGGAAAAAACTAACATATTAAATTTAGGTTTAGATGTGTCGTTGTTCAATAACAAGTTATTGTTAGAGTTAGATTTTTATGACAGAAAAACTATTGGAATGAATAGGGAATCCGACTTATCGAACTTGCTTACTGGCGTTTACGTTGCTCCAAGAAGAAATATTGGCGATATGAGAAACCAAGGTTTCGAAACGAATTTAACATGGAATGATAAAAAAGGTGATTTCCGATATACCGTAAATCTTAATTACTCTACTAATAAGAATACATTATTGTCTTGGAGTGAGACTTTGCAGAGGGGTTCGCTGTTTGTTGATATGCCTTATAATTTTGTGTATGCTTTCGAATCTATAGGAATTGCGCAAACTTGGGAAGATGTTTATAAGGCTACACCCCAAAATGCTGCGCCAGGTGATATCTTGATCAAAGATTTAAATGGTGATGGTAGGATTGATGCTAATGACAGAAAAGCATATCCGAATTACCAGCTAGGCCGCCCTACTTCTAACTACGCTTTACGAGGCGCTGCTTCGTGGAAAGGATTTGATTTTGCCATATTGCTTCAAGGTGCGTACGGCAGAAAAGAATTTTGGATGAACAGGATCAATAGCCCTTTCTTGGGTACCGCAAACCAGGCGGTAACTTATGAACAATTATATCAAACCTGGAATTTAGACAATAGAGGTGCTGAGTATCCTAGGTTACTTCCTAGTGGATCGGGCTCTACCAGTACCAATAACTATGTAAGTACTTTCTGGTTGCAAGATCTGTCGTACCTAAGGTTGAAGAATGTTCAGTTGGGCTATACCTTTAAAAACAATATCATCCAAAAAATTGGAGTGAAAAAAATTAGAGGATATGTATCTGCTGATAATTTATTAACCTTCACCAAGTTTAACGGTATAGATCCAGAGAAAAATACCTACGCCAATGATACTTATCCGATTACAAAAACTTTTGTATTTGGGTTAAACTTTGACTTTTAATGAATGATCGCCATGAATAAGAAAATTATATATATCGTTTTTGCCTTTTTGTCGGTTGTAGTTATGGCCGGCTGTAGGAAAGACTTGTTAAATCAGAATGCCACCGTTTCGCCAAATAGCAATACTTTTTGGTTGACAGAAGCAGATGCTTTAACCGCGTTAATGGGGAATTATAATGAATTTAGACCATGCTTCGATAGGGATTATCATTTCGATGGGCACGGAGATTTCCTTAAAATGTACAATACTGGGGCAGCGCCTATCAGTATTACGGTAAACAATCCAAGTGCTTACGGTGGAGGCGCCGCAGCATTGTATAAAGAATTGTATGGATCTATCAATACTTCAAATTACGTTATAGAAAATGTAAGAAATAGGCTGCTCCCAAATGCAAAAACAACAGCATCAAAACAAAATTTAGAAGCTATTATTGGCGAAGCCCGTTTGTTGAGAGGTATAGCTTATTTTCGCTTAATTTCTCTATGGGGAGATGTGCCTTATATTTATAAAATCGTAAATGCTCCTATTGAAGTAGATACCATTTCTAGATCTTCGATAACGAAGGTGAAAGATTCTATTTATGCTGATTTTACCTACGCGGCAGATAAGTTGCCTAATAAAGGTGCCGCTATTGGTAGGGCTGGTAAACCTGCAGCGCTAGCCTTTAGAGGTAAACTGCAATTGTTTTGGGGCTCTTGGAAAAAGAATGGTTGGCCTGAATTAGAAGGCTTTCAGCAATCTGCTGCCGAAGCGAGAGTGGCATTTGAAGGTGCTGCAGCTGACTTTAAAAGAGTAATTAATGAGTTTGGCTTGAATTTATTTAGAGGTGGTGCCCCTGGTGAATGGGGCGAAATGGGTAAAGCCGATGTACTGCCTAACTATTACTATATGTTTATTCCATCTACTGGAAATCCAAATGCTGATGGTGAAATGTTGATGACAATTACTCACGGAGGAAATGCGACAGGTCAAAGTGAAGAGTACATGAGGGTTTGGACAGGTGTTTCTGTGGGGCTTTCACAAAACCAAGCCATTCCGAGGTACGAATTGGCAGACAGGTACCAATCTACCATCACTGGTGATTTTTTACCTAAGATGGTACAAATGAACCCAACCGTTCCAGCAGTGGGTAATGTAGCTCGTACAACGCCAAACTCTTCTGTTAATCCAGAAAGTTATCGAAATAGAGACTATAGAATGAAAGCTACTTTGCTTTGGGATTATGAGAAAATTATGGGTATTGGTACCACAGAAACTACGGGCTTCGTTGCATTCTTGTATAAAACTTGGAGCGGTAACATTACCATTGATGGAGTAACTTATCCGGCTTTTAATGATAATACAACCAATCTTTCAGGCCTGCAATCGAGAAAGTTTGTACGTAACTATGGTGGTGCAAACAGAAGTTCGGGCGACTATAACTGGCCATTGATGCGTTTGGCGGATGTTTTCTTAATGTATGCAGAAGCAACAAACGAAGTTAGTGGTCCACAAGCGGATGCTATAGCTTTGGTGAATAGAGTAAGGGCTAGAGGTAAGCTTCCAGCTCTGGCGGCATCAAAAACTGCAACTCCTGCAGCTTTCTTCGATGCTATTGAGCAAGAAAGAATTGTAGAACTGTTTGGAGAGGGGCAACGAGCATTTGATTTAAGAAGATGGAGAAAGATCGAGTCTGTTTTCGGACCTGCTTATGGTGCTGGTAAATGGTTCCAAGATAGTTGGGGCAACAATTGGGAGCGCTTTTTCTTTAATGCAGATGAGTTAGTATATCAGAGATGCTATATTTATCAAATTCCGGAAACGGAAAGGGTGAGAAATAAAAATCTTACGCAGAATAAACCTTGGAGATAATCCTAACTATTAAAATCATGAAAAGAATATTATTAATTCAATTTATACTGGTGCTATTCGTTGTGGTTTCTTGTAAAAAAGATTATCCAATGGATGATGATGGGCTTTTGATTACCCAAAGAGCAGAATGTTACGTAAGTAGTTTTGAGCTGTTAGGTGCCGATTTTCAAACAGTAAGAACGAAAGCAGCAACTATAGATACGACAGCGCAAACTATTAACGTGGAAGTATTTTACGGTACTGATTTAAAAAATCTATATCCTCAATTTACGCTAGTGGTAGATGCCGTTCTAGATCCTAAAATTGTAGGCAAGGTAGATTTTTCTGATCTTTCTAAACCAAAAGAGTGGACTGTGGTTTCGGGAAATCGTAAAGTAAGAAAAACTTACAAAGTCTTTTTAACTGTAAAACAATAAGCTAAGCAAGATGAAACAGATAAATTTTAAAATATTGATGTCTTTAATGTTGCTTGCTGTATGCTTCGGCGCTTGTAAAGACAAGGAATACGCTATTCCAACTGCATCAGACAAATTGCAGAACGATTTGATCAAAAGATCATTGGGGCCTAATATTGTTGGCGGCACTATTGAATTTGCTTATGCGGCGGCAATCTTACCTGAAAAAGGTAAAATTTCATCTATGACTGTAGAGGCAAGCATTGCTGGCGCTACAGGTACATATTTGGATAATAGATTTTTTAATACCAATAGTTCTGGTGCAGATGTAGGTACTGCGGTTGGTGATCCTTCGGTGACTAATGGAAAAACAACGACCGTAACTTATACTGGTAACTTTTCGGCGTCGACCTTACGTTACTACTATAAAATTCCAGAAGAGGCTAGAGGTAAATCTATCAGTTTTACTTTTACGGCAAAATCTAGCAATGGCGAAACAATTTCTTACCAGTCTGGTCCCCATGAAATTAGAAACATGGATATGGCCTTAGATTTAGTGGCCAAAGATGGTACAGATTTCTATCTGTCTATTGCGGATATGAAATTATACGATGCAAATTTTGCAGCTGCAAATCCAGATAAGATAGATTTGGTTTACCTATATAGAGCACCTACAAATGTGACTTATTTGCATTCTTTGGTAGCGCCAACGGCAGATCCAATTTATCTGCCAACTTTTACAATGCCTACTGGCTTAAAAAACAGAACAAAAATTGTAAAAGCCTTCACTGTACGCGATCAACAATTATCGAGAATACAATATGGCGTTTTTGTGGACGATGTTGATTTAAGGTCGAAAGATTTTACGGATGCACCAGATTTTGCAATTAATATGAAAGTAGAAAGTGGCGTGTGGGTGCAAACTGCAGATGGAAAGTACAATGCTTATATTTATGTGAATTCGGTTACGAACACGGCTTCGGTAAAAGAAATGAAGCTAAGCATTAAAAGGTTGGCAATTAGATAACTATGTTCAGTATATATTTGGTTAAAACTGTTAATAAAGGAAAGCTCGTAATGGCTTTCCTTTGCAGTTTATTTGCGTTTCAAATTGCTGCGGCACAACGACATGACACTGAGGTTAAAAGCCAGCGAATTGAAAATAAGAAAGCTAAGGTAAACAGCCAGGTTGTTAAAACGTCATTTAACGGGCAAATTGCCTTTTATGTTGACGGAATTGACAGAGATTTGGAAACTATTGCTACTCCAGATTTGGAGTGGACGGTTCAAGTCCCTAAATCTGGCTTGTATGTGTTGGAAGTTGAAACCGTACCTATCGACCTTGAGAAATTAAAGAAAGAAGATCGATCAGGTAAGTTAACTTTAAAAGGTAGAATAATAAACGGAGATGCTCGACCAACTTACCGTATTATGTATGATATATATAAAGGTGGGTTGCAGGAGTTGGGTAAATTCGAATTTAAATCAAAAAATCAAAAACTAAAAGTTTGGCTACCTGCTAATTTGGTGCTTAAACAATTGTCTTTAAAGCCTTTTGTCGCTCCAGTGCCTCCTGCTGATGCGGAAAGTTACGTACCGAAAATTGTTCCGCCGAGTGGACATCCGAGATTGTGGGTAAATCAAGAAACATTGCCGATCATAAGGAAGAGATTGGCGGACACTGCTCATGCAACTGCTTGGAATACGGTAAAGGCTAAAGCTAAATCGCCATATTATTTCGCTTTTGATAAGGATAAAGAAGTTTTTCATAACGAAGAGCTAGAAAAAGTAATCGAAGCGAAAGCTTTTTATTTCTTAATGACTGAAGATAAGGAAGTAGGTAAAGAAGCTGTACAGTTAGCGTCAGATTATCTTTCGGTATTGGAGTTTGGAAATGTTTCTTACGGAGACATTACGAGGGAGGTGGGGAGAGCAATTTATACAGCTTCTTTGGTTTACGATTGGTGTTATCCACTCATGAATACAGATAGCAGGGCACAGTTAAGAAAAGACTTAATGCGTTTAGCTACTGATATGGAAATGGGCTGGCCGCCTTTCTTCGGAATAGAAAGTGTCGTAAACGGACATGGAAATGAGGCGCAAATTTGTCGTGATTTCCTGTCAATGAGTATTGCTATTTATGATGAAGATCCGCTTCCCTATAAATATACTTCTTATTGGGTGTTAGATCAGTTGGTTCCTTTAAGGAAGTTCGAATACCAGTCGCCAAGACATAACCAAGGAGTAGATTACGGTGGTTACCGTTTCGGTTGGGAAATGCATGCAGCTTGGTTGTATTATCGAATGATTGGTTATCCGGTGTTTGACGATAATATTAAGAACTTAGCCGAATACTGGCTTTACATGCGTACACCCGATGGTAAAATGTTGCGAGATGGCGATATGTTCAATGTAAAGTATAGTGCTAGCGACAATTTTTACTGGAAAAATCCGCAGACCATGCTCTTGTGCTACGCCTACTCAGGTAACAGGATCATCAAAGGTGAATTTGTTAAGCAAGGTGGTCTAAAAGATAATCCAGTGTTGTTTTTGTTGCTGGATGATCCTGCTTTGAAACCAGATTTTGATTTAAATCAGTTGCCACTTACAAAAGATTTTGGACCTGTGTTGAATAGCATGATTGCGAGGACAGGTTGGGAAGAAAATAAAAACAGCGGTAATGTTGTGGTAGAATTAAAAGGTGGCGGTTTTCATTTTGGTAACCATCAGCATGCAGATGCCGGTGCTTTGCAGATCTATCACCGAGGAATTCAAGTGGGAGATCTAGGTTTGTACCTTTCTTATGGTTCTCCTTACGATTTTAACTTTAATAAGAGGTCTGTAGCTCATAGTATGATGTTGGTGAGAGATCCAAAAGAGCCTTTGTTATTTAGGACAAAAACCAATGATGGTGGAACAAGATTTAGCCAAAGATTTCCTCGTACAGTTAAAGAGGTTTTGAATGATGCTTGGTTTCAAACCGGATTTGTGAGGTCTTCGACCGTAGGTTCAGATCCTCTAAAGCCTTCGTTTAGTTATTTTAATGTCGATATTACCAACGCCTATTCAGAAAAAGTAGAAGATTATACGAAAAGTATGCTATTCTTGAATTTGAAAAGAACCGATGTTCCTGCGGTGATGATTTTGTTGGATAGGATTGTATCCAAAACTGCCGATATGAAAAAGTATTGGCAAATCAACACCATAAGAAAGCCGATATATGATAATGGGAAATTCATTTTAAGTAATTCGTTTGCTGGTGAAGAAGCAGTTACTTACGTGAATATGATCAAACCTGGCTTAGCGGATAGAAATTATCAAGTGTTATCGGGCGATTCTTCAACACAGGTTTTTGAAGATTTATATACCGTAAAGTCTCCTTGGCCGGAAGCTAAAGGTTCAAGAATAATGGTTTCGCCTAAAGTAGATAATAAACTTTCTGAGTTTGCTACTATTTTTCAAATGACGGAGAAAGGAGCGAAGGAACTTGCCGTTGAGGTTGAGGAAAAAACAAATTATTTTTCTTTAAAAATCGCTGATAAAATTATAATCCTTGCAAAATCTAACATGTTTTTGGCTGAAGATATAGATATTAATGTCCCAAAAGAAGGAAAATTTGAGGTAATATGTGTAGGGCTGAAAACTGGAATTTGGAATATCAAAAATGTAAATAATGGAATTAACCAAAATAAAAATGTGTTAAAAGATCAAAATGCAATTAATTGGGTTGGAGAAGCGGGTAAATACTTGTTGTCTCCATCTAGGTAGTTATTTTTTGGTTTTTCGGAAATTAAATTGTATTCTTATTTTTGGTTAAAAATGTATGCAGAATGAAAGAAGATTCGTTAGCTTATAAGGTGTATTTGGAAGTTAGAAAGAAAATACTTTCTAGTCAGTTGGCGGGAGGCGCTCGTTTAGTTGAGAATTTTTGGGCGGAGAAAATGTCGGTGAGTCGCGTAGCTGTGAGAGAGGCTTTCATGCGCTTGGCGGGCGAAAGTTTAGTGGAGTTTGGCGGCAAAGGTGGTTGCTTCGTAAAAAGCATGACTATAGAAGATGTAAAAGAGATCCGAGAGTTAAGAGAAATATTGGAAATTGGAGCGTTAAAAATCCTTTTTGCAAAAAAAAATAAAGAGGTAATAAAGGAGCTGCAATTAATCTGCGACGACTTTTCTGCCATGGTAGAAAAAGGATATTATGGTGGTGCTTGCGAAGCTGATGTGAAATTTCATGAAAAAATGATCGAAAGCACCGAGAATGCTAGATTGATATTAATGTACAAAAACAGTAATATTCCTTTGTTTCACATGAGGTTGGGTGCGGTAATGGATCAAATGGAAGATTATCAAGATACTGATAAAGAGCACCGTGCAATTGTCGAAGGTTTGGCTAAAGACGATTGGGAACTTTCGTACTCATCTTTAGTTCGTCATCTGTACCGGGGGGAGCAAGAGGCTTTAGAGTTAGTCTAATAATTATCGATAGAGGGGTTATTTAGATAATCCCTCTTTTTTTTGTCACATGCTGAACTAAAATGCCTTGTTCTGCTTCGGTAATCATTAGTCCCTTCTTTCCCGAAGGATCTAAAGCGCAATTTGTGGGATTATATCCATAGGCGTCAATTTCTTCTTTTAATGCACCATTTTTATCCCAAACTTTCACTTTGCTAGAACCATAAACTGCTACGTATAAATTCCCATCTTCATCAAACGCCATTCCATCTGGGCCAATAGAGCCTCCTGTTTCAGCAAATAAAGCCATGTGTTTAAGCTGTTTGGTTTGGCTATCCCAATCAAATCTCCATATTTTTTTTGTTCCGGTTTCTGCTACAAACAATTGAGATTGATCTTTGCTTAATGCTAGTCCGTTAGGATAAAACATTCCTTCGAAAATTTTTGACAGTTTTCCATCTTTACCTAAGCAACAGATGTAACCTGTGTTGTCTTCCAGTTTATCGCCCGGACAAGTAAATAATAGATTGCCTGTTTGGTCAAAAGCCAAATCGTTAGGCATTTTTAATGCTTCGTTTTCATATTGATTAACTATCGTGCTGGTTGTTAAATCTGTTGGATTAAAGGTTCTGATGCTGTTCTGTTTCGAATCGCAAAACCAAACTAAATCATTTTTGTCGATAGCGATTCCGTTAGGCGCTCCATCTACATAATACCTGGTATGTGCATTATCACTAACTGATACTAAGTTTCCGGCATCTTTTTCTACTAGCCAAATATTGCCTTTGCTGTCAAAACAAGGCCCTTCGGGAAAATTTAGGTCGGTTAAAATTATAGGCATTGAAAAAAAATATAAATTTATTTAAATGTATACATAAAAATTGTAATTTAGTATACAATAATAATTAGTTATGGGATACATAATTTAACGTGTATCTGTCTAATAGTTTACATAATAATAACAACGAATCACGTTTTATGCAAGAGAATTTAAAATCTGCAGCCATTTTGCAGAACAATGAACAGTGGATACCTGGAGGGGTGGTTTCATTAAATAGGAAAACAGAACCTAATATTTGTTTTGTGAAGGGGCAAGGTAGTCGAGTGGTAGATGCTGACGGAAAAGAATATATCGACTATCAAGCTGGCTTTGCAGCTTCTTTTTTCGGTCATAATGACCAAGATATCAATGAGGCAGTAAAACGTACGCTTTCAGAAAATCAAGTATTAATGGGTGCTGGGCCTACCTTATTAGAAGGTGAGTTTGCGCAGCTATTTTGTGAAAGTGTACCAAGCGCAGAAAGTATACAAATTACTACTACAGGTTCAGAAGCTACTTATCACGCCATCAGAATTGCAAGAGCGGTAACTAAACGCGATCATATCATTGTAATGCAAGGTGGCTATAACGGCTGGCACAATGATGTAGCTTGTAATGTAATCAGTAAGTTGGAAGATGTGGGAGCTTACGTTAGTCCGGGCGAATATCCTTTCGATTCGTTAAGTGCCGGTGTGCCAAAAGCGCATAGCAACTTGGTGCACGTAGTAAATTATAACGACCTAGACAGTATTAACTATATATTAGATAAATTCGATGTGGCTTGTATCTTGCTAGAGCCACTTTTACAAAATATTGGGATCGTTAAACCTCAATCGGGGTATTTAGAAGGTTTGCGTGAATTGTCTGATAAAAATGGTTGCTTATTGATTTTTGATGAAGTAAAAACAGGTTTTAGACATGCTTTAGGTGGTTATCAATCTATTTGTGGGGTGACTCCAGACTTGTCTACCTTTGGGAAGGCTGTAGCAAATGGCTATCCGCTAGGAGTAATTGCAGGTAAGAAAAAATACATGGACTATTTCGTTCATCCTGATAAGGAAAACCGAGTGCTAATTGCCGGTACTTACAATGCTTTTCCATTAACAACGGCTGCTGCTATTGCAACTTTAGAGAAATTAAAATCGCCTGTGCATAATGTGTATGAGCATGTAGATAGACTTGGAGCTGCTTTGCAACAAGGTTATCAAGAAATATTTTCTAAATTAGACAGACCAGTATATGTTGCAAGGCAAGGTTCTGCATTTTGCGTATATTTTATGGATCACGAGCCCGTTAATTTTCATGATGTGTTGTTAAATCATGATTTTGATTTTGATTCTCGTTACCGAAAGGAACTGATTAAACAAGGTGTATACAATTTTCCTGCGCCAATTAAACAAGGAAGTATTTCTTTTGCACATACAGATGAAGACATCAGTAAAACATTAGAAGTGACAGAGCAGGTTTTAAAACAAATATAATTGAGCTGATGAAGATTACAGCAATTGAAACCTACGTGTGTAATGCACGTATGAGAAACTGGATTTTTGTAAAAGTAGTGACCGACCAACCAGGTTTATGGGGTTGGGGCGAGGCAACTTTAGAATGGCACACCAAAAGTGTAGTTGGCGCTATCGAAGATATTTCTCAATTATTGGTGGGCGAAGATCCTCGGAGAATAGAACACCTTTGGCAAATGATGTATCGTCAGCATTTTTGGCATGGCAACGGTATCGTACGTGGCACAGCGATCAGTGGTATCGATATTGCCCTGTGGGATATTTTAGGTAAAATTCACGGAGTGCCATGTCACGAGCTTTGGGGTGGTAGGGTAAGAGATCATATCCGTTTGTACTGTCATTTAGGTGGTGGTAAAATGGAAGATTTCTATGAAACTGCTCCAGGCGATGCAAAACGTTTTGGGGAACTTGCTCAAATGGCAGTAGAAGATGGTTTTACAGCATTTAAATCAATGGCTGTTCCAGAAACGATGCCCTTAGAAGGTTTACGTCCCGTTAAATATGCGGAAGCTTGCGTAGCGGCAATGAGAGATGCTGTTGGAGATGATATCGATATTATGGTAGATTGTCACGCTCGTCCTAGCCCTAGAATGGGGATGTTGTTTGCCAAAGCTTTGGAGCCTTATGGTTTGTACTTTTTCGAAGAACCTTGCTGGCCAGAAACCATGGAAGATATTGCTCTAATTCAGAGAGCGGTGCAAACGCCGATAGCTTCGGGTGAGCGTTTGGTTGGCGTACATGCTTTTAGAGAATTGTTAGAGAAACGTGCTGTAAGTGTAATTCAGCCTGATATTACCCATTGTGGAGGTTTAAGTGAGGCTCGTAAAATTGGTGCTTTAGCCGAAGCTTACCGAGTTTCGATGGCGCCGCACAACCCGCAAGGACCAGTGAGTACAGCGGCCTCTATCGAGTTGGGTTTTGCTACACCTTCTTACATCATCTGCGAAAGTGTACATAAAGATGTAGAATGGAGAGAAGATGTAGTTTCCGAAGGATTCACCGTTCAAAAAGAAGGTAGAATTGTGCTGCCTAACGGCCGACCAGGGTTGGGGATCGAAATCAACGAAGAGGAAGTTAAAAAACATCCTTTTCAGCAAGAAGTTTTGCAGAGAACATTTTATAAAGATGGTAGCGTAGGCGACTGGTAAACATAGAATATGCAGGAATTGAAAGATAAGGTAGTTGTAATTAGTGGTGCATTGGGCGATATCGGTTTGGCCATTGCAACCGCTTATTTAAAAGCGCAAGCTATTGTGGTGTTAAGCGATGTGGTTCCTGCGGATAAAGCGGAAGAAAAACTACTTCTCTTAAAAAACTACACAGGCAATTTCGAGTACAAATCCCTAAACGTTTCTGATGATAAAGCAGTATTGGTTTTCATCAACGAAGTAGAAGCTAAATATGGTAAAATAGATCATTGTATTTCTAATGCAGCTAGGGTAACTATCAAAGACTTTAAAACCTTAAGCCCCGAAGAATGGTCTACCGAGATGCGTGTAAACGTAGATGGAGCTTTCTATTTTGCCAATTTCGCTGCCAAAAGCATGGTAGAAAAACAAGTCAAAGGGAGCATTCTTTTCTTGGGAAGTTGGGCAGCACATGCGGTGCATCAAAATTTACCAGCTTACAGCGTTTCTAAGGCAGCTGTGCGTATGATTAACCAAACGATGGCTTTAGAATATGCGCCAAATGGAATCAGAGTGAACGAAATTGCTCCTGGTTATGTAAATGCAGGTTTGAGTAAAACCGTATGGAGCGAGTTGCCAGAACAGAAATCGATCTCGCAAAGTAAAGTTCCTTTGGGAAAAATTATGGAAGCCGATGAGGTGGCAGCGCAGGTTTTGTGGCTAAATTCTAGCCAATGCCAACATGTAACAGGTTCTACTTTTTTAATGGATGGCGGATTGTCGCTGCTTAGACCTTAACCTATCGAAATAATATGGCTACCTTATCTCCAAACTCAGTTACTTCCTTAAAATTTCAAATTATTGAAGTCGATATTACACCTCCCAAAGGAATTTATTCGAGAAATTGGGGTGCGGCTAAGTTTGATGTGGCTTCTGGAGTGCATAAACCATTATTCTTATCGTGTTTAGTTACACAGAGTGATGACGGGACTTTAGGGGTAGTTATTTCGGCCGATTTAGGTTGGTGGAAAAATAATGACGACGAACGAAATTTAAGAACTGCAATTCTTCTAGCATGTGGACTGAGTGAAGAGCAGTTGCTATTTTGTTTGTCGCATACGCATGCCGGGCCAAGCATTTGCTCTAACGATAAAGATCAGAATGGTGGCGAATTTATCGCTCCCTATTTAGAATTTTTAAAAAACACTGCTATTGAAAGCATCAACAAGGTAAAGGAAAATTTAATCGATGGTTTTCTTTCTTGGGAGTACGGCTGTTGCGATTTGGCTACCAAAAGAGATTTGAACCTCAATGGCGAATATCTGATTGGTTACGATCCATCCAAGCCTGCTGATCAAACACTTTTAATAGGTAGATTGACTGGCGCTAATGGCGAATTGAAGGCGCTGATCTGCAATTATGCCTGTCATCCAACTACGTTTGCTCATGAAAATACACTCATTTCGCCTGATTATGTAGGTGCAATGCGTGAACTGATTTTGGACAAGTTAAATGTGCCAGTTGTATTTTTACAAGGTGCTTCTGGAGATTTGGCACCCAAAAAACAATACGTTAAAGATCCCGAAATAGTAGATGCAAACGGTAGAAAATTGGGTTATGCCATTTTATCGACTTTAGAAAATACATCACCTCTTGGCAAAAAATGGACTTTTGACCATGCTTTGCAATCTGGAGCGCCTTTAGCTATTTATGTGGAGAAGCAGATTGTGCCTAGCCAAGTTTTCAGACAAATAAAATTTGAAGTCAAAATACCTTACAAACAATTAGACTCTATCGAAAAAATAGAAGCGGAATTTAGCGCTTGCGAAGATAGAGTGATGAAAGATCGACTTTGGCGCAAACTGAACACTCGTAAATCAATTGGAACACAAACTCATGCGATATTGCCTGTATGGATTTGGCAATTTGGTGATGCCTTTGTAGTGGCGCAAGCAAATGAAGTTTATGCCATTGGGCAGGAGTTAATTAGAGCTCATTTTAAAGATAGATATATGGCTTTTATCAACATTGCTAATGGTTATTTGGGCTACTTACCGCCAGAAGATTTATATGGAAAAGATATTTATGCTGTATGGCAAACACCTTTTGAAAAAGGTGGCTTAGAGCTCTTGATTGCTGAAGTTATTGCCAAAATAGAACATTTGATCGCAACATCTTAAACCAATCGAAAAACCTACTAACCAAACAACCTAAAATGAAACTTGAAATAATTGATATTGCAATTTTTACCATTTATATTATTGGTATTGTTGCTTTGGGATTGTATGCTTCTAAACAAAGCTCGAAGTCAAAAAGAGATTATTTCCTAGCGGGAGATAAATTACCGTGGTGGATGATTGGTGGAAGTATCATTGCCGCTAACATCAGTAGCCATCACTTAGTGGGTGCAATGGGAGCAGCCTATAGTAGAGGCTTCGTAGCCATTACTTTAGAATGGGGAGCGATATTAATTGGTTTCAATGCTTTACTTTGGGTTTTCCTTCCTTTCTATATCAGAAATGGATTTTATACAGTTCCAGAGTACCTAGAAAAACGGTTTGGAACTTCTACAAGAGTGCTTTATGCTATCTTAATTTTATTTACCTACATTTTTGTAGAGATAGGTGCGGTGTTGTATTTAGGCGGCTTAACGCTCCATGCTCTTTTTGATATCCCAATTTTCTATAGCATTATTGGAATGGCACTTTTAACTGGTTTATACACCATTTTAGGAGGGTTAAAGGCGGTAATATGGACAGAAATGGTGCAATTGATAATTTTAGTATTAGGCGGATTAGTACTTACATTTGCCACTATTGATAAGGCGGGCGGTTTTGGAGCTATCGTAGAGTCGTCAAAGGATTGGAAGATGTTCTATCCTGCCAATGATCCAGATTTTCCCTGGACAATGTACCTAGGAGGTCTATTGTGTATCAGCGTGTTTTATTGTGCAACTAATCAATTTATCGTACAAAGGGTATTGGCAGCAAAAAATGAGTGGCATGGTCGCATGGGTGTTATTTTTGGCGATTATTTAAAGTTTTTTGTGCCATTGATCATCACTATTCCGGCATTGGTAGCGCCTGCATTTTTACCAGCTTTAGAACAGCCAGATTTACTTTTCTCAACCTTAGTTAAAACTTTGTTGCCTAGCGGATTGATAGGTTTGGTAATGGCAGGTCTTATTTCGGCTATTATGTCGCATATCTCTGGGGCCATCAACTCTTGCACAACTATTTTAACAGTAGATGTTTATAGCGAATACATCAATAAAAAAGCTACAGATGGACAAGCTATTCGTTTTGGAAAGAGGGCAGGTGTTGCCATTATCTTTTTCGGAATTTGTAGTGCGGTATTGCTATTAAGTTATTCAGATAAACCTATCTTTTTATATTTAATGAATTTGTATGGTTTGTTTACTCCTGGTATAGCTACCATGTTTTTAATGGGCGTTTTCTGGAAAAAAACCAAATCGCAGGGAGCTTTGGCGGCTGGACTGTTAACTATCCCGCTTTCTTTAATTATGGAGTTTTCTTTCCCAGATATGCCTTTCTTTAACCGCACTGGGATTGTTTTTTGGACTTGTATGTTGGTTTGTGCAGTAGTAAGTTTAATTTTTAAGCCAAAAGAAGGTTTGGAATTAGATCACTTGGTCATCAATTATGGAAAAGGAGGTGGAATGCTAACTAATCAATCTCCATCTTACAAAGGATTAAAAAATCCCACGTTGTGGTGGGCTATCATCACGGCCGCAGTGTTGTATTTCTACGTTAGGTATTTTTAGCATAATATGGAGGTAGGTAGAAGAAAATTTGTTGCTGCTATTGCAACGTTAAGTTTGGGGTCTGCAATTTACGGAACTAAAGGTTTTGCACTTTCGTTGCCATCCAAGAAAAGAATTGGAATAGTAGGGTTAGATTCTTCCCATGCTATCGCTTTTACCAAAGAGCTTAATGCTAATGTATCTAATGAGAGCTACAAAGGCTATCAAGTTGTCGCCGCTTATCCAATGGGAAGCCCAAGCATTCCTTTAAACGCAGAGCGCATACCTAAGTTTACCGAGGAAATTAAAAAATACGGTGTAGAAATTGTCGGTACTATAGAAGCACTTTTGAAAAAGGTAGATGTGGTGCTTTTGGAAACTAACGATGGCAATTTACACTTACAGCAGGCAGAAATCATTCTTAAAGCAAAGAAGCCATTGTTCATTGATAAACCTATTGCCAATAGTTATCAAGATGCATTAAAGATATTTGAGCTTTCGGATAAGTATAAAACACCAGTATTTTCTACCAGTTCACTACGTTATATATCTGGAATAGAACAAATAGAACAGAATACGGTTCTTGGGGCTGATGTCTATTCTCCAGCTTATACCGAACCTTCTCATAAAGATTTGTATTGGTATGGCATACATGGCGTAGAAATGTTGTTTACCTTGCTCGGACCGAATTGTGTAAGTGTTCAAACACAACATACTAATGACTTCGATAGCTATATCGGGGAGTGGGAAGGAGGTCGGATAGGTACCTTAAGAGGAATTAGAAAAGGTGCAGATGGTTTTGGAGGGGTAGTGTTTACTCAAGATAAGGTTCTGCAATTAGGTGCCTTTCAAGGATATAATCCTTTGTTGAAGCAAATTATTTCCTTTTTTGAAACTGGAAAAGTTCCTGTAAAACGGGAGGAGACTTTGGCAATTTGCAAATTTATAGATGCAGCTCATCAAAGTAAATTAGATGGAGGTGCTAAAGTGATTTTGAATAAATAAATATTAATCATTCGGTCGGTGTTAGAACTGGCTTATATACTAGTTAACAATGAAATTAATCCGTTACGGGAATTTAGGACAAGAGAAAATAGGCGTGCAAATTGATGCTAAAAATTATGATTTATCGTCATTTGGAGAAGATTATAACGAAGTTTTTTTTGAAACTGATGGGGTAGAGCGTTTACGAAAGTTTATCGAAGAAAATAAATCTGAACTAAAAGAAATATCTGCAGATAGTAGAATTGGAGCTCCTATTGCTCGTCCATCAAAGATTGTTTGCATTGGCTTAAATTACCTCGATCATGCCAATGAAACCGGTGCTGCTATTCCGAAAGAACCTATCATTTTCTTTAAATCTACCACTTCGGTTGTAGGGCCATTTGATAATATCATGCTGCCTAAAGATTCGGAAAAAACAGATTGGGAGGTGGAATTTGGTGTAGTGATCGGAAAAACTGCAAGATATGTTGAAGAGGCTAAGGCAACAGAATATGTGGCTGGTTATGTATTGATCAACGACGTTTCTGAGCGTGAATTTCAGTTAGAAAGAGGCGGTACTTGGGATAAAGGAAAAGGTTGTGATACCTTTGCGCCAATGGGACCGTATTTAGTGACGAAGGATGAGATGCCGGATATCTCAAATGTAGGTTTGTGGCTGTCTGTAAATGGAGAGATGTATCAAAACGGCAATACCAAAAACTTGATTTTTTCTGTGCCAGAGCTTATTGCTTATGTTTCAAAATTCATGACTTTGCTGCCGGGAGACGTAATTTCTACTGGTACGCCAGCTGGTGTTGGCCTCGGTTTTAAACCACCAATTTATTTAAAGGCAGGCGATGTAGTAGAGCTAGGTGCAGAGGGATTAGGTGTTTCTAAACAAACTGTCGTATCATTTAATCTTTAGCTGGTTACTACAATCCACTTTGAGGATTGTTTTATATAGAAAGCCCCTAGTTTATTACTAAGGGCTTTTCACAAATTTGCTTAACGCAATATTTACCACTGTCGCATCTTGCTTATAATCAGGATACTTCTCTACATTTCGAACACTGTGGTTTTGCTGGTTTATGATACCAATATCTTGTTGTTCGAAAAATGGCTCATCTATCATCAATCCGTTTACAATGCAGTAAGCAATATAGGTAGCTTCTTTTTCGAAAGATGGGATTGCTTGCAATTGCATTGTAATAAACTCTTTTGCCTCCTCAACTTGCTCTCGTTCTACGCCCACCATTGGCAAGAGTAATAGAAAAAGCGGTGGATATTTCTCAAAAGCTAGTAGTTCTTTCCAAGTGAAAAACCAAGCTTCAAAATGCCCACCTAAATTTCCAATATAAATTTCGTTCAAAAAGAATACAATTTCATTTCCTTGAAATTCAATATAGATCGACATGTTTTCGCTCAATTCCTCGTCAATAAACTTTATATTTTCATCATTGATATCTGAAAAGAAATCTTCTTCATATTGATGCGATTGGTTTTGGTCAATGTCTATAACCTCCATTGCTTCGTCGAGATTGATTTCATTTTTATCATCAAATCCCCTAAACCATTTAAGATACATATGCCAAAAATAGGGGTTGCTCTTAATCTCAGCTATCGTAATTTGTCTGCTCATATTTTGTTTCTAAGTTTCCGCAATGCCTCCAACAGCCACTATTTTCCCATTTTCAAGCCTAAATTCTAAGCCATGTTCGGTATCTATTTGGTAACGAATAGAAAGTTTAATGGTATCATCTTCTAATATCCTTAAAAACATGATTTCTTTGATGTAATTGTTGTGTTTTTCAACACTGTCGATGTTCAAAGCAGGCTTACCAGATTTTTCCGGATTTTCGTAATAATGTGCATATAACTTTTGGTATCGTTCGAAAGCCCTGTTCTGTATTTCTCGCAAATGATCTTCAAAATTTGCTATAAAGTTTTGGTAGGTTTCTGCAAAAGCATTCAATTGATTTTCGGTAGGTGCATCTTCTATTTCTTCACCATCTTCATCAAATTCTTCTCCCAGAAAAATTGTTATGCTTTGTTCGCTAAAAAACGGATGAGAAAATGTAATCTCCGATGAAAAGCCTGCCCAATCTTGTTCAACATCTCCCCAATATCGATGTATTGCCATAGTTCTTATTTCTTTTCTGCGCTGATCTGAAGCTGTTCGATAATATCAGCAATATCCTTAAGGGTTTCTTTTTTCTCGTCTTCGTCAAGCATTTCGAATAAAACAAACAGATTTGGATTATCATGGATATAGGTCAGCGCATTTTTTAGTTTTGTGATTTCTTCTTTGGTTACATCAAAAATCAATACGTCTGAGCCATAAGCTAGGCTTAAATCTGCGCTCCCGTTCGCCACGCTTTCTGCAACGATTGCACTTAATGCAATCACTGCGTCCTCGTAATGTACAAATTGTTCAAAGCTTGAGTTAGTAAGTTGCACATTGTTGTCTGTGCGTTGTTTAAGTAACTCTGGATTATTAAAATACTTCTCTAAATCGCAGTTTTCAAAAATCTCTTTTAAGGTTAGTTTACCACTGGCAATTTCCTCTAAAAAGCTTTGAAAATCGGAACCGTAATCACTTCCGAAAGCAGTATCTTTCCATTTTTCTATAAACATATCTCTTGCATTATTTTTAGGTTTGAAATTTTATTTCCGATTTAAATCGTTAATGAGCAGAGGATTTGATGCTTTTAATATATCTATCAACTTTTCCGTCTCTGATAATTTAGGATTTTGTTTCAGTTCTTCGTATTCACTAGTTGTTAAACCAACCATTTGTAGAAAGGAAACTTCACCGTGTGGCGTATCTATTTTTCCAAGCTCAGGATCTAATACAAATGCTACGGCAGTAATATCTGTATCCGACTCAAGTTTAATTGGTCCATTTGCCGGGATAAAATGAAACTCTTCGAACCACTTCCCCGATTTGAAAACGTATTTGGCTAGGTTTTGCATTAGGTTCATAGCCCAATGGAAATCTTCGTTGCCTTCTTTTTTTAAGCGAAAGGTTAGTTCGAAACCAAACTTGCTAAATTCGCCACCTGCTTTTTCTTCATCGTAATAAAGTTCAGAAAAACCATAGCTCACGATATGGTAATGCGGTTCTTGCTCGTTGCTTTCGTAAACACTGATGCCGTCTAGTGGATCTTCGCCTCCAAGCATATACTTAATTAAAGTCCCGAAATGTTGTGGTTCTTGAGCTGGATAAATCCTATCCAATTGCGTATCTATACTCAACCATCCTACAGCATCATCTTCGCTAAATTGTTTTTTGTAATCTTCTTTGTTCATGTTATGATAGGTATATTTTTACTCGCTTATTTTAATTTTGAAAGAATAACCAATGTCGGCCGTGAGTGCAGGTTTGGTGGAGCTGGGCTTAATAATAAATTCAAAAGTGGGTTCTAGAGATTGATAGTTGATTTTCTGACCTTCTTTATTGGTGATCTCTATATCTTGGAGCGTTTCTCCGCCCAAAACATCTACACTGTACCATCCATTTTCTAATTTAATCGTTGCCATTCTGTGCCTTTTCAAAGCATTAACTTTGTCTACAGTATAATTTCTCAGATAAGGCATAGTGTAGAGATAGACTTGTTCATTTTCCACTTTCATGCAGTAGCCTTCTTGCTTAACTTGAAGATGGTTCCCTTCTTTGAGTAATATGGGTTTTTCGCCAGAAAGATTAAAATAAATGGTATAAGGATAGTTTTCAACTCCTGATAGAGGAATGATAATACCATCTTCTACCACTTGATCGCCAGTCTCGCTTGTGGTAAATTCCGTTAATAAATCTGTAGGTAATTGATGATTTTGTTGATAGCTAAGTAAACAATCCGGATCTCCGAGAATGAAATAGTCCATTAAATCATTCAGTATTTCGTTGAATTTGTAAACTGTGGTCATATAAGACGTATCTAGATGATATTTTTGATATCTGTTGAAATTGACCAATTTCCGTGCCTATTCTTAAAATAGTTGTAGAATTAGGTAATTGTGATCATAAGCGAAAGAGCACTTTAGCATGATGGAATTGGGGTTGTTGGCGCTAAGGATCGGTGTCAAACCAAAAAATCCCTTAGCTTTTGAACCAGGGGATTTAAACTTGTTTGTACTGAAGGCGGGAATCGAACCCGTACGCCTGTTGAGGGCATCCCGATTAAGATCGGGACGTGTCAGCTGTTGTTTGAAATCAGCGTTTCAATATATTTTATGCTTTTTTTGGATTTGATTTCCAACTCACGCCTGTTGGCTTCCGCTTTGGTTCTGAATTTTTCAGAGTAAACTATCTTCCACGGTCCTTTATTTCTGGTAGAAACCACGAAGCCATTATTATGCCTATCCAACCTAGCTGTCAGATCTTCGGTGTGTCCAACATAGAACTTTCCGCTCTTTTCAGATAGAAGTACATAGGTAAAAAACATAACTAAAAAAGAAAAGCCATCATTTCTGATAGCTTTGGTTTCAGTACTGAAGGCGGGAATCGAACCCGCACGCCTGTTGAGGGCACAGGATTTTAAGTCCTGCGTGTCTACCAGTTCCACCACTTCAGCAAGCATTGCTGCTTTTAAAAATAAATGCCTCCTGGTAGGAAGGCATCTAGAGCGAAAGACGAGATTCGAACTCGCGACCCCAACCTTGGCAAGGTTGTGCTCTACCAACTGAGCTACTTTCGCATTGTTGACATCATCCGATGTTGTCAGTATTTGTTGTTTGTCCAAGTAATCATTATCATGAAATCTTGAAAAAAAAACCTTCTTTAGTGAAAAGAAGGTTTGTACTGAAGGCGGGAATCGAACCCGCACGCCTGTTGAGGGCACAGGATTTTAAGTCCTGCGTGTCTACCAGTTCCACCACTTCAGCAAGCATTGCTGCTTTTAAAATTAAATGCCTCCTGGTAGGAAGGCATTTAGAGCGAAAGACGAGATTCGAACTCGCGACCCCAACCTTGGCAAGGTTGTGCTCTACCAACTGAGCTACTTTCGCATTGTTAATATCATCCGATATTTCAAAACTTTTGACTTCTATAAGAGGTCGTTTCCGTTTTGGTGATGCAAATATACGCAGATTTATATTTCTGCCAAGAAATATTTAATAAAAAATTAACGTTTTGTTCTAACTTATTGTTGTTCATTTAACTATAATTTTGTTTTTAGTGGTTAGATGTTTTTTAGCAGGATAAAATTGTGATTCTTTGCTTGTATAAATATGGGTTGGATAATGTTTCGCATCAATGAAATTCAGTATTTAAATTGAATTTTCACAGTTTAATGGAGTACTAAAATTAGGTTGATTTCAATAAAATGAAAATTAAGTCTTTCTCGTAGCCCTTGCCATGAAGATAGTTTACAAGCTTAAACTGGCGTTTAATTGCATTCTTTTCTTTTTCGGTTTGCTGCTTTTTTTCTAATAAGTTGCTTAGCGTTTCAAAATATTCATCACCATCAATACTGTTTAGGGCTTTCTTAATGATAGGTTCTGGTACTCGCTTAAGTTTTAAGCCCTGCTTTATTTTTATTTTGCCCCATTTTTTAATCTTGAATTTGCCAGAAACGTAAGAAAAAGCAAATCGTTCTTCGTTTAGAAAATTCTCTGAAATTAGTGTCGAAATAATTTCTTCTACTTCCAAAGGTTTCATTTGCCATTCGTACAATTTATCTCTTACTTCTTGCTGAGACCTTTCTTGGTAGGCGCACCAGTTGGCAGCTTTTTGCAAAGCGGTCTTGATATCGTAATTGTATTTCTTTTCTTTCTCTATTTTCATCTGTTCTTATTTATGTTTTTATTTGCCAGATGTTCCTTTTCATGATTAAAGCGAATCTGTTTACTAACAATCGTATTTAATCATGAATGGTTATTAAATATTTGTTGAAATTCGTAAAAAAATCTCATTAACCTATCATTGCCATGTCTAAAGGAGATACGTATACTGTAGAGCAAGTTGCCGAAATTGTACAAGGAAAAGGCTTTTTCTGTATTAAAGAGGCTGTGATCAAAAACTTGGTAATTGATAGTCGTACGCTAAGCAATGTAAACAATGCGTTATTTTTTGCTATCAAAGCGCAAAGAAACGGACATCAATTTATAAATAGTGCTTATCAAAATGGTATTCGAAACTTTGTTGTATCAGAAGATGTAGACCATACCAAATACCCAGAAACAAATTGGATTAAGGTTGATGACGTGCTTTCATCTTTGCAGCAATTGGCTGCTTATCATCGTTCGGTTCATCAATTAGAGGTGATAGGAATTACCGGTAGTAACGGAAAAACCATTGTAAAAGAGTGGCTATATCAATTACTATCTACAGATAATAATGTAGTACGTAGTCCAAAAAGCTATAATTCACAAATTGGAGTGCCACTTTCGGTATGGCAAATTAACAATGGCCACAACTTAGGTATTTTTGAAGCTGGGATCTCTACAGTTGGAGAAATGAAGCAGTTGGCTACAGTCATCCAGCCAAGTATCGGTATATTGACTAATATCCGTGAAGCACACGATGAAGGTTTTAAGGATAAGAAAGAAAAACTTAAAGAGAAACTGCAGCTTTTTGAAGGCGTAGAAACATTAGTTTATTCGCCAGCACATATTGCCGACGGGGTAATGTTGCCGGGCAAAAGAAAATTCACTTGGAGTTTTAATCAAGAAGCAGATCTGCAGGTGCTAGAAGTTTCTACTGATAAGACAAACACCATCTTGAAAGCTAAATATGCCGATAAAGACATTGAAGCCACTATTCCATTTACTGATGCTGCGGCAATTGAAAATACAGTCATTTGTTGGTCTACTTTATTGGCAATGGGTTATGACGCTAAACAGGCTGCTTTCCGATTGGCAAAATTGGTTAAAGTAGGCATGCGCCTGCAGTTAATTAATGGCATAGACAATTGTTCGTTAATCGATGATAGTTACAGTGCAGATATTTCTTCGCTGAGTATTGCATTAGATTTTTTAAATCAGCAAAACCAACATCCAAAACGCACATTAATTCTATCTGATTTACATGAGACTGGAAAATCTGCTAACGAGTTATATCAAGAGATTTCATTGTTGTTAAAACAGAAAAAAATCAATAGACTAATTGGGATAGGGGAACAGATTGCCGCACATCAAGAGCTGTTTGATCTAGAAAAAAGCTTTTTTAACAATACTGCCGATTTCTTAGCTCACGTTAGCCAGCAAAGTTTTAATAACGAAACCATTTTGGTAAAAGGTGCCCGTAAATTTGGATTTGAGTTGGTTGTGAAACGTTTAGCTCAAAAAGTGCACGATACCGTATTGGAAGTTAATTTGAATGCGCTTTTATCTAACCTTCAGTTTTATAAATCTAAATTGTCTACAGGTGTAAAAACCATGGCAATGGTGAAGGCTTTTTCTTATGGCAGTGGAAGTTTCGAGATCGCTAATTTATTGCAATATCACAAAGTGGATTATCTGGCCGTGGCTTATGTAGATGAGGGCATTGCTTTGCGTAAAGCTGGAATTAGCTTACCAATTATGGTGATGAGTCCAGAACCTTCTGCTTTTGATGCCATGTTGAGATATAATCTGGAGCCGGAGATTTATAGCTTGGAGGTTTTGCGTAGTTTTCTCCATTTTTTGCCAGAAGAAGTTACTGATTTTCCCATCCATATTAAGCTAGACACAGGGATGCATCGTTTGGGTTTCGAACCACAACAGATTGAAGAGCTGACTGTTTTATTAGACAAAGAAAAGCTCAAAGTGGTTTCGATATTTACGCATTTGGTAGCAACAGATGATAAACAGCACGATGAGTTCACAAAATTGCAGGTAAGCAAATACGAAAAAATGTACGAAACGTTAGCTACGTCATTAACCTATCGACCAATTAGACATGTGTTGAATACTTCTGGGGTTAGTCGCTGGCCTAATTACCAATTTGATATGGTAAGGGTAGGAATTGGATTGTATGGTTTCGATGCTGCTTTGGCTGAAGGAGAATTACAAACCGTGGCTACTTTGAAAACTACGGTTTCCCAAATTAAGCAATTGCAACCCAATGAAACTGTAGGCTACGGAAGACGAGGAGTGTTGCCTAACGGAGGTCAAATTGCTACGGTGAAAATTGGTTATGCCGATGGTTACAGCCGTTCTTTTGGCAATGGGGTAGGTAAAATGTTGGTAGATGGAAAGTTAGTTCCAACGGTTGGTTCCATTTGTATGGATATGTGTATGTTGGATGTGACGGGGATCGATGTAAAAGTAGGCGATGAGGTAATCGTGTTTAACGAACAACATCGTATTGTCGATTTAGCCCGTGAAATTCATACTATTCCTTACGAAATCTTAACCAACGTATCTCAGAGAGTAAAAAGAGTTTATTATTACGAGTAATAATAGTATGAAAATCCAATAAAGTGTTGACCAATGAACTATTGAACAAGCTAACAACCAGATAAAAGTCTTAATTTTGCGCCATGAATAGGATTGGAAAAGCTTTGTTGAATTACTTAATTAAAGGGTTGTTAATTGTAATGCCAATTGCCCTTAGTGTATTTATTGTAGTTTGGGCGGTGAGTACGGTAGATAGTTGGTTAAACATCAATAATATTTTAGGTGTAGATCCAAATACGGGCGAAAGCCGTAACATTCCGGGCTTAGGGTTGGTATTGGTGTTAGCTATTATTCTTGCTGCAGGTATTTTCGTGACCTATTTTGTAACCGAACCGATGTACAGTTGGTTTAGGCGCTGGTTAAATAAACTGCCACTCTTCAATTTCATTTATACCTCTATTAAAGATCTTACGGAGGCATTTGTTGGTGACGAGAAGAAATTCAATCATCCTGTTTTGGTGCAAGCCGAAGGTGATATGAAACGTATCGGATTTTTAACGCAAAACGATTTGAGCAAGCTGGATATGGCGGATGAAGCGATTGTGTACTTTCCGTTTTCTTATTCGTTTGCAGGGCAAATCTATATCGTAAAAAAAGATAAAATTAAGCCACTTAACATGAGTGCCGCTGATGCAATGAAATTGGTAGTGAGTGGAGGAGTTACGCAGCTTTAAACACCTCTTAAAGCAACCATGATGGCTACAAAAACTATAAACGTTACAAGAATACGTGAAAAGAACTCTTTGATGTAAAGGCCAGCTATAAGCGCCAATTCATTATCGAGGTTTTTACCCATGATTGTACCGGAGCCAGATGATGCCCTGAAGTGCATGTGCGTATGTTGATGATCACTTAAATTCCAACTGCTTAACCAACTGTTACTGTAGTTCCAAGTGAAAGGTGTTTGATCTTTTAGGGAAATGATAGCTCTAAATTGCCACATATGAAAAGTAATAATACCTAACTCCTCATTATTATCGCCGTAAATAGTAGTGGTGATGTCTGAAAAACCTTTAGTTCTAAAATGATAATTCTTCTGCGACATAATCCCAAAAGCATGGTTGTTCCAGGTTTCGAAGATTAAGTTGCCACATATCTGACCATTGCAAAAAATCTGATATGAACTATCAAACACTCCCTTTGTCCAAGTTATCAATTTTTCCATGGTATCGATTTTATTGTTTAGATAAGTTGAAGGCTCGTTCGTTACAATAAATAATGTATTCTGCCTTAATTTATCCTGATATTACAGAACGTAGAAGGCTTTTCGTTGTTTGTTTTGTTGAAAAAATGAAACTAAAAAAGCCCCCAAAAAGTTATTCGCTTATTGGGGGCTGTATATATTTAAACTTCTAGTTATTCGAAATATTCTTTCATTTTATCAAAGAAACTCTTGTCGTTTTTACCAGGTTGTGGCTTAAAGTTTGGAGATTCTCTTAATTTTTCAAGTAACGCTCTTTCTTCGCTGTTTAAAGCTTTTGGTGTCCAAATGTTCACATGGATAATTTGGTCGCCTCTGTGATAAGAGTTTACTTCTGGAATACCTTTTCCTTTTAAACGAAGCAATTTGCCACTTTGTGTACCTGGCTCAATCTTGATTTTCGCTTTGCCATCAATAGTAGGTACTTCTACACTTGCACCTAAAGCCGCATCAGGAATGCTTACATGTAAATCGTAAACAACATTGTTGCCTTCTCTTTTTAAGGTTTCGTGAGGAGTTTCTTCAATTAAGATGATTAAATCTCCAGGAACGCCGCCGTTTGGAGCCGCGTTACCTTTTCCGGCCATGCTCAACTGCATGCCCTCACTTACACCGGCAGGAATGTTAATGGTGATGGTTTCTTCACCGCGAACGGTTCCGTCGCCATGGCATGTACCGCATTTTGCAGTAATTTGTTGTCCGCTACCATGACAAGTAGGGCAGGTAGCTGTAGTTTGCATCTGTCCTAGAATGGTATTGGTAACTCTACGCACCGATCCTGCACCACCACAAGTGCTACAAGTACTTACCGAGCCTTTATCTTTTGCCCCACTACCATCACAGGTTTTACAGGTTACCTGCTTGTTAACCTTAATTTTTTTCTCGGCACCGTTAGCAATTTCTTCTAAGGTTAATTTTACTTTTATACGTAAGTTAGAACCTTTAGCTACTCTACGGCCACCTCTCGATTGTCCGCCACCGCCAAAAAAACTATCAAACGGGCTGCCGCCACCGCCACCAAAAATATCTCCAAATTGGCTGAAGATATCTTCCATGTTCATGCCGCCGCCATAACCACCACCACCAGCTGCACCACCAACTCCGGCATGTCCAAACTGATCGTAACGTTGTTTTTTCTCTGGACTACTTAATACTTCATAAGCCTCGGCAGCTTCCTTAAACTTCTCCTCCGCAGATTTGTCGTCAGGATTTTTATCGGGGTGATATTTAATAGCCAACTTACGGTAAGCTTTTTTAATCTCTTCCGCCGATGCACCTTTGGCAACTCCAAGTACGTCGTAATAATCTCTTTTGCTCATCTTTTATTAATGATTAAATGACTAAATGAGAAATGACCAAATGTATTATTCAATCATTTCAACTTTAATCATTCAAAATTCCTTTATGCTCCAACTACCACTTTAGCGAAACGAACTACCTTGTCGTTAAGCGTGTAACCTTTTTCTAACTGATCAATTACTTTTCCTTTTTGCTCTTCAGTTGGCGAAGGGATTTGTGTAATTGCTTCATGTAAGTCTGTATCAAAAGGAGTGTTTAAACTTTCGATTTCTTTTAATCCTTTTTGGCTTAAAATAGTTTTCAGTTTAGTTTGTACCAACTCAATGCCTTCACGAACTGGGGCAACCTCCGTAGAATTTTCAGTTGCTTTGATAGCACGTTCAAAATCGTCCAAAACAGGTAAAAGTGAAACAACGATATCTTTACCTGCAGTTTGCAATAATTCTACGCGTTCTTTTTGTGTACGACGTTTAAAGTTGTCAAATTCAGCAAAAAGACGCAGGTATTTGTCGTTTAATTCAGCTACTTGTTGTTGTAGTTTTTCTTCTGCCGATAATTCAACTACAGGCTCGCTAACTTCATTCTCAGCTTGCTCAGTCGTGTTTTCAACGTTGTCATTAAGGTTTTCTGCTGCTTCTTCAGCTGTATTATTTTCAACCACTGGTTCTTCTTCCTTTTTCTTCTTATTAAACATGTGTACTAGTGTTTTGTCCTAAGGGATTTTTCAAAGAGTGCTTAACAAAAGCTTTGCCAAGCCAAATAAAACAGCCATGCTGTCAGTTTTACGTCAAGTTCGACTAACAGAATGGCTGTCAATTAAAATTTTGTCAGAATTATAGGCGTTAGCGCTTTTTGCTTTCGGCCTTTTGCTTTTAACCTTAATTTAAGCGATTTGAACATCCTCATGGATCAATCCATTTTCGCATTTAATGATACGAGAAGGGAAGGTGCGGATGATATGGTAATCGTGCGTAGCCATTAAAACAGCAGTGCCGTTTTGGCTAATCTGTTTCAATAAAAGCACAATTTCTTCAGAGGTTTCTGGATCTAAGTTACCCGTCGGCTCATCGGCTAAAATAATTTCGGGATTGTTTAGTAAAGCTCTTGCAATTACAATACGTTGTTGCTCGCCGCCCGACATTTCGTGTGGCATTTTCTTGATCTTCGAACGCAAGCCAACCTTTTCCAAGACATCTTTAATGCGCTCGGTAATCAAGTTTTTGTCTTTCCAACCAGTGGCTTTTAAAACAAACTCCAAGTTTTGCTCAATAGTTCTATCACTTAGCAATTGAAAATCTTGAAAAACGATGCCCAGTTTTCTTCTCAAGAAAGGTACTTCTTTTTCAGAGAGCGATTTGAGATTGAAATTAGCAACGCTTCCATCGCCATTACCGATATGTAAATCGCCATAAATGATTTTCAATAAACTACTTTTTCCAGAGCCAGTTGCACCAATTAGAAATACAAATTCGCCTTTAGCAATATCAAGTTTTACGTTAGATAATACTAAGTGTTTTTGCTGGAAAACATCAACATTGTTTAAGGTAATAACGCTCTCTATGCTCGCTGCCATGTTAAATATCTAATTTAGTTACCTGTCCAAAAGGCAACTCGTTAATAAAACTCATTATTTTCTCTTGTTGATCTCCAAAGCCCAATTTCTCGAGAGATTTATCAGGTCTATCTACTCTGAAATAAGCAAGTAAGGTAAACTTGTCGTCTCTAAGCTGTACGTAATCGGGTATTTTAGCAATGCCTTTAACTTTGATGATATACATTCTTTCAAAAGTAAGAAGTTAAAAATTAAAAGTGGAAAGATAACGGTTAAAATCATCATTCATTAAAGAATAGTTTTAATATCAGCTCGAATTTTTAATACATCAGGCTGATTATTTTTGCACTCTTGTACGCCCGAAGGATATTTGTCTTTAATGAATTCATTATAATCCTTGCAATTCTTAAAAATATTAAATTCTTCATTTTTTACATCCCAGACAATTCCTTTTCCGTAAATCATGCCTTGAGCAGCTATACCGCCAATTGCTCCGCCCATACCGTATGCAAAACCTTGCGCCCAAGCATTTGCTAAGTTGGCTTCAGTGTACAAATAGTTATTTCCACCGATTAATACACCTACAAACGAATTAGGATTGTTATGGTTTTGTGAACGATCAGTTTTATTTCTGTTTGATAGAATTGAGGCAATATTAAAAAAGATATGATTGTTGTAAACAACTGCAAATACATTTTTTATTTTTTTGTCTGTTTTAGAAGTGTAGAAAAAAGTGTTTTGTTCTAGCGTTAAACTGTCTTTCTTTTTGCCTGGTAAATTCTTCGGAACTATGGCTGAAGTATCATTAGGAAGTTTATTGACAAAGTCTGCTTTCGTTGTATAAATTCCGTTAGGATAATTTGAGATATATAACTCCTTGTTTGTTTGACCAAAAGTTATTTTGCCTAATACAACGAATACCAATAAAGAGAGTAATTTTTTCATTTTTTTAATTTAGATTGTTTAGAAATTTTATCGTATCAATATTATCTGCGTAGTCCCACAGTTTAGGATGTTGACTTTGTCCGAACTGAAGGGGCTGTAAGCCTTCGTTAGGTATTTTACTCACTACACACTGAATTTGCTCTTGCTGCTGTTCCAGCTTTTCCATTACGTCGGCTGCATTCTCGTAAGTTTCGTAATACAATACGGCCAAAGGCGATGATAAACCTTCATCTTCTTTCAACAACAAGAAGCCATTATCATAGTGTGTTTGTTGATTTACCAAGTAGATCGATTTATTGTAATCGTAATTATTGTTGTATTTAAAGTGGTTAATGATCTCTTGGTATTGCTCCAAAGGCTCAAAAAAGTTTTTGATTTCGTAATTCTTAGGGATGAAGATTTTGGAGATACTACGACAACCCATCCCAAAGTAATCTAAAATATCGTGACCCAATTCTGCAATTTCTTCTTTTGTTTCTTCTCCTGTTAAAACTGCTACACTATTTCTGTTTCTTCTGATGATATTGGGAACTTTGCCAAAATAGTACTCGAAGTACCTTGAGGTATTGTTGCTTCCGGTAGCAATAACCGCATCGAAGTTTTTCAATTGCTCAGCGTAAATAATATGGTTTTTCAGCTCAGGTAAAATCTCACAAAGCTGATTTAGTATAAAAGGTAAAAGTTTATTGTCAGATGAAGATAATTTAATTTGCGCAATATTTCCGGTTGCTAAAACACACATCACATCGTGAAAGCCAACCAAAGGGATGTTTCCTGCTAAGATTAAGCCTACTTTTTTAGGCGCTGTAGTCACACTAATATTTTCAAACCATTGCTCTAAATCGGCCTCGTTAAGCATTTCTGCCAAAGCTTTCACCGATCTATTCACTTCTTCTTCTGTAAACCAAGCGTTTGCGTTTCTAGCAGAATAAACAGCCAAATTGAAAGCCTCATCTGGTTGGCTAAGGTATTTTCCTAGTTGTTTGAAAGCAGAAATTAGCTGTTCTTTACGAAGTGACGACATATTTAGAACTATTATAAATGGATTATGTATTATATTTGCGACGCAAAGGTAAACTTCGCATTTAGATTTAGACGAAAAGATGGCAATTAAAATAACAGACGAATGTATAAACTGTGGGGCATGTGAGCCTGAATGCCCTAATAACGCAATTTACGATGCTGGTACAGCTTGGAGGTTTTCTGATGGTACTGCTTTAGATGGTATTATTGATTTTGGAGGTAGTGAAATAGATGCGGGAGCCGCTCAAGATGCTGTTTCTGATGAAGTATATTATATTGTTTCGGATAAGTGTACAGAGTGTAAAGGTTTCCATGATGAGCCTCAATGTGCTGCCGTTTGCCCAGTAGATTGCTGTGTAGACGATGAAGACATTCGTGAAACTGAAGAAGAACTCTTAGCTAAGAAAGCTTGGTTACACCAAGAAGGATAGTAAAAGTTGAAAGTATAAAGTACCCAATAAAATATTTTAAGTTAAAGGGAGATGCATTATTTGTGTCTCCTTTTTTTGTTCATTTTTTTTAAGGTGCAAAAAAAATAGGCCAATGTTTTCACATTGACCTATCCTAGTGGTTTAGTTTATTAAAGGCCTACTACAACATCATATGTAGTTTTAACCTTAAGGGTTAAAGTAGTTGTAGGTTTGCTAAGTACTGTACCTTTTAAAGTGTATTTTACGGTTCCGGCAGATACTAAGTCTTTTAAGTCAACTGCATTACTAACTGTGAAGCTGATACTAGTACTTGACGCAGAAGGTGTACCAGTATAGCTAGCTATGAAAGGTGTTTTTCCGGGAGCTTCAAGCGTTGCAGATAAGTCTTTAAAACTTGAAAAATTACTGGTTGCACTAAATCCCTCAGTAATTTCTGCAGTAAGTGTTTTTACTTTCAAAGACTTTACGTTTTTCAAACCAAAACCAGATGCTTTTTCTTTAATCAGAGCATCTATATCTGAAGTTGCAGTTGCAGATTGTAGCTCTACTGAACCAGTCGAAATATCTTTCGGAGATACAACTAAAGTAACTTCTGCACCAGTTAACGTAATGTTTTGATTGGTAGCCTCTTTAATTTTGTTACATGATGAGGCTACAACTGCCGATCCTATAACTAATAGCGCTAATAATTTCTTTTTCATTTTAATTCTTTTAAAATAGATTATTTGGGTTGGATTTTTTCTAAAGGTAAAGAACTTATTGCTATAAAATAAAATTATTTTTTCTTATTTTATTGGTAATGTTGTAGTTATCATTGATTAATGGCTTTTGGCTTGTTTATTTTTGGTAAGTGTAGAACCTGTGCTGGCTCCAACTATCAAAGCAATAGCAGCCCACTCGTGGATAGATAAGTGCTCTCTTAAAAAGAGTAAGCCGCAAACCGCCGCCGCCGCTGGTTCTAAGCTCATTAAAATACTGAAAGTTTTAGCCGGGATGTGTTTAAGCGCATTCATTTCTAAAGTGTAGGGAATAGCACTGGAAAGCAAAGCAATACCAAGTCCGTGTAATAACATGTTTGCATTTAAGTTGGCAAAATTACCTTCTATTATTCCTGCTGGAACTGCTATAAGACTTGCAAACAACAAACCAACACTTACCGCTTGTGAACCGTCCATAGTTTGAGACAATTTGCCGCCAAGTACGATGTAGCCCGCCCAAAACCCCCCGGCCAATAATGCCAAGGCTGCTCCAATCAAATCTATATTACTCGCTCCAGACCAGGGTGCAATAAGTGCAATGCCTGCTGCTGCTAGTAAAACCCATATAAAATCCAATGCTTTTCTAGAAGTAGAAATGGCCAACAACAAAGGTCCAATAAATTCTAAGGTTACAGCCAAACCTAGTGGAATTCTGGAAAGTGATAGGTAAAAACTGGTATTCATTGCACCTAGTATTATTCCATACCAAAAAATTAACTTCCATTGTTTACCTGAAATATCTTTTAGCTTGGGTCTGTTGATGGTAAATAAGATAATGGCAGAAATTCCAATTCGTAGAGCTACAGTACCCGATGCACCCATCACCGGAAATATACTTTTTGCAATGGCAGCTCCCCCTTGTACGCTGATAATGGCTAATAAAACGGCAGGTATAGGAGGAATATTTTTGAGTTTCATGCGATAGCTGAATTTTTGCAAAGCTAGTTTTTTGTATCGATCTTTTATTTGAATAATACGAAAGTTAAGGGAACGATCGTTTTTTTCAAGTGAATTCTTGCTCAGATTTTTGTAGACGAGTTATAAAATGCAAACTTAAAATAGCTAAGCTTGTTATAGAAAGCAAATCTATCGCCATGATCAAATTTATATTAACGCTAATTACCTGTCTATTTCTTATGAATTCGAACACATCAGCCCAAGAAAACTCATTGCAAAATTCTATGTATAAAAAATATGCCGGTCGCTACGGTTCTACCTCTGGTATCAGTTTGTTTGCAGACGGGACCTATCTGCTATATGGCTATGCTACCGCAGTTTTTGGAACTTACAAGATCGAAAAAGATCGACTTTTGTTCACTGCAGATGGCCAAGATCTGTTCGAAGTTTTTGCAAGCCGCAATCCAAGTATTGGAGATAGTACCAGGATTGACTTTAAAGGATTTGATAGAGGAAGCCGGACGTTTGTTGAACTGGATGGTTTTGGTTTTAAGCCAGTGTTTAACGAAAATGCAAATTGTTTCGGTGCTCCTTTTGTTCATCAACAAGCTGGTGTAATGAATAGCTTTACTTTGGCTGCTATTCCTTCAGAACTTAATCAAGGGAATGCAAGGGGCAATACAGCTTGGAAATACGAAAATGTAGATGGTTATAACGATTTTATTTTCGTTTACAATAGAGCAGAGCGGGCATCTGAAGATTTTGTGGCAATCATAGAAAAAATGGAAGATGGTGATGTGATCAAACTTTCTAACTATGGGGGAGACCGCGGTTTTTTAAAGGTTTTGGATGAAGAGGAGCAAGGTCAATGGAAAGAAACGCTCGAATGGAAAAAACAGTACGATGAAGAAAAGAAACTGGTACAAAATGAAGTGTTTGCAAATCAGCATTATCGTATGTTTCCAATGCCCGAAACTTCCCAATATAACTTCGATAAGCAGCTAAATGTATACAAAGCAATAAATGCCAGTCAACTTGCGGAAGATTACAAACGAGATCAATACAATGATCCGAGATTTATCCGAAAATATAAGCGTGTTACAGTACAATCAAAGCGAGAATTTAATCCGAAGGCGAGTGAACAGACTAACAAAAGTATCTTTTTCACCGTTTGCGGCGCAGGTTCAGAAAACTCTTACCGATATAAAGGTTATGTCGCATATGAAGATCCAGACAGATCAGCGCCTGTAATTGTAAAACCAGTAGAGATTCAAAAGCAATAAGATTAATTCGGGCGGTTTTTTATAATACAGCTAGATACGCGACAAAACCTTTATTCGGGTTCCTAGATTTTGGACAGGGATTTGTTTTTTATAAATTTTAATCCTAAAAATAATTTACTGAGGATGAGTTGGCTATCTCCGAGTATCACAAAAAGTAGGTAAAAGGCTTAATTTTTGATGTTTCGGCCAAAAATAAAATAACTAATTTTTGAAACATGAAATATACTTTTAGAACCTTTCTAGCTGGTTTTTCCTTAGTCGTAGCCGTTGCTTTTTCGTTATGCTTACAATCTTGTTCCGAATCTGCAGATAAATTTTTTGGCATCGCTGTGCTAAATACCAATATGATCAATGATTTTGGTACACCGATTTTAGCAAAACACATTAATGATAATACCATTGAATTTGATGATATCCCCTCTAGTAAAAATAAAGGTGATGAAGCTGTAAATGATGTGAAAAATAAGATTTTATATCTCGAAAAATCACTAAATGACATTAAGGCTCTTGCTGATGGCGATGAGATGAGAAAGAAGATCAAAAGCGAATCGATAGCACTTTACGAGTTTGTAATACCGGTTTATAAAAATGAATATATGTCTTATGCAAAATTATGTGATAGCAAAGCAACACAAGAACAAAAAGATAAGATCATCAAATCTATAGAAGAAAAATATTATGCTGATTTCGAAGCTAAATATGAAACGTTATTATCGGATGGCAAAGTTTTCGCTAAGCAAAATAATATCAACGTTAATTTTAACTAGAAACAGCCTCCGAATTAGACATAGTGTTATCTACGTCGAGTTCCTCCCGAGATAATACCAGAAAGTGATCAGATAAAATAAAGACCAATTAGTTTTTCAATGGATGACTAATTGGTCCTTTTATTCCTTAAATGTTGGGTACACGATTAGCCTTAATATCCGAAGCCGCTAATTTAGCTTTCTCCAACAATTCTGGAGCTTTTTCTCTAATCTTATCCATTCTTGATCTGCCCAAGGCATCCTTTTTCGTTAAATATTGCACTGCACCGTAAACTGCGGCTCCTATAAGTGCTGTTTTAATTATTCCCATGATTTCAAATTTTTAATGGTAACAGTTAACAATGCGCTTTAGTTTTAATAAGATCGTTATTGCCGAGACAAGATGTTCTTTTATAGAGGCTTGGATGATAGCAAAATATGTCTATTTTAAGTTGCTTCATCACATAAATATGCTATATATTAGCATTATAAATCAAGCAAATATGAAACGTTTAAAAATTATTTTTTGCTTACTATTATTCTTTACTTGCTATCATTCTGCCAACGCACAAATCCAGCAAATCAATAGAGAACTAAAAAAAATAAACCTTATCAAAGACAGTGTTCGCCTAATTGAAAGTTTCAATAGATTGGGTGCACTTTATAGAACAAGAAATGCTGATAGTTGCTTTTATTACGCTTTAAAAGCCAAACAACTTGCAACAAATGTAAAATATAAGGATGGACAAATAGATGCAGATCTTTTAATTGCTTTTTCTTTTTATAAAAGAGGATTATATGCGGAGGCGTTAGAATTATTAGGAAAAGTACTGCCTTACTACGAACAAAATAATAATATAGAAAAAGTGATACGGACAAACCTAGATATGGTCGAAGTGCTGAATAAAGGCATCGCTGATAAATCTAAGGTTGTATCAATTCTGCAAAAAATGTTTTTGACAGGTAAGACATTAGAGAAAGACAGCATTATGTCGCAAGTATATTCTCTTTATTGCAGTCGAAATTCATCCCTCTCTGCTGATAGTGTTAATTATTACTTAAGAAAATCAGATGAGATAGCATATCGTTATAAGGACGAAAGCATGATCATTTATAATAAGATCTGGAAGGTTCGTTTGTTATTGCTGGAAAATCAATACAAGATTGCATATCCTAAAATAATAAAGTTAATATCTGAGGCACAGTATATTGGAAATTCGAATCTAGAAATTAACGCTCACTTTTTAATGAGCTTTTATTCGGATAGTAACCCAAAGATGGCGCTTGAACACGGATATAAAGCTTATGGAGTTGCAAATAGAAGTGCAGACAATTCATTGCAAATCTATATTTTAAATTTTACACTAGAAATTGCTAAACAATTAAATGACAAAGATGAAATTATAAAAGTCTACGCTGAACTCGAAAAGGCAATGTCTGGCGAATGGGAAAAGTCACGCAAGTTTATGGGAGATTATGTGAAGTATAATAACATACAGGTCGATAATGAGCTTCTAAGCAAAAGAACCGCACAGCGAACACTTTGGTTAATCATCATTTCCTTTTTATCGGCGGCCGCTATACTCAGTATTTATTTGGTTATGCTTCGTCAAAAACGTAGGGTTAAAGCACAGATTGAGGCACTTAATGATGCGGCTGATATGCAAATTATTGCGATGGAGGAGGCGAAACAACAGGCGGTAAGGGAAGAACAGCGCAGGCTCGGTCAGGATCTTCACGACGGACTTTCGTCATCAATTGCTGCGATCAAACATCAATTAGAGATTTTATTGATGGATGCCAATGACCCTGAGCTGAAAGGTAAGCTGCAAAAAATACAAGCAGAAACAGAACGAGCTTACACAGCAGCAAGAAACAAAAGCCACGAATGGTTCAGCAGTGCGGATGATCAGCAGGAACAATCTTTCGAAAATCAAATTAAGATACTTACAGATATTTCTTTACCAGATAATCGTTATAATAAAACCATCCAAATTGATGATAACTCATTAGTTGGAGTTGATACCGACACTAGAATTTCTTTGTTGCGTATCATTCAAGAGGCGGTCACCAATATCATCAAGCATGCAAAGGCTAAAAACATTGGGATTTTAGTTTATGAAGAAGACGATACACTTACTCTGACGATTAATGATGATGGCGTGGGTTTAGTTGAAAGTAAATCCGGCAACGAAAAATCGAGCTTAGGCTTAGATTCTATTCGGCGTCGTGTGCAGTTTCTCAATGGCGAAACACAAATAATTTCGAACTCAAAAGGTACAGAAATAAATGTGTCGATACCATTAGCCTTTAAATACGGCTTATGATCTATTAAGGTGAACTTGTTACGCTTTCTAATAGATTAGAATAGGCTAATAAAATTTACAAACGGTTTGCGAGAGATTGTTACTTTTGTAACAAACGAAAATATCCTTTAAAGCATGAAAGACACACAATATTGGCTGGTGAAAAGCGAGCCTTTCAAGTACAGTTGGGAAAAGTTTAATGAAGATGGACGTACGTTTTGGGACGGTGTGCGTAATTACCAGGCACGCAATAACCTCAAAGCAATGAAGGAGGGTGATTTAGTGCTTTTTTATCATAGTAACGAAGGTAAGCATGTGGTTGGTGTGGCTAAAGTGGTGAAAGAGTTTTACCAAGATCCAACGACACCAGATCCTAATTGGGTAGTAGTAGATTTAGTACCCGTAGAAACATTGAAAAATCCGGTAACGTTGGAGCAAATTAAGGCCGAAGAAAGTTTGAAAGATATTTCATTGGTGCGTCAGGGGCGTTTATCGGTAATGCCATTGAAGGTAACAGAGTTTGATAAAATTCTAGAAATGGGTAGCTAGGTCGAATTAGCTTCCTCTTAACATTTTTTAACTTTTTATGTGGCTGGTTGTGAGGTATATTTAAATCTATTTTAAAGCTCATGAAATATATTTTAACCGTATTATTAATCATGATTTTGCGCAATACTTCTCATGCGCAACTTCCAGTTCCATATAAAGCTATTTTGGAAACCCAAGCGGGTAAATTAAAAGGAGTTTTACAAAGAATTGATAGTTCGTCCATAGTGTTGGCTGTGGAAGGACGCTTCACTAAAGTGAACATTGTTGATATTCAGTACATTAAAATTCGCAGGTTGAAAAATGCTTATCGCTATAAAAATTATATGAAAGAAGGGAGCATTGAGCAATCTAAATATCAGTTAAACTCAAACGGTGACCTGGTTGATCGCTTTGGCAATAAAGCTCCTACGTTGGCTCAAGAAATAGCAGCGCCTTTTTGGCTTGCGGCAGTCAATGGTGTGTTTAATACTATTGCATTTCCTATACACGCTATTAATCCAAATATCGCTAAATTTAAACTTAACGGGCGTGCAGACTCCACGCAAAAAGCGCAGCTTACTTATTATTCGATCAGTTATCAGTTAAAGCCCAATCTGCATGCAGAACTTCGCAAGCTTAAAGAGATTTCAAAGGAAGCAAAACCTATTATGAAATAATCATCCATATATTATAAAAGTAGGCCTCAACTCATAACAATTAACATGAAATTTCTAATAATGCTAATCTGCTTTTGTAGTTTATCTATTCTAGGTAAAGCACAAACCCAAAATGTTGGAGATTATGTGTTGAAAGTAATATCCAACAAATATAAAACTACTAAAGGCCAACTCAAGAAAGTAACACCAGAAGGTATCGGAATCGAAGATTTTAAAGGAAATTATATCATTTTCAGAACATCAGAAATCGTAAAAATAAAAGTTAAACGAAGAGGCTTAACTCTGGGCAGGGCAGTATCTGCGGGAACATTAGCCGGTGTGGGTATTGGTGCCGGGGTTTGGTCTTTAGACGAAAATGGCCAAAATACCGCCGATATGTTCAAACTAACCGCTGCCCTTGCCGTAACTGGTGCTGTTATAGGCACTGCTGTGGGCGGCATCGCCGAATTGTCTAGCAGAAAGCTTACCTTAAGCGTACAAGGCAATCAAGAATATTTCAATAAAAACTACCAGCGATTAAACAAATACGTTAACAACGCTCCCGAAACGTTACACGTTAACAATTAATGGGTTTCTTCAATAGCAACTTTCCTGCGGCTCGACATTAAGCCGATACTCATGACAATGCTCGACCCCAATACTACCATAAACAAAAACTGAGTTCCAATTTCGGTAAGTTTTAAGTGCTGTGGCAAATTGTAGTATAGTAAAATGCTAATCAATCCTCTCGGCGTAACAAATCCCTCTGGAACAACGTGTTCTCTCTTAAAGAAGTATAAGTAAGCAAATCTAATGAAGTAGATACATGCCAATATAATCAAGCCGTTTGCTATCGTATTGAAATCATTAAGTTGGTAAATATTCATCGTGAAACCAAAAATCACGAAGAAAAATGTACGTAGAATAAAGGCAGTTTCTGCGGATAATTGATGCAGTTGAATAAGATCATTAGATAGGTTTTTGTAAATAAATTTCGATCTAAACCAAGCATGTTTAATGGTGTCGGCATTGTTTAAAAACAATCCGAAAGATAATACCAATACCAACGCAGACAAGTGGAAAGATTGGCTTATGGCGTAAACCATAATCAAGATAGAGATAATTAAAAAGAACTTGATATGGTGTCTAAGTTTGCCCATTAAATAGAGCAGGGTAATGCAGGCAATTACAGAAAGTAATAATATTAGTCCAGTATTTATAGCCAATTCGCCAAAAGAGCCAACTGTAATATGCTGATTTGATACCGCAAAATTAAGTAAGATGATACCGAGAATATCTGAAAATGAACTTTCGTAGATGATAAATTCTTTGCTCTTGTTATTGATATTGGCTACAGAAGGGATGGCAATGGCAGAACTAATTACGCTAAACGGAATTGCATTTACGAAACACAGGTACAATTCTTTGCCTGTAATTTGGTAAATGATAAAGGTAATGACCGCTACCGTAGCAATTAAAATCAAGAAGGCAGAGAGAAACGCACCCTTAATGACTTTGTTTTTATCCTTTGCGTATTTTAATTCCAGAGAGCCTTCAAAAACAATTAAAATCAAACCTACGGTACCCAAAGTGGGTAAAATTTGCAGAAAATTGTAGGTGTGTATTTCAAACTTGTCCACAACCAGTCGAAGGCCTATACCCAAAAATAGAAGTAATAGAACCGATGGTAGCTTGGTTTTGCTAGCTACCAAATCAAAAAGATAGGAAAAGATAACTAGGGCACTTAAAATAATCAATACGGTATAAGTAGTCATACTTTTAGCTGCTAGTTTAAAAAAAATTAACCTTTAGCAAATAACGCTTTAAGCTCTATTGCATCATCTGGCGCCATCTTACCTGCGAGTACCAAACGCAATTGTCTGCGGCGCAAAGCACCTTCGTAAAGCTCATTTTCTTCTTCAGTTTCTGGTTGTAGGGTTGGTACAGGTTTGGTGCCAGTTTCGTCTACTGCTACAAAAGTGTAATAAGCTTCATTAGATTTTACCCTCGTAGCCGATGGAATATTTTCTGCCCAGATATCTAAGCGAACCTCAACCGAAGTATTAAATGAGCGGGTAACTTTGGCTTCAATGGTCACCACATCACCAAGTTTAATGGGCTGCTTAAACGAAACATTATCTACCGAAGCCGTTACCACAATACTATTACAATGTTTTTGCGCAGAAATAGCCGCGGCAATATCCATCCAATGCAATAATCTACCACCCATAAGGTTGTTTAATGTGTTGGTATCATTGGGTAAAACCAACTCATTCATCACAGTGAAAGAATGGCTAGGACTTTTAACATTTAAACTCATGGTTGCTAAATTAACAAATTAGGCCGTTTTTAGGGTATTATTTTTTTGTAAAGGAGTTTCAGTAGTCATTGGGCAACATCAGTCCCGCTGTACATTTTTATCTTTTTGTGAGAGCCAGCATTAAAATTAGAAATGCTTGTGCTCCAAAAAGTATAACCATTTCCATCGGGTTTATTAAACAAATGTTAGCAGCTGAGATTTTCTTTCGCTAACCAGCTACCGATGTGCGAAGGAAGTGAACTTTAACTGTCCTTGGCGATTAAAATATGCGCTAAATGATGGTTGCAGTGCCAAGCATAAATGCCAATATTTTGCTTAAGCGAGATCAATTCTTTGCTTTCTGGATGAAAAAATTGCTTTTCTAATTCAACTTCGGTAAGGTTTTCTAGCAATTTAACCCATCTTTCGTGAAGGCCTTCCAATATTTTAATGGAACTTCCTACCGGTGCGTCATAATCAGTTAATTCTGCCCATAAATTTTCTGCGTAAGGCTTTATGGTCGGAGTGTCTTCTGTCAATGCAAGTTTAAAACGTATCAAGCTATTCATGTGGCTGTCTGCACAGTGATGTACTAGCTGTCTAATTGTCCAGCCATTTGGCCTATAAGTTTTTTCTAAATCTTCTGGTCTTAATCCTCCGATAGCTGCGGCTAGTCGCTCTGGAAAACTCCCAATTACTTCAATCCAACTTTTGATGTGTGCTGTAGTGATAGTTTCTGGTGCATTGAACCTTCCTATCGGGAACTTTAGGTTTTCTAAGTCTGCCATTTGCTATCGTTTTACGCTGTTGATACTGGTAAAGCCAACTAAGTCATCATATCTGGCACCCGGCCTGCGATGATAAGCAAGTACTTGATAGCTGTTTTCCGTTTCAAAAAATGATCCTTCAAATACAGTATCGTCAAATTTTCCATTTTCATCTACCCAAACGTATTTGAAGTCGTAGAGTCCTTGTTTCAGTTTGATATTGCCATAAAATCTACGTCTCGATGATTCGAAAGTAAGTTTATTCTCATCGGTTAAAGCATAATTGTTAAACCTTCCAAAAACATAAACATTCCCTTTTGGAGTAGGAGGTGGAGCAGCTAGAGTGAATAGCATATACGCGTAATCACTATCTGTGGTATTATCTCTGCCATCGGTGTTTCTGATGAAGAAATTACCGTTTTCATCAAATTGATTACTATATCTATTACTTCCGTTAGGTAAATCGATAGATAAAATTACGTTTTGTGTGCTGTCGCGATAAATATCGGCTACGTGTTCTGCTTTGTATCTAAAACTACGGGTGTCGAACTTTCTAAACTCATTGCCGCCGAAAAAATGATTGGTGTTGATATCGTTATAAACCAAAGTTCCAGATTTTACAAACGAAGGTTTGGTATTTACAATGGCAGTTTGAGGGATCATATTCTGCATTACAACTGCCTTTACCTCTAAAAAAGGATTGTTAATTGGCGTTTGATGAAATAAGCTAAAATTGATCTTCTGTTTCGAGTTTCTGTCGGCAACTTCTGTAGCTGGAATTACTTCTGCACCAATATTGATGGTGTTGTTTAACACGTAAAAACGCTGCGTGATCACTACCTTGGTCGGATCGTTATCTTCATAAATCTTCAATACATAATTTCCCCCGATTTTAACTTTCATTTGGTCGTTCGGGAAAGTCAATTGATAATGTGTAAACTTTACCAGTGTATTAAACGAGTAACGATAATTGAAAAGGATGTCTTGTTGGACGCCTTCTAAATAGTCTAAAATGTTAATTCGAGAAGGTTTCCAATCCCATGTACAATGCTCAACCACGTAGGTATAGTTCTTTTGGCCTCCTCGTAAATCATCAAAAGCGAAAGTTAATGTTTCAGAACTTTTAAGGTTGATAATTGGAAAAGATTGCTCTTTACTGGTATTGTAGCATTCTACGGTTTTAATGTAGTTTTTAAAGACTTTGTTTTGATATTCGCTTTGCGCTCTAACTGTAAAAACAGAGAGGGATAAAAATAGGCAAATGACTAATCTGTAATTCATCTTATAAATATATCAAAACTTTTGCCACAGATGCACAGATTTGTTTCTGATTGAATTGTTTTCAAATTACCTATAATTAGAATAGGACTGGAGCTAATTTAAACTATCTGAAAACGGAAATTTTAATCTAAAACTTTCGTAAAAGCGTCCATAATTTTCATGGTTTTTAAAGCTTCTTCGGCAGAACAAGGATTTTCGCCTTCGCCTATAAGGTAAGAAACCACTTGTTCAATCATGGGTTGTTCTACGTGTTGTAACGGTTCAAATTGGAGCGTTTCCTCTTTGCCTTCTATATTGATCTTAATGTACTGACCAAAAACAGAAAAAGTGATTTTCCCTTTTGATCCATAAATATCGCAACTGTCTGATTGTTCACTTTTAGGGGCAGAGAAACACCACAAGCCATTAAAAACTACGTTGTTTTCAAATTGGATATGTCCGGTTACCAAATCTTCTACTGGCGCAGAAATGTCTTGTTTGCTAGCTAAACCATGAAAACTTGTCGCGTCACCGAAATAGTACAACATCAAATCGAGTTGGTGCGGAGCAAGGTCATGAAATAAGCCTCCTCCAGAAATAGCCGGGTTAATTCTCCAGTTTTCTTCTGAATTGGCAATGATATCGCTCGCAATAGGTTGAAGCATTTTCAAGTCTACAAAACGCACATCGCCAATGGCTTTTTCTGCCAATAACGATTTGATTTTTAAAAACAGCGGCTGTGCTCTGCGATAATGAGCAACTACCAGTTTTACGCCATATTTCTCCGAAGCATCTGCCATTCGCTGCGCTGCGGCACTATTTAGTGCCATTGGTTTCTCTACATACACAGGTTTGCCAGCAGCTAATGCCGCTATGGTGTATTCTTCGTGCTGTAGGGGCGGAGTGGCAATGTAAATGGCATTTACTTCAGGATCGTTAATTAAATCGGAAGCATTGTTGTACCAATTCGGAACACCATGTCGTTTAGCATAGTCTTCTGCTTTGGCAGCATCTCTGCGCATTACGGCTACCAATTTAGAGTTAGCTACTTTGTTAAATGCGGGTCCGCTTTTAACTTCAGTAACGTCACCACAGCCAATAATTCCCCATTTAATTTCGTCCATGTTTTTTGATTTAGTTTTGTCTCATTTCGAGCGAAACGCAGTGTAGTCGAGAACCGAAGCTCTACGAAGTAAAATCGTTGAACTGTGTTCCGCTAATTTAAAGATCTCTCCATTTTGCTGCGCTACAGTCGAGATGACGGTGAAGAAAGCTTGCCGCGTCGCTGCGCTCTCCCACAAATCGGAGTAAACTCTCGCAATGAGAGAAGGAAAGCTTACCCTTCCAACTCCATAATCTCAGCAGCAAGCTCTTCCCAAGTATTTTGAGCAGCGTCTAGCAAAGCTTTTTCAGATAAGTATTTCTTATTTGCTTCATCCAACTTTTGCTGATTACTGAAAACTTCTTCTTTTGCCAATTCAGCTTCGCAATTTTTTACGCTTTGCTCAAATACAGCAATCTCATCTTCTGTACGCTTCAATTTTTCGTTTAACTTTTTCAGTTGCTGCTGTACGGTTGCAGTAACGGGCTCTTTAACCACAGGTTTTTTCTCCTCTGGTTTTACCGGAATTGCTTTTGGAACAGGTTTAACTCTTTTCGCATCCCATTCTTCAAACTCAGCATAAGTGCCTGGGTACTCTTTGATTTTATCCTCTTCGATGAACCAAATTTTGTTCGCCACGTTATCCAAAAAATACCTATCGTGAGAAACAGAAATGAAAGTTCCTTCGTATTGTTGTAAAGCCTGTATCAATATATTCACCGACTGGATATCCAAGTGGTTGGTAGGCTCATCCAGAATTAAGAAGTTACTGTCAGTAGTTAATGATTTTGCCAATGCTACTCTCGATTTTTCACCTCCAGATAATACCTTGATTTTCTTGAAAACATCATCGCCAGTAAATAGGAAACAACCCAAAATGCCACGCAATTCGGTATCCGTATGTTTAGGTGCAAAAGCCTGCAGTTCTTCTAAAATGGCATTGTCTAAATGCAACGACTCCAGTTGGTGCTGCGCAAAGAAAGTGGTGGTAACATTGTGACCAGTCTCGCAAGTTCCCTCGTATTTCTCGGTACCAGCAATAATACGTAGCAAAGTAGATTTACCCTTTCCGTTGGCGCCAATCAATGCAATTTTATCACCTTTTTCAATTACAGCTTCTGCTTTTTCTAAAATACGAATGTTCGGATAGCTTTTCGATATATTTTCCAGTCGAACTACATGGCGCCCCGAAGGTTTCGAAAATTTAAAGCTGAAGTTCACGGTCGGATTATCATCATCCACATCATCTACACGTTCCATTCTGTCTAAAGCTTTCATACGAGACTGAGCCATTTTTGCCTTACTCGCTTTAGCCTTAAAACGTTCAATTAAACGCTCTTCCTGCTTAATTTTTGCCTGTTGATTTTTAAATTCACCACGTTGTATCTCGGCTCTTAATTCTTTTTCTTCTAAATAATAGGTGTAGTTTCCAGCGTAGGTAGTTAATTTACCTTTACGGCTTTCTACGGTTTTGTTAATGATTTTATCTAAGAAATACCTATCGTGAGAAACAATGACAATGGCACCTTCAAATCCTGCTAAATAAGTCTCTAACCATTTAATAGACGGTAAGTCCATGTGGTTGGTAGGCTCATCTAGTAGTAAAATATCAGGATCTTGCAATAGTATTTTTGCCAGCATTACCCTCATTCGCCATCCTCCAGAGAAGGTGTTTAAAGGTCTTTGCTGATCTTCGGTACTAAAACCCAAACCAGCTAAGATTTCATTGGCACGGTACTCGATATTATAACCGTCCAAAGCATCAAATTCTTCCTGCTTTTGGGCCAATTTGTTTAAAACATCTTCGCTGTAATCCGTTTCAATAACCTTTAAAAGTTCTTCAATTTCTGCATGTAGCTTATTCTGACGGTCAAAAGCTTCCATGGCCACTTGCAAAATTGGGTTGTGGCTATCGTACGAAAGTAAATCTTGGTTCAGATAGCCAATGCGTAAATCTTTGGCCATCGAAATACTGCCCGAAGTAGGGGCATACTCTCCAACAATTATTTTTAAAAGGGTAGACTTTCCAGTTCCGTTCGCACCAATCAATCCAACTCTGTCGCCAGGTTTAATATGCCAGTCGGCTTCGTCGTACAAGGCCCTAGAGCCAATTAAAAAACTAAGGTTATTAATAGAAATCATTGTGGGGCAAAGATAGCAATAGATTTACGATATACGATTTTAGATTTACGATTGCTCAAATAGCATGAATTTTAGAAAAGCAGCGATAGTAGTTCTATTATTGTCAGTCCCGCTTTTCGTTGCTGCCGATGAAAAAATCGGCATCCACTGCAATCGGGTTTAGGGAACTTAAAACAGCATAATACTTGGCGGTTCCTAGCGGAACTTCAAAAACCTTTGCGGTAAACGTTTAACGCGAAGATAGAGAAAGACACGCGATGAACGCAAAGAGAAGTCTTGTATTGCTATTCTGGAAATTCCACCTTGAAACCAATGCCACGCACCGAATCGAACTTAATGCGCTCATCCTCTTTAAAATACTTACGCAACCTCGTCATGAAAACATCCAGACTTCTACCTAAGAAATAATCGTTCTCGCCCCAAAGCTTTTCTAAGATTTCCTTTCGGTTGACTACTTTATGATTGTTTTGGCTTAATAAAATCAACAATTCCGTTTCCTTTTCGGTAATGGTGTATGTTTTATCGTTAAATACAATTTGGTATTGAGACGGTAGAAAGCTGTACTTGCCAATAGCAACAGATTGCGACAGTTCACTTTTTTGTTCGCGTTTGAGGATGTTTTTTACCCTCAACAACAATTCTTCAGGTTCGCAAGGTTTAGCGATGTAATCATCGGCGCCTAACTTCAAACCTAAAATCCTGTCTATGCTCTGTACTTTGGCAGTTAAAAATAGGAACGGAATTTTACTGCGCTCGCTGATGATTTTAGATAAATCAAATCCATTCATTTCTGGCATCATCACATCTATAATTGCCAATTGGATATTTTCGAGTGTAGCTAAATTCTCTACAGCCTCAAGAGGGTTTGAAAACCAAGTTACCTCAAAGCCTGAGAACTGGAGATACTGCTTTAAAACCAGGCCTAGATCAAGATCATCTTCAACTAATAAAATATGATTACGCATTTGGTAAAGAGATTTTAAAAGTTACACCATTTGCAGCATTCGAAAGTACCTGGACAATGCCGCGGTACTTCTCTGCTATCTGCTTAACAATGTGTAGGCCAAGTCCTAAACCATTGATCTGCAGGTTTTCAGGTCTACTTACACGATAATATTTGTCAAAAATATAAGGTTGTGCTTCTTCGGGTATGCCAATGCCATTGTCAGTTATTTCTATGGAAATTTCCTTTCCAAATTGTAAATGAACTTTCACTTCGCTGGCTTTATACTTTACCGAGTTTTCTACAAGATTATTTAAAATCTGTTCGAAATCATTTTTCAACAGGGATTGATTATCCTTAAATTCAATTGCTGTTTCTAACTTAATTTGATCAAATCGTTTGGCAATGTTAGCAACAAAGTCGTCGATATCTGCTTTCAAAAGAAGCTCGCTATCGGCAGAAGAGCTATGGATAGAAGAAACCACTTTCTCTAATCGCTGGATTTGCCTTTCTAATAATTGTTTTGTTTCGTTAGCTGGCGTGCTGGCTAAAGTGAATTTCAGTGTAGTTAAAGGTGTGTTCAGCTCATGTGCAATAGAGTCTATCGAGGTGTAAAGCTGCGACACTTTCAATTGTTGCAACTTTAAATTCTTTGAAGTTTTCCAAAAAAGATAGGTAAGCAAAAGGATAATAGACAAACTTACCAATGATAATGGTAATATTTTCTTGAATATGAGATAATTCGCATTCAATAATTCTGCAGATGTTCTCGATCTGATCGTGTAGTGGTAGTGTTCGTCGACTTTCAGTTCGGTATCTTTTTCCGAAAAATTGGAATTCCATTTGCCTTCATTAAATACAAATCCGGCACTTATTGGTGCCTTGGTTTTGAATAATACCAAAGGAGATTTGCGAGGTAAAAGCTCTTTTTTCTCGGTTTCATCAAACACAGAATAAATTTCGCTCTTTAATGCAATCTCAAAATTGCTTTGGGCGGTTTCTTTAGCCAAAATAGAGTCGACTTGCGATTCGTAAAAGTTTTTGAAATGATACCATTGCTTCCTTTCATCGATTTTTTGGTTCATGAACTTTTCATTTGATGATAGCTTTTTTAAGCTCATGATTAGCGAGTCTTCACTAGATTCTTTCTCATATTTTTCCAACTGTTCTAATACCTCGCTAGCGATTAACTGTACCTTTTTATTCAAATCTTTTTTTTCCAATAGGTAAGAATTGTACAGGTAATAGCTTTGTAAAGCAATCAGTACCAAAAAGCTGATGACGAAAAGTAAGGTTGTACCAATTTTTTTATTCATTATTCAAAAGTACGAAGCTAATTGGGTTCTTCACAACGTTAACGCTCCATTAACACTTCATTAACTTTGCTTCTAAGGTTTTCGTAACAGTTTTGCAGGAAATAAACGAATATGAAGTTATACCTCACCATCTTGCTATGTCTTCCATTTTTTGCATGGACACAAAATGTAGCTGATACCACTAAAAAATCCTTAAAAAAAGATACTGCAATTGTACTGAATGCTGTAAGTGTAAGCTATAAAAAACCAATGTTAAAGCGTAAAGCGGACAGATTGGAGTTTAATATCGACCAAACGCCTCTACAAAATTTGAACGGATGGGATATTCTGAAAAATACACCAAACGTGGTGATGAAAAATGATGCGCTTTCTGTTCAGGGTAATACGCAGATTTTGGTAACCATTAACGATAAGCGAACTTTGATGAGCCAAGAGCAGCTCAAACAATTTCTGGAAAATACGGACGGTAGCAGTATCAGTTCCGTTGAAGTAATTACCAATCCGCCGGCGAAATATGAAGCTCAGGGCGGGGCAGTAATCAACATAAAAATGAAACAAAACAAGTTGGCAGGCTACAAAGGCCGACTTTCTGGTCGTTACCACCAATCTATTTATGCTAAGGGTAGGATAGGTTTGATGCAATCTTTCAATACCGATAAATGGCAGCTAAGTGGCGACTATAATTTTGTATCTGGAGATTATGTGCGCAAGAATATGGATGTGGTAACTTTTGCTAACGACCAAACCCGTTGGGAAAGCGATATGGTACGGAAAACACAGGCGCATGAGCAACATTCATATAATTTCTCGGCACAATATAGTATCGATACGCTTCAGAATATTCAGTTCGGTTTCGATGGAAATTACAATCCGGCTTCTATTGGAAATTACAATGTGCCTACCAATATTTACAACACCACGAATAATGTATTGCAGTCGAGTTATCAAACTTTAAACGATAGAAGACAACGTTATGGAAGTTTCAACGCTTATTTAGCTTACGATAAAAAGTTCGGAGCACATAACCTAACTTGGTCTAATAATTACAGCAACAATCACCACCGCGAAAATCAAGAAGTAGCCACTTATTTCCGTTTTATCAATGAGCCAGAGCGTTACAATCGTTTTGCGAACCATAGCTTACAACAGATTAATTTGTATGTATCACAAGTAGATTATCGTTTAAATCAGAAAAAACTGACTTTCGAGAGTGGATTGAAATATAGCTTTGTAAGTAACCAAAACGATCTAAGTTTTTTAGATGGCAATCAGCAAGATCTAGTGTTAGATCCAAATAGAAGTAACTTGTTCAAATACAAGGAAAATATTTTAGCCGCTTATGCTGCTGTTAATTACCAATGGGAAAAATGGGAGGCCAAGGCAGGATTGCGTTCAGAAACTACCTTGATCAAAACGGTTTCTAACAACCCTTTCGTGGAAAATAAAAATACTAGAACCAACTTGTTCCCAACTTTGTATGTAATGTACAATGTAGCTAAAGATCAACAATTAGGAGTTTCTTATGGTAAAAGGATCAACAGACCCAATTACGATTTCCTAAATCCATCAAAATCTTACTATAATTTCTATTCCTACTTTCAGGGCGATGCTAATTTGAAATCGACTATCATTCATAATTTGAGCACAACTTATACATTGAAAGATTGGAATTTCGAGCTCTATTATAGCCACAGGGTTAATCCTTCAATGGAGATTTCTGTTCAAAATCCGGAAACTTTCGAGACTATTTACAACTACACTAACATCGAAAAGAGCAATAATTTTGGTGCTAATGTTTCTAAAGGCTTTTCGCTAACGGAAAAATGGAAAGTGAATTTATATGCAATGGGAGAGTACAACGACGACTATTTTATAGGCGTGGATAAGGTTTTGTACAAAAACAAGAATTTCTTCTACTACGGAAATATCTCTACCCAAATTACTTTAGATAAAGCCAAAACTTGGGATCTGAATATGTCTTACGTGTACAACTCTAAGTCGATACAAGGCTCTTTCAATATCACTTCTTCGCAAAACACCAACATTGTACTAAACAAGAAAATGTTCGATAAGAAATTTGAAGTTGGTTTAGTGATCAACGATATTTTTAAAACGGATAATAGCATTGTTTCTGCTAAATATGCGAACCAAAACCAATATTTTACAGATTATAGAGACACGCAGTATTTCATGATTAATTTGAAATACAACTTTGGAAACCAGAAAGTGAAAGATGCGAAGGCTAGGGCAAAAACAGCTGAGCAGAATAGGATGTAATTGACTCTATTGAACTTTTGTCATTCCGACGTCAAGAGGAATCTATGTAGCCTAACAGACTCTGAAATAATTCAGGGTGACGGCAAATGGGCATTCCGTTACGCTGAATTTATTTCAGCATCAGCTTTTAAGTCAGTACTCGAGTTACAAAACCATTAAGGAATTAAGTCTTAATTCTTTTAATTCCTTAATGTTTCAAACCAAAGCTACTTGCTATCCACATCTTCAGTTTCTTCCAGCTTACCGTCTTTGTTACGCTTCAGTTTAATAATTGGATTGTCTTGCGTGCCAGTCACACTCAGCGGAATACCAATCAACCCGAAAGGGGGTAAGCCTAATCTACCTTTTAAATTTAAACGACCATCTAAACTTACTTCACCTTCGAATCGTGGTCTAAAACCAGCAATTTTCATTTTGGTGCGTTCAATAGTCATGATGTTATTCTTAATAGAAGTTTTCACTACTACATCCTTCAAATTCGGATTGGTTAAACTATCTCTTTTGGTTTCTTTACTAACGGCATTCATCATTTTGAAACCAGCCAACTTTACATCTTTTAAAGTCAAGGTGCCGCCACCTTTTACCGATGGCAATACAGGAAACATTTCATCATTCAGGCGACCAGTTAATTGATAATCTAAGCCAACAATACCCTTTACTTTCGAAGCAGAGGTAGCCATTTCTCTAAATAACTTAATTTCTTTATAAGCTTTGGCAATATCAAATTCTTTGGCATTTAGCTTGAAATCGAAATTGGCAGATTTTGGACTGGTACTTTGGTAACTCGCATCCATCACTACTTTTGCACCAATTAAGTCAAATCCAGTTTCTGAAAGTGTCAACTTGCCATTGTTAATCACCATTTTGCCTTTGGCATTTTTGAGGTTAAGTCCAGTATATTCTACGTTATCGGCATTGGCATTAAAGCTTACATTTAAATTGGTAGGAATGATGATCACGCCTTTAGTAGCTGAGGTTTTTGCCGCGGTCGTATCGCCAGAGAAAGCCATAAATTCATCAGCTATAATTTTATTACTGTGTAGCACGAAACTTCCGCTCAGTTTCTCTTTTTCATCAAATACAAAGTTCACGTAGTTGTTCAAATTCCCATTTAATTTGAAATCTGAGCCACCATAAGAAGCATTAAACTCATCAAATTTTAAAGCTGAAGAGGTGAACGAGAATTTACCGTTTTTGATAATGAAAGCATTCGGGAACATATCGGTTAAGATATTCAAATCCTTAATGCTCATGAAACCTTTGTTCTGTAGGCGACCATACCTACCGGCCATCGCATCGCTCTGCAAGCCTTTAAAGTTTACATTGGTGTAAATCAAGCCATGAACTTGATAGCCAGGAATTGCGAAAATCTTATATAATTTTCCAATGTCTAAAGTACCTCTAGAAGCAATGTCGTACGATACATTTTCGAAGTTGCTTACATTAGCTTTTAACAAAAATGGCTGTTTTGCCATTTCGAACGAGATAGGTTTGATGTGTACCAATGTGCCTTTTAATGTTCCGTTATTATTGGTAACCACCGCATCGATATCTATTTTCTCTAAGGCTTCGTTAAAGTTTGCCGTTTTGATATAGCCTCTATCTAGTTTAATTGAAGCCTTCGTGACAGGAAAAAGTTTTTTAGCCTTATCATAAGCGCCTTTGCTGTTCGCATCAATCGCTAATTTTCCATCTAAAATTAAGTCTTTAATAGGGTAAAAGTTCTTGATTTCTGCAAAATTGATAACTGTTTTTAAGCCTAAATCTACAGTAATGTTATTGATGGTTTGCAGTTTCAGATAACCTTTAATGTAGTTCGACATTGCGTTGATATCGATACTGCTGATTTCTAATTTCGTGTTCTTGTAATCGCCGTTAACGTTATTCCCTACAAAATCGAAGTTGATTTTATCGATAGGAGAAGGCAAAGAAGCATATTTGAAGTAGCCATTGCTCAGCTTAATTTTAGCATCAAAAGTTGGTACAGTGGCAATAACCGTATCTACCTGCCTCAACCCACTTCTCATCACTTTTTTGCTGTATTTTCCATCGGCATTTACGCTCATAACCAACCTGCCTTTAACATTCAGGCTATCCATGTTCACCACTTTTGCCCATTTTGCTAAATCGAGGTTAGAACGGGTTTTGGTATAGATGTAAGGTTCTTTTAACCCTTTAATTTTAGTGGTAGAAGCTAGAAAATCATTACCAATGTTGAAATACAAGCTATCCATATTCAAATCCAAACTATCAGGATTTAAACTTGGAATTTTCGTTTGTAGGTTTAAAAAGAGGTTTTTAATTGCTTCAGGTGCATTTGGGTTTTCGATTTCACCATCACGAACTTTCATATTAAAGGTTAAGCTCGGCATGGTGTTGCTTTCTGCAATGTACTTACCTATCAGCGAAGCATCAATTTCGGCATAGCCTTTTACCTTGGTTTTTTCTAATTTTTCAGCAATTTCGGCAGGTAAAGCCGTAAAAATATTTTGTAAATCGGTTTCCTTTGCTTGTGTTTTAAAATCCATGTCGTAGCCATCTTTCAAGAAAGAGAAACGACCTACAAAACGAATAGGCAGGGAGTTAATTTTGATATTGTTTTCATCGAACAGCAAATCCAAAGAGTTGGTGTTAATCTTTGTAATCAGCTTCGCATTTAGCTCTTTATGTAATAGATATGGCGTGCCAGCATAATAGATATCCGCATCTTTTATGGAAAGTTTACTCTTTAAATCGAAAATAGCTTTACTTAAATCTCCGGTGCCGCTGTAATTTACCTGTCTGGCATCAATCATCATGGGTATCGATTTGTCGTTGTAAACCAAGTCGCTGTTTTTGATGTAAATACCTTCTATTTTAATTGCTGTACTGCCTGTATCTTTGCTTTTTTTTCCGTCGTCTTTGCTTTCGTACACATTATAATTGGCGTGGCCTTGCTCATCAGAAAGAATGTTAATTTTAGCTTTGTCCAGATAAAACTCGTCCACTTTGATCTGATCCCCGAATAGTGAAAATAAATTGATACCTAAAGACATCTGCTTTGCATAAATCAAAGTATCATTTTTAAAAGGCTCTGAACCTTTTAGTAGAAATTCATCTAAATTAAGCGTTAAAGAAGGGAAATGCGTAAAAAAAGAAAGCCCTGTACCTTCAAAACTAACTTCTCCTTTAATATGCTGATTAATCGTTTTGGTGATTTGCTGATTAATCGTTTTGGGAATAAGAAATGGGATAATAAAGAGGAGCGCTATCAATGAGGCAAAACTGATGCCTAGAATTTTAAAAAACTTTTTCAAAATGGTAAATGTTAATGGCGCTACAAAGATAAGCTGTAAAACCATTATTGAACTATTTCTAACATATTTTAACAAAAAAATGGTTGAAGAATTTGTTAGCTAGAAAATTATTATGTTACTTTGTACTGTAATAAATAAAATTACAGAATGAATAACGGCAGATTTGCTATTTCGCTACATATTTTGGTTTTGCTTGAAAAGGCGAATGGAGAGTTGCTGTCTTCAGATTATATGGCTGGAAGTATCAATATCAACCCTGTTTTGGTGAGAAAAGAGTTGATCAACCTGCGAGAACATGGCTTTGTAATGAGCAAAGAAGGTAAAAATGGTGGAACAACGTTAGCAAAGTCTGCTTCGCAAATTACCTTAGGCGCATTGTACGAAAGTGTAAAATCTGCGCATTTGTTAGGTAGCCATAAAAATGATCCCAATCCGTTGTGTAGCGTGGGCAAGGAAATCAATCAGCATTTAAATTCTTTATATGATGATACTGAACGAAAATTGATTCATCAACTCAATCAACAAACATTAGAAGATTTTAGTGCCAAGTTTTCGACTTAAATTTTTTTAAATTAAACTGTAATAAAAATAATTACAATAATCAATAATCAATAATCAATAATCAATAATCAATAATTCAAATTATATGAAAGTAGCAGTAATAGGAGCCACAGGCTTTGTAGGAAAAAATTTTGTGAACGAATTAGCTAATCGTGGGCATGAGGTATTAGCCATTGCAAGAAACACGGATAAAGTTGCAGTAAGAGAAAATGTAAAAACAGTAAGCGTAGATGTGTTAGATCAAGCAGCTTTGGCAAACGCAGTTAGCGGTTTCGATGTGGTAGTAAGTGCATTTAATCCAGGTTGGACTAACCCAAACATCTTCGAAGATTTTATCAAAGGTGCAGAGGCAATTCAAGCTGGTGTAAAAGCCTCTGATGTAAACAGGTTGATCGTGATTGGTGGTGCAGGTAGTTTGTATATCGATGGCAAGCAATTGGTTGATGGGCCAGACTTTCCAGCTGAAATTAAACCAGGAGCAACTGCGGCCAGAGATTATCTAAACACTCTGAAAAAAGAAAAAGAATTGAATTGGACTTTCTTTAGTCCTGCAATTGAGATGCATCCTGGTATTACCATTGGTCGCACGGGTAAATACCGTTTAGGTCTAGAAAACCCAGTTTTCGACGAGGCTGGTAAATGTGTACTTTCCGTAGAAGATTTGGCTATCGTAATTGCTGATGAAGTTGAAAGTAATAAGCATCCGCGTCAACGTTTTACTGCAGCTTATTAATATCTCCCAGTTTATAATTTAAGTAAAATAAGGGGTGATGCGATAATTTTGGCATTGCCCCTTTTTGATTGTCTTTTAATAACGTTTCTGAGAATAATAAAATCATTGCCTTTGCTCACTTTCTCTCACTATTTTGTCAATTCTATAACAGATTTTTGAAATTATATAAAAACCTATCTAACTTTTTGTTCATCTTTGTTTCGCAATGAAGAAAATCTTTTTAACACTTATGGCATTTTTCTATCTGGCAGTGGCCAGTGGGGCTGGAGTGAATCTTCATTACTGCATGGGAAAACTCGTAGATTGGAGTTTAACTGATAGCGAAAAACATGCTTGCGATTTCTGTGGCATGGAAAAAACAAAATCTTCCGAGAAATCTTGCTGCAAAGATGTACAACATCAAGCTAAGGTAGATCAGGCTCAAAAGGCGAGTGCACAGATTTACAAATTTGAACAATCAGTTTTTGTAATTCCTCAGGTAAAACCTTTGGAAAATTATCTTTTGCCTATTACCAAGATTGTTTCGCAAGAGGCCAGAAGTAATGCGCCTCCATTAGGGCAATTAACCCCTATTTTTATCAAAAACTGTACTTACAGAATATAATACCCTCTTTCTTTCGAAAACGTAATACCTTTTATTATGTCGTCGTTCCCGCGTAGGCGGGAATCCTAATGCGTACGCTTTACGATTCCCAATCGAGTTGGGAATGACGATAAAACAACGTTTCGAACAAATCCAACTGGCTTCTAGCCAAAACAATCCAAATCTTATTTTATTTAACCCGTTGCTGGTGAGATCTGCTTTGCATGAACTCTTACTGTCAACAAAACTGAAATTATTATGAAATTATTAAAAACGATTGCTGTTGTAGCATTCACAATGTTAGGTACTGCAGCTTTTGCTCAAACAAAAACAGACAAAATTAAAGTATTAGGTAACTGTGGTATGTGTAAAAAACGTATCGAAACTGGTTTGAAAAGTGATGCAATTACCAGTGCTATTTGGGATAAAGACAGTAAGTTTTTAACTGTTAGCTATGACAGTTCTAAAACCAGCAATGCAGCAATTCAACAAAAAATAGCTGATCTAGGCCATGATACTGAAAAGGCTAAAGCTAAAAACGAGGTTTACGATAAGTTGCCAGGTTGCTGCAAATACGACCGTACTGGTAAAACGGTAAAAGCGCATTAAACCCCTCTCTGCCTTCGGCATCTCTCCCCCTAAAAGGGAGAGAATTTACGAAGTACATGTCCCCCTTTGGAGGGGGTAGAGGGAGGAATATTTATAACAAGCCATAAAAGAAAGAGGGTAATAATTTTCAAATGGTACATCAAATTATTGACTGGTCTATGCGCAACCGATTTATCGTGTTGGTGCTGGCCATTGGGATATTTGTTTGGGGCATTTTCGCGGTGAAGAAAAATCCGATAGATGCAATTCCAGACTTGTCCGAAAACCAAGTAATTGTGTTTACAGAGTGGATGGGACGTTCACCTCAATTGATAGAGGACCAGATTACCTATCCGTTAGTAACCAATTTACAAGGTATTCCTAAGATTAAATATGTGCGTGGTTCTTCCATGTTCGGCATGAGCTTTATCTATGTCATTTTTGAGGATGATGTAGATGTTTACTGGGCTAGAGAACGTGTGCTAGAAAGAATTAGCACCATTTCAAAAACATTGCCTGATGGCGCTACACCACAGCTTGGTCCAGACGGGACGGGTGTAGGGCACGTATTGTGGTACACCTTAGATGCTCCAGATACAGATTTAGGCGAGCAACGTGCCATTCAAGATTGGTACGTGAAATTTGCTTTACAGAATGTGCCAGGCGTAAGTGAGATTGCTTCGTTTGGAGGTTTTCAAAAGCAGTATCAAATTGCTATAGACCCAAACAAACTACTGTTCTACAAACTGACAGTGCCACAGGTGATTTCGGCAGTAAGAAGTAACAACAATGAAGCAGGCGGACGTAAATTCGAAATGAGTGATATTGGTTACATCATCAAAACCTCGGGCTACCTAAAATCGATAGACGAAATCGCAAACATTCCTATTAAAAACCAAAATGGAACACCTATTCGCATTTCGGATGTGGCTACTGTACAAATGACTGGCGAAACTCGTTTAGGAATTTTTGACCAAAACGGCGAAGGCGAACGCGTAGGTGGTATTGTGGTAATGCGCTACGGTGAAAATGCTGCAGATGTGATCGATAAGGTGAAAGCCAAAATGACCGAAGTAGCTAAAGGATTACCGAAAGGGGTGAAATTCGATATTGTCTACGATCGTGGTGAGTTGATTAAAGAGTCGGTAGATTCTATCAAACATACCTTAATTGAAGAGATGATTGTGGTTTCATTAATCGTAATTATTTTCTTGTTTCACTGGCGTAGTGCGGTAAGTATCATCATCCAAATTCCAATTACCATTGCAGCTAGTTTTATTCTGTTGAATGCTTTTGGCATTAGTTCCAACATCATGTCGTTAACGGGTATTGCTTTAGCTATTGGTGTAATTGTCGACAATGGAATTATCATGAGCGAGAATGCTTACAAACATTTGTCGGAGCGATATGCGCAATGGCAATCAGATCAAAATCAACCAAAACCATGAAGAATTGGTTAAAAAATAAATTTCGTAAAGATCCACAGTGGATCAGCGAAGAAGAACGACTGGCAATTATCACCAAATCGAGCAAGCAAGTATCGAGAGGGGTGTTTTTTGCTACAGTAATCATCATCACCTCGTTTTTACCTGTATTTATGCTTACCGGACAGGAAGGAAAATTATTCCATCCGTTGGCGTACACCAAAACATTCATCATGATTGTGGATGCCTTGTTGGTGATTACTTTGGCTCCTGTGCTGATATCCTTTTTTATGAAGGGAAAATTTAAGCCAGATAGTGCCAATCCAGTGAACAGATTTTTGGAAAAGGTTTATGAACCTGTCATTAGAACGGTACTGAAATGGCGTAAAACAACCATTGTTATTAATGTAGTGGCACTGTTGATTACCATTCCCTTATTGAAAAATTTAGGTACAGAGTTTATCCCACCATTGGATGAACAAAGCATTTTATTTATGCCGGTAACCTTGCCAGACGTGTCTAATGCAGAGGCGAAAAGGATTTTACAGGTTCAAGATAAAATCATTAAATCGGTGCCAGAGGTGGATAAAGTATTGGGGAAAGCGGGCAGAGCAAGTACGGCAACAGATAATTCGCCGATTAGCATGATTGAAACGATCATTACTTTGAAGCCCAAAAGTGAGTGGCGTGAAGGTATTACCAAGAAGGATATTATTACCGAATTAGATGCAAAACTACAAATTCCGGGGGTGGTAAACGGTTGGACACAGCCTATCATTAACCGTATCAATATGTTGGCTACAGGCATTCGTACCGATGTGGGCATTAAAGTTTTCGGGCAAAATTTAGACACCATTGCTGCAGTTTCGGAGAAAGTAAAAGCAGCTTTAGAAGGTACTGCTGGGGTGAGCGATTTATTTGTAGAGCCCATTACTGGCGGAAAATACTTAGCGGTTGATATTAAAAGAGAAGAACTGGCTCGCTACGGTCTAAACATTGATGATGTAAATCAAGTGGTAGAAACGGCTCTAGGTGGTGCAAACATTGGCAATACGATTGAAGGTCGTCAGCGTTTTTCTATCAGTGTGCGTTTGGCGCAAGAGTACAGAAATAGTGTGGAACAAATCCAACGTATCCCGTTGCAATCGCCAAGTTTTGGAGAAATTCCTTTATCCAGCGTAGCTGATGTAAAGTTTGAGGATGGTCCGCCGATGATTAGTTCTGACAATGCGATTTTACGTGGTGCGGTGATGTTCAACGTTCGCGATCGGGATTTGGGCAGCACAGTGAAAGAAGCCATGGAGCAGTTGAATAAAGAAGATGGCATTTTACCAGAGGGATATTTCTTGGAATGGAGTGGTCAATATGAGAATTTAATTAGAGGTCAACAAACTTTAATGTGGATTGCGCCAGTGGTTTTAGTGATTATTTTCTTCTCACTTTATTTCGCTTTCCATTCCATTAGAGAAGCTTTCTTGAGCTTAATTACAGTACCATTTGCATTGATTGGAGGCGCTTACATGATTTACTTTTGGGGCGTAAACCTTTCGGTAGGTGTGGCTGTAGGTTTCATCGCTTTGTTCGGTATTGCCGTAGAAACGGGTATTGTGATGGTGATTTACTTGAACGATGCCATGCAGCAATTGATTAAACTCAAAGGAAATTCAAGTGAAACAATTACTCGTGATGATTTGCGGGAGTATGTGATTTACGGAGCAGCCAAACGTTTACGCCCGAAATTGATGACGGTTTGTGTATCGTTATTTGGCTTGGTACCCGTGTTATGGGCTACGGGCGTAGGGGTAGATGTAATGCAGCCTATCGTGTTGCCGATGATTGGCGGCGTATTGACTTCATCGACACACATTTTATTGGTTACGCCACTCATCTTTTTAATGTCTAAAGAATACGAATTGAAGAAATACGGAAAATTGGAGGTGCACGATGTACAACATTAATTTACGCACGTTTCTCGCCCCTTTGGGGAGAGATGCCCAAAGGGCAGAGAGGGGTAGTAACATTGAAAGTAATTCCTCCCTCTTTAATTCTCCCTCCAAAGGGAGATACAAGACGAATAAGGCGAATTGCATATCCCACTCTTTGAGGGGGCAGGGGGAGGAAATTGATACTACTTTGTTCTATGTTGTAGTTATGTTTCTGGTATTGCTGTCTAATTCATTGATTACTAAAGCCCAAACTCCTGTACTTTCGCTAGATACCATTCTAAATCGTATCGACCAAAACAACTTACAGCTTAAATCTTATGGGTTAAAAGCAGAAAGCTACCAGTACAATGCAAAAGCGGCTACAGCTTGGATGGCGCCAATGGTTGGTGTAGGAACTTTCATGACGCCTTATCCTGGGCAAATGATTATGGACGGCAGAGACAAAGGTTCGCTGATGTTTCAAGTAGAACAGGATATCCCTAATTATGGAAAGCTGAATGCTCAGAAGAAATTCATAGAATCGAAAGCTAAAGTAGAAAGAGCAACTAGAGAAGTGACTTTGAATGATTTCAAAACGCAGGCAAAAAAGTTGTATTATACTTGGTTAGTAGCTAAGCAAAAATTGGCAGTGCTTGAAAAAAGTACCAAAATTATGCAAACCATGAAGAAGATTGAGGAAATAAGGTATCCTTTTAATCAATCGAAATTGGGAAGTGTTTACCAAACTTCGGCAAAACTCGAAGAAACGGAAAATATGAAACGCATGCAGGAAGGGGAAATTGGTAGAGCAAAAGCGTGGTTAAACAGCATGATGAACCAACAAGGGAATACCGATTTTAAAATTGATAGCAACTATGTTCCTCAATTTGTTGCAGCAACAGCCTTAGATACGGCAAGTTTAGCATTGGCTCGAAAGGATATCGCCAAGATGGATTACAATATCCAATCGATGAATTTGAATATCGACGCAATGAAAAGACAAAGCCGCCCAGATTTCAGATTGCGTTTCGATCATATGTCGCCTTTGGGTAGTGGCATGCCGAAAGCATTTAGCGTGATGGGGATGGTGAGTATTCCAATTGCGCCTTGGGCATCGAAAATGTATAAATCTGAAGTGAAAGGAATGCAATATGAAGTAGAAGCGATGCAGATGGAAAAAGCTGCCATGTTGCAAGAAACCCAAGGAATGCTGTACGGAATGCAGTATCAGATTAAAACCATGCAACAGCAGATTGCTGCGATGGAACAAAAGATCATCCCAACCCTACAAAAAACATTAGATGTGAATGTGTTGGGCTATCGCGAAAATAAGCTGCAATTGCCAGAAGTAATTGCTTCGTGGGAAGCCTTGAATATGATGCAGAACAATGTGCTAGATGAAAAATTGAAACTTTACTTAATGATTGCAGATTATGAAAAGGAATTGTATAGGTAAGGCCCTCCGACGTATCGGAGAGAGCCCCCTCTGCCCGTCGGGCATCTCTTTCGCCAGTTGGCGGAGAGAGAAAAGGAGCAATCGTCATTTCGACTGGAACGCAGTGGAATGGAGAAATCTTTTAAATAGCAATTTAAAGTTCAAAGATTTAACTTCGTTGATTTCACAATTCTCACATGCGTTCGAAATGACGAACATATTAAAGTATATGCAAATGGCACTGCTATTAGCAGTCGTGTTCTTCCTCGCATCTTGCCAAACTAAACCAAAAAATGATCATCATGATATTGGGCAAGTAAAAGTTGATGATAAATTGAAAGCTTTAATTGCTCCTTCAAATGAGCAAGTAGTGGCAAAAGCAGTTGTGGTTGAAGCTAGTTACGAGACCAAAATCTTCACTGCTGAGGTACAAGGTATCGTAAATTATGATAGCCGTAGTGAAACAAGTGTTGCGAGTAGAGTTGGCGGTCGTTTAGAAAAGCTGTACATCAAATACAATTATCAGCCTGTTAAAAAAGGGCAGTTGTTGTTTGAAATCTATGCTCCAGATTTGGCTGCGGCGCAACAAGAGTTGATTTACCTCTCGCAAAGTGCAGGCGACCAAGGTTTGCTAGCACAGGCTAAGCAACGATTATTATTGTTGGGAATGAGTAACCAAACCATCCAACAGGTGTTGCAAAGTAAAAAAGTGAACTATCGAATTCCGGTTTATAGTCCGGCAGATGGATATATTTTGGAGAAAACTTTAGCGAATAACAATGCTAGTGCTGTGATTGCACCAAGCGGAGATAGTAGTGGTGATGGCATGTCAGGGATGAGTGGTGGTGGAAGTGGTGCTACAGTAAGCGCAGCACCGGCCCCTCAAATAGACAATTCTCCGGTAATGCTAAGGGAAGGACAATATGTAAACGCAGGGCAAAGCATCTTCACCATTTACAAAGCCGACCAGTTGTTAGCTGAATTTGCTTTGAAGCCTAGCCTTGGTACTTTGGTTAAAAAAGGAAGCAAGCTGGCTTTTTATAAAACTGCTGATAAAGAAGATAGTTTTCAAACATCAACTATAGGTTTAATACAACCAATGATTAAAGCTGGAGAAAACTTCACAATAGCTAGAGTTTACCTCAGCAAAGGAATGTTTAAAGCAGGTGAGATCTTAACGGCGAAAATCCCTGTATTGGTTCCCCAAAGTTATTGGTTGCCCGAATCGGCAGTGGTAAGTATTGGTGCACAAAGTATGGCGTTCAAAAAGGAGAATAATGTGTTTGTAAGTGTGAAATTGAAAACGGGCTTGCGTATGAACGGAATGGTACAGGTAAAAGAGGATATTGCGAACTTAGATTTTGCTAAAAATGCAGCTTACCTTGTAGATAGCGAAAGCTTTATAAGAGCTAAAAGTAATTAGCCGCAGATGCACAGATTTAATTTTTATGATAGAAATTAAAATCATTCAATAGAATATCTGTGTATCTGTGGCATAAATAAATACAAATGAAAAGAATTAAACATAGCGTCATCATCCTATTTATTCTCAATTTAATTGTGGGAATTGTAGGATGTAGCGAAGAGAAAAAAACTGAAGATAAAGCAGCAGAGAAAACTCAGCAAACCTTTACCTGCCCAATGCATCCCCAGGTAATTAAGCATGAAATGGGAACTTGCCCAATTTGTGCGATGGATTTGGTGCCTTTCGAGAAGAATAGCGACGATAAAAGTATCAAGCTTGATGCGCAAAGACAATTGCTTGCCAATATCAAAACCATCCGTATTGGTGATGGTGCAGATAGTAAAGGCATCTCTAACCAAAGTGTTTTGAATGGAAGATTAGTGCTTGATCCTCAACAAAGCAATTACATTTCGGCAAAGATTGCGGGTAGAGTGGAGGAACTATTTGTGAGAGAAACAGGCGTAGCAATTAGCAAAGGACAACCGTTATATAAAATATATTCAGAGCAGTTAGCTACGTTACAACAAGAATACCTCATGGCATTGGCGCAACAAAAACAATTTGCAGGCGATAAACTGGAGCAACAATTAGTTTCATCAGCTAAACAGAAACTGCTGTTGTACGGGCAAACCGAAGCTCAATTGCAAAAACTGAGCAAAACGCAGCAGAAAAATCCTTATGTAACGGTATTCGCTACACAGAGTGGAACGGTTGCCGAGTTGAGTATTACCCAAGGGCAATACGTTGCTGAAGGTAGTCCGATTATGCGATTGGAAGGCTATGGGAAATTATGGGTTGAGGCAGATGTTTATCCTAATGAAATGAAACAGATTAAGCAAGGTGTGGAGTTGAAGGTTGTGGTGAATGGTTGGGAAGATCAAGTGCAGACAATGAAAGTTGATTTTATTAATCCGTCGTTACAAGCAGGTACCCAACTGACACAAATTAGAGGAAGCATAGCTAACCCGAACAACCAATGGCAGCCAGGTTTACAAGTAAAGGTGATGTTAGCATCGCAGGGACTTACTGGAGGAATGAATTTGCCTGTAGATGCGGTAATTCGTGACGGTAAAGGTCAGCATGTATGGATTAAAACCGGAAAGGATAGCTTCGAACCAATGAAAGTGAGTGTGGGGAAAGCCAATGGAAATAGTATCAATATTGCTTCAGGTATTGCTACAGGCGATGAAGTGGTAGTTACCGGCGCTTATTTGTTGTACAGCGAATATGTGTTGAAGAGAGGGAAACATCCGTTAGGGTAAATGGTAATTAGCCACCCTGTCATTCTGAGCTTAGCGAAGAATCTGTTAAAAAAATGTAGATTCCTCGTACCTCGGAATGACAGGAGTATAGAATAATAATATAATAAAAATGAAAAAAAGCATAATCATATTAACAGCTATAGCAATAATCTTCGCTGCTTGCAACAACCAAAAAGCTGAAGAGAAAAAAGAAGTAATCTCTAAGGAAACAGTAGTAGTAGAAACTTCAAATGAAGTATCATTAAAAAGCGATCAATTAAATGCAGCGTATCAGCAATATTTGTTGCTAAGCGATGCCTTAATTAAATCGGATTTGGCTACAGCGAAAGAAGCGAGTATGGCATTAGAGTTAGGTGCTAGAGCCTTAACTGGCGGAGAAAAACTAGCCAGTTTAGCTGCAAAAATAACCGCTGCTTCTGATATTGAGGCGCAACGTGCCTTATTCTCTGGTTTAAGTAACGAGATGATCGCGAAAGTAAAAGCTGTCGGCTTACGATCTGGAGAAGTTTACATAGAGTACTGCCCAATGGCTATGAATGATAAAGGAGCTTCTTGGCTAAGCAACCAAAGGTTGGTGAGAAACCCATATTATGGTGATAGTATGTTAGATTGCGGTGAGATTAAAGAAACTTTGAAGTAAGAATTTTGTCCGTCATTGCAATGACGATTTTTGAATGTTACTAAATCTTCCATTTAAACAACCATTTCGCCAGTTCATCAGTATCCAAAAGTGGGAAAGTAATGGTATTGTGATCTAAGTTTTCGTAAATAGTAAAACGAGCTTTTTTATTTCCTTTTAATTGCTTAAATAATTTATCGCTACCGTTAAAAGGATTTTCATCGTCTTTTCTACCATGTATTAACCAAATAGGCTTGTTCTTAATATTTTGTAAGCTTGAAACATCTGGAACTCCTGCAACGGCAATCATGGCTGCAAACCAATTTGGCTTTTGGCTCAACAAATGTTGTACTGTTGAGCCGCCCATCGAATAACCAATTAAATAAATTTTTTTGGTGTCGATTTGAGGGTTTTTTATCAAGCTTTCTATCAACGAAATTAGTACTGATAAATTTTCTTGAGGTGTAGCTGTTATTACACCGAAAGTTTCATTTGCCACATATTGCGTTGGTCTTGTTTCAAATTGTGGGGCTAAAACAAAAGCTGGAAATCGAGTTCTAATCTCATCATTAAGCCAAGTCCTTGTTAAAGGTTCTAACTGCTTTTCGTTGTCAGTTCCTAATCTCGAAGAGTTGTGTAAAGCAATGATCAAAGGATATTTTGCACCTGCTGTAATTTTTTTTGGAGCCAGTAATCTGTAAGGTAATTTAAATCCATTTGCTTCGTGGTTTAGTTTTACGAATGAACTAACACCAAGCGAATTCAATTCCTTTCTTTTCGACGCAAAAGCAGTACTATCAAAAGACAGCGTTTTAATTTTAGTTTGCTGAGCTTGCAATTCACTAATTCCAATCCATAATAAACATAAAGCAAACAGTTGTTTTTTCATGATTGCGAATATCGTTCCTAAAATTTAAATGAACAAACTACGTTATATTTACTTATTAATTAAAGCTCTATAACCTATGCGACAAGAAGAACTCAAAGAAAAGAACAGTAGTTTATCTATATTGCTCATCATTGTCAATATAATTTTAGTGTTGATTTTCTTTAATCTGATACCAAGTTCAGAAGACGAGGGCATTATGAGAATGTATTTTGTTGGTGTCGCCTTTGTAGTTTTGCAAGGTATCTACGCTTTTAGTTATCGATACCGTGCCGCTAAATGGTTTTTTGGAATATCGTTATTAATCCTGTTGGTTTTTACTGGGCTTCTATGGTACGCTTTTCAATTGGGTAAAGCTTTTCAACATTAATTAACGCAATGAAACTTAACCTAGTTAACAAGATTTACATTGGCATAGCCATCATTTTATTGTTAAGTATTGCTTTGCGAGTGTTTAACTATAAAGCTTGGGATCGTCATTATTTTTTTGCCAGTGTAAGCGCTCCGTATACTCATCCAATTTATCTACGAGATATTTATTTTATTTATCCTAACGAAGATGATTTTGGCGGTGGTTTTTCTTATTCGCGAGATGAAGTGAATAATTTCAATAGCAGTTGGGGAGCTGAATATTATTCGCCTAGGGTTGGCGATCCGCTACAGTTTCCTAAGCAATTAGCTTTGCAATATGTTTCTTACAGGGATAAGAAATTTTATAAAGACACTTTAGATCTTCCTCGACAAACCATAGAGGATATTTTCAGGCAAGCAAAAGACAAAAATCAGCTATTAAATATCTCTAGTAATAAAGTGATGGATGAGAAGCAAGGTTTACATTTTGTAGTAGGCATTGCTAATGATGGTAACGTGATCGTTTGGCTACGTGGAATGTATTTTGAAAAAGTGCTGCTTAAGACCAAGCTAAAACCTAAGGAGCTTTCATCAGAGGATTTATATTATGTAAAGCCTTTGAACAAAAAGGAGTATTATCAAAAGGTATTTGAATATATGCCTGATACCATCAAAAATTTAATTAATAGTGGTGTGGATGCAAAGGCGAATTACATAGATACGCCAACACATTATATCGAACAAAATAAAGACTATTGGGAGAATCAAAAAAAAGCAAAACTATAGCTTTAGGTCTACCTTTCTTAAAAGAATAACAATCTAGTTCCTGATTCTTGTATAATAGCTTTCTACTCCGTCAGCGGCAATAGAAGCACCTACAAAAATAGTAAGTTTATTTTTTGAAACTTTAATGTATTGCTTTGGGATTTCACTAGTTCTGCCTTCAAAAATAATTCTAGGGTCTCCATTCCATGATTTTTCATCTGTAATTTTATAAGTTCCCGATTCTACAATCTGCCCATCTTTAACAAATTCATAATTAGTTTCTGTTAATTTCATTTGGCTATTACTGTGTTGAGGTCCTATGTTTACAAATCCACCAATAGAAGACATGTATTTCCAAGTGCCTACAATTCCATTATTTACATTGTCTTTCTTACAGGAAAAATTAGCAAATGCTAATAAGATAATGCCTAAAGCTAAAAACAGTTTCTTCATAATCGCTAATTCTTATAACAATAATACGTATCATTTTTGTAAAAGGCTACAAGTCTGTGCTCTTTATTCTTTTCTACTTTTTACCTCACCTGAAATTTCTCTCTATACTGCGTAGGCGTCATTCCAACACTTTTCTTGAAAACTTTTCTAAATGCTTTGGGGTCGTTATAGCCAGAACTGAAAATAATTTCATTCATCTGTTGACTGGTTTTTTCCAGTAGTTTTTTTGCGGCTTCAATTCTAGTTTGTTGTAAATATTCGATAGGAGTGATTCCAGTAATTTGCTTAAACCGACGTACAATATTTCTACGGCTCGATGGAATATCTCTAATCAATTCTTCAATAGTAGCCGCATCCTGATAGTTTTGTTCAATCTTACTTTGTGCAATAGCTACCAATTCATCTGTATGGTCTTTAGAAGGCTGAAAAGTGCTGAAATACGATTGGTTTTCTCGGTCCATATCAATGGCAAACACCTTAGCAATACGAATAGCCATCTCTTTACCACAATATTCGTGTACTAGATGTAACAACAAATGAAATGAAGAAGTAGCACCGCCACTGGTATATAAACGATCATCTTGGGTTACTGTTTTGTCAGGTTTCAGTTTCACTTGCGGAAATGCGTTGGCAAAACCATTGCTGGCATCTACGTGTGTGGTGGCAATTTTTCCATTTAATAAGCCACTGGCGCCTAATAAGAATGCACCTGTGCAAAAGCTTCCTAAGCAAACACCCTTTTGATACTGTGCTACCAAATGCGGAATACTGTTCCTATTCGCCATTAACGTGGCCTGCATATCATCCGAAGTAAATGCTGGTATAAGGATAATTTGCATTGATGAAGCATCCTTTAACGAAGTGAGTTGGTAACCTAAAGCCTCTTTGTTTTGTGCAATAGTCTCATCGCTAGCTAATAATACAATCTCAAAGGGCTTAGGCTGAAGGTCGGCCAATGAAAATTTGTTTACAGTTTCAAAAACTTCCAGCGCTGCGGCAACGCTCAATAGCTTATAATCTTGGCTCAAGAACAATCCAATTTTCCTCATGTTTATATTTTGGTTTCATTAAAAATACTAAATGTCTCGAATGCCCCCAAATTTTGACAATAATGGCAGTCAGGATTTTTCTAAACCCGTTGTAATTTAGTGTTATAAATTTAAAGTTATGGAAACAAAACCAGTAAGTGATAGAATGTATGGTTTTTTGGTATTGTACGATATGCATACCAAATTTTACCACAGCGTACTCGAAGGCATTAAAGATGAAGACGCAACAAAACGTTTAGATACCAAAGCAAATCACATTGCTTGGTTGGCTGGAAGTCTTTTGCAAGAGCGTTTTGAATTAGCCAATTTATTAGGATTAGGACTAAAAGCAGGAGCCGATGAATTGTTTAAACACCATCAAGGTATTAAAGATGATGTGAAATATCCAACTTTAAGCACTTATGAAGATCAGTGGAATACAATTTCTCCAATTTTGATAGAAAAACTGCTCCACGTTACCGACGAACAGTTGGATGAAGTGATTAATTTTCCTGTAGAGCAAATGAGCTTTCCTTTGTTTGAGATGGTAAGTTTCAATACTTATCGCGAGGCAAATTGCATTGGTCAAATTGCGCATTGGCGCAGGCTGTTAGGCTACGATGGAATGAAATATATGTAAGCTATGGAAAACAATACAATGTTGTCAGAAAATTTGAAAAGTACTTTTTCTGATTTAGAGAAAGCTATCCATCGATTTAACGAAAACTCCTTCAACCAAAAACCAAATGGAAGCAATTGGTCGCCGGCAATGGTTACGCAACATTTGGTTTTGGCAGGTACAGGTATTGATCAAGTACTTTTGGGTAATACCAATTCTACCGAAGGTAAAGCTGATGGAAAGGTAGCGCAGATCAAAGGCATATTTCTAGATTTCGATTCCAAATTTACGTCACCAAAATTTATTGAACCGGCAGACCAAAACTATCAGCTTAAGGAACAACTTAACAAGCTAACTAACATAAGTAGGTCTATAATCAGCATTATACCAGATTTAGATTTAAGCCTAACCTGTACAGATTTCGAAATGCCTTTTCTTGGCTATTTAACAAGATTGGAATTAATCAGCTTTGTGATTTTTCATACACAAAGACATACGCATCAGTTAAATAATATGGCTAATTAACTATGAATTGAGAAAGGAAAGTTGAGTTATTTGATGGCGATAGCCCCTCAAATCTACGTTTAGCTAATTTCGGTCTCTTATTTTTCGGGTAGCACCATTAAGCCAAACCACTTACTTTAAAAGAAAAATAAGCAACCGAGAGTTTTTGTTACTTTTTGCGGTCAAAAAGTAAGAGCCCAGCGGCGGCGAGCTAAAAAAGACAATTTTCAATAGTGATAAAAGCGTTCTCAAAATATTAAAAACTTGTCTTAAAACACCCTAAAAGTTGACCCGTTCGGCAAGCTTGAAAGCTAAAACCTACCTGTAAATTTGTATTCAATCATTAATCAAATCAAAATAATAAAGCTATGGTAATTAATCCTTATTTAAACTTTAACGGTAATACCGAAGAGGTTTTCAATTTCTACAAATCTATTTTTGGCGGCGATTTTCCCTTTGTCATGCGTTTTAATGAATTGCCGAAAGAAGCTGCAGAGGGAGAAGGTTGTGCTGGTGAAGAAATTCCGGAAAGTGAAGCAAATGGCATTGCGCATATTGCTCTCCCAATAGGCAGTACGATGCTGATGGGTACCGATGTGCCTTCGAATATGCCACCTGTAACCGCTGGAACCAATACTTCGCTTTGTATCAGTGTAGATAGTCGTGCAGATGCAGATAGAATTTTTGGTGCGCTAAGTGAGGGCGGAACGGTGCAAATGCCAATGCAAGATCAATTTTGGGGCGATTATTATGGGATGTTGGTAGATAAATTCCAAATCCAGTGGATGGTAAGTTACAACGAAGCCCAAGATGGAAAAGCCGCTCAATAATCAATCTCAAAAAGCTATTAAAGTGGCCTATTGGGTTTCTACCGGATTACTTGCGCTGTTTATTTTGCCAGGTGTGTTTTTTATGAACAGTCCCGAAGCACAAGAAGGAACCAAACATTTGGGCATTCCAACTTGGTTGGCTATGGAAATAGGCATTGGGCACTTTATTGGAGGCCTAATTCTAATACTTCCGTTCATTGGAAAAAGAATTAAAGAATGGGCATATGTAGGAATCGGAATTAAATACATCTCAGCGGTAATTGGTCATTTAGCAGTCGATGGTGTAGTTGCTACATCCTTCGCTCCAATAGTTGTCTTTAGTTTATTACTCATCTCTTATCTCACTTATCATCAATTACAAAAAATCAAAAGCAATGGCTAAGCAAATATTCGTAAATATCCCCGTTAAGGATTTAAACGTGGCAATAGAATTTTATACCAAATTGGGTTTCACTTTTAATCAGCAATTTACAGATGAAAATGCAACCTGTATGATCGTTTCCGAAAACATCATGATCATGCTGCTAAGGGATGAATTTTTTAAGCAGTTTACCCCGAAAGCTATTTCAAATGCAAAAGAAAGTACTGAAGTATTGATTTGTATTTCTGCAGAAAGTAGGGAAGAAGTAGATCAATATGTGCGTTTGGCAATAGAAGCAGGAGGAAAAGCATTGGTGCCTAAACAAGATCATGGTTGGATGTATGGCCACGGTTTCGAAGACTTAGATGGGCACATGTGGGAAATCAGTTATATGGATATGAGCGCTTTGCCAGAAAATCCATAACTAAACAATTTAAATCATTTTCGAATAAAACATTAAAAACAAGAACAAAAGTAATTAGTGTTTCATTCGAAATGATTATTTTTATGTAAACCATTTATTGAAGTTTATGGTCGAGATTTTTAAGACTAATGTTGGTAATCATAGGCTAGCTCAGCAACTTATCGATGAAGTTAGAGCTATTTACAATAATGCCGATATTAGTTTTGATTTAGAAGACTGTGATCGTGTCTTTCGTTTTTATGCTGATGAAGATGTTGCAGGCATAAGACAAAATATAGATCGTTTATTTCAATCTATGGGCTGTTTTGCTATTCCTTTAGATGATGAATTTGTAGAATTTAAATCTCATAGCATCTTCTCCCAGGTTAAAGATAAAGTTGGAATTAAAGCTTTTTTAGGCTTCATTTAACCTAGTAATTTCAAATTCGTAAAACTTTTCTGCCCTATAATCCTTAACTTTATAAAGGTTAAAACAACAGATTATGTTAAGGAAAGCTTCATTATTTATAGTGTTTTTTGTACTTTCTGTACAAGTATTCGCACAAAAAAAAGACGATATTTTAGGTAAATGGCTTAACCCTTCGGGCGAAGGACAAATAGAGATTTATAAACGTGGTGATAAGTTTTTTGGAAAACTAGCTTGGATAAAGGAGCCAAACGATGCGAACGGAAAACCCAAAACCGACGAGAAAAATCCAACGGAAAGTTTAAGAAGTAGGCCTATTTTAGGGTTGGAAATTCTTAAGAACTTCATTTTCGATGATGGAAAATGGGTTGATGGAACCATTTACGACCCGAAGTCTGGCAAAACTTATAGTTGTAAGTTGACCTTAAAAGATAATAACCAGTTAAGCGTTCGCGGATTTATAGGCGTATCCTTAATTGGCAGAACAGAAGTATTTAAACGGGTAAAATAATGCATTTTCCATCTAAGATTTTGCTCATTTTTGTGTTGCTGCCATTATTTTCAGCCGCACAAACGTACAATCTTGTTCCATTGGTTACCGATGCGAAGACAAGCATGCGTGGACTGTCTGTTGTAAACAATGAAATAATTTGGGTAAGCGGAAGTAAAGGTAGTATTGGTAAATCTGTAAATGGTGGTAAAACTTGGGAATGGACAAAACCAAAGGGGTACGAAACCTTAGATTTTAGAGATATCCAGGCTTTTGATGATAAGAAAGCGATTATAGTTAATGCCGGTTCTCCTGCTTATATTTTGTCTACTGTTGATGGCGGAAAGACTTGGATAGAAAATTACAAAAACACAGACAGTGCTATCTTTTTAGATGGAATGGATTTTTGGGACAAGCAAAATGGGATGGTTTTCGGAGACCCGATTAATCATAAAATGCAATTGTTTAGAACAAATGATGGCGGCTTAACTTGGGAAAATATTTCTGGAAATTTAACTAAGGAAATGCAGGTTGGAGAAGCTGGCTTTGCAGCTAGCGGCACAACCATTAAAACTTTTGGAAAGGGCAAGGTATGGGTTGCAACTGGCGGCTCGGTATCTAATATTTATTACTCTGATAATTATGGCAAAACTTGGAAAGTTTATCGATGCCCAATAATACAGGGCGAAAGTAGCACAGGTGTTTTTTCCATAGATTTTTTTGATGCTAAAAACGGCATTGCCGTGGGCGGAAATTATTTAAAAGATAAAGACAATAACAACAGTGTTTTATATACAAAAAACGGTGGTAAATCGTGGATAAAATCTAAAGTTCCTGTTTCTGGTTATCGTTCTGGGGTAACCTATATAGATAAAAATATTTGCTTGGCCACGGGTACATCTGGTACCGATATTTCTAGAGATGGTGGTAAAACTTGGCAGAACATTTCTGATTTAAGTTTCAATACAACAAAGGCGGTTGATAAATCTGTAATCCTAGTAGGTGGAAAGGGTAACATCTACAAACTAAATATTCCGCTTTAAACAAATTCTACATTATGGGGAAAAAAATACTCCAAAAAGGAGTGTGTTACATTATATTTGTATTTAAAAACTACCCTTGAAGCTTAATAATGGCATTTTGTTGCATTCTGGCAAGTGGTAAGGAAATTGTAGTAGTATTTATCTAAAGAGTGAAAAATGTCAAGAATATTAATTGCTGAAGATGAAGTATTAATGCTTAAAGCGCTAGAGTTTAAGCTTAAAAAGGATGGTTACGAAGTAGATATGGCTTCTGACGGCAGACAGGCTATGGAAAAAGTGAAAGCTAATACTTATGATCTGATCTTGACTGATATCATGATGCCCTTTGTAGGCGGAATGGAAATTTTGAGTTTCATCAAAAATGATCCCTTAAAAAAGAATACGCCGGTTTTGTTAATATCAGCAGTAGGTTTAGAGAATGTAGTTTTAGAGGGCTTTAGCTTGGGCGCCGATGATTTTATTTACAAACCTTTCAATTTAAACGAACTCTCCGTTAGAATTAAACGATATATCAAGCAAAATGAGTTCAACTGAAATGCATATTAATGAGCATTTTCGATAACATATTTCATTATATCGGTCAACTTTACACCGACCGATTGCCTTACTTTCCTACCAACATCAGAGCTTCTCTGATGATTATACTTTTTTGTGTAATTGCCGCAATAGAGATTTATATCTACATCTTGTTTAAGCGGATTGTGAAAATGAGAGAAGAGAAGCAAATTAAATATTGGAAGGAGCACATAGGTAATGTGTTAGCCAATATCATTGTTTACGACGAAACAGATAACACTGCTGAAATTATTTCTCATTTTTATCCCAGATTTAAAAAAATCCCTTTGGGAAATAAAATCGTTAACCAAATAGTAGTTAATGAAATATTGCTCTATCGTAAAAACTTTACCGGAAAAACAGCTGAAGTGCTATCGCAGCTCTACCGTAAGCTAAATCTTGATAAAAAAACTAGAAAAAAAATTGCCAATAGAAATTGGGATATCAAAATTGAAGGTATCAGAGAAGCCAATGAGATGGAAATTGTTGAGTTGGCGAGTGCGATCATAAAATATACAGATGATGAAAATGCGCTTTTACGCATGGAGGCTCAGGCGGCTTACATCAAGCTTTCGGCAAGAGAGCCATTTCATTTTTTAGACCGGGCAAGAGAACGCATTTTAGATTGGCATCAGGTTGTATTGTTTGAAATCATCACTAAAAATAAAAAACTCACTATTCCTTCTTTTTCAAAGTGGCTGTATTCTCCTAACGATACTGTGGTAATGCTTTGTTTAAAGTTGATAGAACATTTCACACAATTTGATGCGGAAGAAGAATTGAAAAGGCTTTTGCGACACCACAATCCGAAGATCGTTAAGAAATCGGTAGAGATAATTGGAAAACTAGAATTGGCCAATGCCGAGAGTTTTATGTTCGAAATTTACTTTGACCAGTCTGAAGAAATTAAATTAGAGATATTAAATGCTTTCGGAAGAATTTCGTCAGGCCAGTATGCAGATTTTTTATCATCTAGAATTTATTCAACCGATATAAAAATTAAAAAAGAGGCTTTGTATGCTATAAAAAGGGATCCAGATAATGGCAAAAACAAATTACGGGAGATCTACAATCAAACTACTCCTGAAAACCAAGCTTTGATAAAACACGTTTTAGATGATCGCATAAAGCAAGAATGAGAGAGTTTTTAGTTGATTTTGAGGTACTATTTAATAATTCCATATTCTACTATGCCATAGCAGTAATGATTTCGTACGTCATTTTTACGCTATTATCTGCTGTAGAGATGAATAGCTATATGAAAAAGAATAGCTATGTAAATTATCGCGAAATATTGGTATCGCCTCTTGCACCTTCTGTTTCAATTTTAGCACCAGCGTATAACGAAGAGGCTACGATTATTGAAAACATCAGATCATTGTTGTCGTTGCATTATGGTAATTATGAGGTGATTATCATTAACGACGGTAGTAAAGACAGTACTTTCCAACGGATGTTCGATTACTATAAGTTAGAAAAAGTTGATTTTGCAGTTAATTATCAGATTGCCTGCAAGGAAATTAGAGGCGTTTATAAATCTAAGTTACCTTCGTTTTCTAAACTAACAGTGGTTGATAAGCTTAATGGTGGTAAATCTGATGCTCTAAATGCAGGTATCAATGTTTCGGCAAAAGATCTGTTATTATGCATAGATGTTGATTGTATTGTTCAGGAAGATGCTATTTTAAAGTTAGCAAAGCCTTATTTAGAAGAAAAATACCAAGTGATTGCTACTGGTGGCGTTGTGCGCATAGCAAATTCGTGTAAGGTAGAAGATGGAAAACTCGTAGAGGTGAACATGCCACGTAACCTTTGGCCTCGTTTTCAGGTATTGGAATATATACGGGCTTTCTTGATGGGGCGTATGGCTTGGAGCAGACTAAACGGTTTGTTGATCATCTCTGGAGCTATGGGTTTATTCGATAAAAGTGTGGTGATTAAAGTTGGCGGGTACGACCACAATACAGTAGGCGAGGACATGGAGTTGGTGGTGCGGATGAGAAGATACATGTATGAGCAGGATAGAAGGTTTAAAGTAGTGTATATTCCAGATCCACTTTGTTGGACCGAAGCACCTGCCGATTTATCAATATTAGGCAGACAAAGAAATAGATGGACGAGAGGTACCTTAGAAACCTTGTGGGTACACAGAGATCTTTTCTTTAATCCTAGGTATGGCGTATTAGGTATGTTGAGTTATCCTTATTGGTTTTTTTTCGAATGGTTTGCGCCTATTGTAGAATTTGTAGGTATCAGCGTTTTCATCTTATTAGCTATAATGGGTAACATCAATTGGGAATTTTCTTTAATGTTAATTTCCATGGTTTATTGTTTCTCTGTACTGCTATCTACCGTAGCAATATTCTTTGAAGAGATGTCTTATAAACAGTATACCAAAGGTGCAGATGTGTTTAAATTGCTTTTGGCAGCATTTTTAGAGCCGATTTTGTATCATCCTTTAACAGTGATTTGGGCAATGCAAGGTAATATTCACAAACTTAGGGGGAAAAACAATTGGGGAGCCATGACCCGTAAAGGATTTAAAAAGGAAGTTGTAAATCAAACTGAAAATACAGCAACATAATGGAAAATACTTTCTTTGAAGCACCAGAATATCCTGTTTTAGATAGGTTTAAAAAGTGTGCTAAATTGTTTGTAAAGCAGGCATTTCTAGTGCTGGCTTTACTATTGCTAATCAGAATTTCTGAGATTGGATTTTACGGTTACACGCTACCGACAGTTAGAAACTCTATGCTTTTAATTGGAGAAGGAATATGCTATACATTGATTTACTTTTTAAAGTCGTTACCGATCCTTTTTGTATTTTACGCAATTGTTTTCTTTTCGAATATCGGTGGTTTGGCGCTTAAAATTTGTAACTACGCTTTATTCGCCATTTATCTTTTAATAGAACTACTGCTGGCAAGATATTTCTACCAATCCGAAGCTTTATTGGCAGAAAAAATATTCGTTAAAGGTGGGGTAGATTTCTCTAAATGTTTTGTATTAGGTTTTTATTGGCTAGGTAGTGTTGCTATTGTACTTATACTGCTTTGGTTAATGCTAAACGCGGCGAAAAATATTAGATTTATAGATAGTGCTTTTTCTTTTTTTATGATAATTGCTGGCCTTGTTTTGTTGCTTTTCGGTGTTCCAGCAGTTCCAGATCGGGAAGAGAATTTTAGGTTTAAAATAATGGTTCCTAAATCAGCTTACCTGATAGAAAAATCATTTACACTTTATTTTGAGGAGGAGCCAAAAGTAGATCTTTATAAAGAAAACTATATAGACTAAGCTTTTATGCTAATTCGTAATTGTGGATTTGTTTGAATTTAAGTCCTCTTGATACCTCCTTAAAATAGATTCTACCATAGGCTTATAAAATTCCCAAAAAAAACTTACACGTTCTGCTGCAACGTCGTCATTATAAAACAATCTTCTGAAATAACTTATTCCCTTAAAGTATGAACCACCTTGTGAGATAGGGTTGTCTGCATAATCTCCACAGAAATAATAGAATTTATAATCCTCTCGGTAGTGCTCAATGACAGCTGGAAACTGTGGTGGTATATTGTTTTGTGCCAATAATTTTTTACCATCCTCATTTACCTTGATATCATAAAACGAAATGACCTTATTCGATCTTGATGTTTGAACTACATCAAACCAAAAAGAATATTTCATGCTTTTAGGAATATTGTAGTGCTTGCGTTCCTTTTTTGCGGTAACTATTAATGGAATTTCGGATATCAAATGTGTGGTATATTCCAAGATGATGATTTTGTCGCTTTTGCTAACAAATGCAATTCCCGACTTTTTGAAAGGCCATTGGTTGTTGTTTTGCGTTTTGTAATTGTCTATCAGCCATCTTGGTATTTCTTTATTTTGTGTAGTATCAAAAGAATCGAAATATTTTCCAACCCACCCAGTCCATTTTATCTTAAAAGTTTGTTCAAAATCTTTGGCAATATGCTCTGGCGTTGGCGTTGCAAAGGTGTTAAATTCGGTAATAACGAGTTTCTTCTTCGCCTTCATTTTTTTAAGGAAAAGCATATCTTGTACAGAAAGTCCGCCATATAAAAGCCGCTGTCTTTCAACAAGGTTTTTGGCGAGATACCATTCTTTCGAGTAAACACCATAAGTATCGGTAAAATATGTCATGTCAGAGGTACGACTTAGGTCTTCTAATTCCTTTTCAGAAAGCTTTTCAAGCCCTTTTAAGTCAAATTTTTTGTTTTTATTCGGAAAAAAGCCGTAATAGTCTTTTTTAACATCGTACAGATCATTGTTGGCTTTGCTGTACTTGTTGTTCTTCAAGATCCAGTTTAAGGATGCATGCTCTTGCCCGCTCGTAAACAATACGGTTTTATCCACGATAGCAATGGCTAATTTAGTTTTTGGCCAAATTACCCAAGCTAAAAACATCCAAAGCGGAATGCCGATAATTACATAGAACAAAACTTTGTTAATGGCAATTCTCTTCATCTTAAAAACGCTTGTTCAGAGTAACATTTACACCTAATTGGTTGCCCCAAGTATTGGGTAAAAATTGTTCGCGGTAATACAATGCGGTTGTAGCTAAAGACATATTGGTGAAAATATCTCTTGCATAGCTCAACCCCAATTTGTATGCCCTGTAATTTGCAGATTGGTCTATGTTGCGTAAGCGATCATCTGGTGAAATACCAGTCCCGATTTGAAATCCAACATAGTTAAATCTTTCTGAAAAATAACGTCTTACGTTAAGGGTTACAGAATTAGACGGAACGTTTGAAGTTACGGAAATATACGATTGGATATTGAAATACCAATTTTTAACATATTTTCCAATGCCAATCACGGCAAGACTAACATCTAAAGAATCAAAATTCAAATGCCTAAAGCCAGCTTCGGCATCAAAACCTTTTTCAAAGTTATAATACAAAGATGCGCCCGTTCTAAATTTTGGAAATATTGATGATTGGGCATAGCCAAAGCCCACGTATGCATTTACTTTTTTTGAGAAAGATGGATAAGCTTCTAGCTCTCCCTGAAAACCTTCCTTAGCAAAACGATTGGCGTAAATTAACCTACCGGTAAGTGGGCCAAAACTAGTTTTTCTAGTGTAATCTAGTGTAGTGTAATGCCAAGGGTCGTTAAAACGCTTATCAAAATATACATACTCGTAACCTAGGCTGATGATATTTTTAGTGTTTCGGTTTTTTAAAACGTCATAATATTTTTTAACAGAATCTTGCCCAGGATTTTTTGACGTATAGTCTTTAAGTAAAGCCAAAGCTTGTTTATCATCGTTCATTGCAGTTAAAACTTTCGCTTTTTTTACCAAAAACTCTGGAGAATTTGGGTCATTTAATAAAGCTTGATTGATATGCTCTAATGCTCTAAAAGCGTTTCCATTCCAAAACTCAAGATCAGAAATTGCCGAATAGGCTTCGGCTCGTTGTCTCCCTTTGGCAATTACCTGATTAAACTGAAATCTAGCACTATCTAAATTCCCATTCCAAGTGTAAGCCCTGCCCAAAAATAACCTAGCATCGGCATTGTCCTGATTTTTTTCTAGCGCAAGCTTAAGCAGGCTAATTATTTTAGGATAGTTGTTTTTTTCTTTGGGGATATTTCTAGCCTGAGTATAAATTTCATCGGCAGTTAATTTACCCACGTCTTGCGCCGAAAGATAAGCGGTAAATAACAATTGCAGACTTAAAGTGATTGATAGGAACCTAATCATAAATTGAATAATTCAATTAGCGTACCAACAGAGAAAAATGCACAAAAAATATCAATATATTAGTCGTAACAGATGATAAGCCTATTCTTTAAAGCTCTAAAATAAAAAGACTATTTTAAGAAACAAAGTGCTGTAAATTTTTAGGGGAAAAAAATCTACATTTTGAGGTTGAGCTTTTAGTTTTTAATTTTTAATTAAATTTTGGTAAAGAATACGCAAGGTTTCTCTGGTGATTACCCTAAAGCCTTTTTCCATTTTTCCGTCGGCGCCGTTGGTAATCATTACGAAACCAAATTTCTCTTTCGGATCGAAAAACATGGCGCTGTATAAGCCGTAAGCAGATCCAGTATGGCCCGTCAACGGAACACCATCAATCATATTTGTTGTATTTAATAAAGCCAGTCCGTAACCCTCCTCATCACTAAGCGCCGTTTGCATCTGCTTAGCACTTTTTTGAGAAATGATTTTCGTACTTCCTAATTTTCCGTAGTTCATGTGCATCATCATGTACTTGGCTAAATCTACAGCCGAGATTTTCATTCCGCCAGTTGGCGACAGTATAGGTGTGCTATGGCCTAGTTGGTAGGTGCTCAACTCTTCTCGGCGGGGTGCATAGGCTGCTGTAGCAAGTTTAAAACTTTGATTTTCATACTCGTATAAAGAAGCAAAACGTTGACTATCTAATGAATCTACACAGTAGCCACCGTAAAGGTTTAACGGCGAAAGAATGTGCTGTTTAACATAGCTGTCATAACGTTTGCCGGTAATGCGTTCTATTACAGCACCTACCATATTAAAGTTGAGATTACAATATAAATAACCAGTGCCAGGCGATTTGTCTGTATAGCACTTGGCCCAATTTTCATTTTTAGCAGGATTAATCACATCTAAATTGAAGTAACCCTGACTATCGTTGATGCTCGACGTATGCGATAGTACCATTCTTAAAGTAATCACCTTTTCAGGGTACTTCGGATTTCTAATTTTAAAACCTACCAAATCACCAAAATCATCATCTAAAGATAGCTTCTTAGCCTCTACGAGTTGCATAATAGAGGTTGCTGCAAAAGATTTTGAAATAGATGCAATCCTAAAAATATCGGTATTGCTTAACATCGTATTGTTTTCGATACTTTTTTTCCCAAAAGAATGATTGTAGATCAATTTATTGTTTTTTACCACGGCAACTGCTAATCCAGCTACGTCAATTTTTTTCATCAATTCCGTAATCTCGGCTTCAGTTTTTTCAAATTGGGCAAAGCCTTGTAGGAATATAAATAGACAGATGAACGTAGAGAATAACTTCTTCATGAAATAATGTGTTTGGTTGATCGATTTTGTGGTTATTCTAAGATAATACTATTTATATTAAGATGAGCTTTTATTTTTGGAATACTTTAGATGGCTGCCTCGAGTTTTTTGTAATATACTAAGATGAGTTTACTACCAACATCAAATTTGCTAATTTCAATCTTGGTTTTCCGAAAACAGTGTGTCTACGTGATATCTGTAACTTATCGTTTACAACTCCTAAAATGGGAACGATTGCATAGTTATTTTCTGGAGTTTAGTTCGTTTACTGCCTTAAACTATGTAGACTTGTTATAGAAACGGGCTGCATACCAAGCGTTAGGAGTTTTTCTGTTAGATGAACTTTAACAGTGCTCACGAGACAAAACAGGTAGCCCACAACTTAAATAACCATTTATAAATACACACATGAACATGAAGAAAATTATTGCTTCAATATTTGCTCTTTCCGTTGCGGTGCCAATGATTTCGCAGGCACAAAAAGGAACAAAAAAAGCATATTCTTTCAGTAATCTACCAGTGGTAGCTCAAACATCTTTTAAGAAAGATACTTTCAATATTATAAACTACGGCGCTAAAAGCGATGGCGTTACCTTAATTACTAAAAGTATTAATGATGCCATTGTTGCCTGTAATAAAAAAGGCGGTGGTGTGGTAGTGGTGCCTAAAGGTTTGTGGATTTCTGGCCCGGTGGAGTTAAAAAGCAATGTAAACTTACATTTGCAAGCTAACGCAATTTTACAATTTACGAGAGATTTTAGTCAATATCCATTAGTGCAAAGTAATTGGGAAGGTTTACCTCAAATGCGTAACCAATCACCATTGTGGGCAGTTAACCAAACTAATATTGCGGTTACAGGTTCGGGTATAGTTGATGGTGGCGGTGATGCTTGGAGAATGGTGAAGAAAAGTAAGTTGACCGAAAGTCAGTGGAAAAATCTAGTAGCCTCTGGAGGTGTGTTAACCGAAGACAAAAAAACTTGGTACCCTTCGCAGGGAAGTTTAGAAGGATCTAAAATTAAAGGCAATCCAGGCGAAATTTCTGCGGATAAAAGCGCAGACTACTATAACAATATCAAAGATTTCTTCCGTCCTAATTTGTTGGTGTTTACATCGTGCAAGAAAGTGTTGTTAGAAGGCGTTACTTTCCAAAATTCTGCGGCTTGGAACATTCATCCACTCATGTGCGAAGATGTAATCATTAGAAATGTTTACGCTAAAAACCCTTGGTATGCTCAAAATGGCGATGGTTTGGATATCGAGTCTTGCAAAAATGTTTTGGTAGAAAATAGCACTTTCGATGTAGGTGATGATGGTATTTGTATCAAATCTGGTCGCGATGCTTGGGGCAGAAAACGTGCCATGCCAACGGAAAATGTAATCATTAGAAATAGTACGGTTTACCATGCGCATGGTGGTTTCGTAATTGGTAGCGAAATGAGTGGAGGTGCAAAAAATATCTTCGTTTCTGATTGTACTTTTATCGGTACCGATATTGGTTTGCGTTTTAAAACTACAAGAGGTAGAGGTGGTGTGGTAGAAAATATCCACATCAAAAATATCAATATGATGGAAGTTCCAGGAGAGGCAATTTTGTTCGATATGTATTATGCGGCGGTAGATCCAATTGCGCTGGTGGGCGACAAACGTGATGCGCCTAAAGTAGAGTTGTTGCCAGTAAACGAAGAAACACCAATATTTAAAGATTTCTTTATCGATAATGTAGTTTGTGATGGCGCTGAAAAAGCAATTTTCGTTCGTGGCTTGCCAGAAATGAGCATTGCAAACATCAATTTAAGCAACATCAACATCAAGTCTAAGAAAGGAATTGATATTCAAGAAGGTAAAAACATCAACCTGAATAATGTAAAGTTGACTATTGAGCACGGTGATCCATTGATCAATATTCAGAATGGCAATAATGTGAGCTTGAAAAATATCACTTATAACAGTGCAGATTTGTTGTTCAAAATCTCGGGTGATAGAAACAGCAATATCAAAACTTCAGGTTTAGACGTTTCAAAAGCACAAAAGCAAGCTGAGTTTTTAGCTGGAGCACAAGAGAAATCATTACAAATCAATAAATAGTAAATGAACAAGATTTTTAAATATAGCATTGTAGCAGTTTCTTCGTCGGTTTTGTCGTTTAATGCGGCCGCACAGACGCAAACGTTCTCGCCGCTTTCTAAGCAAATGGCTGCTACGGTAATGGAAATTTGGAAGGATTCATTAAATCTAGATCCCGCTAATCCAAAACGTGTAAAATGGGCTTATGATCAAGGTGTGATTTTAGAAGGAATTGATGGTTTGTGGAAGCGTACTGGAGATGGCGAATATTTCAAGTACATGCAGAAAAGCATGGATTTCTTTGTAACTAAGGATGGAGATATCCAACGCTATAAGCAAAGCGACTACAATATAGATAATGTTAAAAACGGTCGTTCTTTATTGACTTTGTACAAAGTAACTGGTCAGAAGAAATATTTTAAAGCAGCTACTATTCTTTGGGATCAGTTGAAAGAACATCCTCGTACTAAAGAAGGTGGGTTTTGGCACAAGAAAATCTATCCTTGGCAAATGTGGTTAGATGGTTTGTACATGGGGCAGCCATTTTATGCAGAATATGCGGCATTAATTAAAGACGAGAAAGCATTCGATGATATTGCCAATCAATTTGTGTGGATGGAGAAAAACTCTAGAGATGCAAAAACAGGTTTATTGTACCACGGTTGGGATGAATCTAAAGCAGAAGCTTGGGCTGATAAAACTACCGGTAAATCTCCAAATTTCTGGGGTAGGGCAATGGGTTGGTATGGTATGGCAATGGTTGATGTGTTAGAGAACTTTCCAGAAAATCATCCTCGCAAGAAAGAAATTATTGCCATCTTAAATCGCTTCGCGACCGCCGTCCAAAAAGTACAAGATCCAAAATCGGGCTTATGGTACGATGTTTTGGACAAACCAACTGGCAAGGGGAATTATTTAGAAGCTTCGGCATCGAGTATGTTTGTGTATACTTTAGCTAAGGCGGTTAGAAATGGCTGGTTGCCTGCTTCTTATTTCGCAGTAGCGGATAAAGCTTATAAAGGCATACAAAAGGAATTTGTACAGCAAGATGCGCCAGGTAAAATTAGCTTAAAAGGTACTGTGGCCGTATCTGGCTTGGGTGGCAAACCTTATCGTGATGGCAGTTACGAGTATTACATCAGCGAGCGAGTGATTACTAACGATCCGAAAGGTGTAGGTGCATTTTTATTAGCGCTAAACGAGATGGAAATTGCCGCAATGCCGAAGCCAGGAAAAGGTAAAACGGTAGTGTTAGATTCTTATTTCAACAATGAAGTAAAGAAAGATCAAAGCAACAACGACCTGTCTTGGCACTACAAATGGGACGAGCGTCCGAACGGTGGTTTCTCTTTTTGGGGAGATCAATTCCAAAATTCAGGTTTTAAAACCAGCACTTTATATCAGGCGCCAACGACTGCAAACTTAAAAAACGCTTCGGTTTATATCATTGTAGATCCAGATTTTGAGAAGGAAAATCCTACTCCAAAGTTTGTTTCGGCTACAGATGTGAAGCAGATTTCTGATTGGGTTAAGGCAGGCGGTGTTTTAGTATTGATGGGTAATGATGCGCCTAACGCAGAGCTAACCAATTTTAATAAGTTGGCGAATGTTTTCGGCGTACATTTTAAAGGCGATAGCAAAGGAACAGTTCCTGTAGCAACCAATTTTGAAACTGCAAAAGTGGTAGTTCCTACGGGTAACCAAATCTTCAAACCAAAAGATTTATTCATAAAAGAATACAGTAGCTTAAAGCTGTCTGGTGCTGCAAAATCTATCTTAAAAGATAAAGATGGCGACGATGTAATGTCGGTAACTAAATTCGGAAAAGGAACCGTTTTTGTAATTGGCGATCCTTGGTTGTATAACGAGTATGTTGATGGTAGAAAACTCCCAGCTAACTATAAAAACTATGAAGCAGGACAAGAGTTGGTGAATTGGTTAGCGAAACAAGCAGTAGTTAAGAAATAGAAATTTATCCCCAAATGCACAGATAAATTAATCTCTTTTAAATGAAAATAGTATCTGTGCATCTGTGGCAGAACGAAAAAAATGAAAAATATCATCCATATCATTATCGCTTGTATCACTTTAACCAGCTGTGCTACAGCTCAAAACGTAGCTAAATCTGAGGTTAAAACTGATAGCATTGCAGAAAAAATGTTGGTGTATCAATTGAGCAATGGTGCTTGGCCTAAGCAGCTGCATGATAAAAGCGTAGTGAAATACGAATTGCCTTTAACTGAAGAGCTGCGTGAGAAAATCAAAGCTACGTCCTATATGCATGCCACCATCGATAATGCAGCTACGTCTAGAGAGATTAATGCATTGGTGCTTGCTTATAAGAATACTGGCAATGAGGCTTATTTAGAGGCGGCAGAAAAAGGAATTGATTATTTATTAAAGGCGCAGTACGCTAATGGCGGATGGCCTCAATATTATCCCGATAAGAGTAGCTATAGAGCAGAAATAACCTACAACGATAATGCAATGATCAACGCATTGACTATCATGTTGAACATCGCTTACAAAGCAAATGGTTTCGACGTTGTAGATGCTAAATATATTCCTAAAGCAGAAGACGCCATGAAACGTGGTATAGATTGTATCTTAAAAACACAGGTAACCCAAAATGGAAAGAAAACAATTTGGGCAGCACAATACGACGAAAATAAACTCACACCGGCAAAAGCAAGGGCGTTTGAGCCTGCGTCTTTAAGTACTGGCGAGTCGGTGGGTGTAATTAGGTTCTTGATGAAACTTAAAAATCCATCTGCCGAAGTTAAAACTGCCATCAAAACTGCTGTAGCATGGTTCGAGAGCACCAAAATAGTTGGGCTGAAATACGATAAAATTGCAGAAAAGGATAAAGGTTTGGTAGCAGCTCCGGAGGCGGTAACTTGGGCACGTTTTTATGATTTAGAAACTAACAAACCTATTTTTGGTGATCGTGACAATTCTATCAAAGATAGGATAGAAGACGTGAGCCAGGAGCGGAGATATGGTTATGCTTGGTATGGTACTTTTGCCCAAAACTTATTAGAGAAAGAATATCCGAAATGGTTAAAAGCACATACGGACTAATGTTTGATAAAAGCAGCGTAAGATTTAAAAAATAAGTAAGAAATTTAGCTTGATACTGTGTTTTACTAAAAGAATTAAAATCAACTGTTTAACGAAAAGTATTAAGCTGATGTTAAAATAAACTTAATTTTTTTTGCATAAAAATTTGAATGATTAATTGAAATTCCTATATTTGCACCTCCTTAGAACGAAGGAAGATTCCGTAGCTCAGCTGGTAGAGCATTACACTTTTAATGTAGTGGTCCTGGGTTCGAATCCCAGCGGGATCACAGAAATGACTAACAAAACGTATAAAACCCTGCAATCGCACGATTAGCAGGGTTTTTGCTTTTAGGACTTTACCAAAACTCACACCAATTCCCAAAAAAAAGGTGCGTAATTCGGTGAGTCATACTGAAAGTCTGTACGACTCACCGAATAAACTGTATCCATTTAATGTACAGGTTGTTACGGACTAAACATCTTGTATCCTTTAGTTGCCAATGCTAAATTTGTATCGTTGATATCTGCTGATTTTTATCTGCGATACAGCTCTAGTCCGAAAATCGGCCTAGGGTTGTTAACCTTTAATCGTTAGATTATGAAAACTAATTTTAGCCTGCTTTTCTTTATGAAAAGACAAAAGAACTATTCAGAGGGCGAAGCCCATATCTACATGCGCATCACGGTACACGGGAAACGTGTGGAACTTGCCACTGGCCGATCTTGTGAGCCCGACCGCTGGCATTCCAAATCGGGAAGGGCAACCGGCACCAAGGAAAAATATCGGTTGTTCAACACCAGCCTAGACCAATTACAGAATAAGGTGTACGATGCCCACGCCAAACTAGTGCAGTCAGGTATGGAAATCACTGCACAATCCATTCGGGATGTATTGGTTGGTAAGGTTGCAAAATCATCCATGCTATTGGATGCCGTTTCTGAACACAACGAAAAAATGGAGGTGCTAATTGGCAAAGATTACGTGAGGGGAACGCTGAACAGATATAAAGTACTCTACAATCACTTGCAGACTTTTATTAATAAACATTATGGGGCTGATGATGTCGAGGTCGCAAAAGTGGATATTTCATTCTTCAACAACTTTGATTACTACCTAAGGTCACGATCATGTGCCAACAACTATACCGTAAAGATGATCAAGAACCTTGGCAAGATTATCAATATTTGCTGCGAAAACGGAACTGCGGAAAGTAACCCGATTGCTTTCTACAAAGGGCGTACGAAAACTGTAGACAGGAATTTTCTGTCACAGGACGAAATCCAGATCATACTACAGAAGCGGTTTGTTTCTGCAAGGTTGGATATCATCAGGGACGTTTTCCTTTTCTGCTGCTTTACTGGGCTTGCCTATGCCGATGTAAAGAAGCTGAGGATAAGCGATATACAAAAGGGTATTGACGGCGAGCTTTGGATCATCAAGAACCGTCAGAAGACCAACGTCAGGGCTTCCATACCGTTACTTCCGAATGCGGTTGAGCTGATCAATAAATACGAATGCCATCCTATCTGCGGCAATCTTGGAACCGTATTCCCTGTTCCAAGCAACCAGAAGATGAACGAATATCTAAAGGATATAGCCGACCTATGTGGTATCAAAAAGAAACTGACCTCACATATCGCCCGACACACTTTTGCAACTACCGTGACGCTATTGAACGGTGTTCCGATCGAAAGCGTATCAAAGATGCTCGGGCATACCAATATCAGGACTACACAGCACTATGCAAAGGTATTAGATATGAAACTTAGCGAAGATATGGCGGTCTTGAAGAAAAAATTAGCTAATACCTAATTACAACAATCATATAACTAGTTTAATCAACTATTAACTGACAAATATTTAAAAATATTAGGCATTAATTCCCATTTTGGTTAGATTTGCATGATGTCAAAGAAATTGAACAAAAGAGTAGTCGTTGTGCAATGGAAAAGATTTTCTGCTACAGACATTGACGTATTTTCAAGTCTGAAGGGATTTTGCGACAGCTACCCTGCCTATAACTATCATACTTTGAACAACTATCTTTCCAAAAAGAAGGTTCCATTCGAAAACGACGAAATCAGGATCGAAAGACAGCCACTGATACAAAAGGTCAGGCGACCCGATCTTCCCAAGGTGCTGTTCTGGGATTTTGATTTCGACAAACTGGACTGGAACAGAAGTTACAGGACAATTATCGAAAGGGTGCTCGATAAGGGCAGCCCAAAAGACTGGGAGGAAATGATCAGGTTTTACGGAAGGGAAAATGTAATCCATTCCCTTAAAAATGATATCACCTACCTTTCGGACATGACCATGGAAGCCGTTTGCGAATATTTTCAGTTGAGCAAGGAAAAACTCAGATGTTACACAAAGAAACAGTTAAACCGGGGACACTGGATCTGATCCGCCAGCTGATGAAAGATCATCAACTCAATTCTTTCTACCTAGTTGGAGGTACGGCGCTATCGCTGAGGATCGGACATAGGGATTCCATAGATATTGACCTTTTCAGCTCCTCGGATTTTGATGGTAATAAACTCGCCGATCATCTATGCAACAATTACGGTGCGAATGTTAGACACTACAGGGAAAATTACGCCAGCGGCAGTATCGGCGAAGTGGATTTTGATTTTATCTCCCATAAATATCCATCCATCAGACCTATCGAAAACAAAGATGGAATTAGGATGATGTCCAATCAGGATATATCGGCGATGAAGATTAATGCAATTGTGAACAGCGGACAGCGGATCAAGGATTTCATCGATATACACTACCTCTTAAAAGAGATATCCCTCGAAGAAATCCTTGGGTTCTACTGCCAGAAGTATCCGAATGCAGACCCAAATATTGCCAAATCATCCCTCATGTACCATAACGATATCGACTTCAATGTTCCAGTTAAATTAATGGATCCGAAGCTAAAGTGGCAGGATGTGAAGGGCAGCATTGTAACGGCTGTACGCGAGCATACCAATGTTCTCGAAGGAAGGGAATTTTACCGTAAGCTAAAGGAAACAAAAAATAACAAACAAAATAACCGTGGCAGGGGGATGGGCTATTAATAGAATCAATACGCTATTTCTATCTTTTCGGTGGAGACCAATCCTTAAAGGGGGACTATCTTTTGATAAGAACTAGCAAAAAAAGATCTCGCCATTCTGCAAAAAAAAAAAATATTATTCTGACGATGAATGCGCCATTGAAAGTGTATCAAAAATGCCAAGCATATAACATAAGCACTGTGCAGAAGTATGCATGGATATCGGAGACGAAACTCCGAAGACATAGCAGATATTAAGGTTGTGTTAATCGGCCAATTAAAACTGTAAAAGCTTGACATCTTTTTATCGACGTTCGATGAGGGTGTTAATTTAGTCAGGCGGCGGTATCTTCGGATTGCCGTCGCTTTGTTTTAATGATGTAATAGCTTTGATGAAAAGTTCGGATAAACAAAAATTCTCAGTGAATAAGTATCAAAAAAAGCATCCACAATTTGCGGATGCCCAAGTATAATAAGGAAAATCTTAAGCTATCTGGAAGCCAATTTTCCTCAGGTCTTTCTTGTTGTCCGACATTGTAACTTCCCGGATCAATTTAGTGAATTTGATCGATAAGATTTTAAATTGTACAAAAACTTCGGCGTCGCCATTTGGGGCTTAATTAACGCCAACACGATTTGTCTCGTTGAAATCCTAAAGTTACTTGTTGTAAGTAGTTATATGAACTTATCTATAACTAATCGAATTAACAAGATTTAAATCGATCTATTTTTTACATATCACATGCGTTCTATACCAAAATATTTATCATACGGATGCTGGATAAGTCAGTAATTCTTTTATCTTTTGCAAAAGTTGCGTAAGATCAAAAGGTTTGGATATATGTCCAGTAGCATTACAGTCAATGGCGATTTTCTCAAGTTCCCTTTCCGCGGAAAGTAGAATAACAGGAATACTTTTTGTGCCCCGGTTCAACCTAATTTCCCTGCATATGTCGGCCCCAGTTTTTTCATAGCCAAAAATCCGGATGTCCAAAAGGATCAGGTCGGGTCTTAAAAGCTGGATTTCCGCAGCAGTCATTCCATTTTGGCTTTTTAGGACAAAGAAACCTTCATCGGTCAACAAGTCATCTATTATATATAAAATATCTGGGTCATCTTCAATTACCAATATTCGCTTTGTCATTATATCTTGAGTTGTTTGGGAGCAACAACGAGCTGTTTTTAGTTAAGGGTGTCTGCTTAAGATAATTATCATCTTGACGTTTGCTCAAGGAAACATCTTGGCAATAGCTTTAAACCATAGCCTTGTATACCTGATGGAACACGAATTCCGTCGGCGAGCTATATCTTAACTTTTTATTAAACTAAAAAATTACAATAGTAATGTATTGTAAATTCACCTATGTGGCGAACTGCAACTTTGTATTAAAAGTTATTAAGCCACTGGCCTAAACTTTGAAAAGTCAATTATAATTTTTTAGGGGATAGTGAATAAATGTAAACACTTCCCGTCCACGGTCTTAAGAAAAATATGGTTTCCCAGAAACCAGTAAACGTTTACCAAAAACATTGGTTGTTGACTTTGTCGAAGCATTGTTACGATGCACCTATTGTTATCATGAATTTTCGGCTTGATAGCCGTCCTTTAATAGAAAGCTGGTGCTTTGAGACTGACAGGTCAATACTGGAACATATAATTAGATATTTTGTTTAACTTATTTATAATTTAGTCAAATGTGACTTGATTATACCTCACCTTAGAACCAGAAAGATATTGAAAAATTCCCGTTGTAGAGTTACCGGTCAAACATATTTACCTAAATAAGCGATTAATTATTCAGGCTACTGATGCTCATTTCCGCATCTATAATATTAGTAGTAGCATCTGACTATTACAAACATCACGTACCGCTCGGTAGCTAAATCTAATAAGCAAACCTTAGAAAATAAACTTCGTAGATGCAAAAAGCGGGAACTGGTCTGGGCGAGTGGGTGGACGTTCCGATTTCTATAACCAAAACAATTAATTTTTATAATTTCTTTTGTATCTGTTTATATATGTACAACTTTTTAAAGTTGTAAATATATAAACATGCCGCCGGCAGGGCAAACAATGCCTGTAATAAATTTTCTATTCTACCATTCCAATAATTACTTCTCCTAATAACGGTGTCCAACTCCCTGCCAAAGCCTTAATAATGAGCCAAGATCTCCAATTTGTGTTTGGCACTAGGTCGTTGACAATTAAAATCAGACGCCGCCACAGCTGATAACCTGAGGCTGATAATTTTGCTGATATTTCTTATTCTGTTTGACGCAAGTAAATATTCTGTGGATAAGCTTATTTCTCATCGCATTCAGTACAGACATCTTGCTCTTGCGTTCTTCACGCTTGTTTAAACAACTGAACAGGGATTCAATCAAAACTTAGGTCCTCTTTATATCACTTGCAGGCCGATTAATGCGCCCTGGTCAGTTTTCCCTTTACATCAAATTACACATTTTTAGAGAGATTCTCGGCATAGGTTCTAATTCTGAATACGCTGTATGACAAAATGTAAATCTAAAGGCAGGCCGAAAATGAACGTTGGAAAAAAAAACTAATAATTTAGCTATTACAATCCCACTTAAATAACCTCCGACTAATTAGGAAATATCCTTTTTTATTTCTGGTCAATATATATGTGTTAGCATCATCCACAAATATCGGGGCTTTCATTTCCACTACCAATGAGTCGACCAGATAGCTTCTTATCCTTTGGACAATAATACAATTGAGCAGCAGCGATATGCTTACCGCCTTTACACAATAACAAGACAGTTTGGTTGAGCTAATGCCGGGTAAAACATTATGATCAATGCAAAAGCTTATTGAATGCTAGATGTTCCAATACTAAGACTCTTATTTATAGCTGGAATATTGTGAACAGAAATATTAATTTTCCACCTTTAACGATCAATAAGAATTTTAAAAAGGGTTATAAGGCTTGCCGTCATAAGATTTTAGTCATAGGGAGATGTAGAGCATTCCGAACCAATCTGTCCGTTACGTTCGCATAAACTTCCCCTGTTTTTATTTTATCATGTATATCGTGTTAGTTGTACCTGCAAGTATGTCTATTTTAAACCGTACGTCCGATTATGCCGATCTGCTAATTGGAGAGATATCCGTTCCCAAAAATGTCCAAGCGATTTAAGGCCTTTTCCCTAATAAATTTCCATTTGCACTATTACCTAGTGGGATATAAAATAGATCGAAATATATGTGTGCTTTTCATTTAATTAACCGTACCTTGCAATTTCACCAAAATAATTAAGGAAAAAGCGGTCATGGCCTCATAAAAGCGACCGCATTGTTCAATAGCCTTTCAAATTTCATCACCACTCCGTTACTGATGATTTACAAGTGCTGTTAGGCAACTATTATCTACAGTTAGAATATCTAGCCCCATCCTAGCTAATCTTTTTAAAATTACCTTTAACCTTTTTGCAAGAACTGACTAAAGCGGTCTTGCCATTTAACTTATCAGACAACATGATCATTATTTTTTTCTTTGTGGGGCATTGGTTCCTGTCACTTTTTTTTCAGACATTTTTCCAGCACCGATATGCATCCCATCGTATGTTTACCACCAGTCCATTCTGGGAACGGACTTTCTATTTAATGGCCTATGTATTCCAAGGTTCCTCGTTCCTTAGCCCGCGGGCCTATGCCATAATGCACCGAGCCCACCATGCCTATAGCGACACCGAAAAAGATCCTCATTCCCCACATTTTTTTACCGACGTGTTTCAGCTGATGAAGGCTACGGCGATTACCTTTCGCGAGCATCTCAACCGTAAACAAAACCCCGAGACAAGTTTTGCGGGCTACTATCCAGAATGGCCATTACTTGACAGGATAGGTTCTTCAATTTTGTCCCGCCTTTTATTCGGGGCTATGTATACCTTATTCTATTTTTTCTTTGCGCCCCATTGGTGGCTTTTCCTATTGCTGCCCATCCATTTTCTTATGGGACCATTGCACGGGGCGATCGTCAACTGGTGCGGACATAAATATGGCTATCAAAATTACGACAACCAGGACCAGTCGAAAAACACTACACCCTTTGACATATTAATGCTTGGCGAACTTTTTCAGAATAATCACCATCGCCATCCCAACAGCGCCAACTTTGGCAAAAGATGGTTTGAAGTAGATCCCGTATATCCAGTAATGAAGACCATGCATTGGCTCCGAGTGATCAAGCTACGCAAGAACTATTAAAAATCAGACTTAATCCAACAATATCATGAGTAAAGACAAGAACACCAAAAACACAAAGAAATCGCCCTCGGACAAACCTAAAACAAGTAAGTCCGACTATCAGACTAGTAAGCTATCTAAATCGGCTGACCTTGACCCTCCTAAAAAAAAGAAAAATGGTTGAAAAATGCGCTATGACTTTGAATATGCCCTATGGTAATTGGAGTTAACATTAGGGCCGCGAGGATCTTGTACCGTATGTGGGCAGGCCTGCTGCTCCACAGCCTATTTGTCGTTGTCGTGAATTTTGCCCTGGACTATTTGGCAATTGATCTATCGCTAAGTGGCGTGATCTCGATGATCGGTATCGTACTGTCTATCCTGATGGGCTTTAGAATAAGTTCCGCCTATGACAGATGGTGGGAAGCAAGAAAGATATGGGGCGACGTGGTAAACACTTCTCGTAGCTTTGCTGGACAGCTTATCGCTTTTACCCATCAATCGGGCCTTCCCAGGAAGCACCTGGAAAGCGTCATCTATAGGCAGATTGCAATTGTATATGCTATGGGGTATAGCCTTAGGCAACAACGGTATACAGATATCATTAAGCCTTTTTTGGCTGAAGACGAGCACCGCCAGTTGATAGGTAAGCAGAACCTGCCCAACCTGTTGCTCTTACATAATCTATATGCAGTTAAACTGTTGGAGAAGGATGGACAGCTGACCAACTTCGAGATGCTAAGGCTGTCGGATATGATTTCCCATCTGACGGCTAGCTTTGGCGCGTCAGAGCGCATCAAAAATACACCATTCCCATTACCCTACAGCTACTTTACAAGCATCCTGGTTCACCTATTTGCGCTAATGGTCCCTTTCGGAATGGCTGAACTTGCTTTGCTGACCGTACCTGTATCGATTGCCGTAATCTTTATATTTTTGGCAATTGAGCAAATTGCCATTGAAATACAGGATCCATTTGCAAATCGTGAAAATGATATTCCCGTAATCGCCCTAAGTAAGATTATAGAAATTGATCTGAAGGAAATGCTGGGCGATGTCGTGCTACCAAGCAGGCGGCAGCCCAGAGATGGAATTCTAATGTAATTGAGGCATGATCAGTTGATCCAACGCTTGCCCATGTTAACTGATCCGACACTATGACGATATCCTTGACTGCTGAAACACGCACAGAAGAACTATACTATCAAATCATTCCATTGCAATTTGACAAAACTAAATTTATAATTTAAATAAATAATAAAAAACCACTGAATTTCAATAAATTATATTATATTTGCATCTTATTAAAAATAATATAATGCAAGGAACAGTAAAGTTTTTCAATGAAACCAAAGGTTTCGGATTTATCACCCCATCAAACGGTGACAACGAAATTTTTGTGCACATCTCTGGCCTTATCGACGAAATTCGTGAGCACGATACGGTTAGCTATGATGTGGAACAGGGCAAAAAAGGCCTAAACGCAGTAAATGTTAAGATAGATTAAGTATTTCCTTCTTATAATTGTGAGCATCTGCCGGTGGCAGATGCTTTTTTTTTGCCGCTACAGTTGGGCTCAGTCCTTTATCTATCCTTATGTATAGTCCAAGCCGCCACGCCCTTCGCTGGGCAAATAAACTCCGCCCAACCATTAGCATCGACCAATACTCTCGTTGTGCTTCCCCCAAGCGCATCGGAAAACAGAAGCCCGGCGAATGCAATGCCCATCTCCATCCGCTTTCGGCACATGTCGCCATTTGACATGATTACCGCCATTCCACTCTCCCCCCATCCGGGAACTCCCTGCCTGACCCAGCCAATGCAGTTCGGATGGTCAAAATAGTCTTTCTGCAGCCCATATGCGCAGCACTTCCTTAAGCGCAGCATCGCCTCCAACTGATCTACAGGGGATAGTTCTATGTCATAAAACTGGCCATCCCCGCCAATGTCGGTATATACTGCACCATAGATATCTGGATAGAATACACAGGGATAACCTTGTGACCTGAGCAGGATCAAAGCATAGGCCAAAGGCCGAAACCAATGGGCCACTGGTCGTTCTAGCGCCTGGAGTGGCTGGGTATCATGGTTCTCCACCAAGGTTACGGCAAGCTCAGGACGACAGGCAACAAGTGTTCCCTCAAAGATGCGGGTCAGGTCGAAGCAATTGCCATCGTTGGAAGCCTTGGCGAAATTCTCCTGCATGCATGCATCAAAGAGAGACATCCGACCGCCTGTCCGTTCCAGATAGGCCAGCATCGATGGCAGGTCTTGTGGTGCCCAATATTCGCCCACTGCAAAAAGCTCAGCTTGCCCAGCTTGCAAGCCGTCCAGCCACTCATTGAAAAATGCAGCCGGTATATGCTTGACGGCGTCTAGGCGGACGCCGTCAAAGCCTACTGTCCGTTGGAGCCACTCTCCCCAGCGGTTGAGCTCAGCCCTAACCTCTGGGTTGCGGAAATCTATATTGCTGAGCATAAGATAATCATAGTTGCCAAACTCGGTTCCAGGAACATCGTCCCAGTCCTGTCCATATTGGTTCTGTATGCGGTAGATCGCCCCGGCCTGTCTGGATAGCTCATCGAAGTCGACCCCGCTGAAACACTGGAAGTTCCATTCGAAGAGTGAATACTTGCCTTTCCTGGCGGGATAGGAGAATTTCGTAAAGGCATTGATCAAAAACTCATCTGAAATAAAACTATTTCTTTCAAATGGAGCGACCTTGCGGACGCAAATACGCTCGGTCTGTTCGCCCCCGCCCAGATGGTTGACGGTGATATCCATATAGATACGCAGCCCATTATTTTTGGCACTTTCGACGGCTTCCAGCAACTGTTCCCTGGTCCCATATTTTGTAGCGACGCCGCCCTTTTGGTCGAACTCCCCAAGGTCGTAGAGATCATATGAATCATAGCCGGTTGAGCTGCTGCCCGACATGCCCTTATAGGCCGGTGGGAGCCAAACGCTGTCAATGCCCATGGCTTTTAACCTTGGCGCTTCCTGCGCAAGCCGGTTCCAGTGAAGGCCATCGGACGGAAGATACCAATGAAAATACTATATCAGGGTATAGTTTTCCATTCCACTAAAGAGGGATTAAAATTTAAGAATATTTCTGGATCGCTTAAGTCGTCTTATAGGGAGATAGGCATCTGGCAGTGGACAAATGTCCAAGTTCATCTGATTATCATCCTCTTATCCCAGTTGCGTACCAGCCATAATCTCACCTGAATGTGGGTAAGCTGCTTTTCGGGAAGAAAGATCAACATCTCCTCCATCTTCAATGGAAGGTAGTAAAGCGCACCTTTTTGGTCCATTAGCTTGTTTATCATGCACAGTACCTGAAGGCCGTCGTGCCGCCCGAAAACAAAATGGTCTCCGAAAACGGTGGCAGAAGGCAGTGAAGATTGGTCACGGTGCCAGTTGTAGCGCGATTTAAGCAGTAAATCCTTTCTTATAATTTTCATTGGTACAGCGTATGATATAGGGTAAAATTATTTTGTATATAAGTCTTCTCCGCAACGGTAAATACTAGGAAACGATCCCATTTTGCAATGCAAACCGTATCAGTGAAGCGTAGTTTACAGTCCCTGTCCTAGCGAAAAGGAGCTCGAAATGGCGCTTCACAGCAGGCAGAGACATCGAGAGCTGCCGCCCAATCCCCACCTCGCTCATGCCCCTGGCGACCAACTGAAGCAGTTGCACCTCATGCTGTGAAAATGCGGTGTGCTGGGTGGAGAAGGTTTGCGGGAAAGGGCTGTGTCGTAACTTGTCCGCCATAATCAACAGATAAAGCTCATTGGACAAGTATCTGCCTCCATCGCTGAGCAGATGAAGGCAAAACAGGAGCTCAACGGGCTTAACATCCCTTAAAAGATAGGCATCGATACCATCGACAAACCGGGGGACGGCGAAGCTGCCGTCCCCATGGACACGCACTAGCCAGACTATACGTGTCGCAGGCGAGATAGATCTGGTCCGGTCCACCAATTCAACTCGCACCGTCCATGGCAGCTCAAGGCCGATAAAAAGGACATCAACCGACTGACCGCTAAGGTAGCCGTCCAAATCCAAAACATCCACACCGTCACCCAGAATGGTCCATTGGCTATCTGCCCCAATGGAACTGGCGATGTTACTCCTGAAAATGGGATCACTATCAAAAAGCAGGATATTTTTCATTGAAACTGGATAAGCCTATATTAAGTAATCGAGATCGGGAATAAAGGCGACTCCAGACATAAGAGGAAAACTATCTCATCAACAATTATAGCTGTAAAAAGTTTTAACTAAAGCAAAATAAATCATTAGCGGGTCTGAACTATTTAGGGTAACTTGGCTCACCTCATTCTCTACATAGCAAAGATAACATATGGATTATAAACCTTCGGCCGATTTGGCCGATAATCGCCCGTTTATTCTAAGGATATCCGGCACTGACCACCTCCCTCATTACCCATTGGTCCGTGTGGAAATATCCAAAGCCTTCAATGAGATTTCCACGGCAGAAATCATGCTTAATTATGAAGAACCAGACTACGGCCCGGCCTCACTACACGGCAAGTTCTTTAAGACAGGTGCCGACATTGAACTGATGGGCAATATCGGCCCGAATGAACTCGTAAAGTTTTTCTCAGGATCCGTAATCTCACTTCGATGGGAGTTCTGTGAAGGACAAAATGCATGTCTCAGGATAATTTGCAAGCATCGTGCTTCAAGGATAGCCCAGGACGAAGTGCGGCATATGGCCAGCCCCTTATCCGATAGCCACCTGATGGAGAGGATCATCAGTTCACACGGGCTTCACCCTGCCGTTGAACAGACCGAGGTGATACTTGATCACGCGCCACTTGAGACTGCGAACGAATGGGAACTGTTATGTTTGCTTGCAGAGCGTAACGGTTTCGTGATTGAATGCGGAGAAAATGATCGCCTGCATGCGGGTACGCCAATTCTAAAAGGGCAGATCTTACGAACGATTACTTTGGGCACTCCAGGCGTATGTTTCTACTTGGGTATACACGGAATAGGTCTCCCAAACAGATCTTTGCGTGCAATTGCACAACTTCTCCCTGACAATCCGTATATTGTAGAGGGAAAGATTTTCCTGCCGCATCACACACCACTTAAACCTGGCTCCCTAGTTCAAATCGTTGGATTTGGAGACGGCAATGATGGTAGATCAATAATTACCAGGGTGATTTATCGCATGGAAAATTTAGAATGGAAAAGCGAGCTCGAATTCATTCGCATACAGTCACTCGCTGATCAGCTATAGGTTATAAAGAACAAGCGCAGTTGCTATCAACACCTACCTGTTAGGAAAGCATGAAGTATCTGTCTAAGAACTTGCAAAAATCCTATTAACTATGTCAAAAATATAATATTTTGTTTCTTGAACCCTATAATTATGATAGATTGGCGAATACTTACCTCTTCATAAATCTCCTTAAAGCTAAACTTCATAAGCTATGATGAGAGTTTAAACGAACTGTATCCACTGAACAAAAGTAATTATAGTCGCCAGTACGTAAGATCAGCCCTGACTACAGTATATAAAAACTTAAAATCATTATGTATACAGCCTCACTCTTAACCAATGACTAACCTTAACTAGAAGAATCAGTACGGGAACTTCTACGAGCGGACCGATCACACCCACAAATGCCTGCGGAGAATGTATGCCAAATACAGCGATAGATACCGCTATTGCAAGCTCAAAGTTGTTTCCCGTAGCAGTGAATGATATTGCGACGTTCTTATCGTATGATAGCTTAGCCCTCCAGTTGACCATGAAGCTGACGAAGAACATCAATATAAAATACACTATCAGAGGGGCTGCAACCTTGAGTACATTATAAGGTAGCTCCAATATTTGACCACCCTTTAAACTAAACATTAGGATGATTGTAAACAGTAGGGCGTACGTCATCTTTTAGTGAATTACCTGGTATAAGTATATAACCGTAATTGCTATCAATCATTTGGGTGCGTAAACTAGTGGGACTTGTCTTTAGTTGCTTTAGCAGTGATGGTCTTAGTTGATGTAATTCAAATCCTCTGATCGTTTGACCCTTAATAGATAGTGAGGCATGCCTGTCGCCAATACTTGAGAACAAAAGTTTAACTTTATCTTTAAATTCACTAAAACTCAATGGAGCATCAGTTTTATTAAACATGCTTTGTTCTAATTTATTCCAATCTACCTTTTTACTGTACAGAGAGTTGCTTTTTACAGTTTGAAATACCTTTAATAAAGTCGTATTTAATGTGTCTTTTTCTTGGGCATTTGTCAATTTAAATAAAAACAGCAAAGGCAAGCACAAAATACCGCAACGCAACTTTCCAAGTGTAATTTTATAGAAAAGTACTTTACTGATCATTACTATTAAAATAGTTAATATAGAAAAAAATGGTTCTTAATTTAAAATAGTCAGAAACTTTAGGAGAATGTCTGAGCTGTTAATTATCTCTAAACTAGTCTTTATAATCAATAGTTGCAAATCAGCTGCCTAATGCTAGCTCTATTAAGCTTTTTTTTAAAAAAGTTTGTATTAGGTTGTGCCAAGCTGATTTTTCGTTGCCTTTAGGGTTTTGCGCTAGAGTTCTGTAGCCCATTTATCATCGAGATTAATGCCTCTTCTCATTAACGTAGCACCGACGGTAGACCGACGGTAGACCGACGGTGAAATAGCATACCTCAAACGACAAACACGACAATTACAGACAGATAAGTAAAAATAGGCACAAATGCGACAAACCCGAATCTAATATGGAATGATGTTTATTAGAAATACTACTATTTGTTCAAAGAAGCTTGATGAGTAGAGGCTAGATCTAGTTTAGATCGCTAGCAAAGCATCAGCATTAAATGATTTGAAATATGATTTAAACAAAAAAAGCAGCTCTTTTCAGAACTGCTTTTAAACTCGGGGTGGATGATGGGGCTCGAACCCACGACCCTCGGCACCACAAACCAATACTCTAACCAACTGAGCTACATCCACCGTGTTTTTTAGTGTCACAAAAGTACAACTTTATACATTCAAATCAAATATTTTTTGATTTATGAATTAAAAAAAATGCAAATCATTATTTTTCAAATAATTAAATTTCTATTAAAATGCCGTGATATTTTAGTTGTCTTGTAAAAGCTGTGTAGATTACGGTTGTTTTGGCAAATATATACGCTTAGGAAGTTATTGGAATTATCACTATTTTGATGCTTATCAATGATATTTTCGAAATGAGCGGGCTATCATTAATGAGTTCCATAGATGTTTCGATTTAAATTTATATACGAGGTTTTTAAGCAATACACCACAGTTTCTAGATTTCATTTACCATGCACAGTGCATCCCATAAGTGGGAATAGGGCGTCTACCGGAGATTACTTTTTGGAATTAGCTGATAAAAATGGGCTGTGTATCTATAAAATCATGGTTAGAAGGGTAATTGAGTAACTTTTTAATATACAGTGGCCTTAATAGATAAAAAAAAATGACGCAAAGCGAAAAAAAGCGATATTTATATTATGTAGACTTAGTCTAAATAAGTAATTTCGCAGCACATTCATAAACTTATCTAATAGAAATGAAGAAAGTAGCACTTATCGCCTCATTTGTATTTGCACTAGGCTCAGCAAATGCGCAGAATAGAAACTCATTATTGCAATCAGATTTTTGGAAGCAAAAACCAAGCGTAGATGCTGTAAAAGCAGAAATTGCAAAAGGAAATAATCCGGCAGAATCAGATCAGAGACATTTTGATCCAACTGCTATGGCTATAAACGCTGATGCACCATTAGAAACCATTAAGTTTTTGTTAGATCAAGAAGGTAACCCAGTTACTAAAGCAACGCACCACAGTCGTACTTATTTACACTGGGCTGCTGCCAAAGGTAATTTGGATTTAGTGAACGAGTTGTTGAAACGTGGTTCTGATGTGGAAAAAGGAGATAGTTATGGTACGCCAGTAGTGGCCTACGCTGCTTCTACAGGCCAATCGAATACTGCTTTATATGACACTTTCTTCAAATTAGGTTCAGATCCTAAAAAGAGATATGCAAATGGCGCAAACTTATTGTTATTAAGCATTGCTGCTGATAAAGATTTGAAACTTGCGGATTACTTGGTGTCTAAAGGTTTGTCTTTCAAAGATGTTGATGCAGAAGGTGCTAGTGCTTTCGATTATGCGGCTAGAAGCGGTAATATTGAGCTTTTGAAAGCAGTTTTAGCTAAAGGTGCAAAACCATCTGGCTTAGCTTTAATTTATGCTTCGCAAGGCGGGCGTATGTCATCAGCTTCATTAGAGTTGTATAAATATCTGGTAGAAGATTTGAAATTAAATCCATCGGCTACCAATAAAGAGGGTAATAATGTTTTACATAATATTGTACGCAGACCAAATCAAGAAGAAATTATTAAGTATTTCTTAGCAAAAGGAGTGGATGTAAATAAAGCCAATGAAGAAGGTAATACAGCTTTCATGAATGCCGCTTCGGGTAGAAACTTATCGGTATTGGAATTGTTGGCGCCAAAAGTTAAAAATGTAAATGCAGTGAACAAAAAAGGTGAATCAGCTTTAACACAAGCGGTAAGTGCTAGTTCTCCAGAAGTTGTTGCTTATTTAATTGGAAAAGGTGCTAACGTGAAAGTGGAAGACGCCGCTGGCAACAATTTGGCTTATTACTTGGTGCAAAGTTACAGGCCTGCAGGTAGACCAGCTGGACCTGGTGCGCCGCAAGCTCAAGGCGATGAATTTGCTGAAAAATTAACTTTATTAACTGCTAAAGGATTAGATATTAATGCTCCACAAAAAGATGGCAGCACTTTATATCACGTAGCTATTGCTAGGTTAGATTTAGGTTTGTTGAAGAAATTAAATGATTTGAAGGTAAACGTGAACGCTAAAAATAAAGAAGGCGTTACGGTATTGCACAGAGCAGCTTTGATTTCTAAAGATGATGAAATCTTGAAGTATTTAGTGTCTATCGGTGCTGATAAAGCAATTAAAACTGATTTCGATGAAACTGCTTACGACTTGGCTGCTGAAAATAAATTCTTGTCGGGAAAAAATATCTCTGTTAACTTTTTAAAATAATTGAATGAAGGCTTTTTTAAAGATTTGTGCGCTAGGATTATTATTAACTTTTGCTGCTGCCCAGGCACAGGCTCAAACTTCTAAATACAAGTGTATGTTGCAAATGAATGCATATACTGGTGAAGAGGCTTATATCGTTGTTTCATTAATTAACCCAAAGGGAGATTATGAGAAAACCTTGTACATGATGGGCGATGACAAAAAGTGGTATAACGGATTTAAAGAGTGGTTTAAGTTCTTCAATAAAACAAAGAAGATTGATGGTAAAACTGGTGCCTCTATTGGTGGTGGAGATAGGACCATGATTAATTTAGATATTGATGATGCCGTAATTAACAAAGGTTACAAACTACGTTTCGAAAGCTCTGTTGAAGCTCAAAAGTACCACGTAGCCGATGTTGAAATTCCTTTAACTACAGAAGGCCTTGCAGGTAAAGCCGATGGTAAAGGCTACATCAAATACGTTAGATTTAGTAAAGTACAATCGTAAATATATAAAATGACCTTATCCATTTGGCGTTATGCCCATTTGGCATTGGCATTAATTTCATCGCTTTTTCTAATTATGGCATCGGTTACCGGTGCCATACTTGCTATAGATGCGGTGCAAGAAAAAATGCCGCCCTATCGTGTTGCTAATTTCGATCAGATTACCTTAGCTCAAACCGTTCCTGTTTTAAAGAAGAAATTCTCCGAAATCAGCGAGATTGATGTAGATCATAATGGTTTTGTTCGTTTAAAGGGATTTGATGAAGAAAGCAATGAGATTGATGCTTACATCGATCCTACAACTGCAAAAGTTTTAGGTAAACCAGTAGAGAAAAGTGCTTTCGTCACTTGGAATATAGCTCTTCATCGCTCTTTATTTTTGAAGGAAACGGGTCGTGCAATAATTGGGATAATTTCATTCCTACTCCTTTTAATTGCCATTTCTGGTTTGGCTTTGGTCATTCAACGTCAGCGAGGAATGCAGCGTTTTTTTACGAAAGTAATTAGAGAGTATTTTGCTCAGTATTATCACATCATTACCGGAAGGATTATTTTAATTCCAGTTCTAATTATCGCCTTAACTGGAACTTACCTTTCTATGGCGAGGTTTCAGCTCTTTCCAGAACATAAAGCCGAGCATAAAGAAATTGTAGCTTCAGAAGAAGAACAAGCTCAAAAGAAAATTGCTGATTTCGAGTTGTTTAAAAACACAAAACTGACGGACGTTAAAAAGATAGAATTCCCTTTTGCCGAAGACCCAGAAGAGTACTATAATCTAAAACTGAACGACAGAGAATTGATCGTTAATCAGTTTACAGGAAAAATAGAAAGTGAAGTTAAATATCCAGCAACCCTGCTGCTAGAAAACCTAAGTTTAGATTTACATACCGGTCGAACGAATATCATTTGGGCAATTATTTTAGGGATGGCTTGTTTAAACATCTTGTTCTTCATCTATTCGGGTTTTGCGATTACTTTAAAGAGAAGGGCAACCAAAATTAAGAATAAACACAAAGGAAAAGATGCCGAATATATCTTATTGGTGGGTACAGAAAACGGAAGCACGCTTCGTTTTGCAAATGCCATTCACGAGCAATTGAATGCGCAAGGAAAGGTGTCTTTTTTAGCGCAGTTAAATCAATACGAAGTTTATCCAAATGCAAAGCACTTATTGGTGTTTGCTTCAACTTATGGGTTGGGCGATCCGCCTTCAAATGGGAACAAGTTTTTGCAGTTGATTGATAAATATCCTCAAAAGCACAAAATAAACGTAGCTGTAGTAGGTTTTGGTTCGCACGCCTATCCCGATTTTTGTGAATTTGCCAAACAGATAGACCAAAAGTTAGCGACACAAAGTTGGGCAGATCAATTAACCGGACTTTACACTGTAGATGATAAATCGGCTCCACAATTTGTGGCTTGGGTGAAGGCTTGGAGCGAAAAAGCAAAAATAGAACTAGCTACTACGCCAGCTTTATATGCGAAAAAGCCAAAAGGCTTGCAAAAAATGATGGTGTTAGATAGAACTGAGGTTAATGAACAAGAACAAACATTCATGCTCACTATTCGCACGCCAGCCAGAACTAAATTTACTTCGGGAGATTTGTTGGCCATTTACCCTGCCGACGATAATCGGGAGCGTTTGTATTCTGTAGCTCGTTGCAAAGGAAATGTACAGCTAGTGGTAAAGCTACATCAACCAGGTTTGGGATCTGAGTATTTGAATAAGCTTAAAGTGGGCGATGTTTTTCGGGCTAGAATGGTAACCAATGCCTCATTTCATTTACCTAAAAACAAGTCGGTTGCTATGATTGGTAACGGAACTGGGATTGCACCATTTTTAGGGATGATTTCGCAAAGTACAAAGAATAGTGATCATCACTTGTATATCGGTTTCCGTAAAGAAACTGAAATTATCAAGCAACATAAGGCTTTCTTAGAGCAACAAATCCAAAATCATAAACTTAAAAGCTACCAAATTGCTTTCTCGCGTGAGCAAAATCATTGTTATGTAATGGATTTAATTCGAAAGGATGCTGAACAATTAGCTAAATTGCTTAAAAATGATGGCGTGGTAATGATTTGTGGTTCTTTACTAATGCAGCAAGACGTAGAACAAGTACTAAATGAAATCTGCTCAGAAATAAATGGTAATGAACTTTCGTTCTACAAAGAAAAAGGTCAGTTGCTGGCGGATTGTTATTAGCACTACCTCATACTGAATTTATTTAAGTATCTGTTTAAAGGTAAAACCATATGAATATCTAGAATGTCTAGAAAGCTGTTACTAACATGTTGCTCCATCATATTGGTACAATTAGGTAATATAAGCTCGTTCGCCCAAGTACAACGCCAACGACCAGTTACCTTAATGGGTAGCCGTTTTGATATTACTATCGTTGCCGCAGACTCAGCAAAAGCCGAAAAACACATTGATGAAGTCATCTCCGAGATGAGCCGAATAGAAGATTTGATCTCAGATTGGAAGGAAAGTTCACAAATTTCGGAAGTTAATCGTAATGCTGGAATTAAATCCGTAAAAGTAGATCGGGAAGTGTTTGAGCTTACTAAAAGAGCATTATACTTTTCTAAAATCACAGATGGTGCATTCGATATCAGCTATGCTGCAATGGATAGGATTTGGAAATTCGATGGTTCGATGAAACAAATGCCTACTCCTGATGAAATCAAAAAATCGGTAGCAAAAGTTGGCTATCAAAATATCGAATTGGACAGTCTTAATTCTACTATTTTCCTGAAATTAAGCGGAATGAAAATTGGCTTCGGTTCTACAGGGAAGGGGTATGCGGCAGATAAAGGTCGAGAATTGATGGAAAATAAAGGCATTAAAGCTGGTATTGTAAATGCTTCTGGAGATATGACAACTTGGGGAGTAAAACCTAACGGAAAAGCTTGGAACGTTGGCATTACTAATCCGTTTGATGAAGAAAAGTACCTGGCCATTATTTCTTTGAAAAGAGAAGCGGTGACAACATCGGGAAGCTATGAGAAATATGTGGAATTTAATGGTAAACGATATGCGCATATCATTAATCCGGTTACAGGCTATCCGGCTACTGGACTAATTAGCGTTACCGTAATTGGACCGAGTGCAGAACAAGCAAATGGCTTCAGTACTTCAATAATGGTATTGGGTAAAGACAAAGGATTAGCGCTTATTCAAAAACATCCGGCTTATCGTTGTGTAATGGTAACTGATGATGGAGAAATAGTTAAGTCGGCTAATTTTAGGGGTAAGGTAAAGAGGAGTTTAAAATGGACTGGAAATCATTGAAAGTTCTAAAAGTTTCCAATCAATTATCTTATCGCCGTCTAAAACATAATGCACATGTATGTCTGCCGTAAAATATGTTTTTCCAACTTCTATTTCTGCTTTATAAATTACATCTAACAAACCAAAGCTGCTTGTATTCATGAAGAAATTATCGTAGTCATCAAATATCATGCATTTAATTAAATGCTTATAAAAAGATAGTTCACTTAATCTTTCTATTACTAAGTCTTCAACTGTTTCATAATTTAGAATTTCGGCCCTTTTGTCTTCGTTAAGTTGCGTTATCTTCGCATCTAGTCTAGGTAATACGTTTTTTGAATATTCGGCTGAAAGTTCACTTGGTAACAATATGTAATTTTTCATATTATAACACTAAAGTTTATACTCATCAATCAATTCGCCAATCTGCTTCGCATAATCGACATTCAATTCTTCCGAAGTCCAATTAGTTTGTCCGTTAGCGGAAACAGGAACAACAGTTCCAATCTTTTCGCTGCCGTCGAAAATATCATAAGCACCGTCTAGACGAGGCTGTATGTTTAACACTTGGCCAGCTAAGTTAATTTCAAAAGGTTCCATAACATTTTAATTGTTAAGGATTAACAACTTGATTAGCGAGTTGTTTTATTGGTAGAACTGAAGATAGGTTTTAATGATGAGCCAAATAGCGAAACCGATGATCACCACGCCGGCAATCTTGTTCAGCTTTTTCAAGGCGTTTTCTTTAATCCGATAGCGGAGCTTGCTGGCATAATAGGTTTTTAAGCCATCAATAGCTAATTGAGTAGCCATTGCAATAATGAAACAGAGTATTTTTTCGGGCAAGGTTGCTAGTTTCACCGAAATAATGCCACTTACCACTACCCAAAACATCAAGGTAGAAGGGGTGAGGATACACATCAGAAAGCCTTTGAGTACGTAACCTCTTTTGCTCACTTTAATATTATCGCCTTCAGAATAGTTGATTTTTACGTTTGATAAAAGATAGTACAAACCAACACCTACGATAAAAATTCCTCCAACAGTACCCACATATTTATCAAATTCTCGCTTGTACTCGAAGAAATGTGAACCAAAAAGAACAATAGTTATTAAGATCAGGTCACTTACAATTACTCCAGAAGCAAGAGAAAAGCCTGCCTTAAAGCCTCTCTCAATACTGGTCTTAATCATGGCGAAAAAAACAGGCCCTGTTAAAAAAGATGAAATCAGTCCTGCCCCTATACCCAAAATGATTGCTTCAAACATGTTTTACTTTCGTAATTTCTGCTAATATGCAATTTTCAGCTTTAAAACCTTAAATTTTATTGAGTTTTTACAATTGGTAATTAACGATGGAAAATGTAAAAAGCTAGCTCAATGCAGAGTAAAGTTAAAGTGTAAATAGTACACTATTGGTTTCATAAAAATTGATTATGTTTATCAAAATTTTTAAAACCTTAATTTTCAAAACCAAATATGGAACAAAATGTAAAGACTAACTGGGCGCAGTTTATACCTTTGGTAACTGTGTTCTTTTTTTGGGGCTTTGTTGCAGCGAGTAATGATATTCTCATCCCAGTTTTTAAAGAAGCATTTAAATTATCGCAAAGTGAAAGCCAACTCGTATCTTTAGCATTCTATATCGCTTATACAGTAGGTTCAATCATCTATATAGGTATCTCGGCATTAATGAAAACCGATTTAATCAACAAAATTGGTTATAAAAACAGTTTAGCTTTAGGTTTAACCATTTCTGCGGTTGGTACATTGTTATTTTACCCAGCAGCGAATTTAGGCTCGTTTCCATTGATGTTGGCAGGATTGTTTACAGTAGCTTTAGGTTTTTCCCTACAACAAACGGTGGCAAATCCATTAGCAATTGCTTTAGGGCCAGTAAAAACGGGTTCTCAACGTTTAACAATGGCTGGTGGTATCAATAACTTCGGTACTACCATTGGACCGTTAATTGTAAGTTTTGCAATTTTTGGCACAGCCACAAGTGAAAGCACAACACTTGATATCGAAAGCGTTAAAATTCCATATCTAATTCTCGGTGCTGCTTTTTTAGCGGTTGCTATCTTTCTGAAATTTTCGGCTTTGCCGGATAAACCTGCTTTGGCAGAAGTTGATGTTGAAGAAGTGGGCGGCAGAACATCTGCGTTAAAATACCCTCAACTGGTTTTAGGGATGATTGCAATTTTCGTTTACGTAGGGGTGGAAGTATCTACAGCAAGTAATTTACCAGACTACATGAACCACAAATTGGGCTTCGCAACTAAAGATATCGCACCCTATATTTCACTTTATTGGGCAAGTATGATGATTGGCCGTTGGACTGGCGCTGTAGAAGCTTTCACAGATAAAGTTAGCTTGCAGAAAGTGTTAAGATTTGTAGCACCATACTTAGCCTTTGGTGTATTTTTGTTAGTTAATGCTATTGCAAAGCACGATTTAGGACCTTTTTATGTATATGCATTAATTATTTTAGTGTTAATTATTGCCGATGTAATGAGTAAAGGTAACCCAGCAAGAATGTTGTTGATTTTTTCGCTGGTGGGTATCTTAGCATTAATAACTGGAATGTCAACTTCTGGAATGGTGAGTGTATACGCATTTACAAGCGTAGGTTTATTCTGTAGTACATTATGGCCATGTATTTTTACCTTGGCTGTTAGTGGTTTAGGCAAGAATACCAGTCAAGGTAGTAGCTTCTTGATCATGATGATTATGGGTGGTGGATTTATCAGCTATTTCCAAGGCTATGTATCTGAGTTTACTGGCATCCAATATAGCTATGTAGTTGGCGTTTTGTGTTTCTCTTATTTGGTATTTTATGCTTTAAGAGCAAGCTCAATTTTAAAAGCTCAGGGTATTTCTTTTGACAAGAAGGTTTCTGGTGGGCATTAATACGATAATATTCTTAGAAATGCCTTTCATTTATTGAAGGGCATTTTTTTTGCCCTCTCAACGTTTGGGTAGTTATTGGTTTTTAAAATTATTTAAAATTTGAGTGGTTTTGTTTAAGTTAGTCGGATATTTTAAACCAAACTAAAACTATGACATCAATTCAACCTCAAAAGAGGACGGCATTACTACCGATGGTAATTTGTTGTGCCTTCTTCTTTATTTTAGGCTTTGTAACCTGGGCTAACGGCTCACTTATTCCATTCGCAAAAAAAGCATTTGATCTAGAAACAGATCTGCAAGCTTTCTTGGTGACTTTTGCATCTTATATCGCTTACTTTTTCTTAGCTATCCCGAGTTCATGGATTTTAAAGAAAATAGGTTTCCATAACGGTTTGGTGGTAAGTGTAGTTGTTTTAGGCTTGGGGTCGTTGTTATTTATTCCAGCAGCCGAGCAAAGTAGTTATGGCTTGTTTTTAGCCGCTATTTTTGTACAAGGTTCTGGTATGGCTTTGTTGCAGACGGCGGTAAATCCGTATTTAAGCATTATAGGACCTATAGATAGTGCTGCACAACGTATTTCTATCGCTGGATTTTGTAATAAAACGGCTGGTATTATCGCACCTATCGTTTTAGGAGCATTACTTTTAAAAGGTGCTAACGAAGCAGAAGCTAAATTGGCGAGCGCCGCTACTGAGGTAGAAAAACAGACGATACTAGATGAGTTGCTCAACCAGTTGCATACACCGTACATTGCGCTAGCTGTATTTTTGGGGGTATTTGCTCTATTGCTAAAGTTTGTAAAGCTTCCAGAAGTTAATATGGAAGAAGAAGAAGTTTCTGTAAAAGGTGCAAGTACTTCTCGTCTAACGATTTTCGATTATCCTCACCTTTTTCTGGGTTCTTTAGCTATTTTCTTCTGTGTAGCCGTAGAAGTAATGGCCGGCGACATTATTGGAACTTATGCCAGACAGTTGGGCACCGTTCCTCAGGTTTTTAGAGATAATGCTACTGCGTTTACACTAGGTTTTATGCTTGTTGGCTATTTAATAGGGATGATTACTATCCCTAAATTTATAAGCCAACAAAAAGCACTGATGGTATGTACTTCAGTAGGTATTGTGTTTACGATGTTATCTGTATTTACTTCTGGTGTGATTTCTTTTTGGTTTGTAGCTCTGTTAGGCCTGGCTAACTCATTAATGTGGCCAGCTATTTTTCCTCTCGGAATTAAAGGTTTAGGTAAGTTTACCAAAACAGGTTCTGCAATTATGATTATGGGTATTGCTGGCGGTGCAATTTGGCCATTGGTTTACGGTTTTATGAAAGATAAATTGCATATCGATTTTCAGCATGCCTTTTTATATGCGATGTTACCAGGTTATTTATACATCATTTACTTCGCAACAAGAGGACATAAAGCCGGTGCAAAAAGCTAAATCGGAAATAGCTATTTTTCCAACACAATAAAAACATTAATTTTGGAAAGCTCTTCGATTTTTTCGGAGGGCTTTTTCATTTCTTACTACATGGCAAAAAAATCCTTTAACGAAATTTATATGAACCTGGCATCTGATTTGGCCAGTCGTTCGCATTGTGTAAGAGCGCATGTAGGTGCGGTGTTAACTAAAGATACCCGTATCATTTCTATAGGTTATAACGGTCCGCCACCCGGAACGCACAACTGTGATGAAGAATGGCCAGAAACCGGATGCGCAAGGGATAGCAAAGGTAGTTGCTCTTTGGCGTTGCACGCAGAGGAAAATGCTATTTTGTACGCAGTAAAAAACGGTTCTAAAATAGAGGGATCTACTTTGTACACTACTTTATCTCCTTGTATTGCTTGTGCTAGGTTAATTCTTTCTTCAGGGATTAGGGAAGTTTTTTACCGCGATTCTTATGCCGCTTATAAAGGTTTGGCAAGCGATGAAGGTGTAGATTTTTTAAACAGATTTGGTGTAAAGACTACGCTTTTGAGTAGTAAATAGGTTTTAAACCACCTAAAATACCTTAGTGCATTTTAGTTTTTGTTTGTTAGTTATTTGCGATATATTTCGTGAAATAGACCTAATAGGAGCGAACACGGATCCCGATTTTATCGGCAGAAGTAAAGCGGATAGCAGGACTTTCGAGAGCTAATAGCACTGAAATTGTTCTTCATTAAAAAATAATCAAATAACCAATTAAACAGTAACCAAATATCGGCTCAAATTCTTACTTTTGCGGATGCTAGAAAAAATCATTATCCTCGATTTTGGTTCGCAATTTACACAGCTTATTGCACGTCGTGTCCGCGAACTAAATGTGTACTGCGAAATTCACCCATTTAACAACATTCCGGCCTTAGATTCTTCAGTAAAGGGAGTTATCCTGTCGGGAAGTCCATTTTCTGTGCGTCAGGAAGATGCGCCTTTTGTTGATTTGAATTTATTTAAGGCTTATCCGTTATTGGCGGTTTGCTACGGAGCGCAGTTTATTGCACAACAAAGCGGGGGAAATGTAGAAGCATCAGCAACTAGAGAGTACGGAAGAGCTAATTTGAGCTTCGTGAATAACGAAAACCCGTTGTTTAAAGGCATCTTAGTTGATTCGCAAGTGTGGATGAGCCATGGCGACTCGATTACCAAAGTGCCAGACAATTTCGAAATTATCGCAAGTACTTCGGAAGTTAGAGTAGCTGGTTATCAGGTAAAAGGAGAGGATACTTACGCGATTCAATTCCACCCAGAAGTTACGCACAGCACTGATGGTAAAACTTTGTTGAACAACTTCTTAGTTGGTATTTGCGGTTGTAGCCAAGATTGGACTTCGGATGCATTTGCAGAAACCACCATTGCAGATTTGAAAGCTCAATTAGGCGACGATAAAGTGGTTTTAGCCCTTTCTGGTGGCGTAGACAGTAGTGTGGCTGCGGTTTTATTGCATAAAGCTATTGGTAAGAACTTGCACTGTATTTTCGTAGATAACGGCTTATTACGTAAAAACGAATACGAAAGTGTTTTAGAGCAATACAAAGATTTCGGCTTAAATATTAAAGGTGTTGATGCCAAAGATCGTTTCTTGAGTGAATTGGCTGGTGTTGAAGATCCAGAGAAAAAACGTAAAATTATTGGTCGTGTATTCATCGAGGTATTTGATGATGAAGCACACCAAATTCAAGATGTAAAATGGTTGGCACAGGGTACTATTTACCCAGATGTGATTGAATCTGTTTCGGTAAAAGGTCCTTCGGCTACTATTAAATCGCACCATAATGTAGGCGGTTTGCCAGATTTCATGAAATTGAAAGTAGTAGAGCCATTGAAAACTTTATTTAAGGATGAAGTTCGTAGAGTAGGAAACACTTTAGGTTTAGAATCGTTTATTTTAGGTAGGCATCCTTTTCCAGGCCCTGGTCTAGGGATTAGAATTATTGGAGAGGTTACTGCAGAAAAGATTGCGATATTACAGGAAGCAGATCATATTTATATCCAAAACTTGAAAGATGCTGGTTTGTACGACCAAATTTGGCAAGCTGGAGCGATATTTTTACCGGTGCGTTCGGTAGGTGTAATGGGTGATGAGCGTACTTACGAGAACGTAATTGCTTTGAGAGCGGTAGAATCGTTAGATGGTATGACTGCAGATTGGTGCCATTTGCCTTATCCGGTACTCGCTAAAATATCCAATGAAATTATTAATAAAGTAAAAGGAATTAACCGAGTTGTGTATGACATTAGTTCGAAACCGCCAGCAACTATTGAGTGGGAATAAGCTTTTAGGCTTATTGGCTTTAATTGCTGTATTGGCGAGTTGTTCGCCCAAAATAACTAAGCCGGTGGCGACAGCCCCGGCTAAACCTGTTGAACAAAAACCTGCTGCCAAATTTATACAGGGCAACATCAGTGTTTTTATTCCTTTTCAGCTAAATAAGTTTAACTTAAAAACTGTTAGCAAAGCTCAAATTGGCAAAGCCGATATGGCCTTAGATTTTTATCAGGGTTTGATGCTGGGTATCGACTCTGCAGCTAATGAAGGATTAAGCTTTAAGGTAAATGTATTTGATAGTAGGGATGATAATAGTCAGTTGGCGGCTTTAAGTAAACGAGAAGCTGTTAAAGCTAGCAATCTGATGATTGGCCCGATATTTCCTGCTGGGATTAAATACATGACTACTTTCTCGGAAGTGAATAAAATGCCAATGGTATCACCTTTGGCAGCTTCTAAACCTAGCGATTTTAATAACCCTAACTTGATTTCGGTGGTAAATAACATTGAGCAACATGGGGTTAAAGTGGCAGATTACATCGCTAAACAATATAAAGCAGATCAGGGGATTGTGGTGTTAATTAATACCAAAAAATCTTCAGATGAAGCATTTGCTGCTCCAATCAGGAAGCGATTTGCTGCTAAGTACCCTAGCTTTGTGGTTCAAGAGTTTTCTTCAACCTATGTTTTGGAAACAAAGATGCAGAAAGGTAAAAAGTATGCCGTGGTAATGTGTTCTGATGATGCAGCTTTTGTTGCACCAAGTTTAACTAAATTACATCGATTGAAAAATACAAGTGGCTATCCTGTACAGGTTTTCGGTCACCCTAATTGGGCAAAGCAAACTTACAACATCGATCAATTGCAAAATCTTCAAACTGTATTGAGTTCGTCGTACTACGTAGATTACAAGAGCAAACCTGTAATAGAGTTTATTAAAACTTATCGTGCTAAATATGAATTTGAACCTACAGAATATGCTTTTAAAGGTTTCGACGTAGGTTTTTACTTTGGTAAGTTGATGGCAAAACATGGGGTTAACTATTTAGATTTTCTAGTAAAAGAAAACTACAAAGGTTTACATAACGATTTTGACTTCGGTTACGATGCGGAATATGGTTTTTATAATCAGCATTTAAAGATGTTGCAGTATAAAAATACGTCGTTGGTGCAGGTGGATTAAAAATGCCCTCTCTGCCTTTGGCATCTCTCCCTAAGGGAGAAAAAAGTTCTTAGGGTTGAAAGTAGTGCAAAAATTAATAGATAAACTATTTAGAATCAAGTAATAAAAGTCTCCCTTTTGGGGAGATTTAGAGGGGCTTATGAAAGTACACCATCATATAAGGGCATTTGAGCAAGTTTTAGCAAGTTACGATGGTAAGTTGCCACTACATCGCCATTTGGTCGTTTATTTCAAGCAGAATAAGCAGATGGGTTCATCGGATAGGAGGTGGGCAAGTAGATATATTTACAGCTATTTTAGATTGGGAAAAGCACTTGCTGAATTGCCTGCTTTAGAACGTCTGGCAATTGCTGATTTTCTATGTAACACCGATTTAAGTTTAATTACGGATCATATCTTTCCTACTGCTGCTGAACATGTTGCTAAGCCTAACGAAGAAAAAGTAGCTTTCGTAAAGAAACAATATCCAAGTTTTGAAATTGCAGCTATTTTTCCCTTTGAAGCTCAATTATCAGAGGGTATAGATCAACAGGCTTTTTTACTGTCGCTTTTTGTACAGCCCAATTTGTTCATTAGAGTGAGAGAAACGCACCTACCTTTGATTAAAGCAAGAATTGAAGAGGCTGGAGTTGCAGTGCAAGAGCTATCTGATACCACTCTGGCTTTGCCCAATGGAACCAAGTTAGAGCAAATTGTCACTGATGCTCGTTTATACCAAGTTCAAGATCTTTCGTCACAGAAAACCGGAGCTTATTTTCAACCCCAACCTTACGATTATTGGTGGGATTGCTGTGCCGCGTCAGGCGGGAAATCGTTACTAATACACAGTCTAGAACCAAAAGTAAAGTTGCTTGCTAGTGATGTAAGAGAAACCAGTTTAGGTAATTTACAAGAGCGTTTCATTGCAGCTGGAATTAACGATTTTCAGAAGAAAACAATCGATCTGTTGCAGAACAACGATCAGATCTTGCATCATTACGAGTTTGATGGAATTTTGCTAGATGCGCCTTGTTCTGGTGCGGGCACTTGGGGCCGCACACCAGAAATGTTGTATTTCTTTGAAGAATACAAGGTAGCTAACTACGTTAAGCTGCAGAAGGCAATTGCCGAAAATGTAGTGAAATACCTTAAACCGGGTAAACCATTAATCTACATGACTTGTTCTGTTTTTAAACAAGAAAATGAAGAGGTGGTAAACTATCTACTTGAAAAATTTCCACTAAAATTAGAGCGTATGGAGTTAATTAAGGGCTACAATAATAAAGCAGATAGCATGTTTGTAGCCAGATTAATTAAACAATAGTTTAGGATTTTTCTATGGCGCTAGTTCTTCAACATTCTAAATGAAAAGAAGCCCAGTAAAACGATAATTACGCCCATTAAGCTCCATAGCCAAATCTTGTTTTCAAATAATGGCTTCTCGGTTTTAACTGTATACGAAGGATTTTTTTGCTCTTCGCCTACAGATACATTGCTCAAGTTGGTAGGTATCTTACTTTCAAATTTTTCGATTTCGTAATTTGGTGTTTGAACAGTTTCATTGCCATAGTATAAAGCATAATTTGCTTTTAAATCATCAAAACGAGCAACCAAATTATAACTGTTACCTTTAATTACTAAACCACTTAAACGTAAAGGTCTGTTATCATTGTTATTGATGGTGATCTTTAGTTTACTTGTAACGGTATTGATAAAATTAAATTCTGGCGCTTCTAAAGAACTGATCGTTCCTTCGTAAAGTGTAGCAAAATTATACTCAATACCTTTTTCTGTTTTAATGCTATCTGTAGCGTATTCAATTCTAATTGGTCTGTAGAAATCGAAATCGCTTTGTGCATTTAGCTTTAGATAGGATACAGGAATAGCATTTTTTAAACCTACTTCAATTATTGTCTCTTTGGTTTTTGCATCATTCTTCAGATCATAAGTTCGATATTTTACTTCGTCGTATATGCCTTTAACAGTATCTGTTTTGGTGGTTTTTGTTGTAATTAAAGTGGGTTGTGTATTGGCTTTAATGGCAATTCTGTAAAACTGGTATTTCGAATCTGGAAAGCTTAACTTAGTGTATTGGTAGTTGGTTTCGTTATTTTTGATAGCTAGAATACGATAATCTTTTAAAATACTGAACCAATTCTGATTGTCATTACTACCTTCTAAAGTAACCTTCCAATCGAAATTTTCTTGTTTAAAGTCTAGGCTAATTTGATTGATTGGGTTTGCTTCGGTTACTTGGAAAGTATAATAATAAACTTCCCCAACGGTACTTTGGTTAAGCTGTTTAAATGGAATTTCTGCTAAACTTACTTGGTTTGCCCTTTGCTTTAATAGATAAGGTACTTCAATGGTATCTTTTCCATTTATCCCAAATATCCTTAAATCTTCAAAGTTAGCGTTGGTTTTCTGATACATATCATCTGGTAATTTAATACTATGCCAAGTAGAATTAACGCCAGTAATTTGTCGTTTAAATTTATAGGAATTTGTCTGTGCATTGGTTAACAAAAAGCAAGCTAACAAGGGCAGCAGCAACTTAATTTTTAACTTCAGTCTCATCAATAATTAAATGTTTGTACTTATTATAAAGGAAAGAAATAATCAATAATAATACACCGAGCGATACGAAAACAACGGTTTTAGAAATAGTACTTAGATACGCAATGTCGTAAAAAAATAGCTTAATTAATGTAAGTCCGAAAATTACCATTGCGCCAATACGTAAATGCTTCTTATTTTTAGCCAATCCTAATCCGATAAGGAATAAGGAATAAACGCCCCATAAAATACTCAGACCTAATTTGTAACTATTATGGGTTCTCGAAAGTTCTAAGATGTTGATTAGTTCACTGCTGATTATCCATAGTATGGAAATGTACAGCACATAATCTAGCATCGCTTTCAATTTTATCTTTAGCAACGTAGCGTGTTGTAGTTGGTAAAGTGTTACAATTAAAAATGCAAAGAATATAAATGCTACGTACCTAATTGCAATGTTAAATGATCCTATAACGAAAAATTTCTCGGGATTAAGGTAGGTTTCTCGAAGCTCGCTGAGTATGTACAATCCGCTTATTAAAAATGAAAGGATAACCAAAATGTTAATGATCAAATTGGCAACAGCGAGTTCAGTACTCCTTAGCTTTTTAATATTTACGAGGGTTAAAATCGATGCAAAAAGCATAGTGTAGATGTAAATCCATACGTTTTTTAGGTTCTCGTAATTGTAGTTATAGCGATAATCTGCGTAGTTATCTTTCTGTCTAGGAGTAAGGTTGATCTTGCTGGTTTCGAAAAGATTATTGAAGTACCTGGCAAGCTCTCTCTCCATTGAAAAATAAACTACAATAATCAACATAGAGGGTAGTGCATAATTTAGAATTTGTCTCATCCAAACCCACTTAGTTGCGGCCTCTGTTTCCTTTCTGTTAATGTTGATCATCCATGCGAAACCAGTAATGAAAGTGACGCCAGTTAAGAAACCTACATTTAAAAATGGTGTAATGACCGCTGATCCTAGGTAAACGTCATAAATAGTTGTCCAGTCTTGTAATAAACTGAAAAAAGCTAGAAAAATTAGCGGAAAAGATAATTTTTCGTAGATCATTATTTTCTTAACTCTACCTAAATAGAATAATATCGCAGCTTCTGCAGTCCAGAAAATGGTTACCCATCCGCCGTTTAACTGTACAGGAGCTACCATGGTGATGAAGGTGATCACCATAGCTAAGATAAGATAGAAAAGGTTTTTATCGGCCAGCTTTTTCTTATAGATAATTAAGCTTACCACGAAATGGATGATAGCATTTGCTAATGTAAACAGTCCTAAAAGTTCAACGCCATGTTTGTTTTCTGATAAAATGTAGTAACCTATGCCATAATAGATAAAGCTGTTTAAAAGTATTAAAGTAACATCACTAAAACCGAATATCTCTTTCTTGTTTACTTTGTAAGCTAAGTTGGTTATGTAGAAAGTGATAAAGAATATAGCCGAGAAGACCAATGACAGTAAGAAATGCGCTTTATCTGTATAAGAGTTTAGTAGCCAGCTTAAAAATATGATCCAAGTGAGAGCGAACGATGCATAAAATAATGGTTTCCAGTACTTTTTAAAGCTGATGACCAGTATGCCAATATTGATAATGGCCATGTAAGTAAACAGAACGCCAACCTTTCCAGAACCATCACTTAACAAAAATGGTACAGCATAAGCACCTACCAAACCAATATGTGCAATAATTTGTCTGTTGTACCTTATTGCCGCAACAACGGTAAATGAGGTGAAAATAACCATTAGTACGAAAGCAAGTGCCTGAGGTATAAGTGCATAAAAATCATAGGCTGCGTAGGTAATAAAATACATGATTGCGATGGCGCCGCTCATTAAAACTGCTGAAAATTTTTCGTATTTGGCTTTTAGTTTAATAGCAAAAGCCATTAAGCCAGCACCAACTAAATAGCCAAGTATTATTCGTGTAAGTGGACTGATCAACTGATTGTCAATGGCATATTTAGCACCAATACCAACGCCTATAATCAATATCAGTATACCTATCTTACTGATGAGATTTTCGCCAATAAACTTCTCGAAATCAGATTTAGCCATGTTTTTACTGCTAAACCTGTCTGCGAAATTAGGTTGTCTGTTTTCTGGAGTTGTAATTGGCCTTGGTGTTGCATTATACTGTGCGATAGGCGCAGCGGGTGTATTTTTAGGCGGTGGAAAAGTAACCGCTTTAGGAACTTCGCTTTGCCCTATCTGAACCTCTGTAGAACGTAAGGAATCGATTTCTTTTCGTAAGGAATCTATTTCTGCCTCAAAGCTTTGTTGCCTAATAGATAGGTTTTCAATTTTGGCTAAAAGTAGATTTATCTTTTGAGAATTATCCATTAATTTTGATTTGTCTTACAAAACGATGATGACTTTATACAAGGTTAATAAAATTATTTTGAAAATTGTTTTGCTTATTAACCCTTAAAGGAGTGAATTGTACCTTGAGCTTATAGTTAAACCATTTAACAAAAAAGTTAACTGAAAACATTATAAGCATAAAATCGAATGTAGACAGTTTGAAATTACTCGTTTTGAGTATTTGCATTATCTATAATATTCCTCATATTTGTAGCGAACAAACTAAACTAACGTGAAATTTAAATTAACCACTCTCTCGGTAATCGTTTTGTCGATTCTTTTACTTTTTGGCTGCGAAGAAGAAATTTTTAGCAAGGATACTGGTCAATATGCATTAGCTATTAACTATCAGGGTACGGAACTGTTAGAATTACATTTCTTTGTTGATGATAAAGATTGCGGGTTACTTTCGGCCTTGCCGCAGGTTAATCCAACGTATGTAGACGACTGCAAGAAATTAAAAAAAGCTGAAAATCTTACCAATGTGTTTATATTGAAGGAAGTTACTCCAGGTAAGCATGTACTGACTATAAAAACACCCGAAGGCAGGCTTGTGAACACGCTAGAATTCCAGATGGTCAACAAGGAATGTGTTCTTCAAAATGTAAACATATCTTTGGATTAAAGCGACTTATAGCGGTATCATCCTATTTTTGTTACCGCTTATATGCCCAATAAGCTTGAGTTTCTACTTAACAATTCTTTCAGTTCGTTAGGATAAAGTGGTTTTTTAAGTAGTTTGATTACCAGTGGATTAGCTTCTGCTTTCTTGATGTCGCCAAAGTCTAGGGTAGATGATAATATTGCAAGTTTGCAACGATCTAGAAACGTTTTGGGAAAGTGCTTGTAAATTTCTAGAAATTCGAAGCCGTCCATTTCTGGCATCTGTATGTCCAATAAAATAAAATCGGGCAATAATTCTGGATGATCTAAATTTTTGTTGATATACTCGATGCCTTCCTCTCCTGATTGGCAGAGAATAATTTCATCAAAGAAATCTGATAACTTAATTACCTTAGAATTGATTTTTAAATCAATATCATTATCATCAATCAATAACACTTTTCCGGTTCTATTTGGCATTTGGTATCGTTATTTTAAAGGTTGTACCATCTTCTATATTAGAACTAACGTTAATAGTACCATTTATCTTATTTAGCGCCTCTTTTACAATGAAAAGTCCTAAGCCGGTACCATGGTGTATTTTACTTTTAAAGAATTGCGTAAAAATTTTCTCTAAGTGTTCTTTAAGAATACCCAAGCCGTTATCGTTGATATTTATTTTAGCTTCAAATTCATTTACATCTATATCGATGTTCACCATTTTATTGAGCTCGTTAGTTTTTTGATATTTTATTGCGTTAGAAATGAGATTACTTAAAATTACTTCAATTCTAAAGGCATCTCCCGTAAATTTAACCTCCTGGTTAATGTTAACGTTAAACTTAGTTTCTTTATCAGAATAAGTGTGTAACTCTATCAGTTCTCTTACCAGTGCATCAAAATTTATTTCATTGTGATCTGGAACATCTTTAGCATTTTTATAATACTGGAGTGTCTTTTGAATATAATAATCTAGTTTGTTAGAACAAGTTTCAATCAAATTCCAGTACTCGCCACTAGAATTGTATAAACCTTCCATTTTTACCAGGTTGATAATACCAATTACCGACACCAATGGCGCTCTTAACTCATGAGAAATACTGTAGATAAATCTGTTAAGTTCGTCGTTGGTTTTCTCTAATTCTGTGATTTTATTTTTAAGATCGGCACGTGCTACATACGAGTCGTAAGCATTTTTCATGGAGTTGTGCAACTCTAGATCATTCCAAGGCTTAGCTACATATCTATAGATATCACCATGATTAATAGCATCTGCTAAAGCTTCGATATCGGTATATCCGGTAAGTAAAATACGAACAGGATCTGGGTGGGTTTTTACAATGCTTTTGAAGAACTCTACTCCTGTAGTGTTTGGCATTTTCTGATCGGCCAATACAACATGAATATCAATATGTTGCATTATTTTCAGTCCTTCAGCAGCAGATAAGGCGGTGTAGATTTCGTACTGCCTCCTAAATGCAGCCCTAAACGCCTGAAGATTGTTTTCTTCATCATCTATGTATAAGACGCGTACTGTAGGATTAGCCATTTTGAATTAATTTTTATAGTGTATTTACCTGCAATATAATAATAAATTCAGTTCCTTTTCCAAGCTCAGAAATAACTTCTACATGACCTTTATGTTTCTCTATGATACTGAAAACGATAGATAAACCCAATCCAGTTCCTTCGCCGATATCTTTAGTGGTAAAGAAAGGTTCAAAAATGCGATGTTTCACCTCTTCGGTCATTCCAGTACCTGTATCTTTAATGCTAATAAATACTTGTTGATTGTCGTACCAGCTCTTGATGGTTAAAAACTCTTCTTCTGCTTGTATCTCTTTACTTTTGATAGCTTGTACAGCGTTGGCAACCAAATTCATGAAAACTTGATTGATTTTACCTGGCATACATTCTACTTTAGGTAAATTGCCAAGATCCTTAATTACCGTTAAATTGTCTGGAAGCGTGCTTCTAATTAAAACCAGGGTAGATAAAAGGCCTTCATTTAGGTCGATGGCTTTCATGTCAGTTTCATCGACGCGGCTAAAATTCCTCAGGCTTCTAATAATTTCTGCTGTACGCTTGGCACCTTCACTAATTCCAGATAGTAATGAAACAATCTCCTCATTAATGAAAGCCAGATCGATTTGCTTTTTATAAGCTTCGATTTCGGCAATTTGAGGTTTGATATCTTTCTCCAAATCAATTTGCTCGTATTTTTTAATGATGTCCTTTAAATCGTCGATATCCAATTTTAAAGGCTTCACGTTAGACGTCACAAAGTTTATTGGGTTATTAATCTCATGTGCAATACCAGCGGTTAGCTGACCTAAAGCCGCCATTTTTTCTGCATCAACTAATTGAGATTGAGTGTCTTTTAAGTTGTTTAATGTTGTGTTTAGTGTGTCGTTGGCTGTTTCAAGCTCTTCGGTGCGTTCTTTAACTTTTCTCTCGAGTATTAAATTTTGTTCTTTAATTAACTTTTGGTTTTCTAAAGAAGCACTAAGGGCTTGAGCTTGGGCTACTTCATTTTCTTTTTTGAAATAGTTGATCTTATCTGCAAGCGCAAAAGATAGTAGCGCTATTTCTACAATGGTTGATATTTGAAGGATATATGTGGTATAATTATTATACGGAACAATCTCATAATCTTTTAAAAGAAACAGAATAACGCCTAGAATTAAGATTGACCAGGCGATAAGATAGAAACGTGCAGGAAAGTATTTCTTTTTAAAATAAATGACAAGGGCAGTATAATATGCAAGAAGACAACTGATAAACGTAACGCCCTGCATTAGCGCAAAAAATATACTTTTTTGAGAGAAAATAGAAAGGGTAAGTATTGTGAAAGAGATTGTTAACAATATTTTATAGATAAAAGTAACCTTTGGTAAAAACTCTTTAACCTTTAAAAAACTAGTGGTGAAAAAAATGCCAAATATTAAGGCCACCATTGAAAATATCATTACTGAATTCTCATGAAGCCATCTATCGTTATGCCAAAAGTATTTACTGCTATAGCCCATAATGGAGATTTGGGTAAGCCAGGTAAAGAAAATGTAGAAAATATACAGGATGTAATTTTTATCCCGAACGCTAAAAAAGATGAAAATATGATAAATGAGCATGATGAGTATAGAGCCTGTATATAGCCCGTAGTTAACATCTTTCATGCTCAAGTATTCGTGATTTGAGGAGACCTTATCAAACTTAATTGGAACTATAAAGATCTCTTTAGAAAGTAAATTGAAATAGATATCCGTTCCGCTATTGATGTAATTGCTATCTATGGTGAAAAGGTTAACATTACCCGTTTGATTATGATTGGGGATAATATCAGTCTCACTCAAATTGATCGATTTCTCGATTTTCTGTTTTCTAACATAATAGATCGAGATGTTATACAGTCTGCTCTGATCTATTATAAAAGAGTTCAGCTGATAATCATTTAGGTCTGAAGCTTTTATCCAAACATTTTTCTCTCCCAGACCTAAATTAATGACATTGCTATTTAACTTCGTAGAATTCGGATAATTAATAATCTCATTGATACTTAAGTTTTTATTATCCGTTTGATATAAATATAGAGTTTGCCCGTAACCTATACTTATGTTCGAGAAAAGAGATAATAATATAATTAAAAGCAAAAAGGCCCTTATTTTCATGTATTGAATAAGTCAAAGTGTAAAGTTACTTCTTCTCCTTTATTTGTTTTAATGGTTAGCTTGTTCAAGGAGTTGTCCGTTAACTTTTTAATAATATCTCTTTCTTCATCTACTGCGTGCGGAAGGTTTTCTAAATCCTCAATAATTAATCCTGTTGCAGTTAAATCTTCTGCAGGATAGTAAAATTTTCCATTTACACCTAACTCTCTGAGTACTCTAAAGCCAACTCTTAATGAATTTCTGTATGTAGCTGGTGCACATAAACCCAAAAGTTTCCCAAGCTTAAGGTGATGGGCCAATGCAATAAACGTTCTACCTAAATGTATACTCCCTATGCCCATTCCTGCAATTTCCCATGAGTTCCATAGACCGCAAAATTCGCCAATTCCATTTTCCTTATTTGAAGCTACTAGGTCATATATTCTTTCGTCCATTAAGCCAACCGCGGTTTCTATTGGAAGAGGGTTAATGCCATTTGCTACATGAATGCGGCCGCCAGCCAAAGCTTTTCCATTTTCTTCGGCCATAACCTGTATAACGTAAACATCCGGATTGATAACCCAGTCGATCTTTGCAGAGGTAATCTGAGTAATTCCGTAAATTTCAAGAACATGCGTATGGCCTTCAATGAATTTCATACAAGCAGCCCTGTCATCAACAGCTCTAAATGCTTTAAAATAAAGGTTTTTTATGGCGGAATTATGCTCTTCCAATGGAGAAAATTTTGTGGTTCGACTTTCTAATAGTTCTTTCTGGAGAATCGCTAGCTTTAAAAATCCTAAACATAAACATAGCTGTTTGGTTTTCAGGCTTATCAAAAATAAGGTTGAATTCTTTTTCTGCTTCTGTTAGATAATGTTTCTGTTTTTCTGTTAAAGTTAAACTTTTCTCTATAGAATTTTTGTAGAAAAATAATAAAGGGACATTCACCGGATGAATTTGAAAACCTAATGCCGTTGCGCCAAGCCACACCTTTTCTGCAGCAATACCGCCATTTATCCAAGACGAAACTTTCGAGTTCGGCATTGATATCAATCCGATAGCCGACGAGGTCATAAACTGTTGGGTAAGTAATCTGGCAAAAGCACCGCCGCCGTTAATTTTCTCCAAGAAATCGATCATTCGCCTATCTCTCAGTAGCTGTATGCCTAATTGGTCATTATTGCTTAGATCTAAAGTATGTATGCCTATGCCATCTTCCGATTCGTTGGTCTGTTCAATTGTCCAACGCATTTCTTTGGTAATGAAATCTTCATGTGCTTCGGGAATAAACATACGGAATAGGTCGGTGGCAGTAGCTATCTGAGATAATTTCTTAATCTTTTGTAGATCTTTTACTATCTCTATTTGTGCACCTTCAGTTTCTGCAACCAGTTTTTTTAGGAAATCAACATCCTTGTCCTCGATTTCTATGTGTTGCGTACTTTTTCTGTTAGTGTGCCTTAGCGGGATTTGTTTTTCTAACAGAATTTGTTCTTCTGTAGCTTCATTTCCTTCAAAGAATTGAAAAACAGCTAAGTGTGTAGGCGCTAACTGTGGAGTTATTGTCCAATCTACCTTAAGGTTTTTTACAGCTGCCGCCAATAACAAATTTTCTATGGCGCAGCCGACAGAAGTATATGAAGATATAAATTGAGGATCTAAATAGGCTAAAGCGCTACTTTCATCTAAAAACAGATGTAGTTTTTTGTTTTGATAATGAAGTCGCCAAGGTTGGTTATTGCCACCAGATGGAGCCTTTTTCACTGCTTCTACAAGATCGTTTAATTCAGCTTCAGAAAGATCCTTTGAGTTTGCATTATCCTCCGAAAGACTGTGTTGCTTAATGAATGCCTCTAAATCTTTCGTAGTTAAGGGTTGTTTTTCTTCCGTTGTTTTGTCAGCAGGAGGGACAGGTTCGTCGCAAATCATTTCGTCGAGGTCTAAAAAGAACCTACCGGATATTTTTAAGCTGTTAAGTAGAATTTTTCTGGAAAGATCTGCGCTGACGCCACCTCCAAAAGTAACAGCACTGGCAAGTTGAGGCCAAGTTGAGATAGAAGTCATAAGTTCTATCGCAGAAGCCTTCATTCTAGGCGAAAGCGTCTCAAAACCAGTTACAGCCGTAATGTATGGAATTTTCTCATCGAAAGTTTTCAAGTCTTTAAACTTGTCCATGTCTAAGTGCTCAACCATGCCATGTAGTATTGGGCGTTGAGGGTCTAGGTCAAATCTTTCGATGTCTATAGTTCCTCGATCGCTTCCTTCCATAAGTACTGGAATTTGCAGTCCTCTAGCAATTTTTCTAGCATTGATCTTAATATCGAAACTATCACATTCGTCGATTAACAGGTCCAATTTACCGTTGTCGGTTAAAAAGCTGAGAATGTTTTCATCGGTAATACCTTCTTCGTAACAAACTACCTTTAAAAATGGATCTATCTCGGCAATTTCTCTAGCAACAATTACGGTTTTCTTCAAGCCTATATTTGAAGCTGCAGTTCTAATTCTATTGATGTTGCTTAAATCTAGTTCATCAAAATCAGCAATGCGAAGCTCACCAAAACCACGCTCCATGGCTAAGGTTAATGATACTGACTGACCAACAGATAAGCCAATTACTCCAATTTTTTTGGTAGAAAGAGTTTGTTGTTCTTCTTCTGTAATTTTATGTTTATTTCTGTTTGTTCTAACTATTACAAATTCTTCTTCATCCAAAAGATGTACTAATCTGTTAATCCATGGATAATACACCCAAACTCCATATTCTTCACTTTTTCCAATTCGTTCGGTAACTAAATTAGCTAACTCGGTTTTGGGAGTAGTTACAATAAGGGGTTTCAAACATTTTAAGAGTTCGAATACCTGTTCTCTAATGGTGTCAAAAATTTGTATTCCTTTACTTGAAAGAAGTAGCTCATTGAATTTAACTCTGTCGTTAGGATTTGAGAGTCTGAGTAGGAGAGGCTGATATATATCTTTGCTTTTTTTTGTCTGCTCTGTAAGAGAGTTTAGTAGGGTAGTATCGGCTTTAATATTTTGCATTATAAATAGCTAAAAGATGAATTTTTAGACATAAAAAAGCGGTTTTCATAGTTAAAAGACTAAATTAGTTTTTTAGAATTATAATAAAAAAGTATTTTTAACTTTTATTAGCAGAAATATGACAGCGAATATCCTTTACGTTGATGATGAGCCACATAATTTAAGTGCTTTCGCAGCAACTTACCGTAGATTATATAAGATTTTTACAGCAGAGTCTGCAGAAGAAGGTAGGAAGATCTTAGACACAGAAGACATACAGGTGATCATCACCGATCAAAGAATGCCTAAAACTACAGGTGTTGAATTTTTAGCCTCTATTTTGGAGACTTATCCAGAGCCTATTCGAATGATTTTGACAGGTTATACGGATATAGATGCCGTAATTGACGCAATTAATAAAGGGCAAGTATATAGGTATATCCAAAAACCTTGGATGGAGGAAGATTTAAGGATCAACATCGATAAGGCTATCGAGATTTATACGCTTAGAAAAGAAAATAGGGAATTGACAGAAAAATTATTGGTTGCAAATCAGCAACTGGAATTTATCGCTCGTCAAAACTTATTGTCTTAAAATAAGTTGCAAGCTATGCTATCAAAATTTATAAAATAATATCGCTCAGACCATATCCTTAAGTATAAAATTACTAAAGGATATGGATGAATTTCTCAAACAATCTAACTTTAACTTGTAAAGTCTAGCTTTAGTGATAAATGAAGTTGATCTGATATCGGTTTTTGGAGAGAAATTAACGCAGCTTTTAAAGTTCTTTTCTTAGCCTAGCAACCGGAATATTCATTTGTTCACGGTATTTAGCCACTGTTCTTCTTGCAATATTGTAGCCGTGTTCTTTTAGAATTTCCGTCAAACGTTCATCAGCAAGTGGCTTGCGTTTATCTTCTTTGCCAATACAATCTTCCAAGATTTTCTTTACCTCTTTATTAGAAACCTCTTCGCCACTTTCGGTTTGTATAGCCTCAGAGAAGAACGATTTTAATAAGAAAGTTCCAAATTCTGTTTGTACATATTTAGAGTTTGCCACCCTCGATACTGTAGATATGTCCATTCCAATTTTATCGGCAATGTCCTTTAAAATCATCGGGCGCAACTTACGTTCATCTCCAGTTAAGAAATACTCATACTGATAATGCATAATTGCATTCATCGTTTTTAACAAAGTCTGTTGTCTTTGTTTAATAGCATCGATAAACCATTTCGCAGAATCAAGCTTTTGCTTCACAAACTGTACTGCTTCCTTCATTTTTTTATCTTTTTGGGAAGCTTTGTCGTAATGGTCAAACATATCCATGTAAGAACGACTTACACGTAATTCGGGAGCATTTCTGGCATTAAGCGTAAGTACCAAAGTGCTGTCATTGTTGCTGATATGGAAATCAGGAATGATTTGCATTTGCTTGGTAGTTACTTGATTAGAGTCGCCCGGTTTAGGGTTAAGACGTAGAATTTCAGCTACTACTTCCTTTAACTCTTCACTATTTAATCCAACGGCTCTTTCTAATTTGTCGTAATGTTTACGTGTAAACTCATCTAAATGGAATTCAACAATTTCGATTGCCTTTTTAATTAGCGAATTAGAGGTGTCTTTTCTCCTTAGTTGTAGAGAAAGACATTCTTGTAAATCTCTAGCAGCAATTCCAGGAGGGTCGAAGCTTTGGATCAGTTTTAGCATTTCCAAAACATCCTCTTCTTCAACCATTACATTTTGAGAGAAAGCCAAATCATCAATCATAGAAGTGATCGGTCTGCGTAAATAACCGTCATCGTCCAAGCTGCCAATAATTTGTCTGCCAACTACAAAATCCTGATCGGATAAAGGGAGTAGATCCAATTGTTGTTGTAAGCTCTCAAAAAAAGTAGTCTCTATCGCTATCGGAGTTTCTTTTTTATCTTCCTCATCATCACCGTTGCTGTATGAAGTACTATAATCGTTGGTATTATCGTCCTGTAGATAATCGTCTACATTGAACTCGTCTATGCTAGTTTCTTCGCTACGTTCACCGTCAAAATCATCTCTATCGTCTTGCAAATCATCATATTCACCTTTGGGTTCGTCTAATGTCATTAAACTAGAGTCTTCTAAAGCTGGATTTTCTTCTAGCTCCTCTTTAATGCGTGTATCTAAAGCCACAGTAGGTACCTGCAACAATTTGATAAATTGAATTTGTTGCGGAGAGAGCTTTTGTAATAACTTTTGCTGTAGATGTTGTTTTAGCATAAATGGGAATAACGAGTTGTCAAAAATAAACAAATGCTTTATAATTTTGTTGGTTAATTTGATTAATTAATGTTCTTTTCACTAAGTTTACTCCAACTAAAATTAATTATCTAACTAAAACAACGTTTATATGGGATTTGTAAAAGAATTTAAAGATTTTGCTGTAAAAGGTAATGTGATAGATTTAGCAGTAGGTGTTATTATTGGTGCTGCATTCGGTAAAATTGTTTCTTCATTAGTTGAGGATGTAATTACACCAGCTGTTTTGGCTCCAGCGTTAAAAGCTGCCAATCTAGACAATTTGAGTGCTTTAACTATCCCGGGTACGGCGATTAAATATGGTAATTTCTTATCGCAAGTGATTTCATTTATTATTGTAGCCTTAGTATTGTTTGTCATCATTAGGTTAGTGAATAGGATGAAGAAAAAGGAAGAAGCCGCTCCTTCGGCTCCACCGGCACCTACTAAAGAAGAAATTTTACTTACAGAAATTAGAGATCTATTAAAAAATAAATAATTCATTAAAGGGGATATGATATATTTTCGTATCCCCTTTTTTATCCGTCTGATTTAAGAATGAAAAAATTAATTCTAGCCTTATTATTGATGTCATCATCAATTGTATACGCCCAAAATAAAGAAGAGCAAAGTTTACTTTTGGCTGTAGATAAGCTAAAAAACGCAATGATAAGCGGCGAAAGAAAAGCGCTAGAAGAAATTGCTGCAGATGATTTGAGTTATGGGCACTCGGGTGGTAAGGTAGAAGACAAAGCTACTTTCGTAGAAACCATTGCCAGTGGAAAATCAGATTTTGTAACTATAGAACTCAAAAACCAAACGGTTAAGGTTACTGGTAAAACTGGTGTTGTTCGTCATGAGTTGCACGCTACAACCAATGACGGTGGTAAAGCGGGAGAGGTACACATAGGTATTATGTTAGTTTTCCAAAAGCAAGGTAAAGATTGGAAAATGTTAGCTAGACAAGCCTACAAGCTTCCGCATTAATTAGCGGATAAATAAACTCGTATCCAATACTTTCTTTTCAAATTCTTCTACAGGATATTTAGCTTCGATCAATTTCAAAAGCATTTCTGTGGCTAATCTCCCTATTTCATAAGCAGGTTGCCTTACCGAAGTTAACGATGGGTTGAACAAATCTAATACATCAGAATTGCTGAAGCCGGCAATAGCTATGTCTTTAGGCACTTCTATTTTCAAGTTTTTGAAGACACTTAAACAGCCCGTGCTTAGTCTATCGCCTGCAACAAAAATAGCATCTGGTTTATCTTTTAGAGCTACCAGTTCTTTAATTGCAGTTTCCGTTTCTTCGTACAGCATCCCTCCATGTGGACAATATTTTACGTATTCCTCTTTAAAAGTAATACCGTAGTCGGCTAATGCCTTTTTGTAACCAGATAACCTTTCGATACTTATAGAAAGGTGATTGGAACTGGTAAGGTGTGCAATTTTCTTATAACCAGATTTAATGAGGTGTTCGGTTGCGTTGTAGGCTCCTTTTTCATTGTCTGCAATTACTTTATCTGTTATAATTTCGTCCGCTACACGATCAAAAAATACGATTGGCATACCTTTGTCATGTAAGGATTTGATGTGAGAAATATCTTCTGTTTGGGAAGAAAGTGAAATGAGTAGCCCGTCTACAGATCTAGAAGCCAAGTGGTTAACGTTGATTACCTCTCTGTCGTAGGATTCGTGGGTTTGGGAAATGATTACGTGGTAGCCTTTGTCGTACGCAATTGATTCAATGCCATCAATGGCTTGAGAGAAATAGCTATTAGCTACTTCACTTACCACCACACCAATAGATTTACTTCTACGTTCTTTTAAGCTTAAAGCAATAGGATTAGGCTTGTAGCCAATCTGTTTTGCGTATTCCGTCACCAATTTTTTCGTAGCCGGACTTATTTCGTAAGTGTCTCTAAGTGCTCTAGAAACAGTAGAGGTTGAAAGTCCAAGTGCTTTGGCTATATCTTTTATGGTAACGGGCTCAAACATGCTTAATAGTGTGAAATTACGTAGGTTACTGTCTTAAAAATAGGCCTCAAAAGTAGCACTATTTCTCTATAGTACTAAAGATATAATTTTAGATCGAGTTTGGCAACGTTGTCGGGAACGATTGCACAAATTTATACCTACTCAATTCTGCTATATCTTAAAAAAACGTTGTAGAATTGTTAAAGGATGGCTCTGAGGCTGTTCTGCATATAACCAAATTTTAACCATATTGTATGAAAAAAATCTTGCTGTTTTTTTGTGTACTTGCTATTGGCATTCAAATAGCTAATGCGCAAACTAGGTCAGTAACAGGAAAGGTAACCGAAAAGGCTACCGGATCTCCAATTCCTGGTGTTGCCGTAACAATTAAAGGAACAAAAAATGCTGTGTCTACCGATGCCAATGGTGCATACAAAATTGCTGTTCCGTCTACTGGAAATACTACTTTAGTTTTCAAATCTATAGGGTACAACGAGAAAGAGGTAGAAGTAGGAACGCAAAACCAGATTAATACGACCTTAGATGAAAGCTCAACTTCTCTAAATGAAGTTAAAATTGTTAACATCGGTTATGGCACAGTTAAAAAAGAAGCTCTAACAGGCTCTGTATCTTCTATAACTGCAAAAGATTTGGCAGATTTTCCAGTTGGAACGGCAGCTGAAGCCTTGGCAGGTAAATTAGCTGGTGTCACAGTTACTACTACAGAAGGTGCTCCAGGTGCTGAAATTCAAATTAGGGTTAGGGGCGGAAGTTCTTTAACTGGCGATAACTCACCATTATATATTGTAGATGGTGTACAAGTAGAAAATGCACTTTCTATGTTGTCTCCTAATGAAATTCAAAGTATCGATGTATTAAAAGATGTGGCTTCTACAGCAATTTATGGTAGTAGAGGAGCTAACGGTGTTGTAATAATTACGACTAAAAGTGGTAAAGATGGTCGTACAAATGTATCATTTGACACGTACGCAGGTGTTAGACAGATTGTGAATAAACTTGATGTAATGAATCCGTATGAGTACGTAATGTATCAGTATGAGCTTTACAATAATAACACAGCGCAAGATGTTAAAGATACCTTTACCAAGCGATATGGCACTTACGAAGATTTAGATATCTATAAAAATGTTAAAAACATAGATTGGCAAGATAGAGTGTTCGGAAGGCAGGCTTTTTCTAATACTCAAATTTTAAATCTATCAGGAGGTTCAAAAACTACTACGTTCAATTTCACCTTAAATAACGTTGATGAGGATGGAATTATGTTGGAGTCTGGTTTTAGACGTACCTTTGCTTCGTTCCGTTTTGATCATAAAATTTCAGATAAAATCCGTACCGGAGTAAACGTACGTTATAGTCGCCAACGTGTAGATGGTGCTGGTACTACAAGTACTGGTTCTCAAGGAAATAACCGTTTAAGAAATTCAGTGCGTTACCAGCCTTACTCTGGTGGTGGAGAGTCTGGAGACTTTTTTGATGCAGATTTCCTTGTGACAGGTTTAACAAATCCAGTTACGTTAGCACATCAAGAACTAAAATACGATTACAAAAATGACCTGATCAGTAGTGCGTATGTGAGTTATCAAGTACTTAAAAATTTGAGTATTAGATCTCAGGTTAGTGTGAACTTTACAGATCGTAAGATTAACGCATTTAGCGGCCCAGTAAGTAATATTGCTAGACAAAATGCAGGTTTACCAGTGGTAGTTTTAGAAAACTCATCGTTAAATACGATGCTAAACACTAATACGATCAATTACAAACCAGATCTAGGTAAAGACCATATGCTTGATGTTTTAGTTGGACAGGAGGTTAACATTCGCAATAGTAGAGCAAATGCAAGTACAACTAAATGGTTCCCAGTTGACATTACAGCTGATGAAGCATTTTCGAGTATCCAAAAAGCAGAGCCACCTGTAGCTGGACTTGTTCAAGATAAACCAACTTCATCAATGGGTGGCGATCGTCAATTTTCATTTTTCGGTAGAGCTTCGTATTCTTACAAAGGCAGATATTTAGCTACATTAAACTTTCGTAGAGACGGTTCTTCTCTATTCGCAGACGGCAGAAGATGGGGAGATTTCCCTTCAGCTCAAGTTGCATGGAGAACATCAGAAGAATCATTTATTAAAGATTTAAACCTGAAATGGTTAAATAGTTTGAAAGTTAGAGCTAGTTACGGTATAGCAGGAAATAACAGAATAGGACAAGATCTTTTCAGAACATTGTACCAAGCAAGTTCTACGGCAGGAGGTTATGCTTCATCAGACGCTTCTGTGGTAACAGGGTTGATTACTGGAAATATTTTAGCTAATCCCTTCATTACATGGGAAAAAAATATATCTGCAAACTTAGGTTTGGATATTGAATTATTTAGAAATAGGCTATCTGCATCAATAGATGTATACGATAACCGTACTAGAGATTTATTGCTACGGGCAGATATTCCACCTGTAAACGGTAGTAATTACCAGCAACAGAATGTTGGTGAAACAAGCAATAGAGGTTTAGAGGTACAATTAAATGGTGTAGTTGCTAAGACAAAAGATTTTAGTTACAGCGCTGGATTAAATTTTGCATTCAACAGAAACAAAATTTTAGCTCTTCAAGCTAATGTACAATCTCAAGCAGTAGAATCTGGTTGGGTAAATAGTTTACAAGATTTCTTGGTTCAAGTTGGCGGACCGGTGGGTCAATTCTATGGATATGTTTCAGATGGACGTTACACTGTAGATGATTTTAATTATACTCAAAATACAACTACAGGGGTTTACACATACACGCTGAAACCGGGTGTAGCTAATGCTAGAACTTTGCTAGGTAATAGAGAGCCTCAACCTGGAGATATGAAAGTTAAAAAATTGTCGAGCGGAACAAATATGATTATTGGCGAAAATGATAGGACAGTATTAGGTACATCACAACCTAAAGTAGCAGGTGGTTTTACTAACCAATTTACCTACAAGAATTTTGATATGAATATTTTTATGAATTTCTCACTTGGTAATAAAGTTTACAACGCAAACAAAGTAGAATTCACATCGCAATTTAATGTGAAAGATAACAACTTGTTATCCGTAATGAATGATAGGTGGAGAAACTTTGATGAAAATGGGGTAAAAGTTACAGATCCTGCTGTTTTAACTGCTATGAATGCAAATACAACGATGTGGACACCTACACTGGGAAACTATACTTTAACTTCTTATGCGATTGAGGATGGTTCTTTCCTTCGTATTACCAACGTAACTCTGGGTTACACTTTGCCTACATCGTTAGTAAAACGTTCTGGATTTATTTCTAAACTTAGAGTATATGCAACTGTAAACAACTTACATACGTTCACCAAATATACAGGTTACGATCCAGAAGCCAATACTCGTCGTAGTAATCCTTTAACACCTGGTATTGATTATGCTGCTTATCCACGTAGCAGATTTGTACTAGCTGGGATAAACATGGTATTTTAATCACCTAAACTTTAAAAGACAATGAAAATTAAATCAATAAAAACTGCTTTTTTAGTTTTGGCTATTGGAGCAACGATCATAACACCATCTTGTAAAAAGATACTAGAATTTGAGTCAGATTCGAGTTCTTCCGAGACGCAAGTTTTTAGTAGTTTAAATGCTACAAATACAGCAATTGTAGGAATTTACAATAGATTAATTGGAGATAATGGTTACGGCAACCGTTTATCTTGTTTATTTCCTTTATCTGCTGACGATTTTCGAACCTCCGGAAGTTACGGTCCTACGGATCGTCGTGGTTTAAGTATGTATGGAGCTAGTCCGGATAATACTGACCTAATTGTTCCGTTTACTCAACTTTATTCGGGTATTGAAAGAGCTAATCTTTGCATAAAAGGTATCCCTGAGTCCAAATTATATACAAGCGGTTCGGCTACAGAACAGGCTACTATAAAACGTTACTATGGGGAAGCCTTGACTTTAAGAGCTCAATTCTATTATGAACTAATCCGTAACTGGGGTGATGTTCCTCAGCGTTTTAAATCTGCAGCTTATGAAGAAACTCTTTTCCCTACTAATGGAAATAGAGATGAAACTTACGACATTATTTTGGAAGACTTAAAAACCGCTGAAGCGTTAGTCCCATGGAGAAGTCAAATAGCCGAATATGGCAGTTTCCGTATTACCAAAGGAGCGGTAAAAGCACTGAGAGCTAGGATAGCGTTAGCTAGAGGTGGTTATTCACTACGTACTGAAAGTAAGTTAATGGAAAGAAGAAGCGACTATTTGAAATATTACCAAATAGCTCTTGATGAGTGTAGAGATATCATAAATAGTGGAGAGCATAAATTAAACCCAGTTTACGAAAATATTTTCAAAACATTACATGGAACACGTGTAGACAACGAAAGGGAGTTGATTTTCGAAGTTGCAGCTTTTGGCGGAAATTCAAATACGGATAGTAAATTGGGTTATTATAACGGTGTGCGTTTTAATTCGTCTTCTAGCTACGGACAAGGTGGCGGAGGTATGAATGCTATTCCAACTTATTTCTATGAATTTGACAGAAGAGATTTGAGAAGGGATGTAACTATAGGTGTCTTTGAAATTAACGCTGCCTCTAAAAAGATTATCAATACTTTAAATAACATGACTGATGCAAAGTTCAGAAAGTCTTGGACTGCTTTTAACAACACTTCAACATCTCAAACATTTGCAGTTAATTGGCCAGTTATTAGATATGCTGATGTAGTATTAATGTTTGCTGAGGCTGATAATGAAGTTAATGGACAGCCTTCCGCACAAGCCATCGAAGAGTTGAGAAAAGTGAGAGAGCGTGCATATGGAGGAACTATCCCTTCGGATATTCCTGCAATTCCGACTACAAAAGCCGATTTTTTTACAGCCTTAGTTAAAGAAAGATTATTGGAATTTGGAGGAGAAGGTGTTAGAAAGTATGATTTAATTAGGTGGAATTTGATGAATAGCAAGTTCCAAGAAACCAGAGCTAAATTAGAAGAGTTGATAGCCGGAACTGGCAACTATGCAAACGTACCAACAATAGTTTATACAAAAGAGTCTAATTATAATTTGACTTCAAGTAAAGACGAAGTAGCAAGTTTAGATTTATTTGGAGGTTCAGCTAACACGGTGTTGTATCAATTAGGAACTGTAACGTCTACACCAACGGGTTACACGGCTAGAAACTGGAGAGCTTCGTTAACTAGAGAGAACCAGATCACTAGTACTTCAACAGGTTTTGCTTTTTATTTTGAGCCAAATAAGAAGGAATTGTTTCCTTATCCAAAAACTGCGTTGAATCAAAATACCAACATGAATCAAAATTTCGGATATGTAGGTCTTTAAAAACTAAATGAAATGAGAAATATCACCAAATATCATACGTTTAAAAGCTTGCTATATATTTTGATGGCAACTTTTGTTCTGGCAGCATGTAAAAAAAATGAGGAGGAGAACTTAGAACCGGCTCGTATATTTAAAGCTGGAGAAATATCCATCTCTGCTGGCGAAACATCTGCGAAATTAAAGTGGGTAGTACCTATTTTAAGTGCAGGTAAGCCGTTAACCTATACAGTAGATTTTTCTACTGACCAAAGTTTCTCCACTATTGCCTTTAGTAAAGTGGTAGATACCGCTGGTATAACTGTAACAGATGAGAACTTACAAATAAAGACACCCTATTATGCGAGAGTTAAAGCAAATGCTTTTCAAGATCAGCCAGAATCAAAATATACGATAAGTTCTTCGTTTCAAATTACTGGACTTCAATTGTTCAAAACGGTTACAGAAGCAGACCTTACAAGAAACTCTGTAACTTTAAGATTTACTGCTACTACTGGCTTAAGTTCAATCGTCTTAAAGCCTGCTACTGGTAACTCAATAACTACAGCGCTGACATCTACAGATGCTGCAGCTGGTTTTAAAACTATTACAGGGTTAAATTCAGCGTCTACCTACACAGCTACGTTACAGTTAGGTAATAGAGCTGTCGGATCGATAGATTTTACTACACTTCCTGGTTTACCAACTGGTGCCGATGTAGTTACTCTAAACGCAACTGATGATTTAGCAGCTAAAATACAAGCTGCCACTGCAAGTACTAGATTTGTATTACTGCAAGGGACTAAATATAATTCTGATGCGACGGTTGTGTTGCCAGCAGGTTTAGATATCAGTATCATTGGCGAAGCTGGGCCGGTTAAGCCTATTGTTTCACTTTCGTTGATTACTTTACCTGCTGTAGGCGGTAAGCTTCATTTCGAAAATGTTGATATTACTGGTTACGCAAATGGTGATGCAACGACTACGAAGCGCCAATATTTAATTAATCAAAGCGCAGCTTCTACAATGTCGCAAGTTTCTTTTGAGAATTGTACCATTAGAAATCTAGTAAATACTCCATTTCGTTTACAAGGTAGCAATACAATCACGGTTAACAACTTTATTGTAAATAAGTGTATTGTAGATGATATTAGTAATAATGGAAGTAACGGTGCATATGCATTAGTAAATACCAACGTAGCTACTGGAAAAGTAAATAACATTACTATCACTAACAGTACTTTTTCAAATATTGGATTTGGATTGATTTTGCATACAAATGCACCATCTCTTACTGTTGCGGTAGAAAATAATACGTTTTACAACGTGACTGGTGATGCTAGATATATGATTGACTACAATGCACAACTTGTTTCTACTAGTTTCTCTTTCAAAAACAATATTGTAGGAAAAACTTATTCGCCTGCGAATACCGCTAGGGGAATTAGAGGTGGTACAACGCCAAGTTTGTCAAACAACTACCAAACTTCTGATGCAACATTTGCGGCAAATCCAATTACTGGTATAACTGCCTATGCAGGTGCAAGTACAGCTTTGTTCACAGCTCCAGCAAGTGGTAGCTTCAAAATTAAGGATGATACTTTTGCTGGCAAGTCTAGTGCAGGTGACCCAAGGTGGAGATTATAATTTAAGATAACATTAAGATTGGGGCTAAAAGCCCCATCTTTTTTTAACCTTTTTTAAATCTATGTTTCGTCAGGTATTTTTAGTTTCTAGTTTTTTGCTGATGCTTCTCATTGCAGTTAGGGAGAAGAAGATTACCTTATTCATTGTCGGAGATTCTACGGCAGCTAACAAAGTTGAAAAAGCATTGCCAGAAAATGGTTGGGGAATGAGAATTGGCGAATTTTTTAGTGATAAGGTAACCATTGCCAATAAAGCAGCTAATGGACGAAGTACTAAGTCTTTCATTGCTGAGAGGAGATGGCAAGCAGTTTTAAATGAACTTAAACCTGGCGATTTCGTGTTCATCCAGTTTGGACATAATGATGAGAAAATAGATAAACCTGACGTAGGTACTTCTTTAGATGAATACAAGGCAAATCTCATACTTTATGTAAATCAAGCTAAAGAGAAAAAAGCAAATCCAGTTTTGCTGACACCAATTATGCGTCGCAGTTTTACGAATGGCGTATTTGTCGATACCCACAAAGGTTATCCAGATGTGGTGAGGAAGTTAGCAGACTCTTTGAAAGTGCCTTTAATAGACATGCATCAAAAAACACAAAAATTATTGGTCGGTCTGGGTGAGCAAGGTTCTATCAAGCTATTCAATCACCTAGATAGCGGACATGTAAATTATCCGAAAGGAGTAAAAGATAATACACATTTGAATGTAGAAGGAGCAAAGGAGGTCGCTGCTTTGGTAGCTCAGGGTATCAAAGAACAGAAATTAGGTTTAGCTAAATATCTTAAGAAATAAAATGAACGGAAAGATTAAAATTGCGGCATTTTTGCTCGTATTTGCGTTTTGCGCATTTAAACCATTTAAAAAAGTAACAACCATTTATCTAATTGGAGATTCTACGGTAGCAAACTATCAGTTAGAACCCGATTATATGGAGAAAAGACACCCATTGTTTGGTTGGGGACAAGCTTTTCAGCCGTTTTTTAATCAATCTAGCATAAGAGAAGTTAAAAACCTAATCAAAACTGATAGTGTAATTGTGGATGACAGGGCAAAAGGTGGAAGAAGTACAAGAACATTTTTTCAAGAGGGAAGATGGAGAGAGGTTTACGAGCGTTTGAAAAAGGGCGATCTGGTAATGATCCAATTTGGTCATAATGATGCTGCGGTAGACAAAACTGAGCGTTACGTAAATATTGAAGGTTATAAAGAGTTTTTACGTTTGTATGTTAACCAAACTAAAGAAAAAGGAGCAACTCCAATTTTGCTAACTCCGGTAAATAGAAATTATCCTTGGAAAGATGGAAAATTGACGAACGTACATGGTGAATATCCGAATGCAGTAAAAGAAATTGCAAAGGAATTAAATGTAAAACTGATTGATTTAACGCAACTTTCTATCGATGCTTTTACAGCCAAAGGACAAGAGTATGTTACGAAAAATTACTTCATGAATTTTGATAAAGGTTTATACAAAGCTTATCCAGACGGACAAAAAGATAATACACACTTTCAAAAAGCTGGCGCCGAAGCGGTAGCTCAATTGGTGTTTAACGCAATGAAAGGTTTATAGAATGAAAAGGATATTGTTGAATTGTTTAATTGCTTTATTGTTGAATTCTTTCTTAGTTAATGCATCTAGTCTTGATAATCGATACTCAAATCTCGATACTAAATACGATTTCGTAGTAGCACAAGATGGTTCGGGAAACTTTAAAACTGTGCAAGAAGCACTAAATGCTGTTCCCGATTTTAGAAAAGTAACCACTACCATCTTTATCAAAAATGGAACCTACAAAGAAAAATTGAACCTATCTGCGTCTAAGCAAATGGTTACTATAATTGGCGAAAGTGTAGAGAAAACTATTTTAACTTACGACGATTGGGCACAGAAGAAAAATATCTTCGGTGAAGAAAAAGGAACTTCAGGTTCTGCTAGTTTCTATGTTTACGGACCTCAATTCACTGCAGAAAATATTACTTTCCAAAATTCTGCAGGGCCAGTAGGACAAGCTGTAGCTTTGTTTGTAGCTGGCGATAAAGCTCGCTTCATTAATTGCAGAATGCTTGGTTTCCAAGATACCTTGTATACCTACGGTTATGCTAGTCGCCAATATTACTATAAATGTTATGTTGAAGGAACGGTAGATTTTATTTTCGGTTCATCTACGGTGGTATTTGAGGAATGCGAAATTTTTGGGAAAAGTGCTGGCTACTATACTGCTCCATCAACGCCAGATAGTACTAAATATGGCTATGTGTTTATCAACAGCAAAATTCATGGTGACGCTCCGGAAAATTCATTCTATTTGGGAAGGCCTTGGCGCCCGTATGCTAAAACTGTATTTATTGGCTGCGATTTAGGTAAACAAATTAAACCAGAGGGATGGCATAACTGGAATAAGCCAGATGCCGAGCGAACAACTTTTTACGCAGAGTATAAAAGTAAAGGTGCGGGTGCAAATGATAAGGCTCGTGTAAAATGGTCATATCAATTAACCGAAAAGGAAGTAAAAGAAAACTACACACTAGAAAAAATTTTTAACGGCTGGAAACCTAATTAGATTAATTGTCGAATTGGTTATCTGGTTAATCGTACCTAAAGCCAATTGTGTAATTGTACTTATATGCCTTAAATGGTTCAAAATAAAATGAAAAAGCTAATCCTATTTTTATTCTTATTATCAACTGTCGGATTTTCTTTCGCACAAGATTATCCAAAGGAACTTACTGTAGCGCAGGATGGCAGTGGCAATTATAAAACCATTCAGGAGGCTGTGATGGCTGTCCGCGATTACAGTGATGTACAGGTGAATATCTACATCAAGAAAGGTATTTACAAAGAGAAATTGGTTGTTCCAGCCCAAAAGGTAAGACTTAGATTAGTGGGTGAAAATAAAGAAAACACGATTATCACCTATGATGATTACTCTGGAAAAGGAGCGATAAATACCTACACTTCTCATTCTGTTTTGGTACAAGGAAATGATTTTGTAGCGGAGAACCTGACTTTTGAAAATTCTGCTGGTCCTGTCGGTCAGGCAGTGGCTTTGCACGTTGAAGCAGATCGTGTAGTCATCAGAAACTGTAAAATTTTAGGAAATCAAGACACTTTATTTCCATCTGCTGATACCAGCAGGCAATACTATATAGATTGCTACATTGAAGGAACTACAGATTTCATTTTTGGTGCTGCAACTGTAGTTTTCAAACGTTGCCACATCCACAGCAAAAAGAATTCTTACATCACTGCAGCGTCTACTACAGAAAATCAAGCTTTTGGTTTTGTATTTTTCGATTGCAAGTTGACCGCAGATCCAGAATTTAAAAAAATCTATTTAGGTAGGCCATGGAGACCTTTTGCCAAAACAGTGTTCATCAATACCGAAATGGGTGCTCATATTTTACCTCAGGGTTGGAGCGTTTGGAATAAAAATGATAATCACAAACAGACTTATTACGCAGAATACGGATCGTTTGGTCCAGGCTTCGTAAAGGAGCAGCGGATAGATTGGTCTCATCAGCTTACCAAAAAGGAACTTAAAAAGTACACCTTGAGAAACATTTTTTCCGGTGGAAGTAAATGGTTGCCAAGAAACTAACTAAACCCACACAAATGAGAAGAAAATCCTTAAACCTATTGCTTGGTGCGTTCATCTTATTGAGTTGTTCTAAAAAATCAGAAGCACCATCAATTGGCGGTGGTACCGATACTGGAACGGATAAGCCCGTTCAGGTTCAAGAAACTGCTGTTGCTTTTCCTGGAGCGGAGGGTTATGGAAAAGTAGCTACTGGCGGTAGAGAAGGAAGAGTAATTAAAGTAACTAATTTGAATGATGCTGGTGCAGGAAGTTTGAGGGACGCAATTGCTGCAAGTGGAAAGCGAATTATCGTTTTCGAGGTATCTGGAAATATTGAACTGAAAAGTAGGCTGCAAATCAATAATGGTGATGTGACTATTGCTGGTCAAACTGCTCCTGGCGACGGTATTTCTATTCAAAATTATGAAATGAATGTAAATGCAAACAATGTGATTATCCGTTACATAAGATTTCGCATGGGCGATTTGACCAAGAACGAACAAGACGCTTTGTGGGGCAGAAATAGAGAAAATATAATCATAGACCATTGCTCTATGAGCTGGTCGATTGATGAATGTTCATCATTCTATGCCAATAAGAATTTCACGATGCAATGGTGTATACTTTCAGAGAGTTTGAATAAATCTTTCCACGAAAAGGACGATCATGGTTACGGTGCAATTTGGGGCGGTTCAAGCGCTACATTTCATCACAATTTACTGGCACATCACAATAGCCGTAACCCGAGGTTTGATGGCGGTAGCAGAACGGGCACAGGAAACAGTGCGTTTGGAATAGATAAGGTAGACTACCGTAATAATGTTATTTATAATTGGGGCGGTAACAGCAGCTATGGTGGCGAAAATGGCGAATACAACATCGTTAACAACTATTATAAAGCAGGGCCAGCATCTACAAATAGAAATCGCATTATGCAAATTTCTATGGAAACAGATAATCCCGCTACTTATTCGCCGGGCTATGGCAAGTTTTACATCAATGGAAATATAGTAACCAATAGTACCACGGTTACAAACGACAATTGGAACGGTGGTGTAAATGCCGGTACCGGATTAGGAACAGCTAATTTCAACGCTTCGAAAATGATCAATCCTTTCGCTGCTTCGGCTGTTACAATGCATACGGCACTACAGGCCTACGACATGGTATTGCTTTATGGCGGTGCGAGCTATAAACGTGATGCCGTTGATGCTCGAATAACTTCGGAAGTTAAAAATGGAACTAATACTTACATAGGTTCTAAAACGGGGAAATTAGGCATTATCGATTCACAAACTGACGTGGGAGGTTGGCCAAAGTTAAACCAAACAACCGTTTTAAAAGATACGGATGGCGATGGAATGCCAGACGAATGGGAGATCGCAAACAAATTAGACCCCAATAAGGCTAACGCTAACGGAAGAGATTTAAGTTCGGGTTACGACAATATTGAGGTTTATATTAACAGTTTGGTAAAGGCAATTACGGAGGCGCAATATAAATAACGGATAGTGTTCTGATAGGAGTTCTTTGTAGCTGTTTGCTAAAATTTGTACCTATTTAATCAAAATTTGGACCTACTAGTAACGTTTCATATTTATGTTTGTGAAGTCTGAAAAGACGAATATGAACCAATTATAAACTAAAACTATACTAACGGAGATGAAGAAATCTTTTTTATTGCTGACTTTTTTTATCAAAAGAACCTAAAACTTTTTTGGCTGAAGTTATGCAATCGTTTGCATGACTTCAGCCAGTTTACAAGAATATTCAATTAAAAAATGTTAATATTACCAATGAAGAGCTTGCAATGAAGATTCGGGACCTGCCGGAATTGCCTATTGAGGCTGTAAAATGACTAATGTAACTGTTGAGGCGAAGAAGGGAGTTGAATTGTATAACATCAAAAATATCGATTTCGAAAGTTGTAAGCTTTCTGTGGCATCACTTGAAAAAATAACAACTCATAACGCACACAGTACACAGGTTTGAAATAAAGTTTGTATTTAACCAAATAATAATGAAAAAAACTCTCGTAACACTATTAGCCGCTCTTTCGTTAACTGCCGTCGAAACTCAAGCACAAAAAGAATATGTTTCTAAAGTTTGGGTAGCTGATTTAGGAAATGGAACTTATAAAAATCCAGTTTTGGATGCCGATTATTCAGATCCAGATGCAGTTAGAGTAGGGGATAAATTTTACATGATTGCTTCTAGCTTTGATGCTGTCCCTGGACTTCCCATTTTAGAATCTACTGATTTGGTGAACTGGAAACTGATCGGCCATGCATTGAAACGCCAACCTCCGTTTGAGCATTTTTCAAAAACGCAGCACGGAAATGGTGTTTGGGCACCGGCAATCCGTTACCATAACAACGAGTTTTATATCTATTATCCAGATCCAGATTTTGGCATCTATTTAACTAAAGCTAAAAACATTCTTGGTCCTTGGACAGACCCAGTTTTAGTAGAAGGAGGAAAAGGTCTGATAGATCCTTGTCCGCTTTGGGACGAGGATGGAAAAGTGTATTTAACTCACGGGTATGCGGGCAGCAGGGCAGGTATCAAGAGTGTGCTTGTAGTGAAAAGAATGAATGCTGCAGGAGATAAAACAGTTGAAGAAGGCAAAATTGTTTTTGATGGTCACGATCAAGATCCAACTTTAGAAGGGCCTAAATTTTACAAGCGAAACGGTTACTACTATATTTTTGCTCCTGCTGGTGGAGTTTCTACGGGTTGGCAATTGGTACTTCGTTCTAAAAATGTTTATGGGCCTTACGAACGTAAAGTAGTGATGGATCAAGGTAAATCGCCAATTAATGGACCACACCAAGGCGCTTGGGTAAACACTCCAAATGGCGAAGATTGGTTCCTGCATTTTCAAGATAAAGATGCTTATGGCAGGGTAGTGCATTTGCAGCCTATGAAGTGGGTGGATAACTGGCCAATAATTGGTTTAGATAAAGATGGTGATGGCATTGGAGAACCTGTGTTGACCTATAAAAAGCCTACGGCAACTAAAGCAAGTGCAATTTTTACGCCCTCAGAAAGTGATGAGTTTAACGGAACTAGTTTAGGTCTGCAATGGCAATGGCAAGCAAATCCCGTAGCTACTTGGTCGTTTTTAAATCCTAGTAAAGGTAGTTTGAGATTATACACTGCTAAAATTCCAGATAGCGCTAAAAACCTTTGGGATGTGCCAAATATCTTGATGCAGAAATTTCCTACAGAAGAATTTACGGCAACTACGAAGGTAAGTTTCACACCAAATCCAAAATTAGAAAATGAAAAAGTTGGCTTAACGATTTACGGTTTAAGCTATGCTTATCTAGCTGTAAAATCTAAAAAAGACGGATTATACTTAGTTCATTCGGTTTGTAAAAGTGCAGACAAAGGCAAGGTCGAAAATGAAAAACAACTGATTAAATTGGATGGTAAGGAAGTTTATCTACGAGTAAAAGTAAGTAAGGGAGCGAAATGTGAGTTTAGCTACAGTAAAGATGGCAATACCTTCACTACTATAGATAATGTTTTTGAAGCAACTCCAGGTAAATGGATCGGTGCTAAAGTAGGTTTATTTGCAGTGAGAGACCAACAAACTAACGACAGCGGTTACGCAGATTTCGATTGGTTTAGAGTAGAAAAATAATTTTGTAAGAAACTAGTTTTTCGGGAATTGAAGAGAATTGATGCTGATATTTACAACGAGTAGTCGTGTAAATATCAGCATTTGTATGATCTAGTTGTAAACGAATTCGCCGAACTCGCTTTTAATAGTCACTTGTTTACCGTTTGCAGCATTTTCAACTTTGCCAATAATTTGAGCGTCGATATTGAAGCTTTTCGAAATCGCAATAATGTCTTCCGCAATTTCTGCAGGAACATAAAGTTCCATGCGGTGTCCCATGTTAAATACTTTGTACATTTCTTTCCAGTCAGTACCAGATTGCTCCTGTATTAATTTAAATAGGGGCGGGATTGGAAATAAATTGTCTTTAATTACGTGTACATCATCGTTTACGAAATGCAAAACCTTAGTTTGTGCGCCACCGCTGCAATGCACAATACCATCAATCTGGCTGCGGTATTTATCTAAAATCTGTTTAATTACTGGAGCATAAGTACGTGTTGGCGATAATACCAATTTACCAGCAGTTACGCTTTCATCATCGCTGATTTGAACTAAATCAGTTAATTGCTTTCCACCAGAAAATACCAGATCAAAAGGTACACCTGGGTCAAAACTTTCTGGGTATTTGTTTGCTACAGTTTTCTCAAAAACATCGTGACGGGCAGACGTTAAGCCGTTTGAACCCATTCCGCCGTTATATTCTGTTTCGTAAGTAGCTTTTCCGTAAGATGCCAAACCAACTACTACGTTGCCTGCTTTAATGTTGTCGTTACTGATTACTTCATCGCGTTTCATACGGCAAGTAACAGTAGAGTCTACAATGATTGTACGTACCAAATCGCCAACATCGGCAGTTTCGCCACCGGTAGAATAAATAGAAATGCCTAGCTCTCTTAATTCAGCTAAAATTTCTTCTGTACCATTAATAATGGCTGCAATTACTTCGCCCGGGATTAGGTTTTTATTACGACCAATGGTAGAAGACAACAAAATTTGATCTGTAGCACCAACGCAAATCAAATCATCAATGTTCATGATGATGGCATCTTGCGCAATGCCCTTCCAAACAGAAACATCACCTGTTTCTTTCCAGTAAGTATAAGCTAAAGATGATTTGGTGCCAGCGCCATCGGCATGCATGATATTGCAAAAATTAGGGTCGTTGCCCAATATGTCTGGAATGATTTTGCAGAATGCTTTCGGGAAAATTCCTTTGTCGATGTTTTTGATGGCTGCATGTACATCTTCTTTAGATGCAGAAACGCCACGTTGGTTGTACCTATTGTCGCTCATAATTGCTGCAAAGATAGCTTTTTAAGCCGAAAGCATAAAGCTGAAAGCACAAAGAAATGATGGTGTAATTTTAATTTGAAAAGCAGTTTTGGTGGTGTTTTTTATCGCTCGTCGGGCTTAACGTTTTAATCTTTTTGTTGTGGTTGTTGCTATTAGACTTCGTAAGTTTAAAAAACTTACGAAGTCTGGCTTAGGGTTGTGCACCAAAAAGGATTACCACTTCAATCCCGTTTAATTAACTAAGGCTTTTGCAAGTAAGCCGAGAATAGCAGCATGAAAGTTTGTGCAATAAACCCGATTGTAGCGGAAAGCGGGGCTGACTTTGATTGAAAGTTTGATATTGGTTTTCTGATAAAATAAATGACGTTAAAAGATGCTTCGACAAGCTCAGCATGACAACGTGAGTGATATATATTGATGTAAACAAAAAAGGTGCAACGTAAACGCTGCACCTTCTATTATAAAAGAAAATTTGCTTCTTATTTTAAGAATAATAACTCTCTGAATTTAGGCAATGGCCATACGCTATCGTCAACAATTTGCTCTAATTTGTCAACATGGTAACGGATCGTGTCGAAATGAGATTTAACTTTCTCATCATAACCGATTGCTTTTTCACGAGTATCCTCAATTTTGTTTACTTGCTTACGATCTTCTAACATGGTATCTACGCTGTTCTTAACAATAGACAAGTGGTTAGAAATTTTATCGATAATTGCCAATGGCGTAGCGATAGCTTCTTTGCTTAAACCAAGTTCTTTTAAGCCTTTAGCGTTTTCTATTAATGAATTTTGGTAAGCAATAACCGCTGGAATGATTTGGCTGTTGGTTACGTCGCCAAATACACGAGCCTCGATTTGAAGTTTTTTGTAGAAGTTTTCTAACAAGATTTCGTGACGAGCATGTAATTCGCGTGCACTGAATACATTAGTTTTAGTGAAAAGCTCAGTAGTTTTCTCGCTAACGTAAGCATCAAGTGCCTTAGGTGTAGTTTTGATGTTTGATAAACCACGTTTTTCTGCTTCTTCTGCCCACTCGTCGCTATAACCATTACCTTCGAAGCGAATAGCTTTAGATTCTTTGATGTAACGTTTGATTACCGTCATTAAAGCAACGTCTTTCTTGTCGCCTTTTTTGATCAATTTATCTACGTCTACTTTAAATTTAGTTAACTGATCTGCAACGATAGCATTTAAAACTGTCATTGGTGCAGAAGAGTTAGCCGAAGAACCTACTGCTCTTAACTCAAATTTGTTACCAGTGAATGCAAAAGGAGAAGTACGGTTACGATCTGTGTTATCCAACAAAATTTGAGGAATTTTAGGGATGCCTAACCATAATGAATTATCTTCTTTTAATTTTTTGCTTAAACGAGAGTGTTCGATTTCGTCTAAGATCTCATCTAGTTGTTGACCTAAGAAGATGGAAATAATTGCTGGTGGAGCTTCGTTAGCACCTAAACGGTGATCGTTGCTTACCGAAGCAATACTTGCTCTTAATAAATCTGCATGTTCGTGTACTGCTTTAATCGTGTTAACGAAGAAAGTTAAGAACATTAAGTTGTTTTTAGGCGTTTTACCTGGCGCTAATAAGTTTTTGCCAGTATCGGTAATTAACGACCAGTTGTTGTGTTTACCAGAACCGTTAATACCTGCGTACGGCTTCTCGTGTAATAATACTTTGAAGTTGTGACGACGAGCAACTTTCTCCATTACGTCCATCAACAATTGGTTGTGGTCAATAGCTAAGTTGATTTCTTCGTAAATAGGGGCACACTCAAATTGAGAAGGGGCTACCTCATTGTGGCGAGTTTTCAAAGGAATACCTAGTTTCAAGGCTTCGTTTTCGAAATCTACCATGTAAGCAAATACACGCTCTGGAATAGAACCAAAGTAGTGATCTTCTAATTGTTGTCCTTTTGCAGACATGTGGCCAAATAAAGCACGGCCAGTTAATACTAAATCTGGACGAGCGTTAAATAGAGCTAAGTCCACTAAGAAATATTCTTGTTCGATACCTAAAGATGCATTTACTTTAGATACGCTTTTGTCGAAAAATTGGCAAACCTCTACCGCTGCTTTATCGATAGCAGAAAGTGCTTTCAATAAAGGTGCTTTATAATCTAAAGCCTCGCCTGTGTAGGCAACAAATACAGTTGGAATACAAAGTGTTTTACCAGCAGGATTTTCCATAATGAAAGCTGGAGAAGAAGGATCCCAAGCGGTATAACCACGAGCTTCGAAAGTATTACGGATACCACCGTTAGGGAAACTTGATGCATCTGGCTCTTGTTGTACTAAAGCACTACCAGCAAAACGCTCAATAGCACCATCGCCACTTGGCTCAAAGAAGGCATCATGTTTTTCTGCTGTAGAACCAGTTAGCGGTTGAAACCAGTGTGTATAGTGAGTAACACCTTTTTCCATAGCCCAGGCTTTCATGGCTGCGGCAATTTGATTTGCATCATCATGATTAATTAATTCACCTTGGTTAATCGAAGAAATTAGTTTTTCAAAAACATCCTTAGAAAGATACTCTTTCATCTTCTTTTTGTCGAAAACATTCGAGCCGTAGAATTCTGAAATTTTAGTAGATGCTGCTGTTATTTCAGGTATTTCTCTGTTTTGTGCTTCTTTTAGTGCTATGGTTCTTAAGCTTTTCATTGAATTGTTTAAATTTTTATCCAAAAATATGATTTTTTGTGATTTTTGATGAAAATTTTAATAAAAAATTAACAAAAAATATTTTTTAGCTATTAAAATTCATTTTTTAAATGATTTTTTAGCCTTTTCGAATGATTTGTTGCTCTAAAATATTTTTTATGGATTTTGATGTGATGTCGCATCATAGCTACAAAAACCTTATAGCTATGTTTAATAAATCATCAAATTTATACGGTAGCGAGTGGCTCGCTCTCGTATTCGCTAACAGAAATCAAAAATACGGTGCTTACGAATTGAGAAGCCATGCTGCCAATACAATGTTGAAAGCTTTTTTTATCGCTGCACCTTTGTTTGTGGGGGTTTTTGTAGCTCCATCAGTTATTTCTGCACTAAAGGGTCAATCAGACGTTGTAGATAATTCAAAAATTGTTGGCGTAGAAATCGATAATATTATCCGAGAACTGCCTCCTAAAGAGTTACCGAAAGCTGAAGAAGTTGCTGCTCCAAAAGAAAAAGAAATGGTTCAAGAAAAACCGGTTGCTGCTCCAAAAGTAAAATCGGTTGGCATGACGGATAATATTAAGGTAGTTAAAGATGATTTGGTTACTACGCAACCGCCTACATCTGATGAGATTAAAGATGCCGTGATTGCAAGTACTACCCAAGATGGTGTGGCGAGTAAAGGAAATGCTGACCTTGGCACTGATAAGCCAGGGACAGGAGAAGGTTTAGGCACTGGCGGAAATGGTACTGGAAGTAACGAGGTTCAAAATTTAGCAAGCGTTGATGTTTATCCAGAATTTCCGGGGGGGATGGACGCTTGGGCCAAATACATTCAAAAAAACTTACGCTATCCTAGCATGGCTTCAGAAAATGGCGTACAAGGAAAAGTTTTTTTAAGCTTTGTGGTTGAAAAAGACGGTATGATTACAGATGTAAAAGTAACAAGGGGAATTGGTTTCGGATGTGATGAAGAAGCAATGCGTGTAATTAAGAAATCGCCACGCTGGAAAGCAGGTATGCAAAATAACTTACCTGTGAGAGTAAGATACAATATGCCTATTAGTTACATGATGCAGAATTAGTTTTTGAATTGATATTGATTTGTGAAAAGCGATGAGAGCGGTGAAAGAAATTTCATCGCTTTTTTGTTTTATGGAGCTATTTTCGTTTATTCAATCTCTTAAACAAAATCCAGTGTTTTAGTAAGAGATTTAGCTAATGAGTTTAATAGAGAGAGCCTTAGTGCCTTTATTTAAAGTGGTTTCGGTAGAAACCTTAGTTAATACTAAATCTGGAAAATTCATTTCCCCGCTCTATCATTGTGTTTCTGATCAAGAAGTACCGCATATAAAAAATCTATATAGGTCTAAAAACATAGAAACGTTTGATAAGGAGCTCGATTTCTTACTTAAGTACTATAAACCGGTAGATTTTAATGAGGTTAAAAGTGCATCATTAAATAACAAAGCATTTGAAAAACCATCCATGTTGCTAACTTTTGATGATGGATTGAGTGAATGTGCTAACGTAATTGCTCCTATTTTATTAAAAAAAGGGTTGCCAGCGATTTTTTTTATCAATAGTGGTTTTGTAGATAACCGGGATTTGTTCTACAGGTATAAAGTAAGCTTAATTATTGAAGAAGTCTCCAAAAACAGTAGGAAGTTGTCGGAAATGAAAAAAGGTGTAAGCCTAAGTAAAGCCATTAAATCTTTGAAATTACTTAATTACAAGGATATTGCTTTAATTAATGATTTAGCCGAAAAAATAGATTTATCTTTTGATAGATATTTGGAGCAAAATAAGCCATACATGTCTACCGATGAAATAAGATCGCTGTCTCAATCTGGATTTTCAATAGGTGCTCATAGTGTAGACCATCCTTACTATAAAGAAATGAACTATGATTTCAACCTTGATCAAACAATAAATTCTTTAAATTACGTATGTGATACTTTCAATTTGGATTACAGAGCGTTTGCGTTTCCATTTTCTGATAACAAAATGCCTAGAAGGTTTTTTGAAGAAATTTTAGATCAGCATTGCGATCTAACCTTTGGTACTTCTGGAAGCAGAATGGATATTTTTTCTAATAGCATACAAAGGATACCTTTTGAACAAGGTGATTTAAGTGCAGAGCATATCTTAAAACTTTATTTATCAGCTAGATTGATTAAACGCTTAACTGGAACTTACACTATAGCTAGAAATAACTAGGCAACTATGGTATTCTGTGATTAATAAGTAGAATTAACCTGTTATTTTAATTTGAAAACCCCGTTTATGTTATATCATCTGAATTTACCAAATTTAGAGAGTTTTCTTTAGATTGCGACTGCCTTCTATGTATTAAGAAGAAAATTACGTTTATAGCTTAATATGCTCAGCTTTTTAGAACGAGAACATTGGGAAGCCTCCATTTTAAAAGAGAGAAGTCTTTTTTTTAATGAAAAAAATGACTTTGTGGATGCGGTGGCGAATAGTTTCAACTTAAAAGTACATCACATTTTATTTAAAAAAGGTGACAAAACTATTGTCAGTCTAATTGCTTATGCTAAAGGCGATAGGATAGTAGTTCCCTTATATTTTGTTTATTCCACGTTATGGATAAACAAAATTTCGGACTCTGCCTATAGTACGTATGTAACGGCTTTTTTGGCACAACTCAAACTCCATTTTAAAAATATCTCTTTAAATCTTAATCCAGCTATTTCAGATGTAAGGCCATTTATTTGGTCTGGTTTTAACGTAGCTCCAAAGTACACTTATATTAAGGATTTAAACATTTTCGCTAATTATCCTAGCGACGTAAAATCGAGTATAAAGAAGGCAATAGATAGTGACGTTGAATTTATTAAAGTGCCGTTTTCTGAAGAGTTGGTTGCTCAGAATATGATATTTTTAAGGAATAGTACACTGCTATCGAGTGATAAAATAAGTGGTATTATGTCTTTTTTTAATGTTCTTAAATCTGATGGTAAATTAGAATTTTATATTTGTACTTTAAAAAATGAGCTAATTGCATCAAGTATTGTTCTGGTAGATGATGTGCAAAAGGTTGCTTATACAGCTTTTCTTAATAAAGTTGAATTAAATAGTTTTGGAAACCATTCTATACATGCCTTTTTATATGATGGTATTTTTAAATCCTTATCTCAAAGAGGTTACCAGATGGTAGATTTGTTAGGAGCGAATGTATTTAGTATTTCTAAATTTAAAGGAAAGTTGCAAGGTGATTTAATTGCCTTTTACAGTGTAGAGTACAAAAATCTAGGCAATTTTTTAAATAAAAGCTTAATTACAATCAAAAAGATCTTAAAAAAGGCGCTTATGCGTTAAGTTCTACTTCACTTCTTTTCTGAATAAAAAAAGTTTATACTGTACAATAGCTACTTCATCAGATAAATTTTTCCAGTATTCTGCTTAAAGAAACTATCCGTTGCCGTTTTTCGATGTTTAATCTCTGATCTATCGTTGTTTTCTACGATAACCTTATAAAAATAAACTCCGTTAGCCAAACGATCCCCATACATATCTGTACCGTCCCAAGTAAAATCAGAGATATTGTTTCCTATCCTAATGTTGCCTAATTCTTCTTTGAAGATTTCTCTTACAATTTTTCCTGTCACCGTCATGATCTGTACTTTAATTTTATCAGGAATTTTATCTCCAGTTAAAGTATACACAAACTTCATAGCTGTAGTAAATGGGTTTGGATACGGATAAAAATGTGTAATAGCAGACTCATTAATGACTTCAAAATCTATCGTGTAATTATTTGAGGTATTGATGTTGCCAGTTGCATCCTTCGCTTCAACCATTAAGGTATAAATTCCATCTGTTAATTTTGTTGGCTTATACATTACACTTGCTTTGTTATGATTAGTTGAGTTAGCTGGAATGAAATTTAGTAGACCGGCGCTATAGGCTATTCTTTTAAAACTACCATTTTCCGATTTAAGATAAACATTCATTACCGTCGTATCTTTCAATAAAATAAAGGAATTTTCATCAGTGAGATTTACCAAAATATTCGGTTGCGGAGATACAATTTCGCCATTCATGATATGTTTACCATCAAATGCCACATCTACAATTGGTTCTTTGTTATCACTAGTTACAGTGAAGCTTTGTTGTATATAATTATTGAAGCCGTAGCTGTCCAAATTATTGACTGGTGTAAAATCTAATTTTAATAAGTTATTGCCCACAATACCAATCGTAGGAAGTTTTAATTTGAAAATAGTTTGAGCTCCAGGCGCAAGTTCTTCTATTTTGCCAGCTTTGATTTTTACAATACTTCTGTCTGGCTTAGTTAAAGTATAGTAAACATGTGTAGAATCTGAAGGGTATTTAGAAATATTTTGGTATCCAATATCCCATTTTACGCTATCTCCTTCTTGTATAGGACTTTTATGGAATTCATATTTCAATTCTGGATTTATAGTTGTTTCGGAGATGTCGTCATAATTAAATTTACAATATAAAATTTGTGGTACAGTCCTGTTTGTTAGGTCTTTTATGTTTGCTCTGAGCGCCATTCTTGGGTAATCAACTGCACTATAGTTGCTCAAGTCGATAACCGTAGAAGGTAGATTTGTTTGCAATACAAGCATTTGCCCCCCTTTATTGTACCCTATTAAATCGAAAGAAATTTCGTCAGAACTTTCTTTCCTAAACTCATAACTTAGGTTATGCCATTTTTTTGCTGGCCCAGCCTGTTCGGTAATGTAAGTTCCATGGTCGAATGGAAATGGATAAGTGTGGTCAAATCTAATTTGCTGGCTTCGAGCAGGCAAAGGGCTGGTATAATCTGCCATTTTTTCTATAGCGGTTTGCATACCTTCTTTGATTCCCCAAAACATGTAAGGCTCACCTTTCGGAATGTTTCCGATATTGCTTACACCAATAGTTAGAAATTCATTTTTCACCAACTGCGGGAGTGCTGAAAAATCAGCGTTTCTACCATTGAAGCCAATTACATAGTAGCCGGAAGGTATCTGTTTAATATAATTTACTAAACTGTCCAGATGAACGGGATTATTAGTGTTAAAAATATAATGCCCTGAGTTATATGGAGCACTGCCATCTGCCTCCTGGTTTACGACATTAAATACGGAAGTGTAACTGAATGGGTCAAATGTATTTGGCTTTAACGCAAAGATACTCAAACCTTCAAATTCCCAACTGTGGTACCCTAACCTTCCGCCTGGATTTGATCGAAATGTACGCTCATCAGAGGTAGGAGCATCATCTCCTCTCGTTTGTATAACCGTATAAAAACCACTTTTGGCAAACTCAAGTTGCCTTGAAGTATTGTTATATTCAATATTGGTTAGCAATCCGTGTTTTAATTGGTCAATATGAGATTGATTCCAGCCTGTTTGACTGCCGTTTATCACACTAAAATTAGATTCTTGCCAAGTGCCACCTTTATCTGTCGGAAGATCTAATTTGGCACGCCAATAATAAACCTGATTATCTCTATTAAGAACGGTGGGTTTCCAATTTGCCATAAATCCAGCTGAAATTAAAGAGGAGTTTTTTTTCCATGGGCTATCAAAACTGCTTAGAGTATCTATTTCAAAAATATAGTTTGCAGTTCGTATATTTAAGTCGCTAGATTGGACAGTGAGTTCAACTTCTTGATTGGATACAATGCTGTTTTTTTTGGGATAAAGTAAATTGATACCATTAGACAGCATATTGTAATCAAAGCTAGCAATATTATTACTTTTTGAAATTTCATCATATTCTCCATCGGGATCTAAAGTCACTGTAAATTTATTTATACCAGCTGATAAGATATCATTTGTACTTACGTTAAAAAAAAGTGTGTCTGTATTATAAACTGGTTTTGAGAACGACTGTGATGGATATGAGATAATGGAACCGTTTGGAAGCGCACGTTTTAGAGACACTTTTAAGGGTTTATTTACTGCTTTTGCAATGTTTTTTACAATTATACCAATAGAGAAAGATGTACTGACAGCAGTAACATCGTTTGGAGAAATAAATAGGTCTCTAGAGGTTATCTCAAAATCTGGCTTTTCTGGGGCGTAGAATTTAATTGCTGGATCTCCTTGGAAGGTGTATTGGGAGGTATGCATTACGTTAATCAAGTCATTTTGATTTTGGTATTGTTCTTTCGCTAGTTTCAGCGCAGATGCAACAGATATTCCGTAATTAGATGTAAATGCTTTTTGGTAAAAAATGCTGCTAAAGTTAGATAGATAGCTTGCAACTCCCTCACTAGACGTGCCGATCCATCCAATAGCACCTTTTTGAGGATAAAAGATATGTTTTTCTCCCAAGGAAGATGAATTGATAAATACGTTTCCAGTAGTGCAACCGTTAACGAGGTATGTTAGAAGCCTGTTGTTATTTGCCAGTTCTTCGGGTGTTCCAAAATCGATTTCTGTATGTTGATGTGATCCATGACCTAGAAAAGATAGGAGTGAAGCACCATTGTTAATTTCTGAAATAATTTGTTGTTTTCTTGCAGCACTAATGGGTAGGCTAACATTCTTATGGAAATTTACGGTGTCTGCTCCAAAAGGTTCGTCTTTTGCCATATTGTACATATTGGCTTGATAAGCAGCCCAGGATAGATTTTCCGAGAGAGTAGTACCGCCACTAACATGAATAAGTTTTTTGCGCCAAATTGCATTTTCATAAAGCTCGTATCGCTTTAACTTTTCGAGATAAATCTCAACTTCTTCATTTGTTTTTGCTCCCACTCGTCCTGTCGGAATAGCGGGAGCTAAACTATTATTATTTATCCTAGCAGTTAGTAAATCATCAGACGGAGGGGAGCCATAAGTTGGTACTAAATCTTCGTTTATACCACCAGCGCTTCTAATGAGGTTGTTTTCTAGTCCTTTACCCAATAAAAGTAAATATTCGGGTTTCTTGGCAGCAAACTGCAGGAGGTATTTAACGAAGTTTTTAATTGCGAGTGGGTGATGAATACCGTAGTAAAATTGGTCGTAAAGTTGCTCTGTAGTGATTAAGTAAGATTTATAAGTATCCTTATTTCTATAAGCCGCGTAATTTTGAGCACTAGTTAATAATTTTTTGTTGGTGACAATAATGAAGTTTTTATCAAAAGTATTAATAGAAAAATTTTGCATTTCTACTTTAGTCAAAGTTGGCGAAGTGAGCGAATTTCCATCGTATAAGAAGAAGTTGCGACCGCTACTACTTGCTGGCAGCACAAATTCTGCATTGGTTCCGTTGATTTCTCCAGTAATTCTTTGATCGGTATTGTTATCCCAAATTATAGGCAGAATTTTGTTATTGTTAGTAAAATTTAAGAATCTGTTTTGAGCACTGCTGTTTAATGAAAAACTAAGGTTTCCTGTTCCCTGTAAATCAGTCGTCCTAGGATAAATGATTTTTGCATACGAAACAGCCTGAAAGTCTGTTTGTGCACCTAGGTCATTTACGGCCTCATAAATGATTTGTGTGTTTTGACCTAGTTCATTTTGCGAAATTCCAAATGCGGTTCTAGCAACAGCGTACGCTTTAAATAGGGTGTCTTTCTTTACAGCAACGCTCGTTCCATTTTTAATACTTATGCGTAAATGATGGTTATTGCCTTGCGGATTAGTAGACTGCGCATCAGATCTGCCCGCAACATAGCTTTCAAACTTGATAACTGGAGAACCACTACCTGTATATAAATTCGGAGTAGAAAGAGTTCTTATCTGCTGTTCTCCCAAACCATATGTTGATCCCATAAAGCCTTCTCCCTCTTGATAATCGGTTAAACTCATATGTGCTATGATAAATCTACCCTGATAAAACGTCTCCGGATAGATGCCAATGCTTTCTTGAATTATATAAGCTTCAGGTATTAATCCAATCTTAGAAGCACTAAAGTTTTGTATACGTTTTCCTTGTATGTTACTTCCGATTGTAAGAAAATAGGCTGCTGTGTCGGTGAATAAGCTGTAATGGTTATGTGGTTGTGCAGTTGGAGAGATATAAAGCTCCTTGTCTAGTGTGCCATCGTTAGGTTCACCATAAAATTCGATATAATCATTGGTGTTGAAAATGCCGTCACTTTCACCATTAATGTACATAGCAATTTCTTTTCCATTTTTAAATAATTGGAAGTATTTAGGGTTGATACTATTTAAATTAGAAATTTGTTCGCTTAATGTAGTGTAATTTAGCCTATAAATCCCTTTTTGACTAACTTTAATCTTATAGTATGATTGGTTAACATTGATCCAGTCGTTACCATACGGGGTTTGTGAAAAAACTCGTAAACAACAAAAAGTTAATAAGATAGACAGATAAAAACGTTGCATATATCAAACATAAGAATAATTAACAGCTACTTGAACAGAAAAAAAATAATAACTTTCACTATCTTTTTGTCGGTCATAAGAAAAAGTAATCCTGATATTTTTTAGGGATTTTTCTATTAAAACCATTAATATCAAAAGTTTCTTTATAATTATCAATTTGCTTAATAGGCTTACAAGGATTACCAACTGCAATACAGTTGGAAGGAATATCTTTTGTAACAACAGAACCTGCTCCAACTACGACATTATTTCCTATTTGTACTCCGGGCAGTATCACAGAATTTGCTCCAACAAAAACATTGTTCCCAATAATAATTGGGGAAGTTTCATTGTGTTTTGAATGATAATAGTGGTCGTGATTAGCAGATATAATTGCTGTTCCAGCGCCAAAACCTACATTGTTGCCAATTATGATCTTATTAATCGCTTGTATGTAAATACCTATGTTGTCACCTGGATCACATAAAATACCTTTAGTTATATTTTGGTGGTTGCCTATTTTAGAAGTATAATGTACCGGCCAAGGCACCCGACTATTTATCCTCAAAAATTTTTGAGGTATCACATATGTTCTGAAAATGTAATAATAGCTTAGGTATTCGTATTTTTGTCTGTAATATTGGGGGTAAGCTAGGTTTACTATCCATCCAAATAGTATGAAATCTAACTTTCTTTTAAAGGAAACTTTTTTATTGCTCGATTCCATTGCCACGTAAAGTTATAAATATCTTAAAAAAAATAGCTAAGTACCCTAGTGCAGATCCAATAGAGAAAAATATTAGACAAGATTTATAGTCGCCAAAATATACACCGATGTAAACTGCCAGTATATTCACGACCACTAAATAGATATTAAAAATTAACGAAAAATGATTCTTGTTTATAGTGAATAATACTTGTGATATTGGATTTACTAAAGCTCTAGAAATTACCCACGGCGATAGAATGAGAAGGTAAGAAGGAAGATTATTCCATTCGCTTCTGGAGAATAGCTTCTCCAAAAAGTATATTCCGATAGTATTTAAAGCGATAATATATATTGCTACAATTGTGATGGATATTTTTGCTATGTCTGTTGTGAGATTTAGTAACTGCATACGTGAATTTTCTTGCAATCTAATCGACTTTTGAAAGTAAACTTTACTAATAGCTGATGAGAAAAAAGTAAGGGGCAAGGTGATAAGTTTTGAAGCTAAAGCAAAAGTGCCTACTTCTGTGCTGGAAAAGAATGCTAAAGTCAATATCGGTAGTAAGTTATTCGCAATGGTATTTATTGCGTCAGATGGATAGGCAAATGTTAGGATCGCCAAATTATCTTTAACATTTTTGCGGAAGATTTTGAAATCAAATCCTTTAAAATTGAATTTACTGATGAGTATATAATAAATAAACGCAAAGAAAGTCCCTAAAAGCCAGCCGTAGATGAGGCCAAGTTCAGTTGTATGGCCGTAAAAGTAGAACAATACTTGAAATGTTAGACTAAAGGAGGTGCCTATTAAAGTGGCTATCGAAATCTGTTTGAAAAAGCGATATTTGGTTAGTAGAACAGATTGAATGTAACTCCAGCTGGTTAATATTCCTCCTAATAAACATAGTAAGAAAAAGACTAAGCTATAATTTCTTAATGCCAAACTTAAGTCCATCAAACATGCCAATATTAAGGTAAGTATAGTTGATAGTATCAGACTAATAGAAAGAGCAAAATTATGTGTATTTCGAACCTCTCTGGGACTTTTTAGTTTTATAATTACATTTTCTAAGTTGAGTGAAGTTAACACTGGGTAAAGGATAACAAAGCTTAGAAAAGTATTGAAAATTCCGAAATCAGAAGCTCCGTAAATTTTGGCTAAAAAAATAGAACCTAAAGCGAATAGAATTTTTGATAATATGCTACCAGACAACAAAGTAAAAAATGATTTGATGTCCCTATTTTCGAAACTGAGTAAGTTTGTATTCAAATTAAAAGATTAGAGCAGAACTAAGATAATAAAAAAAGCCACAATCTAGATTGTGGCTTTCCTTTACTATTTCTGGTGTTTCTCCACCCATTTTCTGGCATTTACAAATGCTTCCATCCAAGGAGAAACTTCGTCTTTTCTACCTGCAGGATAGTTTGCCCAATGCCATTGGAACAATGAACGCTCAATGTGTGGCATCATTACCAAGTGTCTGCCAGTTTCATCGCAAAGCATTGCCGTATTGAAACCAGAACCGTTAGGGTTTGCAGGATATTGCTCGTAACCATATTTAGCTACCACATCGTAGCTGGTCTCTTCGTAAGGGAATTGGAATTTACCTTCGCCATGTGATACCCAAACACCTAAAGTGCTACCAGCTAAGGTAGATAACATCACCGATTTATTTTCTTGGATAGTCAATGAAGTAAAAATACTTTCGTGTTTATGGCTATCGTTGTGCAACATCTTTGGTTTCGCTTCGTGGTTTTTGTTGATTAAACCCAACTCTACAAATAACTGACAACCATTACAAATACCTACTGATAAAGTATCTTCTCTGTTGAAGAAATTCTCTAGTGCTACACGAGCTTTCTCATTGTACAAAAATGCCCCAGCCCAACCTTTCGCCGAACCTAAAACATCTGAGTTAGAAAAACCACCAACTGCACCGATGAATTGAATATCTTCTAACGTTTCTCTGCCCGAAATCAAATCCGTCATGTGTACATCTTTCACATCGAAACCTGCCAAGTACATCGCATTGGCTACTTCACGCTCAGAGTTACTACCTTTTTCACGTAAAATCGCTGCTTTCGGACGAGGTTTGCTAGCATCAATTACAGGTTTTTTACCATCAAATTGTACAGGGAAGTTGAATTTTAAAGGTTGATTTTTATAATTGTCGAAACGTTCTTTCGCTTTTACTTCGCCACTTTGTTTACGGTCTAACAAATAAGAAGTTTTAAACCAAACATCACGTAGATAATTGATGTCAAAAGTATAGTCAGTTCCGTTATTAGTTACATTTAAAGTAGCTATGTTGCTTACTGTACCGATCTTGTGGAAAGCAATTGCTTGATCATTTAAGATAGCTTCAACGCTTTCATCAGCTTGGAAAACCAAAGCAATATTTTCAGCAAATAACACTTTTAAAGCATCAGCTTCGCCTAAGCTAGACAAATTGATGTTTGCACCTAAGTTTTGGTCTGCAAAACACATTTCCAAAAGCGTAGTAATTAAGCCACCGCTACCAATATCGTGACCTGCTTTGATCTTTCCAGCTTTAATTAACTCTTGTACAGCGTTGAAAGCAGCTCTAAATTTAGCAGCATCTTTTACGTCAGGAGTTTCGTTGCCAACTTTATTTAAAATTTGGGCAAAAGAAGAACCTCCTAATTTATAAGTATCGTTACTTAAGTTGATGTAGTAAATGTTGCCGCCATCTTTTTGTAAAACTGGCTCAACAACTTGCGTAATGTCGTTACAGTTACCAGCCGCAGAAATAATTACAGTTCCGGGAGCAATTACATCGCCATCTTTGTATTTCTGTTTCATCGAAAGCGAATCTTTACCTGTTGGGATATTGATTCCTAATTCGATGGCAAAATCAGAACAGGCTTGAACTGCTTCATATAAACGAGCATCTTCACCTTCATTTTTACAAGCCCACATCCAGTTAGCCGAAAGTGAAACACTTTTTAAATTATCCTTTAATGGAGCCCAAACAATATTCGACAACGATTCGGCGATGGCAATTCTGCTTCCAGCAGCGGCATCAATCAAAGCCGAAACAGGAGCATGACCAACCGAAGTGGCAATGCCTTCTTTACCTTGAAAATCTAAGGCCATTACACCTACGTTGTTCAATGGTAATTGTAATGGTCCAGCGCATTGTTGTTTCGCCACACGACCTCCAACACATCTGTCAACCTTGTTTGTTAACCAGTCTTTACAAGCTACGGCTTCTAATTGGAGCACTTGTTCTAAATATTCGTTGATTTTACCTTGCTCGTAAGTTACTGTTTCATAATTATGGGTAACAGTTTTGTCTTCCATAATCATTTTTGGCGAGCTGCCGAACATATCACTCAATGCCAAATCCATTGGTTTAGCACCGGTAGTTGCAGATTCGAAAGTGAAACGATGATCGCCGGTTACCTTACCCACAGTGTACATTGGGGAGCGCTCGCGGTCAGCAATTTTCTGCAAAGTAGCTGTATGCTCTTCGCTAATCACCAAGCCCATACGCTCTTGCGATTCGTTACCGATAATTTCTTTTGCCGAAAGGGTAGGATCGCCAACTGGTAATTTATCTAAATCGATTTTACCGCCAGTAGCTTCTACTAGCTCAGAAAGACAGTTCAAGTGGCCGCCAGCACCATGATCGTGGATAGAAACGATGGTGTTATTATCGCTCTCAACCATTGCACGAACAGCATTAGCCGCACGTTTTTGCATTTCTGGGTTAGAACGTTGTATCGCATTTAGCTCGATGCCCGAACCATGTTCGCCAGTATCTGCCGAAGAAACAGCAGCACCACCCATGCCAATGCGGTAGTTCTCGCCACCTAACACCACAATGTTATCGCCAGTTTTTGGCTCTTGCTTTTTAGCTTGTTCTAGTTTTCCGTAACCGATACCGCCAGCAAGCATAATTACCTTATCGAAACCTAATTTGCGGTCTTGTTCTTCGTGTTCAAAAGTTAATACAGATCCCGTAATTAGCGGTTGACCGAACTTGTTTCCAAAATCAGACGCTCCGTTAGAAGCTTTGATCAAAATATCCATTGGTGTTTGATACAACCATTGACGTTCTTCAGCGCCTTTTTCCCAAGGGCGATTTTCCTCTAAACGAGAAAGTGCAGTCATGTAAACCGCTGTTCCGGCCAAAGGCAAAGAACCTTGTCCGCCAGCTAAACGGTCTCTAATTTCACCGCCCGAACCTGTAGCAGCACCATTAAAAGGCTCTACAGTAGTTGGGAAGTTATGTGTTTCGGCTTTGATAGAAATCACCGAATCAAAATCTTTAGTTTCGTAAAACGATGGTTCATCTGGTTTTGAAGGCGCAAATTGTTGCACTTTCGGACCTTTTATAAAAGCTACATTGTCTTTATAAGCAGAAACAATATCGTTAGGATGTGTTTCTGATGTTTTTTTGATCAGTTTAAAAAGGGAAGTAGGTTGCTCTACGCCGTCAATCACAAATTTACCATTGAAGATTTTGTGGCGGCAGTGCTCTGAATTTACTTGTGAGAAACCAAAAACTTCCGAGTCCGTCAATGGTCTTCCAAGTTTATCAGCTAATCCTTTTAGGTAATCCACTTCCTCATCACTTAAAGATAAACCTTCTTGTTTATTGTAAGCGGCAATGTCGGTAATCTCTAAAATAGCTTCTGGCTGAATATTTATGGTGAAAACCTCTTGATTTAAGCCGTTATATTTTTGAGAAAGCATTGGGTCAAATGCTGTAAATCCTTCCTCCACTTTTTTAAATTCCTCAATTCTAATGATGCCCTCAAGCGTCATATTTTGAGTGATTTCTACGGCGTTGGTACTCCAAGGAGTAATCATAGCTGCACGTGGACCAACAAAAAAACCGGTTAAAGAACTTTCGGTGCTCAATTTAGCTCCGCCGAAAAGCCATTCTAATTTTTCTGTATCAGTTGGGGATAAGGTTTGATTGGTTTGTAAAACAAAAACCTCGTCAGATTGACCTAAAAAGAAATGAATCATGCTTATTTTTTGAAGACGCAAATTTAGGTTTTTTAAATTTAATGATAGAATGATTGTATGAATAAATAATAGAATAAATTGTAAATATGCACATAGGGTTTTGAATGTTTTGTTAGGAGTTAATATCTTCGGACATCCGATTTCGGGCTAATAAACTTAAAAATGTTCAATCGTATTCATCATATCGCTATTATTTGTTCCAATTACGAACTTTCGAAAGATTTTTACGTGAATAAACTAGGCTTTGCCGTTTTAGCGGAGGTTTATAGAGCAGAACGGAAATCTTGGAAACTTGATTTAGCTGTGAATGGCATTTACCAGATCGAATTGTTCTCTTTTGAAAATCCTCCAGAAAGGCCTTCTAGACCCGAAGCGCAAGGTTTGCGTCATTTGGCGTTTGAGGTTAATGACGTAGGAGAAGTAACTAGGGTTTTAAATGAAAAAGGTATTCAGACAGAGCCAATAAGAATTGATGAATTTACTGGTAAACAATTCACATTTTTTACCGATCCTGATGGATTGCCGTTGGAGATTTACGAACATCAATAGATTTATTGAAATTATGAAACAAAATCTTAGTGTTCATTGCGGTTAAGCCAAATTTATGAAAAACATCTTCCGTTTCAAACAATTCGAGGTAGATCAAAGCGATTGTGCAATGAAGATCAATACAGACGGTGTGCTGTTGGGCGCTATGGCAAAACATGAAAGCCCAAGGCGCATATTAGATATCGGCACAGGAACTGGCGTGATAGCTTTGATGTTGGCGCAACGCTTTCCTGAAGCTCAGGTTCATGCGGTAGAAATCGATGAACAGGCTTCGGTCACCGCTGCAAGAAATTTTGAAAAGTCAGTTTTTAGTAAGCGATTAACAAACAACAATATAGCAATCGAGCGGTTCAATAGTCTAGAAAAATTCGATCTAATCGTAACCAATCCGCCGTTTTTTGTGAACGATTATAAAAATGCCGAACCAAAAAAGGGGATAGCGAGGCATGCCAGTGATACTTTTTTTGTCGAGCTCGTGAAAAAGGTTGATGAATTGTTAAGCGATAATGGGTGCTTTTGGTTTGTGTTGCCTATTAAACAAGCAGAAGAAGTGGTTTGTAAGGGCGAAGAATTAGGATTGTTTGTGCAGAAAATGATTAGGCTACACTCGGATGTAAGCAAGCCCGAGTTTAGAAGGATTATTTGCTTGGGAAAAGAAAAGTCTATCTTGGTAGAAGAAGATTTCATGATTTACGAAAGTGAAAAGAAATACACCAAAGCTTACGAGTTGTTGTTGAAGGATTTCTTTTTGGCTTATTAAAGGCCGATAATTTTTTACGTTTGCCGCTGTGATTACCACTTGCGTCATCCTCACGTAGGCGAAGATCTTAATGCTTTTGAAAAAATATCGCTTTACGATTTCCGTTTTCATGGGAATGACGACCGATCAGCTGTGCAAGCTGCATATATCCACGAGTAGCACTGAAATTGCTTTTCAAAAAACAAACATTTAGGTTTGCAGTTGTTCTCAATTCTCAATACTCGATACTCAATACACATATCTAAAACAAATGAAAAAAATAGGTTTAATCTCCGATACGCATGGCTACTTAGATGATGCTGTTTTCAAATACTTTGATGACAGGGATGAAATTTGGCACGCAGGAGATTTTGGACCGAATGTAATTGAGCCTCTAGCGACTTTTAAACCCTTGCTTGGGGTGTATGGAAATATTGATGGTGCGGATATCAGAGCCCAATTTCCGGAGCATCTAAAATTTCGATGCGAAGCGGTGGATGTTTGGATGACCCATATAGGCGGTTATCCTGACAAATATGCGTTGAAAGTAAAGCGTGAAATTTACACTAAGCCTCCTCAGCTTTTTATCTCGGGACATTCTCATATTTTGAAAGTTGTTTTCGATAAAAAAATAAAATGTTTGCATATTAATCCCGGTGCGGCTGGAAAACATGGCTGGCACAAGAAAAGAACTTTGATTCGTTTTTGCATTTCCGAAGAAAAAATACATACCTTAGAGGCCATAGAATTAGGAGATAGATAACGTAAAAATTACACTAAGTAAAATCATGTCGGGTATAAAAACATTAGGCCAATTTATTATTGAAAAGCAAGCGGATTTTCCATATGCTAAAGGAGAACTCTCTCGATTGTTACGAGATATTGGTATTGCCGCAAAAATTGTAAACCGCGAAGTAAATAAAGCTGGTTTAGTAGATATCTTGGGTGATGCAGATACCATCAATATCCAAGGTGAGGGACAGAAAAAGCTTGATGTTTATGCCAATGACCAATTTATTTCTGCTTTAACAAGTGGCGGTGAGTGTTGTATTGTAGCTTCGGAAGAGGAGGATGATTTTGTACGTATTGATTCTCCAGTGTCTAAAAATGCTCGCTACATCGTTTGTATTGATCCCTTAGATGGCTCTTCAAATATAGATATCAATGTAACTGTAGGGACTATTTTTTCAATTTACAGGAGAAAATCTACCGAAGGACCAGCAACTTTAGATGATGTTTTGCAAAAAGGAACGGAACAGGTGGCTGCGGGTTATGTGATCTATGGTTCATCAACGATGTTGGTTTATACAACGGGAAAAGGGGTAAACGGCTTTACCTTAGATCCATCGATAGGTGAGTTCTGTTTGTCGCACCCGAATATGAAAATTCCAGAAGACGGAGTGATTTATTCAATCAATGAAGGTAACTATGTTCATTTTCCGGAGGGGGTGAAAAAGTACATCAAATATGCACAGGTTGAAGATAAAGCTACCAATAGACCTTACACGTCTAGATATATTGGTGCCATGGCTGCAGATATCCACAGGAGTTTAATCAAAGGCGGAATTTATATCTATCCAACCACTTCGGCTTCGCCAAAAGGAAAACTTCGCCTATTGTACGAGTGTAATCCGATGGCTTTTATTATTGAGCAGGCTGGAGGTATCGCTTCAGATGGTTTGAACCGTATTTTAGATATTGAACCAACCGAATTGCACCAGCGTGTTGCTATTTTTGTGGGTTCGCCTAAAATGGTGAAGAAGGCTGAAGAATTTATGGCCGAGTTTTCGCCTGTAGAAAAACTGAAGGAGAAAACCATAGCAATCAAATCGGCATAGGGATTGTAAATTTATTGATTAGTTAATAAATCGCTTTCTTATAAATCCTAAATTAGTAGCAACTGATAATTAAAAAGAAAATTATGAAATCGACAATTAAATCAATCACTTCATTCCTATTTATGCTAGTGGTTTCTATCAATGTGATGGCCCAAGATGCTAAACCTAAAGCTAGTCCTGCAGAGACTGCTACTGGAAAGATTGGCGGTGCTAATATCACCATTAATTATGGAAGTCCTTCTGTTAAAGGTCGTCAAATTTGGGGTGGATTAGAGAAGTACGATAAAGTTTGGCGTGCGGGAGCTAACGAGGCTACTACTTTTGAAACTGATAAAGATATTAAGGTAGAAGGTAAAAACTTACCGGCTGGGAAGTATAGCTTTTTCTTAATTCCTAGAGAAAGTGGTACTTGGACAGCTATCTTCAATAAAGAGCCGAAACAATGGGGAGCTTATAAATACGAAGAAGCTAAAGATGCTTTGAGAGTAGATGTAAAAGTTAAACCGTTAAGTACAACTCAAGAAAAACTGGTTTATAACATCACCAATAAAGGTTTTTCTTTAAATTGGGATAAGGTTTCTGTGCCAGTTGCAGTTAAATAGAACAAACAACTAGACTAAATATTTATAAAGCCGCGATTGTGAGATTGCGGCTTTTTGTTCTTTAAATTAGTTTGGAGGTGTTATTGCGCTCTGCTTCAAAAGGAGCATCGATTAACCAGTTGGCTTTGTCTTGCGATGCGGCTACTGCCAAACGATCGCAACGTTCGTTTTCTGGATGCTCGTTGTGACCTTTAATCCATTTGAATTTAACATTGTGTAGTTTGTGCTGCTGAAGGTATTGTATCCACAGATCTTTGTTTTTTTTGTCTTTGAAGCCCTTCTGCACCCAACCAAAAACCCAGCCTTTTTCTACAGAGTCTACTACATATTTACTGTCGGAAAATATGATCACATCTTGACCTGGGGTTTTCAATGCTTTTAAGGCCACAATTACAGCCAGAAGTTCCATTCGGTTATTGGTGGTCATTCTAAAACCACCACTTAATTCTTTGTAATGTTTGCCCGAGCGTAAAATTACGCCGTAACCGCCTGGTCCTGGATTTCCGCTTGCTGCTCCGTCTGTGTAGATTTCTATCATAAGATGAACAAAGCTAAGTTTTATGAATGGAATTTAGATGCATATGTGGAAAAAGACGATGTTTGTTTTACCCGACCTGATCTATTCTTTTGTTCGATTTTTTTTCAAAAAATGGACTTTCCGTTGTTTAAGCTAATTAACTCTTTGGAATTCTTTTGTATCTTGCAATGATGGAATTTAGTAATGGCAAAAATAAACTAGAAGAGCCTCAAACCGGCTATAAAAAAGCGGAAGAGGATTTGTTACGTAAAGCATTGTCTACTTCCTATACCGAACGTTTCCACGCAATGACTAGGCTGATGAGATTAAATATGATATTGAAATCGGCAAAAATCATTCATAAAAAAATGGATTAATTATGGATGTTTTTGATGATGAGATTTTGAAGTTCTGGAAGGCGCTAATCGAAAATAAAGTAAAATTTATAATGATAGGCGGGGTTGCTACGAATCTCCATGGTTTCCATCGTACCACAGAGGATATCGATGTTTGGATTAAAGATGATTTTAAAAATAGAAAAAATCTTAGACGAGCCTTTGTTTCGTATGGTTTGGGAGATTTTGAGCTGCTAGAAACCATTGAGTTTATTCCAGGTTGGACCGATTTTTATCTGGGTAACAACTTGCGAATGGATATCATGACTTCTGTAAAAGGACTCGAAGAGTATGGATTTGATAAAAGTTTAGAATACGCTTCCATTGCAACTATTTACGACTTAGAAATTCCCTTTTTACATATCAATCAACTAATAGAGGCTAAAAAAGCATCGAATAGGCCTAAAGATCAAATCGATATCATCGAATTAGAAAAAATTAAGACACTTAGAGATACTGAAAATTAAATGAAACACCTAATTGCCCCATCCATATTATCGGCAGATTTTGCCAACCTACAACGCGATATAGAAATGATTAATGAAAGTGAAGCGGATTGGTTTCACGTAGATGTAATGGATGGCGTTTTTGTGCCAAATATCTCCTTCGGTTTTCCTGTCATTAATGCGGCTAAAAAACACGCAAAAAAACCGTTTGATGTGCATTTAATGATTGTAGACCCAGATAGGTACGTAGCAGAGTTTGCAAAAGCTGGAGCTGATGTGATCACCGTTCATTACGAAGCCTGTACGCATTTACATCGTACTATTCAATTGATCAAATCAGTTGGTTGTAAAGCGGGTGTGGCGCTAAACCCACACACTCCGGTGAGTTTTTTAAAAGATATATTGCAGGATATCGATTTAGCTTTGGTGATGTCTGTTAATCCTGGTTTTGGCGGACAGCAATTTATTCCCCAAACTTTAAACAAGTTAAGGGAGCTGAAGCAAATGGCTTCGCAGGTTAATCCGAACTTGTATATCGAGGTTGATGGTGGCGTCGGGATTCATAATGTAGCAGCTTTAATTGAGGCGGGGGCGAATGTATTTGTGGCTGGGAACGCCGTTTTTGCGGCTCCAAACCCTACGCAAATGATTGCTGATTTAAAGAATGTTCAAGCCAACATACAACAGATCTAATTAGATGTCTAAAAAAGCGCTTTTTCTTCTTCTGCTGTTAATTCCATCGTTTGCTGTAGTTGCGCAACAATTGGTAGTAAAAGTTACTGGGGTTGTTCGAGATGAGAAAAATAAGCCCTTGCCAAAAGTTACTGTTTCTTTGGTTGGTTTGGCTGCAACGGCAGTGACAGATGAAGACGGTAAATATGCTATTCAGTCCCGCCTATCGAATTTTAGTTTGCGTTTCAAATTACTTGGATATCGCATCGAAACGATTAAATTTAGCGAACAGCGGGGTATGGAGGTTCAAAAAGATGTCATCTTAAAACCTGATGTAAAAGAGCTGAAAACCGTTAAGGTTACAAACAAGCAAACGCAATTAAATAATGCCCAAAGTGTAGGGATTATTGATGTAACTAATTTGCCAACAGTTTCCATGAATTTTGAAGCTGTTTTGAAAACGCTACCGGGGGTTTCCACCAACAATGAATTAAGTTCGCAATACAGCGTTCGTGGTGGTAATTTTGATGAAAATCTAATTTATGTTAACGATATCGAAATCAATAGACCGATCTTAATTCGAAATGGTCAGCAAGAGGGATTAAGTTTTATTAATCCAGATTTTGTAAGTAGCGCCCGTTTTTCTGCGGGAGGTTTTAATGCCAGATACAACGATAAATTATCTTCTGTTTTAGATGTAAGATATAATCAACCGGATAGTAACGAGTATATTCTTTCTGCAGGCCTAATGGGGATATCAGCAACAGCTAAAAATGTATTTAAAAACAGTCATTTGTTATTCGGTTTCAGAAGAAAAGACAATCGAAATATATTAAGTACACAAGACACGAGAGGAAGTTATCGACCAAGTTTCAATGATCTACAGGCTTTGTATCAATACAATTTCAGCCCTAAATTCAGTATCAATACTTTGTTAAACTTTAATTCTGGAAGTTTTAGGTTAGTGCCAGAAAGCAGAGAGACGCAGTTTGGTACCATTAACAATCCAATGCGCTTAAAAGTAGATTACGAGGGGCAAGAAATAGATGATTATTATACTTATGGAGGTGCGGTAACGGGGCAGTTCAACCCAAATAAAGATGTTGCTGTTAAATGGATCAATAGTTATTTTGAGATCGTAGAACGCGAAAAATTTGATATAGATGGCAACTATGTTTTCGAGGAAATTGATAACGAATACAGTGATGGTAGTTTTGGTCCAATTAGAAAAAATAGAGGTTTGGGAAGCTATTACAATTACGCCCGCAACAGCCTAAATTCTACTATCGCAAGTTCAGAATTGAAAATAGAGCACAGGGTAGGAAAACACGATTTTACTTGCGGAGCTAGGTTTGGACAAGCGAAATATGTAGATAAAGTGAATGAGTACAGTTATATCGACTCTGCTGGCTATATTCTGCCGTCTAACACCAATTCATTTACTTTCGAAAATTCGATCTTCTCCAATAATAACCTTAAAATCAATTCTATTTCTGGTTATTTGCAAGATAGTTATGCTTTTTCTAGCAAGCTGGATGTGCAATTAGGCGCACGGATAAATTACAATGATTTGAGCGGAGAGGTTTTAGTTAGCCCAAGGTTATTAATGTTGTACCGACCTGAAGAATATAAACTTTGGAGATTTACAGCAGGGATTTACCGCCAGCCGCCAAGTTACAGAAGTATTAGGGAATTGAATGGTTCATTGTTCTTAAATCAAAAGTCGCAGCGTTCCTACAACGTTTCTGCTGGGTATGATTTTGCTTTTTCAGGATTAGGGACAAGGTTGAAATTTACCTCAGAAGTTTATTATAAATATGCTGATAGGATGATCCCTTACACTATTGATAATGTACGGATCAAATATTTGGCCGATCAGGTTGCAAAAGGACATGCCTATGGTGCAGATTTTTCTTTGAGTGGCGAGTTGGTCAAAGATTTAATGTCGTTTTTTAGGATTTCGTTCTTAAGTGCTAACCAAGATATCGTTGGAGATAGCTATGTTAAAAAAGATGCTAATGGCCAAAATCAAGTTATTTACCCCGGTTATTTAAAAAGACCTACTGATCAACGAGTTAATTTTTCGATGTTTTTTCAAGACAGGTTGTTTAACAGTCCTACTTATAAAGTGCACTTGAATTTATTGTATGGGTCTAGATTGCCAATAGGTTCTCCGCAAATTGCCACCTATACAGACGATTTTAATATTCCTGCTTATAAAAGAGTAGATATCGGCTTTTCTAATGATTTTTTAGATGTTCAGGTTGTTAAGAAACCTCAATTTTTAACTAAATATTTCAGTTCTGTGGTTGCTTATGTAGAAGTGTTCAACTTGTTGAATATCAATAATACAGTATCATATCTTTGGCTTAAAGATGTGAATAATGTTAACTACGGAATACCCAATTATTTAACTGGAAGGCAACTGAATTTCAAGCTGGTATTTAAACTAAAAGGCAATTAGTTGGAGTTAATTTTCTATAATTTTCGGTTAATATAGCAAAACTATAATTTTTTCTTTTTCTTAAATGTTTGTCATGTTAGTTATTTAGTTGGTAAAAAAGCCGAATAATTAATATCAAAGTGTTAATTTTACACCAATCAAAAACAATAAAAATGAGACATAATTTTGGAGCTGGTCCATGTATTTTACCGCAAGAAGTTTTTAAGCAAGCTTCTGCTGCAGTACTAGATTTTAAAGACGGATTATCAATTTTAGAAATCTCCCATCGCTCACCTGAGTTTGATGCCGTGGTAGAAGAAACCGTGAAATTGGTAAAAGAACTTTTGAATGTACCTTCCGGATATTCCGTACTGTTACTACAAGGTGGAGCAAGCCTTCAATTTTCTATGGTACCGCAAAACTTGTTGCCTGAAGGCGGAACTGCTGCGTACTTAGATTCTGGTGTTTGGGCAAGTAAAGCCATCAAAGAAGTGAAACACTTTGGTAAAGCTAACGTTGTGGCTTCGTCAAAAGATGCTAACTATACTTTTATCCCTAAAGATTATGTAATTCCACAAGATAGCGCTTATTTCCACTACACTTCTAACAATACCATTTATGGTACTGAGTTATTCGATTTACCAGTAACCAAAGTTCCTGTGGTTTGCGATATGTCATCAGACATTATGAGCCGCGAAATTGATGTGACTAAATATGATATCATTTATGCTGGTGCACAAAAAAATATCGGCCCTGCTGGTTTAACTGTAGTAATTATCAAAGATGAAATCTTAGGTAAAACAGGAAGATCAATTCCTTCGATGCTAGACTACAAATCACACATCGATGGTGGTTCTATGTATAACACTCCGCCAGTATTTTCTATCTATACTGCAATGCTAAACCTAAGATGGTTAAAATCTAAAGGTGGTGTTGCCGAGATGGAAAAAGAAAACATCGCAAAAGCAAAAGCATTATACACAGAGATCGACAGAAACCCATTGTTTAAAGGAACTTGTGCGGTAGAAGATCGTTCTCGTATGAACATTTGTTTCGTAACGGAAGATCCTGAGTTAGAAAAACCTTTCGCAAAATATGCTGATGAAAATGGTTTTGAAGGTTTAAAAGGACACAGAAGCGTGGGTGGTTTCAGAGCATCAATGTACAATGCGCTTCCAATTACTAGCGTACATGCGCTAATAGATTTAATGCAAAGTTTCGAAGAAAAACATAAAAAATAACAAATGGCTAGAATACTTGCCAATGATGGCATAGATCCAATAGGAAAAAAATTATTAGAAGATGCTGGGCATACTGTAGAAACACAAACAGTGCCTCAAGATCAATTGGTAGCGGCTTTACAGAACTATGATGGTTTAACGGTAAGAAGTGCTACTAAAGTTAGAAAAGAATTAATTGACGCTTGTCCTAATATCAAGTTAATAGGTAGGGGCGGTGTTGGTATGGATAATATCGATGTTGATTATGCAAGATCTAAAGGTATTGCTGTAGTAAATACTCCTGCAGCTTCATCTTTATCTGTTGCAGAATTGGTATTCTCTCACTTATTTACAGGTGTGCGTTTCTTGCAAGATGCTAACCGTAAAATGCCTGTAGAAGGTGCAGCTAAATTCAACGACCTTAAAAAAGCTTACGCAAAAGGGGTTGAATTAAGAGGTAAAACTATCGGTATTATTGGTTTTGGTAGAATTGGTAGAGAAACCGCTGCGGTAGCTTTAGGTTTAGGGATGAATGTGTTAGCATACGATCTGTTCCCTTTCAGTGGCAATATCACATTGAACCTAACTCTAGGTATCAAAGTTGATATTCCTGTGACAACAGTTTCTTTAGAAGAAGTAATCGCAAACAGTGATTTCATCTCGTTACACACGCCATTTGCTGATAAGCCAATTCTAGGCGCTGCTGAATTTGCTGCAATGAAACAAGGTGTTGGTGTGGTAAATTGTTCACGTGGTGGAACTATCGATGAGCCAGCTTTAATCGAAGCATTAAACTCAGGTAAGGTTTCTTTTGCAGGTTTAGATGTTTTCGATAATGAGCCAACTCCTGCTGCTGCACTTTTGGCACATCCAAAAATTTCTTTAACTCCGCACATTGGTGCTTCAACTAACGAAGCTCAAGAGCGTATTGGTACAGAGTTAGCTAATTTGATCATCGATCATTTTAAAGGATAGTATAAAAGTCAAAAGCTAAAAGACTAAAGCAATTATTAAGTAGCTATTTAGCTCTTTCTGCTTTGGTCTTTTAGCTTTCTGCTTACTTCGTCGAATTTGTTAACGCCCAATACCTAAAACCCAAAATTCCCTTTTGGAAAGTACTCAATGTCATAGGGTCTTTTTTATATAATGATGGCATTACCAAATTATTCAGCTTAACTAATGCTTTAAAAAATGCTTTTCTCATGTTACAAAACTTTTATCCCACTTTGTGGCTCCTTAGATTTGATTACTTTATTTTTTCGATAGATAATGAAAATGCAAATTGCTGTTGAAATAACAAATAAGGCCAATAAAAGTTGTAGATAATCTGAGCTTTTGCCTGTTTTCTGATTGTAGCTCAACAATTCATCGTTCTTCACCTGTAAATCTCTAATCGTTTTTTTGTAGCTATCTATTCGCATTTGACTGTGGTCTACATTAGATTTTACTTGCTGAAATTGTAAATCTTTATAATCCAACAAAACTTTCAATTCGGTAAAGATATTGTTGTCGTGGATTACCACCTGTCTTAAAATTTCATTCGAGTTTTTGATGTCACGCTTAGTTTGGAAACCAAAAATTCCAGTCCTGGCATTTAAACTTTCTTCATACTGACCAAAGCGGGCGCTTCGTTCTGCCAACATGGTATTGATTTTATTTCGTTGCAAGTTGTACGCTGTAGTGTCTTGTGCAAAAGTGACGTTAATGAAACTTGCTATTAAGAGTGTAAATAAAATGGCTTTTCTAATCATCTTTTTAGTATTTGATGATTGTATAGCAAAGTTTGTGCCTTTGTATATGCTCAATTCGTCATCTCAAATTTATTTTGTGATCTTAATGCTAAGGAGATAGAATTATCGCTTTAAGATTCCCGTCTTCATGGGAATGACGACCGATGTTAAGGATGAAACTCTACCCTCACAATATCATTCAAATGCAGGCCCAATAAACCACTTGCTTTACCTTTGTTAATGGCAATCTCTAAGTGATTACTTATGCCAAACAAACAAAGTTTTTCGCCTTCTGGAACTTCATTATAGTGCCAACTTAATTGCGTGATGGTTTCGCTCTTTCTAAAATATAGACTAAAATCACGGTTGCGCTGTACTTTGGTGAAAAGATCTTTGGTAATATTGGTAATTACGTTGCTAAATGTATCGATGAAAATAACACTTCCTCTGATGATATCTCTTTCAATCACAGGATGTAATAGCATTCTTCTTTCAATATCATCCGCATGGATACCAATCTCTTTCAGTTTACCACCTTTAGCCAAATGTACCGCTGCTTTTACTAAAATATCGACCAAAGGAAAGTGCAAGAATTTTAAATCTTGCATAATATTCAGCTCCACTAGTTCATCAGGCTGTTCGTCAAAAAGCAAAGAAAAAATCCCGTTATCAGCTCCTACAAAATAATGATCTTTATAGCGCAGGGCGATGTATTTTGTGTTTTCGTTAAACACAGAATCAATTCCAATGAGGTGGACTGTATTCTTCGGGAAATAGGTATAGGCATTTTTTAATACAAAGGCAGCATACGAAATATTAAAGGCGGGGACTTCATGGGTGACGTCCACAATATTAACATTTGGGAGGATGCTCAGGATACTGCCTTTTAAAGCAGCCTGATAGAAATCCTTCGAGCCCAAATCTGTCGTTAATGTTATGATCGCCATTAAAATTTAAATATTTATGCTTATTCTTGTGTATAGGCAAATTGCCTACAAATATTCAAATTAAAATCGAATTAAACAGGGCGCAGCATTAAAAAAAACAATATTTTGAACGAAATAAAACTAATTATAGAGACTAGCGACCAAATTCAATTTTGGGGCGCTAACAACGAGCATTACGAGCAAATTAAGGCTGCTTTTCCTAAGCTGAAAATTGTAGCTAGAGGTAACGAAGTTAAGGCCTTAGGCGATGAAGCAGAGCTTAAAAACTTTGATAAAAAAATCAACACATTGGTGGCTCATTTGGATAAATTCGGTACGCTAACGAGCAATGATGTGGATGCTATTTTAGGTTCTAAAAAAACTAATGCCGAGCCATCAGAAGAAGCACCAACTAGTGCGCCGGTAAGTAGTGGAGAGGTAATTGTATACGGAAACCACGGTTTAATGGTTAAAGCCCGCACGGCAAACCAACGTAAAATGGTAGATAGTATCAATAAAAATGATGTGCTGTTTGCTATTGGTCCAGCAGGTACTGGAAAAACTTATACGGCTGTTGCTTTGGCAGTGAGAGCATTGAAGAACAAGGAAATCAAACGTATCATTTTAACTCGTCCGGCAGTAGAGGCGGGGGAAAGTTTAGGTTTCTTGCCAGGTGATTTGAAGGAAAAGGTAGATCCATATTTACGTCCTTTGTACGACGCATTGGATGATATGATCCCAGCAGAAAAGTTAAAGGTGTATTTAGAAAATAGAACTATTGAGGTAGCGCCTTTGGCATTTATGCGTGGTAGAACCCTTGATAACTGCTTTGTGATTTTAGATGAGGCGCAAAACTCCACCGATTTACAGTTAAAGATGTTTTTAACACGTATGGGGCCTACGGCTAAGTTTATTGTAACTGGTGATGTTACGCAAGTAGATTTGCCGAAGAAAGCCCAATCTGGATTACAAAATGCACTTCGTATTTTGGCTGATATTAAAGGCATCGATATGATTTACCTCACAGGAGAAGACGTGGTGCGCCATAAATTGGTGAAACAAATCTTGAAAGCTTACGGGGATATTCAATAAGTCCTAGAGCTTTTAGACCGAAAAGTCCGTAAGACAGGAGTAGCATAATGTAGTCAATAAAGCTTTCAGAATGCGAATATCCCACTTTACGGACTTTTTTTGTATCAACTTAACTTTCCTGACTTTCGGACTTTCCCGACTTTTTTCCTATTTTTATACCCTCATGAAAGCAGTAAAAGAAACCCAATTTACTTTCCCAAAACAGAGTAGTTTTTATAAAGGTAAAGTACGCGATGTGTATACTATTGATAACCAGTTAATGGCGATGGTAGTAACCGATAGAATTTCGGCATTTGATGTTGTTTTACCAGAGGCAATCCCTTATAAAGGACAAGTTTTAAACCAAATTGCAGCTAAGTTTTTGTCGGCAACAAAAGATATTGTACCTAATTGGGTATTGGCTACGCCAGATGAAATGGTTACCATTGGTCGTATCTGCGAACCTTTTAAAGTAGAAATGGTAATTAGAGGCTATTTGGCTGGTCACGCAGCTCGCGAATATGCTTTGGGTAAACGTCAAGTGTGTGGTGTTGCTTTACCAGAGGGATTAAAAGAAAATGATAAGCTGCCTCAACCTATTATCACGCCAACTACAAAAGCCGCAGTAGGTCACGATGAGGACATTTCTAGAGAAGATATTTTAGCAAAAGGCATTGTATCCTTGGCTGATTATGAAAAATTGGAGGCTTATACACAAGCTTTGTACAAAAGAGGTGTAGAAATGGCTGCCGAACGTGGTTTGATTTTGGTAGATACAAAATATGAATTTGGTAAAGTGGGGGATGAAATTTATCTAATCGATGAAATTCATACGCCAGACTCTTCGCGTTATTTCTACGCAGAAGGTTATGCGGAAAGACAAGCTGCGAACGAACCTCAAAAACAATTGTCTAAAGAGTTTGTACGTAAGTGGCTAATCGAGAATGGTTTCCAAGGAAAAGACGGACAAGTGGTGCCAACAATGACAGAAGAAATTGTAGAATCGATTTCAGATCGTTATATTGAGCTTTACGAGCAGATTACAGGAGAGCAGTTTGTGAAAAATCCTTCAGAAAATATTTTAAGTAGGATAGAGGAAAATACCAAGACGGCTGTAGACGAATTGTTAAAGTAAGCGGTTCATAGTTCGCAATTGATAACAGTTAACCAGTTAATCATATAACCCGTTAACCAAAAAAAAATAAATATGAAATTTAGTGTAGATAAGCACGAGAAATATGTAGTGTTGAAATTAGAGGAGCCGAAATTCACTAATGATAACACTCCAGCTTTAAAATCAGAATTTATTCTTCTAAATACAGAAGGCTATCGAAACATAGTTTTAGATTTATCTTCTGTTAAAGAATGTAATGATGCTCAAGATTTAAGCGCACTTTTAGCTGGGGACAGGCTGTGCAAAGCTGCAGATGGTCTTTTTATCGTATGCTGTGTCAATAAAAGCATCGCACAAATTATCCAAATGTCAAACCTTCATCAGTCAGTTACGTTTGTTAATAAATTAGATGAGGCAACAGACTTGATCTTCATGGAGGAAATTGAAAAAGAACTTCGTGGGGGAGTAGACAAAGGGTAATATCATTGAATGAAATTTGAAGTCACGATACTAGGTAGCGCTTCGGCTACACCAGTTTATAACAGAAATCCGACAGCGCAACTGCTTAACTGTAATGAGCGTCATTATCTAATTGATTGTGGTGAGGGCACACAGCAGCAGTTGATCAAGTTTGGATTTAAGGCTTCTAAAATAGATTATATATTCATTAGCCACTTACATGGCGACCATTTTTTTGGTTTGGTAGGTTTGCTTTCGAGTTTGCACTTAAACGGACGTACCAAACCACTGCATCTTTTTGCTCCTCCAGCACTTAAAGAAATCATCGAGCTGCAATTTTTGCATTCTGATACGCGTTTACGTTACGAGATTGATTTCCATTCAATTGATGCTACTAAACCTGAAGTGATTTTTAGGAATAACGACGTCACTGTAGAGACAATTATCCTGAATCATCGTATTCCTTGTACAGGATTTAAATTCACTGAAAAGAAGCGTTTAAGAAAGTTGATTGTAGAAAAGTTAGAACAAGATCGTATTCCTGTTGAGTATTATCCTATGCTTAAGCGAAGTTTGAATTTCGATCTGCCAGACGGAAGACACATCAACCACTTGGATTATACGGTAGATTCTGCAGTTCCAAAGATTTATTGTTATTGCTCAGATACCATGTATGATGAGCGGTACTTTTCGCAAATAGAAGGAGCCGATACCTTGTATCACGAAGCAACTTTTCTACACGAGATGCTCGATAGAGCAAATGAAACACATCATACAACAGCACAGCAGGCTGCAGAAATCGCTACTAGAGTAAAGGCGAAGAAGCTATTGATTGGCCACTTCTCTTCTCGTTACAAAACACTAGAAGGTTTATTAGAAGAAGCAAAGAACGGATTTGAAAATACGCAGCTCGCTACAGAGGGGAAAACTTTTGAGATATAACTCTCAAGACTTGCTGTCTGCGTTAGAAGATTGAGTTCGTTTTTAAGCCTTAATATTTATTTTTCAAAATAAACTGATTTACAATAATTTATGTCTATGTTTGTGCTTTATTAAAATTTAGTATAATGCAACAAGGAACAGTAAAATTTTTCAATGTGACTAAAGGTTTCGGATTTATAGTGCCAGCTAATGGTGACGCTGAAATTTTTGTACACGTATCAGGCTTAATTGATGAAATTCGTGAAAATGATTCAGTTAGCTATGATGTAGAGCAAGGCAGAAAAGGCCTAAACGCAGTTAATGTTAAGGTAAGCTAAGATATTATCCTTCATAAATTGAGAACATCCGTCGTAACTGGCGGATGTTTTTTTATGCCCAGAACTAATCGTTATTCTAAGATCTAAAGTAAAAGGAAAGCCCTTAATCTGTTAAAATTAAGGGCTTTCCTGCATCGAAACATCGATTTTATTTTCCTGCTGCCTTAGCGTGATCTGCTAAGAATGTAGCTAAACCAGTATCTGTTAATGGATGCTTCAATAAACCAGTAATTGCCGAAAGTGGTGCGGTAATTACATCAGCGCCAATTTTAGCACAGCTTACAATGTGTAATGGTCCACGTATTGAAGCAGCTAAAATTTGAGTTTCAAATCCGTAGTTATCAAAAATTAAACGGATATCTTCAATTAATGTTAAACCATCAGTAGAGATATCATCTAATCTTCCTAAAAATGGAGACACATAAGTTGCGCCAGCTTTTGCCGCTAATAAGGCTTGGGCAGGAGAGAAGATCAATGTACAGTTAGTTCTAATCCCTTTGCTGCTGAAATATTTGATAGCTTTTAAACCTTCTTTAATCATTGGTACTTTAACCACAATTTTAGGGTTTAAAGCAGCTAAAGCCTCGCCTTCTTTAACAATGCCATCATAGTCGGTGGCAATCACTTCAGCACTAACGTTATCGTCAACAATTTCGCAGATAGCTTTGTAGTGGTTAATTACGTTTTCGTCACCGGTTATGCCTTCTTTAGCCATTAAGCTTGGGTTGGTAGTTACGCCATCTAAAACGCCTAAATCTTGTGCTTCTTTAATCTGGTCAAGATTAGCTGTGTCAATAAAAAATTTCATGGTTATTTAAATAAAAGGTTTTTAGAATAAAAACCCTGATTATTTATATTCCCCCTTCAGGGGGTTAGGGGGTAAAAAAAGGGCAAGCAACTTCTATCGCATCGCTACAACCTTCTACCCTTGCTTTGTTCCCAACCTGGGGGAGTTCAAAGGGAGCTGATCGTAGAAGACTTGCCCGGCACAAAGGTAGCAAAAGCAGTTATTTTACAAAACATAATTTCACTAAAATTTAATGTTTTCGTAAAGTCGTTTACTGTCAGTGTTTTATGGGTTTTGATTAGCTGGTTGTTTCCTGTGAAATGTTGCTTTAAATCAATTAAACTTATTATTTGATGAAATATGGTTTTGTTAATATTTCAATTGGTATCGTTATCTTTTGATATATTGATAATTTGAAACCTTTTTTTTGCTTAAAATATTGTTTTTTGACAAATTTTTTATCAAATATATAATTTGTAAAATATTTTTCTTATCTTAGTGTTCACTACACACTAACTACAACCAACTAATAAATGGAAAATTTAAATGAACAACAAGGGCTGTATCGCAACAGTTTTGAGCATGATGCTTGCGGTATAGGTTTCGTTGCCCATGTGAAAGGGAGAAAATCACATCAGAACATTACAGATGCGCTGACCATTTTGGAGAATTTGGATCACCGTGGCGCATGTGGTGCTGAGCCTAATACCGGAGATGGTGCTGGTATCATGATACAGGTTCCCCACGAATTTTTATTTGACGAATGTTTACGTACGGGTTTTAGCTTGCCACAATACGGCGACTATGGCGTAGGTATGCTTTTTATGCCCAAAGAAATTAGGGCTAGAGAAGAATGTCGTGAAATTATTTATCGCACAGCAGAAAAGCTGGGTTTTGAGGTGCTTGGATTTAGAAAAGTTCAGGTAGATACTACGGATATTGGCAATATGGCCTTGTCTGTAGAGCCAGAAATTGAACAGGTTTTTGTTTCTAGACCTTACCACATTGCTGCTGGTGCCGATTTTGAACGTAAGCTTTTCGTGCTAAAAACTTACGTAACCAAAACTATTTACAATTCTGTTAAGGATAGCAAGCAGGACTTTTACGTAGCGTCGTTTTCGTCGCGAACCATTGTGTATAAAGGACAGCTTACCTCTTTACAAGTACGTACCTATTATACTGAGCTTAGCGATAAGCGTATGGTTTCGGCCTTCGGTTTGGTACACTCACGTTTTGCAACCAACACTTTCCCGTCTTGGCGTTTGGCGCAACCATTTAGGCATATTGCCCATAATGGAGAGATCAATACGTTACAAGGTAACTTGAACTGGTTTCGTTCTAGTGTGAAATCATTTGCATCACCTTATTTTACTCCGGAGGAGTTGAATATGATTTTGCCAGTGATTGACGAAACGCAGTCAGATTCGGGATGTTTAGATAATGTAGTAGAATTATTATTGCATGCTGGCCGCTCGTTGCCGCATGTATTAATGATGTTAATACCGGAAGCATGGGACGGAAACAAGGATATGGATCCGATCAAGAGTGCTTTCTATCAATTCCACGCTTCGTTAATGGAGCCTTGGGATGGACCAGCAGCTATCGCCTTTACCGACGGTAATTTGATTGGTGCAACTTTAGATAGAAACGGCTTACGTCCGTCGCGTTACGCACTTACCAGTGATGATAGAGTGATTATGGCATCTGAATCGGGAGCGGTTGAGATTGACCAAAGCACTGTGATCGAAAAAGGTAGGTTAACTCCTGGGAAAATGTTTGTAGTGGACATGGAACAGGGGCGTATCATCAGCGATGATGAAATCAAACAACAAGTTTGCGGCCGTCGTCCGTATGCCGATTGGATTAACCAATATCAAATTAAATTGGAAGAATTGCCTGAACCAAGGGTTATGTTCACCAACTTATCAGAAGAGTCTATTTTCAATTACCAACAGGTATTTGGTTATACCAGGGAAGATATCGATCTATTGATCAAACCAATGGCAATAGAAGGTAAAGAGGCTATTGGTTCGATGGGCACAGATACACCGTTAGCGGTGCTTTCTAAGCAACCTCAGCACTTATCTTCTTATTTTAAACAGTTGTTTGCCCAAGTAACCAACCCACCAATCGATCCTATTCGTGAGCGAGTGGTAATGAGTTTGGCCGGATTTATGGGTAACAATGGTAACTTATTGGAAGAAAACCAAATGCAGTGTCACTGTGTGGGCATCAAACATCCAATATTAACCAACCAAGAATTAGAAAAATTAAGAAGTATTGATACGGGCTTGTTCCAATCTAAAACCCTTCAAATGTATTTTAGGGCTGATGGAAAAGCTGGATCGTTGCAAAAAGCTTTAGATCGTTTGTGCCGTTACGCAGTGGATGCTGTGGAAGATGGTTTCCAGGTGATCATTCTAAGCGATAGAGCATTGGATTCTACCCACGCGGCAATTCCTTCCTTATTGGCGGTTTCTGCGGTTCATCATCACTTAATTAGAAAAGGTTACAGAGGTGCGGTAGGTATTGTGGTAGAAGCTGGAGATGTTTGGGAAGTACATCATTTCGCTACCTTAATTGGTTTCGGTGCAACAGCGGTAAACCCTTATTTGGCTTTAGAAACCATCAATACTTTCCAAAAAGAAAGTGGTTTAACGCAAGATCAGTTAAATTATAACTATATCAAGTCTGTAAAGGATGGTTTGTTGAAGATCTTCTCTAAAATGGGAATTTCTACTTTGCAATCTTATCACGGGGCACAGATTTTCGAGATTTTAGGTTTAAATCAACAAGTAGTTTCAACCTATTTCACAGGTGCGGTTTCTCGTATTGGTGGTTTAGGTTTGGATGAAATTGCACAAGAAGCGTTGATTAAACACAACCGTATTTTCGGAAAACATACGCAAACAGAGCATATTTTAACTGCTGGTGGTACTTACAAGTGGAGAAGACGTGGCGAAAAACACTTGTTCAATCCAGAGACCATCCACCTATTGCAAAATGCGACTCGTAGGAACGATTTCGCTACGTTTAAAAAATACTCGAAGTTAATTAATGAGCAAACTACGCAGGCGTATACCATTAGAGGTTTGTTCGAGTTTAATTATACTCGTCCGTCTATCAGCATTGATGAGGTAGAACCAATTGAGAATATCTTCAAAAGATTTGCTACAGGAGCGATGTCTTTCGGTTCAATTTCTCACGAAGCACACTCTACTTTAGCTATCGCGATGAATAGAATAGGCGGTAAAAGTAATACTGGCGAGGGCGGCGAGGATGAAATCCGTTACCAAACTTTAGAGAATGGCGACTCGATGCGTTCTTCTATCAAGCAGATTGCTTCGGCTCGTTTTGGCGTAACCAGTTACTATTTAACCAATGCCGATGAGTTGCAGATTAAAATGGCTCAAGGTGCAAAACCTGGAGAGGGTGGCCAATTACCTGGGCATAAAGTGGATGATTGGATTGCAAAAGTTCGTCATGCTACGCCAGGGGTAGGTTTAATTTCTCCGCCCCCGCACCACGATATTTATTCTATCGAAGATTTAGCACAGCTGATTTACGATTTGAAAAATGCCAATCGTGCGGCTAGAATTAACGTAAAGTTAGTTTCTAAAGCAGGGGTAGGTACTATTGCTGCTGGTGTGGCAAAGGCTCATGCCGATGTAGTTTTAGTCTCAGGCTATGATGGCGGTACAGGTGCTTCTCCTTTAACTTCGGTGCAACACGCAGGCTTACCTTGGGAACTTGGTTTAGCAGAAGCACATCAAACTTTGGTTAAAAACCGTTTAAGAAGTAGGGTAGTGCTACAAACTGATGGTCAGTTGAAAACTGGCAAAGATATCGTAATTGCTACTTTACTAGGTGCTGAAGAATGGGGTGTAGCAACTGCGGCTTTGGTAACTGCGGGTTGTATCATGATGCGTAAGTGTCATTTGAATACTTGCCCAGTTGGCGTAGCTACGCAAGATCCTAACTTGAGAAAGTTATTTACTGGCGATGCCGATCACGTAGTAAACTTGTTCCAATTCTTAGCGCAAGAAGTTCGCGAATTGATGGCTGAATTAGGTTTCAGAACCGTTAACGAAATGGTGGGTCAATCTGATTTGTTAAAAGTAAGAGAATTTGCAGAAGCTGATTGGAAATTGAAACATGTGGATTTATCACCAATCTTGTACAAAGAGCCTGCAAACGGACAACCTTTATATAATACAGAAGCGCAAGATCACGGATTAGATAAAGTATTGGATCATCAGTTAATTGCTGCTGCACAGCCAGCTATTAAAAATAACGAACCAGTGTTTGCAAACTTCGATGTGAAAAACACAGATCGTTCAATTGGTACCATGTTATCGAACGAGATTTCTAAGGTTCACAAAAGTGCAGGCTTGCCAGCAGATACCATCAATTTTAAATGTTTCGGCTCTGCCGGACAAAGTTTCGGTGCTTTCGCTACTAAAGGTTTAACATTGACTTTAGAAGGTGAAGGTAACGACTACGTAGGCAAAGGTTTATCTGGCGCTAAGGTGGTGGTTTATCCTTTTTCTAATATCAAATATGTTCCAGAACAAAATATCATCATTGGCAACGTAGCGCTCTATGGTGCAACTTCTGGTGAGTTGTACGCTCGTGGTAAAGCAGGTGAGCGTTTCGCGGTACGTAACTCTGGAGCTACAGCAGTAGTAGAAGGAGTGGGCGATCACGGTTGTGAGTACATGACTGGTGGAGAGGTGCTAATTTTAGGTGATACAGGAAGCAACTTTGCCGCAGGTATGAGTGGCGGTATCGCTTGGATTTACGACACCAGCAAAACTTTCGCTAACAAATGCAACTTGGAAATGGTGGATTTAGATCCGTTACAACAAGAGGATGAGGAAAGAATTACGACTTTATTGAAAAACCATTTGAGGTTAACTAGCAGTAAGGTGGCAGAATTTATCCTTAGCGATTGGGAGAACCAGGCTAAACATTTTGTGAAAGTTTTCCCTAAAGAATACAAAGCAGTTTTATTACAACGTCAACAAGTAAAAGTTAATTAAGATGGGAAAAGTGACAGGATTTTTTGAATACGAGAGAGTTTCGCCTTCAAAACAAACGCCTCAAGAGCGTTTAAATCACTACAATGAGTTTGTATCGTTATTGCCATCTGATGAGTTGAATAGACAATCTGGTCGTTGCATGGATTGCGGTGTGCCATTTTGCCAATCTGGTTGCCCGTTAGGAAACGTGATCCCGGAATTTAACGATGCGGTTTATCAAGGTAAGTGGTTACAAGCTGCCGAGATTTTATTAAGTACAAATAATTTCCCAGAGTTTACTGGCAGAATTTGTCCTGCACCTTGCGAAAGTGCGTGTGTATTAGGGATTAACAAATCTCCAGTTTCTATTGAGGAAATTGAAAAGCATATTATTGAAATTGCCTTCGAAAAAGGTTACATCAAAGCCAATGAGCCATTAATTAGAACAGGCAAAAAAGTGGCTGTGGTGGGTTCTGGCCCTGCCGGATTAGCTGCCGCTGCACAATTGAACAAAGCTGGTCACGAAGTAGTAGTTTACGAACGTGATGATGTGGCTGGCGGATTGCTTCGTTATGGTATTCCAGATTTTAAACTGCAAAAAGATGTGGTAGAAAGAAGGATCAAATTAATGGAGGAAGAGGGCATTACTTTTCAATACAATGCTAACGTTGGTGAAAATGTTGAAATCAGTACACTTTTACGCGATTTTCAGGCAATTGTGTTGGCTGGGGGTTCAACTGTCCCTCGTGATTTGAACTTGCCAGGGAGAGACGCAAAAGGGGTTCATTTTGCAATGGATTTCTTGAAGCAACAAAACAAACGTGTAGGTGGTCGTAAGATTGAAGCAGAAGAAATTACCGCTAAAGGTAAAAATGTAATTGTAATTGGTGGTGGCGATACCGGTTCAGATTGTATCGGAACTTCAAATCGCCATGGTGCAAAATCGGTAACTCAATTTGAGATTATGCCAATGCCGCCGCAGTTGCGTACGGAACACATGCCTTGGCCTAGTTATCCAATGTTATTGAAAATCACTACCTCTCACGAAGAAGGTGCGCAACGTGCTTGGTCGGTAAATACCAAAGAATTTATCAAAGACGAGCAAGGTAATTTGAAAGGTTTGAAAGTAGTTGATGTAGAATGGGATATCGATTTAGCTACGGGAAGACCGCTTGGTTTTAAAGAGGTTCCAGGAACTGAGAAGGAATATCCTTGCGAATTAGTGCTTTTGGCAATGGGTTTCTTGCATCCTCAAAAAGAAGGCTTAATTGAAAAATTAGGGGTCGAATTGGATGAAAGAGGAAATGTGAAAGCCGTAGAGGGGCAATATCAAACTAACATTCCTAAGATTTTTGCCGCTGGCGATATGCGTAGAGGTCAATCTTTAGTGGTTTGGGCAATTTCTGAAGGTAGGGAAACCGCTCGCAAAGTGGATGAACACTTGATGGGTTTCAGTAAATTACCATCTAAAGATGCTGTAGCTTACGCTTAAGAACTTTTGTTTTTATACTTTTACAACCAAGGTCCAGACGAATTTCGTTTGGGCCTTTTTTATCCTGCTATATGCCGTCATTTCGAACGTATGGAGAAATCTAAAATTATGGGGAGGGAATGATAACTAGGTTAAATTCTGTTAAGTTTTACCGCAATAATGATTTGTTTCCATAGCTTTAACTAATGTAAAATGAGTGTTATGAGAAAATTATCCCTATTGGTAATTGTTTTTGTTGGCGTACAATCGTTTGCTCAAAAGACAATCAAAAAATATGTACGGGAAAACATCGTAAGCATAAAAAATATCAGTCCTGACTCCTTAGATTTTTCTGATTTGGAAGCCATTGGTAATGCAATCGGAGACTCCAGAATTGTGATGCTTGGAGAGCAAGATCATGGAGATGCACCCACTTTTTTGGCTAAAACGAGGTTGATAAAATATCTTCATGAGAGAAAAGGGTTTGATGTTTTAGCATTTGAAAGTGATTTTTATGCATTGACGGACGGTTGGGACGCAGTAGAAAAGAAAAAAGATAAAATAGAACCTTTTTTGAGGAAGAACATCTTTTCAATTTGGACCAACTGTATGCAATGTGACGATTTATTTTACAACTATATTTCAAAAACTTACGAAACAAAATCTTCTCTTGCTATAACAGGATTTGACAGCCAATCGCACGGCGATTACAGTAAAGAAAAGTTAAAGAAATTTGTTGACTCAATATTGAGCAAATGGCAAGTGCCGCTCGTTAAGTCTAAGGAATATAACACGTTTCTTAATTTCTTAGATTCTTCTAGAATAACTAAAGATACATTAAAGTATAATGTATTTATTAATCAGATAAATGCAATAATAGATAACGTTCCTGAAGAGTTTAGTAATAGCTATGGTTTATTACTTTTAAGAAGTGTTTGCGAAGATTTTAAAAGTGGTTTAGCATTCTTGAGAAAAGAGAAGAACTATATGGAAATTCGGGATAAGCAAATGGCGGAAAATTTGAAGTGGCTTGCTTATCAAAAGTATCGAGATAAAAAGATTATTGTTTGGGCACATAGTGCTCATATCCTGAAAAATCCAGATCTAATTAAAAAATCTGTTGCTAGTGAAGGCTGGGCCAATATGGGGCATTTCTTCACGAAAGATAGTTTAGCTAAAAAGGAAACCTATTTGTTGGGGTTTACTTCAAAGAATGGAATGGCAGGAAGGATTACAAATCCTAATAAGTATAGAGCTAGTCCTGCAGTAAAAAATGGTTTCGAAAATTGGGTACCTGCCAATGTTAACTATGCGTTTGTAGATTTCGGAATATTCAAAAAATTACATCCAGCGGTGAAAGAGTATTTTCCTATGAAGGGAAAATGGCATGGAAGTAGCGAAGCTATTTGGACAGAGGTTTTTGATGGTATTTTTTACATACGAGATATGTATCCTTGTGATAAATCGAAATTGGCTGATTTGTAACTATCCTGGAATATTATTCTTCAATAGAAAACTTGCCAATTCTAAATCTTCGGGATAAGTAACCTTGATGTTATTTCTATTTCCTTCGATTAAATTGATTGGAAAACCAGCAGCCTCTACAACAGAAGCATCGTCGGTAAATTTATTAGAAAAACGTTGTTGGTAAGCGATACGTAGTTGGCCTAAATCAAAGGTTTGCGGTGTTTGAATTAATACCAGTTTATCTCTGTTGATAATTTTACTACCACCATCATCTTGAAGCTTTCTCACTGAATCGCTTGGTTTAATACAAGGAATAGCATTTCCAGCTTCTAAAGCATCTCTAAAAGTTTGCGTAATTAAGCTTGAAGTCACAACAGGCCTAACCGCATCATGAATGGCAACTACGCCATCTTCCTTAATCGTCATTAGACCATTTCTAACAGAGTGGAAGCGTTCCTTTCCTCCTTCAACCAGAGTATGAGGGATGTCGAAATTGTACTTAAAGCAAAGGTCTTTCCAGTACTCATGATCATCTTTAGCTAATACCACTATGATTTCTGGTTGAACTTCGGAAAGGTAAAAAGCCTGTAATGTGTGCATCATTACAGGCTTATTGTTAAGCAATAAGAATTGTTTGGCTATTGCGGTTTGCATTCGCTTTCCAGAACCACCAGCTACTATTATTGCGTAGAATTTCATATTAATAAAGTACTGCTTATGGCGTATTGCGTATAGCGATCAATCTCAATACGCTAAACGCAATACGCTCTACTCATTATATAATCAACATTGCATCTCCGTAGCTGTAGAAACGATATTTTTCTTTTACAGCAACTTCATATGCATTCATTACGTTTTCGTAACCACCAAAAGCACTTACCATCATCAATAAAGTAGATTCTGACGTGTGGAAGTTAGTGATCATTGAATTTGCAATACTGAAATCGTAAGGCGGGAAGATGAACTTACTAGTCCAATCGTTTGCCGCTTTTAAAGTTTTGTTAGCAGAAACTGCAGATTCGATAGCACGCATAGAGGTAGTACCTACCGCACAAATTCTTCTTTTCTCGTCAATAGCTTTGTTAACGATATCAGCATCTTTTTGCTCAATAATGAACTGCTCAGAGTCCATTTTGTGTTTAGTTAAATCTTCTACTTCAACCTGACGGAATGTTCCCAAACCTACGTGTAAGGTCACTTCTGCGAATTCGATACCTTTCAATTCTAAACGTTTCATTAACTCTCTGCTGAAGTGTAAACCTGCAGTTGGAGCCGCAACAGCACCTTCGTGTTTAGCGAAAATAGTTTGGTAACGTTCTTTATCCTTCTCGGTAGCTTTACGTTTGATGTATTTTGGAAGTGGAGTTTCACCTAAAATTTCAACGTTTCTTCTGAACTCTTCATCAGTTCCATCAAATAAGAAACGGATGGTACGGCCACGAGATGTAGTGTTGTCTACAACTTCAGCTACTAATAAATCGTCGTCCCCAAAATATAATTTATTTCCTACACGAATTTTACGAGCTGGATCTACCAAAACATCCCATAAACGCAATTCTTTATTTAATTCGCGTAATAAAAATACTTCTATAGTAGCACCAGTTTTCTCTTTATTGCCATATAAACGAGCAGGGAAAACTTTAGTGTTGTTAAGAATCATTACATCTTTATCGTCAAAATAGTTTAAAACATCTTTAAAGATTTTATGCTCAATCTTACCAGTGTCTTTATGTAGAACCATTAAACGTGCTTCGTCTCTTTCTTCAGCAGGGTCATTAGCTAAAAGTGAGTCGGGTAAGTTGAACTTGAATTGAGATAATTTCATGTGTAATTTTTAATTGTTTTTGATCTATTCAAAAATTAGTCTATTGTGCCTGTCCTACAGGGACGGGTATAAACTAAAACTTGCTTTCGATACCTTAAATTAGGGCGCAAATTTACAAATTAATATTCTACTTTTTGTAATTAAATATCTGTAAGATAACAAGCGTAAGGTTTTCATGTTTTTTATAAATTTATAAATTCAATTTATGCTAGCTAAGTTTGGGTATAAGTGCTTTTAAAGGCTACTAGCAAAATTTTTCCTTTTACCTTTTTACTTTTCGCTTAATCGGTGTAACCTTTTTAACTACATTTGGTCTAAACATTATGCTGCTAGTTTTTCGACTTATAGGAGAGAGTTTTAGGTTCGCTTGGGATGCTCTTAGACAAAACAAATTACGTACGTCTCTTTCTTTGTTAGGGATAACCATTGGTATTTTTATCATTATCGGTGTTTTTACCGGTGTAGATACCATGCGGAACCAAATACAATCAAGTGTAGATAAGCTAGGTTCGAATACCTTGTTTGTACAAAAATGGCCATGGATTTTTGGAGACAATTATCCTTGGTGGAAATACGTAAATCGTCCAGAGCCTTCTTATAGAGATTATTTGGCTTTAAGAGAAAGGATGGAAAGTGCCAAAGGAGTTTGTTTTGAGATTTCTTCGGGAAGCCGTACGATTAAGTACAGAAGCAGTTCTGTAGAAGGCGCAACCATTAATGCTGCAACCAAGGAATACGACCAAACTTGGAACTTAGAATTTGGAAACGGCAGATACTTTACTGATAATGAAAGCAATTCTGGTTCGCCTGTTTGTCTTCTCGGAGCCGAAATATCTGAAGGACTTTTTGGAACTGACGAGCCTATAGGCAAGCAGATCAAAGTAATGGGGCGTAGGGTTACAGTAGTTGGGGTGTTCAAGAAAGAAGGAGAAGATATGATGGGGATGTCTCAAGATAAAAACGTCCTTATTCCGATGAATTTAGCTAAAGGTATTTTCGACATCAATAATGAACGTTACAATCCTCAAATTACAGTTAGAGGTAAGGATAATATTAGTTTAGAAGAAGTAGAAAGTGAGCTAAAAGGGCAGATGCGGGCAATTAGAAGGCTTAGTCCCGGACAAGAAGATGATTTTTCGTTGAACAAGACTACTATGCTTTCTAACCAACTCGATATTATGTTCTCCGCAGTTAATATAGGGGGGTGGATTATCGGAGGCTTTTCTATCTTAGTTGGTGGTTTTGGTATCGCGAATATCATGTTTGTATCTGTTAGAGAGCGTACAAATATTATAGGTATACAAAAGTCGCTAGGCGCAAAAGGCTATTTTATATTGTTACAATTTGTTTTTGAAGCAGTGGTGTTGTGTTTGATGGGGGGATTGTGTGGGTTGTTTTTGGTTTATCTCTTAACGTTGGCTGCATCTGCTATATTTGATGTTCCAGTCGTCTTATACCTGAGCAATATTATATTAGGTATCGGGGTATCGGTAGGTATCGGTATTGTATCTGGTTTCTGGCCTGCGTATTCGGCTTCGAGATTAGATCCTGTAGAGGCGATTAGAAGTTAATCCTGTTTTCTTATGCTAAAAGGTAAAGCAGCGGATACCGATTTTATCGGGAGCGAATAGCCCGACTTTCGGAGCATAGCAGCATTAATAATTGCTTTTCAAATAAAAAAAAGCGTCCAGATTAAATTCGGGACGCTTTTTTGTAATGTAGAAGCGGCTATATTAACTTAATTTACCTAGTGCTTCTTTAATTCGTCTTAAAGCTTCTACCAAACTTTCGTCTGATGCTGCGTACGACAAACGGATATAGTTATCGTTACCAAAGCTGTCGCCGCCTACTGTTGCCACGTGGCCAACGTTTAGTAGGTAAAGTGCTAAATCGCCAGAACCTTTAATTACATTACCATCAGCATCTTTTTTGCCGAAGAACGAACTTACTTCTGGAAAGAAATAAAATGCACCTTCCGGAAGGTTGGTTTTAACACCTGGGATGTCTTTCAGTAAATCGTAAACCAATTGACGGCGACGAGCGAAAGCTTTTTTCATTTCGTTAACCGTATCTAAACCTTGCTCGTAAGCAACAATACCAGCACGTTGTGCAATAGAACAAGTTCCTGAAGTGGTTTGCCCTTGCAATTTATCGTTAGCAGCGGCAATTTCTTTGCTAGCCGCAATGTAACCTAAGCGCCATCCGGTCATTGCGAAGGCTTTAGAGAAACCATTTACAATGATTACACGATCTTTAATGCTCTCGAATTGTGCGATGGATTCATGTTGGTCAACAAAGTTGATGTGCTCGTAAATCTCATCAGAAAGGATGAAGATATTAGGATGTTTTTCGAATACCTTAGCCAAAGCTGCTAATTCATCTTTGCTGTAAACAGTACCTGTAGGGTTGTTTGGCGAAGAGAACATGAACAATTTACTTTTTGGAGTAATTGCCGCTTCTAGTTGCTCTGGCGTAATTTTAAAATCACTTTCGATAGATGCATCGATGAAAACAGATTTACCTTCGGCAAGCGTTACCATTTCAGAGTACGAAACCCAATACGGAGTAGGAATAATTACTTCATCGCCTGGGTTAATTAATGTAAGGATTACATTAGAAAGTGACTGCTTTGCGCCTGTAGAAACAACAATTTGTGAAATGTCGTAATCAAGGTTGTTTTCTTGTTTAAGCTTGTTCACAATCGCTTGGCGCAAGTCTGGATAGCCCGGTACCGGTGAGTAGCGAGTAAAGTTGTCGTCTAATGCTTTCTTTGCAGCTTCTTTAACGTGCTCCGGAGTGTTAAAATCTGGCTCGCCCACACTTAAGCTAATTACATTTACGCCTTTTGCAGCTAATTCGCGACCTAGTTTGGTCATTTTTAGCGTAGCTGATTCTGATAGGTTATTTATTCTGTCTGATAAAATACTCATGATGTTTCTGTGAAGTAGCAAATATAAAAACCTTATTCATAAAGCACTAATAAAAGATGTTTTTTAATAGCATTAGTTTAAGGTTTAATTGGTTTTTTTGATATTTTGATAATTTAATGAGTGGATGTTTCGTTTTTTAAACATTCTTAAAACTTAGCGCTTTAAACCGTAATTTTGGTGACGCAAAAAACACACGTCCTGATGTCTAACAAGAGAGCCATACTATTATCGCTGTGCACTAGTATTTTGCTGATGTTAGCAAAGTTTTTTGCTTTCTTCGTCACGAATTCCAATGCCATACTTACTGATGCTGCCGAAAGTATTGTAAATGTAATAGCGAGCGGTTTTGCTTTCTATAGCATTTACCTGACTACTTTGCCAAAAGACGAAAACCACCCTTACGGACATGGGAAAGTTGAGTTTTTCTCTGCTTTTGTAGAAGGGGTGCTTATCGGCATAGCGGGCATCGTTATTTTAGTGAAATCTGCTTACAGCTTGTTTTATGGCAATGAAGTGTCTGATTTGTATAATGGCGCAATCATTATCGGTGCAACTGGTATCGTCAATTTAATTGTTGGGGTGTATTTGATCAAGGTTGGGAAAACAAATAGATCACTAACCTTAGAAGCTGACGGTAAACACTTGCTCACCGATGCAGTAAGTAGTGCGGGCTTGGTCATCGGGATTTTAATCATTCAACTAACGCAGATTTTATGGCTAGATAGTGTTATTTCTATTCTGCTTGGTCTGTATATCATTTTTAGCGGATACAAACTTACCCGTAAATCTGTTGGCGGATTGATGGACGAAAGTAATCTAGAGTTGGTTGAAGAAGTGGTAGAGATTTTACAAGAAAATAGACAGCCTAGCTGGATTGATGTGCATAATTTGAGAGCTCAGCAATACGGTGCAGATTTGCATATCGACTGTCATGTTACTTTGCCATATTATTTTGACCTGAATGCGGTACATCACGAGATTTCTAGTATTGATAAAATGATCAACCAAGCGGTTAGTCGCCAGACTGAGCTTTTTATTCACGCCGATCCGTGTTTGCCTGCCTGTTGCAATTATTGCAAGATGGAAAATTGTCTGGTAAGAGCAGAAGCGTTTAAAGGAGAGATTAAGTGGACGATGGAGAATGTAACTAAAAACCAAAAGCATTTCGAAAGATGAGCTACTTTAATGTAAGGGTCTACGGTTTGTTAATTAATGAAAGCCAAGAAGTTTTGTTAAGTGATGAATTTGCCGCAGAAAGATATTTTACAAAGTTTCCGGGTGGGGGCGTAGAGTTTGGAGAAGGATTAATAGATGCATTGAAAAGGGAATTCGTTGAAGAATGTAATGCGGAGATAGAGGTAATCAGTCATTTTTACACTACCGATTTTTATGAAAAATCATCTTTCAATGATAGCCAGGTATTAAGTGTGTATTATTTGGTGAAGCCGATTAGACCGTTACAATTGAATTTCAAATGTCAGGTTTTTGATTTCGATGAAGGAACTAGCCAGTGTTTTAGGTGGAAGAAGATTGCTGAGCTAACAGAAGACGATGTGACTTTTAGAACCGATAAAATTACCGTGAAATTATTGAAGGAGGTAATGTGAAAATGATAGAAGATAGTAAGTTGGGGTATTACTTGATGCCAGCCCTAAAATTGTGGCTGTACATGTTTTTCCTGTTAATTTGCACCATTCCGTTTGGATTGATATCGCAGTTTAACTTTTTGCCTTCCCTTTCTTCGCCAATTTTGGCAGATATTGTTGCGCAACTTAGCTTGGTGATCATTGTACTCGGTGCATTGTTGATGATGTTTAAGGTGTTGCCCGATCTAGATTTTCATCGCGTTTTCATCAGGAAATCTGGTGTGTTGCCTGAATTTTTTAAAGGCGCCGTTATTGGTTTGTTGACAATGGTGTTCTGTGCTTTATTGCTCTACCTTAACGGCAATGTTGGCTTTCAAAAAACTGCTATTTCTTGGGACAACGTTTGTTTGTATCTAATATACTTTTTATTAATTTCTGTATTTGAGGAGTTTCTGTTTAGGAGCTATCCTTTATTTGCGCTTTCCGAGCGCTATCCGCTTTGGTTTGCGATTTTAGTAAATGGTCTGTTATTCGCTTTCGCCCATTTTGCTAACCCAGGTATTACTGTTTTAGGCATCATTAATATTACACTAGCAGGCATGCTTTTTGCACTTTACACCTTGCAAAAACATCAAATTGCTTGGGCCGTAGGTGTGCATTTCGCTTGGAATTTTACGCAAGCCGTAGTTCTAGGATATAACTTGAGTGGTAACGAAATGTCTGGCTTTGTCAAAGCAGTACCTAAAGGTGCAGATTTTTTGTCTGGCGGTAAATTTGGTATAGAAGGATCTATTTTCTGTACAATTTTTCTTTTGGGAATTATTTCGTGGCTAGTTTATAAAAAAGGTTTCGGTTTTGTAGAGGTTGTGGATACTAAGCTAGAAGATAAAGAGCTATAGTTTTGATATGCTCGTTTATGGCAATTAAACCTTTAAAAATAAATGTAATAGCGCAGCTAACGAAGCGCCAATGATAGGTCCTAAGATCGGGATCCATGCGTAAGTCCAATTGCTGTTTCCTTTTCCCTTCATCGGCACTATACTATGGATAATTCTTGGTCCCAGATCTCTAGCTGGATTGATGGCGTAGCCAGTAGTTCCACCTAAACTTAAACCAATCACCCAAACTAGAAACGCTACTGGGAGTGCACCAACCGAGCCTAAGCCTATAGGTGTTTTTTCTGCTCCTAATTCTCCGCCGGTAATGTAAAAAATGACAAAAATCAAAACGAAAGTCCCAATAATTTCCGAAAATAAATTTGATTTCTTGTTGGCGATAGCTGGGCCTGTAGCAAATGGCGCCGCTTTTAATCCTTTATCTTCTGTGGCATCAAAGTGATCTTTGTAGAATAGCCAAACTAAAAATGAACCTAGCATTGCGCCGCCAATTTGTGCAATAATGTAATAGGGAACTTTGGCCCAATCAAAAGCTTCGGTGATCGCAAGGGCTAAAGTTACCGCAGGATTGAGATGTGCGCCGCTGTATGGTCCGGCTACAATTACAGCCACAAAAACAGCTAGAGCCCAAGCGGTGGTAATGACAATCCAGCCGCTACCATTGCCTTTGGTTTCTTTTAATACAACATTTGCCACTACACCATTTCCTAAAAGGATCATAATGGCGGTGCCGATAAATTCTGCAATATAAATGTTCATAGGGTTTTTGTTAGTTGGTTGGTTGGTTGGTTGGTTGGTTGGTTGGTTGGTTGGTTGGTTGGTTGGTTGGGCATGAAGGCTAACTACTGATACCTAGACCCTGAAACCTAATGCCTACTCCGTATTTGCTATCGCTGCTTTAACTGCTTGTTTCCAACCTTTTATTCTGTCTTCGCTGATTTTGTTACCTGTCGTAAATGTTTTATTGATTTGCCATTGAGCTTTAATTTCATCGATATCTTTCCAGAAACCAGTAGCTAGGCCGGCTAAATAAGCGGCGCCGATAGCTGTAACTTCCGTAACTTCTGGTCTAATCACTTCGCAGTTTAATAAATCGGCTTGAAATTGCATTAATAAATCATTAGCGGTAGCGCCACCATCCACTCTTAATTCGGCAATAGGAGTACCGGCATCAGCTTGCATAGCGTTTAGCACATCCATAGTTTGATAAGCGATGCTTTCTAAAGCAGCCCTTGCAATGTGTGCTTTGTTGGTTCCACGAGTAATTCCCGTTATTGTTCCTCGGGCATCTTGGTTCCAGTAAGGTGCTCCCAAACCGGCAAAAGCAGGGGCAATGTAAACTCCTTGCGTATCTTTTACTTGTAAAGCCAGTCGCTCCACATCTGCTGATTTTTGAATTAAACCTAATTCGTCTCGTAACCACTGCACAATTGCACCAGCTATAAAAATACTACCTTCTAGGGCATAGTTAACTTCGCCATTAATTTTCCAAGCAATGGTTGTTAATAGGTTGTTATTTGATGTTTTTGGTGTATTTCCGATATTCATCAACATAAAACAGCCCGTGCCATAGGTATTTTTGACCATGCCGGGTTGCGTGCACATCTGCCCAAACAAGGCAGATTGCTGATCGCCTGCAATGCCGGCAATAGGTAACTGCGCTGCTAAAATATTGCCTGCAGTTGTCCCATAAACTTCACTTGAAGATTTCACTTCTGGTAACATCGACTTCGGAATATCAAATAAAGCCAATAGCTCATCATCCCACGATAAAGAGTGGATATTGTAAATCATAGTTCTTGAAGCATTGCTTACATCTGTTACGTGTACATTCCCACCTGTTAAATTCCAGATCAGCCAACTGTCTATGGTTCCAAAAGCAAGTTCTCCATTTAGCGCCCTTTGTTTAGCTCCATCTACATTTTCCAAGATCCACTTCACTTTTGTGGCAGAAAAATAAGAGTCTATGATTAGTCCAGTTTTTTCTTGAATAAGTTTCGAGTGACCTTCTTGTTTGATACTGTTGCAATATTCAGAGGTTCTTCTGTCTTGCCAAACAATAGCATTATAAACGGGTTTTCCAGTCTTTTTGTCCCAAACAACAGTAGTTTCTCGTTGATTGGTGATGCCAACAGCGTTGATGTCTTGTGCTCTCAAGCCTGCTTTGGCAATTACCTCGGTGGCTACAGCAAGTTGGGTAGACCAAATCTCGTTTGGATCATGCTCTACCCATCCCGCTTGTGGATAAATTTGTGTAAATTCCTTTTGAGCTATGGCGATAATCTTACCGCTATGATTAAAAATAATGGCCCGCGAACTGGTAGTCCCTTGGTCTAGAGATAAAATGTACTTGCCCATAACTTTATTATATTTGGTAGAAAGTTTTATCCTGCTAAAACAGGCTCTTCCTTTTTGTTGCTACTTTTGTAAGTGTATCCTTCTGCTAATTTAACAAAAGAATTTACTTGCTCATCTTCCCATTGTTTGCTAGCTCCAATTTCTTTCGCCATAACTGATGCTACAACGGGAGCCATTTCGATAGCCGCTTTTGCATCAATAATTAATACCCTCAAACGTCTGCTCAAAATGTCTTCAACAGTTTCTGTCATTTCATTTCTAGTACTCCAAATTACTTCTGCGTGCGTATAAGGAAAGTCTGTATGTAGTTTTTGAGCTAATTCAGGATTTTCTTTAATTAAGGTTTCGATGTGTTTGCGGTCAGAACCGTAGATGTTCAAGTATTTGTCGTCACTTGCATTTTCGCAACCATGTATAGGCAGATGCTCAGTTTTGCAAGCAACAGGACTTAGTTGAGCTTGTTTGATGGCTAAATCTACTGTTTCTTCAGCCATACGACGATAAGTTGTCCATTTGCCACCGGTAATTGTGATTAAGCCTTTGGCTGACACCATTAGCTTATGGTCTCTACTGATTTCTTTTGTGCTATTTGAGTTGCTGTCAGTAGGAGCGGCCAACGGGCGTAGGCCAGAGAATACGCTCAGGATGTCGTTTTCTGTAGGTTTCGTTTTGAAGTAATTGGCTGCTGTACTTAAAATGAAATCAGTTTCTTGTTTCAATGCTCTTGGTTCTAGACTGTGTTCATCTAAAGGCGTATCTGTAGTGCCTACCAGTAAATGATTGTGCCATTGCACAGCAAAAAGAACCCTTCCGTCAGAGGTTTGCGGAATCATCAATGCAGAGTCGCTATTAAGAAATTCCTTTTTCAAAACGATATGAACTCCTTGGCTAGGCCTAACTGTTTTTCTTGCTTTCGAATCATTCATTTGCAAAATTTCGTCAACAAACACACCAGTTGCATTAATAACAACTTTCGCTTTTAATTCGAAAGTTTCATTTGTAATCGCATCAGTTGCAACTACACCTTTAATTTGGTCATTATCTTTAATTAGGTTAACTACTCTCATATAGTTAACTAACGTAGCGCCTTGTTCTTTTGCGGTTTGTGCAATGTTAATTGCAAGTCTAGCATCATCAAAACGGCCATCAAAATAACGGATGGAACCTTTTAGGCCTTTTTCTTTTACGCCTGGCATAATGCGTAGGGTTTCGTTTTTAGAGAAGAACTTTGAAGTTCCAAAACTAAATCGCCCAGCCAGCCAATCATAAAGTTTTAAACCAATTAAATATTTCGCTACCGAAAACCAATCGTAACAAGGGATCAGGAATTCTTCTTTGTGAACTAAATGGGCAGCGTTTTTTTGCATCAGCCCTCTTTCTTTTAAGGCGTGTTTAACAAGGGCGATATCTCCCTGAGCCAAATACCTAACTCCACCATGCACTAGTTTCGTACTTCTGCTTGATGTTCCCTTTGCAAAGTCAGCTTGCTCTATCAATAATGTTTTTAATCCTCTGCTTGCCGAGTCTAAAGCTGTTCCAAGTCCAGTTGCACCACCTCCGATAATGATTACATCCCACTCAGACTGGTTAACTAAATTGTGATTGTGTATTCTTTGCATAGTAAATTGTAATAAAACGAAACAATAAGCAATTATAAGTAATCAAAATCGAAATAATAAACACTTTTGTGTAAATATTTTTAATATGATAAATATGGTGAGGGAATTTGTATTAATTATTAAATTGCGATTAAATATAAACGCTTATGAGCATGACCCTCGCCGAAAGGCATCAATTTATACTTAACCGTATACATCAAGATCAGTACATTAATGTAGTAGAGCTTTGTAAAGAGCTTAAAGTTTCTTCAGTTACCATCCGTAAAGATTTAAAGCTTTTAGAGGATAAGAACTTGCTTTTCAGAACTCATGGTGGTGCTACCCTTAACAATCCGTATACGGTAGATCGTCCTGTGAACGAAAAAGAGAAGATGCAATCCAATGAAAAAAACAAGATTGGTGCTGCGGGAGCTAAATTATTGAAAGAGAATGATTCGATAGTTGTTGCTTCGGGTACTACCTTACTGTATTTCGTTAAAAACATCCCTAATGGATTAAATTTGACTGTAGTAACTTCGTCTTTAAATATATCTATAGAGTTCTTGCGTAGCCCCGAAGTAGAAGTAATTCAGTTGGGTGGTTTGTTGAGGAAAAGCTCGTCGTCTGTAATGGGGGCTTATGCTGAACAGATTTTACAAGATTTTTATTTCAATACTTTGTTTTTAGGTGTGGATGGTATAGATCTGGAGCATGGATTTACAACTACTAATGCTATGGAAGCTCATTTAAATCGGCAAATGATTAAGGTTTCGCAGAAGGTAGTTGTGTTGGCAGACTCAACTAAATTCAATAAACGTGGGTTTGGTAAGATCTGTGGTTTCGAAGATGTGGATCAGATTATTACGGATAAAGGTGTTTCTCAACAAATGATAAATCATTTGGAAGGATTAGGAATTACGGTTACCGTGGTGTAATTAAAGTCTCAATTAAAGTATAAAGCGCAAGTTTAGTTGCGCTTTTTTTATGCTTTTTGTTTTCGTATTGTTTCTACTTGTTGTTGATTTTTGTGGTTTGAGTTTAGTTGAAGGTTTTTAAATGTGTTTTTAAAGGCTGTTGACAAATAAAATTTCATTTATTTTGATTATTTGAAATTTATATTTAGTTTCAAATTGTTTTTATATTATCATTGCGAAATATTTAATAACATGAAATTAAATAAATTGTAATTGCGGATTGTTTCAAATAGGTTAATGTCGAGTTAATATAGAATTAACACGGTCGGCTTAGTTTTGCGGCATTCGGGAAAATTATAATTAGAAACTAGTAAATAACCCGATATAAATTAATTATGGACAAAACAACTACTCAAAAGGCTAGCATGTGCCTACATGCCGCGGGGTGCGAAAGTATTCCGAAGTCGCAGCTTTCTGTATTTGGTATTTTGAAGAGGCTATCGTTTAAAAATGTAAGTAATGTGAAGTTACTTTTTGTTATGCTTTTTCAACTTTTGCTTTTTCAGGCTGCTGTTGCACAAACTTCATCTCAAAACATCACTATTAAAGGTACGGTTTTAGATAACGGAGATAATTCGCCTGTTCCGGGTGTAAGTATCACTGATAATGCTAAACGTGTATTGGGTTTAACGGATGGTAAAGGCGAATTCAGCATTAACGTTGCCAGAGGAGCAACTATCAGTTTTACAATGATCGGTTACGGAACGGTAACTAGAACATTCGCTAATGCTCAAACCGGTGTTAATATTAGAATTGCTTCATCTACTAGTGAATTAAATACGGTTGTAGTAACTGCGTTAGGTATTAAAAGAGAGGAAAAGGCATTGGGTTATGCTGTTACGAAATTGGATAGCAACCAATTTACAGATGCGGTAGCTAGTAACTGGACAGATGCACTTTCTGGGAAAGTTGCTGGTTTGAACTTAGTTCGTAATGGTGGTCCTGCGGGTTCAAATAAGATCATCTTACGTGGGGAAAACAACTTAACTGGCGATAACGAAGCTTTAATTGTTATTGATGGTGTCGTTGCAAGTAGTAGTGCTAGAAGAAGTGCTGGTACTGGCGGTGGTGTTTATGGAACTTCGGGTGATATCATGCCAGCGGATTTCGGTAGTGGATTGAACGACTTAAATCCAGATGATATAGAAAACGTAACGGTATTGAAGGGACCGGCGGCTTCTGCGCTTTACGGCCAACGCGGAGCTAATGGAGCAATTATCATTACTACAAAATCAGCTACTAAAGGAAGAAAAACAGTGGGTATTACATTTACTTCTAATAGTTCTTGGGAAAGCGTTAATAGAAGTCCAGATGTGCAACAAGAATTCGGTCAAGGTCAATTTGGAGTTTCTTATTTCTCTTATGGAAATACTGAAGACGGTGCCAGTACTAACGGTACAAGTGCAACTTGGGGAGCTCCTTTTTCGGCTGGGGGTATGTTTTACCAATACGATCCAGTTACGAAGACTAGAGGTGTAAATAGGACGCCATGGGTAGCTTACGAAAATCCAATTGATGCTTTTTTTACTACTGGTTATGAAACTTCACAATCGGTAAGTTTGGATGGTACCTATAAAAATATCGGCCTACGTCTTTCTGCAAGTCATGGAGATAACGATTGGATAGTGCCAAATACAGGTCTGGAAAGAACCACAGTCGCATTAAATGCAAATACTAACTTAACAAAAAAGTTGAGTATGAACTTAAAAGTGCAATACAGTAATAGAAATAGTGATAATTTGCCGGCAACAGGTTATGGCAACCAATCTTTAATGTATTGGTTTATGTTTGCGCAGCCAAACGTAAATACTGATTGGTATAGAGATTACTGGGCTCCAGGAAAAGAATTTCAGCAATTGGTAAACATCACTACTACAAATCCAGAAAGTCCTTATGCAATTTCTGAGCAGTATATCAACGCACAAAGACGTAATGGATGGCTAGGTAATATTCAGTTAAACTATAAGTTTACCAAAGAATTAAGTTTGATGGTTCGTGCTTCTGGAGATTTAAATAATGATGTTCGTGAAACGCAACGCCCTTGGGATGCGTCAGGGAACAAATTTGCTCATGGTTCTTATCGTGTGGCAGATATCCGTTCTTATGAAGTTAATGCGGATTTCATGTTAAAGTATGATAAAAAAATCACTAAAAATTTACATGTAACGGCAAATGTAGGTGGTAGCCAAATGCGCAATGTATATAACAGGTTAGAAAAAAGAGCTGATGGTTTAGTTATTCCAAATATCTACAGATTAGATAATAACGAGAATCCTTTGGTGCTTGTTCCAGATACTGCTCGTTATAGAATTAATAGCTTTTATGGAGCGATGTCTTTCAGTTATAAAAACTATCTGTTCTTAGATCTTACTGCTCGCCAAGATTGGAATAGTACGTTAGCTACTTTAACTAGAACAGATAATGTAGGGTTTTTCTATCCTTCAGCTAGTATGTCATTTGTAGCTTCAGATTATTGGAAGCTGCCAAAGATGATCAGCTTTGCAAAACTTAGAGCTTCGATTGCGCAGGTAGGTAGTGGTAGTACTACACCGTACAGAACGCAGTATACTTATTTGAATGCTGCAGACGGTATTTATCCAGACAGTGCTATGAATAATCCGAGAATATTACCCAACCCAGATTTAAAGCCTTTAATTACGACTACAATAGAGTTAGGTTTGGATTTGAAATTGTTTAAAAATCGTTTAAATTTTGATTTAGCCGTTTATACTGGCAATACTAAAAATCAAATCTTAAACAGAATTGTAGATAAATCTACGGGTTATAACGTCCAGGTTGTAAACGTAGGTAGGGTAGATAATAAAGGTATTGAGTTGGCTGTTAACGGAACACCTATCCAAACTCGATCATTTAAATGGACGCTTAATGGAACATTTACTGCTAATAGAAATACAATTAAAGAGTTAGCGGATAGCTCGGTTGTACTTCGTACTGGAGCGCTTGGTGGTGGACAAGTTGTAGCTAATATCGGTGGTAGCATGGGTGATTTATACGGAAGAGGCTTTTTAAGATCTCCAGATGGACAAATCGTATTTGACCCTAATACGGGTAATGCATTAACTAACTCTACAGAACTTTTTTACTTGGGTAATACTTTGCCGCAATTTAGGTTTAGTTTTGGCACAGGTATAACTTATAAGCAAATAAGCGTAAATGCACTTTTTGACGCTCAATTAGGTGCTGTTGGACACTCACTTACATTCTCGAGGATGGCTGCTTTGGGCAAGTTGAAAGTTACTCTTCCAGGTAGATATAATGGTGTTATTGGCCAGGGGGTAGTTCAAAATCCGGATGGAACTTATCGGCCAAATGATGTAACTGCTACCAATTTCGAAAACTATTATACCTCGTTGTATGGTTCAGATCAGGCTGAAGGAAGTATTTTTAGGACAGATTATTTGAAGTTTAGAGAAGCAAATATTACCTATGCTTTTAACAAGAAATTCTTAAAAAGAATTGGTTTTAGTAAATTAACCATAGGTGCATACGGACGTAATCTAGTTGTTTGGTCACCTTGGCCAGCATTTGATCCAGAGTTTGGAACTTTAGCAGGATCTGATATTGTGCAAGGTTTCGAAACTGGTCAGTTGCCATCTACTAGAACATTTGGAGCTCGTTTAGTTGTAGGTCTTTAATTTATGAAGATTATGAAAAAGAATAGAAATACTATTATATATACACTTTTGGCTGCGATGGCAATTTCTAGCTCTTCGTGTACCAAAGATTTCGAAAAGGAAAATACCGATCCTGTAGGTAAGGCAAAAGTAGCAGCGCATCAATTGCTTGCACCAGCGCTTGTAAATGTTTTGAGTACAAACATGGTTCGAAATCGTAATTTCAATAACGAACTAATGCAGGTTACGGTAGATATCAATGATGCAGAAGGTAGAGTTTTTAGATATGATATTAGGAATAACTTATCTGATTATACTTGGAATAATTGGTATTTGAATGTTACCGATTTGCAAGATATTCACAATATTGCAAGTAAACCAGAGAGCTTGAATAAATCATATCAAGGTATATCCTTAATTACCCAAACTTGGGTTTACTCTATGCTTACTGATATGTTTGGAGATGTTCCCTATTCTGAAGCTAATAAAGGTTGGGTAGATAATAAACATGGAATTTTAGAGCCTGCTTTTGATAAGCAAAAAGATATCTACTTAGACATGTTTAAGAAGCTTGAAGAAGCGAATGAATTACTTAAGACAGGTACCGGAATTGTAGCAACTAGTGATCCGGTTTATCAAGGAGATGTTTCTAAATGGAGAAGGTTTGGTAACTCTTTATACTTGAGATTATTACTTAGAGTTTCTGGAAAGAGTGAAGTGGCAAGTACTGTAATCGCAAAAATAAAGGAGATCGTTGATACGAACCCAACCAATTATCCTGTAATGGAAAATAATAACCATACAGCGAAAATTTTATGGAATGGAACCAATAGTTCTTCTGCGGTTTATTCATCTCCATTTATGGTTAATGTTAGAGCTGTGGATTTTAGAACGCCGGCTATAACCGATTTTTTCTTGGATAGGTTAGTGAGTTGGAATGATCCAAGAACGAGACCTTCTTTAGGTAAAAATAGTGTACCTCGTTTTGGTATATCCCAAGGCCCTAGTGGTTATGTAGGAGTGCCAAGTGGCTACTCTGCAGGGTCTGGAATTATAAAACAGGCTTATTTTAATTCTGATGCTCAAACAAATAATCCAACAACTCTGCAAACAGATCCTTATACAGGTATTATCATGAATAGTGCTGAGGTTGCTTTTATAAAGGCAGAGGCTGCTGTTAGGGGGTGGATTAATGGGCCTGTTGAAAACTACTACTATAAGGGAATGCTTGATGGGATTAACTATTGGTTGCCAAATTTGTACAGCAGTGCTACTGATGCCGAGTTTGTGAAATATATCACAGAGGCAGATATCATGTGGGATAATACCTTACCATTAGATAATCTAACTCCCGGAAATAACAGTAAGTTAGAAATGATACATATTCAGAAATATTTCGCAATGTTTCTTGTAGATATGCAGCAATGGTATGAATTTAGACGCACGGGTCATCCAATTCTACCGAAGGGCCCAGGTTTGGCTAATGGTGGTAAAATGCCTGCGAGACTTAATTATCCTGTGGTAGTTCAGTCAACAAACCCTACTAGTTATAAAAATGCAGTAGCTGCTCAAGGTGCAGATAATATCAACACATTGGTTTGGTGGCAAAAACCATAAATCCCTAAAGATTATGAAAAAGATAATTTCTAAATATATTCTATTATTAGTTACTTCTGCATCTATTCTAGCGGCTTGCAAGCGAGATAGTGACTACATTAAGAGTAATGCAAGCCCATTTATTTCTAACTTTGATTTGCGTAAGCTTTATAAAGGTACCGATGTAGCTTTAAATACCGATCTTATGCGAGGAGCCAATTCTTTGCGTGGTCAAGTGATCTCAGATCATTCGGGAAATAATCTTCCTGCTGGACTGCTTATTATTCAGAATACCAGGCGTGTTGGTAATGGCATAGACTCTTTACGTGGTATGGCTATAAACATAGGTGCGGATGCCGCTAAATATGTTCCAGGCGATTCTGTTCATATAAATATAGAAGGCGGAGTAATTAAGCGAGTGGACGGCATTCTACAGATCTCTGGTGTTGATGCGAGTAAGGTTACCAAAGTCGCTTCTAATGTTGAATTGAAAGCAAATAGAGGTTTCGCTAATCAAATAGTAGCAAATCCAAGTGCATTTGAATGTACTTTGATTACGATAGTTAAAGGTACTTTTAATCCCACTCTGTCACCAACAGATGTCTTGTCTGGAAGTAAGTCTTTGAATGATGGTACGTCTGATATTGTAATGTATACTCAGGCCAATGCTTCTTTCGCTAATGTAATACCTCCTTATTCAGGTAATTATACTGGAATAGTTTTTAATATAGTTAAAGATGGGGTTTCTAAGGCGGAGCATAGGGTAAGGAAGGCAAGTGATATTGTTACCTTAAGTTCGGAGATAGAAACTACAGCGGCGGTAATATCAGGTTTCATGGCAGATCCCAACGGTGGTGATCCACGTTATGAATATGTTCAGTTATTAGCTACGCAAGATATCAATTTCGCTGTTACGCCATTTTCTGTAATAGTTTCTAACAATGCTGGTGGTGCTTCGCCAGGTGGATTTCCAACAAATGGTTGGGTAGCAGGTGGAACGGTAAATGTGGCTCAATTTAGGACTTATAAGTTCGCATTAACAAGCGGAACAGTAAAAAAAGGAGAGTTTTTCTACGTTGGAGGCGATCAAAAGTTTATTAATGGTGCTAATTCTACTTCAATGTCTGCATTAAAATGGATACGTAGCTTTAATTATACAACTACTAATGGAGACGATGGAATTGGTTTTAAAACAACAGTGGGTTCTACCACGGCTGGATTGATGGCTAATAGTGGTAATTCTTTCGGAATTGCATTGTTCAATACTCGTAATGTTACTAAAGACACCAATCCTATTGATGTGGTATTTACTTGGTCTGGAGGAAGTTTGTATAGTGCTGGTCCGCCACCAGCGGGTTTCCGTGTTGCTAATAACGATTTTTATGATAGAGTTGATCCTATTACACTTAGAGAGCAGCCTTATTATAGAAGTGGGACTAATACTCAACATTTAGGTGCTTATCCAACTGCCGACATAGGTTATTTTAATAAACTTGGTGGTGTTTATAGTGCTACATTAGGTAAGTGGGTACAAGCTAGAAGTCGTGTTCTAGTACAATTAACTAAGCAGTCTGCTATTTCTGAAATAGAAACAGCAAACGGTGGTACTGATGTTACGACTATTCGATAATAAAAAGGGAGAGTTATTCTCCCTTTTTATTTAATCAATTAAACAATTGGGAGAAAAATATATTAGCATGTTTCGTAACGTTTTTTCAGTTATAGACATCTCAATTTGTTTTTTTAACGGTCACATATTCTATTAGGATCTTAAATAAATATCAAGCAGAAGGTGAGGATGTGCCTTCTGTTCTTTTAAAAACATCCGCAACAGCTAACACTAAACACAACAATGAACCGTAGATTATTTTTAGAACGATTTGGCTTGCTGGCTACCGGAATGGTAGTGAGCTTAAAATCCAATGCCTTTGACCAGTTGAAACATGGTAACACCATCACAGGTAAGGTAACTGATGGTAAAAAAGGTATTGCCAATGTAGTGCTGTCTGATGGTTTCGCCGTGGTGAAAACCGACGCGAATGGTGGCTACTCTATCACTTTAACCGAAAAATCAGAATTTCTTTTTTTAAGCACGCCTGCTGGATACGATTTCAAAACTGATTTAGGTAGTGTAAATAGACAATACGAAACCTTAGGTGCTCGTAACGAAGTTGATTTTACCTTAAAGAAATTAAAACAGGATGATGATAAGCATCACTTCATTATCTGGGCAGACCCGCAGGTGAAAAATAAAAAGGATGTGGCGCAAATGATGGAGACATCGGTGCCAGACGTAAAGCGATTATTGAAAGATTTAGGCTCAAAAGCTTTGGTGCACGGAATTGGTGTGGGCGATTTAGTTTGGGATAATCTGCCGCTTTTCGATGATTACAACAAAGCCGTAGAGTTAATGGGAATTCCATTTTTCCAGTGCTTGGGTAATCATGATATGGATTATCGCCAGGGTGGAGATGAAACCTCAGACAGAACTTTTAAAAAATACTACGGACCAACTTATTACTCTTTCAACAGAGGAAAAGCGCATTATATCGTACTCGATGATGTGAGGTATTTGGGCGAAGAGCGAAAATACGATGGCTATATCACTGAAGAGCAGTTAGCTTGGATGGAAAAAGATTTGCAACATGTGCCTAAAGATAATTTAGTGATCATTAATGCACATATTCCAATTCACAACAGTGTGAAAAATAATATGGCTTTTTACGATATCTTAAGGAGTTTTACCAATGTTCACGTGATGACAGGCCATACGCATTATAACGTTAACGTAATTAGGGATGGCGTTTTCGAGCATAATCACGGTGCGGTTTGCGGTGCTTGGTGGACTGGTCCAATTTGTAGCGATGGAGCGCCACGTGGTTACGGTGTTTACGAAGTAACGGGCAAGAAATTGAAGTGGTACTACAAAGGAACTGGCTTAGATAGAAAACATCAGGTGAGTTTAGATATAGAAAAGCTTACTGGGAATAATCGTATCATCGCCAATGTTTGGAACTACGATCCTGAATGGAAAGTGGAATGCTTTTTAGATGGAAAGTCTGTTGAGCTGGAAAAGATGAAAGGTTTTGATCCAGAAGCGGTGAGGCTTTATAAAGGTGAGCACTTGCCGGCTTCGCGAGGATTTGCCGAGCCCACTAGAACAGAGCATTTATTTATGGCTCACTGTAGTTCGTCTATTAAAGTAGTTAAAATAATAGCAACTGATCGCTTTGGTGAGCAATTTACGGCTGAGAAAAAAGTTAATTAGTTGTTTTTTAGAGGTGTTTAGGTAAAATAAAACTTTATAACTTTCTAATCTTTCAACTTTATAATATCATAGTATGAAAAAACTCATTTACCCGTTTGGAATTTTACTTTTTGGGATAACTGCATGTTCTGTGAAAAAATCAATTAAGACTGACCAAGTTGCATTTCCAAGTTTTAGTGCCGAAGCGCATCGTGGGGGTAGGGGATTGGTGCCAGAAAATACCATTTTGGCGATGAAAGATGCGATGTCTTATCCCGCCGTAACCACTTTAGAGATGGACACTCATATTACCAACGATGGAAAAGTTGTAGTTACTCACGATGACTACCTAAGTCCAGGTTTTATGCTTACGCCAGAAGGAAAAGAAATACCAGCTTCGGATGCTAAGAAATACAATGTATTCAAAATGGATTACAGTCAATTGAAAACATTTGATATTGGAACCAAAGTTAACAAGGACTTTCCTCAGCAAAAGAAAGTGAAAACTTATATTCCTTTGCTGGCAGATTTGATTGATAGTGTGCAGCATGATATTAAAACCAAAAGTAGAAAACAGTATTTTTACAATATCGAAACTAAATGTAGTGCTAAAGGTGATGGTGTAACCAATCCAAAGCCAGAAGTTTTCGTGAAGTTGTTGATGGATGTAATCAAGTCTAAGAAAATTGAGCAATACGTAGTTATCCAGTCCTTTGATAAACGTACTATTCAAATCATCAATAAAGAATATCCAAGCATTAAAACTTCTTTCTTAGTATCTAATAAGAAAACTTACGAAGAAAATATTGCTGATTTAGGATTTAAGCCATTCATCCTAAGTCCTGCTTATAAAATGGTAAATGTCGAAATGATGAAGAAAGCACATGCTGATGGCGTAAAGGTTATTCCTTGGACGGTGAATACGGCTAAAGAAATTGCTGCGCTAAAAGCATTAGGTGTAGATGGAGTTATTTCAGACTATACAAACCTGTTGTAAGCTTTCAGCTAACGATTTGTAGTTTACAGTTAAATCATTAAACAATTAACCATTTTAACCAAAATAATAATACTAACCAACAGCCAACTAGTACTTGCTTTGATAAGAGTTTTCTCTCCCTTTTGGGGAGAGATATCCGAAGGGAGAGAGGGGCTTTAACCAACCAATATGGGATTTAGAATATTTCCAGAACCTGCGGCGCACAAGCCGTTGTTACCATATGATAAAGTAAAATCGATATACAGTAAAGAGCGTATTAAAGTTTTTATAGGGATTTTTGTGGGCTATGCGGCCTATTACTTTGTTCGTAAAAACTTTTCTTTTGCCATTCCAGATCTTCAGCTCGAAGAAAACGGTGGGTTTAGTAAAAAAGAATTAGGTTTTGCTTTTTCGGCATTATCTATAGCCTACGGTTTTAGTAAGTTTTTAATGGGGAACATTTCCGATCGTAGTGATGCCCGTTATTTCTTATCTATTGGCTTGGTGTTGTCTGCGTTTACTATGATTTTTATGGGCTTAGTACCATTCGCCACTTCTTCCATAACGTTAATGTTTGTTTTGCTTTTTATCAACGGTTGGGTGCAAGGTATGGGTTGGCCTCCGTGTGGCAGGGTGGTAGCGCATTGGTATTCGGTAAGAGAAAGAGGTACCGCAATGTCTATCTGGAACTTGGCTCACAACGTAGGAGGTTTTTTAGTAGGTCCATTAACTGTTTTAGCGTTTGAATTGTTTGCAGACTGGCATGCGAAATTGTACTTCCCAGGTTTGGTTGCTATTGTATTTGCCTTGGTAGCATTTCTTTTTGTAAGAGATACTCCGCAGTCGGTTGGTTTGCCTGCAATAGAGGAATACAATAATGATTACCCTAAAAGCTACGATGCTAAAACGCAGGAAAAAGAATTTTCAGCTAAAGAAATTTTCTTCAAGTATGTTTTTAATAACCGATTGCTTTGGTTTATTGCCATTGCGAATGCCTTTGTCTATTTGGTAAGAAATGGAATTATTAATTGGGCGCCAACCTTCTTGCAGGAAGCTAAAAATTATACCCAAGCAGAAGCAGCTTGGGCATCTGGAGGCTACGAATTGGCAGCTATTCCGGGTACTTTGCTTTGTGGTATCATGAGCGATAAATTATTTAAAGGAAGAAGAGCTCCTGTGACTATCATTTATATGTTCTTTACGTTGGTAGCTGTGATTTTATACTGGAAAACATCTCATCACCATTTTTTGCAAAACGTGTCCCTTTGGGCAATAGGTTTCTTTATTTATGGTCCGGTAATGTTAATTGGTGTGCAAGCTATCGATTTGGTTCCAAAGAAAGCAGCTGGTACTGCTGCGGGCTTAACAGGTTTGTTTGGTTACTTTATCGGTGATTTGTTGGCGAACGCCGCCTTGGGTGGTTTGGTAGATGATTATGGTTGGGACGCTTGTTTCGTTACCATCGCTATTTCTTGTATTTTAGCGATCTTCTTTACCGCTTTTACTTGGAACAGGGAGAAGAAAAATTTAGCGAACCTTACACCTTTATCTCACTAAAAGATTATGATTACTAAAAATAGATTTTTCGTCGTAACTGCCTTAGCTTCATTGTTGTTGTTTGGCAAAGTGAATGCTCAAACCAAACCTTACGATAGTACTTATCGTCCAGGGAAGTACAAAGAATTGGTGCAGAAGTTTAGTTCAGAGCCAATTGCTAAAAAAGAATATGTTTTCCTAGGAAATAGCATTACTGCAGGAACCAATTGGAGTAAGCTATTGAATTTGCCTCAAGCTAAAAATAGAGGTATTTCTGGTGATATTACTTTTGGAGTTTTAGAACGTTTGCAAGAGGTGATTGATAGGAAACCGGCAAAGGTTTTTGTGCTCATCGGTATCAATGATATTTCTAGAAATATTCCTGATAGCTTGATATTAAGAAATTATAAAACGATTATCGAGCGAATTAGGAAAGGTTCGAAGAAAACCCAGATCTATTTTTATACCATGTTGCCAGTTAATGCCTCATTCGAGAAATTTAAAAACCATTATGGTAAAGATGAACATATTCTCTATCTGAATGATGAAATCAGAAAGTTTACAGCAAAGAAAGTTACTGTGATCGATTTGTATCCTCACTTTTTAGATGCTGATAAAAAATTGAGGGCAGAACTAACTAAAGATGGTTTGCACTTAATCTCAGCTGGCTATGAAGTTTGGAAAGAAGTGCTGGAAAAAGGTGGTTATTTGAAGTAGTTTATCATAAGGCTTACGAAGTTTTTAAAACTTCGTAAGCCTTCACTTTCAACGTTACGTCATTTCGAACTACTTTAGGAGGAGAAATCCAGCAGTTTTAAGTTGCCTATTAGATTTCTCCATTCCGCTGCGCTTCAGTCGAAATGAGGGTTACTCGAATGTGTGGTGGCTATTTGCCTTCCTGAGTTTTTATGGCTCTATGAGGTCTATCTTTCCTATCTTTCAAGCGCTCTTTCATTTTGCCTCTCATCTCTTCTCTAGAAGCAGCTAGTTTTGTTTTCTGTTCTGCTGTTAAAACAGCATCGATTTTATCTTGATGCGCTTTCATTGAGGCTTTTCTTTCCTCAAACCTATCCTTCATTGCTTCTGCATCTTTTTTACGAGCTTGATCTTGTTCCTTGATCCTTTCAAGTTCTATTTGCTTGATCTTGGCTTTTTGATCGGCGCTCAAACTTAATTTTGTTTGTAACGCACTTGCTGATTTTTCAGCTCTTTCGTCCGCTGATAATTTAACTCTCTCTCTTCTTTCGGTTCTCTTAGCTCTATCTGCTCTTTCAGTTTTTTCTGTCTGTTGCGCATAGCTAGCTGTAAAACCTAGTACAGCAAAAGCTACAGTAAACAATAATTTTTTCATTTCTCAATTATTTAAGTTTCATTGTTATTTATGATTGAGATGAAAAAGTTGGTGAGAAGTTTAAAGTCAACTCTGTTAAAAAATGTTAATTGTTTTTAGTAGCCACAGCTGCACGGATTGAAAACTTCACGATAATGGATGAAAAAAAATATCTGTGCATCTATGACTAAATTATTAATTCTTATTCAACTGAGAAATTGATTTTTGCATTTGTGCCATCATAGTAGAAAGCGTCTCGATAGTAGGTTCTGGAGTTGGTTCTGGCAAAGCTGTTGAAAGGTATGCTTTGGCTTTCCATATTTCTAAAATATCTTCTGCCGGAATCGAGTAAGGATCATAAACTTTATTATCAGATATTAATTTCAGCTCTCTTTCTTCTTTAAACTTATTGCCTGCTCTTTTGTAAACCACACCTTCATTTTTGCTGATAATTACATAGGTTTCACCAATCTTGATGTCATTCCAATTATCTAGATATTCACCTATAATAATACTGCCCGATTGAATTGGCAACATGGAATCGCCTTTAATTTCAAAAGCTCTGTAGGTGCCTTGTTTTAAAGAAGGGATAGGTAGTTGAAATTTCGGTAGATCTTGAATGTATTGAGGGTCTGAAAAACCGTTTAGATAACCAGCGCTAGCCTTAACAGGAACCAGTTCAATATTTTCGTTATCATCTTTATCCACCGATATACTTAATACTCTCAGGTTTGAGCCCTGGCTTTTAGGTTGAGGTTTCCAGTTATCGTTAATCTTTTCGTTGATGAATTCATCAATTGTTAATTCGAAATATTCTGCTATTTTTTTTAGTAAATCGTATTTCGGTTCTGCCCTGTCTTCTTCATAAGCGCCTATTAAAGATCGCTTAATTTCCATATTGTCAGCAAATTGCTGTTGTGTTAAACCTTTTTTCTTTCTAAGGTATTTAAGGTTGGCTGAAATGTTAGACATACAAAATAATTTAAAATAAATTTGTTTTTACTAAAATTGTTAGTATTATTGTGCCAATAAAATTAGTAATTATAATTTGAACTGCCAAATAATATCTAATATAATTAGTTTTTAACCTTAATTGTTGTTTCATGAAAAAGATAGTTTACATCGTTACCGACAGAAATCGTACAGTTTTACACGTAGGTATGAGCGCTGATTTAATGAAGACATTAGATTTCTACAAGAAAATGCCGAATCTATTTTTCGATAGTGCACAGCAGTTAACTCGTTTGGTTTATTTCGAAGAGTTTAAGACAGAGGCTCAAGCATTGAGTAGGTTTAAAACTGTTAGTAGATTTACTAGGGCGCAAAAAGAAAGATTGGTTCGTGCCTGTAATCCAGATTGGATTGATTTAACTATTGGACTGGATTTCGAAAGCTTGCACATCCATCAGAAAATAAATAATCAATCTATATTGCCGCTTGCGGTATAAAAAAAAGCGAGCGTTAGGGTTTTCTAACGCTCGCTTTTTAAGAAAGACTTTCGAATTTTTACTTGATATCTACCATCCTGGTGCAAAGGTTAAACCAAATACACCGCCACTTACATCTTTACGAGTAAAAGGGAAAGCGTAGTAAGGTTCCAAAATCATCGCTCCAAATAGATTTACTCTTACAGAAATACCAGCACTTAGCGCAGGTACACGCTCAATTAGATATTGCTGTCCGTTTGGATAGGTGCCAATACGAGTTGTAGAAGGTGTGCTTTTGAATTTAACTTCTGTATCTTCTGTCCAAGCTACACCAGCATCAAAAAATAAATTCAAATCAGTAAACAAGAAACTGGAAGGAATTTGTGCCAGTTTCTTAGGACCAGTAAAAGGTAACCTGATCTCAAAATTAAATATTGCTAATTTACTTCCCGATAATTGGTTAATGTCAAAAGAACCTGTATTTGCGCTCTGATTATTATAGAATGAATTGGGCTCGTATCCTCTAATAAGATAATTGTAACCAGCATAAAGAGGGTAGAGGTTTTCTCCATCTCTTCCTAAACGCAGATAATTATATGACCTAACAGCTATGGTAACGGGCTTAATTCTAAAGTACTTTCTCAAGTCGATAGCCACGGCGGTGAAATTGTAATCACCAAAATATCGCTCTGCACCAATTCTATATCTAAAACCATCTAATGGTGCTGTAACTCCAAAAATTGAATTGTCTCCAACAAAGTAAGCATTGGTTTGGAAGATATTAAATGATCTCAAACGAGTGCCCAATGAGTTTTCAATTTCATCTGTGCCTACTTTTTCGCGATCAGATCCTGCGTAACCTATTATTTGCGTACTGTCTGATGTCAATTGGTAATAGTTATTAAAACGAGTTACGCCATAGCTATATCTAGAAACTGCTCCTCCTAATTCAAAGCGATGAGCTTTATTGAACGGATAAGCTGCAAACAACTGAATTTGATCCTCAAAAGTTCTTAAAATGTTAGTCCGCTCTACGAGGTATGGATTGTCTTGTGGACTGTCTCTGATAATATCTCTACTTAAAAAACCAGTGATATAAGGGATATGTGATACGGCGCCTCCCCAATTGATGCGACTAGCTTGGTTAATGTAGGCAGCCATTCCTCCGAAATCTTGGATCTCGCCATTGATAGCTAGGTTAGCAACAATTTGGTTCTGACCAACAATGTCACTAAACATACCCATTACACCGCCTTGCATACCTGTTCCAAAGCGACTGGTGCTTACGCCAACGCCACCGCTGTTAGCTAAATAATCTAAACGGAATTTAGGACGATAAGGGATGTTTCTCAATGAGTCTAAATGTGTGCGTTCGAACCTGTTAAAATTGCCTAGGTTAGAATTTACCACATTTACTCCCACGTTTTCTTTTGGAGGAAGTATTGCTGCATCGAAATTAACATCGTTAGCGTTTACGTCTTTAGCCCTAAAATTGCTATAAGCTGAATTGTAAAGCGTATATCGTTGGTAACGGTAATAACTGTAAATGATATCGTCATTTCTTGAAACGGTGATAGCAGGAGAGAATTCTGTGATACCGCTGATACCAGTAAAATAATCGGTAAGCTGTTTAAGATTACTGTTTTCTAAATTGTATTCGTATAAGTTTCTGAAACCATCGCGGTTAGAAAGGAAAAAAATACGTTTGCTGTCGCCAGAAAACTGTGCATTAAGGTTGTTGGCACCTGCAAAAACAGGAACATTGCTTAAAGCTTTAGTTTCAATATCGTAAATAGTAAGGTTAATTGGATTAACTGCGGCTAAATTTCCAGATTGTACGGCGGCTCTGTCAGAAGAGAAAACTATTTTCTTGCCATCTGGAGAGTAGCTTGGTGCATAATCAGAATATTCGTCGTTAGTAATTTGGGTAACTTGTTTAGTGTCAAAGTTGTAAGAGAAAATATCACTCTGACCTTCTACCATGCCAGAAAAAGCAATGTCTTTTCCGTTTGGAGACCAAGTGAGGTTGCCAAATTGCTCAACTTTATCCATGCCAGTGTTTAAAAGTGTTTTTCCATTGGCGATGTCAATCACTAGCATTTTATTGCGACCCTTACTGAAGATGCTGAAGGCAAATTTCTTGCTATCTGGCGACCAAGCACCAGCAGATTCTAAAAAGTTGAAATCATCGATATGACTACTGGAAATTTGACTGCTCAGTTTTCTGATGATCTTTCCAGTTTTTGCATCTGCCAAGAACAGATCTATGCCGAACAAATCCTTCTCTGATAAGAAGGCTAGATATTTCCCGTCTGGACTGATGGCAGGAGCAACGTTCATATTCCCTGCATTTTTATTGTCAATAATTTTTGCTCCAGATATTTTGATTTGCGAACTGTCAGGCCTTAACATTGGTCTGTAATGCTGTTCAATTGCATTTTTCCATAAACCTGATAAAGTTCTGTCATCGTAACCAAAAGTGTATCTGATACCATTTTCGTAACCGAATTTGGCAGTAGCTTTAAATAAAGGTACAATAGTAGTATCTCCATAAAGCGAACCTACAAACGTCCAGAAAGCTTGACCATAACGATATGGGAAATATTTGTTAGAATTGGTGAGGTCTTTTAATGAAGGAATATCTCTGTTTAATAACGCGTCACGCATCCACATCGACGTAAAGGCATCTTTTTTACCTACAGAAAGATATTCGGCCATACCTTCAACCATCCATAAGGGTGTTTGTCCTACAGCTTCTAATGGAATTGAATCCTTTTCCAACAACAAATGGTATTGAAAAGCGTGTACCAACTCGTGGCCTAAAACGTGTCTGGTTTGGCTTCCCAAATCCATCACAGGCATAATTACCCTATTTTTGAAAGCTTCGGTAACACCACCTGTACCCACACCAATTTCACCTTGTAATGCGGTAGTTTGTTGGAAATCCGGATGGTTGTTGTAAAGAATGATCGGATTTTTCTTAAAGAAAGTATCCCTAAAAATCTCCTGATGCATTTTGTACCAAGTTTCTGCGTCTTGGGCAAATTTCTTAACCACCTTATCGTTTTTCAGATAATAGTAGATATCAAAATGTGGGGTTTCCATCACTTTGAATTTTTCATTTTTATAACGAACCTTATTTTGTCCGAAATATTGCGCTTTAGATACCGAAATACCTAACAATGCAATTGATAAAATTAAAGTGGCTTTTTTTAGAAAATTGTTCATATACGAATAATTTTAAGGCAATGCGTAATGAGAGCTTATTGGAAAGTAGTGACGATTAATTGTTTTTCTCGTTTTTTTCTTTCTCTTTTTGTTCCTTTTTCTGTTTTCTTTTTAATTCTCGCTCTTCTTTTCTAGTAAGAGGAGGAGTGGTGGCTTCTTGTTTCGGTTGGTTCTCTGTAGTTGGTTTTTTTTCTTCCACTTTTGTAGTGGCTGGTTCTACCTTGATATCGATAGGTTCTGGCAATGCCATGTCTAAGTCTACCGAATCTACTACCACAGAGTCGGTAGAAACAGTATCAACCGGTGGACGAGGTGTAGGGCAGTTGTAGGTACGTGTAATTTCTACTTTTGCTTTAGGAAATTGTCCGTAGGTGTAGCCGCTCAATGGGTCTTGGTAAACCTTTTCCATAAATTTAGCGAAAATAGGAAGTGCAGTTCTAGAACCTTCACCTTGCTCTCCGTTTTTGAAGTGTGCAGTTCTTTCGTCGCAACCTACCCAAACGCCGGTAACCAGGTCTTTGGTAATTCCCATGTACCAAGCATCTACGTAATCAGATGAAGTTCCGGTTTTACCACCAATTTGATTATTCTTTTTAAATAAAGTATTCCATTCCCATAAGGCTTGCGAAGTTCCGCGAGGTTCTTCGATGCTACCTCTAAACATGTACAGCATTAGCCAAGCAATTTCTTCACTAAGTGCACGCTTAAATTTAGCGGTAAATTCCTCTATCACATTGTCGTTTCTGTCTGTGATTTTTTCTACCAGAATTGGATCAACTTTGTTGCCTTCGTTCAGGAAAGTACCGTAAGCTTTCACCATTTCGTAAACAGTAACATCGTTAGAACCTAAACTTACAGAAGGTACAGACTCTAAATGACTGTCGATACCACATTCGTGAGCCCATTTCACTACATTTTCCCAGCCCACTTTTTCAGTTACCTGAGCTGTTACTGTATTCACGGAGCGCCCCATTGCCCAACGTAACGACATATCTTGGTAGCTGTAACTCCAATCTGCATTTTTAGGCTCCCAGTATTTGGTTTCGCCTTTATCCTGATAAGCAATACGAACAGGTTTATCGGTGAATTTATCACATGGGCTCATGCCGCTTTCCAGCGCAGCTAAATAAGCAAACGGTTTAAAAGTAGACCCAGCTTGGCGTTTCGACTGATTAACGTGGTCATATTTAAAGTATTTATGGTCTATACCGCCCACCCAAACTTTTATTTTACCACTTTTTGGTTCTAGCGTCATCATGCCGGTATTTAAAATTTTACCGTAGTAACGTATAGAATCCATAGTAGAAAACAAGGTGTCTCTATCACCTTTGTAGGTGAAAATTCGCATCTTCTTTTTCTTGTTAAAATAAGCATCAACAGAATCGGGTTGGTTTGCAAATTTCTTCTGTAACGTAGCGTAGATAGGCAGTGATTTTTTTGCCCTATCAGGATAATCTACTTTCTTACGTTCGCTGTCTTCCCAAGGATCTTCGTTACCCCAAACACTGTAAAATCGACGTTGCAAAATGCGCATTTGATCTTTCACAGCATCTTCTGCATATCCTTGCAATTTAGAATCAATGGTAGTGTAGATTTTTAAGCCATCTTCATAAAGATCGTAATTGTTTTCCTCGCACCATTTCTCTAAATACTTGTCAACCGCTGCTCTAAGGTACGAGTCGCCATCGCTGGTTTCTTCGTCATTACCAACTTCAATACCTATAGGTGCGGTTTTGTAGGTGTTGGCTGCTTCTTTAGTAATGTAGTTGTATTTATTCATTTGAGAAATAACCACATTTCTTCTTGCTAATGATTTTTCTGGGTTTTTGATAGGATTGTAAGAAGTAGTAGCCTTTAACATGCCTACCAATAGCGCCGATTGAGGTACGTTCAATTGATCTGTCTGCTTATTGAAGTAAATACGAGCTGCTGTTTTAATTCCGTAAGTGTTATTTCCAAAAGAAACCGTGTTAAGGTACATGGTTAAAATATCGTCTTTGCTGTAATTAGACTCTAACTTAATGGCTGTCATCCACTCTTTTAATTTAGGAACAATAGTTCTAACCAAGGGGATTTTTTTTGCCAATCCAGAAGATTTATTGTAGCGGGTTCTGTACAGGTTTTTCGCCAATTGTTGTGTAATAGTACTTGCTCCACCTTCTTTACCTAAACCTACCACTGCTCTTCCCAAAGCTTGGATATCTATACCTGAATGTTTGTAAAAGCGAACATCCTCAGTTGCGATTAGCGCATTTACTACGTTTTTAGAAATATCTTTAAACTCTACAGGCGTACGGTTTTCTTTAAAGTAACGGCCAATTAACTTGCCGTCTGAGGTATATAATTCTGAACCAACTCTCTGTGACGGACTTTTAATATCAGCATAAGAAGGCGAATAACCGAAAAGCCATAAAAAGTTGATTTGCAGTGCGCAGAAGAATAAAATAATGAAATATATAAAGATGATTAAATACCTGAGATATCTATTTTTAATTTCTTTAAACATGCTATAAAGATGAAAAAAACGTAAAAATTAATCTGTTAAATAGTGTTAAAACAAACAATACAAATTAACGTATTTAATTTACTTAATTTTAGTTCTATCTTTAAAAATATCCTTAAAAACAATCTAATTGAATATTAGCTTGTTAGGGATTTGTTAGTTGAATGAGGGGGAAATGTACTCTTTGTAAACTTAGTGATTGTTTAATTAGAACCTCTACTATCCATCAAAAACAAATATAAAAATGAAAACAAACACCGATAAATACCTAGTTAAGCCTGGCAAGAAAGTAAACATCAAAGATTTTGATACCGATTACAACGGACATCTCGATAAGGAAGCAGGAAAAGAGGAGTTAGCAAGAGTGAAAGAAGAGCTTTCCAAATTCCAAGAGGTCTTGTACGCCTCAAATACACATTCTGTTTTGGTGCTTTTTCAAGCAATGGACGCAGCAGGTAAGGACGGTGCAATAGCACATGTAATGTCTGGTTTAAATCCGCAAGGCTGTCAGGTTTATAGCTTTAAAACTCCCAATGCAGAAGAATATGATCATGATTTTTTGTGGAGGCATTACAAAGCTTTGCCAGAAAAAGGAAGAATTGGGATCCACAACCGTTCGCATTATGAAAACGTGTTGGTCTGTAAAGTCCATCCGGAATACATTATGAGCGAAAACTTGCCGAAATATAATACTGTAGAGAAAATAGATAAGGGTTTTTGGAAAGATAGGTATGAGAGTATCCGCAATTTCGAGAAACATTTAACTGACAATGGTGTAACGATATTGAAGTTCTTTTTGAATGTTTCAAAAGATGAGCAGAAGAAACGCTTTTTAGATAGGATTGAAGATCCTGCAAAAAATTGGAAATTTTCTTCGAGCGATATCAAGGAAAGAGCATTGTGGGACAAATACATGAACGCTTACGAGGATGCACTGAACGAAACTTCCACGGATTATGCACCTTGGTATGTAATTCCGGCAGATAAAAAGTGGTATACAAGGTTAGCGGTAAGTCAGGTAATTGCAGAAACTTTGAAAGGATTGAAACTGGAATACCCTGTACTGGCAAAAGAGGAAGCGGATAAGTTGGCTAGTTATAAAGAGCAACTGCTTTCTGAATAATAGTTAGGGGACAGATATCAGTAGTGAGGTATAAGTTGTTAGGGGTTAGTTTTTTGAACTACATAAGCGCTCGTTAGCGCTCGATACCACTATATTTACTTAGGTGGTTTTATATTTTGTTCGGGCCACTGTAAAATAGACCTGATAGTAGCCGATACCGCCCGAGCGTGGGCATTGGTTGAGCCAGGGAAGCGAGGGAGTAAAGGCGGATAGCAGGACCACCGTAACCGAAGAACTACTTGTTTTACTCTTCCATGGCCATCTAATCTCAATTAAACCGCCTGTTTTCATAAATGTATTTGTACTTTTGTGGCTTTAAATCAATAATCCTTTTGAAATATCCAAATTTTAAAGACCTTATACTTTTTGAAAACGATGATTATATCGTTGTAAACAAACCGCCGTTTGTGGCTTCGCTAGATGAGCGTGGTGCGGCTGGTGCAGGCGAAATCAATATTTTACGTTTGGCTAGGCAATACACAGATGATGCGCAGATTTGCCATAGGTTAGATAAAGAAACTTCGGGAGCTATTGTAATTGCTAAAAATCCGGAGGCTTACCGTAATTTATCGATGCAGTTTGAAAAACGTAAGGTGAATAAAATTTATCATGCTGTGGTAGATGGACAGTTTCAATTTGATAATCTTTTCGTGGATTTGCCAATCTTGAACGATGGCAATAAAAACGTAACCATCGACAGGCAAGAAGGTAAAAGGGCTGAAACTTTCTTCACGTCTCTTAAATATTATAAGCACTATACTTTGGTAGAATGTAAGCCGGTAACAGGACGCATGCACCAAATTCGTATTCACTTAGCTACACAACGTGCCGCCATCTGTGGCGATACCATGTACCGCGGAAAGCCAGTTTTTCTTTCGAAAATTAAGCGAGGTTATCGTTTAACGGATGAAGAAGAACAGCCAATCATGAAACGTTTTGCGCTTCATGCTAAGCAAATTACATTTAAGGGTGTAGATGGACAGGAGATTTTTGTGGAAGCCCCATATCCAAAAGACTTTGCTACGCTACTCAAATTATTGGATAAATTTGACGCATAATTAAATAAAAAAAGATGTATATAAGGTTTGTAAGTTTTGTAGATCAGCTCAATAAGTATAGGCAAAGCAAAATTTCTAACCGAAACTTCCTTGTGTTTGCTGCTGTTTTTGTTGGTGTTTTAGCGGGACTAGCGGCGTCGCTTCTAAAAGGAATAACACATTATATCCAACATTCTCTTCAATCTGATTGGCATTGGCAATATAAGTACTATTTGTATCTATTGTTTCCGGCCATTGGTATTTTACTTTCAGTAATTTACGTGAAAAGGTTTATCCGAAAGGGTAAATTTGAAATGGGCCTAACACCTTTATTGTACACCATTTCAAAGAAGTCGAGCAGGGTAGAAGTACATAACGCCTATTCACAAATTATTACTGCCGCAATTACCGTTGGTTTTGGTGGTTCTACTGGATTGGAAGCTCCAATTGCTACATCTGGTGCGGCAATAGGTTCTAATGTTGGCAGGTTTTTAGGCTTAAGTTACCGAGAAATTACGCTGTTATTGGCTTGTGGTGCAGCAGCTGGCATTGCAGGTGCATTTAACAGCCCAATCGCCGGAATTGTGTTCGCTATCGAGATTTTATTGCCAGAATTTTCTATACCTGCATTTATTCCTCTCTTGCTTTCTGCCGCTACAGCATCTGTAGTAGCCCGTTTATTCTTTAAGGAGCAACTTTTCTTTTTAGTTACCGAAGGATGGGAAATGAATGCTTTGCTATATTATGTGGTGCTAGCTGTAGTAGTTGGATTGTATGCTTACTACTTTACGAAAGTGAATAAACTGATCAAAGGATCGTTCTATAAAATCAAAAATCCATATTATAAAATTGCTGTAGGAGGTTTGATTTTAGGACTTTTGGTTTTTCTTTTTCCGAGTTTATATGGCGAAGGCTACATCACCATCAATAGCTTACTTAAAGGCGATCACACTGCGATTATCAGTAACAGTATCTTTTATCAATTTAGCGATTTACCTTTTGCAGTAATTGTTTTTGCTGTAGTAACTGTGATGTTTAAATCGGTAGCAACTTTGGTGACATTGGCTGCTGGCGGTAATGGAGGCACATTTGCCCCTAGTTTAATCATTGGCGGAATGATAGGTTTTATAATTGCCTATACTGTAAATATTTTGGGTATTGCAGAGTTAAATGTCGCTAATTTCATCATTGCTGGTATGGCAGCAGCCTTAGGTGCGGTAATGCATGCGCCACTAACGGGTATCTTTCTAATTGCAGAAATTACCGGCGGATATGTATTGATGGTTCCGCTGATGATTACTACTGCAATAGCTTATTTTATCAGTAGAGGCGTGAGCAAATATTCAATTTATACCAAACCTTTGGTAGATGCCGGTCATCTTTCGCATCATGAAGATAAAGACACTACGGTGCTGAACATGATGAGTTTAAGATCTCTGATTGAAAAAGATCTACTGATTTTAAAAAATACAGATCTTTTAAGCGACAGAATAAAGGATATTTTAAGTTCTAAACGAAACGTAATTCCAGTAGTAAATAACGAGCAGATTTTTCAAGGCGTAGTATATATAGAAACTATTTTAGCGCATGTTTCCGAAAAATCAACAGATCATATCCAAATTAGTGATATTACAGAGATGCCTGGCGAAGTAGCTTCTTTAACCAATGATGTAAAAGAAGTGTTGAAAAAAATGGAGCAGGAGAACTTGTGGGTAATGCCTATTGTAGATTATTCTGGTGTTTACATTGGCTTAGTTTCTAAGACCAATATCTTCAATAAGTATAGAGCAATGCTGAGCCAGTAGGCGTTGTTGATAATAAAATTTGGTATTTAGCCCAATTTGTTAAAAATTCGCCATTTCAAAAACCAAAATATGGAAGATTTAAGTGCATTAAGCCAAGTTGCAGAGTTTCACCAAACGTTCAAACATCCTATTGTTGAGCAGGCAGCTATACCATCTAAAGTAAGAAGTAAACTTAGAATAGATTTAATTGCTGAAGAATTGAAAGAACTTCAGGAAGCAGTAGATAATGATGATTTGGTTGAAGTTGCCGATGCCTTGTGTGATTTGCAATACGTTTTGGCTGGCGCTGTTTTAGAGTTTGGTTTAGGTACCAAATTCAAAGCATTGTTTGATGAAGTTCATCGTTCTAACATGAGCAAAGCTTGTAAAACTGTAGAAGAGGCAGAGCAAACTATAGCACATTACAAACAAAAAGATAATGTAGATGCTTATTATAAGGAAATTGAAGGTTTATATTTAGTGTATCGTAAGGGCGATGATAAAACATTAAAATCAATAAATTATTCTCCAGCAGATATAAAAGGTCTACTATAAAGAAAAACTAACCAAATATGATCAAAATTTACAGTCACGATGAGTTTGCGGCCTACGAAGGTAAAGAGTTAGGTTTGTCTAATTGGTACAAGATAACGCAAGAGCAGATCAACAAATTTGCCGATGCAACTTTAGACCATCAATGGATACACACTGATCCAGAAAGGGCGGCTACCGAAAGTCCATTTAAAGCAACCATTGCCCACGGTTACCTAACATTGTCGTTGCTTCCATTTTTATGGCAGCAAATTATTTCCATTGGTAATTTAAAGATGGAAATTAATTATGGAATCGAAAATTTGAAGTTCGGTCAGGCGGTAACGGTAGATAGCGAAGTTCGCTTAATTGCCAAATTAAAATCTATTGTGAATTTACGCGGAACTACAAAAGTTGTGTTAGATGCGACACTCGAAATTAAAGATCAGAAGAAACCTGCATTTAATGGAGATGTAGTGTTCTTGTATCATTTTATAAGTTAAAATTCTTTAATTCAATGATAGAAATAGCTGATAGATATATCGGCTATTTTGTTTTTTGTAGCTATCTTTAACATACCAAATAAACAATTAGCAAGTGCTTTAAACTTGTTTGTGTAAACCTGTAATGCTTAAGATGCTATTTCGTATACCTGTCTTTTTACTATTTCTGTCTTGTTTCACATTTGCTGTAGCACAAAAGCCTGTTGTTTTTAATAAAAAAAGCTATGAGCATATTTTTAAATCCGCAGAAGTTTATACGCTAGAAGACGTTGAAAGTAACCTAAGTTTCGACACTATTTCAAGTGCAACGTATCAAAACAAATTCGTCCCAAATAAAGATTATTATCCGAAAAATTATAACCAAAACTCTAGCTATTGGTACAGGATAAAAGTTCGGTTCGATGAGGATTTGGATAAGTCTAGTGTAATTGAATTTTTTGATCAGGTTACGGATTATATAGACGCTTATTTCCCAGACGAAAATGGTAATTATATCCATTCTAGAACTGGTGCCGATTTAGTTTTTAAAGAGCGTCTTTTCAGTCATAAAAACTTCGAATTTTTAATTAGAAACCTAAAAAAAGGCGAATATTATTATTATTTCAAAGTAAAGTCTAAAGATAAGGTAAATGTAATCATCGTATTCAGGACTGTAGAGAGGTTTATACAATATGGATTAACGGAGTATCTTACTTATGGTTTGTTTTATGGAATGATTTTCATTTTCAGTTTCCATAATTTGCTAATGTACTTAGCTGTACGAAGAAAACAATATCTCTATTACATTTTATACATCATTAGCGTTGGGCTTTACGAAGTTTCTATAGACGGAATAGCCTATCAATATCTTTGGCCACAACATCCCGTTTGGAACGAATATGCTTATGGTATCGCTCTTTTCTGTATTAGTTCATTCGCTTTAATTTTTACTAAGGAGCTTTTGCACGTTAAACAGAAAGCCCCCTTCTACTTTAAACTGATCAATGCAGTGTTGTTGTTGAGGTTGGCGTTTTTCTTAGTGTGTCTACTTTACAATCCCGACTGGTTTAAATATAAGTTTATTGAGTTCATCCCTCTGTCGATAGGCTTTGTGACCGGTATTTATATTTTATGGAGAAAACGGTATAGACCTGCCCGTTTCTTTGTAGTAGGGTATTCGTTTTTATTCTTAGGTTTCGTAATTAAGATTGTACATATTCTGGGCTACGCCCGACATATTCCCGGTGCGTTGGGCTATTATAGTTTAAGCTTTGGATTTTTGCTAGAAATGGTTTTTCTTTCGTTCGCCATTGGCGATCAGGTACGTATTCTTAAGCGTAAAAAGGAAAATGCGCAGAAACAGATCATCAAGCAGATGCAGTTAAATGCAGAAATGAAAGACAACCTAAACCGAGAGTTGGAAGCTAAAGTAGAACAACGTACCATTGAAGTTAAGAAACAGGCTATCGCTTTGCAGCAACAGAACGAAACGATTGAGAAGCAAAATGAAGAGCTTGTTTCGAAAAATAGCCTACTCGAGCAGCAATCTGAAGAGATATCGAGGATGAATGTGCTGTTGGAAAGAGATAACATTAGTTTAAAAACCAGCATTGAGAAAGTTACTGACGCTCGTGTTAATGCTACAGAACTAGATTTCGAAGAGTTCAGTCAAAAATATCCCGATAAAGAAGCTTGCTACAAATTTTTAGCTGAGCTAAAATGGGAGAGCGGTTACGCTTGTTTAAAGTGCAGCCACACCAACTACTGCAATGGCAAAGTGCCTTATAACAGACGCTGCACCAAATGTGCTTACGAGGAGTCTGTTTTACACGATACCATTTTCGAGAATAACCGCATTTCTATCAATAAAGCATTTTACTTGGTTTATTTGATATACAATTCTAAGGGGACAATTTCTTCACATAAGCTTTCTGAGAAGCTAGGCATTAGGCAAAGTACCTGCTGGGCCTACGCTTCTAAAGTGAAAAAAGTAATGGAAGAACGTAAAAAAGACTTACGAGGTATCGGGAAGTCTGGTTGGAGCAAGATTGTACTCGACAAAAAAGCCTAAAAACCTACGAAATTATTCTCTACGCAAACGTTTTCGCTTTTTTTTACAATTATTTTTCATTGCGTTTTAAACGTATCAACCCTAAAAACGGATTGTTGGTCATATAGCGACTAATCAATTACTTATGGTCTTTTGTACCTGAGATTAAAGCGTATCAAAATTTTTATAATTGTCTAGTTTACAGTTGTTTAAGTGTTTTTTAGGTTTGCGAATAAGCAGAAAACACTTCTATATTTACGTTGTCGAATTTGTTTGACAATAACCGATAAAAAACCAAATTAACTGTATGAGTAAAATTCTATTAAAAAGGATTTTGCAGAAGACGATGTTTACACTGTTCTGGTGCGTTATTCTGCAATTAAATGTTTTAGCCTTTACCAATGGCGAAGAATTATCATTAAGCACAAGCAAATCATTGAATACCATGCGAGCCGATGTTTCGGGTGTAGTTAAGGATGATAAAGGAATTCCGTTGCCAGGGGTAGGTGTAAGAGTTAAAGGAACTCAACAAGCTGTAAGTACGGATGCTGATGGAAGATTTGTTTTAAAAAACGTACCTGCCAACTCGGTTATCGTATTTACCAGTATCGGATTTAAAGAAAAGGAAATTGCCTATGATGGAAAATCTGTACTTAATGTAATGCTTGAAGAAGATTCTAAAGGATTAAGTGAAGTAGTTGTTGTAGGATATGGAACGCAAAAGAAAGTAAATCTTACTGGTGCAGTAACTGCTATTAGCGGCGAAGACTTGAGAAATAGACCTGTGCCAAATGCTACTGCAGCCTTGCAAGGTCAAGTTCCAGGTGTTGTAATTACTAGAGGTGGCGGACAGCCAGGGAAAGAAGGTTACAATTTGAGGATTAGAGGAACTAATTCAATTAATGGCACTGGTGCTTTGGTATTGGTTGATGGTATCCAAATGGATCTAAACTTGATCAATCCTGATGATATCGAAAGTATTTCTTTCCTTAAAGATGCGGCAGCGGCAGCTATTTATGGAGCTAGAGCGGCTGGTGGTGTTGTTTTGGTAACAACTAAATCAAGTACTAGTGGTAAAACCAGAATTAGCTTAAACTCATTTTATAGTTTTAATATCACCGCTCGTCAGCCAGAGCGTTTAAACTCTTGGGACGAACAGACTTTGATAGATGAAGCTCGTTTTAATGCTACTGGTGCCAGGGAATTTACGCCCGAGCAAATCGAATGGCTAAAAAATCCAAACTTCAATTATCGTCCAAATTTAACATCTAACCGTTGGGAATATTTCGATAATACAGATTGGATTAAAGCGGGAATGAGTACCGTAAATCACTCTCAAAACCATTCCATTTCTGTAGGTGGCGGTGCTAAAGAACTTAATTATTTACTTTCTGCGGGTTATCAAAATAGCGATGGTGTATTGCGTTACGGACCAGACGATAATTCGAGGTATAACTTGAAGTTTAACTTAAATTCGCAGCTTAACAAATATATAGACGCTAGTTTTGTTGTGGGTTACATCGGACAAATTACCAATTCAAATTCTTTTTCTACTGGGCAAATTGTTAACGCTTTGTACAGAGTGAGAACTCGTCAATCTTTATATACACCTGCCGAGGATACTACAGGCCAGCCGTATAACGGAGATTTGCAAATCAACGCAGTTGATATTCAAAAAAACGGCGGTTTTACTCGCGAAATGTACGAGAGTTTTACAGGTAAGGTTGATTTAAAATTCAAAAACTTCGTCAAAGGTTTACAAATCAATACTGTGGCGTGGAGAAACCAAGATAACTTCAATTATGAACAAGATAGAAGGTCGTTATACTGGTATGGGCGTAGCAATACCGAAGCGCCACGTTTTACGGCTAACGTACCTAACGGAATTACCATCACCAAAAACAGAGGTTATTATGATAACTTGCAAACCACGGTAGATTACAACCTTCAAATAGCTGATAAGCACAATTTCAAAGTAATGGGTGGTGCTTCTTACGAGCAATATCGTAAAGACGAGGTTACTGCTGGTGCTACAGGTTTGTATAGTAACGACACTTTCAGTCTAAACTTTGCTGATCCGTTAAATAAAACTGCTGGAGATAACGTGGAGACATTCGCTTTTGCTTCGCTTTTTGGAAGGTTCAATTATAACTACGCTGAAAAATACCTACTAGAAGCTACTTTCCGTTACGATGGGAGCTCAAGATTAGATCCTAAAGCAAGATGGACTTTTTTCCCTTCAGTATCTGCTGGATGGAGAATTAGTGAAGAAAATTTTATTAAAGATAACATCAAGCCAATTTCAAACTTAAAAATTAGAGGTTCTTGGGGACGTATGGGTAACGCAGTAGGGGGCGGTGTTGGCAATTACGATTACATCCCGGTGTTGGTTCCCGGTAATAGTTTAGTTTTAAACGGAGGTAGAGCCAATTACTTTTATCAACAACAACTACCATCAATAGGTAAAACTTGGGAAACTGTACAATCAGCAAACTTAGGTTTAGATTTTGGTTTCTTTAAAGAGAAGTTAACAGGGGCTTTCGAGGTTTACGAAAATAGAAACATCAACATGTTTGTGAATGTTAATTTGCCATCTATTGTCGGTGTTGATGTACCTAGAGTAAATGGCGGAACCTTAAAGAACTGGGGTTGGGAAACTAATGTAAGATGGAGAGATAAAGTTGGTGCTTTAGGATATAGCGTTGGATTAAACTTTTCTGATAATCAAAATCAGCTGATTGACTTTAACGGAGCAAGACTAATAGGTACTGGAGGTGTAATGCAAGCCATTGAAGGTTATCCTCTAAATTCAGTTTGGGGTTATAGAACGGGTGGAATTTTCCAGACAGATGCAGAAGCAGCGGCCTATTCATCAAAAGTGGTTTATCCATTTTTCGCAAGCCCTAAGGCTGGAGATATCAAATATCTTGATTTAAATGGTGATGGGGTAATTAATGCAGGTAAAGGTACGCCCGATGATCCAGGAGATTTAGTTTACTTGGGAAATACAAGTGCTAGATATTCCTATGGTTTCGATTTGGGACTAAACTGGAAAGGATTTGATTTCTCTATTGCTTTTCAAGGAACATTGAAAAGATCTTTCTTGATTGCTACGGAGACACTTTCTCCACTAAATGGAACAGCCAATATGCCTTGGAGCATTCACATGGATAGATGGACACCAGACAATCCAAATGCATTTTTCCCTAGAATGTACCAAACAAGCGATCATAACTACAGACCATCGGATAGATGGGTACAAAATGGAAGTTATATCCGCTTAAAGAACTTACAGTTCGGATATAACATCCCATTCAAGAAAAAATACGTTCAAAATGTAAGGGTTTATTTCTCTGGACAAGATTTATGGGAAAGTACCAAGGTAATGAGTGTGTTTGATCCTGAGGTTCCAAATGGTGTGAACTCGCAAGCATATCCGTTCTACAGAGCTTACGCATTTGGCTTAAACGTTACATTTTAATTAGAGCAGTCATGAACAGAAATAAACTATTAATCATATTTTTTGCTGGAGCTATTTTGGCCAGCTGTACCAAATTAGATAGGGTGCCAGAAACGAATTTTGCCGATACTGGATATTGGAATACGGAAGCCGATCTTCAAAATGCAGCCAATAGGCTATATCAGCAAATGGCTGGTCATACTATCGACAATAGAGCAGATGATAACACCGGACAGAATATAGATGCAATCAGTACTGGAAATAGAGGCATTCCCGCAACTTCTGGTGATTGGAGCAACCCTTATCAGATGATTTTTACCGCCAATAATATTTTAGAGAAGGGCGGTACGGCTAAAGTAACCGATGCCATTAGAAACAGGTATTTTGCAGAGGCTCGCTTTTTTAGAGCTTACGCTTACGCTATGCTGATTGAAAAATATGGCGATGTTCCTTTGGTGCTAAGAACGCTTGGGATCAATGATCCAGATTTAAAAATGCCGAGAGCACCGAGGGCTACAGTTTCAAAAACGATCTACGAAGATTTAGATTTTGCTGTAACCTGGTTGCCAACTAGAGCTGCGTTGCCAGCTGCACAATATGGTCGTATCACAAAAAGTACAGCCTGGGCTTTAAAAGCTAGGGTTGGCTTAATGGAAGGAACAACTGCAAAGTTCAATAACCTTGCTGGGTGGCAAGATCATTTGAACATTGCTGTAGCGGCTGCAACCTCGGTAATGGGGCAGGGACATACTTTGTTCAACAGTTATTTGGGAGAATTTACCCACGCTGGTGATGGTATGAGTAATACTGAAAACTTGCTGATGAAACAATATGCGCTTACTATTTTAACGCACAACACTTCCAGAGATTTGGAAAATGGAAGGATTGCACCAACCAGAAATCTTATTCGTCAGTACTTGTATACAGATGGACTACCTGCTTGGAATTCAGATCAAACACCTACGGCAACGAGATCAACTTTGTTCGTTCCAGAGGCTAATGAGACGAGTTACAATACTATATTGGATAATAGAGATCCTCGTATCAATACTTTGTTATATCGTTCTGGAGAGCAATCTTATCAACGTCCGTGGGTACCGCAAACTGCTTTAGGTTCTAGAACGGCCTATGCTGGTAAAAAAGGTTTTGATGCTGCCGATTGGGCAACTAATAACAATGCAACAGTACAAAAGAACTTGATACGTTACGCAGAGGTACTGTTGATTTATGCGGAGGCTAAATATGAGCTTACCGAAAGTATTTCTGACGCAGATTTGAACTTAACTGTTAATGCTTTGCGTACAAGAGCGGGTTTTGCTCCACGTTTAACCAATGCTTTTGTTACTGTTAACAATTTAAGCATGAGGGATGAAATAAGGCGAGAAAGAACGGTAGAGTTAGCTCTAGAAGGTTTCAGATATGGTGATCTGCTTAGATGGAAAACAGCCGAAGTAGTTATGGCAAAACCAATTTTAGGTGGTAAGTACATCGCAAGCGAATGGGTAGGTACTAACGCATCTGCTTTGGTGCTTAACGCAGATGGTGTGTTGGTAGTAGAAGATGCTACTAAAAGAAAATGGAACCCAGCTAGAGATTATCTATATCCAGTGCCGTTAAACGAAATCACTTTGAGTGATAATAATGTAACACAAAACAAAGGCTGGCAGTAAAAAACTATAATTTAAAATAAAATGAAAAAACACAAAATATTAATATTACTCCTATCATCTTTAATTGCATTCTCTTCTTGCGAAAAAGATGATCCAGATGGGCCAGTGGGAGCCGATGGCTATGATCATTTTTATTACGCAGGTTTCTTGCCATGGAACAATACCGCTACTGAATCGGTAAATAGAACACAAACTACGTTAGTAAAGTTTCCAGTGCAGTTCCACTCATCATTTGTGCGTAATTACGATGCTGCTGCACATTTTACATTAGTAACTACTGGTATTGCAAATCCGGCAGTGTTAGGACAAGACTTTAGCGTAGTAGATAAAAGTGGAAATCCCATACAGGCAACTAATGGCGTTTATAGCCTGAATTTTTCTCAGGCAAAAGCTAAAATAGATACCATTTATTTTAAGGTGTTGAATAGCAGTGTAGCGGGTACGAGAAGAATTGAGATTAATTTAGTTCAAAATAACAGTGCGCAATATACTGTTGGCACGTTTACACAAGCTTTTAAACGCTTTTTAGAAGTTAAATAAATAGCAATGAAACCATCTCAATAAAATTTATTGGGATGGTTTTTTAACACATTTTACTTAATGCCAATTACATTCAAGAAACTCCTGTCATTTTTTATACTCGTATTAGTTTTTACGTCTGCCAAAGCTCAAGATAAAAATCTATCGCAAAGCCGAAAAGCCATTTCTATCAACCAAAATTGGTATTTCTCAAAAGATCCAAATGCTAAAGGCTCTGCTTCGCTTAAATATGCATTAGTCAATATCCCACATACGTGGAATGCTTTTGATGTTTTAGATGATGAACCTGGTTATTACCGGGGCGTGGGCTATTACAAAAAGAAATTAAGCCTTCAGCATACTTGGAAAGGCAAAAAGATATATCTCGATTTTGGTGCAGCAAACCAAGAGACCGAAGTTTATCTTAATGGTAGAAAAATTGGTAACCACATAGGTGGATATACTGGTTTTACCGTAGCATTAGATCAGTTAAGGTTTGATGGAAAGGACGAACTAATAGTGAAAGTGGATAACAGTTATAATGAGAGTATTCCTCCCTTAACTGGCGATTTTACTTTTTTTGGTGGTCTGTACAGGAACGTGTCGTTGGTTATTGTAGATCAAGTGCACTTTGTTGACCAACTTTATGGAACAAACGGAGTTTACATCCATGCTGAAAATGTAACTAACGATAAGGCTACTGTAGAGATTGAAGGGAAGTTAGTTAATAACACAAACAGTAAACAATTGCAGATTAACTCCATACTTATCGATGTTGAAGGTAATAAAGTAGGCGAGACAAAATGGTTAAGTGCTAGCAGTGAAGGTAAAAATATCAGCTTTAAATTGCCTAATATCAGCGTAACTGCACCAAAACTTTGGTCGCCAGAAAGTCCATACCTATATCAGGTAATTACTAGGCTAATAGATTATAAAACAGCTAAAGTTTTAGATGAGGTAAAAACCAACATAGGTTTCCGTTATTTCAGTTTCGATGCAGATAAAGGTTTCTTTTTGAATGGGAAATCGGTAAAATTAATAGGAGCTAGTCGCCATCAAGACTTTGCCAAAATGGGTAATGCTGTGCCATCAGCTTTGCAAGTGAAAGATGTAGAGCTGTTGAAGGAAATGGGTGGTAATTTTCTGCGTGTTGCGCATTATCCTCAAGATCAAGCGGTACTAGATGCTTGTGATCGGTTAGGGATTTTGACATCGGTAGAAATTCCGATAGTAAACGAAATTACGGAGAACGAAGCTTTCTACAATAATAGCAAGGCAATGCAGTTAGAAATGATCAAGCAGAATTACAACCATGCAAGCGTGATTATTTGGGCTTACATGAACGAAGTTTTATTGAAGATGAGGTATGGTAAGGAGCCAGAAAGAAAGAAGGTTTACTTAAAAAGTATCGAAAATTTAGCGCAGCAGTTAGAGGATTTAACTCGTAAAACTGACCCAACGCGATATACTATGATGAGCAATCATGGTGATGTAACTGGTTATACGAATGCAGGTTTAGTTAAAATTCCAATGATCGTTGGCTGGAATTTGTACCAAGGTTGGTATGGTGGTAAGTCAGAAGATTTTGGACCAAACTTAGACAAAATACATGCTGCAATGCCAGATAAGCCTCTAATCATCACAGAATATGGGGCAGATGTAGATCCAAGAATACATGCCGAAAATCCAATTCGTTTTGACAAGAGTTTGGCTTATGGAATGGAGTATCATCAGATTTATATCAAAGATATTTTAAAGCGTCAGTTTATTGCTGGAGCAGCGGCTTGGAATTTATCAGATTTTAGTTCAGAGACTAGAAGCGAGACCATGCCAAGCATTAATAATAAAGGGTTGCTGACACTAGATAGACAGCCGAAAAATACCTACTTCCTTTACAAAGCCTATTTTAATAAACAACCTTATGTGAAAATAGGAGATGGTTCTTGGAAATTAAGAAGCGCAACTAATACAAGGCAAGACCTTAGTGTAATTACCAATTTAGATAGTGTAATTTTAATAGTAAATGGCGTTAAACAAGATAAAAAACCTGTAATAGATCATGTGGCGAATTGGAAAATCGAATTTAAATCTGGTAAAAATGAATTAGAAGCATTAGGGTTAAAAGATGGTAAAATGATTAAAGATAAGTCGTTAATTGATTTTGTTTTACAGCCCCAAAGCTTGTTCAATAGCACTCATTCTTTCAATATTTTATTGGGTTCTCAACGTCAATTTATAGATGACAAAAATCAAATTTGGTTGCCAAGCCAGGTGTTTACAAAGGGAAGTTGGGGGACTGTTGGAGGCGAACCCTTCAAGATCAAGAATAGTAGCAGACAACAATACGGTGCTGATAAAGATATCAAGGGGACTTTAAATGATCCGATTTATCAAACACAAATAGTGGGTTTAGATGCTTTTGAAATGGTAGTTCCTAAAGGTAAATACGAAGTGACTTTACATTTTGCAGAGCTAATGGGCAATGGAATTCAGTCTGTTCTACCGTATAATTTGGATAGTTTAATTGCAGAAGGAAAAGAAGTACCTCCACAACGCATATTTGATGTTTATTTGAATGATAGGTTAATCATTAAAGGACTGAATATCGCCGCGAAATATGGGATTGCTAAAAGTGTGGAAAGTAAGTTTGAGTGCGTGGTAACAGATGAAAAGGGAATTAGGTTAAGCTTTAAAAGTTTAGCAGGTAAACCGGTGTTAAATGCTTTACAAGTGAAAAGAATAAAGTAGATAAGTAAAGCGTCCGTGAACATTTATGTCTTTTTCTTAAGTCGCTATTTGTAGAATAAATTAGGTTTTGTAGCTTCATGGTTCCAATTGGTCAACCAAATAAATTAAATTGTATGTTCAAACAACTGAAATTAGTTTTTCTGTTTCTTCTTATCGTAAATCAGTCGCTACAAGCGCAAAAAGCTCAACGTTTAAATACAGGTTGGGAATTTGTAAAGCAAGATTTAGGCGGTATTTGGGAAGCTGTACGCCCAGTTGGGAAAGGTAATCCCGAAGAACTTCCATTTTGGCAAAAAGTAAGCTTGCCTCACTGTTTCAACGCTACCGATGCCGTTGATCCAAATGTGCATTATTATCAAGGTCCAGGTTGGTATAGAACTAACTTGGCTATAGAAAATCCTTACGCTAACGGAAGAACATTATTGCATTTTGAAGGTGCCGGACAAAAAACACAGGTTTATATCCATACCACTAAAGTTGCGGAACACGTTGGCGGCTACGATGAATGGACAGCCGATATTACTGATGCCGTTGCAGCTTTTAAAAAGTCGCCATTGTTTAAAACACAATTTAAGGGTAAAGTTCCGGTGATTATCCGTTGCGATAACTCTCGTGATTTGGAAATGATGCCTTCAAGCCTATCGGATTTTAACGTTTATGGAGGCATTTACCGCTATCTCAATCTGGTTTATAATCCGCAGTTGGCTGTAGACAAAGTATTTGCACATGCAACAGTTGATGTAAAAGGAGCTCAAGGGAAATTGACTGTAAAAGCTCGTTTTCTAAATCAGGATAACCTAAAAGATGCTGCGGTTAAAATCACCTTGGTTGATCCAAATGGGAAGACTGTTTTCAACGCTACTAAAAATATCTCAAGCTTTAATGATGATGAATTGTTGGTGGAAACTAATGTAAGGTCACCAAAATTGTGGTCGGTAGAAACTCCACAACAGTATGAAGTAAAATTAACTGTAACAGCCAACGGACAAACTTACAACGCAATCCAAAAGATAGGTTTCAGGCATTTCGAGTTTGTGAAGAAAGGTCCATTTACTTTAAATGGAAAAAGAGTGTTGTTACGCGGTACGCATAGACACGAAGACCATGCAGGTGTAGCAGCCGCCATGACCGAAGAAATGATGGTTACGGAAATGAAGATGATGAAAGAAATGGGGGTGAATTTCATTCGTTTGGGACATTATCAGCAATCACGTATCATTTTAGATTTATGCGATAGCTTGGGTATTTTAGTTTGGGAAGAAATTCCTTGGTGCCGTGGTGGTTTAGGTGGCGCTGTTTACCAAGAGCAAGGCAAAAGAATGCTCACCAATATGATCGAGCAACATTATAACCATCCGTCTATCATCATTTGGGGATTGGGTAACGAGAACGATTGGCCTGGAGATTTCAGCGAGTTCGACAAAGAAAAAATCAGAACTTATATGAAAGAACTGAATAATTTATCTCACAAACTAGATCCATCAAGAAGCACAGCCATTAGACGTTGCGATTTCTGTAGGGATATTGTAGATGTGTATTCACCTTCAATCTGGGCAGGATGGTATCGTGGTAATTACACCGAATATAAAGATGTTTCTAAATCGGAATTTGATAAGTCAGACCGTTTCTTGCATGTAGAGTGGGGTGGAGATAGTCATGCTCGTCGTCACTCAGAAAACCCAGATAATGCTTTATTAAAGATTAAACAGGGTGGTGGTGCCGATGAAAGAGCGGGTGATGCTTCGCTTTATGGAGGTGGCGCAAGAGTAAGTAAGGATGGTGATTGGAGCGAAAGTTACATCGCCAATTTAATTGACTGGCATTTAAAAGAACAAGAAACCATGCCTTGGTTAACTGGTACTGCTTATTGGCCATTTAAAGATTTTAGCACACCAATCCGTCCGGAAAATCCGGTACCTTATGTGAACCAAAAAGGTGTGGTAGAGCGTGACTTTACCAAAAAGGAATCCTTCTATATCTTCCAATCGTATTGGACGAATACGCCAATGGCACATATTTATGGTCACTCTTGGCCAGTGCGTTGGGGTGCCGAAGGTGAAGAAAAAATGGTGAAGGTATACTCCAATTGCGATGAAGCCGAGCTATTCGTAAATGGTAAAAGCTTTGGTTTGAAAAAACGAAATAGTCAAGATTTTCCTGCAGCGGGCTTACGTTGGTCGGTACCAATGCAAAAAGGCACTTATACTTTCAAGGTAGTTGCTAAAAAAGGAAAAGTAACAGTTACTGATGAAATTACGCAAGAATATCAAACTGATAAATGGGCTAAGCCAGCTAAGTTGGTACTTAAAAAAGTAAGCGAAACTAACGGTATGGCTACAGTTGAAGTTAAAGCTTATGACGCCAATAATGTACTTTGTTTAGATGCTGCTACAGAAGTGAATTTCAATTTACTTGGAGATGGTGAATTGATTAAAGATCAGGGAACTTCTACTGCCTCTTCTAAAGTTCAGCTTTATAATGGCAGAGCTCTAATTAGCTTAAAAACAAATAAGCAAAAGAATGTGGTTTCAGTAAGTTCAAATGGTTTGCCGACGGAATTTTTAATGATTGAAAAGTAAATTATAAATGTTGGTCGGGACACCAACAAGGGAGCAAATTCATATGTTGGCGTCCTCGCCAACACGTATTTTAAATTGGTAATAATGAAGAGACAGTTAGGGACGATGCTACTATTTGTGGCAACAATAAATATAAGCTTTGCTCAAAATACCTTTAAAACGCAAGCTACGGCTATATTAAAAGCACAGGTTTTAAAAGAAGCAGTGTGGGCGATGCAGCAAAAAACAGTTACCGTAACCACAGAAAGCTCGCCTCGCAGCACTGGTGGTAAACACGATTTCTTTTCAGAAGGCGATTATTGGTGGCCTAATCCAGCAAATCCAAATGGACCTTATGTGACTAGAGATGGTGAGACCAACCCCGATAACTTTGTGGCTCACCGTTATGCGATGATTAGGTTTAGCGAAATTATTGGTGCTCTAGCATCAGCTTATAAAATCACAGGCGATGAAAAATATGTAAAACAAGCGATTGTTCATTTAAAGGCTTGGTTCGTAGATCCATCGACTTTAATGAACCCCAATTTGGCTTATGCTCAGGCGGTAAAAGGCTTATATGCCGGAAGAAGTTGGGGCATTATCGACTCTATCCACTTAATGGAAGTAGCGCAAGGTATTATCGTAATGGAGAAAGCCAAATCTTTCGATAAAGCCAATTTAGCTACAATTAAAAAATGGTTCACCGACTATATCCTTTGGTTGAATACAAGTAAGAACGGTATCGCAGAAAAAAATGCCAAAAACAATCATGGCACCACTTGGGCAATGCAGGTAGCTTCCTTTGCTAAGCTGGTAAACGATCAACCGATATTAGATACATTGAGATTACGCTATAAAAATGTATTTCTACCTAATCAAATGGCTGCTGATGGTGGTTTTCCTTTAGAATTGGCACGTACTAAACCGTATGGTTACTCTATCTTTAATTTAGATGCAATGGTGATGCTTTGCCAAATCCTATCAACACCTAAAGATAACCTATGGACATACCAAACACCAGATGGAAAATCGATTAGAAAAGGTTTGGATTATTTGTATCCATATATTGCTGATAAATCTAAGTGGACTTTAAAGCCTGATGTGATGTTTTGGGAAAATTGGCCAGTAGCACAACCATTTTTGTTGTTTGGAGCGAATTACTTTGGCGAGAAAAATTGGTTTAATACTTGGAAGAGCCTAGATTTAAAACCAACTAACGAGGAAGTGATCAGAAACTTACCAATTAGACACCCTATAATTTGGTTTTAGAATGAACATTAAATCTGTTATACTAGCTTTTATTTTGCTTTCCATACCTTTCTCCAACGTTTTGGCACAGCAGCAGAAAATCAATTTTATAAAATTGACAAAGGATGGTCGTTTAACTTACCTGTCCGATGCCAAAGGCGATATTATTCCAGATTTTAGTAACGTCGGTTATCATCAAGGAAATAAGGAGATTCCTCATGTAAAGGTAGTGAAAGAACTTATTCCAAATGGTGTTAATGATCAGCAACAAATTCAGGAAGCTATTAACGAAGTAGCTAAAATGCCACTAAATAAGGATGGTCTAAGAGGAGCTATCTTATTGAAAAAAGGAACTTATGAAATTCCTGGAAGTATTAATATTAACGCTAGCGGTATTGTGTTAAGGGGCGAAGGACTGGCCACCAAATTGGTTGCTACTGGAACTGGGCAGCATAAGTTAATCAGTGTAAATGGTGATGGAAAGCCAAAAGAGGTTCCTCAAAGTAGAATGAAGATTATCGATGCATATGTTCCTGTGGGTGCAAAGTCCATTAATGTAAGCAATGCTAATAATTTTAAGGTAGGAGATGATATCATGCTTTATCGTTCAGGTACCGCAAAGTGGATACAAGATTTAAAAATGGATCAAATTGAGCCTCGAGAAGGATTGGTGCAATGGAAAGCAGAGGATTATCATCTGTATTTCGAAAGAAAAATTACTGCGATTAATGGTAATCAAATCACGATTGATAATCCTGTAGTGATGGCAATGGAAACCCAATACGGTGGTGGCGAAATCTATAAATATACTTTCGAAGGCCGGATTAGCGAGATAGGTATTGAAAATATGTTGCTGCAATCGGCCTATCAAAGTGAAACCGATGAAGACCATGGTTGGGACGCAGTATGGCTAAATAGGGTAGAAAACGCTTGGGTAGCTAATATTACGAGCAAGTATTTTGGGTTTTCTTGCGTAAATCTTGCCAGCTATAGTAAACAAATAACAGTTAGAAATTGTACTTCGCTAGCGCCAAAATCTAAAATTGAAGGTGGTAGAAGATATTCGTTCAATAATGATGGTCAGTTGAACTTGGTAAGAGACTGTTCGGCAGACGAAGGCCGTCACGATTATGCAACGGGAGCTAAAGTTGCTGGCCCAAATGTGTTTTACAACTGTAAAGCAACTAACGCAAAGGCAGATATTGGTCCTCACCATCGTTGGGCTGTGGGCACACTTTACGACAATATCATTACCGATGGAGATATCAATGTACAAGATCGAGGAAACTGGGGTACCGGGCATGGTTGGTCTGGGGTAACGCAAGTGCTCTGGAATTGCGAAGCAAGAAAAGTAACAGTTCAAAATCCTTACGTAAGTGGAAATAACTACGCTATCGGTATTAAGGCAGAAAAAAGCGAAGGAAGGCTGAAAGGCAGACCTGATGGTAATTGGCAGCTCTTAAATAGTAAGGCAACTGTTGCGCCATCATTGTATATCAAACAACTGGAAGATAGAACTAAACTCAAATAATAAACGTAAAACGTATGAAATTAAAGATCACAAGCCTACTCTTGTTAGCGGCAATTGGTGCACAGGCACAAAAAATTGATGTGGCCAAAGCATTTAAGAGTGCAGCGCAACAAACCGATGTATTGGTGAAGAATGTAGATTCGGCTAGAAAGATAAAACCGAATTTAGTATCTCCTAGAACCGTAGAAAATGGGCAATTAAAAATGGTGGTTTCTAGAGACTGGACTAGTGGTTTCTTTCCGGCAGAGTTGTGGTATTTCTACGAACAAACGAACGATAAAAAGTGGTTAGCTTTAGCGAAGAAATATACGGAGGATATTAAGAAAGAACAATTTAATAAAGGTACGCACGATCTAGGTTTCATGATTTATTGTCCGTTTGGTAATGGATACCGTGTTACGAAGGATACGGCTTATAAATCTGTGATTATCCAAGCAGCAAAATCGCTCTCTACAAGGTTTAATCCTACAGCTGGCGTTATAAGATCTTGGGATCATAATGGAGATAAATGGAAATATCCAGTAATCATAGATAACATGATGAACCTGGAATTGCTTTTTGAAGCTACCAAATTCACTGGAGATTCTTCTTTCTATAAAATTGCGATTTCTCATGCTGATAACACAATCAAACATCATTACCGTCCAGATTTCAGTTCTTACCACGTGGTAGATTATGATGCAGAAAAAGGAGGGGTAATTAAGAAAACAACAGCACAAGGTTATGCGAATGAGTCATCTTGGGCTAGAGGCCAAGCTTGGGGATTGTATGGTTATACTTTGATGTTCCGTTACACTAAAAATCCTAAATACTTAGCTCAAGCAGATGCGATCGCTAAATATATCCTTAATGATAAAAGTACACCAGCTGATGGTATACCGTATTGGGATTATAATGATCCGGAAATTCCGAATGTGTCTAGAGATGCTTCAGCGGCGGCAATTACTTCATCAGCATTGTACGAATTAGCAAAATATAGCAAAAATGCAAAGACTTATAAGGCGGCGGCTGATAAAATCTTACGTTCGTTAAGTACTGCTTATATCAGTAAACTTGGCGATAACTACGGTTTTATTTTAGAACATAGCACAGGCCACCGTCCAGCAAAGTCTGAAATTGATGTGCCTATAAATTACGCAGATTATTATTATATCGAAGCATTGCGTAGGTATCAAGGCAAATTCAACTTCTAATATTTTATACCGTTAATAATTTAGCTAGGGCGATTTAAGTAATTAGGTCGTCCTTTTTTGTTTAGGGACTAGGTGTTAGTAGTCAGAAATTAGTGGTCAGGTATCAGTTGTCAGCTCATAATTATAATAGCTGCTAAAAAAAATCTCCTTTAATCTGCGGAGACATCACCGAAAATCAGCGGAAACGAATGCTGAGCTTGCGAAGTTCCGATGTTTCGGAAAACCAATAACCAAAACCGTCCACAGTAACTGATACCTAACCACTGAAAACTGAGCACTAATAATTACCTTTGCGGCGAAAAATGTGGTCTTCATTCAAGAAATTCTTCTTAGCTATTACTCGTTTGTTCACTAGCGAGCATACGGTAGATGCCTTACGTAACACTTTATCCGTCATTATACCGATTATTGTTTTTTACAAAGTAGGTTGGCCAACAACCGGCATAGGTGTAGGTATTGGTGCTTTAATGATTTGTATGACCGACCTTCCGGGTAATCGCAGTGATAAATTTAGAGCGGCATGGATCTGTGTGCTCGTTTTTACGACGGTCGCCGTTTTAACCGCTTTTAGTACGTCTATACCGTTACTCATGATCGTCACGGTAGTTGTCGTCACTTTTTTACTTACCATGTTGGCGGTAATGGGACAGCGTATGGCCGGTATTGGCTTAATGGGGATTATCTTGGCGACCTTTACCATCGGTTTAAAACCAAAAGATCCGCTACTTTATGGCAATTATATTTTTTGGGGCGGTGTTTGGTATTACCTGATTAGCTTAGTTCAAATTTCGATTTTCCCTTATCGTTCATTACGTAGAGCGATTGCGCAGACGGAAAGAGAGACAGCTGCATTATTGAGGTTAAGGGCACAAGGGTATAATCCAGAGGTGAGTTTGTCTGGCTTTAATCAACGGAATATGCGTTTGCATCTTAAATTGGCAAGTAGCCATGAGCTGATCAGGCAATTACTATTGAGCGATCGAAAAGCCATCAAGCAACCGAATGCTAAAGCAGCAATGTTTTTAGAAAAGTCTATTAACCTCATTGATTTATACGAACAAGTAAGCGCCGTACATTACGATTATCCATACCTGCGCAAACAATTTGAAAATACAGGTGCGTTGCCGTTAATTCAGCAAAGCATTGAGTTACTTGCGATATTGTTAGTGAAGCCAAATCATCAGTTGTCCATCACTCAATTTGAAGATTTGCATATCGCCTTAATCCAAAAGGCAGAGACACTCAAAGAAAGTAAAAAGACTTTGTTGAGACAGATTTTAGCTAATATCGATGAGATTTATACGTTGATTATCTCGAATTATCAAACTCAGGTAGACAGTCAATTAGATGAAGATACAGAACGCTATCGCGATTTCTTGACGCTTACACCAGCTCAGTCAAAAACGGTGAAAAATCATTTTTCTTTAAGTTCACCAATCTTTCGCTTTTCGCTACGCTTATCTGCCTTATGTTTGGTGGCAATGTTACTGATTACTTGGCTAACCGAAGAACATTACAGTTATTGGCTGTTGCTAACGATGGTAATTGTTAGTAGACCAAGTTATGGGCAAACTATGAAACGAAACGCCGAACGTGTAGGCGGAACGGCCATTGGCTTGTTGATAGGATGGAGTTTAAGCCAATATGCGGATATTCCTGTGCAATTGTCGGTAAGTGTGGTGGGTTTGTTTGGTTTCTTCGCTTTTAATCGTGTAGCTTACAGTATTAGTGCTGTTTGTATCACTGTAGCTGTAATTCTGTGTTTAAACGTTTACGATGGCAATTTGTGGAAGTTAGTATCTGACAGAGCAATTTTTACCATTGTTGGCGTACTACTATGTTTAGGAGCAACTTTTGTATTCCCGATATGGAATGCCCCACGTTTAAGCCATTTAATGGCGGAAGTGGTGAAAGCAAATCTGCTTTATTTTAAAGCAGTTACTCATTTAAAACCTCATGATTTAGATGCCATACATCAGACTAGGCTGGCGAGAAAATTAAGTCATCAGCAATTATCAGCCTTAAGTGAAGCAATACAAGCAGCACAGAAAGAACCATTAAAGAAACAGCTCAACTGGTCGTTGATTAAACGCGTTCAATTGTTTAATTATCAGTTTAATGTGCTTACCGCTACATTCGCTAGCTTACAGAAGCAGGGAAGAAGCTTTTTATCCGAAGCAGATATCAATACTGTTGAAAGCAACCTAGAGCAGTCTTTAGCCAATATCAACTTATTAGACTTAAAACAGCCAATAGATTTGCCTACTTGGGGCGAACAGCCTTTGCATTTATTGGAAGTGTCGAACTATCTAGCAAGCATCCAAAAGAATAATTAGGCTCGAACAAGCCGAGGTTAGTTTTGTTATAACGCTATGGTTTAACTAATCACCTTGTTATGAAAAGAAGATATTTGTTGTTAACAGCGCTAGTAGGTTTAATGTGGACTGCCTGTGGTTCGGAAAAATCAAGCAAAGCAACTGATACCCTTGCACTAGATAGCCCGGCAGTTTCAGATAGTTTGGATATTAAAGCTACCGATGCAGACAGCATTACCTTAGATACCATCAAAAAATAATCTTCAGTACTTCTCAATTTTTTTGTCAGCTATTCTGTAATTGGAAATGGAGCGACTATCTTTTTGTTAAAATCAACCTGCCAATTTCATTATCTTTATCGCTCCATAAAAAATACCAATGCAGGAAAAAGGAGAAGAGCAACTAAATTTCAACTATGATAAGCTTTTGCCTATTGTAAAGAAAAGTAAAGCTCAACCTCCAATTGCAACAAAAAGTCATGCAAACTTGGTACTAGTATTTAGTCGCCACCGCCATTATAGGCATTTGGTCATAGAATTGATGACCGCTGACCAAACTAAACAGGGAAAGCTCAAAAATCCGTTACAAGTTGTAGAGCCTTTAGATTTGCTTTGGAAGACCGAAGATCAACAGGAGTTAAAGTTTTTTGCGGCAGTAAGTAAGTTCAAAAATCATTACCAAGAAAGTCAAGTGGCTTCAGATCTCGAAGCACTAAAAGCTATCGTAGTGAACCCATTAAGTCTGCCTGTTTATTTACATGATGAGCAACTTGCAGCTACAATTAACGCTAGCTCATTAACAAAAATTGAACTATCTGCGCTTAAGCCAGAGTTTGAATTAAATATTGATGAAAGAGCCGATCAATTTGCTTTAGAAGGCATTTTACACCTTCAAGGAAAGTCGTTTGCTTTAGAGACTGTAGAACTACGCTATCAGTATTTTGTAAAGATCAAACAAAACTTATATTTAGTTAAAGATCCATTTTTCCTTTCGTTGATGGATTTTTTTAAGCAACATCGCAATCAATTGGTTTTGGAAAGAGAGGTTTATCAAAACTTTCAAGAAGAGATTTTGGATGCATTGGAAGAAAAAGTTAAAATCAACTATTCTTATTTAAAGCCAGCCACAAAAAAGCAAATTATAGAACAAGGTTTTGATTTAGAAAATGAAAAACTGATTTACCTAACTGAATCGGAAGATTATGTGTTGCTTACACCTGTAATGCGTTATGGGGCATTAGAAATTCCTATTATCTCTCAAAAACAAATTAAAGCTAAGGATAAGCGTGGGCAAATGTTTACGTTACTGCGTGATGAACAAAAGGAATTGCAGTTCATTACAGATATCGCGAAGATGCATCCTTATTTTGAAGAGCAAGCATATGAGTTTTCAGAACAACGTCATGCAGATTGCTTTTACATGCATCGCAAACATTTCATTTCTCCAGAATGGTTTTTGGAGGCTTTTGAGGCTTGGCGTAGTAAGGGTATCGCTATTCTTGGTTTTAACGGACTTAAAGACAATAAACTAAGTCCTTACAAGGCAAATATCTCTATCAAAGTAATTAGTGGAATAGATTGGTTTGAAACAGCAATTAAAGTACAATTTAATAAACAGACCGTTTCTTTAAAGCATCTGCATAAATCCATCAGAAATAAAAACAAATTTGTACAGCTTGATGATGGAACGATAGGCATGTTGCCCGATGAATGGCTGCAAAAATTTGAAGGCTATTTTGGCGCTGGAGAAATTTCTGAAGAAACCTTGCGTACACCAAATATCAATTACTCGGCGGTAGAAGAATTGTATGAAGAAGCTCTATTAAGTATCGATGCTAAAGAGCGCTTGCAATTGTATCGATCTAAATTGGCAGCTTTCGATCAGATAGATGAAACAGAAGTGCCAGCTACGCTAAATGCTACCTTGCGTGGTTATCAGAAAGAAGGTTTAAACTGGCTAAATTTTCTGGATACCTTTAATTTTGGTGGCTGTTTGGCCGATGATATGGGTTTAGGTAAAACCATTCAAGTGTTGGCGTTTATCCTTTCTCAGCAAGAAAAAGTAGAAAGGAATACTAACTTAATTATAGTGCCCGCATCTTTGGTGTTTAATTGGCAACAAGAGATTAAAAAGTTTGCGCCAACACTTAAAGTGACTACCATTTACGGAGCAAATAGGATAAAGCATCAAAAAGATTTCGATCAATATCAAATCGTATTAACTTCTTATGGTACCCTATTGGCCGATGTTGCTTGGCTTAAAGCATATCGTTTCAATTATATTTTCTTAGATGAATCCCAATCTATCAAGAACCCTGATTCGCAACGTTACAAAGCTGCTCGTTTGCTTCAATCGAGGAATAAAATTGTGCTTACGGGTACGCCAATAGAAAATAATACTTTCGATTTATATGGACAGCTATCGTTTGCCTGCCCAGGTTTATTGGGAAACAGAGAGCATTTTAGACAACAATATTCTGTGCCAATAGATCAGTTTAAAGATAGTAGGAGAGCTGAAGAGCTGCAGCAACGTATTAAACCTTTTATTTTACGCCGAACGAAAACGCAGGTAGCCCAAGAATTGCCAGATAAAACCGAAATGGTGATTTACTGTGAGATGGATCAAAAGCAACGAGAAATCTATGAAAGTGCCCGTAACGAGATCAGGGATTATTTAATGGGACGCTCTGAAGATGAACTCACCAAAAGTAGTATGCACGTACTACAAGGCATAACCAAACTGAGGCAAATTTGCAATTCGCCTTCATTAATCAGCAAGGAGAAATTTTACGGTAATGCTTCCGCAAAAATGGATGTACTACTAGAACAAATAGAAAGTAAGGCTCCTTACCATAAAATTTTAGTGTTTTCGCAATTTGTAGGAATGTTGAACTTGGTAAAAGAGGCCTTGGAAGATCGAGGAGTTAAGTTTGCTTACTTGAGTGGGCAAACCAAAAATCGCGAAGCCGTGGTGAATTCCTTTCGACAAGATGAGGAAATTAGGGTTTTCTTAATTAGCTTAAAGGCAGGCGGAGTAGGCTTAAACCTTACCGAAGCAGATTATGTCTATCTCATAGATCCTTGGTGGAACCCAGCGGTAGAAAATCAAGCTATTGACAGAACTTACCGAATTGGTCAGCAAAAAAATGTAATGGCCGTACGTTTGATTTGTCTAGATACTATTGAAGAAAAAATTATGCTGATGCAGCAAAAGAAGAAAGATTTAGTAACAGATTTGATCAAAACTGACGCATCTGTATTTAAATCTCTCTCTAAAAATGATTTATTGGAGCTGATTTAGAAGTCTTTGAGCTACAGATTAAATTAAAAATCCGCCACCAAGTAAATCGTTATCTTCGTAAAACACTGCCGACTGACCAGGCGCAATTGCAGAAACTGCATGATCGAAAACTACACGCATTTGATCTTTTTCTTGCACAATTGTACTCAAAGTACCTGCATCTTTATAACGGATTTTAGTAACTACGTTATCTAAAGGCTCGTTGATGTTTTCGTATTTAATCAAGTTTACGTTTCTAACCATTGCTTCACGACGTTCTAACTCATCAGCTCTGCCCAAAACAACCGTATTGCTTTCTGGCAAAATTTGAGTAACAAACATTGGCTCGCCAAAAGCCACACCTAAACCTTTGCGCTGGCCAATAGTGTAGAAAGGATAGCCTTTATGCTGTCCAATCACCATTCCTTGGCTGTTTACAAAGTTTCCACCAGCTACACGATCTTCCAAATCTTCTACTTTGTGTTTCAAGAAAGCACGGTAATCGTTATCAGGAACAAAGCAAATTTCATAGCTTTCGCTTTTCTTCGCCAACTCTTCCTGTCCCATATCTAACGCCATTTGTCTAATTTCCGATTTAGCAAAACTACCCAAAGGGAATTTAGTTCTAGCTAGGTTTTCTTGTGAAACACCCCACAAAACGTAAGATTGGTCTTTGTTTTCGTCTTTTCCTTTAGAAATTACATAACGACCGCTATCTTGTTGACGGATATTTGCGTAATGTCCAGTCGCAATGAACTCACAATCTAATTTATCAGCACGTTTTAACAACGCTTCCCATTTAATGTAAGTATTGCAAAGTACACATGGATTGGGCGTTCTTCCCGCCAGGTATTCGTCAACGAAGTTATCGATAACGAAATCACCAAATTCATCTCTAATATCTAAAATGTAATGAGGGAAGCCATAATTTACAGCCAATGTACGTGCATCGTTGATGCTATCTAAGCTACAGCAGCCGGTTTCCTTGCTATTACTGCCAGAAGTAGCGTAATCCCAAGTTTTCATCGTTAAGCCAATTACTTCGTATCCCTGCTCGTGCAACATTACTGATGCTACCGAACTATCTACCCCGCCACTCATGGCTACTAAAATTCTACCGTGTTTGCTCATTGTTGTAAATCAATTTGCAAAATTACGTAATTAGTTTAAAAGTGTACGATTGGCTTTCAAAAATGAAACAGTATAGACATTAGGCTGTTTAGATTTGATTTTACCACCTTAGACACCTAAGGAAATTAATGCTTATGTGTGCTAAGTTGTCTAAGGTTGTGGCTGACTATTTACTACTCGATTTTCTCACCTGCAATTCCGTAGCTAACAATACCGTTTGGGCAGGGCCGATGTCTTTTCCCTTAACCAAATTGATTAGCGTTTGTGCCGCCAATTCGCCAATTTGCCTCGATGGTTGGCGAACTGTACTTAAAGGTGGATTTAGAATAGGAGCGAGATCAGAATTACTAAAACCAACCAACGAAATATCTTCAGGTATTTTATAGTGATGCTCGTTCAGATAAGTCAAAACTTTCGTACTCAATAAATCTGTGGCGGTAAAAATGGCTTGCGGCTTTTGTTTCAGCAATTCGCTCATTGCTTTGGCCACATTTTCATCTATATTTTGAGGATCAGAAGTATTACAAAATTTAACGAGCTCTTCTTTGTAAGCGACTTGATGTGCAGCAAGTGCCTGTTTGTAACCCTCAAAACGCTCGTGCGTCATAGCTAAAGTAGATTTACTACTTAAATGGGCGATTTTTGTATAACCAGATGATATCAGGTGTGCAGTTGCCTGATAAGCACCTTGTATATTGTTAGCTGTCACTTTATGAACATCCAATTCTTCAGTTATCCTATCAAAAAGCACAATAGGGAAACCCTGAGTTTGCAATTCCTTTAAATGGCTGAAATCTGTAGTCTGAAAAGATGGAGAAATCATAATGCCATCAACACCGCTTGCATATAAAAGATTGATACAAGCTTTTTCTTGCTCGTATGATTCTTTACTCTGCATAATAATGATTTGATAGCCACTGTCCGCACAGATTTGGTCAATTCCATCGAGCATTTGAGCCACAAAACTATTGTCTATCGAACAAATAACTACGCCAATGGAGCGTGTTTTCCCAACTTTAAGACTTCGAGCCATTCGGTTAGGTACATAATTATGCTCTTTAGCATAGGCCAATACCAACTTCTTCGTTTCTTCTCCAATTTCGTGGCTATCGGTGAGTGCTCTGGAAACTGTAGAAACCGAAATGTTAAGCGCTTTAGATATGTCTCGTAGGGTAATGTTGCTCATTTTTATAAATCACTATAAAGATAGGGTTAATTGTTAAAATGTTGAATGGTTAAACATATTGCCATTAGCAACCTGTGAAAAATAGATTATTTGCCTAGCGTACAGTACAATAATAGAGGTGTTGATAAAATGAAGTGTGGTAGATAGTTTAAAATTCGGATATTTAACCCTCTATTTTGTTTGAATATGAAGTTAGTAATTGCCGAGAAACCATCTGTAGGACGTGAATTAGCCAAAGTTTTTGGTGCTACTACCCGTAAGGATGGTTACATAGAAGGTAAAGGCTATTCTTTCACTTGGGCATTTGGCCACTTGCTGCAATTAGCGCCACCACAAGAATATGGTTTCTACGGTTGGCGTAAAGAGCATTTGCCCATGTTGCCGCAAAAATTCAAACTTTCTATTCGTAAAATAAAAACCAAGGATGGAATGGTAGAAGATCCAGGGGTAAGAAAACAACTGGATATTATACAAAAGCTTTTTGATGAATGTACTGAAATCATTGTAGCAACGGATGCTGGGCGTGAGGGAGAATTGATTTTCAGATACATCTATTCTTATCTGAAGTGCAAAAAGCCATTTAAGCGCCTTTGGATTTCATCGCAAACTGATGAAGCGATTAAAGATGGTTTCAGGAACTTGAAACCTGGCGAAGAATACGATACTTTGTTCAGTTCGGCACATTGTCGCTCTGTTTCAGATTGGTTGGTAGGGATGAACGCTACACAAGCATTGAGTATCTCAGCAGGTAATAGAAGTGTACTTTCGTTGGGGAGAGTACAAACGCCAACTTTGGCCATGATTTGTGCCCGTTACCTCGAGATCAAAAATTTCGTACCCAAAACTTACTTCCAGATTGGTATTCAATTAGATAAAGACGGACAATTGTTTAAGGCAATTTCTGTAGATAACTTTGAAACCAAAGAAGAAAGTGAAGTTATTTTTGCGAAGGTAGAAGACGTGGCATCGGGTTTTAGCAATGGTGGTAACATTACTGCTGTTGAAGCGAAACCTAGAAAAGAACCACCTCCACTTTTACACGATTTAAGTAGTTTGCAGCAAGAAGCAAACAAGCGTAATGGCTTCACCGCCGATCAAACTTTAAGCCTGTTGCAAAACCTGTATGAAAGTAAATTGGTGACCTATCCGCGTACAGGTAGCCGTTACATTGGCGATGATATTTTTGCTACGGTTCCTTCATTAATTGCTAGTTTAACGGATCATCCTCAATTTGCTAAACAAGCCGTTGCTTTGGGTGAGATGACACTGAACAAAAGAAGTGTAAACGCCAAGAAAGTAACCGATCACCATGCCATTTTAACTACAGGCATCAAGCCCGGATCGTTAAGTAAAGACCATCAGGCTATTTATGATATGGTTGCTGGCCGTATGTTGGAAGCTTTTCATCAAGAATGTTTGAAGGAAGTTACCAAGATTACCATCCAATCGGAGATTACCTTTATGGCTAATGGAACCGTAATCCGCTCTGCGGGATGGCGTTCTGTTTTTAACGATGTAGAAGATGATAAAAAAGACGAGGATAATCCTGCTTTACCAAAAGTGAAGAAAGGAGAGGCTTTACCAATTGTTAATAAAGCTTTGTTAGAAAAACAGACTAAGCCAAAGGCAATGTATAACGAAGCTTCTTTGTTAAAATCATTAGAAACTTGTGGTAAAGAAATTGAAGATGAAGAGTTGCGTTATGCGATGAAAGACAGTGGTTTAGGTACGCCTGCCACTCGTGCGGCTATCATTGAAACTTTGCTTACCAGAGAATATATTATTCGCGAAAAACGAAATCTAGTTCCTACAGCCAAAGGATTAGCGGTTTACGAAATTGTGAAAGAAAAACGTATTGCACAGGCAGAATTAACTGGTGCGTGGGAGAAGCGATTAGAAGAAATTAGATCTGGCGGTACTTCTGTGCAAGAATTTAAAAGCGAAATCATAGAATATACCCGCAGTATTACCCAAGAATTATTAATTGACGGCGCTGCTATTTCCAGTCAATTGGCTCCTACGGCTCCAGCTGTTGTTTAGGTAACAAGAACTAGGAACTAGGGGACAGGTATCAGTAATCAGGCGTCAGTTTTTACTTTCAGCAATAAATTCCTATTAACTTCCGCTAACAGCACACTTCAACATCTAGAGGTTCAGCCAGAATTAAAATCACTCTAGCTAACTAACACCTAGTACCTAATCCCTAAAACCTGATTCCTAATTCAAACTTTCCTTTAAAAAATCTTGTTATGCTTAATAAAGAACGAAATTATGTTAAGCATTATAAGAGAGACACCACCACACGTTTTTGGCGTTAGAGCCACCGGCCAAGTCACGGCCGAAGACCTTAAAAGTGTTTTGTTGCCAGGATTAGAGGTACTTACAACACAATACGGCGAAATCTATTACTTACTTGTTTTAGAAACTCCTGTAGAGAATTTTACTGCTGGCGCTTGGTTTCAGGATATGATTGCTGGCTTAAAACATTTCACCAAGTGGAAGAAAGCTGCGGTAGTTACCGACGAAAAAACCGTGGAGAAATTTACAGATGCCTTTAGCTACGTAGCTCCAGGAGAATTCAAAGGTTTTCCATTGGCGCTTTTGGATGATGCAATTGATTGGTTGAATATTAAATCATAAGTTATGAGATGGATTAGAAATATAGCTGCAGGATTAATTGGCTCTGTAGCGCTAAATATATTACATGAAACGATTAGAAAAAATGTAAATAATGTGCCAGAGATTAACTTGCTTGGTGCGGAGGCAGTAAATAAAACTTTAAGCCAATACGGCAGACCAATACAAGATCCCGACGATTTACATAAAGTGACATTAGAGTTGGATTTAATTGCCAATGCAGCATATTACAGCGCAATAGGAGGTAGTGGCAAATACATTTGGCCAAAAGCTATTGCAATGGGCTTAAGTGCCGGTATTGGTGCTTTGAAATTACCGGAACCTTTAGGTTTAGATCCAACACCAGTTACTGCAACCACACAAAAACAAGTCATGACGGTTGGCTATTATCTTTTTGGAGCTTTAGTTACCGCTCTTGCACTTAAAACAATTTTAAAACCTTAAAAATTAATAAAATGGAAAATCAGAATATCAGCAGAGACAGCTCTAACAATACACAAAATACAGCAGACCACATTCAAACTTTAGAAGGAAAAGAAGCTGTAGAAAAGTTACAAGAATTAGCAAAAGGCGCAGAGAATTGTTTCTTCTGTACCAGTATTAAAACCGGTTTGCCGCTTTCGGTACGGCCAATGTCTGTTTTAGATGTAGACGATAAGGGTAATTTATGGTTCATGAGCCAAGTAGATAGTGCTAAGAATAAAGAAATTGAAGCAGACCCTTTTACGCATCTATTTTTTCAACACCATAAAAACTCCGGCTTTCTGAATATTTACGGAATCAGTGAAATTATCGAAGACAGACAAAAAATCGAAGAGTTGTGGAACCCGTTATTGAAAGTGTGGTTTCAAGACGGTAAAGAAGATGAAAAAATCAGCGTAATCAAAGTGGAACCAACCGATGTTTATTATTGGGATACCAAACACGGCGAAGCAATTTCATTTATTAAAATGGCAGCATCTATTATTACTGGCAAAACCATGGACGACTCTGTTGAGGGGAAATTAGAAGTGTAGCCAATTACCACATACATTGTATAATAGCCCCGATAGTAGCCGGTAGCACCCAAAGCGCAGCTGGGTCTAAAGGCGGATAGCGGGACTGAAGAGCGCAAAGACTGACTGTTTTTGCGCTTCTCGTTTTAAAACACTTTGCATAATGTGGGCTTATTGGTAAATTGCCCTATCATGAACCGAAAACTATTCCTATCCTCGTTATTGCCGGCATCGGCGATGTTATATGCTTTTAAAAGTAATGCTTCTATTTCTGCATATAACGAGAGTATCAAACATAAAAGGCCTCCGTATTTAAAACAAGGCGATATTATCGGAATAACTTGTCCGGCTGGATATATTACTCACGAGGAAATTGAACCAGCGGTACAACAAATGGAAAGTTGGGGATTTAAGGTTGTTAAAGGCAAAACCGTCGGTGCTAGAGATTTTACCTTTGGTGGTACTGATGAAGAACGATTAGCTGATTTGCAAAGTATGTTGGATGATCCAAGTATCAAAGCCATTATGTGTGGTCGTGGTGGTTATGGCGCCGTTCGTATCGTAGATCAACTGGATTTTAGCGTCTTTAAAATTTCCCCCAAATGGCTCATTGGTTTTAGCGATATTACCATTTTGCACTGCCATTTAAATAGTAATTACCGTTTCGCTAGTATCCATTCGAAAATGTGTAATAGTTTTCCATCAGATTGGAACAAAGCAGAGCCGATACAGATTGATACCATTAAATCTATCGAGAAAGCTTTAAAAGGGGAGGAGTTAATGAAATATGAAGCACCTTATCAAAGCAACAATAGACTGGGGCAGGCAGAAGGTGAATTGGTTGGCGGAAATTTACGTTGTATCGAAAATCTAGCTGGGAGCGCATCGGAAATTAAAACGGATGGTAAGATTTTATTCGTGGAAGATGTTGGTGAGTATTTATACAGTATCGACAGAATGTTTTACAATTTGAAACGTGCTGGTAAATTAAGTAAACTCAAAGGTTTGGTAATTGGTGGCTTTAGAGTGAAAAAGGACGATGATAATGATGGTTTTGGTAGAACTTTAGAACAAATTGTAATGGAAAAAGTGAAAGAGTTTGGCTACCCAGTTTGTTTCGATTTTCCTGTTGGACATCAAAAAGCGAACTATGCTTTAAAATGTGGCATAAAACATCAATTAACGGTGAACGAGCAAGGAACTATTCTGCAAGAGTTGGCTTAAGTTTATTAATACCTATCCTGTAAACTGGAGTTTCTTGCAATCTTGAGGCTACAATAATTTCAACGCCGTTAGCAACCTCATTAAACAGCCTTTGTACCAAATCTGGGCAGTTATTTTCTCTGCTTAAATGCGACAGAAAAAGATGGCTCATAAAATCGGGCCGATGATTGACGAAAAGATCTAATGCTTTTTGATTAGATAAGTGCCCATTACCGCCACTTATCCTCCGCTTTAAAAAGTATGGATAGTTTCCCTTGCTCAACATCTCGTCATCGTAATTTGCTTCTAAAAATACGGCGTGGCATTGTTTGAAATGATAAATAAGGTTTTCGCAATGGTCGCCAATATCTGTAAATACACCAATTTTGATATCGTTATAAGAAACGGTAAAACTATGTGGTTCGGCTGCATCATGTAGTTTAGGGAAAGCCGTTATTTCTAAACTTTTAATTTTAATTGACTGCGCACCCGAAAAAGCACATACTAAATGCTGCGGTAAGATTTGTCGGCCGCCTAAATGCGTTTTTGCGGTAATATAAATAGGTAATTGATGTTTTTTAGCTAAAACAGGTAAGCCTTTAATATGATCTGAATGTTCGTGACTAATAAAAATAGCCCTCACTTTTTGCATGCTTAAACCTAATCTGGTCAATCTAGCTTCTGTTTCTTTACAACTTAGCCCAGCATCTATGAGTACAGCATCTTCGTCGTTGCCAATGTAAAAGCAATTTCCATTGCTGCCGGTATTAAGTGAGGTAATATATAATGACATTCACCACAAAGTTCGAGATTTTAACGCGTACTCACACTAACAAATTTTAAACATTTGTAGATTGCTCAAACATCATTATTTCCCAAGTGTTTTTAAAGAAAAAAGCCATGGAAGAAAAATTTAACAATGCTACTCCTCAGCGTCCGGCTGGGCATAGAACATTAGATGGACAATTGGTTCTTGCTGACTTGCCAAGGTTCATCAAAGAGATCCGAAATGAAGCTGCCTATCACGAAAATGGTAGGAATGCGATCACTGTTTTTAAGTCAGAACACGCTACAACTACGCTGGTGGCACTAAAAAAGGATGAAAAAGTTAAATCCGGTAATGAAGAGCAACATTTGCTAATGAGCCTCTATGTAATTGAGGGTAGTTTAGCTTTTATAACAGATGGTGAAGAAGAGTATCTATCAGTTGGTCAGTTGCTTAACTATCATTATGATCGTCCATTTGAAGCCTTTGCCCATACAGAATGTATATGCTTACTCACTGTGATTAAGTAGTAGTAATAGTTGTAAATGTGAATTGTTAAAAAAATAAGGCAAAAAAATAATCTCAAAAAAAGAAAGAATTGCTTGTTTATTCCGTTTAAATGATATATTTGACCAATAAATTAAAATTATAACAATGGAAAAATTTGCAAAAGTTAAAGAAGTAGTAGCTGCTATCGAGGCAGACGTAGAGAAATTTTATAATGCAGGTAATTCAGCTGCAGGAACAAGAGTACGTAAAGCAATGCAAGATCTTAAAGGTTTAGCACAAGAAATCCGTACTGAAGTTACAGAGAAAAAAAATAGCGCAAAATAATTAAAACGCTCAAAGTAATTTTTGAAGACCTTGTTTAATGCAAGGTCTTTTTTTATATATACTAAATGTTAAAATGCTTTTGTATTTTTAATAAGTAAAATAGAAACGAAATGATTGCAGTACAGGTTACTTATAAAGTAAAAGTTGATTTTGTAGCAGAAAACAAAAGCAATATCAGCACTTTTTTAGCTGATTTTAAAGAAATGCACACCAGTAGATTTTTGTATAATGTGTATGTAAAGGAAGATGGACTAACTTTTGTTCATGTTTCGATGTATGAAAACGCTGAGATACAGCAACAAGTTTTGAATACGCCTTCTTTTGTAAAATTTCAACAACGTAGAGACGAAAGCGGTTTAGCTGAATTACCTATTATAGAGAATTTAACTCATTTAGGTTCTTCCATCAGCTTGATTAAATAAATTCGAGAAAATTTCTTAGAAAAGAGATCTAGTAAATAATATCCGCTAGGTCTCTTTTCATTTTTGGATTTACTGTTTGGAGATATAAGATCATTAAATCTAATGAAGTGATTGAACCAAACACTCTTTCAAAATCTCCAAACTCTTTTCCATTTCATCAGTTGTTAAATGCCCAAAGCCTATGCGCATTGCTGTGGTATTTCTGTTTTGATAAAGGATATTCTTCGGAATAAACAAATCATTTTTTTGGCAAGCATTTGCCAATTGTAATAATGAAATGGGGATGTCCCATTCTAACCAAATGGCCAATCCGCCATTTGGAACACTAAAGTTAGATTGGTGCCCGAAATGTTTTGCTAACAATACACTGCAGTAGTTTCGGCGTTCTCTGTAAATTTTTAAGGATTTCTTCAAATGTCGATGGATGTCACCCTCGGCAATCATTTCTCCCAAAACCTGCTCCATTACAATATCACCTTGTCTGTCTAAAATACCTAAATACTTTTGCATCTCTACAATAAGGTTCTGAGGTGCTACTACAAAACCAGTACTAAATGACGGAGTTAAAGATTTTCCAAAGGAGCCTACATAAATTACCATTCCGTTTACGTCTGCACTGGCCAAAGGCATTATCGTACTTTTGTCGTATTGGAAATCATAATCATAATCATCTTCTATGATGATAAAACCATGCGTTCGTGCTAATTGCAAAAGCTGTAGCCGTCGTTGTGCACTTAAACTTACAGTAGTGGGATAGTGATGATGCGGCGTAATATAAATTGCCCTAATGCTTGTGTTTTTTAGTTTTTCAGCTAATTGATCAATGTCAATTCCTCTGTCATCTACCGCTAAGGTTTTAATATTTGCCCCTGCTTTTTGAAAAATCATGTTTGCGGTAAATAAACCCAATTCTGCCACCATTACCACATCATTTGGTTTAATTAATAATTGTGAAATGATATAGAGGCTCATTTCTGTGCTGCGAGTAATAAGCAGATTGTTTTTGGAAATATGCAAACCGCGGGAGTTGTTAAGGTAGTTACTCAATTGCTCTCTGAAGTATTCGCCAGTATGTAAGGGATTATTTATTTTTTTTAGTGTGTTTTTTCGTTTAAGCGTAGCACTATACAAGCCAGATAACTTTTTGATTTCTGTTAGCCTTATATCCGCTGTGCCATCGTTAAACTGAAAAGTACAGTTAGATTGCTCGAAAGGATTATCCAGAATATTTGACTGATTAAAGCTATAGCCAGTTTTGGGAGGATAATTAGCCAGAGAAACCAATGAATCATACGGACGTTCGCTAATTCTGTTTTTATTATCCATCACAAAAGCACCTTTGTTAGGTAAAATGGCTATCCAACCTTGATGATGCAAATCTTCGTAAGCGGCTATTACCGTTTTACGATGTAATTGAAGTAGTTCGCTTAATGTCCTGCTACCAGGCATTTTGCTGTTTGGTATCAAATAACCTCGTTGTATGGCATTAATAAGTTGTTGTGCCAGTTGTAAGTAAATAGGTGTTTTCGCTTGTCTATCTAAATCGATAAAACTTAAAAAAGGAATTTCAACCGGACTACTCATAATCTTAAAACTGGACTATTTTAATGTTCCGGAAAGATACGAGTTTTGTAGCGAAGTCTGAAAGTTGTTAGTCCGAAAGACTGATGATAAGGCTTATCAATAAAGCAATTAACAATACAACAATTTATCCAGTGAATAAAACTCTACTATCGCTATTAACGTTCACCTCAACTATTGCATTTGCTCAAGAATCGAAACAAGATACTACCAAGCTTAACGAAATCATTATTTCGGAAAATAGACTGCAAACTCCTTTTAGCAAGCAAGCGAGAAATATCCAGCTGATTACCAAAGAACAGATTGCAGAAATGCCTGTTAAATCTATCAATGAAGTATTAAGTTTTATAGCAGGGGCGGATGTTCGTCAGCGTGGACCATTTGGAACGCAAGCCGATATCAGTATCGATGGTGGTAGTTTCGAACAAACCTTAATCCTCCTGAATGGCGTGAAGATTTCGGATGCTCAAACGGCGCATCATTCTATGAATATTCCAGTGCCTTTGTCTGCAATAGAAAGAATTGAGGTATTGAAAGGTCCAGCGGCGAGGGTTTATGGCATCAACGCTTTAACAGGAGCAATTAATATCGTAACTAAAACTAGCAAGCAATCGGCTATAGATGTAAACTTTCAGGCTGGTTCTTCTTTTGAAAACAAGGCTGTGGGTGATGGGAGTGGTAAATACAATGGTGCATCTGCACAAATAGCTATTAACATGGCTGGAAAGAACAGTCAGCATTTATTTGGTTTCGGAGTAACCGATTACAACGGACAACGTTACAATAGCAGCACATACGATCATAAATTCTTCTATCAAGGAAACATTGATTTTAATGAGAAAAACAAGTTGAACCTAATGGGCGGCTATATTGATAATGCTTTTGGTGCTAATGGTTATTATGCAGCTCCCGGTGATAAAGAGGCTTTCGAAATTGTAGAAACTGCTTTGTTTGCGGTCGGTTCATCTCACCAGTTGAGCAAGAGTTTTAGTCTGCGTCCGAGAGTGAGTGCACGTTACAATTGGGACGATTACCGTTATTTCCGCAACGATTTAACTAAAGCGAGGTCATTGCATCAAACTAAAGTATGGTCGGCCGAAGTTAACAGTACTTTACATTCTGGCATCGGCGATTTTGGTTTTGGTTTAGAAAGTCGCTCGGAAGACATTGAAAGTTCCAATATTGGCGATAGGGAGAGATACAATCATGGGGCTTACGCCGAGTACAAAACTGAAGCTTTGCGAAATTTGCTGTTAAACATTGGTACCTACGTTAATTACAATACACAATACGGTTGGCAGGCATTTCCTGGATTAGATGCAGCCTATTTATTTGCTCCAAAATGGAAATTGGCTTTTAACGTCGGTTCTAGTCAGCGTATCCCATCTTTTACCGATTTATATTTGAACCAACGCCCAGGAAACATCGGTAATCCAAATTTAACATCAGAAAATGCTTGGCAATATGAGTTCTCTTTACAATACAAATTGGATAATTTCAATGTGCAGGGAGGATATTTCTATCGTAATATTTCCGATTTTATTGATTGGGTAAGAAATTCGAGTGCGGTGCCTTACCAACCTCAAAACTTTGGGAACAATAAAATACAAGGCTTTAATGTGAGCTTGGGACAATCTTTAAGCTTAAGCAGCAAAAGCTCGTTGTATTATCAATTGAGCTATAATTATCTGCACGCCGGCGAAATGAGTTATGCAAATAATGTGACTTCGAAATATGTAGTAGAGAATTTAAAGCATCAAGCTTTAGGCAGGTTAATTTATAAATACACTAATTGGCAATTAACGGTAGGTGCCAGGTGGATAGAAAGAGAATTAAAAAATCCGTACTTAATTACTGATGTGCGTTTATTGTATGGAAAGCAAAACTGGAATATTTATGCGGATGTGACCAATTTGCTTGATAAAGAATACGTAGAAGTTGCTGCGGTGCCTCTACCGAAAAGATGGTTTACGATTGGGGCCAATTACAAATTTGCATTGTAATTAGTAAACATTATTTCGAGATACGAAGTAAAAAGAATGCTTCGTATCTCGCAATGTTTATCTTAAAGTTTAAAATGGGGATTGTAAATTAAGGCAACCACATTGCCCAAGGATCTTTTACGGTTGCTATTATAGCTTATATTTTTTCGTAAATCAATTGCACCACGCCCGACTTGAAAACGTTGGTACGAATAAGTTTTAATGCTATGCGATCTTTCAAATTTTCAAATAAAGGTTTGCCAGCTCCTAATACAATGGGATGAACAGATATCCTATAAATATCTATTAAGCCTAAATCTATAAAAGTCTTGATTAAGCCAGCGCCTCCATAAAGCCAAATGTCTTTTCCTGCCGAACTTGTGATTTCTTTAACTTTCTCAGCAATTGACGATTTAATGAAAGTGGCATTTCTATCGTTTCTTTCTTCACTAGAAAAAACAAACTTCTGTTTGGAATGTACTGCCGACCATAATTTTTGTTCGGCTTTACTTGCAGTAGCATCAGGTTGGAAATTTCCCCATGCATCGTAGCTTACTCTGCCATAAAAGATCGCGTCAATTCCGACTAGAAAGCCATCGAAGTCCATATCATCATCCATGATGCACCAGTCTATCTCTCCGTTTGGCCCTTCAATAAACCCATCTAACGTAACCGCTAAATCTAAAATGATCTTTCTCATTTAATTAATCTGTTTTGCCTTGAGCATAAATAGTGCTCTCTTTAAAAAGTCATTTCACTGGTTACAACTAAATTTATTTTGATACATATCTAGCTGTTTTTCCAGTTTGTATTTCTTTAATTACTAAAATTTGATCGCCCGATAAAAAACGTTGCTCATAGTTTTCAATTTTATACAAAGGAATATCTAACTTGTAAATAGTGTCCTTCTTAATGCGATAATCTTTGCTATTGAAGTTTAAAATATCTGAAGACGATTTACCATCTGAAAATTTCCAGAATTTAACCTGTTTGATTTTATTTTCTTTATTACAAGCGAAAATCAATAACAGAAATATAGGAAATAACAACTTAAATCTGTTCATTATGTCTATTCATTAGATCTTAATGTTCGTAGTTGCTAATGTAACAAATACTCAGAGCGTTAGTTTGATGGTTGAGATTGTTCAATTTACTTCAATAATTATCTATTACCAAACGCCCAAATTAGCGCCTTTTCTTTAGTTGCTCTAAAAATAGTTTGGTGTTGCTCTTTAGGTTCTGCAGAATAAATCCAATCTAGTGTTTTAGGAGCAGATACTTTTAAAATTTGCTCTAGCTGTTTGGTATAAACATAAATGTCTTTGGCACTAGAGCCTGCAAACCAAAGGTATTTTTTTTCGGCCGGAAACTTACTCAAGTCATTTTGTACTGTCTTTACTAAGTGATGATCGTTCCACCATAGAGATGGATCAAAAGCGATGTAAGTATCGAATAGATTAGGCTGTGTAAATAAAGTTTCTACAACAAATAAGCCAGCAAGAGACTCCCCAATTAATCCTTTTTTAAGAGTAGTGCGATATTTTTTATTGATTTCAGCAAAGAGTTCTTCCTTGATGAAAGCCCTAAACTTTTCGGAACCACCTACTACTGGAGCAATCTTTTTATCTTCTTCTATCGCCGTAAAGCCAGTTAGATCTCTTCTACGTTGTGTGTTTTCAATACCAACCAATATCATTGGTGGAATACGCTTGCTTTTGATTAGCTCGGCTAAAGTGTTGGCAATATGCGGAAAGTCTTCTTTTATACCACCGTCTGGCATATAGAGTACTGGTAGAGAATCTGTACTTGATGCATACTCAGAAGGCAGCCATACGTTGATAGTTCTCACTTCACCAATTTGTTTGGAATTAATAGTGAAAGTTTCGTGTGTAGGAATTGGATCTTGCTGCTGGATGGCATTTGAACAATTACTAAATACGGCAAGTAGTAATAATAATAAGTAAATTTTTATTTTCATAGGTCAGTAATTGTGTTTTATTGCTTGCTACTCCAATCCAATAATTGAGTATATAAATTTTCGATCTTTTTATCCTTTGCAGATTGGTATAATGAAAGCAATTCCTCGTTAAATTCTTTAGCTTTAGGGAAACCTTTTTTAGCCATCATGCTATTGATGTTTTCGGTAATTTGGTTCATCAGTTCTTTATCGCTGCCGAAATTATCGTGTGCATATAAAATGAAAAGTCCCCAAGTTAAATACTCGTCATAAACTTTAATTGGGTTAGGGTAGTGGTCTGTGCTTTTGTTTGCTCCGTTTACCCATTTGGCTCTATCATTAAATATGGAATTGATTTTCTCTTTAAATTTTTCACTTACAGGTCCAACGTAATTGTGGTCAATCTCGGTAAAAATGATACGAATATTAATAGCATGGTTAAGCTGCTCGCTTAATTTTTGATCCTGCTTAATAGTGGGTAAAAACAGTAAGATTTCTTTAAACTGATTGTCTTCAAAAGTATGTGTGGCGTTCATTCCTCCAATTAAGGGCGAGGTTAACACTCTATAGCTATTTATCTTATAGTTAAATCTATTTTCTAACCATTTTTTCTGTAAAGCGATAGATGCAAATTTAACATAGTCCTTTTTTAGGCTGTTGTAGTAGGGAAGATGTTCATGATAAAATTTCCTGTAGTTAGATCTTTCAACAAACTCCTCCAAATCTTTAATATAAGTAAGGATAGGATTTACTTTTACTTCGAATTTACCGACTCCTTTAGCTGGAAAGTTATAAACTTGCGTAGGTACTATTTTATTTTGATCGAACTTAAAGCCATACGCATTGCCAGCTAGAATGAAATAATTGATAATATTTTCGGTTAATAACGAATTGAATTTTTGAACTACGGGAAGTGTTGCATAGGGAGTAAAGTATTGCTGAACATCTTTATAGTAATCCGTTTTTTGGTTTACCATATTTGGATTTTTCCCATTTTCGGTAATCGATAGAATGATGTAAACCAACTCTTGCATCTCATTGATCTCGATAGTTGTTTTTTTATCATTGGCTTTGATGTAGCTTTTATCGAAGTTGAGTTCTTTTTCTTGACTAGATACAGGGGTAGAAAATGCTAAGCAGAGTAGTGTAATAGCTGCGGTAATTTTATTTTTCATGATAAAGCAAAATTAAGAAAAACCACGAATTTGAAGCTCAATACAAACTTTTCTTATTTTGATTTCATCGCTCTGATTAATTTTCTGTTACGTTTGTCTGCTCTTGCATTCTGTAAAGAAATTACTGCCCAAACGGCTGCGGGTATCCAACCTATTAAGGTGATTTGTAAAATCAAACAGATAATTCCAGTGAGTATTCTTCCACGAAGTAGAAACGAAATAAACGGGAAAAAAATGGCTATTAAAGTCATGTTTTAGGGATTTAGATGGTTAATGAAATCTAAAGATATTTAGTTTTAACAGCTAACTACTTTCTGATAGTTTCATTCGCAAGAGTGGATAGTCTTTACCAAAATCATCTTTTTCCGTTCTTTCATAGACTTGAAACCCTGCTTTTTCATAGAAGGTTTTAGCGTAGGTATTTTGCTCATTCACATCAACCAATCTGGCACCTTGTTTAGTAACTGCGAAATCAATCAATTGTCGTCCTAGGCCTTTCCCTATATGGTCTGGATCTAAAAATAGCATCTCTATTTTAGATTGATATATTCCAATAAAACCAATAATCTTATGGTCGGCTATAAGGCAAAACATTTCCAGAACTTCAAAATCATAGTCATGCAATAGTGCTTTTATTTCAAGAAAATCCTTTCCAATAAGGAAATGATGTGTGGCTAATACAGATTTCTCCCAAACAGAAATGACTTGATTCTTATATTGAGGCTGATACTTTATGATTTGAAAATCCATTTCGCTTAGTACTTAACTTCGATAGCTAGTTGTCTGCCATCGTTAAAAGCTTTTTTATCCATAGAACTGCCAATGCCGGCGCCAATAGCCATTCCAATTGGTAGGCCAACACCCATTAAGCCAGTGTTGCCAATGCTTAATCCAAATAATAAACCAATTGGCAAACCAAAGGCGGTAAAACCTAGCAACATCCAAAGATTGCGGTAATAGTTTTTAGGAGCGATTTTATGTGCTTTTTCTACTTGTTTCAACAATAGCGTTTGCTCTTGCTTAATGAGCTTCCTTAACTCATTTCCAACAAATGAAGAAAGGTTGATCCTTTCTACACTTAGATTAATAAAGTCGATAGTATCTTGAGAAAGTTGCTTTTTCCTTAGTTCATTTAATAGCGATCCAAACTGGAGATATAAATTGTTTAGCTTAAAATCGGTAGCAATATCTGGCCTTTCTATGAGTTCAATAATCGTCATAATTTAGATTTTCTTTTAATAACGACTAAAATAAAGTCAAATCAAAGTTTTTAGCAACATTATTTTATTTTTACAGTAATAGTTTCAGTAAAGTATTGCACGCCCGTTGATAGATACATCACTATTTTGAATATCATTATTAATTTAAGATATAGATATTGAGTGGATTATAAGTTTTTTTTGCTTGCGTATTTATCTGCTATGTTTTATTCGTAAGAAAATTTCCTTCCTAAACCAATTCTCATCTTCCTTACTTTTAAAATGTCGTTTTGGAAAAATCATACTTTGATTTTTTGAGATATACAAGAGATAGGCATCTTTGATTTCAAATGTTTTAACAAAACTGTCTATAAAAATGGTACTGGTAGAGCCATTTTGCAGATTCGATACAATTTTTTCATTATAAATCTCGTGCTCTCGTTCTGTAAAAAGCAATTTATTTTGTTTAGAAGTTGTAAATCTCCAATAGGTTATGATAACAAGAACGGGATAGAAAATCGCAAAATACATTAAAAACGTCATCAATGCATCTCGTTCATCCGATAAGAAAATTACTAAACTACATAACCACATGAGTATGAAAAGCCACCACTTTTTCTTTAATAACACTCGTAAAACGATCGACATATACGCTTTACTCGTCAATTCGAATTTTTCAGTTTTAATCATTGGCTAGTTTCTCTATTAATCACTCTTCACTTATGCTAATCTAACAAAAAAAGCCAATGCAGATGGCATTGGCAGTATTAATTAAATAGGATAGGCACAGTTTATTTTGCCGCTTGCCCAATATCTAACCTGTTAAATTTTCCTTCGGCATTTTGGTGAAATTTAAAGAACACACGGAAAGTTCCCCATTGACCAGCTTGGAATTGGCCATAAATGTCTTTTCCATCGTTTTCGATCTTGTCGATATCCAAAAATTTCTCCTTTTTATCGAAAGCATTATCGAAGAAAGATTTGAATGACAAAGTTCTGCCATCGTCTGTGAAAACAGCATCATTTGTGAAATAGCTGTACCAAGTCTTTTTATCATTGGCCTGCAAAGCTTCAATAGCCTTTCTTACTTTTTCATTTGTAATTTTTGTGAGTTCCATTTTTTGTGCTGTTTTAGGTGATGATTTTTTGTTAGATTGTCCATAAGCAGTTAATGCCAATATAGATGACATCAATAACATGACTAAGACTTTCATTTTTAATTGCTTTTTAAAGGGTATTGTAGATAAATAATGATAAGATTGAGTAACAAAAACGGAAGTTCCATTGCTGCGCCTTTCAAGTCCTTAATTAACAGTTGTAAGCCAAGGATCATTAAAATTCCCGCCGCCATGAGCAGGTTTCCCCAAACAAAAGTTTTAGGAAACAAGATGAGTAATGCCGCAATAATGGTAATTGCTCCATTAACCATGATTGCTGTTTTTGAGAAATTCCATTTGCTGAACATTAGTAGCATTTCTGGTTTTCCAGATAGCATTGCCCAGCCTTGTTTCAATCCCATAAATACTGCTACGAGTATTAAAATGGAGTTTAATATTTTGATCGTCATCGTTTGTTGGTTTATCAGAAAAGGCAAACAACCGAAGCTGCTTGCCTTTTCGTTTCATAGGATGTGTTAAATGTTATCTAGTGGTGTAGCCGCCGTTTGCGAAGATGGTCTGTCCTGTAATCCACCAACCTTCTGTTACTAAAAACTCTACTAAAGGAGCAATGTCTTTAATATCGGTTAAGCCGCCCAGGGCCGAAGCTGATTTATGGTAGGCAACTGCATCATCGCTCTCCTGACCGTAGAAGAAAGGCGTATCCATTGGTCCAGGAGCTACCGCTGTTACTGAAATACCTCTTGCACCAAATTCTTTAGACGCTGCCCTGGTAAAGTGCTCTACAGGTGCTTTTGCACCAGCGTAAGTAGAATATAAACCCGTATAAGCCGCTAAAAGTGAAGTTACAATGGTACAAATTTTCCCGTTGTCGTTTATTTTTTTCCCAGCTTCTTGTAAGAAGAAATAAGCTGATTTTGAGTTTACACCGAACATTACATCATATTCTGCTTCTGTAGTTTCTGTAAATGGCTTCTTTAATACCATTCCTACTGTATTTATAGCAATGTCGATACCGCCAAATTTGGCTATAGTTTCATCAAATAGTTTAGAAATGTTCTCTACTTTAGTTAAGTCGCCTTGAAATAAAAAAGCCTCCGCACCTAAAGCTTTTACTTCTGATAATGTTTTCTCGCTTTCGGCTTTAGAGCTTTCACTATTGAAGTGTATAGCTAGTTTTGCACCCTTTGCAGCAAAGTCTTTGCTTAACAATGCGCCCAAGTTTTTACCGCCACCGGCAATAAGAACTACTTTTCCTTTTACATCGTTTCTACTCATTTTTTTTGATTTTTCTAGTTAGATATTAATTATTTTGTAAAGATGTTTATTCCAAAAAGCACTATCGTGGTGAACTTTTCGGAAGTTATATTTTGTTTTCCTTTCGGAACTGCCCCGGCGTTTTTCCTTCCTGCTTTTTAAAAAACTTTAGAAAATTCGATGGATCATAAGTAAGTGTCCTGGCAATTTCTGCAATAGATTGGTTTGTATTGACGAGCATTTTTTTTGCCTGCTCAATGATTTTAAGATCGTAAAAGTAACATGGGTGATTTCCCGTTTCTCTCTGTACGGTATCTGTTAGGTGCTTGTGAGAAACAAAAAGCTCGCCCGCAATCTGATTGATCTCCATAAAATCAGTTGCTTTTCCAGAAGCTACGTCCAAAATGTGTTTATCCAAAAACCGAAAATAGCTTTGGGTAATTTCCTTGCTTCTTTTGATATCTTGGTTCGTTACGCTCATTACCTTAGAATCGTCTCGTAGCCTTACTGATAAAAGTGCGGGAGATTTAAAAGTAACGCTATCTTTATACTAATGTAAGCAGCAATTGAATAGCTTGTTGTTTTTAATCTTTTAGGTTGTGAGGTTTTTTTGAGAAGATTTTTGCGTGAATGGCAATGTTTTGAATTTTAGCTTGTTAGGTGTTTTGAGTAAAAGTAAGCTTTATCTCTTTTCTGAGTTTTAGCTTAAGCCATGCCTATTAATTAAAGCTTGCTGTTTTTCATGGTTTAGGTCAATCCAAATTTTTTATCAAGCTTTTTAAATCATATAGATATCTTAATTTTTTACTCGCTTAAAAATCCTCTTAGCCCAATGATCGCTTTTGTTATTTAAAATAGTTCCATCTCTGCCCCAAATAGCTGGACGTGTGCGCAAATGCAATTTCCCCTTCACGATTTCCATTTCAATTTCATCATTTTTTTCACGCTGCGCAGGCACAACCAATAAATGGCCTTTCACTTTTGCCCTTAAAGTTTCTGTCGGTGCTTCACCTGTTCCAATATCTTTAAATGTCGCATAGTCTTTGCCTTTTTCGAACATGATGATGATTGTATTGGTATGAAAATTATCCTCATAAAACCATGTTCCTGTGAAGGAGGTTTTAATATTTTGAGGAATTTCACTTTGTGCAAAACACAATTTGGTGAATAAGAAAACTAGCGAAAGAGGTAAATGCTTCATGGTTTTTAATAATGATTTCTCATAGATGTAGTTGGTAACTTAACTATGATTGCGGTTCAAAGTTGATCATCCACTCAATACCAAATTGGTCTCTAAACATGGCAAAGTAAGAACCATCTGCGCTCTCGGCACTATGTACTTCAACATTTCCACCTACCGAAAGACCATTGAACAGTTTGTTTGCCTCGTCACGACTTTGTGCAGTAACCGCTATTTTGGATCTGTTTTCACTTTCATTAACTCGCCCCATAAACTGTGGAACATCATTTCCCATTAACGTATTGTTGCCAATAGGTAAGGCGATGTGCATGATGTTCTCGGCTTCGTTTTCCGGTATAGGATGTTCGTCGGTTGCGATATCTTTAAATCTAATGACCTTTAGAAACTCTCCACCAAATACTGATTTATAAAAATTAAATGCCTCTTCGGCATTTCCATTAAAGTTAATGTGCGGATTGATAACTGCCATGCTGATAATTTTCGATCGTTTATACTATAAATATAAGTAAACCAAAGCCTAGATGGCTTATTACATTTTTCTATAATAGATTACTGCTTCAATATTTTTTCCAAAATAACTCTTATTACCTACCTGTTTAGTAAAGTCGATATGTTTTGAAATTTCAGAGATGATTTTATTTAAGATTTCAGGTTTATTTTGTGGCTGTATATGGTATAAAATGTTTTGGTGTTGATCTACAATATCTAACCTGTTCAAATTGCTGATGTGAAGCTGTAGTTTAGAAATATCATTGTAAGCGATCACTTTTTGCTCTTTCTTATTGGCGGTGAAGATGATCTTATCCGAATGTAGTTCTATACTCACTTTCGGCATAATCACATTTAAAATGATGAAAAATGGAATTAAAACAGCCAATCCAATTAAAAAAGCAGCACCTTTTGAACTCCCTAAATTGTCTACAGCATCAGCCATGCCAAGTACTCCACCGAATTTGAAGAAGCAGAAACCAAATACTAAAACGAGATAACCAACGGCGAATGGTACACCTCGCTTTAGATCATTCTGTTTAAATTCAATTTTTTCCATAATATCTATGATTTTTTTTTGTGAAGAAAATTTATCCAAAAAGGTGTTTCCAAAATCCTTTTTTCTCTTTTTGTTCAGTCTCCGGAACTTGTGTTGTTACATATGCTGCTTTATTTGCAATTTCCCCACTTTGTATATTGTTTTGTTCTTCTATGGCTCTAATTTGTTCCATAGCAGCTTCGCGGTACAGTAAGGCTCCATCTCTATCACAATTGAAAAGGTTAGAGTAGCATTTGGATTGATTGAGATCCATAGGGTTTGGTTCTACAACTTCTGTAGCTTCTAACACACCTAAGCCATTTTCTTTCGCATATTGCAAGGCCTTTAAAAATATCTCGATACGGCCGTGAGAGTAGAAAGTATCCAGATCGTTTTTAACATTTTCATCTGTTTGGTAGTCATGTAGAAGCTTAGCTACTTGCTCTTCTGAAACATAAACGCCCGAACTATAATTAGTGGTGATGCTATTAGAGATTGGGTTTTCAAAACTATCAGAAAATAGCGCTTTTAAATCTGTTGTGTAATTTTTGAAATAAGGTTTTTCGCTAATTAGGAAAGAGTAGGCGGAGCCTCTAGTGTAAAAATAGGTTCTGCAAATACCTTGAATATTGGCAATGTAATAGCCATGTGTTGTCTCGAAGGTTTCGCTCGGTTGCGTTTGCAACGCTATTTGAATAATATCGATGTATTTTTGTTGGTAAAAATCATCAATATTAAACTGCTGAGCAGTTTTTGAAATTGAAGAAGCATCTTTTAAAGCATCGAAATACCATTCTTTTATTTCTTCTTTTTTTATTGGGTGGTAGCTGATATCAAATCCCATATGATTTTGTCAATTTAGTGAGTAATTTGGTTTAAGTGTTTGTTTTTTAGTTCAATAGTAACGTTGTGTTGCATTGCTTTGTTTGCTCTGCTGAATGAATTGAGATCGTCATTTTATTATTAATCTTTGCACCAAAATAATAATGGTTTATTTAGTTTTCTCATTTTAATCTTTAAGGTTGTGAAGATTTAGATGTTATTTTTAGGCTTGCGAATTTGTATTGGTTAATCAGCAAACTACTGTATTAACTTTTTGCCAAATTCTCGAAAAGTTTCTAATGCAGCCGGCATAAACGTATCTGCTATGTTTTCATTTTTTCCAGTATCATTTACTCTTTCAATGGTATTGATATTTCCATAATGAAAAATATAAGTTTCCGGATAATTTTCGGTTAACTTCTGATTTTCGTACAGATCTACTTCAAAAGTTACTTTGATAGAAGCTGAATTGATTTCCTTGATGGCTTTTACGTTATAAGTCATGGCGCAACCCGATCCACAACTGATTACAAGAGATTGGTTTTTCATCTTGCTAAAATCTCTCTCTTTGGGTTGATGCTTATCTATGCCGAAGGTTTGCTGATCTATGGCTGACTTATCTTTTTTAACCAGTTTAATCTTATCGCCAGTAACTTCAAAATCATTAGTCTCCGACCAGCTCCAACTGGTTTCTTCACGTAAATTAACCCCGTTTGCTTTAAAGAATATCGAAATTTTATTTCCTTTTGTCGTTATTGTAATTTCGTCAAACGTATCTTGTATTGTAGCGGTATTGGGCGTAGTTGGACAATTCTCAAGCTCTTTTAAAGATTTTGCATCATCCCGAAACCAATTTCTAAGAAAGCCCAAATGCTTTTCAGAACATTGATAGCCCAAACCTAAAGCAGTTAGTATTTCGCATTTTAAATTACTTCTGTTTTCGGTATATGCGCCATCCCAACTACATTCGTTACCTATAAAAGTAGCCACGTAACCTAAAGCAGCTTTTTCGGGAGTCGTAATCGTTTTACAAAACTCTTTATCGATGATCATAGCGCTGTTTTTGTCACGCCATAGAAACTTTACCGTTCTATCTGTTGATTTTGCAGGTATGTTGTTTTCATTTCCCTTTACTGTATCAGCGCTTATCACTTCACTTTCATCGGTAGTGCTGCTTGTTTGGCCACACGAAGCAAGCGTAATTATTAAGACGATACAAAAATATTTCATTTTCAATTTTAGATTGATTATAGTTGTGTTTGATTTCCTATTCATAGTACCAGTAGATAAATATCGTTTCCCTGTCTTTACAGATGTTTTCAATCGGATCTTTCTTGATTTCATCGTAGGCTTCAAATTCGTTTAATATCTTACGGATTTCGATTTCATATTTTTGGTTTTTGGTAGCCAAGAATTTTTCTGATAAACATTTGGCAATATCCATTTTGGCATTGTGATAATTGTAGCCCTCGTATTCTTTTCCGAATACCGATTTTTTATAGGTGCTTTCGCAATCTAGTATGGTGATTTTTTTAGTGAGATCTGGGTTGATGAGCCTAAAAATCAGCAACAGTCCAGCGGCACCCACAATTATCTTTACTGTTTTAATGATTTTCATAAGCTGATGTTTTTATTCAATTCAAATATTTTTTTCTCCGTTTTTGTTTTGTAATTCTTTTCATGTTTATCTGCTTTTTGTAGCTGGAAGTATGCCGTAATCATATTTAAGAAAGTATCATCAAAGTGATAAATTGAATAACTGCTGGTCTTGGTTTTGATTTCCATTTCCACTGCGGTCTGTTTTTTTTGCACGATGATAATTTTTTGTACCTGTAGCTTCTCAATGATAATTAGTTTTTTGGTTTGTATTTTGATCTGTGTAGGGGCAAATTCGAAAGCTGATATTTTGCCTTGATAATGTGTCCATAATGCTATTATGATGGAAGCGCCAAGAATAAATGGAAAAATAGTAAATCCTGCAAAAGCCTTTGAACGAACGTTGTAGCGATAGCCAAATAAATCTGTCATCAAAGCAATGATTTGCTCTTGATAGGTAATTACAAGTGCGAAATAGATGATGAATATGCCAAGTATAAACAGCAAGATCAGCGCAAATCTATTTCGATCTATTAGGTTCATTTTTGGATTTGTGTTTTCTAATAGCATTATTGAATTTCTATTTCTTTTTTGAGCTGAAGCTTAGCAAGAATGTATACACAGCAGCCACAGCCAGCGTAAACAGTAGTACTGGAAGCTCATTAAACAAGTCGGCACAATCCGTAAAAAAAGTATCCAAATTGTAACCCTGGTTATCACTACTCAGTATCGACATGGCAGTAATAATTGCGAGATATTGAAGCATTACAGTCGACAGAAAGGTAATTAACGATTTAATAAATCCTTCTTTCTTTTCGGTTACTGGTACCAATATCAGCGTCCAGATGATGAAGATGATAAAAAAGATAGGACTGATAGCGATAAAAAACAATCCTGCGTAGCCAGAATTTTCAGGTAGAAATAGAAAAGAAAGTACTAAGCCAACTAATGTAGTTAGTAGCGATAAGAATAGAAGATTCCGTAGTTTCAGTTTCAGTTTCATAAAGAGCATTTAAATCTGTTTAATAATTTAGCTAGATTTTGCTTTTGATGTGCAATTGCTAAGCTAAGTTTTCAAGTTCGGTTAAATCAAGCTTTTTTATTTCTGTCGATAGAATGATTTTCGTTAAGTTTTAACTGTTTTTCGTACAACAGGCATTTATTTTACTGGTGCCGTATCTAAATGAGGATATGCTCTAATATGGCCGGTTTCGAAAAATCTGTACCATTTCCAAAACATCCAAGCATTGATGTTGTAATAGTCGCTTGTTCTGTACAACGTATTGTTTATGTGCTTAGGATATTCTTTTTTGAATTTGTCAAATGCTTCATTCAGTATTGCTATTTCCTCATCGGCAGTGGTAAATTTAGATAGTACCAAAGTGTATTTAAACCCACCATCTAAGGTTTGGAAATCTTCTGACGAACCATAAGGTGTATTACCGGCAAAAGCCTCGGTCCACATGGTAAAAACATTGCTAAAAAAGAGTATCAACAAGACCAGGATAATGATAGTTGATGGTTTTCTTACGAGTTCTCGTGGAGTAAAAGTTATCTTACTGGTTTTGGCTGTCATGCAGTTGGTTGTTTTACCCAATAAAAATAACGCTAATACTGAAAAGAAAAATCCATTATTGTCATCCGTTGTAGATAAATAAGTTTCCGCTAGGCTAGGTTTATTATTCGTTGACTGAAAAAGAGCAGGAAGTTTATTTATTGCTTTAAAGAAAACAGCACTAAATGAGGGTTTTCAGTATCTGCTACGCTTGATTTAACAAAGTTGAATTTGCTTAACAGGCTGAGCGAAGGCTGATTTTCTTTATGGCTAAAAGCTGAAATTTCTTTAAAATGCAAATTTTTGAAAGCAAAGTTGATAACCATCTGCACTGCTTCGCTCATGATGCCTTGCCCTCGAAACTCGGTCATCAATTCATAGCCAATTTCACAATTTTTCTTCTCTGTTGAAAAATAGAATAGGCAAATGGTACCCACAAACGTATTTGTTTCCGTTTGCGTAATTGCCCAGTAGAGTGAAATGCCTTTTTCTATATTTTCATTTATTTTGTTGATGAAATTGATGGCATTGTCTACTGTTTTGGTAGGTGCTCTATCTAAATATCGATTGACTTTTGGATCGCTACGCAAAGCTAAAATAGCATCCTGATCATCGATTGATAATTGCCGAAGTGTTAGTTTTTCGCTAATTAAGATCGGAAAAGTCATTGCGCTATATCTTTCTAAGTGGTGTTGTTTGACCGTTATTTATCAACCAAAATACTATTGAGCAATTTGGTAAATTCCTTAAAATCTCCGTTATGTCTGCTTGCAGTGGTTTTCATTTTTAAGTGCCACTTTTCGGTTTGCTTACTTTTGATCCAATAATAAACAGGTGTGCTATTTTTACATCTTACAATAATGCAGGAATAATCTTCTAAGTCATTTCGTTGTATGAACAAATCATTCTTGTTGGGTTTTAATCCCGTTTCTTTCTTCCATTGGTCGAGCCAATACTTGTCGGCATTAAGTTTATCTGTCGGGAAAGCTGTTTCTAAACTTACCAAACAATCAGTTCCTTTACCAATTTGAAAAGTATAAAATGGCGGCTTGTTGTGAGGAGTTGTTTCTGTTAATATCCAAGGTGAGGGAATGCTATCGATACTAAATCCATCATCTGTTTTTAGGGTGTTTAATTTCTGTTTCTGAACTTGCTTCTTGCTTTTAGCTTTTAAAGTAATTGAGGTAATTTCATCAATACTTTTAGCAATTTCTTTTACTTCTCCCGTTTCGTGAAGCCACGAAAAAATCTTATCGTCTAACAGTTTATCGTTTTCTTTTGTTGTTAATAAGATCAAGTAATCGGCAGATCCGTTTGATGCAATTGCTATTCCATCGACTGGAAAATTGCCCCAATTTCTGGCTAGTTTGGTTTCTAAAACGATATGATTGGAAGTCCTGCTTATTCGCTTTTGGTCTGCTTGGTCAAAAAATGGGAAAAGTTGCCAGTCATCTTCTTTGGTGCTTAAAGCTCCACCGTTTTCTTTGCGCATTTTGTTTTTGAAACTGTCGGGAAACGTAAGTCCAAGCTCTTTTTCAGTTTCTTCGATGTATTTGAGATCAATTGGAAATGGCATTTTCGTATTTTTTAGTTAATAGTTTAGGTCCAATTAAATTTTTGAAATACTTGTTGTTGTTTTCTATCAATATATAAACTGATCTCATCTTCTCCGAAACCGCTATAATTATAACCTGTAAGTTTTCCGATTAACTCGTTGTTTCGTGTTGTAGCACCTGTAGCGCTTAGTTTTTCATAAATTTTTCGCTCGTGGTTACTGTCACAGTCGGTATAGGCTCCACCCTGAATAAATAATCCGGTTTCCAGATATTTATCTCTCGTTATCCAATAATTGATAAGCCCTTTCACATAATGATAATATTCAAAAGAAATCTTCCTTCTACGCTCGTTCTGTATCGCAAAATGACTTTTCTTAACTTCCTCGTAGGCTTTTTGTGTCAGATAATCGGCCTTGTTTTCTTCGTATTCTTTCTCAGCTTCTGCGTACCAGTCGCTCAACTTATCAAACGTTTCAATACTGCTTAAGTCTCCATTAAACTTATATTTTTCACCTGTCCAATCGAATTTGATAAAATTAAAACCAAACAACTCATCTTTGAAATTTAGGTCAGGATCGCCATTTCCCCAAACAGTTACAAAATGAACTTTACCTTCGCCTTTGTTCAGGTCCTTTAAGTCAACTGTCAATAGCGGAAAGAATATGGTTTTGAAAACAGTCATTGGTGCTTCAAAAACCTCATCAATTGTTGTATATAATTTCATAAAACAAGTTTTAGTTTATTGCTCGTGATATTTCTTTTTGTCTTCTTCTGTGTAGAAACAGTAGATTACGCCCTCAATTTCATCCTCGCCAATTTCGGTATTCATCCATTCCCTTAACTCTTCTAAATCAGTCGTTTGTTTAATGTCTTCCGCTTTCAATGGCGCATTCGGCAAAAGCACCAGTACGCCATTTTTAACCGCCAATAAATCAAGTGCTTTCTGGTCTACAGGCACACTGAAATAATCTTTGTTGTAAGTTTTGGCAACCAGGAACGTTTCGTCGTTTACATCTTGTTTTTCGAACCAGGCATCTGTGCCAGATATGTACCAAAATGGGTCGCCTGCATCCATCTCATATCCATACAAATCGGCCAGTTCGTCTCCAAAGACAACAACGGTAACTATTGTTTCTCCAATAATTGTGCAGTAAGGTTTTAGTTTATTATCCATTTGTTTCTTCTTTATCACAATAAGTATCGACGATGTTTTTGATGGTCTGTTCTTTCATAGTTTGTTGTTTTTATTTTGAATAGATTTCGTGCATATAACAATCCAAAACCCTGTATTTCTCGATTTCTTTCCGCTCGGCTAAATATTTTTCAAGCGCTTCTAAGCTGGTAAATTCTTCATAAGCATCGTATTCATCTGCACTAAAACATTGATATTCGAGCGTGTAAGTCCTATTTTTGATGCGTTCTTTAGCTTTTTCGACCTCAAAATCCTTTTGTATAACTTCGGTATTCGATTTTAAAACTTCGAGATTTCCATTTAATATCGTGATGTTTCTTTTGATGATTTCGCTAAGTTCTTTTAAATAACTATTGTTGATTTCTTTCCCGTTTACAGCATATTGTTCTGCAATTTGATTTAAAAAAACAGTTTGATTGGTTTCCAGATATTGCTCAAACGATTTGTTGTAGTTTTCTTTTAGCGCAACCTGATAAGCTTTTAATTTCAGGTTTTCCGGTTCCAGGTGATCTACATAATAGCCATTTATAGTCATCCAAATTGGGGTAGATGCAGTAGCTTCAAACCAGATATCAATTAAAACAGCATCGTTCTTGGCTTCAAAATGAAATTCATAGGCCAATTGTTTTTCTTCAAATGTTGTAAAACCAAACGCTTCGAGGAAACTGAAATGCTCCTCGATACTTTGTTTGATATCTATGTAAAAACTTGGTGTTGTCATTTCATTAGTCTTTATGTCATCAGTTCACGCCATCGACTTTTGATCAATAAAATTTGTCGTACAAACTGTACGTGATCACTTTTCCGCCTTCCTTGATAAAATCCTCCAAACTTATTTTTCGTTCGGTTTGAAAACTGCTTTCGCATTTAGGGCATACAGGTGCCCAATATTCTTCGTCATTCTGGTCGGTAAAGTGCTTCGATTTATAAAAGGTAAAGCCATTTCCTTTAAAAACGGTGTTTACCCTTTCGCTCAATTGATTTCCGCTGTAGTTACTAAAATTATGAAATTCTTCATCTGATAAATGCGTTAAAAGCAATTCCTTGTGCTCTTTGTTTACAAAGCCAATTACATCTTGGTAAACCATATCGGTATCAGCAGAAAGTTCTAGCCTAAAACTATCGAAATTGCATGCTGAACATTTGATGAATTCAACTTTTCCACCAATACTGATGTTTTCACTGCCTAGATAGATATTCATATTCAGTAGTTTTTATGGGTTTGTTGTTGCGCTATTATTTGTTTTCGTAGCTAACATTATCTATCGAAAACGATTTTAATTCCTTCAAAAATGAAAGTCGCTCCTGCATTTCTGCAATGCCAAACCTAAAATAACCAATTTCAAAACTTCGAAGTTTGGTTAATCTTTCAATACCTGATAAATCTTCGAGGTCAACTTTTTTGTTGCTTTCCATTGTAGATGCAAACAGGGATAAATTCTCAAGATTTTCGAACTGATCAATGCCCTTTAAACTTTTTAGGTTTTGTGCATAAGTTATTGATAGGCTTTTCAACCTTTTCTGCGAAGAAGTAGGGATGAAACTTAGATCTGCCATTTTGTTAAAAGCTAGCAGACATAATGTGTTGAGTTTTTTCACTCCATCTAAGCTGTCAAATGAAAAATCAGCCTTTTTTAGGTGTGAAATGAGTAGATGTGTAAGATTGGGGAATAAGGAAAGCAGGCTCAAATCGCTTTGTTTAATGTTCCAAATATGCAAGTGCGTAACGTTTGCTAACTTATCCGCGTACTTTTTTAATACTGCAATTTTCTTGCTATCAACTTTGTAGTTATTGATGGTGATGAACTTTAAATGATGATAGAACTGGATGTTTTCCAACGTTTCAGCCGCTGGTAGAACATACAGGATTTCAGATTGCAAATTCGTTCCACAAATGGTTTTAGTATACTCAGGATCGTTCGGCTGAACAAAATTTTCATTTTTTTGCCCAGTAAGAAACGTTTGAAAATCCTGAATATTTTTTATTTCTTCTAATTTCATAAGTACTTTATTTTCCTTGTTTTACCACCTTTTAATAGTAAAACTACTCATTTTAAATCTCGTGTAAACTTGTAGAAGTTTCCGTTCAACACAGTCAATGTAAACGATTACCAAATCCTCAATTGCCCTTTTTTGTTATCAATGGGTTTAGCTATAAATAAATAGGGCGAAGGGAATTTCCCATTCCAACCTGTTATTAGATGGCCATCTTCATATACCTGCATTATTTTTTCATAGAATGTGGGTATTTCTGGAAACATTCTTTTGCAATAGATTTCCATCATTGCAGATACGAGTAATTTAAAGGCAAAGCCATCAACAGGTTTTTTAAATTCAAGGCTTTGATAACATTTTTCGTCTATTTTTTCAACATCGTAGGTGTTCAACTTTGTTATAATTCGCTCTCTTAGCTGTACCCAATCATTTACCTCCAAGTTTTCGACCGATAAATTAATTTTATCATTGTTGTGCAGATAAGAATAGGTTCTGTGTGTGGCCTCTTGAAATAAATTGTCGATGGTAATGATACCTGCATAGTTACTGGTTTTCGCTACATTCTTCTGTACAATTGCTATATTTTCCTCTAAAACATAATCGTAATGTAACTCAGCTTCGTAATTCTTTCCGCAATTACTAAACCAGTCAATTTTATCTATTCGTTTTAAAAACAGGTCGATATCTTCATCTAGACTGATAAACTTACTGAAATCATTTCCTGTGTTTTCCATGTTGATGCAGTGAGATTAGTGGTTAGATACTCCTAATAAGCTTAATTAAGTCCAATCATAAGTGAATAAAACAATGCGATTGATTGGTTCATAAAACATCAAGATACTATCAGCTCCGCTTCCGCAATAGTTATAGCCAGATACCTCGGCAACGTAAATGAATTCGTTCCCTTTGTAAGATATAGAAATCCCATCGTTAGACAAATCATCACCTTCTTCGTCAATATTCATCTCAAATGCTGGTGGAATAGGTGAGGTGTTGGTCCAATTGCCATACCACATTTCTCCGCTTAATCTATCAAGAAAATACTGCGGATTGTCATCCTGCCAAGGCAACAACTGTTTTTTTAGCTGGTATTTTGATTTTACTTTTTGATAATTTTCGTGTATCGTTTTAATATGCTCGGTAAAATCCTCGTCAACATCATCTTTGTGTATCGGTGCAGATAAAAAATAGTTTTCATTACCCAGGAAACGGTATTTATTGTCTGGTGTTAGTTCTAATGCAATCCAATTTTCTGCACAAAATTCGTTATGAAAATTGGTAGTTTGTTCGCCAATAATTCCTTCCGCAGGTTCTGTAGGATTAAGGACGTGTACAACAGTACCTGCTAAATCATTGCGCAATAAACCTAAATCAACAGAAATTAAAGGCAGTAAATAATTACTTAACCAAGGTTGCTCTGTAACAAATATATCTTCGGGAAAAGGTGTTAAACCCGTCTTCAATTCGCTAGTTTCTTCTTCGCAGAAGTTTGTTTTGTTGTTTTCCATAGCTTACTATTTAAAGTGAAAAGGTTCTTTTGTGTTTAACTGGGTAGGGAATGTTTTAAATAACTCGTTTTTAACAGCTTAAACTTCGCTGAAATCTACATCTTCATATCGTTTCTGATAGCTAAAACTGTCCACATTTTCAGGTGATTTTATCGAATTCAAAAACTCAATTTGAAATGGAAGCTCCTTGTCTAGTAAACCGTTCCAATACTCAGGCTGGTCAGAAAAGTTCTCGTAGTAATCCAAAACATCGATAATTCCAAGAAATAGTCTTTCCAAGCTAGGTAAATCAGCTACGCTGGAAGTCGCATTGTCAATAGCATCTAAAATGAAAATCTCCATCTGCTCTGCTTCTTCAAAATCATCTGCGTACTCATCTATTTCTGCATTACTTTTTTTAACAGGCTTTTGATATTTTTCCAAGTGTCCGTCAATAATATCAGAAACTAACTGGTCTTTATCGATATTAATTTTAAGGCATTTACGAACAATATTGTCAAAATCGGGTAGGAGGAAGTAAAAACGTAATGTTATTGTTTTCAACAGCATTCGTTCCTCAACCGATGTGTTAAGAAGCTGGCTGTGTATTTGCTCCGTATGTTTTTTAAGATGTTTTACGATGTCCATATTGGCTATTTATTTAATGATACTACGAGCGATCTTGCCGTAACAGAAATTTACCTGTCAGCTTTTAATTTCTCCATCCTTTTTCTAAAAAATGAAAACTGTATGGCGCAAAACGCGAGGTAAACGGCCGAGAAAATGAGTAGGTTATTTGCCGAATTTACGACATGCAAACCATCAATGAGCCATATAACTGCAATGAGAATGACACAGCAAAACGGTAATCCTACAAAAGTTAAAAGCGACAGAAAATTGTTATTTCTAATGCGATCTATCTGATTTAAAAAAATGGTAAGCGAACAAAAAACAATCGCCAAGAGGTAAACAAACGAATAACTTATGCTCAAAAAGGCATCTAAAATTTGAATAATGCTTCCAAGAAAACCGTCGTCGCCCACGTTGCTCTCGGCAATTACCACTCTGTAAGCAATAAAGAGCATAATGCCTATTAAAATATTTGTTAACCAATACTTGAATGTTATTTTTTTCATTTTTTGTACGATAGTTTAGCGATCTCCTAAATCCTAAGATACAAATAAGCCTAGCTTAAAAGACGGTCATTCAAAATTCGTGGGGTTTGTATTATTATCCGCTATATTTTACTGAGTTTTTGATGAATGACACGTTGATATGCACTACAAATGTTTAGAAAGGAGAGGGCCTGCCAAACATCACCTTGTTTTTAAAAAGGTAATTATTCCGTAGTTTAAGAGTCCTAATGCTATTGAAATTGGTAATAAAATGATGTTCCCTACAATTCCCATAAAAATAGTGGCCACGAGGTTATTTAAAACCTCACTGATGGGTTCTTTAATGAACAAAGCCAACACATTGCCGAAAAAGATGATGACCATACAGCTTAAAATGGATAGTAAAATCAGTTTTAAATTACTGTAGCTTTCGTAATTTGAATATTTGAAAAATAAGAGATAAAAAATGGTGCAAGTGATCGACATACCAACCATCAATGGATAATTTACACTCTCTCCAAATGAACTTTTACCGCCTAAAAACAGTATGCCGTTTCCAATAAGCAAATTAGTTAGAATGATGACAAATGTGATTTTAGTGTCGATTGTATTGGTCATTTGGTTGAGGTAAAATATTGTTAATCGGTATGATTTCATAAGCCTTTTATCTGCAAGCGCTAATGTTATACTACACAAGTCGATTTAGAGACTGCTGTTAACTTTTGCAATCAGTCGACTGGCGCAACCCCCTGTTAGTGGCAATGCTAATAATTCCAATTTTTATTATTAATTATTTTAGGATTAACAGTCAAAGCTTCGGTTATTAAATTTCTAACCTTAAATGAGTTCCCGGATAAAGTATAAGAATACTTATTGTTTACTGTTTTAATTACAACAAAAGCCTTATATCCTTTATGAAATATTTGTCTAACTTCAATACTAGTCATATCATTAAAATTTATTGTGTTTTGATGAAGTATAGTAAAGAATGTCACCGTATTTTCTTTTAATATATACGATGGCATATATTTATAAATAAAATTTTCTTTTTCATTTAGAGATAATAGTTTTTTAGTGTCGTTAGCAGTAAGCGTTGTAATAAAATCTAAATATCTTTTAAACATATTGTTTATTACAAAGACGAAAGGTCCAATTAAAAGCAATAAACATCCAAGCATTATAATTGCATATAAAATGCTATCATTCATTCTACTGTTATATCTTTCTTCATCCAAGTTCTTGAAAGAAAGCGTTTCATTTACAGTAAAAATATAAAATACTAGAGGTACAATAACTGCTAAAGACATCAACAAAATGATAAAAATAGCTCTTCTAATTTTTGTATGTTTTATGTATTCTTCCATTTTATTTAATTACTACCAGGGCATTACCGTTAACATTTTGAGGCTTTTTCAATGGTGGGGATTTTTAGCATAAAAGTTTAATTTGTACTTTCTTTTAATCAAACTTAATTTCTACAACTGTGTTTTCATCTCGGCTACAATTTCCTTGGGGAGGAATTTCTGGAATGTATAACTCAATCCAATTTCGGCGATGGCAAAGCGAACATTTTTGCTGGTAGGATTGTAAATGCCAGCAACTAATCTTTTATCTGTAAGCGCTAATGTTGTACTGCCATCCTTTTTAACCACGTTTCCAACCTTATGCCTGCCCTTACCTATAGCTTCAATAACAGATAAGGTAGTTTCGATTTCTTCCTGGTCGTAATTACCAGTAATCGTCATTTCAATATGCATTACCGCTTCTAAAACGCCAAAAGTTTTATCGCCATTCTGGATTAATTTTTTGGGAGGCAGAACATTAACGTCTTTAAAAGTAACCTTCAGATCTGGTAGCGTTTCCCAATTATCAAAATTGCTTTTCAGCAGGTTTTTCATCTGTTCTTTAGAAAAGAGGCCAGCCTTCAGGTAATCTTCCGATACATAATTTACGGCTTTATCAAACTCCTTTTGCTTCAGCAAAGCATAAAATTTTTCGAAATCTGATTTCATCAAATCGCCCACTTGCTGAGATTGTGCCTGGCAAATTGCCGATGCAGAAAGCAGGTACACGAATAGAAATATGAATTTAAGTTTCATTTTAATCGCTTTGCGTTAATTTATCTTGTTGAATAAATACGTTGGAATTTCCCATTTAATTGGCTTTATCTCTTTGTTTGGATCAAAAGCTAAAACATCTTCATATTCCTTGTTTTCTAATTTTTGGATGATTTGCTCCATAATTGGTTTTATTTCTAACCAATCCTCTGCATACAGACTTAAAGTAGTATATTTTTCAAGTCGCCAATAGATTAACAAAGCAATTGCTTTATCGCAGAATTGGTGATTAATGATTAGTTTGTAAACCTCAAACTCTCTATGTTTTAAGAACACAGCGATGTTATACAATTCAATTGTGCTATCGCAACGGATAATTTGACTGTGTAGATATTCGCCAAACCAGCTGTGTACTTCTTTTTCTTCTAGATAGGTAAAAGATTCTTCGCCATAGCTGGGTTGTAAGGCAATTGGTGGGATCTTTTCAGCTTTTGCAATTTTTTCAGCAGGGTTGTAGCTGATATCGGTTTTCAGGTAAAACCCTTTTTCAAAATTCGTAACGATCGTTTTAATGAGGTCGAAGTTGTCATTTGTGCCTTTTCTTGTTTTCCAACCGATACGGATAAGCTCGAAAGGGCTGTTATCCCAAAATAACATCAAAGCAGTTGCTTCGCTACAAAATTTACTTTCCACAATCCATTCCTGAATATAAAAATAACATTCGGTAGCTAATTTGTGGATTTCGTGAGGTGAAGTAATTCGCTGAAATTCTTCAAAATCTAAATGTATATATTCGGTATCCGTTTCCATATTTAGTTGGTAGCTGTTACAAGTTTATTAGCTAATAATCAGTTTGATTTTATAGCAAAAGCTGTTACTTAACATTTCTATTGTGGTTTTATTCATTTTCCCAAATGTCATGTAAGGCTCGCCATTTAAACGTGTAATCGTACATATTTCCCCAAGTTTTAGAGCCAGGATTGTTCTCTTTTGAATAAAGTGTTTGGTCTAAATCATTAGAAACAATGAATAATTTAACGGTTGATGCTCCAATTAACGGAAGGTAATGCCTGAAAACCTGATCTATATCTTTGGAACTGTAATTGTCTCTTAGGGCGATACCACCATCAATTTGTTGATCCCATAATTCATCGGGAACATCTTCTATGGCTAACTTTATCACTTTATCTTTTGTTTTCCAGGTGACCGCTAAAAAGTTGTGGATACCCAAAGAGTCTCCTTCAGCATAAAGTCTGGGTAAACCAAATTGTTCCATATTGTTTGAAGCCAAATTTTTAGTAATGAAATTATAGAGCGTTGTTATTTCTTTGTTATTCATTTTGGCTTTTGAAACGATAACGGCATCGGCTTCACCTGTACGCTCATTATTTACAAACTCTATATTGTTAAATTGTATGTCACTAACTTCAGCGACATGTTTTCCAACTTTATCCGAGTTTAATACACCAATAGTGGTATATTTTAGTTGGCTGTTATTTTTCGAGAGTGAAAACGTGATCGATGTTACTTGAAAAGAGTTTTTGTTATCTGTTAATTCATCGGCCAGTTGTGTAGGGTTGAGTTGTAGTAAATTAGTTTGTTCTGAAAGGTATCCGGGTTTTTTAACGAGCGCAAATGTTGATAGATCTACAGTAGAAATTTCATTTAAAGTTTTGGATTTTTGTGCTTTGACTTGCTTTACTTCAGCAAGGTAATCCTCCTTCTGCAACTTCACTAAGTTAAGAGAAAAACGTTTTTCTTTATCGGCTGTGCCATTGTAATAGAATTTGATTTTTAGCGTATCTCCCGAAACACTAAGGTCATAAATACTATCAAGCAGTTCTCCAGTTGAAGGAATTCTACTATTGGTGAAAGATTTAAATTCAGATATTTTAAGCTTTTTTTCAAAAGGATAGGCGATTTGTATTTCATCGTTATCGATAGATAGGTGGATATTCATTTGGGCAATCATATCCATGTAGGCCGAAGTAACGCCGTGAAAGGGTTGGTTATCTATTTTCGTGATATTCTCTGTTTTCCAAAAAGTTTCTTTTTCTTGTTTGCAAGATTGCATAGAAATAGCAAGGATTAACATTATCGTAATTTTTTTCATTCGGTTTTTAAAGTTATTTCAAATTCAACGAATATGGTTTGCCTACCACAAACGATTTAGCTATTGCTGATAAACAAGAGATGATGTAATCAAAATGATCTCTCGCTAATTACATGTTTCTAAACCCCAAGTTAACAAAAAGGCTTTACTAAAATCCTACTATTCCTCATTTGCGAGGTTTGCGTTATTATCCGCTATATTTCGATGAGTTTTTGATGTTAATAAAGTGTAGGTTATCTTTGATTTCTGGTCTGTCGTTAATTTATTATTATCAGCTATTAATCGGTAAGCTTTATCAACTTCGTATTTTAAATTTACCATTGTTCCAAAAGCGCCCATTTCGCAAACAGGTACCAATAAGTAAAGAATGACTATTGATAGGTAAAAATGTTTTTTCAGTTGTAATAAGCTTTAAACGATTTGTGGCTTTAAGTTTCGCCCAAAATAGGAGAGATGTAAGAGTCTAAGTAATAATTTTGTAAGGGTTTTGGTGCCTGGCAGGATTTTAGGCATGAAATTTCGGACAAGAACGCCAGCCGGCCTGATGCCAAATCTTTGTTTTTATATCCAGTCCAATTTATGCTTTGTCAATTCGTTTTCTGTGTCGCCTGTATTTAATGTTGTAGCAGGTTCAAAAAGCATAACTAAAACTTCGTTTTCGGCAATAGGCTTGTGTTCTACTCCTTTTGGAACGATTAAAAATTCGTCCTTATTCAGTGTTATTGTTTTGTCCCGAAATTCAATTTTTAATGTTCCGTCCACAACAAAAAACATTTCATCTTCGTTGTCGTGTTTGTGCCATACAAATTCTCCTTTAAATTTGGCAAGTTTTACGTTTTGTCCGTTAAGTTCGCCTACAATTTTTGGCGACCAATACTCTGAAAAAAGCGGGAATTTTTCCGACAAATTTATTTTATTCATTTTTTAATTTTTAATTCAATGCTTGGCTTGTAGTATTGTAAAAATTGCCAATATGATGTTGGTGGCTGGTATTTCTATTTGTTTTTGTCCGTCATATTGCCAAACCGATGTTAATGACAACCTTTATTGTTTTTTCTCAGCCATTTTATTTTTACTGCCGAAATTTTGTCAAGTTCAAGTCTAATATCAGTCTGAACGTCAAATCCGCATTTTTCATAAAACTTCAATGGAGAAACATATGTTAATCCGTTAAGCTTCTTGTCATTGTTGTGGTCTATTACCCAACCATTCAAGATAGGCTCTATTTGTTTTAATTCATCAACCATTTTTCGTCCATAACCCTTTCCTTTGATTTTTTCAGATAGAATAATGGCAAACCATTTTTCGCCATCTCTTTCAAAAGTTAAAGCCCAACCTAAAATTAAGTCTATGTCACTTGTCAACAGAAAATGTTTGAGTTTAGTTAAGTTTTGAAGGTAATTGTCAAATGCTGCCAAATTTCTGTACGAAAGATTTGCAGGGTATTCGTTATTCCACAAGTCGAGCACTTGTTGTTTTGCCTTTTTGTTTAGGTCGGATGCCTGTATAATCTTAACATTCTCTGTCATTTGTCTTTGTAAGTTCTGTTCAACAAAGCCTGCCACAAATGGTTCGATGCTTGCCGAAGGTGGAGATTTCAGAGCAATGCTTGCATTTATTTCAAAACGTCAGCTAAGCATCTGCACGAATGGTCAATAAAATTACAAATGTTGATTTTGCAAACTGTCTGTCCTATTATTGCCAATAGGTTGTTATCGACAGTTTTTTTGTCGTCATTTTGCTTTCTTACATTTTATTAAATGAAAAGGATAATTTTCAGCAACTTCTGTCACTTCAAAAAGTCCGGCATTACCAAATTCTTCTTCAATAGTTTCTTTGTCGTAGAAGAATATTTTTACACCGCCAAACATTTCAAATCGGTCTTTGTCAATTTGAGTTCCTTGTCCATAAGTTTGAGCTTGTTTTGTTATTGTCGTAAAAATCATACATCCGTTTTCTGTTAGTTGATTAAAACAGTCTAGAATTAGCTTTTTTCTTTCATCCTTATCCAACAAGTAAATTAAGCCATAGCAAAATATTCCATCATACATTTTATTGTCAAACGGCATTTCGGTAACTGAACCTTGATAAATTTTCAAGTCGTTTCCAAAATATTTGTGGGCTAAATCAATCGCAGTTTGAGAAATTTCAATTCCTGTTACTGTCATTCCGTTGTCTATAAGAATTTTTGCATTTCGCCCATAGCCAATTCCTGGTATTAGAATATTCTTTATGTTATGTTGAACAAAAAAGTCTTTTGTTAATACAGCAGATTGTGCAGGTACAAAGCCCCACATTTCTTGTTTATTCTTAAATGCTTCTTCCCAAAACTCTGCCATTGATTTTAGTGTTATATTCAGAACTTTGTCTTCCAAGATATCACAATTAATCCGTGTTTTTTACGCTTGTCAATATTTTTTCTGAATTTACTATTTCTCCCTCTGTTCTTAAAATTGTATGTCCATAAGGAAATGGTAAGTCAGTTTCATTAAAGTTAAAATTAATTTTCAATTCTGGGTGATCTTTCCTGATCGCATACAAAACGGCGTAGGCTATACTTTAGTTTGAATGTCAGTTATGAATATTTCTACATTGTTTATTTCTGTTGTTTTTTTCTATCGGTCGTTATTTTTTTCTGCTGTGTTTTGAATCTGTGCCGGATAGCGTTCGCCAACGATTTTAATTGTCGTCAATGCTGAATTTATTTTATTCAATTCGTCATTTGTCAATGAAACGTTTGTAGCACCAATGTTTTCGTGTAAACGATGTAATTTTGATGTTCCCGGAATTGGCACAATAAAAGGTTTTTGAGCCAGCAGCCAACTTAATGCAATTTGTGCAGGTGTTACGTTTTTTTCTGCCGCAATAGAAGCAACGAAATCAACTAATGGTTGATTGGTGGCTCTATTTTCTTCGCTGAAACGGGGAAATCCCATATTCAATTCCGCTTCTTTTAATGTTCCTGTCAAAAATCCTTTGCCTAACGGACTGAAAGAAACTAAGCCAATTCCCAATTCTTCCAATGTTGGAATGATTTCATTTTCGGGTTCACGCCAAAACATTGAATATTCGCTTTGCAAAGCCGTTACAGGGAAAACAGCATGAGCCTTGCGAATAGTTTCTGCATTGGCTTCTGAAAGTCCGAAATGTTTTACTTTCCCTTGTTGTATCAAATCTTTTACCGTACCTGCAACGTCTTCAATCGGAATATTTGGATCGGGTCTGTGCTGATAAAACAAATCAATTACGTCTGTTCTTAATCGTTTCAGAGATGCTTCGGCAACAGCTTTTATGTTTTCTGGACGACTGTCTAATCCTAATTGAATACTGCCGTCTTTGAAACCGAATTTTGTTGCGATTACAACTTCTTTGCGTAAAGGTTGCAATGCTTCGCCAATCAATAATTCGTTTTCGCCATAGGCTTGTGCCGTGTCAAAAAAAGTAATGCCGTGTTCAACTGCCGAACGAATAAGTTTAATACTTTCTTCTTTTGTTGGTGCGTTTGGAAAACTCAAACCCATTGCACCGAAACCTAATGCAGATACTTCCAATCCGCTGTTTCCTAATTTTCTTGTGTTCATTTTTATTGATTTTAAAATTTGACACCACAAAGGTTGTTCAATAAAAAATGAAAGCACTTGCCAAATGGCAAAAAGTGATTTTAGCGGATATTTTTTCTTATTCTGCTCAAGGATGATTGTGTAATTCCTAAATAAGAAGCGATGTAAGATAACGGGATGCGATTAGCAAGTGTCGGAAATTTTTCAATAAAGTCAAGATAGCGTGTAGTGGCGTCTTGCGAAATTAAATCGCTTCTTCTTTTAATTTTTTCGGTATGATGTTTGGCGATTATTTTTTGAACAATGTTCTCCCAACCAATAATAGTTTCGGAAATGTCTTTCCAGTCTTGTTTTGTGAAAACAATCATTTTACAATCTGTGATAGCTTGTAAATACTCAGAAGGTATAAAAAAATCATCAACATTGTTTCCTGATAAAATCAAATGCTTTTCGTCAATAAAGTAACGTGTAATTTCTTCGCCTTTATTGTTGTAATAATAAACACGAAGAACACCGTCCGTAAGAAAACCAATTTGTTTAACTGCTTTTCCGGCTTCCCAATAAAATTCGTCTTTGCGGAGTTCTATTTCTATCGCCTTGCTTTGTATTAGGTCAATTTGTTGTTTGTTCAAATTGCCGAATTGTAAAACGTATTCAATAAATGTGTCCATTTTGCAAAGTTAGGAATTGTTGTCTGCCGTGCATTTGTCATTTGGCAAAAAACGTAGGGTAGTGGGTGGGTTTGGGTTTAATCGTTGTCAGTAGTGTTAGCTGATTGTTTATCCGTGATATTTTTTTCTAAAAGTTAGCGAAGGACTGTCCGCCTGCACAAAAGTTGATAAAAGAAATGTCGCCAAAGTTTAGCACAAAGTCTGATAAAAGTTTGTTAGGGAAAGTCCACCGATGAGTTTTTCTAGTGTCGAGCTGTGCTTTCGTCTAAAATGGCTATTAACGTGTCGGCGCTTTGCGATGGTGAGGCAATCGAAGCAAATGTCTTCAATTTTGTACAAAAGTTGAACCAAAGAACTACCGTTGAACTTTGCAGTTTCGCTCCACTATCGCAAAACCCTTGGTGGTAGTGCTACTTTTCAATTCGTTTTTTTACAATTTCTAAAAGTTCGTCTTTTGTCATAAATGTATTTAAAAAATCTTCAAGATTTCCTTCATTAGTCACTTCTCTGAAATATACTTCGTGGTCAGTTCCAAATAAAGTTGGATTTTCTTGATTTGGGTCGCTCAAACAGATGTAATAATTGTCAGGGAAACCATAACTATAAAATAGTTCAATAAAGTCTGGCGTTTTGTCGTTTGTGACTTTTATTATTTTACTTAAATCAGTTTCTTTTTCGTCAGTGAAATCAGTATTCCATTCTGCAAAGTCTTCTGTTCCTTCTCTGAAAGGTGTAAAAAGTCTTGGTTGCCAAAATACTTGTCCGTAGCCTTCTTTGGTTAAGCGAAAATATTTATCAATTATTTTGTCATAAAGTGCTTGTTTGTCTGTTTTGAAAAGCTCTTCATTTTCATTTATAAATCCTCCAATTCCGTAAATTGGCTCAGCATTTTCAGCTGTTTGCCAAGGTGTGTCTTCGGGTTTTTGATAAAGAACAGTGTTAAAAGTTATTGATAGAATATCCTCCGCTAATGAGTTTCCTTTAACGTTGTCAATATTTCCTCCAAGTTGTTTTATTTTTTCTAAAATTTCTGTCTTCATTTCTTGTTTTTTAGTCAGGTTTCAGTCGGTCAAGCATTACCACTAACGTTTTGCAGCTTGGCGAAGTGGCGGAAATCGAAGCACAAATGTTCAGTTTTATACAAAATTTCAATCGAAGAACTACCGTTGAACCTTGCACAAATGTTCAATAGAAGCACTTCAGCCGCCATATTGCCAAACCGATGTTGGTGGCGGTCTTTTTTATTTCAGTTGTTTTAAAATCCAAGTCATACAATTTTTAGAATTCATGATTGACCAAGAATGAGGATGTTTTGTTCCGTCTGGTCTTACTCCTTTGTCGTGAGTTACTACAATGTCGGCGTTTTTATTGCCTTTCAGTTGTAGAAAATTTATCATTGCTGAAATGTCTGTACAATTCAAGTCATATAAATCTCTATGTCTGTTTTTTAATTGCCACTCTACACCTGGCTCAGTATAAATTCTAACTGGAATATTTAGTAAATATTTTGCATTTCCACCATCTTTTTGTCGGTATGAAAACATTGAATTTTTGATGTATTCATCCTTAGCTGTTTCAGGTTTTCCTCCCAAATTTTTCTCCATTTCTTCCAAAAACCACTTAGCTTCGTTTACACCAACTTCTGAAAAATTTCTCTCCACTTCTCGTTGATAACGATAATACATATTTTCATAGTCAAGTGGTGGGTCAAGTGCAAAAATTGCTTTTGGTGTGAAATAGGTATTTTTATCTCTAATCGCTCTTTCAGTATAAGTTATTGTCAGCATTCCACCACCTGAAAGTCCACCAAGAAATATTTTGTCTTTTGACACCTTGTGCTTGTCAACTATTTGTTTAGCTATGGTGTCTAACATTTGTTGTGCTATCGTCATTTTAAAATCATCATCTTCAATATTTGGAAAAACGACAATGAAGTTATTTTTAAGAGCAATTTCATCTAAAGAGATTTGATTCATTACTCCTTTTGCATCTTCCGAACCACCGTGAAGAATAATAATTGTCCCAACTGGTTTTGACTTTGGTACAAGTTTATAATAATAATGTGTACTGTCAATTGTTACTTTTTCAGGATTTTGGGCAAAAATTGTTGTTTGTCCAATTAGAAGTATGAATAATGTTGTTACTAATCTTGTCATTTTGTAGAATGTTTGTTTTAATATTGCCGCCAACGTTCTGTGGCTTTGCGTTCGGGCGGGTTTCGGAGCACAAAGTCAGCCCGCCTGACGCAAAACCCTTGTGAGCAGAAGTTTTTTAAAAGTCTCGAATTTCGTCAAACCAATTATTGGCAGTTTCGTGTGAAATGTTCAATTTTGAGGCCTCAACCAATTGAATAATTGCAGTTCCTGTATCTTCTCTTTCTACGGTTTCTATGTTCGGTAATTTATTTATGATTTCGATAAATCCGACAATTGAGGTTTTGACTTCGTTTTCTGTTTTAGCTTTTGCAATTTCTTTCAATGCTGATTTATATGCCTTAGTTGCAATTTTTGCATTTTTGGTTTCCCAATTTGTAAATGGAATTCCATATTCTGTGGCAAACCAAATAGGACTTCTCAATTTAGAAACCGAAGAATAATCTAATTCTCTTGTCTTTGCTAATTGTTTTAATTCTGTATTTAACCTTTTTCCTGTTGTGTCATCAATATTCCAACCGATAAAAGATTTAAGATTGTTCCAAGAATTTAGAGATGGGAAATTTTCCAAATTTGGTGCATATCTTATTCCCAAATGCTCTAGGTTTTTGAAGTTCTGTAAATAGGTCACATTTGTAATGTTTCCTAACAAGTTTAAAATTTTCAGATTTGGAAATTGCAATAAACTTTCACAATCAAAAGCTTGGCCTAATGGCTCAATTGTTATATCAAGCGAAGTAATTGTATCTAAACTTTTTAAAACGGGTAGTTTATATGGCAATTCTGTTTTTCCCTTTTTCGTACTGGGGTTAATTCTTATGTATGGATTAGCATTATTTGATACAATCTCAAAATTTTCGATATTCCCTGATAAGTTAAGTGATTTCAAACCAAATTGTTTGTCAATATTTTGATTATCCAAAATCAGCTTTATTCTATTTTCGTTTGCTTTAATTGAGAAGCTCCGAATTTGGACATTAGTTAAATCAATTGAAATTTCATCAGTAGGGAACCAAAAGAAATCCTCTATTGCTCTCTTTTTTGACCATTCAATAAAACCAATATCGTTTCCATAATAATAAAAAAATCTTGGCCAATGTCCACCTGCTGGTGTGGTAAATTCATCGAACGCATTCCAATTGATTGGTAACTTTTTTTCGACAAGAACATCAAATTTCTTTTTGTCCATACCAATTTCGCCAATTGAAAAACTTCCTTGTCCAAGTGGGATTTTAAAAATGTGGCTATTTGTACTTGTCAATGAAATGTTTATTGGTTTTTCTCTGTCCATATTAGTCTGTTGTTTGTTGTCCGTTCGCTCCTTAAAATTACTGCTAACGTTTTGGGGTTTGCCGAAGGCGGGGATTTTCAGCACAAAAATTCAATCGAAAAACTTCAGCCCCGCTTTTTGTTAGCTGATGTTCTTTATACTCTATTTAAAAATTCTTCTGTTTTTATAAATGTCCTTATTAATTTCGATTTTATATTCTCGGTTAAGTTTTGCTGTTAGTTTTGGTTTTTCAACTTGTTTATGTAGGCAAAATTCAAAAGTTGGTTCCATATCATCCATAATTTCTCCCCAGTGATAGGAAGATTTTTCAAAATTTTGTTGAGTAAGTCCGGCAAGAATTTCTACAGAATACCAACCATTATCCAAATCAATTATTGCGTAATTTTTGTCTCGATAAAGTGTTATAATGTTTTCTACCGCTTCTTCTGTAAAGTTTTCTAAATAGTCAATTGCGAAAACACAAAAAATTCCACTTACAATCTTTAAAGGATAACTCCCTTCTTTAAATTGAAAATCATTTTCCTCATTTGTCAATACGCGATTTTTCTCGCTAAAATTCACGTAAATAGTATGCGGTACAATTGCACATTTTTCAAGAGGTATCATTATTCCTTCAGTCACAACATTATCCCCGCTATCGTTTGTTGTAAATTCCGTTAGCAAATCGTCATCAAGGTTATTTCTTTTTTTAAAATCCAACAAAGCGTATGGGTCTGCACCTATGAAATAATCCATTCCGTTTGTAAGGCATCGATTAAATTGAAATATTTTATTCATTTATTTTCTAGTATTTCTCATTTAGAATATCAGCTAACGTTTCGGGGCTTTGCGATGGTGGGGCAATCGAAGAACAAATCTTCAATTTTGCACAAAAGTTCAATAGAAATACAACTGTTGAACTTTGCAGTTTCGCCCCACTATTGCAAAACCCCTGTTAGTGGCAGTTTTATTTGTTTTCGTAATTCGTGGTTTATATTTTCTTTTGTCAATCCTACTTTTTTTAAGGCCGTCCAAAGTTCATTTTCAGACTTTAATAATTCTATTAACTTCTCTTTTCCGTAAAATTTTAATGTCCGCTCCAAAATTAAGGCAGAAGTCAAATAGGGGATTGAGGTTTCTTTTTCAAAATAAATTCTTTCATACGCGTCTGTATGTGTCGCAAAATCGAAATATTTATTTTCGTTTAGGAATTTGTCAAGTTTGTTTCTGTGCCATTCGTAATTGTATTTTCCACTACCTGCCATAAATGTTGCAATACCCTCATCGATAAATTTGTCAATCTTTGGAAAAAGATTACTGGTATAAATGTGAATTATTTCGTGTGTATAAATTTCAGAGTTATTTCCTGAATAGATGATATTTCTGTAATCGGCAAGTCCGCCGGTTTTGTCAACATACATCATTGGATTATAATCAAAAACCTTTAATTTCAAATAGTTCTTTCGGACTTACACAAGAATAATAGGTAATTGCCATTGGTTTACATCGAAAGAAGTTGCAAATTTTATCAATATCTTTTTGTTGTTCAGCAATTTCAGTTTCGTTGATGGTTTTATTGGGCGAAACTTTGTAGGTCAAACTTCCAGTATTAAATGTTTTCCATTCTTCTGTTGAGAAATCCAAATATCTACTAAACAAAACTTTGTCCTGAGTAATATTAGCTACAAGATTGTAAATTGATTTCAGTTGATTTTCTTTTGTTTCATTGTTATGTCCGATAAAGGCAACTTTTACAATTCTTCTGTTTGATTTTTCGGTCGGAATTATTTCAACTAAAGTTGGTAAATAAAAATTTTTTCCAAATTTTGAATTTTCGATATTATAAATGTCAAGATAGGGATAAATGAATTTTTGAAAATCAGATTGAGCCCAATATTTGTTTTCTGTCAAAGAGGAATTTTTAGTTTTCAGAAATTCTGTTAATGTTTCAATAATCTTCCGATTGGTTTTTTCAGTCTTCTCAATAATTGGCGAAACGGTCAATATAAATTCATCTGGCTTTGTTTCTTGTCCATTGCAAGCCAAAGTCAAAAATGTCGTTAATAAAAGTAAAATTTGTTTCATTGTTCGGTTCTCAAAAAAATTGCCACTAACGTTTTGCAGGTTTAAGTTGAGCCTAAAATTTACTTGCACCAACCATCCACAGCACTAAGCTAAATAAATGGCTTCAAATAATTGTGTTCTCACTTCGCCCGAGGCTTAACTTAAACCTGTTGTTATGCGACGCTTTTATTTATGCTATTTTAAAAAACGGTTGGTGTTTTAGTTGAAATTGATAGTCGTCTTGATTTAAGAATGGCCAAATATCAAAGTCTCCAAGTTTTTTAAATTCTTCAAAAGCTTTTTCTTTCTCCTTTCTGACGTCTCTGTAATACTGGCCGAAAGATAAAATTGTGATGATTATTTCTCCCAAAGAAAATTTCAACAATGGATTGTTCTGGTCAAAGTACGGCCATTCATACTCTTGGTCACTTTTTAGGAACAAAATGCACCTTGAAATAACTTTTAATGCTTCTTCAGATAGTCTATCGGCACCTATTAACTTGTGGTTTCTTGTGTCGTCGTAAAGTCCCCAGCAAAGTTCAAGCATTGGTTGAATTATTTTGTCGTCAAACTTAGCTTCTTTTGCTCTGTAATATTGTTCAGGTAGCCAACCATTTGTTACATCGTCAGTAATGTTGTCTTCAAATTCGTCGTTTGAAATAAGTCCAACTGCAAGGTGGCGTAAATGTAAAGCTAACTTTTGTCTTCTTTCTTTGTCTACCATCTGTCTAAAGGTTTGGTCGTAAAAAGTGTTGCATAACGTTTCGGGGCTTTGCGATGGTGGGGCAAACGAAGCACAAATCCTCAATTTTTACACAAAAGTTAAATCGAAGAACAACCGTTGAACTTTGCAGTTTCGCCCCACTATTGCAAAGCCCTTGTTACCTGCCGTTTTTTTATTTACCAAATTTTCCACCAGGGTTTTTGGTTTGTATTTTTAACCTCTATTTCTTTATTTTCTAATTTGTCCTTGATTTCATTTAGTGAATTATCAAGCCACAATTCATACCAATTTAGAAATGTAATTTTGTCTTTATTCCCAAGTTCGTGAGAAGGATAAATTCCTCCATCATTTCCTCTGTCATCTGTCCAAATATTTCCATATTCTTCTCCATTTACAACTAAATTTAGGCTAATTCCACATCCAAAATTTGAGATTGCTAAAACTCCATTCATTAGGTTTTTGCTAAACTCAGAATATTGTCTTTCATATTCTTCTTCATTGTCTTCTTCGTTAACTGTTGATACAAATTCTTCATTCCAAGGTTTTGTACGAGGAAAAGGCTTACTCGGATTTAGTAAAGAGTTCGGTCGTTTATAATCCAAATCATCAAATAATCCATTTTCAAATGTTTCAAGTCCATAACCAGGACCAACACCTCAATTTCCGATTTTAGTTAAAAACTCTTTATAATCTTCTGGCAAAGTTATATTATGTGTATTCTCGAAGTTTAAGAGAGTTTCTTCCGATAATTTTGGATTGAGGTTATATTTATGTCTGTTAGAGCCAAAAAGAGTTAAGTTTTTGTCCAATTGTCGCAGTTGCTCAATTTTGCCTTGAATTCTTTTTAATTGTTCATTCATCTTGGTACGCTGTGTTTTTAAATTGCTGGTAACGGTTGGCAGCTTGGCGAAGTGGCGGAAATCGAAGCACAAATGTTCAGTTTTGCACAAAAGTTCAATCGAAGAACTGTTGTTGAATTTAGCACTGAACCCGCCATTTTGCCAAACTGCTGTTACCTGCTGTTATTATTTTATTTGTCATTTTGTTTCAAGTATTTTGTCGGTACATTGTCAGTTAACCAAACACTATTGTCAGAAATGTAGAACTGAAAATTGTCGTTGTACATTTGTTTGGCAAAAACTTCAAATACAAATGGCTTTCCGTGTCTTTGTCCAACTTTAATCGCAGTTTCTAAGTCGCTACTTAAATGAACGTGTTGTCTGTTTCGCTTTTCAAGTCCTGTGTCTAAAATTGATTTGACAAATTTTTCGGCTGTTCCGTGAAATAATATTTCTGGTGGTTTATGGTTTGTATAACCTAATTCTATTTCAATGGAATGTCCTTGACTTGCTCTTATCTTGTCAAATGTGTCATTAAATGCAAATCTCTTTTTGGCATTTGTTGCTACAATGTGAATAAGTGTTTCTCTGTCAAACTTAATTCCATAATTATTTGCCTTTTCAATTAAATCGTCTACGTCAGTCCATCCATTTTGGTCAAGTTGAATGCCAATAGTTTCAGGTTGGTGTCGTAATACCAAACTTAAAAACTTACTTATATGTATTATTTGCTTTTCGCTAATCATTTTTAATTATGTTACTGTGAAACCAATTTGCAAAAATCAAATTGTATGCTTTGTTTATTTCTAAAATTTCGTTTGTAGTGTTTTCATTCCATTCAGCAATACAAAGTTCAGTTACAATATCGTTATTTAAGGTTCCAAAGTAAGTTGTGTTTAGTGTCTTAACTGCAAAACCATTTACCAATACTTCTCCATTAATTATTACTTGTCCAACAGAATTTGATTTAAGTATTTTTTTCAATTCACTAAAATTTATTTTCAAGTTTGGTGAACCAATTTTGTTCCTAACGTGGCAGTTTTTAAATAATGTATATTCATCACTTTTTTTGCTATGATTTTCCCAAATATCTTTAATTGCAATATTTTCTATTTCAACAATTGGTAAAGCAGATAAATTTAAAAATTCATTTTGCCTATAATCATCTTCGTGAATTTGGATGTCAAATTCAGTTTCATTTATTTTTTCTGTAAGTTGAGGAAATTCGTTTGAAATAGTCGGTGTTGTGAACCAAATATCATTAGGGTTCATTTTCTCAACTTTTCTCATTTTCAAAACAAGGCTTTTTGTTTTAATGAACTCTGTTGAGTTTTCAGGTATCGCTTGTTCAACAGTCCAATCAATATCTTGTATGTGCATTGTTGTTTCAACGGAAAAAGTTTCAGGTAATTGGTCTGCTGTCATTTCAGAAGTACCAATTGTCAGACCATTCAAGTTGTCGATGAATTGAACTTTTATTTTGTCGCTTTTTCCAAATATTTTGTCAAATAGTCCCATTGTTTGTTTTGGTGTGTCGTTCTATAATAGCAGGTAACTTATTTATACCCCTCATAAACTGTCGCCAATCCAACTAAATTGTGTTGGCTTTACGCCATAGCTGTGAGGAATTTAGGGTTATTCAAATATATCTTTTTAAATTATAAATCATCAAAAGGGCTTTTGATATTCTTAATACTTTTAGTACTAACATGTGTGTAAATTTCGGTAGTGCGACTGCTCTTGCGTCCTAAAAGTTCTTGAATATAGCGTAAATCGGTACCGTTTTCTAGTAAATGCGTAGCGTAACTATGTCGTAACCAGTGCAAGCTTACAGGTTTAATAATCTTAGCTTTTGTTAAGGCTTGCTTTAATACGTTTTCTAGACTTTTTTCACTATACTTTTCGCCAATAAGCTGCCCCTCAAATAACCATTTCGTTGGTTTATAAGTTCTGTAGTAGTTCCTAAGTAATATCAATATCTTTTCAGATATGGGTGCAATTCTATCTTTTTTACCTTTAGCTTCTTTAATCAGCAACACACCTCGTTTACTATCTAGGTGTGTTGGGCTAAGGTTTAACAATTCGCTTCGGCGTAAACCACAAGCATAAATAAGACTAAGCATAGCTTTATGTTTGATATTGGTGTGTGCTTCCAGTATTGCTTTTACCTCTTCTCTACTAAGTACGTTTGGCAACGTTTTCTCTTTTTTAGGTCTATGTATGTGTTCAATTACAATCTTTTTACGTTGTACAGTACCAAAAAATAATTTGATGGCATTTACAATTTGATTTTGATAGGATGAGGAAAGTTTATTCTTTAAAATGTATTCGTTGTTAAAATAAATTACGTCTGCATTTGTAAGCTGTTGTAAATCTTTGTCGATATAAAAAAGTAAAAATATTTTTAAGGCTTCTGTATAGGTTTTAATGGTGCTTTTGCTATATCTCTTACTCTTTAGCCATAAATAAAAATCATCCTTTGCTTTTTCATGTGCCTCGTTTATAGGATTGGCAACTAGATTGTTCGTTTCTTCCAGCCTAAACCTTTTGCGGTAATCACTAGTATTGGGCAAATGCCATACTTTTAAACTTGCACTCCATTTGGCGCCTTGCAATTTTTTAAACCTAGCAATCAGCTGTGCGTCATTTTTAAAATAGACAGCTATACGCACTGCGCCTCGGTGTTTGATAAATTCGGCTCTGTACATCGATACAATTTATGCTTTTGAATTTATAATCGACATTTCTATTCTTTTAGGTTGTGAGGTTTTTGTAATCAAATGATTATGTTTTTATAAATCTTTTGTAAATTCAATGTGCCAAACATCTAAATTATGGAAGCAAAACGCTTAAGAGTGGTCCTCTTTCCCGAAGATCTTCGGAGTTTTAGCGGAGGCGGCACCAAGACTAATTATCGGCTATATAACGAGATCCGTGCTAAGTTTCAATTGGAAAAGAAAGTCCGCATCACCATCTATCATGTGAGAGATTATTTTCATATCCCTTTAGAAGATGTAATTCATGGCATATTTTAATTAGCCATAGCAACGGCTAATGTCTGGTTTGTTTTTGATCCATAGCCTTTATTGTGCAACAAAGAAGGCTACTATAGTTACCAAGTTAAGTCTTTTTGTGAAAATAACTTACTCCTTTAAACAGCAAACACATTACTGTTAAATCTAATAGCTATTTCTTTTGCTGCCTGGCTTCTAGTGCGGTAAAGTATCCTGTATGTTTAACACAGCAAAATGGTTTCGTAACAAATTTCCTCTTTTTCTTATCAAGAGTTGTCTCAATAGTATTAAAAAATGGGTCAATTTAGATCATCTTTGCTCATTTATGCCCACGTTGGTACTGTTTCTAGCAGAATTAATCCATTTTAGGTCAATTTAACTACAGTTTTCCCAAGGCTGTACAAAGGCTATCGTGTTCATTTTGTCGAGCTAATGCAATACGGTAATTTGGTTCTAGTATTTCGGAAAATGGTTTCCGGATTTAAAACCTAAACCGCTATGAAAAATCAAAAACTTATTCTCGATTACAACAAACTTGCTGATGCAGCGCTGACTGTCAAGGCCATCAACATTAAAAATGGCTTAACCGATAATGACAATTTTCCTACTACGGTGCCTAGCTTGGCAGATTTTACTTTGCTGCAAGAAGCCTTTGACCTGGCTTTGAGTAAAACCGTATCGGCAGATCGTATTCAAATAGCGTTGAAAAACCAAGCTCGTGCTACACTATTGGCAGCCATGCGACAATTGGCTTTAGATATAGATGCGCAAGCTAATGGAGATAGAGCCAAATTACTGAGCAGTGGATTTGACCTTGCCGCCAACGGCGAAACCGCTACCACCATAACTGCACCAACAGAATTTAGATTGTTAGATGGTATTAATGCTGGCGAGTTAAAATTGACCTGCAAAAGGGTATTAAACGCTGTATCTTACTTGTTTGAATACACCGATGAAGCACCTACCGAAGCAACCAAGTGGACGGTACAACCGGCATCTAGTAGGGAGTTCACACTTAGAGGACTGCGCAGCGGCGCTCGTATTTATGCTCGTATCAAAGCTATTGGCAGGAGGGGGCAGGAGGCAAACTCTGAGGTGTTGTCTAGGTTGGTGCAATGATAATGGTTAGTGGTTAATGAGTAATTGTTAATAATAATTTATTAATGATTGGGATGGTTGTTATGTGGTAGGATTATTAATGGAGAAGGAAGTGAGGGTGAACGGATAAGAGTTAATTGGTTGCACTTCCAGTTCTCTCTTCTTTGTAAGGAGAGAGTTAGAGAGAGGCTCACTAATAACCCTCTCTGCCCTTTAGGCATCTCTCCCTAAATGTGAGAGAATTTAAAGTTTTATAGGCATCTCGCTATTCTCTCCCTTTTAGGGAGAACCGAAGCACAGCGAGTTCATTGATACAAAAACAATAAATACCTATCAATAGATGACGTAGCCAGAGAGGATTTGACCAACTATTCGATGAAAACATCATCCATTAACAACTAACCCTTAATCATTAATCCCAATCCATTAACAATTTACCATTAACAATTAACCATTGTTAAACAATTTCCTATTTTTGCAGAAATATTGACCCTATATTAATGAGCACAGCTACAAAATACAATCCACAAGAAACTGAAGACAAATGGTACAGCTATTGGTTGGAGAAACGTTTTTTCCATTCAGAGCCAGACGAGCGTGAGCCTTATACCATCGTCATTCCTCCACCAAATGTAACGGGGGTATTGCACATGGGGCACATGCTTAACAACACCATTCAGGATGTATTGATCCGTAAGGCTCGTATGCAGGGCAAAAATGCTTGTTGGGTACCTGGTACCGATCACGCTTCTATTGCTACCGAAGCTAAGGTAGTAGCGATGTTAAAGGAGCAAGGCATCAACAAAAAAGACCTTTCTCGTGAGGAATTTTTAAAGTATGCTTGGGAATGGAAAGAAAAGTACGGCGGCATTATTTTAGAACAGTTAAAGAAACTGGGTGCCAGTTGCGATTGGGACAGAACCCGTTTTACGATGGAAGAAGATCTTTCTGACGCCGTAATCGATAGTTTCATCCACCTGTATAAAAAAGGACTGATTTACCGTGGTTACCGTATGGTAAACTGGGATCCACAAGGTAAAACAGCTATTTCTGATGAAGAGGTAATCCGTAAGGAAGTAAACTCAAAGTTATATTACATCAAGTACTTCGTTAGTCAGAAAGACGAGACGGCTGAGGGGCAACCATCAACCATCAACCATCAACTATCAGACTATGTAACGATAGCAACTACCCGTCCGGAAACGATCATGGCCGATGCGGCGATTTTTGTAAATCCTAACGATGAGCGTTTTAAGCACTTGGTAGGTAAAAAAGTATTGATCCCTTTAATTAACCGTGAAATAGAGGTAATGGCAGATGAGTACGTGGACATGGAATTTGGAACTGGCTGCTTAAAGGTAACGCCGGCACACGATACCAATGACTACGAACTTGGCTTGAAATATAACCTTACGCCTTTCTTAGATATTTTAGATGACGATGCCAAACTGAACGAAAAGGCCGAAATTTTAGTTGGCGAAGATCGTTTTGTGGCACGCAAGAAAATTGCCAAAATGCTCGAAGAAGCAGGTAATTTAGAAAAGGTAGAAGATTATAAATCACAGGTTGGTTTTTCTGAACGTACCGATGCAGTAATTGAGCCTAAAGTATCCTTACAGTGGTTTGTGAAAATGAAAGAGTTTGCACAGCCAGCGTTAGATGATGTGGTAAATGGCGAAGTAAACTTAATTCCTAATAAATTCGAGAACACCTACAAGCATTGGATGGAGAATGTTCGCGATTGGAATATTTCTCGTCAATTATGGTGGGGACAACGTATTCCGGCTTGGTATTTACCAGATGGAACTTATGTGATAGCCAAAACACAGGAAGAAGCATTTGCTGAGGCTCAGAACTTAGACCCTAAACCTTTAAACCTTAAGCCTTCTGATCTGAAACAAGACGAAGATGTAATGGATACTTGGTTTTCGTCTTGGTTGTGGCCAATCTCGGTTTTCGATGGTTTTAAAAATCCTGATAACAAAGATTTTAACTACTATTATCCAACCAACGATTTAGTGACTGCGCCAGAGATTTTGTTCTTTTGGGTAGCACGTATGATCATGGCTGGTCGTGAGTTTACCGGTAAAAAACCTTTTACCAACGTGTATCTAACAGGTATCGTTCGCGATAAGTTGGGTCGTAAAATGTCTAAATCTTTAGGTAACTCACCAGATCCAATTGGCTTAATTGAGAAATACGGAGCAGATGGCGTTAGGGTAGGGATGTTAATGTCGTCGCCTGCGGGTAATGATTTAATGTTCGATGAGGCTTACTGTGAGCAAGGAAGAAACTTCGCCAGCAAAATCTGGAATGCTTTCCGTTTGGTAAAAGGATGGGAGGCTGATGCCAATTTGGCTAACCCTAACGAGCAGGCTATTGCTTGGTTCGAAAGCCGTTTTAGCGAAGCATTGGTAGAAATTGAGCATAACTTTAAGCAGTACCGTTTATCGGAAGCTTTAATGGCTACCTATAAGTTGGTGTGGGACGATTTCTGTGCTTGGTACCTAGAAATGGTAAAACCTGCTTACCAACAACCTGTTGATGCTGCTACCAAAGCGGCTACGGTGAATTTCTTTGAGCAAATCTTGAAGTTGTTACATCCGTTTATGCCTTTCTTAACCGAAGAGCTTTACCACGATGAACTGTTTGGCGAACGTAGCGAAATGGATTGCTGTATCGTAGCAGATTATCCGATAGTAGGTGCTGTTAACGAGAGTTTGTTGAAAGAAGCTGAGTTGGTGAAAGGATTGGTGTCGGAAATTAGGAATGTAAGAAACACTCGTCAAATTTCTCCAAAAGAAGCACTAGAGTTAAGCATCAAAGCAAATTCTGACCTAAATTATAACAATTGGTTAAACATTGTTTATAAACTGGCTAACATCAGCAAAGCTGATTTTGTAAGTGATAAAGTTGTAGGCGCAGCTAGCTTTATGGTAGGGAAGGACGAGTTCTTTATCCCATTGAGCCAAAATGTAGATGCTGATGCAGAAAAAGAGCGCTTAACCAAAGAGTTAGCATATTTACAAGGTTTCTTGAAATCGGTAGATGCGAAGTTGGGCAACGAACGTTTTGTACAAAATGCAAAACCAGAAATCATCGAAAACGAGCGCAACAAAAAAGCAGATGCAGAGTCTAAAATTGCGATTATTAAAGAGAGTTTAGCAGCGTTGTAAGTTTTAAGTTATAGGTTACACGTATTAAGTTTCCAAGCATAGTCTACTAACAGACACTATAAGTTATCAAAGCCTTTCAGTTATTACTGGAAGGCTTTTTTGTGGATTGTCCCAGTTTCGTTTCCTTTTTAAGGAGAGTGCTAGGGTGAGGTTTAATGAATATTGATTACCCTCTCTGCCCTTCGGGCATCTCTCCCTGAAAGGGAGAGAAAAGCCAATAAGAACGGGGTATGCAATTAGTAATACCTCCAGTTTGGGGTTTTACTAGAACGGAGAAATGGGAATTTTATATATACTTCATGCTACTCTCTCCCTTCTAGGGAGAGATGGTGCAACCAGAGAGGGTTATTTTATCAATAAGGAAACTATTTAAAATGTATGGTAAAACATATGAAATTTTATCTTCTTTGCCCTTCGAGCATTTACTGATATTTATTTATTTTTTTTAATCAATGAGCTTGCTGTGCTATGGTTCTCCATAAAAGGGAGAGGAAAACAAATAGGAAATGGGGATACAATCAGTAAATACTTCCAATTCTGGTTTGATAGGACGGAGAAATGACGATTTTTATATATACATTATACTACTCTCTCCATTTCAGGGAGAGATGGCGCAGCCAGAGAGGGTTTATCATACAAAAGCTTATAAATTAATTTATTAATAGTAAATTTAACTGTCGGCCAATTACCTATGGATGCCAAATCATTTAGAAAGGAACTTCGCAAGAATCAAACTCCTGCTGAAAGTGCATTTTGGAATTTAGTTCGTGCAGACAGATTTCATAAACTGAAATTTAGGAGACAACATACGATAGGTAATTATACGGTCGATTTCTATTGTCCTAAACTAAATTTAATTATAGAGTTAGACGGAGGTATTCACGAAAATCTAGGACAGTCTTTATATGATGAGGAACGGGATGAACTTTTAAAAGCTAAAGGATATACAGTGATAAGATTGGAAAATGATGCTGTATTAAACTATCCAGAGGTTGTAATGGAATATCTAACTAAAGTATTAACATAAAGTGAATTTGCGAGATATAAAGTGAACTCGAAGGTTTAATTTTAAACTCTCTCTGCCCTTCGGGCATCTCTCCCTAAGAGGGAGAGAGTAAGGGTATGCCTATGTAACTTTATTAATCTCTTCCTGAAAGGGAGAGAATGTAGCGTTAAGTTTAAATGAAACTTGTTAATCAGCATGGTTTATAAATGCGGGATGTAAACGAAGCAATGATATGAAACTTTGCATTTCTCTCCCTCTTAGGGAGAGATGCCCGAAGGGCAGAGAGGGTTTTATATGTTGATTGTTAAGCCAGAGCGGGTTAGAACGAGCTTCTATCGAGTTGTAACGCTCCATACAATCCATAACCTTTCCCTGTATCAACCCTTTTACAAGTAAAACATCTTTTTTAAATCAAAACTCACGTTCTTTATGGTACCAATAAAAGTATATCGTATGAAAAGAATTTTCCTGTTTTTTGTAGCTGCAGCAGCTGTATCATGTACTAACAACGAAACCAAAGAAGCAACTACTACCTCAAACATCTTTATAGAGCAGAAGGTATCAGAGTTTGTTGCCCAACACCCCGAGTGGACAAGTGGTGATAATACCAATGAAGAAATTACCGATAAGTTTCAACACGAAGTTAAACGTTGGAGTAACGAAGAAGACTTTTTAAAAGACATGCCTCTGCAGTTGAAATCAATTAGAGATACTACGGTAAGTGGTCAGGAGGTGAAGTTAGGTACTTTCTCCGGATATAATGATAACACCCGCCCATCAGGTTCTATTTTGAATTACATCCAAGTAAATGTAGACGGTATTATGCCTGCTGATATCGCACAGCAGGTAAAGGTAAACGGTAAATATACGTTAGAAGCAATGATGTACAGACAAGGTAGCCGCAAAGATGTAAAGCTAATTAACGTAGCCGATTTTAGAGGTTATGACTTAGGTAAGTATGTTTTTTCTGTAGTAAAGGTAAATCCTATTAAGTAACTAATTAGCCTTGTTGTTTGGTTAAGGGCTTAACTATGCCTTTTAGCATAGTTGGTACAATTAACTTGTGAAAAGGCTTGACCAGAAAAATATAACCCTAACCAACTGTGAATTTAACTACAGTACTAATGGTTAGGGTTTTTCATGCATATTGTTTTCATTTCGTTGTAGATATAAGGATTTTTCTCCGTTTCCAATGTTTTCCGACGCTTTCAGTAAAGTGTTTGTTAATTTTTTATTTCAACCTTTCTAACCTACCTTTTCGTTTAACAATATTTTTATAATCCCATTGGATATCTCTAGCTTTTGCTAACCAACGCTTTATATCTTCAATATTTATTTGTTCTGCAGAAGTGTAACGTGCTTCGGCAGCTTTGAATTTACCCTCGTTTTGTAGCGCTTCTTCCTCAAAAGATTGTCCACTCCAAAATAGCAAACGGACACTGTTTTTTAACTTGCTGTAACCAACAATGGGGTTGCCGTCTAAAAACCAAACTGGATGTGCATGCCATATTTTATTTTCGGCCTCAGGCAGCTGATCATCAATTGTACGAGCAAGAAAATCACAAATAGCCTTATCTTCAGTTGATTGTCTGTTGTTATAATCCTGGATTTCTTCCTTCATTTGATTTATCAGTTTGGTTAATAAGTTCGTCAGTGAAATGAGCTTTTTTGTTGAGTTTGTGCAAACTTTTCATCATTAAAAGCTTTTGATTGGCCTCTAGGAATAGAAAGTGATTGCCAAGCCTGATTAGTCAACATTTTTCCCAGCATTACTATTTGTCCAATGTGATAGGGGTAATGTGCCAACTGCCTGTTGATTGCTTCTATAACGGTATGTTCTTCGTTGCGGATGTAGACAACCTTGTTTAAGTCTACTTCTTGGAGCGGGTTAATAGCCTCAAACAAACATGCCCAACCATCTTCCCATTTCTGTATGATTTCTGCTTTTGTAATGATTTTCGGCTCAAATTCCAGATCCCGATTTCTCCATGCCTTTTCACCATCTGTAGTAAGAAAATCTGTAAAACGAGAACGCATATTGCCCGAAAGATGGTCTACAATCATGGCTATACTGTTGCTTTCTTCGTTATATTGCCAAAAAAAAGCTTCTTCTGTTAATTGATCGAATGTTTTGTCGCCTAGCATTTTGAAAGATTGAAATTGCTTTTTAACACAGTCGATGTAATTGTTCGTCATTTTTGTTGTTTTGTTATTTAAAGATAGGAGGAATTTTGTTCTCTAAACCTGATAGTAGCGTAAATACTTTTTGGAGCGTCATTTCGAACGCAGAGAGAAATCTGTTTCATCAGTGCTTCTAGCTTGGAGATTTCTCCTCTTTCCTCGTCGAAATGACGGCAGGCTTAATGCAAAAAGATTGAAGCGAATAGCAGGGCTTTCGGTTAAAAAGAACCACAGGTTTTGCTTTTCAATAAGAATTAAATATTAAGGGGTTAAGATAAATTAGGTTTTTTAGAGAATTACTCTTAATGCGTATTCATTTCTTAATGGTTTAAAATTTTTTACTCGGTTTTACAATCAAATTTTACTTTTCGAAAAAGAATAATACCTTTGCAGCATCAATAAGGGGTGCCTTGTTTTGCATAAAACACAAATAAAGGCTGAGATCATACCCATTTTGAGATGTAGAGTAATAAGTTATAGGTAATAAGTAATAAGTCGATAGACGTAGAACTTAAGACTTAGAACTTAAAACTTAAAATCTCAAATGCACCTGATCCAGGTAATGCTGGCGTAGGGATGGTTTATGAAGTTTAACTAATGTCGGGCGTAACCCCTACAACCGATGGGTTTAACTAAAAAACAACAATAAGTTGAAAAAATTAAGATTTGCAGTTTTGGCTGCATTGCTGTGTCCGCTTGTGGCGTTAGCACAGTTCAAGATTTCGGGAAAGGTTACCGGAACCAATGGAAACACACTATCTGGAGCTGGTGTGAAATTAAAAAACAAAGGCTTTACCGCAGGAACCAACACTAACGGTGTTTACGAGTTCACCAATTTGCCTGCAGGGAATTACACAGTAGTAGTGAGCTATTTAGGTTATGCTACGCAAGAAAAGAATGTGATAATTAGCACTAACGCAACGGCCGATTTTACCTTAGATCAGCTTTCTTTTGTTGCTGATGAAGTAGTAGTGAGTGCAACAAGGGTAGCTAAAAATGCAGCCTTTACTTACAAGAATTTAAGCAAAGCTGATTTAGACAAAACCAATCAGGGACAAGACTTACCCTATTTGCTTAACCAAACACCTTCGGTAGTGGTAACTTCTGATGCAGGTGCAGGTATTGGTTATACAGGTATCAGAATTAGAGGTAGTGATGCAACGCGTATCAATGTTACTTTAAACGGTATTCCATTGAACGATGCTGAAAGCCAGGGAAGTTTCTTTATCAATTTGCCAGACTTAGCTTCATCGGTAGATAATATCCAAATTCAACGAGGTGTAGGTACATCAACTAATGGTGCTGGAGCTTTTGGTGCAAGTTTAAACATCCAAACTACTACTAGAAGAGATTCTGCTTACGCCGAACTGAACAATACTTATGGCTCTTTTGATACTTGGAGAAATACGGTAAGTGCGGGAACTGGGTTAATTAACAATAAATTCAGCTTCGATGCTCGTTTATCAAGAATTAAATCTGACGGTTATGTAGATAGAGCTTCTTCAAATTTGAAATCGTTCTTTGTAACTGGTGCGTACTATGGTAAAAATGATATTTTACGTGCCAATGTGTTTAGCGGTACTGAAAAAACCTACCAAGCGTGGAATGGTATCGATAGAGAAATGATGGAAACAAATCGTAGACACAACGATTTTACTTACGATAACCAAACGGATAACTACCAACAAGATCATTATCAGTTATTTTATACCCGTAACTTAGGTAAGCAATTAGTGGCTAACGCGGCTTTACATTACACTTATGGTAGAGGTTATTACGAAGAGTTTAAAGAGAATAGAACCTTGGCCGATTATAAAATCGAGCCAGTAGTGATTGGCGGTACAACAATAACAAAATCTGACTTAGTTCGTCGTTTATGGTTAGATAATGATTTTTACGGCGCAACCTATTCATTAGCTTATACACCATCAAATAAATTAAATTTTACTTTAGGCGGTGCTTATAACCGTTATGAAGGAAGACACTTTGATGAGGTGATTTGGGCTCAGTTCGCTAACTATAACGGTTCTGGCTCTATACGTCATATATATGACGATAACGATGCTTTCAAAGGCGATTTCAATATTTTTGGTAGAGTAAACTATCAATTAGATAAATTAAATATTTATGCTGATTTGCAGTACCGCAATGTGTTTTATTCTTTCTATGGAAAAGTAGATGCTACTAGTTCTGCTCAGCAAAATGCTAGGTTAGCGTTTTTTAATCCAAAGTTTGGTTTAACTTATAGTTTGACAGATAGAAGTAATGTTTATGCTTCTGTGGCGGTTGGCAATAAAGAACCTAATAGGAGAGACTTTACAGACTCTAACACAGGAACACGTCCTAAACACGAGAACCTAACAGATATTGAGTTTGGTTACCGTACACAGCAAGGTGACTTTAATATCGGCGCAAATGGTTTCGCTATGCTTTATAAAGATCAGCTGATCAATACCGGAAAGTTAAATGAAGTAGGCGGACAAACGCGTCAAAATGTACCAGATAGTTACCGTATTGGTTTGGAGTTAGATGCTCGTTGGCAAATTGTAAAGAATTTTTCTTGGACAGCAACGGCAACTTTAAGTCAAAGTAAGATTAAAAACTTTACCGAATATGTTTATGATGACGCTGAAGGCAGAGAAGGCGAATTCATCACTTTCAATTACAATAATACTAATATTGCCTACTCGCCACGTTTTATAGGTTCAAATGAGTTTGCATACACTTATAAAAATGCAGGAATTGCTTTAATAAGCAAGTATGTGGGAGAGCAGAATTTGGATAATACAGGAGGAAAGGATGAAAACGGTAAAATTGTTCGCGTATTAGATGCTTTCTTTATTAACGATGTAAGATTTACTTATAATGTTAAAACGCTGGGGGTTAAAAATATTGGTTTAAATTTCTTGGTGAACAACGTCTTTAATGTACGTTATGCAGCCAACGGTGGAGCTGGTGCGTACCTTTCAGATGGTTACTTTGGTCGTTACGAGTATTTTTACCCACAAGCAACTCGTAACTTCTTACTAAGCTTAAACTTGAAGTTTTAATCTCCTTCGTCATTTCGAGGAGGAACGATGAGAAATCTATAAGTTAGTCTCAGAAACTTACAGATTTCTCCTCCTACGTCGTTCGAAATGGCGATTTTATTTTGCTAGCTATCGCTATTTTAACGGCTGCAACAAATATTCTAAGCCATTTAGTTTAATTTCATAAAGTGTAGCCAATAACATGCCCAGTTTCCCAGCAGGAAAGCCTTTGCTATGGTACCAAACTAAATAGTGTTCTGGGATATCGCACAGCACCCAATCTTTATATTTGCCATAAGGCATTCTCATGGTTACAAGCTCTTTCAATAATTCTGGGTTCATGTGTTAAAGATAATTAGTTTATTGGTTCATTAGTTCAATTGTTCATTGATGATTGCACCAACTATAAACCGACCCCTAGTTCCTGATCCCTGATTACTGTAATTCCCAAACCATCACTTTCTTATCGTCACCTGTAGATAGTAATTTGCTGCCATTGTGGCTCCAAGCTAATTTGTTGATAGAGTGACTGTGACCAATACCCATTTTTTCGATACTCACAATTTTATAGAGCTTGAAGTTCTCCGCATCCCAAAGTTTAATGCTCTTGTCTTGACTTCCTGTAGCGAAGTAGGGTAAAGTAGGATGGAACACAATATCGTAGATACCAAACATATGCGCAGGAATACTTTTGCTAAGTTCGTAGTTGGGTAAACCCCAAATTTTCAGTTGTGCATCTCTACTTCCCGAAATTAAATATTTCCCTGTAGGATGATAAGCTAATGAAGTGATTCCCAAAGTATGTCCAGTTAGGGTTAGCTTTAAACTGTAATCCTCAGAATTATAGATATGGATAGTGCTATCTTTACAGCCAAAAGCAATTTCTTCTTCATTAGGAGATACAGCAATGCACCTTACCGTATCTGCAGAAATAGGTAAACGGTAAAGTTCTTTAAAATCATTTAGTGACCAAATTGCTACGGTACCATCTTCACTACTAGTCAATAATTCATTTTTATAACCTACTGTAGCCATTCCAAAAATAGGCTTGGTATGTGCGTTTATTCTGGCAACAACTTCTTGTTTGCTAAAATCGAATACAGAAAAAGCGCCACTTCTTTCTGCTATAAATAACTGATTGTTATAACTATGCAAGTAATAAACGGAGCTTTGAACTGGCAACTTCACCGTTACAAAAGTCATTTCATTTAGCGACCATTCGACTACACCTTTGTCATTTCCGGCAGTAAAGAAAATACCATCTTTATCAGATCTAACTAAGGCATAAATTGGATTTTGGTGTCCTGTAAAAGTGTGTAGGTGTTGCAGCATGGAGCAAAAATAAGCATAATAAATTTAGGTAAAATTAAGTGCGTTTGTTTCGCATGTTTGCTGTAATAAACTTAGCCTTCTCAATGTCTTTATGATTATTTTAAAGCTTATTTCTAAAGGCTTAAAAGTTAGTTTTCTTAAAATCCTCAAAGCCAAAAACAATTTTTGTTTAAATTTGTATTCTTATAACTTAAACAAAGTGCCGTGTCGTTATGGGTATCGTCGCTAAATATTCTATAAAAGAACTCGAAGTTCTAACTGGCATTCGGGCGGCTACGCTGCGGATGTGGGAAAAGCGATACCAAATCATCAGGCCATTACGTACCCAAACCAACATTCGTTATTATGGCAATGAACATCTAAAGTTGTTGCTAAATGTAAATGTGCTTAACCGAAACGGTATCAAAATCTCGCATATTGCTAAAATGAGCACTGAAGAAATTACTGATAAGGTGAAAGATTTGAGCTTTGTTAAAACTGGTGATGACGATCTTTTTGATGGGTTAATGCTCAGTATGATCGATTTAGATGAGACCTTATTTCATCAGGCGTTTTATAAGGCAGTAGCAAGGTTAGGTTTCGAAGATACCATCAATCGCATTATATTTCCATTTTTTAATAGGATAGGAATCATGTGGCAAATTGACTCAATCAATCCTGCTCAAGAACATTTTATTAGCAATATGGTAAGACAGAAATTGATTGCCGCTATAGATAATGCAACTACAAAAATAAATGCGGGGGCTAAAAAGGTACTTTTGTTTTTGCCAGAGAGCGAACTGCATGAACTTGGGATGCTATTCCTTAATTATTTGCTTAAGAACAAAGGTTACCGAACTATTTATTTAGGCCAGGCCGTTCCATTAACAGATTTGCCCAGAATTTTAGAAATCAGTGATCCTGATGTTTTGGTATTGAATGTGTCTAATTCGATGTCGATGGGTGATATTACTTCATTTATCAATAAACTTAGAATTGTTGATTCAAGTAAGAAAGTGTTTATCGCTAGCGCTGGTATTTACGAAGCAGAACCCTTATTGCCCGCTAATTTCAAATTGTTTGAAACTCTAAAGGCTTTAGCTGCTGAGTTTTAAAACTATTTTCAATCAATTTTGTTTCTTTTTTAACCCATCATCTGTAAGGCTAAGTTGCATGATTTAGTTTTGTTTATCTTTTTAATTTAAAAGTTAAACAAAATAGATGTATGTTTGTTGTATACTTAGAGATGATGCATAAAACTTCCCCACACATCGTAATAATTGGAGCAGGCTTTGCAGGTTTAAGTGCGGCTATTACTTTGGCTGATAAAGGTCATCAAGTAACCGTTGTAGAAAAAAATGCAGAGGTAGGAGGAAGGGCTAGAGTCTTTCAGAAAGATGGCTTTACTTTCGATATGGGGCCTAGTTGGTATTGGATGCCAGAAGTGATGGAGAAATTCTTTAATCAATTTGGAAAATCTACCTCAGATTATTTTCATCTTAAAAGATTAGATCCTTCCTACCAAGTTATTTATGGTAAGGATAATGTGCTTTCAGTTCCTGCTGATTATCAAGCGCTAAAAGATGCTTTTGAAGAAATTGAAGCAGGGAGTTCTATTCAGTTGGATAAATTCTTAGCCGAGGCGCAATATAAATATGAGGTTGGGATCAACGAGTTTGTTCATAAACCGGGTTTAAGTGTATTGGAGTTTATGGATTTGAAAGTGATGAAGGCAGCTTCGAAATTAGATTTGTTGCAATCGTTTTCAAAACACGTCCGTCGTTATTTCAAATCGCCAAAGTTGTTGCAGTTATTAGAGTTTCCAGTTTTGTTTTTAGGGGCAGTACCTAAAAATATACCTGCTTTGTATAGCATGATGAACTATGCCGATATCAAATTAGGAACGTGGTACCCGATGGGTGGTTTTGGAAAGTTAGCCGAAGCAATGCATCAATTGGCAATAGAAAAGGGAGTTGAGTTTAGAACTGGCATTGAGGTTAAATCGATTGAAGTGCAAAATAGCAAAGCAAAGAAGGTAATTACTTCCGATGGTGAGATAAATGCTGATTTTGTAATCGGTGCCGGAGATTATCATCATATCGATCAACATTTGTTACCGAAAGCTTTAAGTAACTATTCTGAAAGTTATTGGGAAAAACGTGTAATGGCACCATCTTGCTTATTGTATTATATTGGCGTAAATAAGAAATTACCTAAGCTACAGCACCACAATCTCTTTTTCGAAACGGATTTTGATACTCACGCAAAAGCCATTTACGAAACGCAGGAGTGGCCAGAAAACCCATTATATTATGTTTGCTGTCCTTCTAAAACAGATGCTTCGGTGGCGCCAGAAGGCATGGAAAATTTATTCATGCTTATTCCTGTGGCTCCTGGATTAAAAGATACAGAAGAAATAAAAGCGAAATATTTTAACGAAATAGTAGACAGGCTAGAGGATTTTTGCGGCGAAAAATTTAAAGAAAACATCGTAAGCAAAACCACTTATGCCTACTCAGATTTTGTGAAAGATTATAATGCTTTCAAAGGCAATGCTTACGGGTTGGCAAATACCTTGGGGCAAACTGCAATTTTAAAACCATCTATCAAAAATAAGAAAGTAGATAATTTGTACTACACAGGTCAACTTACTGTTCCAGGCCCTGGTGTTCCACCAGCCATCATTTCCGGGCAGGTAGTCGCCAATTACATCATAAAACATCAAAAATAATACAGATGAAAGCACTGTTCGACCAGGTTTCTGCCAAATGCAGCCAAATCACTACCCAAAAGTATAGTACTTCCTTTTCATTGGGTATTAAATTTCTGTCGCCAATTATTCGCCCTGCCATTTTTGCAATTTATGGTTTCGTGAGATTGGCAGACGAAGTAGTAGATTCTTTTCATGATTATGACAGAAAAGGCCTATTGGTCCAGTTGAAATCCGAAACTTATGCGGCCTTAGAAAATAAAATTAGCTTAAATCCAATTATCAATAGCTTTCAGAAAGCAGTTCATCAATATCAAATTGATGTAGAGCTGATCGAGGCTTTTTTGGATAGCATGGAGATGGATTTGGATAAGCAAGTTTATACCAAACAACTTTATGAAAAGTACATTTTTGGTTCTGCTGAAGTTGTAGGGTTAATGTGTTTGAAAGTTTTTTGTAATGGTGATGAAGCTGAATACAATCAGTTACGCCATTCGGCAATGAAATTAGGATCAGCATTTCAGAAAGTTAATTTTTTGAGGGATATTAAAGCAGATCACTACGAGTTGGGCAGAATGTATTTCCCTAACATGAATTTTGATTGCTTTACCGAAGAAGATAAGGCGATAATTGAGCAGGAGATAGAAGCAGAATTTGATGAAGCCTTGAATGGTATTGTAAAATTGCCAAGATGCGCTAAAAAGGGTGTATATTTGGCTTATATTTACTACAAATCACTATTTAGGAAAATACAGGAAATTCCTGCCAAGCACATCATGGAAAAAAGGGTGCGAGTGCCCGATTTCCAAAAGGCATTACTCATGTTAAATACCTTTTTTGTGCCGCAGGGTTCAGAAAGATTATCAGCAAATGTGGGCTAAACCAGTTTTACTATTTATTTCGACGCTTTTTTTTATCTCAACCGAAACCTCTAAGCAAAACATCAGATCGATGTATGCCAAATCGGTTGAGAGTAAACAGACTGCTCAAAATTTATTGGCTGTATTAGAAAAACAAGAACAAAATGCTTTTGTGATCGGTTATGCTGGAGCAACAAAAATGGTGATGGCAAAGCATGTTTTTAATCCATTTACTAAGCTCAACTACTTTAACGCTGGTAAGAAAATGTTAAACAAAGCAATCTCGAAGGATAACAATAATATAGAATTGGTCTTTTTAAGATACGCAACGCAAGTTTCGGCCCCGTCCATATTAGGTTACAATGATCATATTGACACGGATAAGAAACTAATTTTAAATGGATTAAGTAATCAAAAAGTAGACGAAGAAATGGCTAATACCATTATCTCGTTTATGAAACAACAAGCGCTAACACCCGAAGAAAAACAACAATTAACTGGCTCTGCCAAATGATAGAAGAAGTAATTTTAGTAGATAGGGAAGACAAGGAGATTGGTTTGATGGAGAAGATGCAGGCGCATCGCGAAGCAAAACTTCATCGTGCTTTTTCTGTTTTTTTATTAAATGATAAGGGGGAAGTGCTCTTACAGCAGCGTGCTCTAAATAAATACCATTGTGGCGGTATGTGGACTAATGCTTGTTGTAGTCATCCGAGAGCCGGTGAAACTTTACAAGCTGCGGTTAATAGGCGTTTGCAAGAAGAAATGGGTATTGCTTGCGATACAAATTGGATTTACAGTTTTATTTACAAAGCAGATGTAGGAGAAGGTTTATTTGAACACGAATTTGATCATGTATTTTTTGGGAGATTTTCGGGAGTTCCAAAACCTGATGAAAATGAGGTGTCTGATTGGGCTTACGTCACTTTGGCTCAATTGCAAAATGACATAGAGGTTAATCCAGATCAATACACGCCCTGGTTCAAAATCATTTTGGCAGAGGTGTTGGATAAGGATATTTTGAGTAAAGTAGCATAATGAGGAAATACGAGTTGTATCGAGAGACGGTTTTATCTACCACCATGTTAGAAGCTTGGGATTTCTTTAGCAATCCAAATAACCTAACGAACATCACACCTGAAGAAATGGATTTTAAGGTAATTTCAAAAGAATTGCCTAGGCATATTCATAACGGCTTGATTATCGATTATGTAGTTAGGCCTTTGGCTGGTATCCCTTTAAAATGGAAAACCCAGATTTGTGCTGTAAATGCACCACATTCATTTGTAGACGAGCAATTGAAAGGACCCTACGCTTATTGGCATCATGAACATACCTTCGAAGAAAAAAATGGAAAAGTGTTGATGAAAGATAAAGTGACTTATTCACCGCCTTTTGGTGTGTTGGGTAGGTTAGCCAATACGTTAATTATTCGGAAGAAATTGAATCAGATTTTCGACTACAGAACTCAAAAAATACTGGAAATCTTTAAAGCAGATTAACAATGATTTGGATAATAATAGCTTGTGTAGTAGGAACTTTTATTGTAATGGAATCTGTGGCTTGGCTAGCGCATAAGTACCTGATGCACGGATTTTTATGGTATTTGCACAAAGACCACCATAAGAAAGATGATGGACAGGTTTTTGAAAAGAATGATTTCTTTTTCGTGCTTTTTGCTACACCAGCTATAATTTTGTTTCTTTTCGGTTCTGTTTATGGCAATGTGATCATGATGTCCATAGCTGGGGGGATTACATTATATGGGTTCTGTTATTTTATGGTGCATGATATTTTCATCCATCAAAGGTTTAAATGGTTTAGAAATACCAATAACATTTATCTAAAAGCCATTAGAAGAGCTCATAAGATGCATCACAAACACTTAGGTAAACACGATGGCGAATGTTTTGGAATGCTTTGGGTGCCATTTAAGTATTTTAAAGAAGCATATCGCCAACAGAAGATGCAGCAACAAAATAACATAGAGAGAAATACCAGAAATTAGATTTAGATTTCTCTCCATGTTGTTATTAGATGCAAGGTCTAATAGTAAGTTAACCTCACTACGCCTGCAACTTTTTTCGCTAGGCGTATTACTTGACGGGTATAACCGTATTCATTATCATACCAAGCGTAAAGCACTACCGATTTCCCGTCTTTTGAGAGAATGGTGGCCGGTCCATCTATGATGGAAGCGTGGCTATTGCCAATTAAATCTGTGCTTACTAATTCGTTAGAAACGGAATATTCTAGTTGTTCTGAAAGATCGCCAAATAATGATGCTTGCTTTAGCACATTCTCAACTTCTTCTTTAGTTGTTTCTTTGTTTAATGAAAGATTTAAGATAGCCAAAGATACGTTGGGTGTAGGTACGCGAACTGCATTTCCTGTCAATTTGCCAGCCAGCTGTGGAAGTACTTTAGCTACGGCTTTATCAGCTCCAGTCTCAGTAATTACTAGGTTTAGCGCTGCAGAACGACCTCTGCGATATTTCTTGTGGTAATTATCTAAAAGGTTTTGGTCGTTGGTGTAAGAGTGTACAGTTTCGATATGACCTTTTTCAATTCCGAAACTTTCTTCCACAATCTTTAAAACTGGAATGATGGCATTGGTAGTACAAGACGCATTAGAGAAAACAGTTTCTTGTTGAAAGTCGAAATCGCTATCATTAATTCCGGTAACGATATTTGGAATATCGCCTTTTGCCGGAGCGGTTAATAAAACCTTACTTACGCCTTTTGCACCTAAGTGTCTGCTCAAGCCTTCACGATCACGGAAAACCCCAGTGTTATCAATCACCAAAGCATCTTTAATGCCATATGCCGTGTAATCTGCATCTTCCGGATTTTTAACTTCTATTAAATAGATAGTTTGGCCGTTAATGATTAACGCTTTGTTTTCATGATCTTCTATGATCGTACCATTAAAAGGACCGTGAATAGAATCTGTTCGTAGTAACTCGGCTCGTTTGGTTAATTCTTCAGAACTATAGCTGCGAGTAACAATGGCACGTAAACGAAGTTGTTCGCCTTTTCCTGCTTGTACAATCAATTCTCTAGCTGCTATACGACCAATACGTCCAAATCCATACAAGACCACGTCCTTTGGCTTCAAACTAATTTTGTCTTTGCCAATGTGCTTGCCCAATTTGCTGATGATGAAGTCGTGCATCGATGATTGAGTATTACTGTCATCAAGCCACTCAGAAGCTAATCGACCGATATCTATGCGAGAAGGAGCTAAGCTAGATTTGGCAATGGTATTGGCCAGTTCAAGTGTTTCATAAATGGAAATATCTTTCCCACTTATTTCTTTGGCATACTGATGATAGGCTAAAATTTCGCTACTGCCAACATCAAATAACGGTTTGCGAAAAAGTACCAGCTCAATAGATCTGTCGAACCATAAATGGCCTACGCACTTAATCAGTTCAAGTGCTTTTTTTTCTTTTTCAATCCAGTTTTGAAACTCCGATTGATATTTATTAGACATACAAGAAAATTATTTTGGTTAGAAATGCTGCAAAAGTAAAAAAGATTGAGCGAGTGCCCAATCTTTTTCTATTTATTTTTCTTGTAAATTATTGTCTAACAGTGTGTTTAACTTACACTAAGTAAGCTTTATTTTAGTCTTAACCTAAGTAAGATTTCAAAATTTTGCTTCTTGAAGTGTGACGTAAGCGTTGTAAAGCCTTATCCTTGATCTGACGCACACGCTCACGGGTCAAGTTAAATTTTTCACCAATTTCTTCTAAAGAAAGCGGGTGGTTAGTGCTCAAACCGAAGAATAATACGATGATTTCGCGTTCTCTTTCTGTTAATGTAGATAAAGAACGTTTAATCTCTTCCGAAAGTGATTCGTTGATCAAATTGCTATCGGTATTCGGTTCGTGATTTTCTAATACATCTAACAGTGTATTTTCCTCACCTTGCACGAAAGGTGCATCCATAGATACGTGACGACCAGAGTTGCTCAACGTGTCAGAAATTTTATCTACCGTAGTTTCTAAAATATCTGCTAATTCTTCTGGTGATGGCTCACGTTCATATTCTTGCTCCAATTTAGAAAAAGCCTTACTGATTTTACTCAATGAACCTACTTGGTTTAAAGGTAAACGTACAATACGGCTTTGCTCTGCAATAGCTTGTAAGATAGACTGACGGATCCACCATACTGCATAAGAGATAAACTTAAAACCCTTAGTTTCATCGAAACGTTTTGCAGCTTTAATCAAACCTAAGTTTCCTTCGTTAATTAAATCTCCAAGCGTTAAACCTTGGTTTTGGTATTGCTTAGCTACCGAAACTACGAAACGTAAATTGGTTTTTGTTAATCTTTCAAGGGCGGCTTGATCTCCTTCACGAATCTTACGAGCTAAAATTACTTCTTCTTCAGCTGTGATTAAATCTACTTTTCCAATCTCGTGTAAATACTTATCTAAAGATTGACTTTCGCGATTGGTAATGGATTGGGTTATTTTGAGTTGTCTCATTTATGTGTATTGGTCCTCGTTGGCTTTTTCGATTCTGCAAAAATACGTTTTTTATGCAGAATAGAAACTTAAATTACTGAAAATGTTGTGTTTTGTCATGTATTTTTGAACGATTTGTTTACAACAAAAATCATTCCAAATTTAAGATGTGTCAGTATTTGTATGTTTTTGTTTAAGGTTTAATATTTATTGAATTTCAATAAATATATGTTGCTAATTAAAAATAAATGTATAGTTTTGTTTTAGGATGTTAGTTCTTAATTAACTGAAAAAGATTTTTCTACTGCCCTTATAATTATTACCTAGTATATGGAATGTAAAAAAGTGTGTAGAAATATCGACATATTAAATAAATCAAATGAAAAAAATTAAAATTTTAAAAGTCTTGGTAGATATTTCTATCGTTACACTATTTATGATTAGTGTATTTTTCCTTGCAAAGCTTAGCCCCTGGATGACGAAATTCGATAATTTTTCAGACAGTCTGCCACAACAGGAAAGTTTTGACAAGTTGAGGTTGGCATTTAGGTTTCTGCCAATTTTATTAAGTCTGAGAGCTGTTATTCCTCTCGTATTTTTTATTGTTCTTTTGTTTTTTATAAGGAAGGTTTTAGTTTCAATATTGAAAGAGGCAATTTTCTCTTTGAGACAAGTTAAATTCATTAAAACAATTGCCACGGTTTATTTAGTGTTTTCTGGCATATTGTTTTTGTCCAATCTGTTAACAGCCATATCTTATGTTTCTAAAAATGGAAGCCAAGTAGTGTTTAAAGCAGTGTTAACTACATTGAGCGGTTCTGTAGGTTATCTCATTACCAGCCTAGTTGTATATATCATTGCAGAGATATTTTTAGTAGGTGCTAAATTGAGGGAAGAAAACGACTTAACTATTTAGTCTATTATGTTCAGATTTATAAAAGACGTTTGTAAAAGTAAGTCATAACATTTATAAAATTTCTCTTAAAGAAAATACATCTTTTAAGCGAACGCCTTTTTCTGTGTGTTGTAATGTACAGCATTCGTTGATTGGATCGTGTTCTAAATAAAGTATGTAATCATTGGTGGCAGCTTCCTCTAAGAAATTTTTTTTCTCTTTTAATGTTTGCAGAGGGAACATGTCGTATGACATCACATATGGCAAGGGAATGTGTCCGGTTGAAGGAAGTAAATCTGCCATGTAAACAATGGTTTTGTCTTTGTACTGTAATTGCGGTAACATCATGGCGTCTGTATGGCCATACGCAAAGCGAATATTAATTCCATCATGAAAATGCACATTTTGTTGGGTGGGAATGAACTTCAGTTGCCCACTTTCTTGAATAGGAAGGATGTTCTCTTTTAAAAAAGATGCTTTCTCTCTTGCATTTGGCGTTACCGCCCAATCCCAATGTTGTTGGTTGCTCCAATAAACTGCATTTTTAAACGCAGGGCGAAGCTGGTCGCCTTGTCTTTCAATAGATCCGCCACAGTGATCAAAATGTAGGTGTGTCAGGAATACATCCGTAATATCATCTCTATGGAAGCCGTGGGCAGCGAGTGATTTATCTAAGGTGTCATCACCATGCAAATAATAGTGGCCAAAGAATTTTTCATCCTGCTTATTGCCTAAACCATTGTCAATCAAGATTAACCTACCGCCATCTTCAATTAAAAGGCATCTCATTGCCCAAGAACATAGGTTATTTACATCAGCTGGATTGGTTTTTTGCCAAATAGACTTAGGAACAACGCCAAACATAGCGCCGCCGTCTAACTTGAAATTTCCGGTATTAATGGTGTAGAGTTTCATTTTTGGTTAACTGGTTAATTGATGATTTGGTTAATCGTTTCTATAGTAAGCTTTAAAACAAAAATTGGCTAATTGTAGTAACAATTAACCAATTTAAACAGTTTTAACGATTAACCGATTAGGTTAAACTATAAATGTATTACTTCTCCGTATGCATCAGCGGCAGCTTCCATGATAGCTTCGCTCATGGTAGGGTGAGGGTGTACCGATTTAATCATTTCGTGACCTGTAGTCTCTAATTTACGAGCAACTACAATTTCTGCAATCATTTCGGTTACATTAGCACCAATCATGTGTGCGCCTAATAATTCTCCGTATTTAGCATCGAAAATTAATTTTACGAAACCATCTTTTGCACCTGCAGCACTTGCTTTACCCGAAGCAGAGAATGGGAATTTTCCGATTTTCAATTCGTATCCAGCAGCTTTAGCAGCTTTTTCAGTGTAACCTACAGAAGCAATTTCTGGAGAACAGTAAGTACATCCAGGGATGTTGTTATAATCTAAAGGCTCTACGTGTTGACCAGCAATTTTCTCTACGCAGATGATACCTTCTGCAGAAGCAACGTGAGCTAAAGCTTGTCCAGGAACCACATCGCCAATAGCGTAATATCCTTTTACTGAAGTATTATAAAATTCGTCAACAACGATTTTGCCTTTATCAGTTTTGATGCCAACTTCCTCTAGGCCGATGTTCTCGATGTTAGCTACTACGCCAGCAGCAGAAAGTACGATATCGCACTCTATTGTCTGCATGCCGTTTGCAGTTTTTACTTGTACTTTACAGCCGGCACCGCTAGTGTCTACAGACTCTACAGAAGAGGAAGTCATGATTTCGATACCTGTTTTCTTTAAACTACGTAGCAATTGTTTTGAAACATCTTCATCCTCAACTGGAACAATGTTTTCCATGAATTCTACGATGGTTACTTTTGTGCCCATTGTAGCGTAAAAATAAGCAAACTCAACACCGATAGCACCAGAACCAACTACCACCATAGATTTAGGTTGTTGCGGCAACACCATTGCTTGACGGTAACCAATTATTTTTTTACCGTCTTGCTTTAGGTTAGGCAACTCTCTTGAACGAGCACCTGTAGCAATCACTATATTTTTAGCAGAAAGTTCTTTTTGAGAACCATCAGCACCTTTAACCTCAACTTTGTTACCAGCTTTAACTTTACCAGTACCCATTACCACGTCAATTTTGTTCTTTTTCATCAAGAATTGAACGCCTTTGCTCATGCCGTCCGCAACACCACGACTACGTTTTACAACTGCGTCAAAATCAGCCTTAGCTTCTGAAGTAGTAATTCCATAATCTGCGGCGTGATTGATATATTCGAAAACTTGTGCACTTTTTAATAAAGCTTTGGTAGGGATACAGCCCCAGTTAAGGCAAATTCCACCTAATGATTCGCGTTCTACAATAGCAACTTTCATTCCTAATTGTGAAGCTCTGATGGCAGTAACATATCCGCCCGGACCGCTACCTAATACAACTAAATCGTAGTTCATATTCTTGTTTATAAGGAAAATTAAACGTAATAATTTGCTGCCAAAATTATAAAAAATGTTGATTAAATCATGATGTGTTAGCGTTACGTAATTGTAATAAAATTGCGTTTGTAATGAAAGATTGATAAAATATAGGTTAAAATATTGTTAAAGTTAGATTTAATACCTTGTGACATTGGAGTTTATAGGTTGGTTGAGGTGTGTTAAGTGTGGAAAAGTTTTAAGATAATTAATAATTATTTAACATTGGAATTTGTGGAGGCAACGAATTAATACCTAGATTTGTGGCGTTATTTTTAACATATTTTAACAAAACAATTAATTCATTTACAAAAGAGCATGAAAAAATCTTTACTATTAAAAATTGTATCGGTTATTCTTGTAGTAGTTGGCTTTGTGAGTTCGGTGAACGCACAGGTAACTACTTCATCAATGGTTGGTACCGTAAAAGATTCGAAAGACGGCTTGCCTGGTGCAAGTATTAAGGCCACACACACGCCTACTGGATCTGTTTACACAGTTATTACAAACAGCGTAGGCCGGTTTACAATAGGTAATATGCGTGTTGGCGGACCTTACTCAGTTGAGGTAAGTTTCGTTGGGTTTAAAACTCAGAAAATTGACGATGTTTACCTTAAATTGGGTGAAGCATTTGTTTTGAATGTTACGTTAGAGGATAATAGCTCTACATTACAAACAGTAACTGTAGTGGGTGCTGGTTCTAATCCGATTTTAAATTCTAATAAAACGGGTACTAACACTGTTGTTTCTAGACAACAAATTCAGTCTCTACCTACCATTAGTCGTAGTGTAAATGATATTACTCGTTTAACTCCTCAAGCTAATGGCTCAAACATTGGTGGTGGTAATTACCGTTCTAATAACTTTACTGTGGACGGTGCAAACTTCAATAACCAATTTGGTATTGGTCAAAATATCCCCGCAGGTGGATCTCCAATTTCTATCGATGCATTAGAACAGATTTCGATAAATGTAACTCCTTATGATGTTCGTCAAACAGGTTTCGTTGGTGGATCGGTTTCTGCCGTAACTCGTTCTGGAACTAATAACTTCACAGGTAGTGCATTTTACACTCAACGTGGCGATGGTGAACAAGGAAGTAAGGTTTTAGGTAAAGAAATAGCAGTTAAAAATGCGTTAGATGAGAAAAACTTTGGATTTACTTTTGGTGGTCCGATAGTGAAAAATAAGTTGTTTTTCTTTGCTAACTATGAAAAGAAGGTAACTACGCAACCTGGAAATAATAGAATTGCTGCTACTCCAGAGCGTCCTTATAACAGTTTCTCAAACGTAGCTCCAGTAACAGCTTCATTGATGGACGAAATTCGTTCTTATTTGAGAGGTACTTATAACTATGATCCAGGTGTTTACCAAGGTTATCCAAACGTAAGTGATAATGAGAAGATGTTTTTTAGGTTAGATTGGAACATTAACCAAAATCACAAATTCAGTGTACGTTATAACCAAGTAGAAAGCAAGTCTCCTTCAAATGCAAGTACTTCTGTAACTGGCTCAGGTGTAACTGGTGTTTTAAGTTATGGCAACCAAAGGTCTGGTTCTAACCAAGATGCTGGTTTAAACTTTGCTAACTCTAATTATTATCAAGCAGCTAATTTATATTCAGCAGTTGCTGAGTTAAACTCAAAAATCAGCAATAAAGTTTCTAACGTAGCTAGATTTACTATTTCTCACCAAAACGATCCTAGAACTGTAGAGGGAGGTGATTTTCCTTTAGTAGATATTTTAGATGGTACACAATCAAGTTCAAGCGCTGGTAAAGTATTAACTACTTTTGGATATGAGCCATTTTCTTACGGAAACTTAAGAGATGTTAAGACCTACACTTATAGTGACGAATTATTATTCTCTTTAGGTAGACATAATGTGACTTTGGGTGCTCAAGCTGAATTTAGTACGACTAAAAATGGTTTCCAACGTTTTGGAACTGGTTTTTATACTTTTGCTTCTTGGAATGACTTCAAAAATAATGCTAGACCATTACAATATACAGTTACCTATCCTTTAACTGCTGATGGTTCTCAAGCATTCCCTAGCTTCAAGTTTGCTCAATATTCTGGTTATATCCAAGATGAGTGGACTGTATCTGATAGATTCAAAGTTACTTTAGGTTTGCGTGTAGAACAAGCAACTTATCCTGACGTAACAGAGATCAAAACACATCCGTTAGTTGCGGCACAAACTTTTGCTAATGGCGAAAAAGTTGATACAGGCGAGTTACCAGAAAGCAGAATGATGTTTTCTCCAAGATTTGGATTTAACTGGGATGTAAAAGGAGATAGATCGGTTCAAATCCGTGGTGGTTCTGGTATTTTCACAGGTCGTATTCCATTTGTATGGCTTGTATCTCAGTCGGGTGATGCTGGTATGTTACAATATACTCAAGTATATAGTGGTGCTAATACACCTTTCTTTAATCCAAGTATTGCTCCTAACTTACAAAGTGCAGCTCCTGCAGCTGGTTCTAGTATTCCAGGAACGATTAGTTCAATTTCTAAAGACATCAAATTCCCACAAGTTTGGAAATCTAGCTTAGGTATAGATGTGAAATTACCATTTGGCGTGGTTGGTACTTTAGAAGGTATTTATTCGAAAGACTTAAATGCAGTATACGGACAAAACGTAAACTTAAAAGATCCTACAATTACAGTAACTGGATACGCAGATCAAAGATTATTCTATCCAAATTCGGTTAATGGTAGACAAGCAGTGAATATGACTAGTGCAGGTATTCCAAGCGCAACAGGTACTTCTGCATTAAATGTTGCTAAAATGAGAAATATCGATGGTGGTTACAATTGGATGGCTACTGCTCAATTAAGCAAGCAATTTAGTAATGGTTTGTCAGCTATGGTTGCTTATACAAAAGCTGATCAAAGAAACTATGGTGATCAAAGCGGTGACCAATTATTAAACTTATGGTCAATTCCTCAAACTGTAGGTAACTCAAATATTGCAAATTTAAGTTATTCAAATAACTTAAGCCCTAACCGTATCATTGGTAGTTTGTCATACAGAAAAGAATGGTTGCAAAATTTAGCTACTTCGATCTCTGTATTTTATGAAGGTGCAATTGCTGGACGTTACTCATACGTTTATAGCGCTGACTTTAATAGAGATGGACAAAATAATGACTTGATTTATGTTCCGAATAGCGCTTCTGAATTAACTTTCGAGGCTATTCCAGCTGGAACAAATGGATATGCTAGAGCATATAGCGGTACTGAGCAAGCTGATTTATTTATGGCTTTTATTGACCAAGATCCTTATTTGAAAAGTAGAAAAGGACAATATGCTGAACGTAGTGGGGCTAAGTTGCCATGGAGAAACCAATTCGACGTTAGAATTACTCAAGAGGTTTTCAGAAATATTGGTAAAACTAAAAACTCATTTGAGTTTACAGCTGACATCTTCAATTTCGGAAACTTGTTAAATAGCGACTGGGGAACAGTTAAATTTGCAAGAAATGCAAACATCCTTATTCCTAGAAATGTTAGTTCTATTAGCGCTACTACTAAACCAACTTTCCGTTTAGCTAGTGGTGGTTCTGATATCATTAGAGAAAGTTTTGGTACTTCAGAAACTATTTCTTCTACTTACTACATGCAATTTGGAGTTAGATACAAATTCTAATTCATAATATGACAAAAGAAAATCCCCAAGCATTCGCTTGGGGATTTTTTTGTTTTTAACTACCTTACATGAAACCTTAATTCAAAACCATGGATCAGGAAATTATCAACCTGTACGATTCGTACACCCACAGCCAGACTAGCCGTAAAGATTTTATGAAAAAATTGGCTATTTTAACTGGCAGCTCCGCATTGGCCTTAACTATTTTGCCAAGTTTAGAAAGTAACTATGCGGCAGCTGCAACAGTAGGTGCAGATGAAATACATAGTGAAGAAATAACTTTTCCCGGAGCAGAAGGGGAGATGCAAGGTCTGTTTGCCATGCCAAAAGGAAATAAAAAGAAATTAGGAACAGTAGTAGTTATACACGAAAATAGAGGCTTAACCCCACATATTAAAGATGTAACTAAGCGGGTTGCCTTAGCAGGCTTTGTAGCGTTAGGTGTTGATGCACTTTCGTCTCTTGGTGGCACTCCAAAAGACGAAAACAAAGGCAGGGAATTGATTAGCAAACTAGACGCAGATAAAAATCTGCAAAACTATTTAAAGGCATTAGAATTTTTAAGAGCGCACCCGTTGGGTAATGGTAAAACTGGTGTTGTGGGTTTCTGTTGGGGTGGTGCAATGGCAAATAAGTTAGCGGTAGCCGACCCGCTTTTAAATGCAGCAGTAGCATATTATGGTTCTCAGGCAAAAGTGGAAGATGTGCCTAAAATCAAAGCAAGTTTATTATTGCATTACGGAGGTTTAGACGAGCGTATCAATGCAGGTATACCAGTGTATGAGGAGGCATTAAAAACAAATCGTATCGATTATCAATTATATATTTATGAAGGCGTAAATCATGCCTTTAACAATGATACTTCGCCTACCAGATATAATGAAGCAGCGGCTAACTTGGCATGGCAACGAACTGTAGATTTGTTTAAGAAAAAATTGAAATCCTAAATTAGAAGTGTTCAGTACCATCAATTTCTAATACCGAACAATTATTTTTTGTGTAGTCTGCTCAGCGTTTCTCTCGATACGCCTAAAAAATGAGCAATCATAGTCTTAGATACTCTTTGAAATAGTTGAGGGTACTGTTCTAATAGCAATTCGTATTTTTCTTTAGGAGAGTTTTTCATCATAGAGAGTACTCGTTTTTGCTGTGCTACAAAGCCGCCAAATGATTTTTGCCCGAAAAAGCGGTACATTTTAGGGAGTTTTTCACAAAGCTGATTTTTGTTTTCTAAGCTTAACTCTAATACGAAGCAATTTTCTAAAGCTTGTACACACATTTCACCTGTATGCTGTTTGGCATAAGCTGGATAATCGGAAATCCACCAGTTCTCCATGGCAAATTGAATGATGTGCTCTTTTCCTTTTTCGTCAAATAAAAATGCTTTTAGCAGCCCATTTACTACTAAAAACTCGGAAATGACTTTTTGGCCGGCCTTGATCAAGTATTCTTTCTTTACCACTTCCTTAGGTTTAAAATAGTTTTCTACTAGCTTAAATTCCTCATCGTTAAGTGGAACAATCTGTTCGATATGTTGGCGTAAAAAAGAAGCATATTCCATTCGGTAAAAATACGAAATGAAATATGCTTTTAAGCTTACTAATAAGCAGATGCTGAATTGCAGTGAAACGAAAAACTAGGAAGTAAAATAAATTCAGCATGGCAGTTTATGCTTTGCGTCACCCTGAATTTATTTCAGGGTCTATCCTCTACAAATAGCTGGCTAAATAACTAATTTGCCAACGCTTTCTTAATTGCTTCACCCACTGCCTTAGCTGACTGCGGATTTTGTCCGGTAATTAATCTGCCATCAACTGTAACATGATTTTGCCAAGGAGCTGATTTTTCATAAACTCCGCCACGGTCTTTCATCTGGTTTTCTAATAGGAAAGGAACTATCTGAGTTAATTTTACTAATTCTTCTTCTTCGTTAGAGAAGCCATTCACTTTCTTGCCAGCGATTAAATATTTGCCGTTGCTCAACTTAATATTAAGCAAACCTGCTGGACCGTGACAAACTGCAGAAACTATTCCGTTTTGCTCATATATTTTGCTAGCGATATTGGTTAGTTCGGTGTTGTTGGGTAAGTCCCACATCGCTCCATGACCACCGGCATAGAAAATAGCCACATAATCCTGAGGTTTAACTTCGCTAGGTTTTAAACTATTGGTTATTTTTTGATGATAGTGTTTGTCTTCCCAAAACATCTTGTTAACTGGGTCGTTCAAATCAAATCCATCTACTGGCGGGTTGCCGCCTTTCGGGCTTACAAAATCAATTTCGTAGCCAGCTTCCACTAGAACTTCCCAAGGATGTGAAACCTCGCCTAAATAATAGCCAGTTTTTTCGTTAGTATTGCCTTTTTTATCGTGGCTGGTTACCACAAATAATATTTTCTTTTTCATTTTCCTGCTTTGTTGAGCATTTGCTGAAATAAATCCAGTAAACGCGATTAATAATATCAGATTGGAAATTATTGTTTTCATTGTATTTCTGTAATTGCTAATGTTTCGCTAAAAGTTTGTTCTAAGTGGTTTTTATAAGCCCTTTCATAGTTTTCAATACGTTCAGGGGTAGCGTTCTTTTCTAAGTCGTGGAAATGAAAGCCATCTAGCTTTTTCATGCCAGTAAATGCGTTCATTCTATGGAAACCAAACATCACACCGTCATCCACGCTAGTCTCGTTGAAAAACTCGTCTGGTAAAGTAAAAGCAGTTTCGGGAGCATTCCAAGTGGTAGTAAGCATGTAATTGCGACCATGCAAAGAACCTCCAGTACCGTAGTTAATTTCAGGGTTTTCTAGTTTGCGGCCATCGCTGTAATAAATTCCTTTTCTGTGGCCTGCGGTGAAAACGGTATCTAAGTACTGCTTGAATTTATAAGGTAAACCAAACCACCAAACCGGTGTATGGTAAATTATTACATCGGCCCAAACAAATTTTTCTACTTCCTCTGCTAGATTGTAGTCTTCGTTGATGTCTGTATATTTTAATTTAAATCCGTTCTCGAGGGTGAAAAAATCTTTATCCCAGTTGCTAACGGTTTTATTAAATTTTCCGCCAGAATGAGCGAAGTGTTGTCCGCCGTTAATTACAAATATCTTTTTCATTGTTATTATCAAAATCTTTATGCAAAATTCCGAAACAATGAGTGCTTATACCTGTGATTTGGGTCACAAAAATGGTTCGCAGATATCTTGTCCTTTCATAGCTCGTCATTCCAGATTTATTCTGGAATCTTAAAGCGGGTAGCTTTATACCGCATTAAGATCCTCGTCTACACGAGGATGACGTTCTTAGTTAAGGCTTGTGCAAATTATATTTAGGTCTGTTTTGAGCCTTCCGCTTTGAGCTTTCTGCTTTAAACCTACTTAAAGTTTCTGCCATCATGAAAAGCCTTTTCGCCCATAGTAGGAGGGATGTTCCTTGTTTTTGCGCCATGAAGCTGATGAAGTAAACCATTGTAGTTGTAACAACGTTGCATAACGATATGGACTACTTGTCCTTCACGTTGTACTTTGCCCTCCACCATTAATAATTTAGAACCTAAAATCTCTTTTCTGAAAGTGTTGAACAATCTTTGATAGACTACTAAATTGGCAATTCCAGTTTCGTCTTCAATAGTGATGAAACAAATTCCACTGGCGGTTCCTGGTCGTTGACGAACCAAAATCAGCCCTGCTACTTTTACCATTGCTCCATCTGTTAATTCATTGGCTACTTTTGTACTGCTAATATGCATAGCGCTTAATTGTTCGCGTATAAAACTCACTGGATGTGCTTTCAGAGATAGTCCAGTGTGTGCATAATCGTGTACCACATGTTCTGATTTTGGCATCAGCGGCAATTCAATTTGCACTTCGTACTTACTGTTATCTGCTTTGCCTTCAAATAGTGCAATTGGTCGATCATGTAAAGCGCTGATTTCCCAAAGTGCAGTTCTTCTATCCATGCCCATTGATCGAAAAGCATCGGCATCGGCCAATTTTTCTAAGGTAGTTTGGGCAATGCCGATATCGCGTAAGCTACTCAGGTTGGTGTATCCTAATTGACGATGTTTAACAATGGTATTCATTTCTTCTTCGGATAAACCTTTTGCTTGTCTGAAACCTAACCTTACGGCAAAAAACTCACCAACCTTGTCTTCTAGTGTGTTGTCCCATTCAGAATGGTTAATGTCTACAGGCAAAACTGTTACACCGTGGTTTTGTGCGTCTATCACAATTTGTGCAGGTTGGTAAAATCCCATAGGTAGGCTATTGAGCAAAGCAACGGCAAAGACATCGGGGTAAAAACATTTGATGTAACTAGAAATGTAAACTAGTAAAGCAAAACTAGCAGCGTGACTTTCCGGGAAACCATAGCCACCAAAACCTTCGATTTGTTTAAATAGACGTAGTGCAAATTCTGGTTCGTATCCTCTTTTGTCCATACCTTCTAACAGTTTTTTCTTGAAATCTGTTACTTTGCCTACAGCTTTAAAAGTGGCCATGCTTCTCCGCAATTCATCAGCCTCTGTTGGTGTAAATCCAGCGGCAACAATGGCAACCTCCATAGCTTGCTCTTGAAAAAGTGGTACGCCATAAGTTTTTCCTAAAATATCCTTAAGCTCATCTTTTGGAAAATACGGTATTTCTTCTCCATTTCTCCTTTTTAAATAAGGATGAACCATATTTCCTTGTATTGGCCCAGGGCGAACAATAGCTACTTCAATCACTAAATCGTAAAACGTTTTAGGTTTTAAGCGAGGTAGCATAGACATCTGAGCACGACTTTCAATTTGGAAAACGCCCAAAGTATCAGCATTGCTAATCATTTCATATACTTTTGGATCTTCTTGAGGTACGTTGGCTAAAGTATAATCCTCATGGTAATGATTTTTAGCTAAGGTGAAAGCTTTACGAATACAGGTCAACATCCCGAGCGCTAATACATCCACTTTTAAAAAGCCTAGAGCCTCAATATCATCTTTATTCCATTCTATGCAAGTACGGTTTTCCATACGAGCATTTAGGGTAGGGCATAAATCGGTGAGTTTGCCTTGGGTAATGATGAAACCACCCGTATGCTGACCCAACTGCCTCGGAAAACCAATCATTTGAGCAGTAAGTTCCAAAGTCTTTTTGAGCAAAGGTTCATCAGGATTTAGCCCATGAGCAATCAATCTTTCTCTGTCGAAGCCTTCTTCGTAATGACTGCTTACCGTTGCCGATAAAATATTGAGCGTATCTACTGACAGACCCATTGCTTTACCCACATCTCTAATGGCACCTTTGCTATGCAATTGCGTAACCGTAGCTACAATGGCAGCTCGGTCTCTGCCGTATTTGTCATAGATGTATTGCATCACTTCCTCCCGGCGTTCGTGCTCAAAATCCACGTCGATATCGGGCGGCTCGTTGCGGGCATCAGACATGAAACGGGCAAAAAGTAGGTTGATTTCCATAGGGTTTACCGAAGTAATGCCCAAGCAATAACAAATTACAGAATTTGCTGCAGAGCCTCTACCTTGACAAAGAATTTTTTTGCTACGAGCAAAACGAACAAAATCGAAAACCGTTAAAAAGTAGGAAGCATAGTTTTTGCGGCCTACAAATTCCAGCTCGTAATTAATAGAGTTGATGACCTTTTCGGGAATGCCATCAGGAAATCTTTCTTCTGCACCTTTCCAAGCTAAATAGGTTAATTCCTCTTGCGGTGTTCTACCTTCGCTGGTCAATTCTTCAGGGTAAACATATTTCAATTCATCCAAAGAAAATTGGCATTGCTCAGCAATTTGGATGGTGTTTTCAATAGCTTGCGGATATTGCCTAAACAAACGATACATTTCTTCCACCGGTTTTAAATGTCGTTCTGCATTTTCATGTAGTTTGTAGCCTGCGTTATGGATGGTGCATTTTTCTCTCACACAGGTAAGGATATCCTGTAGTTGTCGCCGTTCTTTATCGTGGTAATGTACATCATTAGTAGCTGCCAAAGGAATGTTGAATTTTTCACTCAGCTGAGCCAACCGAAACATTCTTTTTTGGTCCAATCCGGTGTAAGTTCGATTAATGAATAGATAAAGACTATTGCCTAAAGCCTTTTTGTAATGTTGTAAATGTGTCTTAAAATCTTCTTTAAAATCAAAGTTGTCATTTAAAGAAGTGGGGGCGATAGCAATGAAAAGAATATCCATTTGATGTGCCCAAACATCTTTTTGATATAAATGACACTGACCTTTTTCGGCCCTGCTATTACCTAAGCTTAGCAAAGCTGATAAATTACTATAGCCGTTTTTATTGATCGGATAAGCTAATAAGGATGGACCATCCAATAAATCTAACCTACAAGCTGGGATGAGCCTGATATTATGCTTTCTTGTAGCCACATGTGCACGAACAATGCCTGCCAAACTATTCCTATCGGTAATGGCAATTTTAGGAGAACCCAATTCAATTGCTTTGGCTACCAGTTCTTCGGGATGAGATGCGCCGCGTAAAAAACTGAAATTGCTGGTAGTTTGAAGTTCTATATAGGTCATGTTTAAAATAGTTAGTAGATAATGGTTAATAGTTCATTGATAAAGCGATGTGGAGGTGTAATCGTCATGACAATTAACCGTCAACTATGGACTTAACTACTTTTATCTAAGCGAAAAAACCATGAATAAACCATTGTGCGGCAATTTTACTGTCGTAATGCCCAGATCTAAATAGCCAATAGCGCTGCCCTTTGTCATCTTCCACATAATAGTAATCTCGATGTTTTCCGTCGCTCAACCACCATTCCTGTTCAAGTCTTTCTGGTCCATCAGCTTTGGTGATCCGGTGTATCTCGCCCTTGTAGGTAAAGTTCATTGGTGGATAATCTGGAATAGGTGCAGTCACTTGGATGAGCTCTGGCTGGTTGAGCAACACCGTTGGACGAGGCTTATGCGTAGGCCATTCCGTTTCGGGTTGTTCTTTGAGGTCAGTCGCTGTTCTTATGCTATTCTCAGGCCAATGGTGCTCTTGTGGTACATATCGCCTGATGGCGTTTTTACCTGCTTTAATACTAATCCTATCTAACAGTTCTGCAATTTCTCCCAGATCAGTTTGGTTATGTACCTGCCAAAAGGTTTCTTGCTGTTTAGGTAGTTCTTCTACTTTGGTGATTTCCATGATAAAAAGTTCGATGCCCAAATCGGGCTCAATTTGTTTGATTTTAAGCTCGAACAATTTAAAAAGGTGCTTGATATGAATGGAAGGCTGGTTGGTGCCAATACTGATTTGTTGTAATTTACCATCTAAACGAAAAGCACTTAACTTCGCATTTCTAACACCAACATCATCTTTTTGTAACCTATTGCATAGTTTTTCTAGTAGGTTTTCGATAGCAATTTCAATTCCTTTTGCCGTTTGAATAGGTTCCAAGCAATGCAATCTTTCTTCGTAAGGATTAGGCTCTTTGATAGGTTCAAAAGCTTCTGGTTTATAGCCCAAGGCTTGTCCAATTCGTAAATTAATTTCGTCTCCAAATCGTCTGCGGAGGGTAGAAGGGGCAATGTGTATGAAACTATCAATGTGATGAAAACCCAGTTTAGCCAAACGTTGTAAAATACTTTCTTCCAATCGTAAAGCCTTTGGAGGTAAATTTAGTAAGTGTTGTAGCTGCTCATTCGGTTTAGCTATTTGCCCTTTAGTATAGTGCGCTATGGCCCAAGCTGCACCCAAAGTATCGGCTATGCCAATTTTTACATGGTATTTTCCCGCAAAATGAGCTTTTATTTCTTCTACATGTTGTTCTTCGCTTTTCCATGCAGTGCAGCCTGTAATGTCTAAAAATAATCCATCTGGAGAATTAACAGCCACATGTGGAGTGAAGCAGATAAACCACTCGGCCATGGCTTTGAGCAATTTTTGTTCTTTTTGAGGATGAAATTTAAAGGTCAGTAAAGAAGGCAGTGTTATTCTAGCGTCAGCTAAAGACATATTAGGTCGTAAACCCTGTTTGTTTGCCTCTCGACTAACATTTACAATCATTTGCTTGTTGCGCTCTTGTGCAATTAAAGCGTAAGCCTGTCCTAGTAATTCTTTTTGCTTCAAGGCCATTTGGTCGGTAAGCAAATAGGGGAACCATATAGCTGCATACCTTTTGTTCATGATCCAATAGCTTGATGGGTTAAAGGATAGGTGTTTGCAGTTTCCACAATAGCTAATTGACCATGATGATAGGTGATAACACAACTTGCTGTATTGCCGTTGCGCACCTTTAGTAAATCTACCTGCCATTTAGCAAATCCTACACCTGGTAAACTGCCTTCGTTTTCACTAGCTAAAGGTTTAATTTGCCATCTGGCAGCACAAGCAGTGGCATTGATACGTTCGGTTTGGGTACGTAAAATAAATCCAGTTACCTTACTTTTTTCTACAGTAAGCTGTAAACGTTGCGATTGGGCAAAGGTAATCTCTTCCAATTCGCTAATTACACCACTTAAACTTTTGCATTTTAAAGCTTCTTCAGTTGCCCAAAGAATATCTTTCTGTTTTACCAGGTTAATGAAAATAATTTGATGCGGTTGGATGCCAAACTTCCTTAAACCAACTGGAAATAATTGTTTTTGTTTACCAATCCATATATAAACGCCATTTTGATTGTTCAATCTGGTAAGTACTCCGCTAATAAAGGCACTTGTACAAGCGGTATGTTCTGGTCTTTCACTTATAAACTCATGAATAGTTCCGGTAGGGAAGGTTTGGTTAGGGAAATTATCCTCTAAAATTCTTAAACCTAATTTAGATTGAGTGTGTTGAGCCTTTGCTTTAAAACCCTCTAAATCGAGAATTTCACGTTGGAGGCGTTCGATAATGATTTTTTTAAGGGGCTGTTGCATTTCTTTTTACTAAAATATTTAGTAAAAATAATAAAAATATTAGCAAAAAGATAAGTTGTTGATAAGATTTTTAGTTTTTTGGTTTGTGCTTATGAAATCAAAATTCAACCTATCTATAGGTTTTCATAAGTTTGGTCTACTATAAAAGATATGGCATGTTTGATTTTTTCTCTACCGTGATCGCTCTTAATATCCAGGCCACAAAAAATATTGCCATTATAGGTTGTACTTAGATTTAGGTAGTAAATACCAGCCACTAAAATTGCTGCTACAGCTCTTAGGTCTTCCGATTTTTCTCCAAAAAAAGGATCTATAATGTTTTGAAGAATAATTTCTCCATTTGCTTCTTGGTCTTCGGCTAGTTTTTTTAACGAATTACGTTGCTGAGATAAGCGCCATAAGAGCACTTTTTGAAACTCTTTATTAGTATATACATAGTCGAACTGTTCTAGGAACATATCTGTTAAGAAATTTTTTCCGCCATCGTTAATTACCTGTGGCACTTTTTCTCCTTTTACGTTACTCCAAAAATCCTGAGAACTGATGTATGCATCCAATAACTGTTCCGTTCCGCCAAAGTATTTATAGATCAATTTTTTATCTAAACCAGCTGTAGCTGCAATATCGTTAACTTTTAAGGCCGCATAACCTTTAGTTTTTAAGATTTTGCCTACGGCATCTAAAAAGCGCTGTTTGCTCTTTTCTCTATTTCTTTCTGGAGTAATAACGGCACTTTTTTCCATGATATAAATGGTTGATTGCTGGTTTAGCACAAAAATAATATTTTTTTAATATCACTATTTGGTGACTTTGTGTATCTTTGTTAGAGTTGGTTTTAATACAGTGATTTAAAAGGATTAATGTATTTAACTATTATAGCAAATATAAAGGAGTTTTGAATTATTCTCGTTGTTTCAGCCCCTACACCTACCTATGAAAAAGTAAGGATTAGCAACAGCGGTTTACCCCTACGATATTTGTAAGTTAACGTCAATCTTATGCCCGCTGCCTAGTGTAGCGGGCTTTTTTAGCTAAAATTTAATCTTTCTATAATTTGGGGCGTTCCCCAAGCTCCGCAAGGGTCGGGCTATCCGCTAAATCTTTTTTGTATTATGTGCTGAATAAAAATCAATATGTTTGTCACAAAAAAGGATATCGCTTCTATCCCTAACGCAAACTATATTAATGCCTAACCTGCCTGTTTGGTTAGCATCATGCAAAAATCCAAACGGAAACTGAACCAGCTTCACATCTAAATTCTGCCCAACCATCTTGTTCTATTGTAATTTCTTGTTGAGTATGTCCAAGTGCATCAATCATTTTTCTGCCAGCATGATTAATTCCCATTTCCATGCGTTTATAACCTTCCTCTCCATTAGAAAGCACAACGGCCAAGCCCGAATTTTCCTTTTCTTCCATTCCCTCTCGGGTCCAGCCAATACAGTTAGGGTGATCGAGGTAATCTCGTTGTAAACCATAAGCTTGGTGTTTCCTAGCTTGTAACAATGCTTCCAATTGCGGCAAGTGCCCAATGGTAACTTCGTGATCTTGTCCATCAGTACCTTTATCCGTATAGGTTGAGCTGTAAAGATCTGTATAGAATACGCAAGGGTAGCCAGCTTCTCTCAATAAAATCATGGCATAAGCATGCGCTCTAAACCAAGGTTCTACCACCTGCTCTAACGATTGCAGTGGTTGGGTATCGTGATTTTCTACAAAAGTAACAGCTAGCCCTGGTCTAGTAACTACAAGCGTATCGTTAAAAATTTCACTTAAATTGTAGTTGTTTCCCATTTTCGAAGCTTGAGAAAAATTGGCTTGCAAACAGGTATCAAACAATGACATTCTTGCTTCGGTAAGTTCGGCGTAGGTTAGCAAAGAGTTTAGATCATTTGGTGCCCAGTATTCGCCTACGGTAAATAATTCCTTTTGGGTGGCTGCTCTAATATGATCTAGCCATTCATTATAAAAATCTGCAGGCATGTGTTTAATCGCATCTAAGCGGAAGCCATCAAAACCTAAAGTTTCATACATCCATACACCCCAAGCTTTAAGTTCTTCTCTTACGGCAGGATTTCTAAAATCTATATCAGAAAGCATTAGATAATCGTAGTTGCCATTTTCTTGGTCCAATACCTCTTCCCAGCCATCACCATATTGGTTCTGTATGCTGTACAATGCCGTTTCCCCAGTTCTATGATCGTAATCTACGCCACTAAAACATTGAAAGTCCCATTTAAACTCAGAATATTTGCCATTTCTACCAGGATAAGTAAAACGGGTAAAAGCATCGATCTCAAAAGGTTCTGAGATAAATTCATTTCTGTTCTGTGGGTTCACCTTTCTTACGGTAACGGTTTCAGCTTCGTCAGCGCCGCCCAAATGGTTAAGTACAATATCTACGTAAACTTGTAATCCCGCTTTTTGAGCGCTTTTAATGGCTTCTATGAGTTCTTCTTTAGTGCCGTATTTTGTTCTCACACTTCCTTTTTGATCAAATTCTCCAAGGTCATATAAATCATAAGAGTCATAACCTATGGAGTTAGCGCCATCCATACCTTTGTGCGCAGGTGGAAGCCAAATGCTATCAAATCCCTTGTCTTTCAAATTGACTGCATCGGTAGCTAATTTTTTCCATAAGCTGCCATCTGCCGGGTAATACCATTCAAAGTACTGTAGCATTGTAAAGTTTTCCATTGGTGCTGTTTAGATTTTGATATTATGTTTCTAAGTGTTTTCTTAATATTTGAAAATGCTGTCTCTACGAGCATTTGCCACGGATTAACAATACATGGCAACAAATGTTTTCTAATAATTTGCACAACATCAAAACAAAAAATAATGAAGTGTGTTGTAAAATTGGAACAGGCGGACGGATGGAAGATGGGAAACCGGAAAGTCCGCTAAAGCTTCCATTAAATCATTAATTTTTCTTAAAATGTCGAAGAACTCAGCAGATACAAATGTGTCTAAATTACAGCAAGATGCGCCGGTAAGTACATTACCTCAACTTTCTAATTCGTCAACACAGCCCGTTACATCCTTAAAAGAAAATAAATCATCGAATGAAACAACCAAGCCATTCTTTTTATATCCAAAAGATGGTCTTTACGGATTGCTTTAGATAGCGATTTAGATAACCTTGATTAATGCGTTTATCAAGATGAGGAGATTTCAGTCTAATCGAAATTAGATAAGATCGATTAGACTGAAATATTATTGTTCGATATAACTTTCTGGTTGGTAAGTTACCCTTGCGAAATTTTTGGTTAGCAATTCGGTTGCTACTATTTTACCTCCTTCAAACTTCAAGAATTTCTCTCTCCAAATTTCATTTTTCCGGTAAAACTGATTTTCGATCTTCAAGAACTGATGATCTTTCTCAATTACATGATAACCGTAATCTAACTCTTGGTTAATCCGCAATTCGCCCTCTAAGCACTTGTCGGTAAACCAAAGATTAACTTGAAACGTGTATGCGGTGTTGTTGGTAAATTGGTAATCTCTGTAATTGTAGAAAACGGTGGCGCCGCTGCCAAAAGGTAACACCCGTCCATCATCTGGAAAAGGATCAAAAGAATGGTGGTAGCGTTCTGTAACCGTTAAAGGACTATGGATAACTAACCAATGTATCAAGTTAGAAATTTGACAAATGCCGCCACCAATACCCGCCCTAGCTTCGCCAAAAGACAATTCCATTCCTGGTAGGTAGCCTTTACGTTTAGTGGGCAAACCAACCAATTTACAGAAAGAGAATGTTTCGCCAGGTTTAATTAAAATTCCATCTATTTTTTTTGCTGCTATTTTTAGGTTGGTTACTTTATTGATCTGCAGTTGCGCATTATTGTCACCTAGTTTCTTCAGTAAAACTGATTGATGTTTTTTTATTCGGTTAGAAAGTTTGTCAGCAGTTCTTGTTTTTGCATACTGCTTACCGTCCAGATACCATTCGGCAATACGCTTTAAACGCCTTGCCCAAACCGCCAAAAAGTAGAGTATGGGGTGCCGCTGACTTAATAACTTCCGTTGTTTCACTATTCGGTTAATTTATCGTCTATTGATATAGCAACTGGTATTTTAACTTCTTTTGTTACGTTTTTAGGCATTTCAAATTCGATCGTAATTGATCCTTTGAGCGTTTTAAACTTTCGGTCTAATTTGATACTAATACCCAGATTTTGACTTAACGCATTATCGTACTCCCATAGCGCATACTCTTGCAAATAAACTGCCCTTCCGTTATCTACAAACTGTAGCTTTTCGCCTTTTTCGTTAGTTAAATCGTATGATTTGTAAGTGTAGGTTGCAAAGTCAGATATGTCATCATCTTTATTGACGATGGTACCCCCATTGTCATTGTATTCTTTCAATTTACTTTCAGAAAGGGGATAGTGGGTCAAAATTCCAAACTCATCCGCAGGCTGTCTATGCCTTTCTGTTAAATCGGTAATGCTAGCTTTTGCATTCTTTGAAATGGTTTCTAAAAATTGCTTGGTTTCTTCTTCCGTGTAAACATATTTACGCTGGTCGCCACTTTGGCAAGAAGTTATAATGGCTAAAATCATGATTAAAAGCGTGTATCTAATTGTTGTTTTAGTAGTTGATGTTTGATTTCCCATGATCTATCCTTTCTTTTTGTAGCTTTTTGCTTTTACCGATTTCCCATTTTCAATCTTGTATTCATCATAATGAACATAGGTGTCGTCTTCATAAACTCTAATTTCTTTAGTGATCAATAACTTTCCATTGAACCATTTATAATATGCTGTTCCTTCATTTCCACTGCCATCGGCATCCATTTTTTCTACTTCTTTTTTTACTGGATCAAAAGAAACCACACCTAATTCGTTTAATCGTTCACTTTTCCGGAAACCTTTAGTTTTAGTATCATGAATGAAATACACATAGCTATAGTCATTTTTAGCCATGTCGGGAAAATAGATAGGAACCTTGATATCTAGATAACCATCGAAGTTTACATCTTCCAGTTCTACTTCATCTTTTACCAAATCGTATTTGTCAAAATCGCTCAAAATCCATCTCGAACTTTTATTTACATTGATACGCAGCGACAGTAATGTAAAATATCTGGCCGCATTTTCGGTAATATTTTCATAGTTAGCTTTGTTTTTCGACATGATGAAATCAAAACCCAAAGGGTTGAAACTATCCAATAGTTCTCTACTTTTTAATTTGGTTGTGAGCGTTTTTGCCGGATCAGCGGTTTTTCGATCCTTTTGCCAGCTTCCATTTAATATGGTTTGGCCAACATAGGCTAATCTAAAATACCCTGTATCTTCAAATTTGCGTTTTTTAACATTATAGGTACTTTCAGTAAGTACCAAGTCGCCATCTTTTAAAGTTCCAGAAAGATAGATATAGTTTTCTTTACCGCTTTTAATGTAATAATAAGTTCCCGAGACGCTGTCGGAGTAATTGTTTAGCTGTAGCGACATCTCTATCGGATAATTGCCAATTGTGCCAGTAAAATTAAGTTTAGCGGTTACCTTAGCCTTTTGCGCAAAAGTTTGACTGTAGATGATTGTCGTAAATAATAATAAAAGTGTTCGCTTTAACATATGTAGTTACCTCATTTGCTTTTGTATGGTTAAAGCTATAAAAATTATAACAGCCTATATTTAGTGCTTATTATTTGCCTGTTTGTAATTCACATTGGTAGTAAAATATCAATTATTCGCTTGGTATAGAATTGCGGAAATAATCCAATATTAAATTTCTTAAACGTACTTGCAGGATGACCGGCTATTTTCTATTTTGCAGCCTTAATAATTAGAAAGATATGGCCTCTGGTATTTTTGCAGTTTTAGATGATATTGCAGCGTTAATGGATGATGTAGCGGTTGCGGCGAAAGTGGCAACTAAAAAAACTGCTGGTATTTTAGGCGATGATTTAGCTGTAAATGCAGAAAAAGCGACTGGTTTCCTTTCTTCAAGAGAAATCCCAGTTTTATGGGCCATTACTAAAGGTTCTTTTCTAAACAAGCTCATTATTGTTCCATTAGCTTTAGTGCTTAATGCATTTTTCCCAATTGCCATCGTAGTAATTTTGGTTTTGGGTGGTGCTTTTTTAGCTTACGAAGGTGTGGAAAAAGTAATTGAGTATTTCTTTCATAAACATAAAGATGATCATGAGGCTGCGTCAGAAGTTATTGAAGATGCCGCAGTTGCTGAAAAGGCAAAAGTGAAATCGGCAATAACTACTGATTTTATTTTATCAGTAGAAATTGTAATCATTGCTTTGGGCTCTGTATTAGACAAAGCAATGTCCGTTCAAATACTAACGGTTTCGGTAGTAGCCATTGTTGCTACGATAGGTGTTTATGGTATTGTAGCTTTAATTGTTCGTATGGACGATGCAGGTTACCGTTTAATTAAACACTCGGGCGAAAAAGGCTTTTTATTTGCATTAGGAACTTTTTTGGTGAAAGCCTTACCAATTGTAATTAAAGGATTAAGTGTAGTAGGTACCATTGCTTTGATATTGGTTGCTGGTGGCATTTTTGTACATAATGTTGGTTTTCTACATGGTTTGTTTCCGGCAATACCAGCAATAATTACCGAGTTTGGTATCGGAATAGTTGCTGGTTTAATTGTAGTGGTTTTGGTAACGATAGTCAAAAAGATCATTTCAGCATTTCGCAAGTAATTAGCTATGCAGCAAGTGCTTTTTTATCTATCTATCACGGTAGTACTCTTTACTTTAATTCCATTAATACGTCATGATTTCTGGATTTTCAGGGTCTTTGAGTATCCACGACTTCAGAAATTAGTATTGAATTTGGTGCTTTTAGTGCTGAACCTAGTTTATTTTCCGACAGATACCCTCAAGCATATAGTTTTAATACTGCTCATCCTTAATCTTCTGTATCTCGTTTATCAGGTTTTTCCGTTTACGATATTTGGTAAAAAGCAAATCATTACGGCTAAAGCACCTGCCGATGATAGAAATATTTCGTTGCTCATCGCTAATGTATATCAAGATAACAGGCAGAGCGAAAGTTATTTGAAACTGATCAAAAAGTGCAACCCAGATGTAGTGTTGATGGTAGAAACCAATCAATGGTGGGAGCAGCAGATGGATGTAATAGCAGCCGAATATCCACATCAACTTAAAGTGCCACTAGAAAATACTTACGGCATGATTTTCTATTCGCGTTTAGCGTTGAGAAACGGAAGCATAAATTATTTGGTGAAGGAAGATATCCCTTCTATTGAGGTCGATGTACAACTTAAAAATGGACAATGGGTTAAGCTTTATTGCTTGCATCCAGAGCCGCCAGTTCCTCAAGAAAATCCGAGATCTACAGAGCGAGATAAAGAGATTTTAATGGTAGGTAAAAGCGCTAAAGAATGTAAGTTGCCTGTAATCGTAATGGGCGATTTGAACGATGTAGCTTGGAGTTACACCACAGAACTATTTGGCAAAATTAGTGGTCTGCTTGATCCAAGAAGAGGACGAGGTTTTTTCAATAGCTTCAATGCTAAATATTTCTTTTTACGTTTTCCGTTAGATCATATTTTCTGTTCGGCAGATTTTGCCCTTTCAGGAATTAAAAGAATGGAAAGTTGCGGTTCAGATCATTTTCCGATGTGTGTAAACCTACAGTTTAATCCAAAGGTTGAACAACTTAATGAACAGCCTGTAGCAGATGAAGCAGATTTAGAACTTGCGCAGGAAAAAATTGAAGCTGAGACAGAAAATTAGATTGAAAACTTTCTTTTTTAGCTCTATTTCACTACTTTGGCTATCTTAGTAGATATAAATTAACGATTTTGCTTTTAAAGGATTTCTGGGAATGGTCAAAAGGGTCGAGAGATCAGTTTAAACTCGAAGAGAGGTTAGTCAATGCTGTAGGAATTCTCTCTACTTGCACTCTTTTTGTTTTCATTCTCTATAATCTTTTTGCGGTTGTATTGCCTGGGCTAGCCTTAGCCACTACCATTACCTTATTTGTACAACTGTTTCTCTTTTATCAATCTAGATTTAAAAGACGTTTTAAGCTGGCGAGAATTGGTTTTACCATTTTCAGCTATGTGTTTTTAGCTGTAAATTATTACCAAGGTTCTGGAATTAATGGACCGGTATTGTTTAGCTTTTCCGTTATATTGATCATCATTCTAGTGATCAATAAAAAAAATCATTACCTGTATTTGCTAATACATTTTGCACTAATTGCGGCTTTGTTTTCTTACGAGTACACTTATGGAGTGGTAGATGTTTACAACAGCAAATTAGAACGTTTCGTAGACGTTGCTTGTATATGTGGTATCATGCTGTCGCTAACTTTTTTGCTAATCAAGTTGGTGCTTAAAAGCTTCAATAGAGAAAGACGCCTTGCAAACGAAAGAGCAGAGCAGTTAGCCATTTTGCATCAAGAGAATACCCCTTTGTTTTCTATCATTTCACATGACCTCCGTACGCCACTAAACCATATAAAAGGTTATCTAGAGATGTTAAATTGTAAATTGTTGACAGAAAATGACAGAAACATGCTAGAGCTGCAACTATTGGAACTTACCAACGGAACGTCAGATTTTTTAGCCAATCTTTTATCTTGGTCTAAATCTCAATTGGAGGGCGCTAAAGTTCAGTTGATGAATGTAGAAGTAGATAGCTTGATAGAAAGTGTTTTGTGTACTATACATCCGTTGGCAGCGCAGAAAAATATCACTATCAAAAAAGAATTTACTGCCAATCAATTTGTTGCGGATACAGAAATGATTAAAATGGTGTTGCGAAACTTACTTTCTAATGCGGTAAAGTATAGTGACATAGGTGGAGATATTATCATCAAGTCTAAAGAGCTAGATGGTAGAATGATCCTTTCTATCAAGGATTTTGGGGTAGGTATCCCTTCTGAAAAAGAAAGTTCAATATTTACTTCTCAAGTAAGTAGTTCTTTAGGAACAATGAAAGAACCTGGTGTAGGGTTAGGATTGGTTTTATGCGCTGATTTCGTAAAGCTACAAAATGGTGAAATATGGTTCAACAGCGAAACAGACCAAGGTTCTACCTTCTATCTTTCTTTTCCTATACAATTATCATAACTGCTAGCAAGTCAAAGTCTGAAAAAGATGAGTAACCTATAAACGACAAAAAGCTGTGGCATCCACCAGAGCTTTTTGTATCAACTAACCTAAACTGTATGATAAATACTAACCAAATATTTAACACTACAAAGCTACCATTGTTGTGTTAAGTAGGTATTAAATTTCAATCATAAAAGATGATATTTTGTTAATGCTAAATCAATAATTGCTTAAACAATTTGTTCTTGTTTTGTGTTCATAGATTACATAGAAAAACATGAAAGAAATAAATACAGATCTACAACGCTTTATCGATAAATTCCAGCCAAACAAGTTCAAATTAATATCTAGAGGTGTAGAAATTAGAGGTGCAGTTGATTTACATAATGCAATGAATGAGGCTAAATTATTAATTGAACGTCTACAGCTATCGTTAGCTATCCACCATAATGCAGAAATGTTAAGCTACCAAGGTTTTGAAGTGAATTTATTAACTGTTAAGGAATAATGCATTAAGTTTTTCCGAAAATTTCAATCAATTAGCTTGTTGTTTACAATCAATTACGAAGATTAACTTGATTTTAATCTTCTGTTTACAGGATATGTTGAAGTTTGTGCCAACATCGGCATGGAAATTCAGCAAACAACAGATAGTTTTATTGATGAAGTAGAAAAAAACAGTTCTTTAAACTTCGATGAGTTATTTAAGAACTTCAGCGAACTGCTTTATAGCTACGCTTTTTATTATTTAAATGATATGGAAGCCGCGAAAAGTGTTGTTAATGATACTTTCTTGCGGCTTTGGAATGGAAAACATCGACCACTTTATATCAAACCTTACTTATATCGTTCGGTTAAAAATGCTTGTCTAAATTATCTTTCTCAGCGTAAAAACGATGTATTGCTTAAAGATTTTTCAGAATTGGAAATCCTTTCTGATGGTGCTAAAACTTTTGAGCATAGCGATGATACCAATGATAAATTACTTTTCTTGGAGCAAGTAATCTCAAATCTGCCAGCAAAAAGACAGCTTGTCTTTAAAATGTTTCGTTTTGAGGAGTTGAGTTACGCAGAGATTGCCGAATTACTAAATATCTCTATAAGAACTGTAGAAGATCATCTTTCGAAAAGCATGCAGTTTATCCATGCGCAAGCAAAACATTTAATTGATGGAAAGTTAACGAATACTTAACTTTTGCCGACCCGTATTTACTGACAGTTTCTTGTCTTTAAGAGTAAGAAATCTGTTCATGGAAGATCAAATTTGGAATAACATTATAAAGCGGCTAACGGGTGTAGAAACAGAAGAAAGTAAACTGTTTTTAGATCAGTGGCTAAATGCAAGCGAAGAAAACGTAAGATTTTACGAAGAAGCTGAACAGCTTTGGAAGTGGACAGGCTTACTGCCTGCTGCAAAAAAGATAGCAGAAGCAAACATCATCATTCATCCTGCTGCTGAGCAAAGTAAACGTAAATCTTTTAAAGGGATGATCAGGTACGGCATTGCAGCTTCTCTAGCGGTTGTTACTTCGCTGTCGGTTTATTATCTATCAAAATCAAAATCTGATGTAACTGAAACTGTATACACGGTTCATAAAGCGCTTAACGGAAAGGTGATGAAAGTTACTTTGCCTGATAGCTCTACTATTTGGCTTAACGCAGGTAGCGAGGTCAGCTATCCTAAAGATTTTCATGCTCAGCAAACTCGAGCTATTCAATTAACAGGGGAAGCTTTTTTTGAAGTTACTCACAATGAAAAGCAACCCTTTGTAGTGGAAAGTGGCAATTTGAAAACAATTGTTTATGGTACCAGTTTCAACGTAAGTTCTTATCAAGATAGTCAGCAGAGTTCGGTAACTGTTAAAACAGGAAAAGTTGGCGTGTTATTAAAAGAAGATAGCTTAAGTAAACCTACTATGCTATTGCCAGGAAACCGACTGGTTTATCATCGTGATAACGGAAAACTAGAAACAGGAAACATATATGCAGACGAAGTAGCCACTTGGATCATCGGAGATTTGGTATTTGATCAGGCTGCACCAAAAGAAGTATTCGCTACACTAGAAAGAAAGTTTGATGTGGAGTTTAACTTAAATAACGCAAGTTTCGATGGTTGTAAGCTCACCGCTAAGTTTCCAAATCAATCGCTAAAAACAATACTGACAGCATTAAGCGCCTCACTTCATATCAAAGTTAATGAACATGGTAAAACAATTGAAATAATAGGAGGGCAGCCATGTAAGTAAAAAATGAAGCCACTTCTGCGGGAACAGAAATGGCTCAAAATCTTATCGCCAATGGTCTGCAAACCTGAGGCAACTATTAATAATTATTAACGGTAATAATCAGTAACAAACAAATTTATGAAAAAAAACAATGGGTTATTTAACCCAAAAGGAATTTTTATGCGAATTAGCTTAATCTTCTGCGTGCTGTCTACCTTGTGCTTAACGTTAAGTAGCGCAGCGGTAGTTAAAGCACAATACGGTCTTGATAAAAAGATCGATATCAATTTAAAAGACACTTCATTTCCAGAGTTACTTAAAGAGATAGAACTTAAAACGGGTGTAAGCTTTGTATATACCAATAAAGAAATCATAGCAGCTAAAGTTTCGGTGAGTGATCAGGTTAAAACAGCAAGAGCAATCCTTACACCGTTACTAAGAAAACATGATCTTCAAGCTGTAGAAAATGGCTTATTGGTGGTGTTACGTAAAGTGGAAGCTAAGACGTTGGCTCAAGAAAAACCAGGTAGCATTGTGGGTTACGTAAAAGATGGTGCTAATAATCAGATCCTTCCGTATGCAACTGTAACTGTAAAAGGAACCAATCAAAAGGCAATGTCTGATATGAATGGTTACTTCGTTTTGAGTAACGTGAACGCTGGTAAAGCAGTGTTAAGAGTAACTTATATTGGTTTTAAAGCTTTTGAAACTACTGTTAATGTGGCTGGCGGTAAAACAAACAACGCCGATTTAAAATTAACCAGTGAAAGCAACGATATGAAAGGTATCACCATTACAGGTATTCGTAGAGGAGAAAGTGTGGCCTTAAATAACATGCAAAATGCGGATAACGTAAAATATGTACTTTCCGAAGAGCAAATTGAACGTTTCCCAGATGCAACAGTAGGTGAAGCTATGCAAAGGGTTCCGGGTATTGCCATGGATTATAGCTATGGTTTACCTAGGAATATCATCATCAGAGGTTTAGATCAAAGTATGGGTTCGGTTACTTTAAATGGAAATAGATTGCCATCTACACAAACCAACTCTCGTGATATCGATTTAAATGGCATCCTTTCTTCAACGGTAGAAGCCATTGAAGTGAACAAAACACTTACTCCAGATATGGAAGCCGATGGTACTTCTGGTTCTGTAAATATCATTTCTAAAACGCCTAAAATTGGAATGAAACAGTTTCAAGTGAAAGGATCATTTGGTAACAATTTCCTTTTAGGTAAACAAAATTTTGATGGTGCTTTTAACTATGGCGAGCGTAAAAACAAGATTGCTTACTTAATTGGCGTAAATTATAGCAATACTAACAGAGGAGAAGATAGGGTACAGAAAGATTACGATACTTACGAGATTAACGGTGTTGAGAAATTAAAGCTTTCGAATTTAGAATTAGAAGGTTCTGATTTGAATAGAGAAAATATTGGCGTACAGGGCGAATTGAGTTTCTTCCCGACAGAGAAAAGCCAAATTTACGTAAGGGGTAACTACAACAAATTCTACGAACTGCAAACTAGAGGTACAAAAAGCTATAGTATTGGCGACTACACTAGTGAAACCACGGTAACTGGTGTGAATATAGGCTCTAGTGGCACACCAAGAGATTACAATAGAGATTTGTTCAGCGTATCTGCTGGTGCTAAAACAAACGTAAATAACTGGATTGGTAACATCGATATCACTTATGCAAGCGGTCTTTACGATCAGCCTACTTACTACGATGGTTACTTTACCAACTCGGGCTTAGCAGCAAACATGGATATGTCTAATCCGAGAGCGCCACAATTTAATTTCACTAGTGGGAACCCTAATGATGCAAGTAAATATCTCACTTCAAATTATGTAAACAGGCATCAAATTGCTAACGATAGAGATATTCAAGGTTCTTTAAATATAGAACGTACATTCGATTTGAGTGATAAAAACAAGTTCAAATTTAAGTTTGGTGGTAGAATGAAGTATAAGGAAGATGATCATACCAGAAGCTATTACCAATATAAGTTGAAGACAGGCACCTTGGCTATGTCTAACTTCCTTTCAGATTATTCTAGAGAGAAATATTTCGATGGCCATTACAATCTTTCGGGAGCTATAGCGAACGGTTATCTAATGGAAGAGTATTATCAAAATAACTTAAACCTATTTAGCAACGACGAAAACTACATTCGTCAAAACACCGACCCAGACTCTTACAATGGTAAGGAAAATATGCAGGCAGGTTATGTGATGGGTAAACTGACTTTAGATAAGTTAGATATCATTACAGGTGTTAGATATGAGAATACAGGTTTCGAATACAATGGCAATATCGTGAATTTCGATAACGCTGGAGCTTATGTTTCTACCAATAAAGTAGCAGTTAAATCTAATTTTAATGGCTTTTTCCCAAGCTTAAATTTAAAGTATGCTGTTTCACCTCGTACAAACTTTAGGGCTGCGGTAACTAAATCACTGTCTCGACCAGGTTATTACGACTTAGTGCCTTGGGAAGAAGTAGAGCCACGCAGAAAACGTATGAAGAAAGGAAATCCAGATTTAGATCAGGCAACTTCTATCAACTATGATGTACTGTTTGAGCACTACTTGAAATCTTTAGGTTTAATTTCTGGTGGTGTGTTCTATAAAAACATCGATAATTACATTTATGAAAGCGTTTATTTACAACAAGGTGGAACTTATGACCAGTGGCAGGTAACACAAACTGTAAATGGCGCCAATGCACACGTTTGGGGCTACGAATTAGCTTGGCAACAGCAATTAACCTTCTTGCCTGGCTTTTGGAACGGATTTGGGATCTACGCCAACTACACTCAAATTCAATCTAAATTTAAAGTTCCAGGTATCGTAAGCGATCGTACTGTTCGTTTGCCATCTATGCGTCCAAAAGTGGGTAATGCTTCGTTATCTTACGAGAAATACGGCTTCTCCGGTCGTTTATCATTAAACTTCTATGATACTTTTATTGATGAATTAGCTGATGTACAAGCAAACGATTTGTTGGAAAAAGGTAGAGTACAATTAGACTTTTCAGCTTCTCAAAAAATCAATAAGAAGTTTACCATTTTCATGGGCATCAGTAACATCAATAATGCGCAAACCATCCTTGATTTTGGTGATGGGCGACCTAATGATCACAAATATTATTCTAGATGGGCAAATCTAGGTTTCAAATACAACCCATTTTATAAATAAACATGATTACAACTTTTAAGAAAAAGATGACCTTTTTGGTAGCACTAGTTTTAGTGCTGCCAACTTTGACGAAAGCGCAGGAGTTTAAAGCTGGTAAGTTTCCGGATAGAATTATCTTGACTTGGTCGGCAGATCCCAAAACCACACAAGCGGTGACTTGGCGTACAGACAGCACAGTTAACAATAGCTTTGCACAAATTTGGGTAGAAGACAGTTCTCCGAAATTGGATAAGCCAGAGGCTAAAGAATATCAAGCTAAGACGGAAGTGTTAAAAGGTAAAGCCTATGAAACTGCAAACTATCACAGTGTAAATTTCGAAGGCTTAACTCCTGATAAATTGTACACCTATAGAGTGGGAGATGGCACCAATTGGAGCGAGTGGTTTCAATTTAGAACGGCACCCGAAAAGGAACAGGCTTTTTCTTTCATTTATTTGGGCGATGCACAAAACGATATCCGCTCCAAATGGTCGAGGGTAATTAGAAAAGCTTTCGCTACGCATGGCGATGCCCGTTTTATTGTTCATGCAGGAGATTTAATTAACCGTTCTAATAATGATAACGAATGGGGCGAATGGCATTTTGGCGGTGGTTTCATCAACGGAATGATCCCTAGCATTCCATCATCGGGTAACCACGAATATTTCCGTGACGAGCAAAGAACTTTGACGTTAGATCCGCACTGGAGAGCACAGTACACGTTGCCGCAAAATGGGCCAAAAGGTTTAGAAGAGTCTGTTTACTATGTAGATTATGCCAACGTTCGTATCATTTCTTTAAACTCACAAATGATTGTTTTGGATAGTGCTTCGTTAAAAACACAAGCAGTTTGGTTAGAGGAAGTTTTAAAGAACAATCCTAAACGTTGGACAATGATTACCTATCATCATCCAATTTACTCTACTGCAAAAGGTAGAGACAATAAAGAATTTAGAGAGTTGTTTAAACCACTTTTCGATAAATACCATGTAGACTTATTAATGCAAGGTCACGATCATACTTATAGCCGTGGACAAAATTTACCTACTGGCGTTTCTGGTAAAGTTGGTGGGCCAATGTATGTAGTTTCTGTAGCTGGACCTAAAATGTACAAGGTAGATGTAAACCCGAAGTGGATGGACGTATTTGCCGAAAACACGCAGTTGTTCCAAATCATTAACGTAGACGGCGATAACTTAACTTATACTGCTTACAAAGCATCGGGAGAGGTTTTCGATAGCTTTAAGTTGAAGAAGACCAGCAAAGACAAAGCTGCAGTGTTTACAGATTTGAACAAGAATAAAAAATAATACCCTAGTTTCTAATGATAGGCCGTTCAATGTAAAAGTTGAGCGGCTTTTTGCCTAGTTTTTATGAAGTCTGGCCAATAGAAGATGCTATTTCAGTAGCAATTTCAGCACATTAGAAAGGATTGGATTATGATCATCTGCTCTCCAATTTAAATACAAATCTGTTTTTATAGGCAGTTTGATAAATCTTAAACCAGGACTTTCATGGTAAGAATATGAATCTGGCAGCACAGCAATTCCTAACCCTTTTCTCACCAAAGCAATAATGGTAGAGCCAAACTCAGAATGTAGATAAACCTCAGGTACAAAATCATAAGAACTAAATAACTGCTGAATAATGTGTCCGTAACTGCTTCCCTCATCAATAGTTGGTAAAATAAATTTCTGCTGCTCAAGCGTTTCTCTTGTCAAATCATCTATAGTTTGAAAAGGATGATTTTCTGGTATCACCAAAGCCAAATGATCAGTATAAATCTTCTTTGATTTGATGCCAGCCATATTATTGATATCCCTAGTTATCGCTAGATCGATCTTATAATTTGTTAAGAACTCTTGTTGGTTTTCATATAAAACTTGAACCAATTTGATTTGTAGTTTTGGATATTCCTGTGAAATGTTAGCCAAAATATCTGGCATGATCGAGGCAGATATCGAATCGGGATGGGCAAATTTAATCATCCCACTTTCTCCTAGGTGGATCTGTTTAGCAAATTGATGAATGTATTCAATTTCGTTAATCTCTACTTCCCATTTATCCTTCAAAAAGCGACCAGCGGGAGTAAGCTTTACATTCCTTTTATTTCGCTCAAATAACAACAAACCTAATTCATTTTCTAAAGATTGAATTTGTCGGGTTAAAGCGGATTGGGTGATATTCATCTTTCTGGCCGTATTCCAATAATGAAGCTCTTTAGCTAAGGCTAAAAAGTATTTGATTTGTTGTAAATCCATTAATGCAATTTACACATTAATAAATGATAAAATAGCATTTTATTGCATTTGTTATTGAGCTAGATTTGCTTCATGGAAAACATAGAAATAGTACGTGCAACAACTAAAGACTTACTTCAACTTCAACATATAGGCAGGGAGACTTTCTCGCAGACTTTCTCGGAGATCAATAGTGAAGAAAACATGAGCAAGTATCTAAAAGAAAGTTTTTCTAGTGAAAAATTGACTGAAGAGCTAAGCAATGAGCTATCGCAGTTTTATTTTGCTAAGTTGGGCAATGAGGTAATCGGTTATATGAAATTGAATACTGGTGCTGCTCAGAAAGAAAATCCTGATGAAAATGCGCTAGAAATAGAACGGATTTATGTGCTGCAAGATTTTTACGGCAAAAAAGTAGGGCAGTTGCTTTACAATAAAGCTATTGAAGTGGCTAAGGAGTTAGCGGTAGATCATGTTTGGTTAGGAGTATGGGAAAAGAATTTTAGGGCACTTGCCTTTTACAATAAAAACGGCTTTGTGAAATTTGGTCAACATGAGTTTGTATTAGGCGATGATATACAAATTGATTTACTGATGAAGAAAGCACTAACAGATTAGAAGTTAAGCTGATGCAAAGGAAAAATTTATTACTCATTTTATTAATATTTGGAACCGCATTTTGGGGTATTTCTTTTTCTGTAACAAAATTGGCTATGGGAGCAGAATCGCCGTCAACATTTCTGTTCTACAGGTTTTTATTAGCTACGCTTGTGCTAACAATCGTATTTTGGAAGTACGTAGTTAAAATTAATGCTTCAGATATCAAGGTAGGGGCAATGTTAGCTGTTCCACTATTTCTAGGTATTCATTTACAAACCTTAGGTATCAAACACACTCACGCTTCGCAATGTGCTTTTATCGCCGGAATGACGGTGGTAATTGTGCCGATGCTCAAATTGCTGTTTTATCGTAAAGCTGTTCCATCTAAAATCTGGATGGCAGCCATTATAGCGTTGAGTGGTTTATTCGTTATATCTGTAAATGGACAGCTAAAAATTAGTACAGGAGATCTATACACTTTAACCGGAGCTTTTGCCTTTGCGATTTATCTCATTGTGGTAGAAAAACAAGCGTCTTTAAGAAATCTGGTGCCAACAATAGTTCCTATGTTTGCTACTTGCGCATTGTTAACTTTTGGTTTAGCAACTACAGATAACAAGGCCAATTGGTTACCAGAAGCTCATACATTTTGGATGGGAATTGCGTTTTGTGCATTGTTTTCTACGGCTTACATGTATTCGGTTTCTAACATTGCACAGAAATATATCAGTGCAGAACGAGTAGCTGTAATCTACCTGTTCGAACCTATATTTGGCGCTGTAGCAGCCTTTTTTATTCTAGATGAGAATTTATCTTGGCGTTTGGTGCTAGGCGGTGGATTGATTTTTTTGGCCACCATCATTTCCGAAGTTAATTTTAAGAGAAAAGTGAATAGTAGCATTGCTTAATGCAACTGTTTGTTTGTATGACGAGGGATGTTGAATGATTTTCAGCATCCTTTTTTATTGATTTTCACATAAAGATTTATCCAAAAATCATCACAGCTAAAAATCCTAGCGCCGCTAGGATAAAAAGTAACCAAAGTACCTTTTTGTCTTTATTGAAATATCTCCATATCAGTTCTATGAGGATGCCCACAAACCAAAAGATACAAACCAATCCCCCCATAATGAAATAACCAACTGGCCCCATGGTATGTCTATGGTAATCTCCCTGGCAGAATTCGTGTTGATCGTAAGTAAATACCATCAGTAGGTAAATGACAAGCAAAGGGACAATTAAAAATGCTAGTCGAATTAGGATTTGGAGATAAAAACTTTTTTTCTTCATCTTTTAGTTTTCTTTACAAATTGCTGGCCGTTAAATTTTAAGTAGAAGATGCTTGGCTCTTTTCTATAATCTTCGCCTATTAACTCTTCTAGTTTTTTGTTTGCATTTTGATCTTTGGAATAATCACCCTGTGCATTTATACTGTAGGTTAATGGAAAAGGCACTGACGCATGTTCCAATAAGCTGGTTAATGTTTGTGTATTCTCATCAAACTCAAATTCTCTATTGCATAAATTAAGGTAGGGATGGTTCACAAAAGCGGGAAAATCCAAAATAAGTTTGTCTCCTTTTATTTCGATGACGTAGGCTATGCCTTGATAACAATTCGAATCACCTGCTTCTACACCAATCAATAAGTAAAGATTTCTGCCCTTACTTTTTAGCTGATGTATTTCGAAAAAATTGCAGTTGATTTTTGCTGATAAATTGTAGGCGAAGGTTTTTCCGATAACATTTTTCCATTGAATGATGGGATGGGTAATAACTCTTCGTGTTCCACCACAATCATATCCAAAATTAAAAACCTTGACGTTGGTTTTATCCTTGATTTCTACTGCTAGCTTTAAGCCGAGGCTTTTATAGTAGGTGTTAGAGAAATTACTTCCGGACATTAGTTTTGCAGTTTTCTTCGCTGTAATTAGGCACAAACTATCTATGTTGTAGTCTGGGTATGCGGAATAAGAATAATTGGCAGCAAAGCTGATATTCTTCTTAATCAAAACAGCTTGTTTTTGCACGGCCGCATTATTTTGCGCCATGCATACGGAAGTAATCACCAAAAAAATAAATGTCCAAATTATTCTCATGCAACTGTTAGTCCTCTCTAACCAATACAAGTTTACCTACTTTATTGAATTTATAGGTAAAACTGTTCCACTTTGGACCAGATTTACACATAGTAGTTAACTCTTTGCGCTGTTTGTCGATTTTAAGATTGACCATCTCTCCACAACCAGTATTTTTAGGTTGCATTAGTTTGTTGAACTTTTTGGTGGTTCGATTGTAGATGAAAATGTCGTAAGCAACGTTCAATCCATCCGCACTGGTAATGTCGAAAGAGATATCGTCTACACCGTCGAAGTTGTAGTCCTTTACCTTCATTCGCCTATTTTTACCTTCATCAAGTTCATTTAAGAGCAAATTAGATGTACTGCCGTCTGGATAAACTATTTTTAGGCTATCCTTAAAAAACGAATAATAATGAAACTGTACCTGATGTAAGAGCGCCATACTTTTGCCATCGTAGGTTTCATCATCTTCATCCAACTCAAACTTGAATTTTTTACCGTCTTTATAACGGATGTAATAGATGTCGTCAACATTTCTAGGCCATTCGGTAAAACCATACTCACCAGTTGCTTTACCTTGATACATTTCTGTGAACGTGTAAGAATTGAAATTTGGCTGTCCGCTTTCCCTGTCGGAGCTATCTATAGTTAATGATTTAAATTTTAAAGCGATGGGTTCTTTTTGCCCTTTGTACCAAACAAAGGCTGCCTTTCGATCTTCCCAGCCTAGCGTAAGTTCAATAGGTTTAGCAGTTCCAAAAGATTTTAGCTTCATCTGAGCAGACGCTATTGTTGGCATTAAGAAAGCTAGAAAAGCAAAATATTTAAACTTCATATCAATATGTTTACCAATCTAAAATACTGCACTAATGCGATAAAAACTAGCCGCTTTATTATTCGTCATGGCTAAGTATTTATCTGTTGTACTACTCTAATTATTCGTTAGTACGGCGTGTAGCAACTTGGTAGTTAAAAGGTATCATTTAAAATTCAAAAAACGGATAATAAATAAAAATGAGCGAATATGTGTAGAGCTTTAACGAATAGTAAGCCACGGTAAATGGGTTTCATAAAATTGCTAGCTTAGCTTAGGCTATTTAAATCAATGGATGAAAAACCTAAACCTTAAGGCGATAGTTTGTTTTCTCACAACAACTACATTGAGAATTGCGATGAAAAAACTTTAACATATTATAAACCTGTAGGTTTTAATTTTAGTTTGTTGAGACTAAATGAGCATACCTATTATATCATAAAGCAAAGCATTAACTATCGGTTCAGTGTTTATTCCGATATCAAGATGTGGCTCTCATTAAAATCGAACCGAACCGAACTCTTTAAAGTAGTCTCGGTTTGGTTTTTATTTTACAGAGGTTGGTTTTTAGATGGTTAATAATCAATTGGTTAGTTGGATTTTAAATCTATTTCTTTAAAAGTTAACCTATCCCTGTTTGTGTAGCGTCCTTTAATATCATCTATTTCACTTATGTTGATCCCGCCGTCCGAGTTATTTTTGGGCGCCATTTTTGCCAGCTTTTGTAAGTTCTCCAGCAATACTACTTTCTGCATTTTCGTGATGGCTGGTATTTCAACTACGATATCGTGTTCGCCCTCTTTCCCTAGGCCGCTAACTAAGGTAATTTTAACGTTTTGTAAATTGTGGTGCTGGATAAACATTCTTACGTATCTCATGATCTGCTCGCCATTTGGTGTACCGCAGCAAATGCTATAAAATCCTAATACAATAGTTGCTTTTTGTACCGAAGTATCTGCCTTTAATACAATTTTAGCGCTGTCTGTTTTTACCAAAGGTGAATATTCGATAGTTTCTCCCGCTTGATGTGAGACCATCTTGATCGTATCCCTAAGGTAACCTTCCTTAAAAACAATCAGGTCCATTAATTGCTGACGTTTCTGTTTAAAATAACCAGTGCTATCTGTATAGGTTTTAATGATATAGTCTGGGTTTAAATCTTCGTATACCAAAGCGCTATCTATGGGTTTGCCCTGTTCGTCTACGACAAAGCCTGCGTGGTAATCGTGTATGCGTTCAGAGCATGAAAAAAATAGGATTGCTATACCGACAATGCCTGTTCTCAATTTATAGTTTTTCATTTGATAGATTTATTCTTGCAGTTTTTTAATATAGAAGCCTCAATCTGCATGCCTAATTTTTGTGCGTTTAGCAAGTCAATACAGTAATCTGGTTGGTTCAATAGTTGCTTTAGCTGTCCTCTAATGTAATAGGCAAAGCCAAAGTTTTTATCCATGCCGATTGCTGCATTACAATCATCCAGGGCAGAAATTAAATTGCTTTCCGCTTTCTTATTTCTAGATTTTGTTGTTCCCCAAATCACTTGTAAAGGCTGATTGTTAGCTTTTCCTCCTAAACTGTAACCCGATATTTTGCTATTTTCTGCCGAGCTAGCTTTTGCAATAGCCCTATTAACATAAGCCAAACTGTAATTTTTATGGATAGCTATACTTTTTGTAAAATCTGCTTGAGCTAGATCGTAATTTGCTGCGGCCAAATGGATATTACCTCTAAGGTTGAAGTAGGTTGCTAGGTCTTCATTATTTTCATCTTTCAGTTGAATAGCAGTGTTGACTTGAGCTAGCGCTTCGGTAAAATCACTTAAGTTGATTTTAGCCTTAGCCATTCCAAAATGGATATCTGCTAATGTTGCCTTGTAAGCTTTTTGAATTTCAGCCTCGCTTGCATTTGCCAAACTCCGAGACAATTTAAGTTCTGCTAATAATGCTTGTTGATTTGTTAGGGCTTCCTGATAATTTTTCAAAGCATTTTCGTTTTCCTTTAATGCTAGTAAAGCATTGCCTTTAAAAGCGAGGAGCATTACATGCCCAGGGAATTTCTTTAACCCTAAATTGTACAAATCTACGGCTTTAGCGTATTGATTAAGGTTGTAGTTGGCAATTCCCCTTTGATAGAAATAACTGGCTTTACTATCATCGCAATAGTCGTTTAAACCACTCTCAATTTCCTCGAGCAGTTCTGGAATGTTAAGGTTACGCTCTTTAATTAAGCGCTTCGCAGTTTGCAGATCTTTACACGAAGCATCTAGATTTTCTAGAGTATAATAAGTTTTGGAACGGTTTACGTAAGTTAGGAAGTAGTTTGGATTTAACTCTACAGCTTTGTTATAACTAGCTAAAGTCTTATCATAATCTTGTAGACTATCATAAATTAAACCTTTGCTGATATATAATTTTTCTTGTTTTGGATCTAGCGTAATAGATTTATTTACGTCTTTTAATGCATCATCATATTTATTCTGGCCGAAGTAAACGCTAGATCTAAAATAATAACCCTCGTATGAATTAGGTGCTAGTATAATAGCCTTGTTAAAATCGGCCAAAGCCAAAGATTGATAACCGCCATTTAAATTGTATTTGCCGCGTTGCACATAGTGATCGGCATTTTTCGGTTCTAAATCTATTGCGGCGTTAAAATCTGCTAATGCTCCAGTTCTGTCATCAAGCATTTCCTTTAAACGACCTCTGGTTATCAAAATCAGTGCGTCTTTGGGATCGGTTTGTACTGCTTTTTCTAAATAGTTGAGTGCGGTTTTGAAATCATTTTTTAATGCGTATACATTGCCTAAATTCATGTCGCAACGAGCACACTTAGGATTTACAATTAATGCCTCCTTGTAGTATTTTTCAGCATTTTCTAGATGATTACGTTGCAAATTATGGAAGCCTAATAGTCGCAATAACTCTTCGTTTTTAGGGTTTTGCTTCAGTTGAGCTTCGAGATAGGGAAGTACCTTACTTGGTTCATTTGCAATTAAAAATGCATCTACTGTTTTTACATAATTGCTCTTTTGAGCAAAAGTAAAGCTGCTGATCAATAGCAAAACAAACAACGAAATGATTTTCATAATTGAGTTACACTTAGCTATTAATAATAGACAATTTCTTTTCTGACGGTATATTTTGGTTTTATTTCAGTTTTGCTCTTCAATTTGATAGCTTCTTCTTTCGTTTTTCCTATCCCATGATAATCATACTTGTAGAGGCAAGTTGTTTTAGAAACGAAGTCTTCACCATCTATGTGTTTTCTTTTGATTACATTGTTGTGCTTATTATAAGTATAATAAACCTCATCGTTGTATCTCTAAGCAGAACATGGTCGACTAACCTTACAGTTGCCCAAACCTAATTTCTTAATTAAAAATAACAATGTTTTCTTTTAGAAATTAGCGGCTTTATTATCCGTAGGCACAAGAAAACTATTTGTAAGTAATGGTCTATTATTCGTTTATCTTGTAGAGGTATAATCAATTCCTCTTTTCAAATTCAACCCAACTTCTAAGGAAAAAGATAGGTGTAGGTAAGATATTGTTTTCCTTAATCAAATGAGTTTCTACGAATTTACCGTTATTTTTAATGTATTTGATTTTAGTGTCTTGCAGGGCACCAGAGTAATAATACGAACCAAAAGCACATTTATAGGGATTGTCTTCCACGTCTGAAGTGAAAACCGAAAACAAAATCATTTTCCTGGCATTGGTGTCTGGCTTTTGGTAGCCGAAAATTCGGTAGTCGGCTCTAATGTTTTGATAAACTGTGAAAGAGCTATCGTTAAGATCGATGATCGCTTTTTGGAAAAACTCTTCATTCATTTGTGTGTCTTTGTAGTTTCTAATCGTATCTTTTGCTACTATTTTTTTAGCAGAAATACTGTCTTGTTTAACAACAGTTACACCATCAGTTTGTGTTTTTGCTGTATCAGTTGTTTTTTCTTCTATCTCTTGGTTGGAAGTGTTTTTACAGCCAACAAACGCAACGAACAGTAACACCTTTGCTAAGTTTTTCATCCTTTTAGAGCCTTTAATTTTCTTTTCTTTGTTTAATTACTACCTTTTTTGCTTCTTTTAATTTCTGACCATCCCATTTAAAATATCTAATGATTTTATGGGTAATCTCCATCACAATTTCTTTGTGATTGTCTTCAATAAAATTGCCTTCCGCGTCCGTTTTACCTTCGGCATCTTCTTCTACTACAACCACCAGTTGTTCAATTGGAATTCCGCAATCTTTAGGATAGGGGATCGTTCTTAATGTTCCATTGTAGCTATCGAGCATATTTTCGCTATCACCGTTTTCAACGAGAAGAATTTTGCCTTTATTGAATTTAATTGGAATATAGACCTTAGTACTTTCGTAAAAACCTCCTTCGCCAGTACTGCTGGCACTCACAATTTCGCTCATCTTTCCATTTACATCCGCTATGAAAACGTGCCCCTCACTTTCTGGACAACTCTCGCCATGATGCCAGTACAATCGTAATAAATTGGGCATGTTCTTTAATGCGGTATTGTAAACATCTGCCAAATAGAAATGATTGTAGTACTCAATAGCACCGATGCTTAAATCGTAAGTGCGCACACTTTTTATCTTTTTATAATTTAAATCGGTAAAACGGTTGATGGCGTTTAATCTGAATTTAGGTTTCTTTAAATCAGTATCTAGTAAAGGGCTTTTACTCAAAATAAAGTCTATATTTTCATTGGTAGAATTTGTATTTACCACACCTAAACTGAGATTTTTATCGATGATGTAGCCTTGTTTATCTAAGTAAGTACCTTTATCATTTTGTACTTCATACCTAATCTTTATCCAGCTGATATTTGTTTTAGGGTGTTTGCCTTCTTTTAAAATCAAGACAGGAGTAAAGGGATCTAATTTACCAATTTGTGTGCTTTGTATGTTTGGCAAGGCATAAACTGAAGTACTTAAATTGGTTGTAGTACGGTTGTGGCCTTTACCCTTATCAAAAAAGCCATCTAACTTATTGTAATTGTTAGCACAGTAAGTCTGCATAAAAGAAGTGTCTACAACTAGCTGTTGGGCAACAGTTTTTACGCTAATTAGCATCATAATTAATAAGAACTTGATGGCTGCTTTCATTACTAAAATGCTTTTTTCTTAAGTATGTTTGTAATCTTTTTATCTAGATCTAGCTCATCTGTTTCTTTAAAGCTTTTACCTATTTGGTAAGCTTGGTTATTGGCGTTTATCTTGTAAATACTCACATAAACGTCGTTTCCAACTAAACCGTAACCTATAATTACCTTATGTTTTTTGTTGTAGCTTGGGTTAACAATCTTATTGAAATCTACTACTTTTTTAACGGTATGATTTATGGGATTTAGGAAGTATAAATTATAGTAGGAATTACCACCTCTTGCGCCAGTATCCTCAAATATCAAAAGATCTTTTACACCATCGTTATTATAGTCTTGGTATTGGATATTGTCATTAATTAATCGCATTTGGAGTTGTTCTTTCCAGAATACTTTATCGGTTTTACCAATTTTTCCGAAGTAGATGTTGGAGGTTTTAAGCCCATCTTCTTCATTATAGTTGATGCCATATTGTATGGCTACCACATAAGTTTTATCAGCAAAAGGATACACATATTGCCATTGACCTTTTGCATCAGGCTGATGAAATACTTTTTCTTGAGCTAACAAAACGTCGCTCAAAAAGAAAAGGACAATATATAGCAACCACTTCATCGCTTTGTTTACAAACCTGATTTAACTAAACTATCTAATTTGTAGTCGAAAGCTCTTGTTTTGCCACCGCAACCGTTGTAAACTACTTTACCAGTCGGATCTATCAAGATTTTGGCTGGCGTACAAAATACATTATCGTCTAACGGCTTTTCCTTGTTCGGTCCTTCGGTATTATCAATTTGCTTAAAACTGAATTTTGCCTCTGCAAATAATTTTTGAAGCGCAGGTTCATCATCAGAAAAACCATTGACCAAACCTACTATTGGGATTTTATCACCAAACAATTGATGCGTTTTATTTAGTTCTGCAGCCAGATCGTAACTTTCCGTTTTGGCTATAGAACCACTGTCGTAAACAAATACAACCCAGTATTTACCTTTGTTATCTTTAGAGTTGAAGATACTTCCATCAGTGGTTTTTGCTGAGAATTCACCAGGTGTGGCACCTTCTAATAAGTCTATTTTTGCTTTCTTGTGCGCCGCAGGTTTTTCTTCTTCCATATGTTGTTTGTTTGTTGTGGATGTGGAATTACATGCAGTGAAAATCAGCGCCAATGTGGCAAAAATTAACGTATTTATTATTTTCATATTTGTCTAGCAATCAAAGTTTTCATAATGTGTTACTTCTAATCTTTCTTCAAGTTCTTCAATCTCTTTTTGAGTTAGCTTTTGCAACGTAAGGTTTACTTTTAATTGTCTTTTTGTGTCTGGACTGATCCAAATGCCTTGCATCCCTTTCGCTGACTTTTTAAGGATGAGAACGCCTGTAAAACGAACTTCTGTAAAGCAAAAAACGCCTTTATCATCTGTTTCGTTCATTAATTCAATCCAGTTTTTACCCTTGCCATATTGGTACATTGCCTGATAAGTGTCGCTACCACCGCAGTTGTTAGGCAATTGCTTTAAATAAAACCTAACCGCTCTGTTGGCTACAGTGCCCTGATAGAAATACTGTTTAATTTCTTGCGCTGCTGCAAATTGGATATTGGCTAACATCAGTAAAGAGATGAAAGCACAGGTACGGATAATTTTTTTAATCGTTGAGTTCATAGTTCTAATGATTAGCTACCTAAAATTACGGTTTGCTTGGATAATAGTTTTTATCCATTACTATTTGCCAGTTACTGCTTAGAATTTGCAAGAACTGACTTATTATTCGTAATAGAAGTATTTGTTTAAACTGGTTTGATAGGAATAGACAAGGTTACTAAAGTGCCTTTATTCTGCTCACTTTTGATTTCGATACCTGCAGCTACACCACTTTCTTTAGCAATAATTGCTAACCGTTCCTTACTTATGGTAGTAGATAACGATTTGTGCTGCTGTGTCTTAATATGTTCGGAAATGCCTTTGCCATTATCTTTGATCGTTACCAGTAAAATCTCTTCTTTTATATCTAGATCGACAGTAATTAATCCGTTTTTGCCATTTGGGTTGATGCCGTGTAAAATAGCATTTTCCACGAAAGGCTGTATCAACATGGGAGGGATGTAAACACTTTCTAAATCCTGTTGTTCATCGTAATTAATTTGATAGCAAAAAGCATCGTCATAGCGCATTTGCTGTAAACTAAGGTAGTTTTCCAACGTGTCGATTTCTTCACTCAGTTTAACGTAACCGTCTCTAGATGATTCTAAACTGCTTCTTAATAAACGCCCAAATTGATGTAAGTATTTGAGTGCTTTCTCATTGTCGTTAAAACGGATAAAACTTTGCAACGCAGAAAGGGTATTGAAAATGAAATGAGGCTCCATTTGCGTACGTAATAGGCGCTGTTCCAATTGTGCTTTTTCTGCTTGGTCTTTTAGTTTTCTTTGTCTTTGGATGAAATAAAGCAATAAAATAATAGTAGCCGCTAACAAAAAGGCAAGTGTAGTTACCACTAGCCATAGCCGATTTTTTTGTAGGTTGCTTTGTGCTAAAACTACCGTCTCATTTAAGTTAAGGATAGATTTGTCTTTTGCCTGCAAATTGAAAACGGTACTCATTTCTGCGATAGCCCTACTGCTTTCTAGTTCGTACAGAAATCTAGTTCGCCTCAATAAAATGTCTTGCTGGCGCTCGGCATCAGCATATTTTTTGGTGGCAAAAGAATAGTTAACTAAGTTTTGTTCATAGAGCAACAAACTTTCGTCGTCTATTTTTTCTGGATATTGTTTTGCGAAGCTTTGGCATTTTTTAAGGTAATAAGCTGCACTATCCAACTGCTTTGCTTCAATGAAAATGCCGGCCATATCAGAATAGCTTGTATACAAATTTCCTGTAGTTACGCTAAATGCCTGACTACCATTTTCAAGCTCATCTTCTACATCTAATGCCAACCTTTTCTTGCTATAATAAACAGCAGAATCGGTAATGTTTACCTTCGAGAAGTAAGTCGCTTTTCTATCATACAGAAAGTACTCACTTTGCCTATTTGGATACTCGGTATACAGTTGCTCCATCTTTTTAATGTAGCTGTACAGCGAGTCGTTACTTCCTCCAGATTTAAAGTAACAAACTGCCATTTGACTATAAGCCCTAAACTTCTCCTTTTGGTTATCTTTTAACAGCGGAATCAGTTCCATCGCTTTGCGATTTAATACAAAAGCATTTTTAAACTGGCGTAACTTTGCGCTAGACTGCGCCGCAGAAAAATAGATGGTTACTTTTTGCTTCGGCGTAAGATTAATGCTGCTATCGGCCAAAAGCATCTGCGCTGCATTATTGTAGTAATAATTCTCCTGATGTACTTTCTGTTCTAGGTTAGCGATGTTTCCCAGTCCAGAAAAAAGCTGAACCTTATCAGCCTCGTAACCAGGTTGATTTTCCATCAATTCCCAAGCAGCTTGCATATGTTTTTTGATAGAATCTAGCTCAGAGATGGAATAAAAAACACCTGCAATATTATAATGTATTTTAGAAACTAAAACAGAATCTGTATTAAACTTAGGATTGGCTAATTGTTGATTCCAATATTTCAGTTTAGCTTCTGTATCTGGGTTTTTCTTAAGCTTTTCGCTGGCATCTTTAAAATTTTGAAGTGCAATTTTCCTTTCTTCAAGCTTTTGATTTTTAGCCTCTCTCTGGCATCCGTAAAATGCAGTACAGCAAACGATGATCAAAAAAAGCGTATAGCCGGTTCTCATTATTCAATATGGTTGATGTGTTGAATAATGTAGTCTTTTCTTCTGCTAGAAACAGGTACTTCTGTTTTATTTTTCAAGATGATGGTGCCCGATTTTAAAAATTTGTCTACAAATAATACGTTCACTAGATAGGATTGATGCGGACGAAGAAACCATTTTTCAGGCAACAATTCGTCGTAGAATTTTAATGGTTTCGAAATCATGATTTTTCTTCCTTCGGTTAAAAAGAAATTAGTATAACCACCTTCGCTTTGGCAATAAATGATTTCCTTAAGCTGCAATACCTGTAGAAACTCTAAAGTGTGTAGTACGATGCGACTTTCCAGATTGCCATCTATATTTAAGGATTGAGATTTTAGAATAGAAATTTGTTGCTGCTGCTGTGCCAATCCATTTGCGCCGTCTTCAACAATTTTAATTAATGCCGATTGGAATTCACTTTCATCCAACGGTTTCAGCAAATAATCAAGTGCGCCGTATTTAATAGCTTTAACTGCAAAGTGATTAAAAGCAGTGATAAATATAATCTTGAAATTGATTTCTTCGAGTTGGTTCAGGATATCGAAAGCAGTGCCATCTGTAAGCTGGATATCCATTAAAACCAATTCTGGAGCAGTAGATTTGATCAAAACTAGCGCATCTGCAACATTGGTTGCGGCACCTATTAAATTGAAATCACTTTGTTTTTGCAAGAGCCATTCAATTTCCTTACGAACCGCGGGTTCATCTTCAATAATTAAAGTTCTGATCATAGGCATTAATTTTCTGGAATATCCTTCACAAAAATTTTGCCAAGCATCAGTAAAAAACAGGAAACCTGAATTGATTTGATGCGCCGTAAATAAATAAACTATTTGTAAGCACAGTAGGAACGGAGATTGTTGTTTTCAGGTCTGCTAAAAATATTTTTCCTTAGAAAAGTAAATCGCCCTCGCCCAAATATTTTCTAACCATTTTAAGGATTTCGTCCCCAAAATCGAACGCTTTTCCTTCCCCAACACCTTTAATTTGAGACAGCTGTTTGAGCGTTTTAGGCAATTTAGCGGCAACATCTTTCAATACCTGCTCAGAAAGGATATTGTAATCTGGGGTATTCCTGTCTTTTCCTTGTTGAATACGCCAAGTATACAGCTGATCATACAATGCTTTGTTAGGAATTTCAGCTTCTTTAACTGTTGTGGTAGTCCATCTGTCAACAGCTTGATATTCGATGGCGGCACTTTTCCATCTTTCTATCAATGCCGCCGTATCATTTGCGGTAGGCAAGGAGCGAAACATCGCTGTTTTACCTTTCAGTTGCTCTAAAATTAAGTTGAACGATAAATAATAATCATCATCCATTAGCGACATAGGGTAGGTTTCATGCAGGTCTATCAAATACCCCTCTAATAATTCAAGCTTTGATAGGAAGTACGCTGAAGACTTTTGTAGGCGTTCTTTTAAACTTTCTGATTGCCATGGTGACGCCGTTTGCGCATGTAATTCCTTTTGTATAAAACGAGTGCCCACATTAGCAATTTCGGTTTGTAGCAGTTTTTCGGTAGCAGATAAATCTGTAGAGATACGCTCCGATAAGATAGATTTATAGGCATTCCAAGCCAATATCATGATAGAAAAATCGTACAAGCTGGACAGGATATCTAACTCAGATTGGATGATAGATTGTTCTAAATTGGCAGTAGCGGGCATGTTTTCTTTTGCCGTTTGCATAAATCCAATCACAGATTTATCGGTAATGATATTCTCTCGTTTCACTTTTTCCAGCAATACCATACCTTCCAAACTTCTGCATCTACTCAATGCCACATAAGCTTGGCCATGGGTAAAAGCTGCACTCACATCTATTAAAGCATTATCGAAAGTTAAACCTTGGCTTTTATGGATGGTAATTGCCCAAGCCAACCTCAAGGGAAACTGACTGAACGATCCTGCATCGGTTTCGGTTACTTTGTTGTCCGTTTCAGAAAGCGCATATTTTACATTCTGCCAAATTTCTCGTTCAGCTTCTAGTTCGGTGCCATCGTCTAAAAAGTTCAGTACGATGGAATTTTCCGTAAGCGCAGTGATTTTTGCAGTTCTGCCATTATGGTAACGCTTTTTCCCTGAAGCATCATTTTTGATGAACATCACAAGTGCGCCAACTTTAAGTATCAGTTCCTCTTCCGCTGGGTAGGCTTCTTTGGGAAAATCATCAGTTACCGTTGCTGTGTAGGTATAGGATTCACTTTCCAATGCATCCAGCTTTTGCTCGTTAATCTGTTTTACTAAAGGATTGTGGGTAGTTAATGTTACATAATCCTTCAATTCCTCGCTTGTTGTATTGGCCAAGTGGCGCTCATTTAGTTTGGCGAGTAAGTTTTCATCTCCAGAACCATCACGCACACTGTTCAAAATTTCTACAAATATCGGATCTGATTGACGGTATACTTCCTCCAGTTCAAAAGTGAGCAGGTTCGTTTTACGGAGTGCTAAACTATCGAAGAAATAAGGGCCAGTGTAATAGTTGCGAAGTACATGCCAATCTTTCTGAAAAACTGGCGAAAGCTGGTATAAATCACCAATCATTAATAATTGCACACCACCAAATAGTCTCGAAATACCTTTAACCGCTCGTAGTACCATGTCGATATAATCAATCATATCTGATCGCACCATACTGATCTCATCTATAATCAATAAATCGAGGCACTTCAAAATTTTGGTCTTTTCGTAGCCTACTTTCTTGTCAAAAAGTTCTGCTAATGATGCGGTTTGTGTACTAGGTACCAACGGACCAAAAGGAACTTGGAAGAATGAATTGATAGTTACACCACCAGCGTTAATTGCCGCAACGGCGGTAGGGGCTACTACAGCAAGGTTTTTAGTAGTGTTGGCTTTTATGTAGCGCAAAAAAGTAGTTTTTCCTGTACCTGCTTTCCCCGTCATGAAGATAGGCCTATCGGTCTTCTCTAAAAAATCCATGATGAGTTGTTGCAGGGAGTTAAGCTTCATTTTACGCTGTTTTTTTAAGCTACAAAGTTAAAAAATAGGTGTAAAAACGGCTTGTTAATAGTTGTTTTGGGGATAACTTTTTGATTGTTTTGCAAGTGGTTTACAATCAGTTTGTTTGATCGGCAACTCGTCACCTTGAATTTATTTCAGGTTCTGTTGGAAAGGATGTTTTTGTGAAATGTTGCTATTTATATTTACCTCCGCTGGTAGGATAGTGCATGAACAATTTTCGAAATTGCGGTAGCTGTTAAATCAAAACGTTTTGCAATAAAGTCGCCTTAGCTAAGTAATAAATAGTTGTTAGATTTCGTTGATTTTCAATTTACTTTAAGATATTTCTAGCTACAATCAAAACGCCATGTCGGTAAGGCATATCTCCGATTTAGCTCGTTTTTTTTACACTTCGGTGAAGAAAAATTAATATAAGTCTATCATTGGATTACCTTTGCTGTAGATTAAATATAGATTTGTTGGTGGAGAAAACGGAAAATACGTTCTTAAGTAACAAGGCAAAACGACTGGTTTTTGTACCTTTCGCTTTTGTATTGTTCTATTTAGTATCCTTTCTTTTAGATCCTTATGCTAAATTTTGGGAAGAGTATTCGCAAAGGAACTTTTGGAATTTACTGGCAGAATGGTGTACTTCACTTGTGTTCTGCTTTTTGGTATCAGAAGCATCCATTTTTATACATGCAAAATTAAATAAAAGCTTACCATGGACAGACCAAACGCTTAAACGATTAATAGTAGAGGCACTGTTTAACATGCTGGCGGTGATGTTTATTATCTTTCTTAACATCGTGTTTATTCTTAGCATCGAAAAAGAAGATTTAAGCACTCCTTCGTCGGAAGACATCAAGAATTTAATGCAATGGGGAGTGGTGAGTACTATGATTTCTTTTATGATCATTGCAATTAACACCGGTAGCTATTTAATAAGCAATTGGAAGAACTCCGAAATGAAAGTCACCGAGCACAAACTAAGAGAAGCCGAGCTGAAACAGGCCTCCGTAGAGGCGCAGTTGAATTCGCTAAAACTTCAGTTAGATCCTCATTTTATATTCAACAGTCTCAGTATTTTATCGGAATTAATTCTAGAAGACCAGCAGTTAGGTTATGAATATTCGGAAAGGTTCTCTAAAGTTTATCGTTTTCTTTTGGTCAACTCTAAAAAGAACACTGTTTCTTTAGAAGAGGAACTGAAATTTCTAGAATCTTATATCTTTTTGATCAAGCATCGGATTGGTTTAGGTATTACCTTCGATATCAATGTTTCCCCACAAAGTAAGGCTTTATATTTGCCACCGCTTACTTTGCAATTATTGATAGAAAATGCCATTAAGCACAATTCTACTAATAAAAATAACCCGCTAACTATTAAAGTTTATACACAGGAAGCTCAAATTTTAGTGGTAGAAAATTCTTTATCTTTAATAGAAAACAAGAACCTACGCTCTTTCGGTATTGGACTACCCAATATCATGAGTAGGTTTGAACTTTTGAAAGGAAAAGCGCCAGAAATTATCAAAACGCCAACTACTTATAAAGTGCTTATTCACTTAATGGATTATGAACAATAATATACTTATTATAGAAGACGAAAAGCTAAACGCAGATCGGTTAAAGCGGTTAATAGGTATCACTAGGCCGCAAGCTAATGTGGTTGCCGTATTGGATAGCGTAGCCGAAACTCTGGAATGGTTTAGTCATGCTCCAATGCCTGATTTGGTAATGATGGATGTGCGGCTTTCGGATGGACTGAGTTTCGAAATCTTCGAAAAGGTAACCATTACTTGTCCGATTATATTTACCACAGCCTACGATGAATATGCGGTTAAAGCATTTAAATACAATAGTGTAGATTATTTACTTAAACCTGTAGAACAGGAAGAACTACAGGCTGCATTAGAAAAAGTAGAACAATATTGTACTTCAAATCATAACCAAACTGCTATTGATGATTTGGTAAGGTATTTAAAGCCAAAAGAGCATAGAAGTAGATTTTTAATTCCTTATAAAGATGGTTATAAAGCCATTTCAATTGAAGATGTTTGTTATTTTCATTTAGAGTTTAAAATTACCAAAGCCAGATTAAAAGATGGAACGGAGGTAGTATTGCCACAAACCATGGAAGAATTAGATGATCAGCTTGATCCGCATGTTTTCTTTCGTGCCAACAGACAGTGCATTATCCATGTAAATGCTATTGCACAACTTCACAATCACTTTAATGGAAAGTTGAAGGTATCGCTCAAAAATAGTGATATAGAGGTAATTGTGAGTAGAGAAAAAGCTGCCGCATTGAAGCAGTGGATGGATTGTTAGGGATCAGGGATTAGTGGTCAGGTATTAGGATTTAGTTGCTAGAAGCCGGATCCTTCGTTTATCAATACTGTTTCATAAGTATGTAATTCCCGTGTAGACGGGAATCTTAATGCGTATGCATAATTTACTATGGCTAGTTTTCGTTCCAAGTACGAGACGGGGATATAGCTGCGATTTTTGTATTACTGGCCCCTAGCTCTAACACCTAGTTCTCTAACTCCTACAAAGGAAGAGATAGGAGAGGAACACTATTGCCCGAAGCCATTACTCGTGTTTTGCTTTTATGCAACAAACTATGCCAAAAACCATGTCGGTAGGGTACCATGATCAGTAAATCTGTTTTTGAGGTCGTGATTTCCTTTTCAATTGCTTTAATGATTTTTGAAGAGTGTACCTGCTTATAATAATGATCTACTTCATTCAAAGAAGCATCTAGTAATTCTAATTCTTGGTCGCGAGAAAGTTCTTCTGCTTTTTGCCTTACATAGAAAACTTCAACCGTTGCTCCGAAATCTGCGGCAAAATCATGGACACGATCTAAAATGACACGATGAATACCTCTCGAAATATCACAAGCGAAAAGAATATGCTTAATGCCATTGTATTTTGCGTTTAGTGGGATAGATAAAATTGGAAACTTTAACCGATCGATAACTTGAGTAGTGGTATTTCCCAATAAATCTTGTTCTAGTGATTTTTCTGCCATGCCCATCACTACCAAATCTGTCTGGTGCAACTGAATGCAGTTTAAAAGCTCTTCATAAAAGTTTCCAGTAGCGAAATAAACATCCGTTTGGATGTGGTAAATCTCACTAATCATTTTGGCAATTTCTTTATGTTTATTGCGTCTCCATTCAAAAATCTGATCTATTTCGCTGCCAGATATGCGAGCATTCATTGCATGGATAGAGGTTTTGTACAAGTTGTAAAGGACTAGTTTATATCCTTTTTCGGCAGCGGCGGCGGCAGCATAAGTCATGGCATTATCTGCTTCGGCAGAAAAATCGGTAGCTACAATGATGGTCTTCATGATCTAATGGGTTTTTGAGATGGTTAGAATGACTTAAAAATCGCCAGCAATTAATGCAGCGGTTTTAATTTGTGTGTAAATGATTAAAACTAAAACAGAACAAATAGAAATAACTGAAAAATTATTTGTTACCGTAAAATTAAAATAGTGATCCTGCGATTTAGATTTAAACTTTCCCAAACGGATAAAATAGCCTCTCAAATGGAGACGTCTATTTACTGAAACGTCGACTAAAAAAATGTGTAAGAATAAGCGAGATTATAGCCTTTTTTGCCATTTCAGTACTGATTTTACGTTTGAGGTCGCTGTATTTTCATTTCGGATGCTGATTTATCCAGTTCAGCCATTTAGCCGCTAAAAACGGTTTGAAAATGTATTTCTTTTGCATTGAAATTTTATTAGAAATGGTACAAAAACATAAAAATGAGAAAGGCGCATTTTGGCTTATCCTAGCGGTGTCGTTAATGTTTGCTGCTTGCGGACAAGCACCGCAAGGATATGAAGCGCAGCCTGTTAATACTGACTTTATTACACTCGATCTAACTGATGCTGCAATAGAAAAACGCTACCCGGGGATGATTGAAGGTACGGTAAACGTAGAAGTGAAGGCGCAAGTATCTGGTTACTTAGAAGCAATTTACGTGAAAGAAGGTGATTACGTAAAGAAAGGACAATCACTATTTAGAATTAAGGGCGATGTTTTTAACGAGCAGGTAAACAACAGTCAGGCTACTTTAAAATCTGCCTTGGCAGCACAAGCTACTGCAAAAATTGAAGTTGAGAAAATTAAGCCATTGGTGGCAGAGAAAGTAGTTTCTGATATCCAGTTGAAAACTGCAGAAGCAAACTATGAAGCGGCTACAGCACAAGTGGCGCAGGCGAAAGCGGCTTTAGGTTCATCGCAAATCAACGCAGATTTTGCCATAATTAAAGCGCCAGTAAGTGGTTACATCGGTAGAATTCCTAATCGTATCGGTAACTTGGTAACACCTGCCGATGCTACACCTTTAACTACACTTTCGGAGATTGATCAGGTATTTGTTTATTTCTCTATGAGCGAGGCTGATTTCATTGCCTTCAATAAAGATCGTAAAGTAGATGCAGGTATGAATTCAGTGAGTTTAGTAACTGCCGATGGTGAGACTTATGCTCACAAAGGAAAGTTGGAATTGGCCAGTGGTAACATCGAACGTAGTACAGGTAGTATCGCTTTAAAGGCAGTTTTTCCAAATCCTGATAAGCTTTTACGTTCTGGTGGTGCTGGTCGCATTATCGTTAGCAAACAAGTAAAAGCAGTACTAACTGTGCCTATGGCTAGCGTGAAGGACGTGCAAGATAAATTCTTCGTTTTTGCTTTGGCAGATAGCAGCAAAGTAGCAATGAAAGCCATTGAAATCACAGGCAGATCTGGAGATAAATACATCGTTAAATCTGGTGTTGCCAAAGGCGAAAAAATTGCGGTCAATAGTATTGATGCACTAGCGGAAGGATTAAAAGTAGTACCAACAATGGTAAAACAGTAATCTAAAATTACATCGTTTTAAAAGAATTTTATGTTAAAGAAAATCATAGATAGGCCAGTACTGGCCACGGTAATCTCTGTGGTGTTACTGATCCTCGGTATCATCGGATTAACGAGATTGCCAGTAACTAGGTTCCCCGACATTTCTCCGCCAACGGTTACCGTTACCGGAAGTTATCCGGGAGGTAACAGTGAGTCGGTAATCCGTTCGGTGGTAACGCCTTTAGAAGAACAGATTAACGGGGTAGAGCAAATGGAGTACATTAAATCTACTGCAAGTAATGATGGTTCATTCTCTATCACTGTAATTTTTAAGCAGGGCGTAAATGCCGATCAGGCTGCTGTAAATGTACAAAATAGGGTACAACAAGCTACGCCGATTTTGCCGCAAGAGGTAATTCAGATGGGATTAACGACCTCGAAGCAGCAGAATAGTATGATCATGGTGTTCGATGTTTTTACCGAAGACAATAAGAAATATGATGAGTTGTTCTTGCAGAATTACATGAGCATCAACCTTGTTCCACAATTGAAACGGGTACCCGGGGTTGGACAGGTGCAGATGTTTGGCGCAAAAGATTACTCGGTAAGGGTTTGGCTTAATCCGCAAAAGATGGCTAACTATAGCTTGATCCCTGCTGATGTAAATGCCGCAATTGCACGCCAAAGTGTGGAGGCTGCTCCAGGAAAACTGGGGGCAGAGTCTGATGCACCTTTGGAATATGTAATGCGTTACAAGGGTAAAAAGAACCAAACTTCCGAGTATGAAAATATTGTTGTTAAACGTGTAGGTGGTGAACTTGTTCGTTTGAAAGACATTGCTCGTATCGAGTTTGGCTCGATCTATTATGGCGGTAACGGTACTTCTAACGGAAGAAACGCAGTAACTGCAGCCATTATGCAAACTACGGGTTCTAATGCGAATGCGATAGAAATTGGTGTAAATGCCGAGTTAGAGAAAGCTGCAAAGTCTTTCCCTCCAGGAATTGGCTATAGTAAGCTGATGAGTACCAAAGAGCGTTTGGATGAAGCAACTAATCAGGTAAAATCTACCTTAATAGAAGCTTTTATTTTAGTGTTCATTGTGGTGTTCTTGTTCTTGCAAGATTTCCGTTCTACGATTATTCCTGCTATTGCAGTTCCAGTGGCTATTATTGGTACGTTCTTTTTCTTGCTGGTCTTCGGTTTTACCATCAACATCCTTACTTTATTTGCCTTGGTATTGGCCATTGGTATTGTGGTAGATGATGCCATTGTAGTGGTAGAAGCCGTGCATAGTAAAATGGAAGGTTCTAATCTTTCTGGAAAGGAAGCTACACACAGTGCCATGGGCGAAATTACCGGAGCGGTAATCTCTATCACCTTGGTAATGTCGGCGGTATTTATTCCTATCGGATTTATGACCGGTTCGTCGGGTATTTTCTACAAGCAATTTGCCTATACCTTAGCTATCGCGATCATCATCTCGGCAGTAAATGCTTTGACTTTAACACCTGCACTTTGTGCGTTGTTATTGAAAAACGAGCATGGTCACGAACACGGAAATCAGCCTACTAAAAAAGGTTTTAGCAAGCGTTTCTTCACGGCTTTTAATGCAGGTTTCGATAATTTGACCAATAAGTACATTAAAGGTTTACGTTTCTTGATTAAAAAGAAATGGTTAGGAGCTGGCTTAACAGTGGCAATAAGTGCAGTTGCTATTTTCTTGATGATGAGCACCCCTAAAAGCTTTGTGCCAATGGAAGATGATAGTTTCATGGTGTTTAGTTTGAGTATGCCTCCAGGTACAGCTTTAGATAGAACTACGGCAGTTGCTAGAAAAATCGATAAGATCTTCAAAGATAACGAAGCGGTAAAAACAGTAGCGAATATCACAGGTTTCAACATTTTATCGAACAGTGCCAGTCCAGCTTATGGTTTAGGTTTCGTAAAACTGAAGGATAAGAAAGATCGTGGCGCTATCCAGGATATTGATGTGATTACAGCGAATCTTTCTGCCGAGTTGGCAAAAATTAAGGAAGGTTCGGTAATGGTATTTAGGATGCCTCCAGTAGAAGGATACGGTGTAGCTAACGGTGCCGAAGTGGTATTGCAAGATAAATCTGGTAAAGATGCTGCTTCTTTAAAAGCAATGGCTGATAAGGTAATGGGGCAGATGATGCAACAACCAGGTGTGCAATATGCTTACACTACTTTCAGAGCAGATTTCCCTCAGTTTGAGTTAGAGGTTGATGAAGATAAAGCTGCCCAAATGGGATTGAGCGTTAACGACATCATGCAAACCATTCAGATGTATTTCTCTGGCGACCAAAGTTTGAATTTTACCAGATTTGGAAAGTTCTATAGAGTGAGCATCAAAGCAGACGGTATTTTTAGGACTGATGAAGATGCTTTTAACGAGATATTTGTGAGAAACGATTTAGGTCAGATGGTGCCAGTTAAAGGATTGGTAACCTTGAATAAAGTTTACGGTCCAGAGTCGATGAGTAGGTATAACCTGTACAACGCTTTAACCATTAACGTAATGCCTTTACCAGGTTCAAGTAGCGGCGATATCATGGATAACATTGAACAGAACGTATTGAGCAAATTGCCAGCAGATTATGGTTACGAATGGACAGGTTTAAGTTTAGAGGAAAAATCTTCTGGAGCACAAACCATGGTTATTCTATCGCTTTGTCTATTGTTCGTGTACTTCTTGTTAGCAGCCCAGTACGAAAGTTATTTATTGCCATTGGCAGTACTATTATCTATTCCAACTGGGGTATTGGGAGCTTTTGCAGCCATCAAAGCCATTGGTTTAGATAACAACATTTACGTACAGGTAGGATTGATCATGCTTGTTGGTTTGCTGGCGAAGAACGCCATTTTGATTGTGGAGTTTGCGGTGCAACGTAGAGCATCAGGTTTATCCATTAAAGAAGCAGCAATAGAAGGAGCTAAATCAAGGTTACGTCCCATCATTATGACTTCCCTAGCATTTATTGTAGGTATGATCCCTTTGATGATTGCAACTGGAGGTTCTGCAATGGGTAACCGCTCAATCAGTACAGGTGCGGCTATGGGGATGTTGACCGGGGTAATTTTCGGCGTGTTCGTCATTCCATTGTTGTACATGCTGTTTCAATTTTTACAAGAAAAGGTTTCGGGAAAACGTGTGCAAACTCAACCTGAATTAAATCATTAATTGTGGATAGTCATGTTTCCTAAATACAATATCAAGGAAGAACATGGCTATTCTGTATGACCTTTTAAAAAATATCATGATACACATATGAAATTAGGTTTCAATCATATTATAATTGGTACAGTGATGTCGCTAACGGTAGCATCCTGTGCCGTGGGTAAAAAGTACCAACGCCCAGATTTGGCATTGCCAGAAGCTTACCGTAATCCGGTAGCTGTAACAGGCGATACAGTGCTGTTGCCTTGGCGTACTTTCTTTAAGGACCAACAATTGGTAACACTGATCAACCAAGCTTTAGAGAAAAACAAAGACGTTTCGGTAGCGATGCTAAACATGGAACAGTTAGATCTTTCGTTTAAACAAGCGAAATTAGGTCTGCTACCAACTTTAGATTTGAGCGTAAGTGCCGGTAGAGTTTATCAGTCAAAAAATTCATTAAATGGCTCTTTAAGTCAGCAGTTTGTAGGTACCAGCTACATGGACGACTACACGGCTACACTATCCTTATCTTGGGAAGCAGACATTTGGGGTAAAGCAAAAATGCAGAAAGATGCTGCTAGAGCTAATTATTTCGCACAAAAGGAAAACTTAAGTGCCTTAAAAACGAGGATTATTGCGCAGGTAGCACAGGCTTACTACAATTTACTTTCGTTAGATGAACAACTTCGCGTAGCAGAGCGTAACATTACGTTGAGCGATAGCACTTTGAGAATGATCAAATTACAGTACAATGCAGCTCAGGTAAATTCTTTAGCAGTTGAACAAGCTGTTGCACAAAAGAAAACCGCGGAGTTGTTGGTGCCTTTAGCTAAGCAAAACATCGCCGTGCAAGAAAACGCCTTGAGTATTTTATGTGGCGATTACCCTAAAGACATTGCCAGAAACGAAGCTTTTCATCAAGATGATTTAAGCGATGTTTTTCCTGATGGAGTACCTGCTAAACTGTTAAGTCGTAGACCAGATTTAAAAGCGGCAGAGTTTGCCATTGTTGCGGCTAATGCAAATACAGGTTTATCAAAAGCTGCGATGTATCCGACCTTGAGTATTACACCATCTATCGGTGCTAATTCATTTCAGTTCAATAACTGGTTCGATTTACCAGGTTCGTTGGTGAAAAACATTGCAGGTAACATTGCACAACCGATCTTTAGGAAGAAGACCTTAAGAACTGCTTATGAAGTGGCTAAACTGGAGCAAGAAAAATCAGCAGAGCAATTCCGCCAGTCGATGATGGTAGCAGTTGGAGAGGTGTCTGATGCCATGGTGAAAAACAAGTTTGCCAATGAGCGCTTGGTATTGGTAGGCGAGAAGAAGGCAGCTTTAACTAAAGGAGTAAAAAATGCAATACTATTGTATAAAGCTGGCATGTCTACTTATTTAGAAGTAATTACGGCTCAAAACAATGCGCTGCAAAACGAATTGGATGTGGTTTCCATCCAAAAAGAAAAATACGATGCCAAGATAGAGCTTTACAGAGCACTTGGTGGCGGAGTAGAATAGTCTTTCCATAGTTTGTTTAGGTAAATATACAGTTGGTTTAACGGCCGAACCATGGATGTGGTTTGGCCGTTTTCTATTTGAAATAGGCGTTAAGCCAGAGAACCTTTTTACTTTGTACTTTGTACATCCATTAAACTTTTTATTAGTTTTGTTAAAGATGGAAAAGAAGAATTCAGGAACTGTAGGTGTAAAAGAAATTGCCCGTTTGGCCAATGTATCTATCGGAACAGTAGATAGAGTGTTGAACAATAGGGTAGGTGTGTCTGACAAAACCAAAGCTAAAATCCTGAAGATTATTGAAGAATTAAATTACCAGCCCAACATTTTTGCAAGAAGGTTAGCTTCAAAGAAAAAACTTCGTTTCGCTACATTAATCCCGAAAGTATCTGATGAAACCAAGTATTGGGAAGCGCCATTAAACGGGATCTTACAAGCGGCAGCAGAGATCAAAGATTTTGGTATTGAAGTAATCACTTTCTTTTTTGATCAAAACGATAAAGGAACTTTTAAAGAAGGTGCTACAAAAATTAAAGCAGGTGAATTTGACGGTATACTTTTGGCTCCGATGTTTGAAGACGAAAGTATCGCTTTTATCGAAGGGTGCAAGGAGAAGAAAATCCCTTTAGTATTTATCAACTCAGATATTCCTGGTCACAATAACTTGTGCTACATTGGTCCTAATTTGTACCAAAGTGGTTATTTATCGGCACATATCGTTAATTACCTTTCGCCGGCTAAGAAGAAAACACTAATCGTTAATATTTCAAAAGAGATAGATTTACACCATCACCTGCTACGTAAGGAAGAAGGTTTTAGAAATTACTTTGAGCAAAATGGCAGTACTAACGAGTTAACTAAAATTGATATTCAACAAACTGGATATGCCCATATCCAACAGAAACTAAATGAGCAATTAGCCAAAGATAAATATGATGTGGTGTTCGTAACCAATTCTAGGGTTTCTACCGTTGCTAAATATTTTGAAGAAAATAACATCAAAGATATTAAATTAATAGGTTACGATTTTTTAGAGGACAACATCAACTATCTTAAAAACAAAACCATCGATTTTCTCGTTTGCCAAAAGCCTCAGGAGCAAGGCTATAAAGGTATAATGAGCCTTTATGATCATCTAGTCCTTAATACATCAATAGAAAAAGAGCAATTTATGCCTATTGATATCATTACCAGGGAAAACTATCAATATTATAGTAATTAGTTTTTTAGCCACAGATGAACAGATTTTAAACGAGATGACTAATACTAGAGGCTATTTAAAATATTAAGGTGCTAACACGTTGGCGGGGACGACAACATGAGCATTGCCCCTTGTACGCGTACTCGCCAACAAGAATTTAATTGGTACAGTTGACGTTTTTTTAATTATCTAAAGATATCACATACTTATTCCAATTAACTAATAGAATACAGCTGCGCATTTGTGGTTAAAACGATCACCTTAAATAAAGTAAATCCTTAAAATCATAAAATTTTATTCTGAAAATTTGGAAGTAAAATAATTATTCCTATTTTCGTGTACGTTACCGTTAGCCAAATATAACTGTACTCCATATTTTGTATGTGCAATGAAATGATCCTAAAAGGAGAGTTTGCGTTGTATTGTTTTTAACCTAAATAAAATTTAAAATCAAATTACAAGAATTAAGCATTTGATTTGAATAATATCGTGTACGTACACGATAAACTAAACAAAATAATATGAAAGAAATGAACACGTATGGGTTGATCAGAAGGTTCAACTACTCAGCAAAAAAATCTAGTATGGCAACATCTTTAAGCTTTTGTAACTTCAATGGTTTATGGAATAGTTGCGCAACATTAAACCTTGTAACTAACATAACTATATTATGAAAGTAAGATTATTCAAAATCCTTTTAGTAATCGTCGCATTATCCGCCGGATTTTTGGAAGCTTTTTCACAAGATGGAAAGCTTAGAACAATAGCTGGCGTGGTTAGGGACGAGGTAACGAACGAAACTCTGCCAGGTATCACAGTTTCGGTGATGGCAACTGGCAAAACAGTAATTACCGATAAAGACGGTAAGTTTAAGATCGATGTAAGTGGAGAAAATCCGATACTCGTCTTCAAATCTGTAGGTTTTACTTCTCAATCTATACCAGTAAAAGGGCGCAATAACTTCGATGTTAATTTAAAGCAGCAATTGGTAAGCTTAAATGAGGTGAACGTTACTGTAGGTTATGGTACACAGAAGAAAAAGGAAGTCACTGGTGCAGTAGGTTCGTTATCTGGAGATCAGCTAGAAACTCATCCAATGGGTGATATCAATACTAGCTTGCAAGGTAAAATTGCTGGTTTGCAAATTACTTCAAATTCTGGAGAGCCGGGCGCTGGAGCTACGGTGAGAATTAGAGGTGCTTCATCTGTTAACGGTAGTAGCCAACCTTTATATATTGTTGATGGCGTGCCTATTAACACTGAAACTTTTGCCGGTGGTTTAAATGATGATGGATCTACTTTCAGCCCTTTGGCAGATATTAACCCGGCAGATATTGAATCTATCGATTTCTTAAAAGATGGTACAGCTTCTATTTATGGCTCCAGAGCATCGAACGGCGTAATTTTGATCACTACAAAATCAGGTAGAAATGCGAAGAAACCTACACTCAGATTTTCTTCCAATACCAGTTTAGCAGAGCTAAGTAGAACTGTTGGCGTTTTGAATGCACCTCAATGGCGTAGTGCCTACATTGATGCAATCTATAACAGCACTGGCCAAATGACGACAAAAGTATCGGTGATAGATTCGCTACATCCATATTATTCAAAGTCGATTGATTGGCATGAGATCATGTACAGACAAGCGATACAACAAAAAACGGATTTAAGTATCAGTGGTGGATCATCAGATAATTCTATTAACTACTATTTGAGTGCGGGTTATAAAGATTTAAATCCGATAGTAAGAGAGACAGATTATGGACAGGCTACCGCAACTGCAAAAGTTTATTACACATTTAATAAATCAATTTCTGGAAGTTCGTCATTTAACCTCTCCAATACAGATTATACCAGAATTTTAACAGGCTTGAGCGGGCAGAGTGTCGTTTTTCAAGCCCTAAGTACCATGCCAGTTTATAACCCATACGATCCGCTTTCCGGGCAACTTATTCCATTATTTGAAGGAAGTAAGCCTAATCCTTTGGCAATTGCGCAGCTTGCAGCTAATAGAATCAAGCGTTTTAGGATGTTCGGAAATCAGGATTTTAAAGTTTGGATAGCGAAAAACTTAAGGTTTACCACCAATTTAGGTTTTGACTATGAAAATAGTGATTTATCGAACTTCACACCAACCAGTTTGCTACCACAAGGGCAGTTGAGTAGCTCTTATTTACAAACCACTAAAGCATCGTCGTTCATTAACGAAAATACGTTGACGTATAAATTAAACCTAAAAACTGACCATACGTTTAATTTCTTATTGGGTCAATCGTACCAGAAATTTAATAGAGATAACCTAGATTTAGTGGGTAGAGGATTACCTGATGCGCAATTAACCAATGTTGGTGCAGCTTCAGTTTTATCAACTTACATCCAAAACATTTCGCAAAACTCGTTGCTGTCTTTCTTTGCTAGAGCAAATTACGATTACAAAGGAAAGTATTTGTTCTCTGCATTGATTAGAAGAGATGGTTCGTCTCGTTTTGGTGCTGATAACAGATTTGGATACTTTCCAGCAGTTTCCGCAGGTTGGAGATTTAGTGAAGAAACGTTCTTCAAGAAATTCCAATTTTTGGATGAAGGTAAGTTAAGAGCAAGTTTTGGTATCACCGGAAATCAGTCGATTGGAAATTATGCAGGTCAGGGTGGTTACATTAACAATGGCTCTTATCTAGGGCAAAATGCAGTGATTTTGTCTGGAATTCCAAATCCATCGCTAAAGTGGGAATCTACCGAACATAGCAACGTTGGTTTAGAGTTATCATTCCTTAAAAACAGGATAACCTTTACTGGAGATGCTTATCTGAAAAAGACCAGAGATTTATTATTTGATGTAACTGTGCCTGGAACAACAGGGGTGAGTACCATACCAGGTAACTTTGGTTCGTTGCAAAATAAAGGTATAGAGGCTACTTTAACTACCGTTAATATTGTTGCGCCTTTCAAATGGGCATCAACTTTAACTTTCGCTTACAATCGTAACAAAATTTTATCATTACCTAACGGACAAGATTACCGACCAAACCTATTTAACATGGCTAGGGTAGGCGAGCCTGTAGGTGTTTTTTATGGTTTAAAAAAGAAGGGCGTTTATGCCAGAGATGAAGATAATGTTTACAAAAGAGATGAAAATACTGGCGTAATCATACCTTACAAACAAGGTTCTGCCAATGGCAAGATTTACAAAGGCGGAGATATGATTTGGGAAGATCTCAACGGCGATGGTATCATTAACGATGACGATTTGCAAATTATTGGAGATCCTAATCCAGATTTTACCGGAGGTTTTGCCAACGAGTTGAGCTATAAAAACTTTACTTTTAGTTTCTTGTTCACCTACAGTTTTGGTGCCGATGTTTTCAATGAACTGAAAAGAAGTTTAGACTCTTCTCCAATAGATCAAAACTTCTCGACTGATCAGTTAAGAAGATGGAGAGTGCAGGGCGATGTAACCGATATTCCACGATTGGTAAAAACCGATCCAATGTTGAATTATGCAGTTTCAGATCATTTTGTAGAGGATGCTTCTTTTGTAAGATTGCAGAACATTGCATTGAGCTACAGATTGCCGAAAAGTATCCTGTCGAAAGTTAAAATCTCTGGAGCAAGCTTAGGTATTAGCGTTTCCAATCTATTCACATTTGGTTCTTATTCAGGATACGATCCAGAGGTAAGTTCATCAACCAACTCGCTTGCCGGGGGTGTAGACAGAGGTGCTTTCCCTAGAACAAGATCTTACAATTTTTCTCTAAACATTAATTTGTAGTGCTATGAAAAATCAAAAATCCATACTTATATATATGCTATTGCTGTTTTGTGGGCTCACAGCATGTAAAAAAGCATTAGAGCTTAATCCGATTACTGAATACGCAGATGCAAACTTTTGGAAAGAGACTTCGCAGGCAACAGCGGCATTAAATGGTGCATACACACTTTTGCAGGCTGCAATGGGACCAGAAGGTGTTTTTTACGGAGAAGCTAGAGCAGATAATGTTGCACAAAATCTAACTTCCCTAAATACCGAGTCGCTTAATTTGCTAACCAACAATGTAAATCCAAGTTTAAGGATTACGAGCTGGAGCCAATTATACGCAGTGGTTAATCAAGCTAATTTGATCATTAAAAATGTGAGAATAATGAGCCAAAATGGTTTGTACGCTAACAAAACTGCCGAGTTTAACCAAACTTTGGGGCAAGCTTATGCATTGAGAGCACTTTGCTATTTCAATATGACTAGGATTTGGGGTGCACTACCGCTGGTTACCCAACCGTTGAAAGATGCTACTGAGAATTACTTGGTAGAAAGAGCCGATACTGAGAAAGTTTATACGCAAATTGAATTAGACTTAGATAGTGCTAGCTTGCTGTTACCTACAAGTTACTCGCCATCGCAAACTACAAAAGCCCTATTAACAGCAGGTGCGGTAAATGCCATTTACACAGATTTATACATGTGGCGTCATCAATATGAAAAGGCTTTAACTGCTTCTCAAAAAATTCTGGCCAATACCGCCAACTATTCGTTAACTTCTTTAACAGATGCTACGGCTTTGGAAAATACTTCATACGCCAGACAGTTTACGCATGGTTTTTCTACAGAAAGTATCTTCGAGATCGATTTCAATTTTGCAGAACGTGGCGCTAGGTCGTTTTATATCCAAGTTTATGGCGATATAGGTTTTCAGCCAGCTTTTCAAGTGAGCATACCTTTGATGACCAAGTTCCAACCGAACGATAAAAGAGCTACCATTAGCTACAACGAGAGAAGAGATATCACTAAGTTTTTCGATAAAACTAACTTTGTGAGAAGCACCATGGATGATAAGAACATCATCATGTACAGATTATCTGATATTTTATTGTTACGTGCCGAGGCGTTAAATCAATTAGATAGACCAGCGGAGGCCATTGCCATTGTAAACCAAATGAAGGTTAGGGCCGGAGAAACGGCATTGCAACCTTCAGATTATAGTTCGCTAAGCAAAAGCCAAATTGAAGACATCATCTTAAACGAACGTTCAAAAGAGCTTTGCTTTGAAGGTAAACGTTGGTTCGATTTGGTAAGAACTAAAAAGGCGATAGCTGTAATGCAGCCTATTAATGGTTTAAACAACGAAGACAATTATGTGTGGCCGATTTCTTTGAACGAGATCAGGTTAAATCCACTATTAAAACAAAATTCATACTATCAATAATTAATCAGCTTGTTATGAATAAAAAATTAATTATCATCAAATCTTTAGCTTTCGCAATCATGTGCACAAGCTTAAGTTGTGGCAAGTTAGAGTTATTAAAAAACGAACAGCCTGAAGCAATAGATGCAGGTGCCAATTTAAAAGGAATGACGATTGCTGACTTCCTGAAAATAGATCACAGCACTGATTTTACCAACTTAAATATGTATGGAGAAGTAATCAAAAAAGCTGGTTTAGCCGACTTTTTAAACCAACAGGAGGATTATACCGTATTGTTTTTAACTAATCAGGCGGTAACCAACATGGTAAGTAGCTTAGGTTATACCAATCTTAATGATGTACCAACTATTTTATTAAAAAACATTGTTTCTGATCAGATTTTTAAAGGTCGTTTACGTTCATTTGATTTAGGAATAGGTGAAACCAAAAAGTTTGAAACTATTAATGGTAGCTTTATTTACTATACCAGAAGTAGCAATAGCTCCAATGAATATATTTTAACTGCCAATAATTCTACCGAATTAACTTCGCCGCCTGCAACTATCAGAAGTCAAAATTTAGAATTCAAAAATGGTGTTGCACACGTAACTGATCAATTTACTTTTTACAAATTGAAAGATGCAGTGCCAGATGCACCTTCTGGCTCAGTTGGTGCACAAACGGATGTGATCAACGTAACTAAAGATCTTTTCATCCAAAATGGAACAGCTAACAGAAACAAGAACTTCAACAATACCACTAGTATCGACATGAAAAACTCGAACGGTAAAGATGTTTCTGTAGATAGAATGGGTTTATTCCAGTTTCCATTACCTACACCAAGTTTTGGCAATAGGATTGGATTAGCGAAAATCAACTTCTATGTCTATTTCACTGGCTTGGCCTCTTCTTTAACGGCTTATGCTGGCGCTGATACTAATTTTGATGAAACGACGGTGACTTGGACCACGGCACCAACTTACGACCGTATCAGTTTGGCTAACATTTCTTTAGCGGCCGGGCAAACAGGCTGGATCACAATGGATGTAACTTCTCTGGTTAGTCAACTTTATGGAAGTAATAAAACTTTCTTAAATATCTTGATGAACCACAACAACGACAACTTTGTGAAAATCTATCCAAGAGAGTTCGACTCGGGTAAGTATAAAGCTTACCTAAGTATTTCAAGTCCGCCGGCAACTATTTTAACTTTTGGAAATGCGACACCGCTTAACGTAAATGCAAAAGATGGTTTCGCTAAATTGACCACTACCCAGTTAAAAATGAATGGTGCCAATGATAAAAACATCAGTTACATCGTAAATAAGTTGCCGGCCAATGGTTATTTAGTGAAGTACGGTATTCCGTTACCAGTAAATGCTAGTTTCTCGCAAGCCGATTTAGTAACTGGCTCAATTAGATATTTGTATTCGGGAACTGGCAATGCCGATGAGATTATCCTAGAAGCTAAAGACAATAACGGAGGTTTCTATAACACACCAATTAAAATTGCAGTAAACATCCAATAAAGATGAAGATCAAAACATTTGCAATCTTGCTTCTTGGCATCCAGTTTTCTGTATTTGCATGTAAAAAAGCGGAGACCTCAGAAGTGCCTAATCACAGAAGAGGAAGCTCTTTTTATGTAGATGCTAAAAACGGTGATGACAGCAATAATGGCAAAACACCTGCTAAAGCTTGGAAATCGCTACAGAAAGTAAATGGTTACCAATTTATGGCTGGCGACTCCTTATTGTTCAAAGCTGGAGATATTTGGAAGGGACAATTAACGCCAAAAGGTTCTGGCGATGCTAAAAATCCAATAGTGGTATCGATTTATAGTGGTACTAAAAAAGCCTTGTTAGATGGCGAAGGTAAAGTATCGGAAGTGGTAAAGCTGGAAGATGTGGACTATTGGGAGCTTAATCACTTAGAAATTACCAATAATGCTACCACTATTGGAAATCGCTTAGGTGTATTAGTGAAAGATAATGGTGCTTCTAGAAAGCATATTCACTTGAAAAACCTATACATCCATGACATTATGGGCGATTATTCTTTCGAAATGAAAGGAAAAAACACTGGCGGAATCGGTATTATTGGTACTGCTGAAAGTAAATTCGATGACATTTTAATTGAAGATTGTGAGATTGCTAATGTAGTACGCTTGGGGATTTTTACCAACCTCACCGATGGCAAAAAAGCAGTGAAAGGCAACAGACCTATTACCAATTTGGTGATCAGAAGAAACAAAATTCATCATTGCGCTGGCGACGGCGTGATTGTAAGGTATAGTTACAGAGCGTTAGTGGAGCACAACGAAGTTTGGGAAACACATAACGCTGATGAAGAATTGGTAAGATATGGCGTGGCTTTGTGGTGTCGCAGTACCGATGAAACTATTTTCCAACACAATGAGGTGTACAATACCAGAGGTGGTAAAGATGGACAAGCTTTTGATGCCGATGAAGATGCGTATCGTACCGTAATTCAGTACAACTATTCGCATGATAACGAGGGAGGTTTCGTTTTAATTACCAGTACTTCTGAAGATGCCATTATCAGACATAATATTAGCGTAAATGACGGTATCAAAGGTTTGCATGTATTCGATTTTCCAGTTTGGGCAAACCATGTGCGAGGCACTGGGATTATTCATAACAATACAGTAGTGTTAAATAAAGCACATGAAGCTGTAGTGATTGCCGATGAAGCACTAAGCACAGCAAAGTTTTACAATAACATTTTCTATCACGAAGGACAGGGTGAGTTGGCAGTAAAATCTGCCGGACAAACTGCGGTGTTTAACGGAAATGTGTACTTCGGTTACGATAAATTGAACGTAAAAGATGACAAAGGGATTTTTACAGACCCTCAATTGGTAAATCCGTTGAGTTATGGTAAAGGTTTCGCTAGTGCTGCCGGTTTTAAGCTAAAAGCAACTAGCCCGATTTTAAACAAGGCATTAGCAAAAAGTGAAATGGAGGGGAATTATTGGTTGCCAGATTTAGGAACGAAAGATTTTTTCGAGACTGCAATAAACCTAAGCAAATTTTCGCCAGGCGCTTATCAGGCAAAATAAATTACCAATTGAAATTTGCATGGGAAATTTGGTAGTAACAATTAAATGCAAGAGCGTATTAATGGCGCAAAAGTGAATTTTCAAATTATAAAATAGGATCAGGTGAAAAAAGGACATATTCTCAGTATAGTTTTCGTACTCATTGTAAATTTAGCGTTGGCTCAAGCTAACACTAAAAACAGTGATTTTAGGGTTAAAGGCTTTCATTTAGATCTTCGTATACAGGTAATGAAGATGCCTGCTTTAAAAGCTTTTGCTAAGAAGCTCAGCGAAAATGGTGTAAACACTTTGGTGATGGAATGGGAAGCAACTTACCCATTTAAAGATCACGTAATGATTGCCAATAGGTTAGCTTACACTAGGGAAGAAGTCATTGATTTCATAAGTTACTGTAAAAGCATCAACATTGATGTAATCCCTTTGCAGCAGAGTTTTGGCCACGTAGAATACATCTTGCGTAACTATCGCTACAAGGATCAAAGGGAAGATCAAAAAGACTATTCGCAGGTAGATCCATTAAAAGAAGACTTGAATAGCGCATTGTTTAAAGATCTTTATACTGATTTAATTTCTACGCATAGTTCAAAATATATCCACATTGGTGGAGATGAAACTTATTTGCTTGGCCATTCAGAAAAATCAAAGAAGAAAGCACAAGAATTGGGCAAAGGTCGTTTATATGGGGATTATATCAAATTGCTTTGCGATTTGGTGGTAAGCTTGGGAAAAACGCCGGTTTTATGGGCAGATATCGCTATTAAATATCCAGATGCACTCAAATTATTGCCTAAACAAACCATTTTCATCGATTGGAATTATGGTTGGGACATCAATATGTTTGGAGATCACAGCAAATTATTAGAAAGTGGTTTCGAAATATGGGGATCGCCATCTATCAGAAGTCATCCAGACAATTACTTTCTTACGCAATGGGAAAAACATTTCAAAAATATCAAAGATTTTATTCCGACTGCAAGAAAATTCGGTTACAAAGGTATGGTAATGACTTCATGGTCTACATCTGGTTTATACTCGCCAGTTTTTGAAACCACCAGAGATATAGTAGACCTTTACGCAATTAGAAGGGTATACCCAATTACGGGTTTTAATATGCTGATCGATGCTTATTTTGAAGCTTTGAAAACGGATCAGCCATTGGATATCGCTCAGTTCGCTAGAAATTATAGTTTTAAAAACTATGGATTTGACGAAGCTCAGAGCAAAACTTTTTGGGATGCCTTGACAAAAGCTCCATATGAAATCACTCAAGGCGCAGTAAGCAATAAAAATGTAAGCGTAAACCAACTGTTAGATAGTGCAAAACTTGCTTCAAAACAGTTATATGAATTAAAGCCTTCAAAAGGCAAAGCGGAGTTTGAGCACTATCGTCTAATGGCAGATATCAGAGTTCAGTATCTTACTTATTCTGCCTTAGAAGTAGAATTAAATAGCCCTAATTTCAATCCTGAAAGAATACCCACAATTATCAGCGAATTGAAAAAGTTAGATACTCAAAAACTTGACAAACGATTTATAGAGCTAAATAAATATGCTTTATATGATGCAGAGCTTGATCAGGAAAACGAACTGAGAAATGCGAAGATTAAGCTCCTAATTCAACGATTATCTAGAAGTAAAACCAATAAATAAGATGAAGTTCCTTTATATCGTATTGCTTAGCGTTTTAAGTTCTGCTGCATTGGCACAGCAACAGAAAAATTCCGATTTGGATTTGGCAATTACTTGGCAGCCTTTAGAAAACAACTTTTTGAAAGATGAACAGGGCTTGTCTGTGCTTACAATTAAAAATGTCGGTAAGGCAACTTTACCTAAAACAGGTTGGAAGCTATTCTTTAACTTCATTAGGGTAATTACTCCTAAAACAGCCAATCAACCTTTTGAGGTAGCTCATATAAATGGAGATCTGTCTTGTTTTATGCCGGCTAAAAATTTCGGAGGATTGAAACCAGGGGAGAGCTTAACCTACGAAATGCTTTCTAATTCGTGGATGGTCAACACCTCAGATGCGCCGCAAGGTTTCTATTTAGTTTGGGATAAAAGCAAAGAAATTGTGCCGTTTAAAGCAGTGGCTTTTGTAGCGCCCCCAGATCAGAAGAAGTTTTTTAGGGTAGGCGGAGATGTGGAAACTACACCCGAAATGATTTACACTGCTAACCAAAACATTGCTGATATTAGTGAAAGTAAATTAACCAAAGTTTTTCCAACACCGGTTGGATATGTAGAGAATGGTAAAACACTAACCTTAACTCCAGATGTTACTATTGGTTACGAACCTGGTTTTGAAAGCGAAGCGAATTTATTAGCGCAAGAGATAGGCAAACTGTTCGGAAAGAAAATTGGTGCGAGTAAGCTCGGCAAAGCAAACCCTACAATTAGTTTGCTAAAAAACGATGCAGCTCACGAAGCTTATACTTTAAACATCAGTGAAAAAGGTGTTGTGATTAAGGCAGGTAGCAGTGCTGGTGCTTTTTATGGTATCCAATCGTTAAAAACTTTGATTGATCCTGCTGCATTTGCGTCTAATAAGAACAAAAGCATAATCTTAACAGGAGTTGATGTAACGGATGCGCCTCGTTTTGGCTATCGTGGTTTTATGCTCGATGTAGCTAGAAATTTCCAACCTAAAGCACAAATATTGAAGTTGTTGGATGTATTCGCTTTATACAAAATCAATACCTTGCACTTTCATTTAAACGACGATGAAGGTTGGCGTTTAGAAATCCCAACTTTGCCAGAATTGACTAGCGTAGGTGCTAAACGTGCCCACCTTAAAGGCGATGGTGGTAATTTACAATCTGCTTATGGATCCGGGCCGTATATCGATCAATTGCCGGGAAGCGGTTACTACAGCAAAGAAGATTTTAAAGAAATACTTCGTTATGCGGCAGCAAGGCATATTCGCATAATCCCCGAAATAGAAACACCAGGTCATGCAAGGGCAGCCATCAAAGCAATGGACAAGCGTTATCAGACCTATTTAGCGAAAGGCGATAAGGCTGCAGCAGAGCAATATTTACTTCGTCATTTGGAAGATAAGTCTGTTTACCGTTCTGTGCAAAAATGGAACGATAATGTGATAGATGTCGCTTTGCCATCAGTTTACAATTTCTTAGAAACAGTGACTGATGATATCATTGAGATGTATAAAGAAGCTGGAGCTCCCTTAGAAACCATCCATTTTGGTGGAGATGAAGTTCCGAAAGGCGTTTGGGAGCAATCGCCGGCGTTTAACGCATTAAAACAAAATGGTAGTAATATTAAAACCACGACAGATCTTTGGGATGACTACTTCGGTAAAGTTAGCGCCATGCTAAAGAAAAAAGGTCTTTATTTGTCTGGATGGGAAGAAGTAGGCTTGAAAAAAGCTGTAGAAAATGGTAAGTCAAAGTGGTTGGTAAACGAGAAATTTAGTAACCAAAATGTGCAAGTAAATGTATGGAACAATCTATTAGGTAACGAAGATTTAGCTTATCGTTTGGCAAATGGAAATTATAAAGTGATCATCTCTTTTGTAAGTACTTTCTATTTTGATATGGCCTATTTCAAGAAATTTGAAGAACCTGGTTTTTATTGGGGCGGTTTTACCGAATTAGATAAACCATTCAGTTTTATCCCTTATGATTATCTAAAAAATCAGCAGAAGAATTACCTGGGCAGACAGTTAAGCGAAAAGGTACTGAAGGAAGCGGAAAAGCTTACGGCAACAGGTAGAAATAACATTGTTGGTTTGCAGGGTCAGTTATGGTCGGAGACGATCAAAAATACGGACAATTTGGAGTATTTATTGTTGCCAAGATTATTGGCTTTGGCAGAAAGAGCGTGGTCTAGAAGTCCTGATTGGGCCGAAGAGAACGAAAGAACTAAAGCTAAGCAACTGTACGAGAATTCTCTTTCCAACTTTTACAATATCTTAGGTAAACGAGAATTAAAGCGATTAAATTATTACGCAGGCGGTTTCAATTATCGCATCCCTACACCAGGTTTAAAGGTGGAAAATGGTAAAGTATCTGCTAATGTGCAGCTACCTGGTTTTGCAATTAGGTATACTACGGATGGCTCAATTCCAACATTGAAAAGTCAGGTTTATACGCAGCCAATAAGTGTAAACGATCAACTTGTATTTAGAACTTTTGATCATCAAGGTAAGGGGAGTAGTGTTTCAAAACTCAACGATAGATAAACATGGAACAGCAAAAAGCAGTGCAGGTAAGCAGTTTATCAAAAAGGGATAGTCTCATTTCTATTTCCATCATAGGGGTGTTGTTCTTCATCTTCGGTTTCGTAACATGGATCAATGCCATCCTAATTCCATTCTTTAAAATCGCCTGCGAGCTTAACCACTTCCAGTCGTATTTGGTAGCATTCGCTTTTTACATCGCCTATTTGGTAATGTCACTTCCGGCAGGGTATCTACTCAAAAAGGTGGGTTTTAAAAAAGGGATGATGTTTGGTTTTTGGGCGATGTGTATCGGTGCGTTATTATTTGTACCTGCCGGATTAACCAGGACTTACGGTATTTTCCTAACGGGATTGTTTACATTAGGTATCGGTCTAGCGATTTTACAAACGGCTGCAAACCCTTACATCACTATCTTGGGTGCTAAAGAGAGAGCTGCACAACGTTTCAGCGTAATGGGGATTTGCAATAAAATGGCTGGTATCGTAGCGCCTTTACTATTTTCTGCGGTGGTTTTAAAACCAACAGATAGTACTTTATTTAAGCAAATTGAGTTAATGCAGGGGCTTGAAAAAGCTGCAGCTTTAGATGAGCTGATCCAACGTGTGGTGATGCCATACGGAATAGTGGCGGTTTTGCTGCTAATTTTAGGCTTTTTTGTTAGATATTCGCCACTACCAGAAATTGATACGGATAGCGAAACGGATGAGATTTCTACAGCAAACGCAGGCAAAAATAGCATACTAGATTTTCCTCATTTAGTTTTAGGTGCCATTGCTATTTTCTTTCATGTCGGTTCTCAAGTAATTGCAGTAGATAGTATCGTAAACTATGCTACACACCACGGAATGGATTTCATGGAGGCCAAAACGTTTCCGTCTTATACCTTAACTGCAACTATTGTAGGTTATTTGTTGGGGATTACATTTATTCCGAAGCTAATATCCCAAAAAACTGCACTCAAGATTTGTACACTGCTGGGCTTACTGTTAAGCTGTTGTATTCTTTTGTTTTCAGGTCAAATTACATTGCTTGGGCATCAAACCGATATTTCTGTATGGTTTATCGTTTTGCTAGGCTTTGCCAATTCTATGATTTGGGCAGGGGTTTGGCCTTTGGCTGCGGATAACCTTGGAAGGTTTATCAAAACTGGAGCTTCGTTATTAATTATGGGACTTTGCGGTAACGCCATTATGCCTTTGTTTTATGGTTATTGGGCCGATAATCACAGTCTTAGAGAGGCCTATTGGGTGCTAGTTCCGTGCTATGTCTACCTCATTTTTTATGCTTTCTACGGGCACACGTTAAAAAGCTGGACTAACAAAAAATAATCTCCCATGACTAATTATACCAAAATATACAATGCCAATATCATTACGCCTTCTGGTTTTTTGAAGGATGGTATTTTGATCATTGCTGATGGAAAAATAGCTGAAATTGGTACTAAAAATATCACCATAGAAAATGCAAAAGAGATAGATGCAGGAGGGAAGTATGTTTCTCCAGGATTTATTGATATGCACGTTCATGGTGGCGGGGGTCACGATTTCATGGACAATACGTTGGAGGCTTTCCTAACCATTGCAAATACCCATGCCAAGTACGGTACAACAGCCTTGATGCCAACTACGTTAAGTTGTGAGAAGCAAGATTTACTGACCACCTTAGCTATTTATGAAAAGGCAAATGCAATAAATACTGGAGGTGCAGATTTTGTAGGCATCCACATCGAAGGACCTTACTTTGCCATGTCGCAGAAAGGAGCACAAGATCCGAGGTATATCCGTAATCCTGATCCTGCTGAATACCAAGAAATTTTGGCCGCATCGAAACATATCAAAAGATGGAGCGCTGCACCAGAATTGCCAGGAACAATTGAATTTGGTCAGTTTCTTCAAAAAAATAACGTACTAGCTGCCATTGCGCATACCGATGCCATTTACGAAGAAGTTGTTGAAGCTTTTGAGATAGGTTTTACTCACGCTACACACTTTTATTCTTGTATGTCGGGCGTTTCTAGACGTAATGCTTTTCGTTACGCAGGCGCAATAGAAGCTGCTTATTTGCTAGATGATATGACCGTGGAGATTATTGTAGACGGTGTTCATTTACCGGCGCCATTGCTAAAGTTGATCTACAAAATTAAAGGAGCTGACCATACAGCTTTAATAACCGATGCCATGAGAGGTGCCGGAATGCCAGAAGGACCAAGCAAACTGGGTAGCCTTAAAGATGGATTAGAGGTAATTATTGAAGATGGTGTAGCTAAGTTGCCAGATCGAACTGCATTTGCTGGAAGTGTAGCTACTGCAGATAGGCTAGTTAGGAATATGATCAAGCTAGCAGATATATCACTGTTCGATACCATAAAAATGGCCAGTACAACTCCAGCAAAAATCTTGAAAATTAATGATAGTAAAGGGGAGTTGGTAGTTGGTAAAGATGCAGATATTGTGGTTTTTGACCAAGATATTAATGTACAAACCACCATTGTAAAAGGAAATGTGGTTTACAGTAAAGAAAAGATAGAAATATAAGAGAACAACCACAATGGAACTAAGAGCCCCAAGGAAAATCAATCTTTTGGATTACAAATTATAGCTGAAGTGATTGCTCCAAAATAAAAACTTGGTGCCCTTTGTGTGCCGTTCCGGTTAATGATAATAAGTGTGAGAAGATTAGAGATCCCTTTTTTGGAGACTGATGAAGTGCAGCAGATAGACAAGCTTAACCATTTAATGGATGGTTTAAAAGCTACAGCTATCGACTGTAATCCTTGGCCAGCTTACCATGCTGATGCCAAGGCAAATTTCTTAATGGCGCACAACGGTGAGGCCATTTTGTTGAAGTATGTAATTGCAGAAAAATATATCGCTGCGAATGAAATAACCAATGGCAATATCCATAATGATAGTTGTGTAGAACTGTTCATCGCTTTTGATGAGGAAGGTTATTATAATCTAGAATTTAATTGCTTAGGCTTTACCAAAATAGGTTATGGTAACGAGAGAGATCATAGGAAGCTGCTACCAGTTGATGTAATTAGGCAACTAAGTTTTTCTTCTAAAATTAACGCAAATAGTGTAATCAATAAGAACGATGGCTTTGATTGGGAAATCATGTTAGTGATTCCTCGAGCAATCTTTATGGAACACAAAATTGCTTCTTTTCATAATTTAAATGCTAAAGGTAACTTCTATAAATGTGGAGATAGTTTGCCACAACCACACTTTCTAACTTGGAGTAAGATTGAGGCTGATGCTCCAGATTTCCACAGGAAAGAGTTTTTTGGAGAGTTGGTCTTCAGTTAGCTGCATTAAAAAGAAGAGGCTACTATTTGTGCCTCTTCTCTAAATTCTCTGCAATATCTTTCAGGCTCAACCCTTTTTCTTTTAATAAGAACATTAAGTGAAACACCAAGTCCGAAGCTTCGTTAATTAAATCTTCTTTGGTTTCAGCTAAAGCTGCAATTACAGTTTCAACACCCTCTTCGCCAACTTTCTGCGCAATCTTGTTTAAGCCTTTATTGCGCATCTTATTGATATAAGAACCCTCTACAGGATTTTCGTACCTATCATTAATGATATTTTCCAGTTCGAAGATAAAATTCTGGTTGTATTCTGTTTTAAAGCAGCTGCGGGAACCTGTGTGACAAGTTGGTCCAACCGGATTAGCTTTAATCAAAATAGTATCATTATCGCAATCAATAACGATAGATTGTACAAATAAGAAATTGCCGCTTTCTTCGCCTTTTGTCCATAAGCGGTTTTTAGAGCGAGAAAAGAAAGTCACTTTACCTTCTTGTTGCGTTTTCTCAAAAGCTTCTGCGTTCATGTAGCCCAACATCAACACTTCTAAAGTTTGATTGTCTTGAACTACTACAGGAACCAGGCCATCGGTTTTGGTAAAATCTATTTGATTGGTGTTAATGTTGCTCATTTGTTTGTTTTTTGCCTTTCATTTGTGCGTCATTGCGAGCTTTGCGAAGCAATCTTTCTTGTTGTCATTGCGACGATAGAAGGAATCTAGCGATATGTACATCTACTAGCTAGATTTCTCCTCGTCCTTCTTCGAAAAGACGATAAGGTTCTAAATCCTTACAGGTATGTTATTCCGGCTCAATTCTTGTTTCAAATCTGGTATTAAAATCTCCCCATAGTGAAATACAGAAGCAGCCAAAGCCGCATCTACATTCGCTTTTTGGAAAACCTCTGTAAAATGTTCCATACTACCAGCACCACCAGATGCAATAATAGGAATATTGATGCTATCATTAATCTTCTTCAATAAACCGCAATCGAAACCAGCTTTAGTACCGTCATGGTCCATAGAAGTCAATAAGATTTCTCCTGCACCGAGTTCTTCTGCCTGTTTAATCCAGCTTTCGGTTTGTAATTCGGTAATTAGACGTCCACCATTTAAATGCACCCAGTTTTTGCCTTCTACAAGTTTGGTATCTACAGCAACTACTACAAATTGCACACCGAAAGTCTTTGCTAATTCTTCAATTAATTCTGGTCTACGTACTGCTGCCGAATTGATACTAATTTTATCTGCGCCAGCGTTTAACAAAGCTTCCGCGTCTGCAATTTCGGTAATGCCGCCGCCAATGGTAAATGGGATATTCAATTGTCTAGCTACAGATTTTACCATTTCAATCATCGTTTTACGACGTTCGTGGGTAGCGGTAATGTCTAAGAATACCAACTCGTCAGCACCTTGCTGCGCATATTGAGCGGCTAATTCTACAGGGTCGCCTGCATCACGTAAATCAACAAAGTTTACACCTTTTACGGTCCGTCCGTCCTTTACGTCGAGGCAGGGGATAATTCTTTTACTTAGCATGTTGTTTGGTTTCGTCATTGCGAGGTACGAAGCAATCTCTTGCGCATTAAGATTGCTTCGTGCCTCGCAATGACGATGATGTTTTAGTTTTTTTTCGATTAGCGATAACTATTAGGACTAAGGCTATAATTAGTGTAGGTAGCCATAAAATAAAGCACCCTATGCCAGTTACACCCATGAATTTAGAATAATTACCTTGATACGTGAACATATAAGCACCCCAAAAGAACATTAGTGAACTAATTAACAATAGTATTAAGCCCATTAAAAGTATGCTTTTGGGTTTCATTTGAGGTTAAATAGAACTCAACTGTTGTAAATTCCAGTCCTTCACTTCTTCTATAGAAATACGGTTTTCGTAAATCGCTTTACCTACCACTACACTTCTAATTGGCAATTGCGCCAATTCTTCAATATCAGCCATAGAACTTACTCCACCAGATGCAATTAGCTTAATCATAGGAGAGTGGTCAAGCAATTTTTTATAAAGGTCTACAGCAGCGCCGCCCAGTTTACCATCTTTGTTGATATCTGTACATAAAAAGCGGAAGAAGCCCAGAGCCAAACATTTATCAACGTAATCCATCAATTTAATTGGCGAACTTTCCATCCAACCAGAGTATTTAATTACTTCATCCAATACATCAATGGCAATCACAATACGATTGGCATAATCATCTTTTTTAGCAAAAGTTTCACTTAGTTGAGGCAAGAAATCTGGATTACTGATGGCTTGGGTACCTACAATTACACGATGGATACCAGCATCAAGCAAATTGGTTACCTGCTCTATGGTACGGATGCCGCCACCATATTGCACTTTCATGTCCGTTTTCTTAATGATCTCAAAAAGTGTTTTTTGGTTGCTGAAATCGCCTTTGGCACCGTTCAAATCTATGATATGGATAAAGTCTGTACCGTTAGATCTGTATTGCTCAATCATGTCTTCGATAGACACATTGTACTCGGTTTTCTGATTATAATCGCCTTCACGTAAGCGGACTACCTTGCCATCTAGAATATCTATTGCAGGAATAATGTACATTTTCTTAAGTTAAAAGTTAAAGTTAAAAGGGTTTTGGTTGTGCCATAATTAGCTAATCATCACATCAACTAATTCTCAAATTATAAAAGTTCTTTAAAAGTTGCTCTCCAGCTTCTCCAGATTTCTCTGGGTGAAACTGAACACCGTAAAAATTATCTTTCTGTATAGCCGCCGAAAACTTGTTACCATAAGTTACCGAGGCGATGTCAAAAATAGGGTTATATTCAATAAAATAAGAATGCACAAAATAAAATTGTGCGTTAGGTTTAACATTGATAAACAATGGATTGTTTGCAAAGCTTACATTATTCCAGCCCATATGAGGAATTTTGATGCCCAACTCTTTGTCAAATAACTTGGTTTGTAAAGGAGCGATATCTAGTAAATCTGCATTACCCTCTTCTGAATGAGCTGTTAATAGCTGCATGCCCACACAAATTCCCAATACAGGTTTTTTTAATGCTTTAATAGCTGCTACCAAACCCGTGTGTTGTAGTTTTTGCATCGCTGCACCAGCGTGGCCAACCCCTGGGATAATGATATGGCTGTGTTTTTCTAAATCAGCTTCTGTATTTATCATTTCGTAAGGAATTTGCTGTCTTTCTAAAGCTGCGGTTAGCGAGAAAATGTTTCCCGCACCGTAATTTACAATCCCTATACTGTTGTTTTTTGTGTTTTCGTCCATTTTTTATTTTTGAAAATGAATGTCAGTATTTCAAAGGTTCTTTAGTCCCGCTATCCGTTTCAACCTTTAAAAGTCTTCGACAAGCTCAGACCGTCATTAAAGGTTTTCACTACTATCGGGTTTAATTAATTTCAGTCTGTGCTTCTTATTGCCTTTCATAGTCCGGCATTGCATTTATTTCTCGTCATTGCGAGCTTTGCGAAGCAATCTTTCAGCATAGTTCTCCTCTCTGCCTTCGGCACCTCTCCTCAAAGAGGAGAGAAAAGTACTTAGCAAAGGAAGTCTTTAATCCTTGCTCATACCTACAAAACTCCCTTCGTACTTGGTAGTACCATTTTCTCCGAATCACGCTTAACTGCCATTTTTATCGCCTTTGCAAAAGCTTTAAATATCGCCTCAATCTTATGGTGCTCATTTTCTCCTTCTGCCTTAATGTTCAAATTGCACTTCGCTGCATCGCTGAACGATTTAAAGAAGTGAAAAAACATCTCCGTAGGAACGTCGCCTACACGCTCACGTTTAAATTCCGCATCCCAAACAATCCAGTTTCTGCCACCGAAATCAATAGCCACTTGCGCTAAACAGTCGTCCATTGGTAGACAGAAACCATAACGTTCGATGCCCAATTTATTGCCAATTGCCTTTGCAAAAGCTTCGCCAAGCGCTAAGCCCGTGTCTTCAATGGTATGGTGCTCATCAATGTGTAAATCACCTTTGGTAACCACTTCTAAATCCATTCCACCGTGGCGAGCAATTTGATCTAGCATATGGTCAAAAAAGTTTAGGCCAGTTTCAATGTGTGCTTTTCCGGTACCATCCAAATCCAGCGTAATGCTGATATCTGTTTCGTTGGTTTTGCGTTCGTGTTTTACGGTTCTTGCACCACCACGTAAGAAAGTGTAGATGTCTTCCCAGTTTTTAGTTTCTAGTGCTATGATGCCACTTAACGTTTCGTATTTGTCTAAGTTCTCTGCAGCACCTAAACTATCGTTGTTACGCAAGTAAATTCCTTTAGCACCTAAATTTTTAGCCAATACGATATCGTTTAGTCTATCGCCAATCACAAAGGAGTTCGGCAAATCATAAGCTTCGTCGAAATATTTGGTAAGTAGGGCAGTGCCTGGTTTACGAGTAGGCGCATTATCCTTGGCAAAGGTTTTATCAATTATTATCTCATCAAAAACTACACCTTCTGAGGCGTAAGTGTCTACAATAAAGTTTTGTATAGGCCAAAAATTTTCCTCCGGATGTGAGTCTGTGCCCAATCCATCCTGATTGGTGACCATCACTAATTTGTAGTCTAGCTCTTTGGCAATCTTCGAAAGGTAGTACAAAGCTCGAGGATAAAATTTCAGCTTGGCGAAACTATCTACTTGTTCGTCATCAGGCTCAATGTTTAATGTTCCATCTCTATCGATGAATAAAATCTTAACCCCCTTGCCCCCTAAAGACGGATTGGGAGCTGATAAATTTGTTGTATTGTGGTTCATTTATGTTATTTGCTATAACGCCCCTTTAGAGCCTATCCCGATTATTTCGGGAGGTCTGGGGTTTAAAGTTGTTCTAATACGGTTAAAAGTTGGTTGTTTTCTTCTACGGTACCGATGGTAATGCGTAAACAGTCGTCGCAAAGCACCACTTTAGAACGATCTCTAACGATGATACCTTGTTCAACAAGTTGGTGATAAATTTGGTGTGCATCATCAATTTGAGCTAAAATAAAGTTGGCATCCGAGGGGTAGACTTTTTTCACTTTCTCCAGTCTGCCCAAAGCATTGCTTAATCTATCTCTTTCGTTAACCGTCAATTTAATCCAATCGTTTACTTGTTGAATGTTCTCCAAAGCTACTAAAGCCAAATCTTGCGTAGCCTGATTGATGTTATATGGCGGTTTTACCTTGTTAAGAATATCAATCACATGCGTTGACGAAAAGGCCATGCCTAAACGCAAAGCAGCCAACCCCCAAGCTTTAGAGAAAGTTTGTAGCACCACTAAATTTGCGTATTCCGTTAATTCTTGAATAAAAGTCTTCTGTCTTGCGAAATTGATATAAGCTTCATCAATCACTACCAAACCTTTAAAGTTGGCTAAAATCGTCTCTATATCTGTTCTATTTAGAGAATTCCCGGTAGGATTGTTAGGCGAACAGATGAAAATGATTTTCGTATTCGCATCAATCGTTTCTGCAATCTTTTCTAGATCCAATTGGAAATCTGGCGTTAGGTTCACCTTGCGTACCTCTACATCGTTGATGTTTGCTGATACTTCATACATGCCATAAGTCGGAGGGAGGATAATCACATTATCTTTTCCTGGGTTGCAAAAAGCCCTAAAAAGCAAGTCGATAGCTTCATCGCTGCCGTTACCTAAAAAAGTGTTTTCAATAGGTACGCCCTTGATTTTACTGATAGCATCTTTCAAATCCAATTGTAAAGGATCTGGGTATCGATTGTAATCCGCAGGTAGTGGAGATCCAAAGCTATTCTCGTTTGCATCTAGATAAACACTTGCCTGACCTTTAAATTCATCCCTAGCCGTTGAGTAGGGGCTAAGGTTTTTTATATTTTCTCGTTGTAAGTCTCTTACGTCCATTTTAATTGTTCATTAGGTTCACTAGTTCATTGGTAAATGCTCTTTCTTTCGGTTTAGCATTTCGCCCCTTAGGGGAGAGATGTCGAAGACAGAGAGGGGCTTTTAAGTCTTGTGGTAACTGCATTCTTATGCGCTTGCAAACCTTCAGCTTGTGCGAGCACTTCTACCGTTTTTCCGATATTTTTTAAACCATTGTTATCCAGATGTTGGAACGTGATTTTTTTAATAAACGTATCAACTGAAACCCCTGAATAAGCTTTTGCAAAGGCACTTGTAGGTAAAGTATGGTTAGTTCCAGAAGCATAATCGCCTGCACTTTCTGGAGTTAAATTTCCTAGAAATACAGAGCCTGCGTTGATAATCAATGGAATAAGGGATTGGTAGTTTTCTGTTGCTAAAATCAAATGTTCTGGTGCGTATATGTTACTGTACTCCATGCCCTGCACAAGGTTTTCAACTAGTACGATATAAGAATTATCGATAGCAGCCTTGGCGATATCCTTTCTAGGTAAATCTGCTAGTTGCTTTTCAACTTCCTTAATTACTTCTATTGCAGTTTTATTTGAGGTAACTGTTAAAATCGACTGACTATCAGTTCCGTGTTCTGCTTGTGCAAGTAGATCTGCGGCTACGTATGACGGAATGGCAGTCTCATCTGCGAGTACTAAAACTTCCGATGGCCCTGCTGGCATATCTATCGCGACGCTGTTTTGAACTTGCTTTTTGGCTTCTGTTACATAACGATTACCAGGGCCGAAAATCTTGTACACTTGAGGTATAGTTTCGGTACCGTAAGCCATGGCTGCTACCGCTTGGGCACCGCCTACTAGATATACTTTTTCGATATTGAGCAAAGTAGCTACATAAGCAATATAGCAATTCACTTTGCCATCGTTTTGTGGAGGCGAGCAAACCACAATTTCTTTACAGCCCGCAATCTTAGCTGGAATACCTAACATCAAGAAAGTACTAGGTAATACAGCTGTTCCTCCAGGTATGTATAAGCCCACACGTTCTATTGCTCTGCTTTCACGCCAGCAAGTAACGCCGGGCATAGTCTCTACTTTTTCTTCGGTTTTCAGTTGCGAAGCATGGAAAGTATAGATGTTTTGGTAGGCTGTATCGATAGCGGTTTTTACATCAGCTGGAATTTCTTTGGATAGTTTAGCTAGCTCTTCCTTGCCAATAAAAAGAGAAGAAAGTTCAATGTTGTCGAACTGTTGTGCGTAACTAAGTAAGGCATTGTCGCCGTTGCTTTTTACGTTGTTGATGATCTCTTCAGTTCTCGATTTAACTAAATTATCGTCAGAAATGCTCCGTGAGCATAATTCCTTTAGTTCTTCTTTATTTAAATCTTTAAAGTTATAGATTTTCAATGTTTTAAAATTTTAAATTAACTAATAGTTAATAGTAAAAATTAAAGTTTTGTTTGTTTTTAGGCACAGTAGAGGCATAGATTTTTTAAAAATAATCGGTTACTTTCTATGTGTCTATATGGTTTCAAACTATTCGACTAAGTAATGATTTTTTCAATTGGCATCACTACAATACCTTGTGCGCCCGCCGACTTTAGGCTATTGATTTTTACCCAAAAATCTTGTTCTTCAATTACAGAATGTACGGCTACCCAATCTTCTTCAAACAATGGAACTACCGTCGGACTTTTTACTCCTGGTAATAAATCTACCACTGCCTTTAGGTTTTCTTTAGCTACGTTAAGCACTACATATTTAGTAGTTCTAGCTCTTAATACCGATTGAATTCTCTGTACCAATTCTACCACTTCGGTGTTGAATTCTAAACCAGGAGTAGCAACCAAAACGGCTTCCGAATTCATCACGCTAGTAAACGGTTTTAGGCCGTTGTTTTTTAAAGTGCCGCCAGTTGATACGATATCGAAAATTGCGTCACTTAAACCCAAGCCCGGACCAATTTCTACCGAACCAGAAATATTTCTAATAGTAGCTTGTACTTGGTTAGCCTTTAAATATTTTTCAAGTATTACTGGGTAAGAAGTGGCAATAACTTTCCCATCTAATTTGGCTACACTATCAATTTCGCTATCGTTTTTCACTGCGATTTTCAGCGAACATTTACCAAATCCTAGTTTTTGTAAGTAAGATACATTTGCACCTGTTTCTACGATCACGTTTTCCCCAACTATCCCCAAATCGGCAATGCCGTCTTGTACATACTCAGGAATATCATCGTCTCTAAGAAAAAGAATTTCTAAAGGGAAATTAGTAACTGTTGATATGAGAGAACTTTTGTAGTTTTCAAAAGATAAACCACAATTTTTAAGAATTTCTACTGATTTTTCGTTTAATCTACCCGATTTCTGGATAGCTATTTTAAGTGTTTTCACTTTATTAAATTATAGGATAAGAAAAATAAAATCTATTTAAAAACCATTCTGAAGTACAGAACATTACATTACATATCGCCACAATGGCGATGGTGTAGATGAAAATGATGGTTTAAAAATTGGATCATTATAGTTGTATCTTTTCCTTAATTTTGCAGGATCGTATCGCAAATATATACTAGTTTGGTATACAATCCAAAAATAATGGCATTTAATTTGCATCGATTGCGTGTCTAAATAGAATTAATGTTAAATCTTACCTTCCTGAATTTGAAAAAAACGCTACTTTTTGTCGTTTTATGTACCGTATTTAGTGCCTGCAGCTGGTTTAAAGAAAAGCCAGAGATAGCGGAGGTATTGTCGAAACATTTCGATAATAAACTATACAATAAATTCGACACGGCCATTTATTTGCCCATTTTCAAAGCAAAATTGGAAGAACAGCGTAAAGGATTTCTAAACCCTAAGCTGATTTCTGCTTTTTATGAAAAAAATATGTACTTGCCTAAGCTGGTTACCAAGTTTTATGTGAATGGTCAGTTAGATACTTTGAAAAACTTCCTTGCCCAAAGCAAAGCAGATGGATTTAATCCCGAGATTTTTAATCATGCAGCCTACGAGAAACAGCTTCAACTGCTTAATCGAAACAAGTTTGCAACTATTGATGAGGTTTATGAGGTAATCGCTGATTTGGAGTTAAATACAGCATATGCACTGAACAAATACACCAACTTTATGGGGTACGGAAGTATCAATCCTCGTAATTTCTTCAACCGCTTTTACATCAAAACTTTACGTCCAGATAGTTTAAAAATGGACTCAGTGTTAAACACAGAAAGTTTGGTTGCTGAGTTGCAAAAGGTTCAGCCCAAAGGCAAATCATACGCAGAATTGAAGAAGGCTTTAGCAAGTTACCGTGACAGTGTGGGTAGCGACGATACGCCAGAAATTAAAGCAATTAAAATGAATTTGGAACGCATGCGCTGGCGTTTACCTCAACAAACTGAAGAGTTAGTGGTGGTTAACATTCCAGATTTTACGCTGACCTGGTTTAAGCAAAACGATACGCTAGCACACATGAATGTTTGTGTAGGAGGTAAAAGAGAAGCCGCCTACAAAGAAAAAATGAAAGCCTTCTTAAAATCAGGTAAGCTGGATGATAAGCCCAAAAACCATGAAACACCACAATTGTTTAGCGTTTTTAATGCCATACAGGTTAACCCAATTTGGAATATTCCGGTTAGTATCGCCAAAAGCGAAATCTACTGGATGGCTAGGAAAGATCCTTACTATCTCTCTAATAACAACATCAAAGTTTATTACAAAGATAAATTGGTAAATGATCCAGATACCATCGACTGGAACAAATATCCTAGGGAGAAACTGCCATTTAGCTTCAAGCAAGGGTCAGGAGAAGGCAATGCTTTAGGTAAGTTTAAGTTTGTATTTGATAACAGTTCGAGTATTTACTTACATGATACCAACAACAAGTATGGTTTTAAATTAGCCAATAGAGCAATTAGTCATGGTTGCGTACGTATTGAGCAGCCTTTGAAATTTGCCGAACTGATGGTAAAAGACAAGGGGCAGTATGATAGGTTACGTATGGATGTTGATTTGCCTCCCGTTGATACCACTAAGAATGCTATTTTTAAAAAGAAGCTTGCTAAAAAAGCAGATACAAATAACATTTTTCAGTTAAAACCAACTTTGTATGCACCTCGTAAGAGTATCGGTGTTTTTATAGCTTATTACACCGCTTGGGCAGATAAAGGTAAGGTACAATTTAGGCCTGATGTGTATGAGTATGACCCAATTTTGTGGCAAGCGCTAAAGAGATATATGTAGTTTACGGATTAGGAACAAGAGATTAAAATTTAGTATCTATTCTCTTGTCATTCCGATTTTAGGAGGAATCTATTTGTTGAGAGAAAATGGTGAATGTTTTTATGCTAAACTATAAGTCATGACTAATCGGAAAGCTATTACTGATATCCTTAAAATAAAACATCCAATTGTGCAAGCGCCTATGCTTGGTGTATCTACGCCCGAAATGGCTGCTGTAGTTAGTAACGAAGGTGGTTTGGGGTCTTTGGCAGTGGGTGGTTTATCCCCAGTTGTCACCCGAGATCTTATTCGTAAAACTAAAAGCTTAACCAATCAGCCATTTGCTGTAAACCTCTTCACCCACGAAATTCCCGCCTATGCCGAAAGTGAATTGGAGCCTATGAGAAATTTCTTGATAGAACTAGCGCATAAAAGAGGTTATTCCCTAAATAAGGAAGCACTTACCTCCTTTAAATTCTACAATCACTTAGATCAAATTGATATTTTGGTTGAGGAGGGCATTGCTGTCGTGAGTTTCACTTTTGGTTGTTTAGATGCTCAAAGTATCGGAATTTTGAAACAAAACAATTGTATATTAATAGGAACGGCTACTTGCGTAGAAGAAGCTTTGTACTTAGAGGAGCAGAAAATTGATTTGATTACAGTGCAAGGTATAGAAGCTGGCGGACATAGGGGAACATTCATTAATGATATTTCGTTGCCGCAAGTAGGGCTTTTCTCTTTACTTCCACAGATAAAAAAAGCGGTCAAATTGCCAATCATTGCCGCTGGTGGTATCAATAGTGTAGAAACGATGAAAGCAGCTTTTGATTTAGGAGCTGATGCTCTGCAAATTGGAACCGCTTTTATTGGAACCAAAGAAAGTATTGCTATTTCATCTTATAAGGAGAAGCTGCTCAAAACAAAAGATACCGATACCACATTGACTCGAGCTTTTTCTGGAAGATGGGCTAGGGGCATTAGAAACGAGATGATGGCAGAGATAGAGCAGTCGGGTATTGCTGTTCCTCCCTATCCTTTGCAAAATAGCTTAACAGCGATGTTTAGAAAGCTAGCTCAACAAAACAACGATAGCGATTACACCAATTTATGGGCCGGTCAAAATGCTGCTCAGGTAAAAGGAAAATCAACTAAGCAAGTTTTTGAAGGTTTGATGGGTTTCTATTACAGCTTGCATGATTAACATCAGCGTATGGAATTAGAAACCGAAAGAACCTATCTTAGAAAATTAATGGTTCAAGATGCCGAAGAATTTTATCGTTTAAATCTAGATCCAGAAGTATTAAGGTTTACAGGAGATAAGCCATTTGAAACCCAAAAGGATGCTGAAACTTTTCTTGCTTCATATAACCCTTACAAAGAATATGGCGTGGGCCGACTAGCAGTCATCGAGAAATCGACTGATCAATTTATAGGTTGGTGCGGACTGAAATTTAGCCCCGATGTACAAGAATACGACATCGGCTTCAGGTTTTATAAAAGCTACTGGAATAAAGGATTTGCAACAGAAACGGCAAAGAGATGCCTCGATTTTGGTTTTGACGAATTGGGCTTAACACAAATAGTGGGCAAGGCAATGAAAGAAAATGGCGCTTCGATTAAAGTTCTTGAGAAGCTTGGGATGGTATTAAAAGCTGATTTTGATTTCGATGGACAAGAAGGAGTGATCTACCAAAAGACTAAGTTTAAACTTATTGATCAAACAGATGTTTGTTAGATATGACCTCATCAAATACAATCAGAATATTCTTTTCTTTAAGTTTGATATTACTACTGTTTGCTTGTAAAAACAAAAAAGCAATGGAGTTTAAACATGCACTCGATGTGCAGGAGCGTAAAGTAACCCACATGCTCATTGGGAAGAATGCTTCCGAGTCTCGTAAACTAGAATACTTAATTGCTGATGATTTTGACAAGGCACTTTTAGTTGTAGATGAGCAGGCAAAAGAGTTTGATAAAGTTTTAGATACCGTAAAGGCATTGAGTACAGACGGCTTAGCTAAAGGGGTTGAATTAAAGCAATCGAAATTAAATTACTACAGAAGTTTAAAGACGCTTCATTTGTATGCTAAAAAGGAGATAGTACAGCAAAAACTTATTCGCCAAGTTGCCGGAAAGCAACGAGATACAGCGCAAAATGAATTGGTTAAATTGGCAAAAGCCAAGCAGCCACTTTACGATAAAGTTTATGAGGCAGACGAAAAGTTATATCAAACCTTAGTGGAGTTTGATAAAGCGAATGGGTTGTAATGCTCATGTTGGGCTAATCAATTAATCCGTTTTCCTCTAGTCTATCCTTTAAGGCCTTTTTCATAATCAAACTAGCTTTAGTTTTTGCTAAGGACATGGCATATTTGTAAAGCAGCATTATAGTTTAAAGTCGAAAGAATGGGTAAATTTTATATATTCGCCTAAACTTTTTAATGTATGTTTCCAACCGTATCCCATTTTATCTCCTATCTGTTTGGCATCGAGGTACCTTTACCATTTAATACTTTTGGTGTATTTGTAGCTTTGGCATTTGTGGCGGGTTATTGGGCTTTCAGCGAAGAATTAAAACGTAAAGAGGCTTTAGGAATTTTGAAGCCAGTAAAACGCATTACTACTATTGGTGAGCCAGCCTCTATCGGAGAATTGATTTCTAATGGTTTATTCGGGTTTTTAATAGGTTACAAACTTATTTATGCTTTGGCGAACTACAAATTGTTCGTGGCCGATTCGCAAACAGTGCTGCTATCAACCAAAGGAAATTTACTAGGTGGCTTAGTCTTAGCGGCTCTGTTTGTTTACTGGTCTTACAAAGAAAAGGAAAAAGTAAAATTACCTACACCTAAAAAAGTTGAAATTACCATTCGTCCACACGAGCTGATGAGCAGTATGGTAGTTTGGGCTGCAGTTTGGGGTTTTTTAGGCGCTAAGATTTTCGATAACCTCGAACATTGGGATACTTTTATTCAAGACCCGATTGGTGGTTTGCTTTCATTTAGTGGTTTAACTTTTTACGGCGGTTTAATTTGTGGAGGCGCTGCAGTGCTATATATCGCGTATAAAAACGGTATCAAGCCTCTTCATATGTTAGATGTTGGTGGGCCAGGAATGATGTTGGCATATGGTGTTGGTCGTATTGGCTGTCATTTATCGGGTGATGGAGATTGGGGAATTGACAACTTAAATCCAAAACCTTTTAACTGGCTACCAGATTGGTTATGGGCATATACCTACCCAAATAATGTTGCTGGCGAAGGTAATCCAATTCCGGGTTGTGTGGGCAGATTTTGTAACGAATTGCCAAATCCAGTTTATCCTACACCAATCTACGAAGTGATTGCAGCTTTGTTGATTTTCTGGTTTTTATGGAAAATTAGAACCAAAGTAAATATACCCGGTATGATGTTCGGGATTTATTTGATGTTTAGTGGTGTAGAGCGTTTCTTGGTAGAGTTAATTAGAGTAAATTCTAAATATACAGTTGCAGGGATCTCTTTTACCCAAGCAGAACTGATTTCTTTGATATTGTTTATCGCAGGTGCTTTATTGGTTTCAAATGCCTTAAAAAACAAAGATAAACTTGCAAGTTACTAACCTATGGACTACGAGTTATTATGTAATAAAGTAATCGCTATTGCGAGGCTTACTGGTAATTTCATCAGAAAGGAAGCTTTGGCTTTTGATAGCAGTGCAATAGAATATAAAGGTTTAAATGATCTAGTTTCTTACGTAGATAAAACTGCCGAAAGACAATTGGTGAAAAACCTGAAGAAAGTATTGCCAGAAGCGGGTTTTATTACAGAAGAAGACGAGACCGAAAACACTTATGACAAGCCATTTACCTGGATCATCGACCCTTTAGATGGTACTACTAATTTTATCCACGGTATTCCAACTTTTTCCATCAGCATTGCTTTGTACGAAGGGAAAGAGCCAGTATTGGGCGTGGTTTATGAAATCAACCGGGGCGAGATGTTCTACTCTTACAAAGGTGCTCCAGCTTATTTAAACAACAAAGAGATCAGGGTTTCTAAAGCTTCCGATCTTTCTCAATGCTTATTGGCCACAGGATTTCCATACTATCAATTCGATAAACAACCACAGTACATCAAATTATTTACTGAGATGATGCAACGATGTCATGGTTTACGTAGAATTGGTTCTGCTGCCGTAGATTTAGCGTATGTTGCTTGCGGTAGGTTTGATGCATATTTTGAGTATAACCTCAATTCTTACGATATGGCTGCTGGAGCTTTTCTAGTAAAGCAAGCTGGTGGTACTTTGGTCAATTTCTCTGGAGGCGATGAATATCTAGAAACTAGGGAAATTGTAGCCACCAACGGATTAATTACGCAAGAAATTCTAGATACTATCAAAAAGCACTTTTAATATAAGCGCATTAAAATATAGTAAGGCAGGTGAGATGCCTGCTTTTTTGTTTTATGTGCGATAGCTATATTTTATAATTCATTTACAGGAATTAATCAGTTTCTTGTTGTGTTTCAATTGTATAGCTAGATGATCAAATTAATGATCGTGTTTTTGTTGTTAAATATTTAACTATCAGTTTTTTAGTTTGTTGTGATTTTGCTGGCTATTCTATTTGGCTTTGGCTGTAAAATTGCTGTGCTATTTCAAATTTAATTATAGCTCTTGTTCTTGGCACTCGCTATAAATCAAACTATTTTAAAGTTAATTAATGAAAAAACATCTATATTTCGCATTTTCAATTGTTGTATCCTTGTTTTCTTGCAAGTCTAGTACAGAACAAAAATCAAATACTAAGGTAGATCATAACACCTTGTTAGTTGCTCACAATGGCAGCGTATTTTCTGTTGATTTAGATGGAAATAAAATTTCTTGGCAACACGATAGTTCATTAGACACAGGTGGCAATAGAAACTATTTTGCAATAGATGGTCAAAGTATTTATTTGCCCTACGAGAGCGGCAAGTTGGTAAATTATGATGTTACTACTGGAAAAATAATTTGGCAAGAGCAAATTTATGGCGCCGAAGATCAGCCTATGGCAATGAGTAGCGATCCGAATGATCAGGCTGAAATGATTAAAGCCTTAATGCCCTTGTATATGACTACTCCATTGATTGATAATGGTCATGTAATTATTGCGTCTACTGGACAGCCTACACAAGCTACAGGCTGGCTTTACAGCTTCAATAAAACCAATGGTTCTAAAAAATGGACCGAGCAGCTACCAACCACCTTTAATTTTTACGCTCCGGTTCGATATAAAGACAACTACTTTATCAATTCGGCAGTTTACCTCAATAAGTATAGTGTTAACGAAGGAACTTGGACCAGCTACGGCATGTTTGATGGGATGGAAGTTGCCGGCGAGGGCAGTTCATCGGGTGATCCAAACCATTTTGATAAACCAATTTACAACCAAATGCAAGCTAACGATAAGAGCATGTTTATTGGTGATGAAAGCGGTAAGTTCTACTGTTTGCAGTTTGATAAAAATGGAAATTTGCCTGATGGTGATATCACTGATCCAAATAATACCTTTATTAGAAATCCGAAAGTCTTTAAATGGGTTTTTAGTGATGAACAATTTAATTTTCAAAAAAGTCACATTACTTTTTTAGATGATAATACTTTGTATGTAGAAATTAAAACTGGGCTTGCTGATCAATCTTGTATTTTTGCCTTAAATGCTGACAACGGTGAAGTTAGATGGAAAAAGATAATTAAAGGAGATGTTTTTAATTGGGCATTACAAGGTGATAAGATTGTAGGTAGTACCGAAAATTTAATTTTTTGGATGAATGCAGATGGAAAGAATTATGTGGAGATGCAAACAGTTAATAAGCCACTTTCAAATATCGAGCTGCGAGATAAAAAATACTTGATTTTTGCAACCAAAGACGGGATTGAAAGTTTAGACATAGATACGAAAAAATCAAAAGTCATTTTCGCGAAAACTTTTGTAGAGAATACTTTTAATAATATACAAATCAAATACCTACCTAAATAATGAAACGTCTACTATTTTTGTTATTGTCAGTTTCGTTCTTGGCATGTACCGAGACAAAAAAGAAAGCGCAGGCTGACACTTCGGCGGTCGTTCAGGCTGTTTCAAATCCGGTATCAGATAGTGCCGCAATACCACCACCACCTAAAGCTCCTGCGGTTTACGAGCCCGAGGCGGTTGAAGAGGCACCTTCGGATAGCATCAATTTCCAGAAATATGCTGTTTCGGTTAATAAGAATTTTGAAAAAGCACCGCTTGATTTCAGTAGTAATCCGGGAGCGAAGTACTTTAGGACTCGCATTATCGAGGCCTATAAAGGCAATACCATAGATTTTGCAGGTCATTACATTGGTGTTGTATTCGGTTGTGGTGCAAGTTGTATCATGGGGTTTATGATAGATGTAAGGGATGGTAAAATTTATAATTCACCTTTGGGAGAAGAGAATATGTGTTTTTGGGCCTTGGATATGAATATTTGTCGGCCTAACAGCAGGTTGTTCATTTCTGCGATTTGTAAGGAAACAGAAGAGAGCAAAACCGTTTATTATAAATCTTATGTTTGGAACGAAGAACAGAAAAAGTTCGAACGTGTAGATAGCAAAGAATTTATCAAAAGCAAATAACCTTATCATCCTATGAAATTAAAAAACAAGTTTTTAATAATCTTCAGCTTTGTTTGGCTGCCTGCATCAGTTTTTGCACAATTGCCCGAAGAAATTCAGTGGAAGCACTTAATTAAAACCTATAATTCAGATAGTAGCGAACTAGTGCTTTCGCTAAACGGCAAACCTTTAAATGGCAAGTATAAAATTCCTTTAGATGATAATTCCTTTGCCTTGTACAACATCAAAAACGGAATGATTAACGGCGAAGCATTCTGGTACACCAATGGAGAAATTTTAGAATGTAAGTTGAGCTATAGAAGGGGAGTGCGCAATGGTTTAAAAGAAAATTACGATAAAGAAGGAAAAGTTTGGCTTAGGCAAGAGTATAAAGATGGCAAGCAGAATGGCTTTAGCGAGATGTACAGCAATGGTAAAATCTCAAACAAGTCTATCTACAAAGCTGGTAAAAAAGATGGCCTGTCTGTTTCCTTTAACGGAGATCGTGTTGCTACAGAAACCAATTACGAGAATGATTTAAAGCATGGGATTTCGAAAACTTATGGCCCAGATGGTAAGTTAACTTTAGAAGTTGATTACAAGGACGATAAAAGAGACGGTTGGTACCGCGTTTATAATGATGGCCAGCTGCTTACCGAAACACAATATGTAAATGGTTTGCAAGATGGCGTAAGTAACACTTACGTAATGGGCAACAAAAACATGGATGCCAACTACGTTAAAGGTAAAGGACATGGGATTTCTCATATGTACAAATCAGATGGGAGTGTACTTTTCGAAAGCTATTACCTCAATGGCGAGAAAGTTGATAAGGCAACCTTCCTAAAAAATCAGTGAGATTTGAAAGTGTAAAGAAAAAGCTTCGTACATAATTACGAAGCTTTTTAATGTCTTTAAAAATGCAAACCTATAAGCCGGGTTCTGTTTCCTGATAAATCAAGACTTCTATCATTAATCTACTGTAAGCGTTGCCACTTACCTCTAACGACCTACCCACTAACATCGGACGAGCAGCCCTACATGCGTTAGCCTATTTGGTCTTTCAACTCCCGGGGTTTACCAACCTTGCCATCACTGGCAAAGCTCGTGAGCTCTTACCTCACGTTTTCACCCTTACCCCGATAAATCGAGGCGGTATATTTTCTGTGGCACTTTCCGTGGCTCAGGTTTTCAATCCTAAACCCCTTCCCGTTAGGAAGCGAGATGCTCTAAGTTGCCCGGACTTTCCTCCTTCCCAATGCAAGATCGGAACGGCGATAGAACAGTTTGCATTGTTACAAAGGTAGTATTTTATTCGATGTGAATTTTATAAAAGCACTTTCCTAAGCTATTTTTAACAGAAGCCAGTTATGCCCATGCCACCAATGAAAAATCGGGATACGTTATTACCAGGTTTAGTTTGCAAAAGTTCTGCGTTTAGTTAAGTTTGTGTAGTGCTAAGTAATTGCATTACGTTTTAAACGGGATAGTAGCGGCAGCTCCCGATTTTTCATCGGGACTATAGCGTATAGCCCGACTAACAAAAATAGTAGCATTTGCTTTGATTTTCGATAGTTAAATCCGATTTCAAACTTTCTACTTCTCTTCTAGTTTAGAAACAAACCAAATTAAAAGGCGCATTCGGCAAATTAAGCGATTTTAGTAATTTTGCAGCATGCAACAAGAAATCATCGACATCAAGCGTAAGGCACTTAAGATTAATCTGAACCCCAAAATTTACGGCACATTTGCAGAAATTGGTGCCGGGCAAGAAGTTTCGAGAGCGTTTTTTAACGTTGGTGCGGCGTCTGGAACGGTTGCAAAAACCATATCAGCTTACGATATGACTTTTAGTGACGAGATTTATGGTGCAGAAGAATCCGGACGTTACGTTAGTCAGAACCGTCTGATCAAAATGCTCGATCATGAATATTCATTGCTAATTGAGCGTTTAAAAGGCGAGAAGCATGGAGACAAAACTTTCTTTGCGTTTGCAAATACTGTAACCACATTAAATTATAAACGTACCAACGATCCTCACGGTTGGGTGGGCTTACGTTTCCAAGGTGAGCCAGGTGGCTTGCCCAACGAAATTTACTTTCACGTGCGTTTGTTAGATACCGATGTGCAAATGCAACAACGTGTATTGGGAATGATTGGTGTAAACTTAGTTTATGCGGCATTTTATTACGCAAACGATCCTAAAAAGATGATCGAATCTTTAGTGGATAACTTGAACGTTGGTTCGGTAGAGATAGATTTAATTTCTGTGCAAGGTCCTGATTTTAAGAATGTAAATAACCTATTGCTCAATTTATATTTGATCGTTAAAGATTTCTCTACAGCGGCTATTTTCGATTCAGATTCTCATCCTCGACAGGCGAAAGATTTGCTGTACAAAAAGGATGTAATGATTTTGCGTACCAAATATGGTCAGAAATCTAATCCTAACTTTAGTTTGTTTAACAAAGCTGCAGACCAGTTTAAACTAGTTAACAAGGTTGATGATAGCAACTTGATTGTAATGATCGAGGTTTTAATTACCAATGTGTTAACTGCAGCGCAAGAAACTCCCGATGATATTGATTTAGAAGTGGTAGCAAAAAGAGCAGAAGAGATGTGTAAAACAGGCAACTTTGTAATCGTTTCTAACTTCACCCGTAAAAATAGGCTGGCCAAATACCTTGATAGATGTAAGCCAAAAAGCGTGGGGATGTCTACCAATATTAACAACTTAAAGTTTGTATTTAACTCGGCTAATTTTGGCGAAAACTATACAGGCCATTTATTGAGCTACGTGAACGATATGTTCAGCAGAAATGTAAGGTTGTTTGCTTATCCTTTCCTAGACAAGAAAAGCAATTCAGTTATTACTACCGAAAATATGCCGGTATCGCCTGAGGCTAAACCACTGTTCGATTTCTTAATTTTGAATGGCTACATTACAGATATTAAAGATTACAACCAAGGCGAAGTAAAGACGGTGTAAGAGACAGTAAAGTTCAAAACATTTTACTATCTTACGGCTATGAAACTAAAACGATTTATTTATCTATTAATCGCGTTTCCGATGCTTTCGCAAGCGCAGTCTTCTGGCAATCCAATTTTTAAAGGTTGGTATGCAGATCCTGAAGCAATAATTTTTGATAAAACATATTGGGTTTACCCAACTTACTCTGCAAAATACAAGGAACAGGTGTTTATGGATGCTTTTTCGTCGAAGGATCTGGTTACTTGGAAGAAGCACGAAAGGATTATAGATACATCATCGGTAAAGTGGGCAAAAAAAGCAATGTGGGCTCCGTCCATTACAAAGAAAAACGATAAGTACTATCTGTTCTTTGGTGCGAACGATATCCAAAGTGATAATGAAGTTGGAGGTATTGGCGTGGCCGTGGCGGATAAACCGGAAGGTCCGTTTAAAGATTTGTTGGGCAAGCCTTTAATAGATAAATTCTATAATAAAGCACAGCCTATTGATCAGTTTGTGTTTAAAGATAAAGATGGCCAGTACTATTTAATTTATGGCGGTTGGAGGCATTGCAACATCGCTAAATTAAATAATGATTTTACTGGTTTTGTGCCCTTTGATGACGGGACTACCTTTAAGGAAATTACGCCAGAAGGTTATGTAGAAGGTTCTTTCATGTTTATAAAAGATGGAAAATATTATTTCATGTGGAGCGAGGGCGGTTGGACCGGACCAGATTATTCGGTAGCCTATGCCATTGCAGATTCGCCTTTAGGTCCGTTCAAAAGAATAGGGAAGATTTTAAAGCAAGATCCTGCTGTTGCTACAGGTGCTGGGCATCATTCTGTAATTTACAATGCTAAAAAGAATAATTGGTACATTGTTTATCATCGTAGACCTTTGGGCGAAAAAGATGGCAATCATCGGGTAACTTGTATAGATATGATGACTTTTGATGAAAATGGACTAATTAATCCTGTGAAAATTACCTACGAAGGTGTAAGTAAAAGCAAGTTATAGTGAGAGTTGAGCTTCAGCTAAGGTTGCTATACAAATCCTGAAATACAATTGCCATTTGTCGTTCCGGATTTTCTAAAGCTTTAAAACCAAACTGTTCATATAAGCCATGAGCATCTAGCGTAGCCAATTGATATCTTCTCAATCCTTGTAGATCGGGATGGAAAAGCATTAGCGACATCAGTTTTTTCGACAAACCCAAACCGCGAAATTCTTCCTCAACATAAACGTCGCATAAATAGGCGAAAGTGGCTTTGTCGGTAACCCAACGAGCAAAGCCTACCTGTTGTAGCTCTTTGTAAATGCCGAAGCAGAGCGAATTTTCTATAGAGCGTTTTACCAATTCGAACGGAATATATTTTGCCCAATAAGACTGCTTACTTAAATAATGATGTACAGCTTTAACATCAACTAAATTACGGTCGTCTGAAAAGATAAAGCCGTTTTCTTTGATTTCCACGGTAATAAATTTTAAATGATTAAATGAGAAAATGATTGAATGAGCCAGTATAGTTGTGATAATTCTCAATGGGTAGATGCATGAGCAAGGTGCAAACATTTACTCATTCAGTCATTCAACATTCAATCATTTTTTTAGTTTCTCATATTAATAAACTGCAAGGGTTGGCCAAAATCTTCAGTTCTACACAATTGAATTACCTTCTGTAGATCGTCAATATTTTTGCTTTGCACACGTACTTGATCATCCATCATAGAAGGTTGTACTTTAAGTTTACTGTCTTTGATCTTTGCGACAATCTTTTTAGCGGTTTCTCTATCAATTCCTTCTTTTACGGTAATTTCCTTTCTAATCATATTGCCCGAAGCAATAGTTTCCTTGCCAAAATCCAAACTATTTGGGTCTAGATGTTGTTTCATCATTCGAGAGATAATGGAATCGGTAATTGCTTTCAAACGCATATCATCTTCGGTTAAGATGGTGATAAGGTTTGTTTTCTTATCCAATTCGATGGTACTTTTAGATGTGTTAAAGTCGTATCTGTTTAAAATCTCTTTCTTAGCATTGTTAATGGCATTGTCTAAAGTTTGTCCATCTATTTTGCTTACTATATCGAAACTTGGCATGTTGTTGTGCTTTAATTAAAAAGAATTGATAAATTTATTTACTTACAAAAAAACGCAAAAATTAGGAGATCATCATCATTTGTTAAAATTAAGGATGATTTCTTCACCTTCTAAAATCAAAACGCATGAGTTCTAAAAAAACTAACAAATCAAAAACTTCGAAAAGAGCGGTGAAAAAAGCTGCTAAAAAGCAACTAGAGCAAAGTTTAACTGAAAAGTTTTTAGAAGCTATTAAAGGATTAGGGCATAATGCCGAGTCTTTAGGTAGTGATGTAGCTAAAGCGAGTAAAGCAGTAGCTAAAAAAATTGCTAAAACTTTTACAGAAGTAAAGGAAGTAGTTGAGCACAAAATAGAAGATATTGCCTCAAAGGGTAAGGATAAAGTTGCGAAAAAAGCTAAAGCAGCAAAAAAAGATGTGAAAAAAGTTGCCAAAGGTGTAGATAAATCGGCTACTAAAATTGTGAAAAAAGCGGTAAAAAAGGCAGTGAAAAAAGCTAAGCCGGTTGTAAGCAGCGTTAAAGTTGCTGCATTAGAAACAGAAGAGAAGGTTGCTAAAGCGGTCAAGGCTCCGGTTAAAGGTGCGGTGACAGCTGTTAAAAACACAGTTGATAAAATAGAAGAAAAGGCAGTTGTTGCCAAAACTCCGGTTAGAAAAGTTGCTGCTATTACTAAAACTGCAGCTAACAAGGTTGCCGATAAAGCTTCGGAAGCTAAAGCTGCAGTAAAGAAAACACCTGTGGCCAAAGCCATTCCTCAAAAAGAACCTGCAAAAGCTGGTGCAACTGGAACGAAAACTCCAAGACCTACTGCCGATAAAAAGACCAATGTTAAATAATTGATTTTTGTTAACCTGTACTTAATCGTAACTTAACATTAAATTTTTCAATTTGAAAATCCTTTAAGGTTGTCTAAAATCTAACCACATAGATACATAGGAGTATCAGTATGTTTTTAGAAGTATGAATTGACTTCTTAAATCTATTTGTCTATGTGGTTGTAAGATAAAAGCCTTTTAGAGATTTTTTTAATTAACCTAATGGCTAAAAAGAAGCTACCGTTTTTAAATAGAGAAATAAGTTGGTTGTATTTTAACGAACGTGTGTTGCAGGAGGCGGCAGATGAAACTGTGCCCTTGATTGAGCGCATCAAATTCCTTTCTATTTTTTCTTCTAACCTTGATGAGTTTTATCGCGTTAGGGTGGCTTCATTAAATCGGTTAGTTAATTTGAATGATAAGGCTAAGGCTTTATTAGGCTTTAATCCGAAGAAAGTGCTTGATGAGATCAAGAACATCGTAGTAAAGTTAGAGCGTCGGTTCGAAACACTTTTTCAGGATATATTAATTACGGAGCTTGCGCAAAAACGCATTTTTATTCTCAATCATACCCAGCTTAACGTAGCCAGAGGGGAATTTGTTCGTCAGCATTTTAGGGATAAAATTCTTTCTAATTTGGTGCCGATTATGATAGACGTAAACAAGCCTTTTCCCGAACTAAAGGATAGAGCTTTGTATTTCTTCGTGCAGCTATCCAATAATTCTGGAAAGAACAGGAAATATGCTATTCTAGAGCTCCCAGATAGTATTTCGCGGTTCTTGGTGCTGCCTGAAACCAATGATCTAAAATTTATCATCCTTTTAGAAGACATCATTAAATATTGTTTGGATGATATTTTCTACGTTTTCAGTTACAAAGAAATTCAAGCTTACTCCATTCAAATGACTAGAGATGCCGAATTAGACATCGATAAGAATGTGAGTGATAAGTTTATTGAAGAGTTACGTAAGAGTATAGATAAACGCAAACGAGGTAAACCCATGCGATTACTTTACGATAGCGATATGCCTTTCGATATGCTAAGCTTTCTGGTAAGCAAATTGAAAGTGGGAGCAGACGGACTAATTCCGGGAAACAAATATCATCGTTTTGGCGATTTTATTGCTTTTCCAAATGTGGGGGCAAAAGAATTGGAATACCCGCCGATGGTTCCGCTCAAGGTGAAAAGCCTGCACAGGACGGAAAGCCTTTTCAGAAAAATTGCGGAGAAAGACTTCGTGGTTCACTTACCATATCAATCTTACGACTATATTATTCTGTTTTTACGCGAAGCCGCAATTGATCCAAAAGTTACTGAGATTAACATCACGTTATACCGCCTGGCAGAAAACTCGAAGGTGGTTAACGCATTAATTAATGCAGCAAAGAACGGTAAGATAGTCAACTGTTTGGTAGAATTGAAGGCTCGCTTCGATGAAAGCGCAAATATTTTCTGGACCAACCGCTTGATGGAAGAAGGTGTGAATGTAAATTACGGTTTAACCGACTTCAAGGTGCACTCGAAAATATGCTTGGTCAAACGTATAGATAAAAGGAAAACAACTTATTACGCAAATCTTGCCACTGGTAACTTCAATGAGAAAACTGCTCGCATCTATTGCGATCACAGTGTTTTTACCGCAAAAACCGAAATCACTTCCGAATTGGTGAAATTATTTGGGGCACTGAACAAAAGAACAGTAGCTAAAGGATTTAAGCATTTAATTGTTTCTCCAATAGATTCTAGAAACAGAATTTACAGCTTAATTGATAGGGAAATAAAAAATGCCAAAGCTGGTAAAACTGCTTACATGATTTTAAAGGTGAATAGTTTGGCCGATGAAGGTATTGTAGGAAAACTTTACGAAGCGAGTAACGCTGGTGTGCAAATTAAATTGATAGTACGAGGTATTTGCTGCCTAGTTCCTGGGGTTAAAGATTTTAGCGAGAATATTACCGTAATTAGTATCATCGACAGGTTTTTGGAGCATGCTCGGGTCTTTGTTTTCGGTAATGGCGGTAAAGAAGAGATGTTTCTTTCCTCTGCAGACTTAATGTCGCGTAACTTCGAACATAGGGTAGAAGTAGGCTTCCCAATTTTGGATGATGAAGTTAGACAGGAAATCAGGGATATCATTGAGCTCCAATTACAAGATAATGTTAAAGCACGAAACATCAATAAAACAAACGATAACAGGTACCATAAAAACAGATTAGCTACTAAAGTAAGAGCACAATACCAATCTTACAGTTACCTAAAAAATAAACATCAATAACATGCTCAGATATGCCGCCATAGATATTGGCTCCAATGCAGTACGACTTTTAATTGCAGATATTACACACAGCGACAAAGGTAATTTCAAAAAAAATACGTTGGTTCGTGTGCCGTTACGTTTAGGTGATGACGCTTTCTTAGATCAGAAATTGTCGGAAAAAAAGATTGAAGACTTGGTGAAGACTATGATTGCTTTTAGGAACTTGATGGATGTTTATCACGTAACAGAATATTTAGCTTGTGCTACATCCGCCATGCGTGAAGCAAAGAATGGTAAGCAAGTAATCGAAAAAATCAAGGAACTTGCTGATATTGATATCGAAATTATCGAAGGGCAGCGTGAGGCAAGTATCATTTATTCAAATCATATTGAAGAAAACCTCGATATCAAGAAGAGCTACTTGTATATAGATGTAGGCGGAGGTAGTACAGAGTTGTCTGTTTTTGTAAATAAACAGCCAGTAGCGTCCAAATCCTTCAATCTGGGTACCATTCGCATTCTGGATAACCAAGACAAGGAAGAAACTTGGAACGAAATGAAGGATTGGATTAAGGAACATACCAAAGAATTGAAACAGGTGGTTGGTATTGGAACCGGTGGAAACATCAACAAGTTGTTTCGTATGAGTGGTGAAAAGGATTATATGCCTTTATCTTTCTTGAAACTGAGGAATATGTACAACGAGCTGAATAGTTATTCTTTGAAAGAGCGTATTTCTATCCTAAAATTAAACCAAGATAGGGCAGACGTAATCATTCCGGCTTGTGAAATTTACCTTACAGTAATGAAATGGGCGGGGATTAAGCAGATTTTTGTTCCTAAAGTTGGGATGGTTGATGGAATTATCAACTTATTAATGGAGGAAAATTTATAAGCCTGCTTTCAAAACATTTCCCAGTTATATTTTAAGGCTTGATTGCGATAGTTTATTACGGTTGCAGTCAAGCCTTTTATTTATGTATACTCCCCAGTGATTTTTATTTAGACTTATAATCTAAGTCAGGTATTTTGTGCGCTACATACCTGTTTTTCCGCTTAGCTAAACTAAGCCACTTGTTCATTGTTCTGTTTCCGGGAATTGGATGAGATAAGAAAGATGGGAATACTTATTCTTGTTCATTTCCCTTTAAATAGAATTAACAAATACGATATAAATATGGAAACATCTTCAAAAAATAGCGTGCTTAATGAGTTGATAGAATTAAATAACGATCGGGTAGCCGGTTTTGAAAAAGCATTAGCAGATATAGATGATAGCAATGTAGATTTAAAAGAGTTATTTCAAGAGTATGCGGCTCAAAGTCGCAGGTTTGGACAGGAATTAACGGCGCTCGTAGCAGAGACTGCTGGTGAGCCACAAACGGGTAATACCGTAGCTGGTACATTGCACCGTGCTTGGATAGATGTAAAAGCGTTGTTTGGTGGTACGGATAGGGCGAGCATTTTATCTGAAGCAGAACGCGGTGAAGATGCAATTAAAAAAGCTTATCATGTTGCTTTGACAGAAGGTGGATTAATTGGTTTGGCTTACGAAACAGTAAATGATCAAGCTAAATCTATTCAAAAATCTCATGATACGGTTAAAGCGCTTAGAGATATGGCGAAAGAATTGAAATAATTTAAAAGGTCTATGTTATGATTGGAACATACATTTTAAAAGGAAAAACTACAAATAATACAGCCATGATAGTGGCAGGCGCTGCTGCTTTGGCCGGTTTGGCATTGGTTTGCGCAATCCCTAAAACAAGAAACGCTTGCGGAAAGGCTTTGAAAAAGGCATTAGATTTTGCAAAAGATAAATTTTCTAACGCCAGCCATGTTAAAGATTGGGAAGCCGATTTGGCAAATGCAGAAAAATTAAAGGGTCCGATAGAGAAAAGAAAAAAACCTTCTATAAAAGTTTCGTCGGCCGGAACCAGTGCTTGGAAAGAAGATTGGTCGAGTGAATAATTTATATATAGTAGTTAATAATAAAGGCCCCGAAATTTTCGGGGCTTTTTTTGTTTCTTGTGGGTTTCGCGTATTTTTAATTGCTTGTATTTGTTTTTTGTATGTATTTTTTGGTTAGTTCTATCTTTCGTTTATTTTTTTTGTTCTTTTTGTTGTATTTTTTATTATGATTTGTTGCTTTTTTATATTTTATAAGTTTTTAATTGTGTTTTTTAGTTGTTTTTTATGTTAAAATTGAAAATTCGTTAAAAATTTGTAAATATTTTGATGAAAATTAAAATATTATTTATAATTTAGGTTTAAAATCAAACACTAAAATTTAAATTATGAGTAAAGTTTTATTTAAACAATGGGCGCCATTTGCAATTTTGATCGTAGTTGCAATAGCCGCATTATTTATCAAACCATTAACAAACTTTGATGAGGGCAAATACAGTGCACCCGATATCGCTTTTGTGTTAATTGCAGCTGCCCTGGTATTTTTAATGACTCCAGGTTTAGCTTTTTTCTACGGTGGCATGGTGCACCGAAAAAATGTATTATCTACCATGATTAAAAGTGTGGTAGCTGCTGGTGTAGTTTCAGTACTTTGGGTGGTAGTAGGTTTCAGTCTTGCCTTCGGCGATTCCATTGGTGGTTTCATCGGTAATCCAAAAACCTTTTTATTCTTTCAAGGCGTAAATTCAGGTCCGGCTTGGGGTACAATTCCATTATCGCTATTTGCAATTTTCCAATGTATGTTTGCTATCATTACACCAGGATTGGTAGTAGGAGCAGTAGCAGAACGTATTCGCTTCACAGCTTATATCTTGTTTATCGTATTGTTTGCCATTTTTGTGTATTCGCCTTTAGCACACTGGACTTGGCATGCTGATGGTATCTTGTTTAAAATGGGCGTTTTAGACTTTGCCGGCGGTACGGTAGTACACATTTCTGCAGGTATGGCCGCTTTAGCAGGTGCTTTAGTTTTAAAACGTAGAAGATCTCACTTAGAGCATAAAGAAGTTCCGCCAGCAAACATTCCTTATGTATTAATAGGTACAGGTTTACTTTGGTTTGGATGGTTTGGCTTTAACGCAGGTTCTGCATTAGGCGCTAACGCATTGGCGGTATCAGCTTTTGTAACTACCAACGTTGCGGCAGGTTCCGCAGGTTTATCTTGGATGTTTTTTGATGCCGCTAGAGGTAAAAAACCATCTGTTTTAGGTTTCTGTATTGGTGCTGTGGTAGGTTTGGTAGCTATTACACCTGGAGCAGGCTTTGTAAGTATTCCTTCTAGTATTTTCATCGGTGTATTTGCTGCCATAGTTTCTAATTTGGTAGTATCATGGAAACAAAAAACAGCTTTAGATGACACTTTAGACGTTTTCCCTTGCCACGGTGTTGGTGGTATTGTAGGTATGCTTTTAACAGGCGTGTTTGCAACCAAAACTGTAAATGGTGCTGGTGTTGATGGTTTGCTTTACGGTAATCCAGAATTCTTCTTCATCCAATTAAAAGGTATGGTGTTAGTTGTGGTATTTAGTTTTGTAGTTTCTTTCGTAATCTTCAAACTAATCAACCTTTTCTTACCAATCCGCGTAACTGCTGACGAAGAAGAAGAAGGTTTGGATGCTTCGCAACACAACGAGAAATATTCTCAAGGTACGTTAATCGTAGCTGGACAAGAAGTTCCAAATATCTAAACTTATTCCCCCGCTTAGGCTAAGTTAAAATCATGATGTTAAATTGTCTTTGATATAAATTTTCAATCCCGGTTTCCTTAAAGGAGCCGGGAAATGAAAACCAGATCTTACTTGGATAAGTATTTCTGATACCAAAACAATTTGTTGAATACAACCCCTGGTTTGGGGTTGGGTGGGCTTGCTTTGATTAAATTTTGCACTACGCTATATATATTATACCCTTCTGTTTAGAAGGTCAAATTCAATTATTAACCCCCTAATTCTTTGAAAAAATGAAACCATCGGTTTTCCATCTTAATGGATATCTGATCGTATCATCGCCTTTCAAATACAAATTGAAAACAAAATGAAAAATAATATAGCTGCACTATCCCTTCTTTTATTAAGCACTGCAACAGTAGCCGTTGCACAAGAAAAAGCTTCTCCACTTGAAATTTCAGGTTCGGTAGATACCTATTATAAATATGATTTTAATAAATCAGGAAATATAAAAACATACTTCGCTAATGATCAAAATTCTGTTTCTCTAGGGATGATTGATCTAGCTTTGAAAAAAACTACAGGAAAGGCTTCATTTGTTGGAGAACTTTCTTTCGGACCAAGAGGCCAATTCCAATCTATTCCAGATGCTGCTGGAGGATATGATCCAGTTTCAAATGGATTTAACATCCAAAACCTATATGTAAATTACGCTTTCAGTGATAAATTTACCATGACAGCAGGTTACATGGGTACATTTATTGGTTATGAAGTAATTTCACCGGCCGCTAACTTTAACTATTCTACTTCTTACTTGTTCGGTTCTGGTCCTTTCCAAAATGCAGGTATTAAAGGAACTTATAGTTTTTCTGATAAGGTAAGTTTGATGGTTGGTTTATTTAACGAATGGAACCAATATAGTGCAATTCGTGGGGTATCTAGCTTAGGAGGTCAATTAATGGTTTCTCCTGTAGAAGGATGGACAGCCTACATCAATGGTTTGCACGGTTTAGATGGCTATGGAAATTATAGTACCATTGTTGATTTAACAACCGCATATCAAATTACTGAAAAAGTAAAAATTGGTTTAAATGCTGCCGATTTAAGTGCGGGCGATGATCAATTTGGTTACTCTGGTGTAGCTCTGTACCCTCAATATGCTTTCACACCATCTGTAGCTTTAGGTTTAAGAGCCGAATATTTCAATTATAAAGGTATCTCTGGAGGTCCGAGTGCAAGTGTAACTTCTTTTACGCTTTCGGGAAATATCAAATCTGGCGGATTAACTTTTATTCCAGAAGTTCGTTTTGATAATGATAAAGACTTTACTCAAGGTTTCTTAAAAAGTAATTTAACAACATTAAATAAATCAGCGGCTCAATTTTCTTTAGCGGCAGTGTATAGCTTTTAGCAATTACGATGAGCTAATCACAACCGAAAGCGTCCCGATTTCTCGGGGCGCTTCATTTTTTAACTAAAAGAACATGAAAAATCTTTTATTCTTATTCACTTTGATATGTTTAACACAGTTTTCTTATGCTCAAGAGGTCACTTTATTACCGAAGGATGAAACTGGTAAATTTACTTACTACGAAGTAGTCGAATCGACCGTGAAAGGAGACAGCCTTCAAGCTAGGTTGTCTAACTTTTTAACTAGAAATAAGAAAGAGATTAAGCTAAAATCTACTGACGCCGGAAAACTAACTATAGCTAGTGGTAAAATAGTAATTCAAAAAAGCATTACGATCATATCTCACCCTTCTGGAGAGATCATTTATCAGTTCAATTTTGAAATAGGCGAAGGAAAATATCGCTTTTGGTTAACTGATTTTCAATTTATCCCTTATCAAAAAGATAGGTATGGTAATTTCGTGCCAAGCACAACTATTGGTGTTCCATTAGAAAAAGAACCTAAAAAATCTAACGCTCAACAATGGGAAGATTATCGTTTGCAAGCCGCTAAATATGCTGCCGATTTTGCAAAGCGATTGAAAGACCATCTGGTAAATAAGACGATATCTCCGTTGCCCCTTCCCGAAAAGAAAGTGATTTCTAAGACTTGGTAAATTTAGTGGTCATTCGTTAGTGGTCAGGTATCAGTCGAATAATCGCATAAACTGATCCCTAACTCCTGATACCTGGTCCCTCTAATGTACCATCTTGTCCGCACAGGTAGAGCTTGCAAAAGCTTCCGGCTTGGCCTTAAAAATAAATCCCATACTCAAAATGTAGCCCATCGCTTCATTTAACGCTTTGTTTGATTTAAACGATGGATTAGTGTTAATGTCGGCATGTACTTCTAAATCAACATCGTAAATGTCTAACAAATCGCAAATAGAGTAAGCCGTTTCGATAGATTTTTGCACTTCTAAAAGCATTCTTTCTTTAATGCCCATTTTTAGTGTCGATTTTTCTTGTGCGATGTACATAAAACCACCATGATGCTCTCTGAGGAGTACAATTACTGTGGCAAAATCTGTGTGACTGCTTTTTACTTGAGAGTCGGTACCAATGCAAACTTTTAATTTGTAACCGTTTTCGGTTTCGCGGAGAATTGCTTTTTCTACCTCTTCTAAGATCGACGAATGAATAACTTCGCCACTAAATTTCTTCCAGGTCATAAGTTATAAATATGTAAAGCAAACCCTTAATCAGGTTTCTTAAAATTAAGACTTTATTGTTAAGGTTTCTTTATTGTAATATTGTTTATTTGCTAACATTTATTTGTTTATCAACAGGTTATGCTTGTTTTCTGTTTTGAATGTGATAATTGTAGTTAGCCTGATTAATTGCATAAACGATAATTGCCTAACTATTTGTCTGTAAATTGGCTAATGGGAACTGAAAATTAAAAACTGCGAAATGAAAACTGCGAAATGAAAACTGTTAACTTTGCTGTATGGAACTGCAAAAACTGCTCTCAAACCTTAAAATAAAGCAAATCAATCCATTACAGGAAGAAGTTGCCGCTAAAGCTAAATCTGGCAATGACTTGGTAGTGTTGGCGCCAACAGGTTCTGGTAAAACGTTAGCTTTTCTTATTCCTGTTCTTCGCAATTTGAATAAAGAAACCAAGGGTGTACAATGTTTGGTTTTGGTACCGTCAAGAGAACTTGGTTTACAGATAGAACAGGTTTTTAAGCAAATGGCTACAGGTTACAAAGTAACTTGCTGCTACGGAGGTCACTCGGTAAAGGTGGAAAGAAATACATTAATTGAACCACCTGCAGTATTGATTGGTACCCCTGGTCGTATCGCCTTTCATTTACGCGACCAAAATTTTGATGAAAGTACCATCACCACTTTGGTATTAGACGAATTTGATAAATCATTAGAGTTTGGCTTTACTGAAGACATGTCTTTCATTATTGGAAGCTTATATTCATTAAAACAACGAATTTTAACTTCTGCTACTACAATGCCTGAGTTGCCAGAATTTACAGGTATTAAAACTCATGAAACCGTTAACTTTTTAGGGCAGCAAGAAGTTGTGCCAAATTTGAAACTGAAAAAATTGGACACACTTGCAGAAGAAAAACTGGAGACATTATTTAAGTTGATCTGTAAAATAGGTGATCATTCAATGCTGATTTTCTGTAACCACCGTGAGACTGTAGATAGAATTAGCGATTTGTTGATAGATCAGGATTTGGTTCACGATATTTTTCACGGTGGGATGGAGCAGGAAGATAGAGAACGAGCCTTACTTAAATTTAGAAATGGTAGCGTAAAGATTTTGATCACAACAGATTTGGCTGCGAGAGGTTTAGATATTCCCGAGGTAGAATTTATCATTCATTACCAATTACCTTATACTAAAGATGCTTTTGTGCATCGTAATGGACGTACCGCAAGAATGAATGCCAAGGGAACCGCCTATTTAATTTTTGCAGAAGATGAGGCTTTTCCATATTTAGATGATGATATCGAAATCGAAAAATTAGATGGACACTATCAAACCCCTCCCGATAGTGAGTGGCAAACTATTTATTTGGCGGCAGGGAAGAAGGATAAGATCAATAAAATTGACATCGTAGGTTTCCTTTTAAAAGTTGGCGGGCTGGCAAAAGAAGATTTGGGGTTAATAGAAGTAAAAGATTTAAGTGCTTATGCCGCAGTAAAGCGTAAATTAGCGCCGCAGCTAATTCATAAACTATCTGGACAAAAAATGAAGGGTAGGAAAATAAAAGTAGAAATAGCGAATTAGGGGATTAATCTTTAGGTATCAGTTATCAATAACCAATTAATCAAATTCCAATGATCAAAAAGGCGTTGTTGTGATTAACCGAATAACCAATTAGCCCAATAAACTAATGAGCTATTTAACCAATGAACTAAAAAAAATATGAGCAATAACGAAATAATCAAAAAATTAAGAGTAGCACTATCATTAAATACAGACCAAATTATTGAGATCTGTAAATTGGTAAATTTTACGGTAACAAAAAGTGAGTTGGGCGATATCTTCAGAAAAGAAGACCACCCAAACTTTAAAAAATGTGGAGACCAAATTCTTAGGAATTTCCTAAACGGATTAGTGATCTACAAACGTGGCCCTAGAGAAGAAAAATAGTTAATTGATATTATGTCTAATGGCTTTTTTGCTGATTAAGGCTTCAATTTTTTCTAGCAAGACATCCATTTTAAATGGCTTTGGCATAAAGTCATCAGGTGGTGTTTCCAAAGTATTAATTTCATCAGCCTTGTAAAGACCAGACATCATTAAAATAGGAATATGTTTGGTTTTTGGGTTGGTTTTGATTTCGTTGCAAATCGTACGACCATCAATTTTTCCCAATACAATATCTAAAATAATTAGATCTGGGTTAAAGCTATTTACAGTTTCATGAATTCCTTCTGCACTGGTAAGAGGTTCAACTTCATACCCTCCAATCTCAAGAACAAGTTCAATCGTATCTAAAACTTCTTCGTCGTCATCTACTACAATAATTCTTTTCATAACCGCAAATATAACATTGTTGAATTATTTACATAACAACGATTTAACAATAGAGTTTAGTTAAATTGAATATTTAACTAAAGTTTTCTTTCTTAATACTAAGCGTATTAGAAATGGTGTAGTTAATCAAATAAAAAAAAAACTTTCAATTATTTTTGAAAGTTTGAAAACTATTTCTATCTTTGATTATGCAATTCGACGAAGCGAAAAATAAATTTGTACAAACTTGGGGTGCCTTAGGCTCTCAATGGGGCATCAATAAAACGATGGCTCAAATACACGCTTTGTTAATGGTTTCTAAGGAGCCAGTTTCTATGGAAGATATCATGCAGGAGCTGCAAATTTCTAGAGGAAACGCCAGTATGAACCTGCGTGGTTTAATGGACTGGGGAATTGTTTACAAGGCTAATAAACCAGGAGAACGTAGGGAATTTTTTATTGCAGAGAAAGATTTAGACGAGTTAGCTACAAAAATTGCAAAGGAGAGGAGTAAACGCGAAATCAAACCAGCTTTAAAAGTACTAAAGGAAGTAAGCGCAGTAGAAGGAGATACTTCCGAAGAAGCAAAACATTTTGTAGCACAAACTAAAAAGCTCTACGATTTTGTTTTAAAGGCAGACGAAATGATTGATAAAGTGACTGAGTATAAAGATAATTGGTTGGGTAAGTTGATGATGAAAATCTTGAGATAGGCTATTTTTATATTTTAAAATTTCAATATTTTCTGAAATGTTAAAACTAATAATAATAATTATTATGATGAACTTAAATTTAATTGGCTACTTCGTTTTTATTGGGTTAATGGTTTTCATCATTTTAGTTGTTGGAAAAATCTGTTATAGAAATGGAAATGTGTTTGTATCAGAGCTGATACCAGGACATTTAGAACTTTGCCAGCAAATCAATAAAAGTTTATTAATTGGTTATTACTTGGTGAATATTGGTTATTGTGCGGTAAACCTATCTTTTTGGCAACTCATCAGTTCCATGCCGACGTTGGTAGAGGTTATTGCAACTAAGATGGCGGGTATTATCATCATCCTATCAGGTTTACATTATCTCAATATCTATGTTTTGGTTACGCAAATTCACAAATTAATTAAACAACAATAAATTTAAACATCATGGACACTACAAAAATTCTCATCGGCTATGCAGTTTATTTACCAATTGCTTTATTACTTACGCTTTATGTTTCTAGAACACTTTTTAGAAACAGCAAGATTTACATGTTGGATATTTTTAAGGGTAGGGAAGAAATTGCCCTTGCAACCAATAAGCTTTTCGAAACAGGCTTTTACTTACTTAACGTCGGCTTTGCATTAATGATTTTGAAGATGAATTTATATAATAACAATTACCAAGAATTAGTAGAGGCTTTGAGTTATAAGATTGGAAGTTTCGCTATCTATCTAGGGTTAATGCTATTTATCAATCTCTATTTTTTCTTTAGAGGTAAGAGAAAAGCTAAAGAAGGTTTGAGACCAATAACCCCTCAACCTCCAAGATTTACAGGACAATAATTGTATCGTTATGGAAACTCATCGAAATAAGAAGATCGTTTTAGCTGGAGGAACTGGCTTTGTAGGAAAATATTTCAGCGAGCAGTTTAAAGCATTAGGATATCAGGTAGTGATTATTTCAAGGAATAATGCACACATTCAATGGGATAACCATGAAGAAATTGAAGAAGCCTTAGACGACGCAGAGATGTTGATCAATTTAGCTGGAAAGTCTGTTAATTGTAGATATAATCAAGCTAACAAGGATGAAATCTTACGTTCTAGAATAGCAACCACAATTGCTTTAGGTAATGCGATTATAAAATGTAATCGTCCGCCAAGAATTTGGATTAATTCTAGCACTGCCACCATTTATAGACATGCAATGGATAGACCAATGACCGAAAATTATGGCGAAATTGGAAGTGGATTTTCCGTAAATGTAGCTACCAAGTGGGAGCAAGCTTTTTTTGATTTTAATTTGCCGCATACAAGGCAAATCGCACTACGAATGGCAATTGTGTTAGGTGCTGGGGGTGGAGTGATGAAACCATTTGTAAATTTGGTGCGTTTCGGTTTGGGTGGTAAACAGGGCAGTGGCAAGCAAATGTTTAGCTGGATACATTTAGAAGACCTATTTGACATTGTCCTATTTTTGCAAAGTCAAGAAAACCTAAGCGGTGTTTTTAATTGTTCTTCTCCAAATCCTATTGATAATGCTACTTTGATGAAAGCGTTGAGAAAAGAGATGGGAGTTAAGGTTGGCCTGCCGTCTCCAGAGTGGATGCTAAAAATGGGTGCGGTATTTATTGGTACAGAAACAGAGCTTATTCTAAAAAGTAGATGGGTAGTTCCCGAAAAATTGGTGGAAGCTGGTTATCAATTTAAGTTTCCAGTAATTGACAAGGCGTTGGCGAATATTTTGAAAGATTAAATTAAAAATTTATAACCATGAATAGGTTAATTGAAAAATTGCCAGATAGTGATAAGCAACGAAAATGGATCGCTATAGCAACTACGGTCATCATCTCGATGCTTTTAACACTTGTAGGTATCTATCTAATTGGCGAATACGGTATTGCCTTGTTTGTTTTAACGCCCTTTTTTATGGGCGCATGTCCTGCCGTTTTATACGGCTTAAAAAGGGAGGTTACTAAGAGAGAAGCTTGGCAAATGGGGCTGCTAACACTATTTATCTTTACTATCGGTTTGTTGTTTTTTGCTATTGAAGGTTTAATATGTATTGCTATGGCCGCTCCGTTAGGTATTTTATTTGCCTGGCTAGGAAGTTTGATTGGTTTTTCGATAGTAAAAAAAGGTACGAAACGCTCGCCATTACTTGTACTAATCTTTCTGGGTTTTATTCCTACAACCGCGTTTGTAGAAAAGGACATTAAGCCTGCTTTGAATTCCGTTGTTACCTCAATAGAAATTAAAGCTGATTTAGCTACCGTTTGGAAAAATGTAGTTGAGTTTCCGCAATTGGAAGCTCCAAAAGAATTTATTTTTAAAACAGGGATAGCTTATCCTATTAATGCAAAAGTAGATGGTGTTGGTGTAGGAGCTATAAGGTATTGTAATTTTACTACGGGTAGTTTTGTAGAGCCTATTACTGTTTGGAATGAGCCTACGCTACTAAAATTTGATGTGTTAGAACAGCCTGCACCTATGAAAGAAATTAGTTTTTGGGATATTGATGCGCCGCATTTGCATGATTACTTCGTGTCTAAAAACGGACAGTTTAAACTTACTAAATTACCAAATGGGAATACGTTGTTAGAAGGTACTACCTGGTATTATCATAACATTAAACCAGCTTTTTATTGGCAAGGCTGGAGTGAATATATCATTCACAAAATACACCTACGTGTATTAAAGCACATTAAGAAAAATGCAGAAAATGGATAAGTTGCTTGCTGTTATGATAATTGGCAAAGCCAACAAGTATCAACCATCAAGATTTACAACTTAAATAGAAAAGTGAATGGACAATAAAAATCTTGCTTAAATTTTAAACAAGATTTTTATTGTCCATTTTTGTGTTACTGTGCGCATAATACTTTTTCTTCAACCACAAACTTATCTTAACTAATAATATCAATACTGGAACTTCAACCAATGGACCGATAACGCCTACAAATGCTTGGGGCGAATGAATGCCAAATACTGCTATGGCTACTGCTATTGCTAATTCGAAGTTATTTCCCGTAGCTGTAAAGGAAATAGATGCATTTTTATCATAAGGAACCTTCATAGATTTGTTGATGAAAAAGCTGACGAAAAACATAAGTACAAAATAAATGATTAGTGGGATGGCAACTTTTATTACATCCATTGGCAGCTCAATTATTTTATCGCCTTTAAGACTGAACATCAATATAATAGTAAAAAGTAAGGCATATAAGGTAATGGGAGATATTTTTGGAGCGAATTTTCGGTTATACCATTCTACACCTTTTAGCTTTACCAGGATATAGCGGCTTAGAAAACCTGCTAAAAAAGGAATACCTAAATAAATTAGCACGCTTTCGGTAACCTCAGCCATCGATACACTTACATCAAAATTGGCTAACCCTAATTTGTTTGGTAATACATTAATGAACAACCAAACTAGAAAGCTATAAGTTAATACTTGAAAAATACTATTCAGCGCTACCAAAAGTGCAGCGTATTCTCTGTTGCCTTTTGCCAAATCATTCCAAACTATTACCATTGCGATGCACCTTGCTAAACCTATCAATATTAATCCGGTCATGTAATTTGGTTCGTTTCTTAAAAACAGAACGGCCAGGCCAAACATCAAAAGTGTACCAATAACCCAATTGAGCAATAAAGATATGCCAATAACCTTTTTGTCCTTAAATGCATGAGGTAGCAAGGAGTAATCAACCTTGGCCAGAGGCGGGTACATCATTAGTATTAATCCTATTGCCAAAGGAATGTTTGTGGTACCTGCAGACAAAGCGTTGGCAGCTTTTGTGATACCTGGGAAGAGATAACCCAGCCCTATACCTAATGCCATGGCTAGAAATATCCATAAGGTTAAGTAGCGGTCAAGAAACTTTAATTTCGGCTGCATCAATTATAGTTTAATTGTTGAAAAAATATAAAACATTTCTGCTGCTATTTGTAAGCTGCTATCAGCATATACTTGATTTTGTTCCGCTGTACCATCCGAAATTTTAGGATCTTCAAAATTGATAGGTAATCTCTTTTCTGCTCCGGCAATAAAAGGGCAACCACCATCAGCTTGTGAGCAGGTCATTACAGCTGCAAAGGCAGAGACTGGATTAAAAGGACTATCATATTTTTTAGAAAAGCCAATTAGAGGTAGGGCATTATCGCTGTACTTTATGGCGTGTATTGGATTTTTATTGTCTGCAATTTTGAGGATATGAAACCCTTGCTGAGTTAATGTTTCGGCTATTTTAGGAAACAACGCGGTTTCTTCTGTGCCCCCAGAATAGCAATGTACGTTGCTTAAACCGTAGTTGACAGCCGCTACCTGTGCCCAAACCTGCGATAAATGGCTTCTTCGAGAGTTATGCGTACAAATAAAATTGATATTTACTTCCTGTTTTTGATTTGTTTTTTGCTGTACAAAGTCTGCTAAAGGTTGTAATATCTTTTTACGTTCTTCGTTAACGTTGGGGAGCTTTGAAATGGTTTCAATTAACTTTTGATACATGATTTTCTTTAGTTAAAATTAGCAACAACCGCCTCCCGGGGTACAACTATTGTTTACAGCAAGATTTGATAATTTGATTTTTTGTTTTTCAGGGGAAACTCCACAAGCATCTTGCGCCAAGCAAGCTGTAGTCTTGTTTTTAAGTACAAAATTTTTCCCATTGAATTCCAAATCGTATTTACCGATGGTTTCGTTTTGATATTCCACTTCAATTTCGGCATCTTCAATAGCCAGTTGATCTTCAGAAAGTTTGATAATATGCAATAGCTTAGCTGGCTTTAGACGGTGCTGGTAGTCATTGGCATTCCATAGTTGAAAATTGACTACCTTTTCGGTACGGATTACCCCTCCGCAGTCGATAAAGTTCTTGGTGATTTGTCCCACTTCGGTAATGTGAAAATGCTCAGGCACAAATGTTCCGTTCTCTAGTTGAAATTCTACGTTTTCTAGTGTTGGCAGAATTTCCTTTACGTTTGATAGTTTCATGTAATGATATTTCATTAATTATATTGCAATATTACGATGTTTTAATGCCGAATTAATGCCTTAACAACATCGGTTAACGCTTGTAATATCAACAAAAAAGTTGTTCAATTCGTCTTTAGCTTGTTGCCAAACAGTTTCGTTAATACAGTAACAAATGCTTGTTCCTTCTATACTTCCTTTGATGATGCCAATAGTTTTAAGTTCACGTAAATGTTGTGAAATAGTAGCTTGCGCTAATCCCAATTCTTCGACCAAATCATTACAAATACACGCATTTTGTTTAATGATATGTTGTAGAATCGCAATGCGGGCCGGATGTGCCAAGGCTTTTAATAAGATCGCCAGTCGGTTTTGCTGTTCGTTAAAGAACTCTGTTTTGGTAACTCCCATTGTTTTATGTTATATTGCAATAATACGATTAATAAATGTAATCACAAATTTCTATTTACTTAGAAACTGTTTAAGTTTAAAATAACTTTTTATTTGTAGGCCTAGCTTATCGAAGGCTACTATTAAAGCATAGTCCACAAGCCCAACACTTGTGTTTTATTAAGAAGCAGTAAATGTAGTTTTACGCAAAAAGGCCATCCAAATGGATAGCCTTTATCAACAATTATCTATTTTAATTAAAAGTGGAACTGCACACCCAATTTAGGGGCAAAAGTGTTTGCTTCAAATCCGAAGCTGTTAGTTTTTACTTTAGCACCAGTAGCTTCTGCTTTAGTTGAGAAGTTCTCGTAACCTAAACCATTAACTGAAAATTCGATACCGATTTTCTTGTTAGGGAAGAATGCAAAACCTGGAGCAACATTAACACCGATAGAAGTAGTGCTAGCATATTTTGAACCAGTATCTCCGTTAGCCTCTACACTTTTAAGAGAACCAAAAGCCAAAGGCACAGATAACTGACCGAAGAATTTAAATTGATCTGTTAAGTTTACATAGTAACGACCAAAAGGAGCTACTTTAAATGCCTCAAGTTGACCACGGTTTGCAGATACTGTTTTTTCATACTCGTAACCAACGCCAGTACCAATAGCAAAGTTATCACTCACAAAATATCCAACACTTGGAACTACGCTAAAGTTAACATCTGCTTTTGAAGCGCCATCTACTTTAGAACTATTAAATCCAACGTTACCACCTAAAATAATTTTTCCTTTTTCAGTTTGTGCATTTGCACCAAAAGTTAAAGCTGCTACAGCTACTAACGATAATAAAAGTTTTTTCATTTTTTAAATTGTTTTAATTGTTTTTGAAGCTGTCCGATAAATCGGATGGTTTCAATTTGTATAAAATTTATGTGTTATTGTAAATGATCTTTTGAACCATTTGACAACCTATTTTCAATTGCTGTGCCTCAATGAAAAACTGTCAGGCGTGCCAAAAACGAAGCTTTTTTATTAATCAATTGATTAATAATTTGTTAAATCTTGATGAAGAAATTGTAAATTATATTGCTTTGACAAAAGTCTGTTTTAGTGACAATCGAATGATTTTATCATTTTATTTTAGATTGCCTAATTGGCATTGATTGTCAGTTTTTGGCATGAAAAAAGGCAGGTTTCGGCCTGCCTTTTCTTGATATATGATAGAGTTGTGAATAGTTAGTATTACAAAAATTCGGTTTTATTTATTCTCATTAAGGAATACAAATTGATGATCGAACATATCTAATTTGATTTTACTATCCTTATCTACTTTTCCGGCTAATATTTCTTTAGAAAGCTCGTTTAAGATACGCTTTTGTATTACTCGTTTTAACGGACGAGCACCAAACTGAGGGTCGTAACCTAATTCTGCTAACCAATCTAAAGCCTCGGTACTAGCTTCCATGGTAATTCCCATTTCGGCTAACGTATCCTGAACGTGTTTGAATTGCAAACTCACAATATCCCTGATTTCATTTCTGTTTAACGGTGTAAACATGATTAGCTCATCAATTCTATTTAAAAACTCTGGACGAATGGTTTGTTTCAATAACTCAAACAATTCATTTTTTGTTTTTGCTACTACCTCATCACGGTTATCTTCATCTAAATTTTTGAAGTTATCTTGAATTAAGTGCGAACCAATATTCGATGTCATGATGATGATGGTATTTTTAAAGTTCACTACACGACCTTTGTTATCAGTTAACCTTCCATCATCCAATACTTGTAACAAGATATTAAATACATCAGGGTGCGCTTTTTCAATCTCATCAAGTAATACAACCGAATAAGGTTTTCTACGAACCGCTTCCGTCAATTGTCCACCTTCATCGTAACCCACATATCCTGGAGGCGCACCAATTAAACGGCTCACCGCATGACGCTCCTGATATTCGCTCATATCAATTCTAGTCATTGCATTTTCGTCGTTGAACAAGAATTCGGCAAGTGCTTTGGCTAATTCGGTTTTACCCACACCCGTTGTGCCCAAGAAAATGAAAGAACCAATTGGCTTGCGTTTGTCTTGCAAACCTGCACGAGAACGACGGATGGCATCAGAAATAGCTTCAATGGCTTCTTCTTGTCCAGCCACACGCTTATGCAATTCTTCCTCCAAATGCAACAGCTTCTCACGTTCGCTAGAAACCAATTTCGTTACCGGAATACCAGTCCAACGACCAACTACACCAGCGATATCGTCTGCCGTAACTTCTTCTTTTAGCATACGGCTTTCGTCTTGTCTACTTGCCAAATCAGCTTTTAGTTTTTCAACTTTATCTTGGGCTTCTTTGATTTTGCCGTAACGCAGTTCTGCTACTTTTCCATAATCACCAGCACGTTCAGCTTGTTCTGCTTCTAACTTATAAGATTCGATTTGTTCAATTTCGGTATTTACGGCATCAACCAAATCTTTTTCGCTTTGCCATTTCGCTTTAAATTCATCTCGTTCTGCGGCTAAATTGGCAATCTGCTCGCTCAGCTCTTTTACCTTGTTATCGTCTTTTTCACGCTTGATGGCCTCACGCTCAATTTCCAAACGCATGATCTCACGTTCCAAAGCATCTACATTTTCAGGAACACTATCCATCTCCATACGTAATTTCGATGCAGCCTCGTCCATTAAATCGATGGCCTTATCTGGTAAGAAACGGTCTGAGATGTAACGTTGGCTCATTTCTACAGCCGCAATAATAGCTTCGTCTTTAATACGTACTTTGTGATGTGTTTCGTAACGTTCTTTTAAGCCACGTAAAATTGAAATTGCATCCTGCGTATCAGGCTCATCAACCATTACTTTTTGGAAACGACGTTCTAAAGCTTTGTCCTTTTCTAAGTATTTTTGATATTCATCTAAGGTTGTAGCACCAATTGCTCTTAGTTCGCCACGTGCTAGGGCAGGTTTTAAGATGTTTGCTGCATCCATAGCACCTTCGCCACCACCGGCACCTACCAAAGTATGGATCTCGTCAATAAATAACACGATTTCGCCATCACTCTGTGCAACTTCTTTTACTACAGCTTTTAAACGCTCCTCAAACTCACCTTTGTATTTAGCTCCCGCAATTAAGGCTCCCATATCTAAGGAGTAAACCACTTTTGATTTTAGATTTTCAGGAACGTCACCTTTGATAATTCTGAACGCGATACCTTCGGCAATGGCCGTTTTACCTACACCTGGCTCACCAATTAAAATAGGGTTGTTCTTGGTTCTACGAGATAAAATTTGAATTACACGTCTAATTTCTTCATCACGACCAATTACTGGATCTAATTTTCCACTTTCGGCATATTCATTCAAATTACGAGCATATTTTCCTAAAGCCTGATAAGTAGCTTCTGCATTTTGATCGGTTACCCGATTATCACCACGCAATTCGGTAATAGCTTTTTTAAGATCTTTTTCGTTTACACCTTGGTCTTTTAAAAGTTTAGCTGTAGCATCGTTTGCAGCTAAAATTCCCAAAAGCATATGCTCTACAGAGACAAACTCATCCTTAAACTCTTTCAAGAAAGATTGTGCCTTTTGTAAAGCAGAATTAGCGTTAGATGATAAATAAATATTGCTGCCACTTACCTTAGGAAATTTGGCAATATCCTCATCCAGTTTTTGGTTAAGTGTATTTAGATGTACGTTTAATTTCTTTAAAACGTAGGAAATCACATTTTCATCAACCGTTAGCAAGCCTTTAAGCAAATGCGCTGTTTCTATAGCCTGTTGTTGATTGCCTTGTGCAATTTCAGAGGCTTTTTGTACAGCCTCTTGGGCTTTGATTGTAAAATTATTGAAGTTCATAATATCGTTTTCCTTTTATCTAACCATAAAAGCACGCAAGTGTAAATACTTTTGTGTTTAATTATGGTTATTAACCTAAGGTCAAAACAGATGCCATCGCCCAAAAGATTTTAAAATCGGAAATTTTGTCGTGTAGAAAATATTTAAAATGAATAAATGTCTGATTTTAAGTGGATTATACTGAAAATTTGTCGTGCTTGTTTTTAAATATATATAAACCGAGTACGCAGCCTACTACAATTTGAAGTAATGAAACCACCAAAATTATTGAATAGGTATACCCATCGTACACAATCAAGTTTTTGTATTTAGCGTAAATCATTAAAATGTTTAGTAATTCGTCGATAAGCGCTATGGCAGCTAAAATGATAAATGTTTTGGTAAAGAATTCTTTAAATACTTTTAAATTGGGATGGAATATTGCCGCAAAAACATAGCTTATGCCTGCAAAAAGTAATGGAAAAAGTACATATGAATTAGTTTTCCAGATTGCCTGTGCAATGTCATCAAGCGAATTTCTATAGAGTACGTCTGTAGCAACACTTACAGCGATGCCCAAAAGACGTACGATAATCAAGCAGGACAAGCCAAAAAACACTTTCCTTGTAAAGATTTTAGTAGCACTTTTCATAGCGAAGTTACTCTGCAGATAAAGGGCAACAGCAACTGGCAAAAACAACAACTTATCCATGGAGATCCCAAGTACTTCATCAGAGTGACCAATGGCAAAGATGGAAATTAAATAGACCGTAAATGCTAAAACAGTAAAAATCAGTGAAATTATCCGCATGGCGGTATTTCTAAACCAAATAGTGAGTACAGAAAAAACGAGGGCAAAAACTATCAATAAAATGCCCAGCCCTATAACTATATACAATACACCCATAATTTTTGTTCTTTACGATAATAGCGATTTTTTTATCCAATAGCTAGATGTAATCTAAATTTCAATAATATTTAACTTAAATACCTAAAATCGATTAGGGTAATTCTACCTTTGTATTTCATCAAATTCAATGACCACTTACATTAAAAATTACTTTAAAGTTTATCAAGGATTGTCTACGCCAGCTTGGATGTTGGCTTTGGTGATGCTTGTAAATAGGAGTGGAGCTATGGTGGTGCCATTTCTGGGTGTTTACATGGTAAAACATTTAGGTTTCTCTCTAGAAAATGCCGGTGTTTTGTTAAGCTGTTTTGGAATTGGTTCGGTGGTCGGCTCATCATTAGGCGGTTGGCTTACCGATAAATTTGGACATTTTAAAGTACAGATGTTTAGTTTATCCGGAATAGTGCCGCTGTTTTTGTTATTACCTGAGCTGACAACCATGCCGGCGCTTGCCGCAGGTATTTTGGCCTTAAGTATTGTTAGTGATATCCTTAGACCAGCCAATTCAGTTTCTTTGGCTTATTACTCGAAACCAGAAAATGTAGTAAGAAGCTTTACTCTTAACAGGATGGCCTTAAATTTAGGTTTTTCTATTGGTCCGGCTTTAGGCGGGTTTTTAGCAGCTATATCTTACGATTTGCTTTTTTACGGTAATGCTTTTGCAGCTACCTTGGCTGCTATCATCTTTTTTGTATATTTTAGAAATAAGGAAGGGAATAAGAAGGAAAAAGACAGTGCAGCGGATGCGATAGCTTCCTACCAATCGCCTTATAAAGATGTTCCTTTCTTGGTTTTTACTTTTTTGAGTATTCTATTTGCAGTTTGTTTCTTCCAGTTGTTGAGTACTTTGCCACTTTATTATAGAGAAGTCTATCAACTATCTGAGAAAAACATAGGTGTAATTTTGGCTTACAGTGGTGTGGTGGTTTTTAGTTTAGAGATGCTGATTGTTCATATCGCGGAAAGGAGAACTACTGCAGCCAATGCAATTATTATAGGTATAGTTTGTTGTGGTTTAGCTTTTGCGTCGCTGTTAGTTACTAAAGGATTGTGGTTGCTATACGTTTCTATGTTTATCCTCTGCGTGTCGGAAATGTTAGCCATGCCTTTTATGGCTACGGTTACCTTACAGCGTTCTAATACAAAAAATAGGGGTGCATATATGGGACTAAACTCTTTATCTCTTTCTGCGGGATTAATTTTTGCTCCATTATTAGGGACAAAAATAGCAGCTAATTACGGCTTTAACGTACTTTGGACCGGAACTGGTTTATTGATGCTTTTTACTGCAATAGGTTTCTATTTTTTAATGAAGAGGATGAAGTTGAAGGGGGATGAATAAACCACAAAGGCACGAAGAGCACAAAGAATTTTTTGGTATGCTCATAAATGTATAGTAAAACTGAAACAGACCTGTAACTAAGCGAAAAGTTACGCAGTAAAATAAATTCAGCATGACGAATTGCCCATTTAATATTCATTGCCGTCAGTTTCAACCTATGGATGCGAATGCTAGGGAAAAATAGCCGATAAGCACAGGTTTTTGTTAATTAAACCCGATAGGAGTGAAAATACTTTTTGGAGCATACAAAAAGATTGTAGCGGATAGCGGGATTGAAATTGCGATGAAATGCTGCTGTTGATTTTCAAATTATTTAAAGCATAAAAAAAGGAAGTCTTTTGAACTTCCTCTATAGCTTTATCCTAAAATTTCTTTTAATCTTTTAGTCTGATGATCGGCTAGTTTTTGAAGTGGACCAGCGGCTAACATTTTCATCATCATGTTTAAATCTGCCGAGATTGTAAGCGTAGCAGTTGTGCTGCTTCCATTATCTTTTACAGACCATGCCAAAGATAAATCGAAAGGTGGTTTCTCAGTAGGAACGGCAATTAGCTTTTCGTTTTCTACTCTTTCTGAGATGTGAATTGCTAGCTTAGCCATATTTTGGATGGTAAAACTTGCAGTATCAGCAGTTGAAGACCAATTGTAGATGTTTTCTGGCATCAATTGCTGATGATTATTCAAATCAGCAAGAAATTGATAAACCTGAGCTACAGGTAAATTAATTTCAACGTTACTATCAATGATTGTCATTTATATGAGGTTATTGGTATGTATTGACAATTAAACGTTTCCGCTCTTTCCCCATTCAGCTGGGTTTTCACGCCATTTGTTAAGGAACTCGATGTCAGATTTTGCAATTATTGCATGCTCTGCAGCGTAATCAATTAATGCTTTGTAGTTAGAAAGTGTAGAATATCTACATTTAGCTGCTGCAAAATTATCGTCTGCTTGTTGGAAACCGTAAGTGAAAATAGCTACCAAACCAGCTACAGATAAGCCTGCGCCACGTAAAGCATCCACTGCTTGTAAGCTACTTTTTCCTGTAGAAATCAAATCTTCGATCACTACCACTCTTTGGCCTTCTACAATTTCGCCTTCAATTAAACTTCCGGTACCGTGCTCTTTAGCTTTAGATCTTACATAAATGAAAGGTAGGCCCAACTCCTGCGCTACTAAAACTCCTTGCGGAATTCCAGCTGTTGCTACTCCGGCAATTACATCAACTGCGCCATACTCTTCTTGTATCAATTGAGCTAGTTTTTGACGGATGTAGGTTCTCACCGATGGGTGAGACAAAGTTATGCGATTATCGCAATAGATAGGCGATTTCCAGCCCGAAGCCCAAGTAAATGGATTAGCAGGTTGTAATTTAATTGCTTTAATTTGTAATAAAAATTCAGCTACCTTTAATTCAATATCACTTTTATTATACATGGCGCAAAAATACAGAATTTATATTAACGATAACACTTTGTTTATAACTCATGAAATCCCTGCTCAGATAGATAAGATACAACAGATTGAGGTAGAGGGTTTTGATTTTGAATCGTTCTATAAAAACCTTAAAAGTAGCAAGAAGAAGAACTACCTGTTATTAACAAAAAATCCAGCGGCTGTATTTAAAAAAATTAAGGGTGATTTAACTTTGATTAAAGCTGCTGGTGGTTTGGTTGCCAATGCAAAAGGACAGTTTCTTTTCATTTTTAGAAATAAAAAGTGGGATTTGCCAAAAGGAAAAGTAGATAAAGGGGAAAAAGTTAAAGACGCCGCGGTACGTGAGGTGGAAGAGGAGTGTGGCGTTAAAGTAGATAAACGTAACGATAGGATTTGCAAAACCTATCATGTTTACGAAATGGGCGGCGAGTTGATTTTAAAGCGAACCAGTTGGTATCAAATGACCGTTAAAGGTAGTCCTAAATTGATTCCTCAATTAGAAGAGGGAATTACCGAAGCAGTTTGGGTAGCTCCGCAAGAAATTAAGGCTAAAATAAAAAACACCTATGCGTTGATCACAGATGTTTTAAAGAGCGAGAAGCTGGTTTAATTATTCGATTATTGAATTTGTTAACTAATTATTCTTCGTCCATACCATCTACAATTGTTTTAATTTGTTTCAGGTATTTACCATAATAAAATCTTGCCCAAAGTTCTGTGATTATACCGATGATTAAGATGGCTACAAAGGCATTGAGTACTACATAGGTCATAGATATTTTGGTAAGCAGTTTGGTTAAAATATCTCCTCTTAGCAATACTAATGCTGTGGTGCTAAAAGCAAGTGCAATAAAGCCGATAATGTAGGTAAGCGCTTTGTATAACTCTACGTTAAGTTTCATTTCGTAATAGAACCACAATAGGTTTTTTCTACTGTCGAGACTTAAATCATAAGAGTGCGTATAAAAAGTATAAAACTTAAAAAAGTAATAAGCCGTAAATCCACAAGCAATAGCATAGAATAAGAAATATATGGCGCTCAATTGCTGGGAGAAACCGAATACTTTTGGTGCGAAAATCATTATAATTAAAGACAAAAGTTGCACGAAAAATTCGTTTTTCATCTTTTTTCTAATGTTGTCTATCGGTGTATGTGCTTCCCTAACCTTCAACATTTTTTCAGAAATCTCATTAGAACTCGTCCCGTTTTCGTTCCATTGATCTTTTAGTTGCTCAAAATTCATAGCCGTTATTTTTAATGATTTGATGTAGTTTTTCTTTGGTTCTATTTAATTTAACTCTGGCATTAATCTCTGTAATACCTAAATTTTGCGCAATCTCTTTATGCGATTGGTTTTCTAAGAAGAGAAAAATCAATGCCTTTTCGATTTGATTAAGCTCTTGTACTGCTTTGTACAGGTAAGCCAACTTTTCTTCTTTATCAGTACTTTCACTGGTGTCTGCAATGTCTATTTGCTCGTTGAGAGAGGTTTTATCTACTTTTCTATTGTCTTTTTTGAAAAAAACTATTGCCGTGTTTAAAGCTACTCTGTACATCCAAGTAGAGAATTTACTCGTTCCTTTAAAAGAAGGATAAGCTTTCCAGAGCTGCATTACGATCTCTTGAAACAAATCTTCTTGGTCTAAAACATTATCCATGTACATTTTAGTTACCTTATGGATAATGCCTTTGTTCTCGTTGATTTGCCGCAAAAATTCTTCTTGAGTATAGCGCATTTGATGATGAGGTAGTTTTGTTATTTTACAGGAGTAACTTTATAACCTTTTGCTTGTAATAGCGCAATCATTCCCTCTTTGCCTTGTAAATGTCCACAACCTACAGCGAAAAAAGTTGGTTTTTCTTTAATGATAGTTGGAATTCTATCTGCCCATAAATGGTTACGCATCGGAAGTAAATTGTGGTATCCTTCAGGATCTGACGTATAGAAAGCGGCCATTAAACTATCAATCGTAGCTAGATCCTCTGCTAGATATGCTGTCTTTATGGTGTTGAAACTTTTCTTCAATTCTTCGTCGGTCCACATTTTTAAATAAGGTACGAAATCTTTTGGTTTAAAAATTTTATCTAAGAATGAGTATTGTTCCTCTACGCTCGATAATCCTTTCACTTCTTTATTAGCTGCTTTACTTACTTTCACTATTTCGCTTTCAAAGCTAATTACCTTACATGGTAACGAGGTTTGCATTAAGGAGCTCACAATCAGTAATGGTTTTAAATTATCTACTTGTTGCAGACCTACTTTCAGTTTGAGTTTTAATAGCGAGTCTATATAAACGGCGTCCTCTTTGCTTACAGAAGTGCTTAAAGGTTGCGACGCAGCCATGTGCTTTTGCATTTCGGCTGTCACATTAGGATCGCCCAAGTTAATTTCTAGATAAGCTTGGTCAGTAGCTTGCATGGCATCTTTTACCTTTTGTGGCATACGGTAGTCGCTTTCGCAGAGCATGTGGTTGGTGCCGAACAGATAAGAAGGTTTTTGTAATTCTTTGCCTTCTATTTTCCATAATAGAGAAGAGTTTGATTTTTGAGCAGAAGCGTTATGGATTACAACAAAAAGTCCAATAATTAATAAGGCTAATTTGAATGTGCTTGACGATGTGCTTTTAATGGATGGTCTCATGACGTTTATGTTTAAATTTATTCCATTAGTATCAGTTATTGAAAAACGTTACATAAGATTTTGAGAAAAAATAAAATAGTTTAAAGTCTTTGTTTGCAAGTTGGTTGTCGATTGTTTTTCTTCTGAGTATTTATTCAATAAAATTGTAATTTTGAACGTTATAATCGTATGAAAAAACAAAGTCGAGTTTTAGCCCTATCTGTATTGTTTTTATTTGTGCTCGTATTGGCGTGCAAGAAAGATGAAAACGAAGAAATGATAGATATCATCACATCTAAAGCATGGAAATTTGGATTAACTGATTTAAATACACATACTAATCCAAGTGGCAATAACGCCTATTATGCAGTTTTAGAATGTGAAAAAGACGATACTTTCACGTTTAAAGCCGACGGTACAGTGGTAAGAGTTTTTGGTGCCAAAAAATGCGATGACGACACTGGAACTAGTAAAACACTTAATTATAGTTTCAATAAAGAAACTAAGGAGTTGGTAATTGATGGCGTAAAATATACCGTAGTAGAAGAAAATAAAAGTCAATTTAAATATGTGTTGGTAACAACTGCAACGTCTGGCGCTAGCAATAGGATTTACTTATTGCAATAACTAAAGGAACTTTAAAGCTTCTTTGGGCACAAACTGACTTACATCCCCATTATTTCTCAATATATCTCTCACAATAGTAGAGCTAATTGCCGAATATTCAGGTCTGCTTAACAGAATGATGGTTTCTACATCAGGCATCATGCTTTTGTTAATTTGCGCAATGGCTCTTTCGTACTCAAAATCTGAAGCAGAGCGGATGCCTCTAACCATATAAGTAGCACCTATTTTTTTAGCGAAATCGATGGTTAAACCTTGGTAGGTTTGTATGTCTACATTTGTATCGCCGGCAAAGATACTTTTTACAATTTCTTCTCTTTTCTCAGCAGATAAAAAGTTTTGTTTAGAGCTGTTTAGTCCAATGCCAACTACAATTTTATCAAACAAAGGCAACGATCGTTTTACGATATCCACATGGGCAATGGTAATTGGGTCAAATGAGCCAGGAAATAAGGCGATTTTCATGATTAGATTTGGTTAACTGTTGAATTTGTTATTTGTTTAACTGAAACCTGGTTCCTAACCGGTTACGCTAAGATTTAAAAAAACTGAACGATGAATAGCCGTATTTTCTGGTTTCGGTATATCCCGGTTGTTGGTCTAACTTTAACATAGATGGATGTTCTACTACCAAAACTCCATTTTCGTTAAGTAACTGATGTTGATGTACCAATTGAGGTAGCAAAGGAATATTAGGCAAATCGTAAGGCGGATCGGCAAAAATGATATCGTATTTTTCTGTGCTTTGCGCTAAGAATTTGAACACATCTGCTTTGCGAATAGCTATTGTATTTAACTGATGCTTCTCCTTTACAGATTTTAACCAGGCTACGCAAGCTGGATGCTTATCTACAGAAGTAATACTTTGTGCATCACGAGAAGCAAACTCAATACTGATATTTCCGGTTCCAGTAAACAGATCGAGTATTTTGCATTCGTCAAAATCGTAACTATTTAGTAATATATTGAATAATGCTTCTTTGGCCATATCTGTAGTTGGCCTAACTGGAAGTTTCGCAGGAGCATGAAACTGTATGCCTTTTAATCTACCACCAACTATCCGCATTGTTGTAATGAAAGTAAACTGGTGTAATAATGAGCCGGCATATCATCTAAAATGGTGGTATCCAAATCAGAAGAATTTTCTAATAAAGCTACACTATTAAAGTATTGAGTTAGCATGTTCCATTTATCGTCCCCTTCGTGTATAATTCCGCAAGTTTTCACCAGTATATGTCTAGCATCGATATTTAGCTGGTTAACGATAAGTAATATGTAATAGGTAAGTTCTTCTACATCCTCAAACTGATAGTGCTGCGTAAAAGCAATCTTTCCGCCGCTAATGTAGAATAATTGAAAAGAGCCTACGGTAAAGTCTACGAGAATGCTGTCGCTTGTGACCTGTTGAGCTAATTCAAAAAGACCAGCATTTTCTTGAAGCTTGGTGCTATGATTCCAATTTTCATTGATCACTTTCTCTAACGATTGAGGTAAGGAAAAGATCGTGTGAATAGTTTGTTGCCAACTAGGTTGAACATACACATTTGAAGAATCCATGTCTGCAAAAAACTTGGTGTAAAGTGCCACCTCAGCTTCATTAAATAACTCTTGAGGTACAAAAACGATGTTTTGTGTATTTGCAGCGATTTTCACGTTTTGGTACGAGAGTTTCAAATAAGCGTCAGATTTTAGGCGTTCCTTTAACTTTTCGTAGCCGCTTTCGCATTCTTGTTCGTCGTAAACAGCATGAACAAATTTGCGTTCGCTATCAATGATAGCGTAAGAAAAGGTATCGGCACCTATCTTAACCAACAAGCTTAAATTCGTGCTGTTTGCAGGTTCGAAGTTCGGATCAATTAATAAAATGCTGTTTTTGCTCATCTACCAACAAAAATAGTTTTTTTTATTTGTTTGTTCGTTATTTGGCTTTTTAGTTGTTTACTTAACCGCAAAATTAACTGGTTAATGATTTATGGGCACTGAGTTTTTTAACATTCTTTATATCCGGATTGATTTATTACTTATCAGAAAATAACTCACTTCTTTGTAACATTTGACTTTCGCAAATTGCTTTTTTAGCTAATTTAACTACTTTTGAAACGTTGAAAAAAGCATTACACATATTACTTCTAAGCTTCTATTTGCTTTCGTGTACCGAACTACACGAGCTTACTAAGGTACCTGTGCTTTTTCAGCATTACTTTGAGCATAAAAGTTTGGATGCTAAAATCACTTTTTTAGCTTACTTGGAGCATCATTACAACGATGTACCTCATACCGATAACGATGAAGAAAGGGACAATCAACTGCCGTTTAAAACGCATGAGCTTTTTGCCAGTAGCGTGATTAGTCCGGCTTTGCCACCTTCTTTTGACGTGATCCCTAAAAAAGTTTATCAAATTCTACCCAAACAAAAAATACTGATCAATAACGATCATATTCCTAATTCGGCCTTTGCCGGAAAAATTTGGCAACCGCCAAAAATCGTTTCTTAAATATAGAGTTTTATAACTATTTACTGCTTGCTATGCGGATGCTGATCCCGAACATACGGGACAGTATGACGTGTATTAAGGCTATTTAGAAACGAAATCCCATTTTTTCATGCTGAATAAAATAATTGAGTTTGCCATCAAAAACAAACTCATTGTAGGGCTATTTACTATCGCCCTAATCATATATGGTAGCTTCGAGCTTACCAAATTACCGATTGATGCCGTACCCGACATCACAAATAATCAGGTGCAAATTATTACCACAGCGCCTTCTTACGGTGCTACCGATATCGAAAGATTGGTTACATTCCCGGTGGAACAGGCCAATAGCAATATCGCTGGCATTAAAGAAATTAGAAGTTATAGTCGCTTTGGACTTTCTCTAGTGACCTTGGTTTTTAACGACGATGTTGATGTGTATTGGGCTCGTCAGCAGGTAGCGGAGCGTTTGCTCGTGGTGCAAGAACAAATCCCGAAAGGAATTGGGAAACCCGAAATGGGACCAATTTCTACAGGCTTGGGCGAGATTTACCAATACGCAGTTAAGCCAAAAAAAGGCTACGAAAAACGATACGACATTACCGAACTACGCACCATACAAGATTGGGTAGTAAGGCGACAATTGCTTGGTGTTAAAGGCGTAGCCGAAGTGAGCAGTTTTGGTGGTAAGTTGAAGCAGTACCAAGTAACCATCGATCCAAATAAATTGGTGGCGAACAAAGTAACCATTGCAGAAATTTTTGATGCCTTAGAAAACAATAACCAAAACACCGGCGGTGCTTATATCGAAAAACAAGCTTCCGTGCTTTACATTAGAAGCGAAGGTTTGATTGGCACGAAGGAAGACATCGAAAATGTAGTGGTGCGTACCAGCGAAAACTCTACACCATTATTAATTAGAGACGTGGCCAATGTAGAAATCGGTGCTGCCACCAGATACGGCGCTTTAACTTTTAACAACGAAGGTGAGGTTTCTGGTGCCATTGTGATGATGCTAAAAGGTGCTAATAGCAATGTGGTGATCGACAACATCAAAGCTAAAATTGAACAGATTGCTGAAACCTTACCCGAAGGTGTGGAGATCGTGCCTTTCTTAGATCGAACCAGTATGGTGAACAATGCCATCAAGACCGTAGAAACCAACTTGCTAGAAGGTGCGCTGATCGTGGTTTTTGTGTTGGTGATTTTCTTGGGTAACCTTAGAGCGGGTTTCATTGTAGCGTCGGTTATTCCGCTTTCCATGTTGTTTGCCATTATCATGATGAACATTTTTGGCGTAAGTGGTAACTTGATGAGCTTAGGAGCCTTAGATTTTGGGTTGATTGTAGATGGTGCGGTAATCATCGTAGAAGCGGTGATGCACCAACTCGGGCACAGTAAAAAGTTTGCCGGTATTTACTTCCTCAAACAAGATCAGATGGATTTGGAAGTGAAAAGTGCTTCATCTAAAATGATGAACAGCGCCGTTTTCGGGCAAATTATTATCCTGATTGTTTACCTGCCAATTTTTAGTTTGCAAGGCATTGAAGGCAAAATGTTTAAGCCAATGGCACAAACTGTTGCTTTTGCATTATTGGGAGCATTTATTCTGTCACTTACCTACATCCCGATGATGTCTAGCTTGTTTTTGAGCAAGAAGATCAAATCGGAACCTAATATTTCCGATAAGGCGATGGCCAAAGTGGAAAACCGCTACGAGCGCTTGTTGCAAAAAGTATTAGGTTTCCCTAAAACTGTGGTTGCCATTGTGCTTGGTTTGTTTGTTGCCGCTGTGGTCATTTTAGCCAATTTGGGTGGCGAGTTTATTCCATCCATTGAAGAAGGTGATTTTGCTGTAGAAACGAGGGTGCTTTCGGGCAGTAACCTAAATACCACGATAGAAAATGTACAGAAAGTAGCGGGCATCCTCAAAGAAAGATTTCCAGAGGTGAAAAACATCGTTACCAAAATTGGAAGTAGCGAAGTGCCCACCGAACCTTTGCCAATGGATATGGGCGATATGATCATCAACCTCAAACCTAAAAGCGAGTGGACTTCTGCTAAAAGTTTTGATGAACTAGCCGAAAAAATGGGCGAAGCATCAAGCGAAATTCCTGGAGTAACTACGAGTTTCCAGTTTCCGGTGCAAATGCGTTTTAATGAACTGATGACCGGTGCCAGACAAGATGTAGTGTGTAAGATTTTTGGGGAGGATTTTGATACGCTTGCACTTTACGCTAAAAAACTGGGCAATTTGGTGCGTACGGTAGATGGTGCGACGGAAATGTACGTAGAACAAATTACTGGAACGCCACAGATTGTGATCCAATATAATCGGGCAACCATTGCGCAATACGGACTGAACATTGCCGATATCAATAGAAATGTAAATACCGCTTTTGCCGGTCAAAGTACAGGTTTGGTATTTGAAGGAGAGAAGCGTTTTGACTTGGTGGTTCGTTTGCAAAACGATAAACGTAGAGACATTAAGGATGTACAAAACCTGCTGATCCCTACGCCAGATGGCAACCAAATTCCGCTTTCGCAAGTGGCAGAAGTAGCTTTGGTGAATAGTCCAAGTCAAATTCAAAGGGAAGATACCAAACGCAGAATTTTGGTAGGCTTTAACGTAAGCGGGAGAGATGTAGAAAGTATTGTAACCGAATTGCAGGAAAAAGTAAAAGCCGAAATCAAGTTGCCAACGGGTTACACTATTACTTATGGTGGCTCTTTCGAAAACCTGAACGAAGCAAAGTCGAGGCTGATGATTGCTGTTCCAGTTTCATTGATCCTCATTTTCTTGCTGTTGTACTTCGCCTTTGGTTCCATTAAATACGGTTTGCTCATTTACACGGCCATTCCTTTGTCGGCCATTGGCGGTATTTTCTTATTGGCACTTCGCGGATTGCCTTTCAGTATCAGTGCTGGCGTAGGTTTTATCGCTTTGTTCGGTATTGCGGTGCTCAACGGAATTGTATTGGTGGCCGAGTTTAACAATATTAAAAAAACAGGAGAACAGGATATGAAAAAAGTGGTGTTAAAAGGAACAAAAACGCGTTTAAGACCAGTATTGATGACTGCTTTTGTGGCATCTTTAGGCTTCTTGCCAATGGCGATTAGCAATGGCGCAGGTGCTTCGGTGCAACGTCCGCTGGCTACGGTAGTAATTGGAGGTTTAATGATTGCGACATTACTAACACTGTTTGTTCTGCCAATTTTATATGTGAGTTTCGAAAAAGGTTTGTTGCGCAGAAAGAAGATGCCAAAGGTTGCAACTATGATTTTGGTGCTGTTAGGTTTCGCCGTTTCATCGGCCAATGCCCAACAAACAATTACTTTAAGCGCAACCTTGGATAGCTTGTACAAAAACAACATCAGTTTAAAAAGTGCTCAGCTTAAAGCCGATTATAGCAAGCAATTGAGTAAAACGGCAACTACTATTTCCCCGCTAAGCATTAGTGGCGAATATGGTAAGTTCAATAGTAATTTAATGGATAATAAACTGAGCGTAAACCAAAGTTTTAGCTTGCCGAATGTGTATGCAAGGCAAAAAGATAAATTCTTGGCAGAATGGAAAACATCACTATTACAAAGAGAATTAAGCAAAGCTGATTTGACCAAGCTCACCACGCAGGTTTTTTATGATTTGTTGGCGGTAGTACAACTGCAGAAATTGTACTTAGATGCTGATAGTGCTTATAAGAAGTTAAAACAATTGGCAGAGTTAAGGTTAAGAACTGGCGAAAGTAGCCTATTGGAAAAGGCTAGCGCCGATAACCAAATCTTACAATTCAACACCAAATTGAGAAACCTAGAGGTTGAAGAATTGGTATTGCAACAACAGTTATCGTTTTTGCTGAACACCAATGCGGTTTTAAAACCACAGGCAGAGAGTTTAAAAGCTAAGCCCATGTTTGCAGATACGCTTGCTTGGGCAAATCATCCCTTAATTAAACTACAACAGCAAGAAGAAAAAACGGCAGAAGCGACCACGAAAATGGAACAAGCTAAATTGCTTCCAGAGTTTAACGTGGGTTATAATAACACTACCTTGAGGGACGATATCAAGTTTACGAAGAGTGATCGTTTTCAGTCGTTTCAGTTGGGTTTGAACATTCCTTTGTTTGGTGGTTCGCAACGTAATAGGGTTAAATCGGCCAAGCTCGATGAAGCCTATAGAAAGTCGGAAACGGCCAATGCCAGCAAGCAGATCAGTAGCAGTTTAAAATCGGTCTATGCCCAATACCAAGCACAATTGAATTTGGTAGAAAGTTTAGAGAAGGATGGCTTGAAAACTGCCAATGAAATTACTTCGACCTTAAACAAACAGTTGCAAAATGGAGCCATCAATTACCTGGAATGGACCATGCTAAACAACGAAGCCATTGAAATGAAAGCGAGCTATTTCGAAGCCATTAAGCAATTAAACAGAAGCATTACAGAATTGAATTACCTTTTAGCGCAATAAAAATGAAGTACTATTTATACATCGGAGCTTTGGCAGTTACTATAACTTTTGCCTGCAACAGCAATGAACCAAAAGAACAACCCAAAGCACCCGTTAACGAGAACGAAGTAAGCCTAACAGCCGAACAAGCGAAAAATATAGATTTGAAAACTGGAGAAGTAGGTTTTGGCGAGATCAACGAAACGCTAAAACTTCAAGGCAGAATTGATGTGCCACCACAAAACTTGGTGTCGGTAAGCATCCCTTTGGGTGGTTATTTGAAAGCTACTAAAATGTTGCCAGGTACGCAGGTAAGCAAGGGACAAATTATTGCCGTGATGGAAGATCCGCAGTACATCCAATTGCAACAAGATTACCTGAATATCCATAACAGATTGAATTTTGCCAGCAAAGAACTCGCCCGTCAGCAAGAATTGAATGCGAGTAAAGCCAACAGCGATAAAACATTGCAACAGGTAGAAATGGAATACAAAAACCTGAAAGTAGAGCAAATCGCATTGGCAGAAAAGTTGAAGCTGATTAACATTAATGCCAGTCAGCTTAACGATGGGAAGATTTCTAAATCTGTAAATGTTTACTCGCCAATTAACGGTTATGTGAGCAAGGTAAATGTGAATATTGGTAAATACGTTACGCCATCTGATGTGATTTTTGAATTGGTAAACCCAACCGATATCCACCTAAATCTAAATGTATTTGAGAAAGATTTGTATAAACTTAGTGTTGGTCAGCGGGTGATGGCCTACACCAATGTAAAACCAGATAAAAAATACGAAACAGAGGTGATTTTGGTTAGTCACAATGTGGATGGTGGCAGGAGCGAAGTGCATTGCCACTTTGAGCAATATGATAAAAGTTTGATTCCTGGAATGTACATGAATGCCGAACTGCAATTCAAAAACAGGAAAGTTCAATTCTTGCCCGAAGAAGCAGTGGTAAGTTTCGAAAATAAGGACTATGTTTTTGTAGAAGTTGCTCCTAGAAAGTTCCACATGATCGAAGTTAAGGCTGGTGAAGTTTCGGAAGGTAAAACCGAAGTTGCTACAGATTTAAAAGGAAAAAAGATAGTGGTTAAAGGCGCTTATTCTTTGTTGATGAAGCTGAAAAACACAGGTGAGGAGGAGTAATGTTGAATAAGGTTAGGATGGTTTATTGCTAATCCACAAAGCTTTCTATATCATTAATGCCAATTCCAAGCTTTCGGGGTTTGGAATTGGCATTTTATTTTAATCGTCTTTACTACAGCCAAAGCAGTCGGTCAATTAAATCGTTTATCTCTTCAAAGCAAATTCTACAGTTTGTCTTATCATTACACCTTCGCTAACGCTATTGATGGTTTCAACAATCACTTCCAATTTATTTCTGGTAATTGTGTTGATTTTAAAGTCTAGTTGATAGCTGTTCTCCCTTGTTAATCGAAGCATGTTGTTGTCAACCACCCATTTTACAGGTTCGTCGCCACCTTCAAAACTTACAGTTGCAGTGCCATCGCCTCTAAATTCCCAATTTAATGGTGGGTTTAGGTATTCGTCGTTATCAACTTCAACTCCATTTTCATAGTCTCTATACACTACCTTTTCCACGCTCCACCTTCCGATTAGCAGATCAGCATTACTTTTGGTTTTGTCTTTTTTACAGGCCGAAAAAATTAATAGGGTAAGCATAAGTAGGTAAGTTAGTTTCTTCATTTTTTTAAATCTGTGCATAGAAATGTTGTTTTGCTTTTTTTGATATAACAGCTACCGCATTACTAAGTTTCGTAAAATATTTTGAAGCGAGCAGAACCAACTTGCTATAACCATTTACTGAATTTCGTAAAATGATTACAACAATGCACTAGGAATACAAAAACTTGAGGTGTCGGAACAAGATTGGATATGCAAATCGAAACCTAACGATATTCACTTTCCTATTTACTTTTTATTGTTGAAGATGATTAATTACACTTTAGATAATGGCTTAGCAAAGAGTTACAACGCGATCGGTAGCGAAAAACTAAAGGTACTGCCCACACCTAATTCGCTTTCTACCCATATTTTGCCTTGTTGGGCTTCGATAAAATCTTTTGAAATGCTTAATCCAAGTCCAGAGCCAGATTTATGTTGACCATCAGTTGGTACTTGAAAGTAGCGTTTAAACAAATCGTTTTTATACTGGTCGGCAATGCCTTTTCCATAATCTTTAACACTAAACGTGAGTTGGTTTTCATTTTGAACAACGCTCATGTCAATTTGAGCATGGTTACCGCTGTAACGAATGGCGTTGCTTAAAAAATTAACCAATACCCAAGCGGTTTTTTCTTGGTCTGCCAAAAGCACTGGTAATTCCTTAGGCGCATTTAGATTTACTTTAATATCTTTTTGTTGCGTTTGCAACTTCACTGCATTTAGTGCATAATCCAAAATTTCTCTGGCATCGCTTTGCTGTACATTGAGTTTGATATTTCCAGTTTCCACCTGTGCTAAATCCAACAGTTCGCCAGTAATTTTAAGTAACCTATTGGCATCATCTTGTATATGATGAACCATGTTCTGCTGTTCCCCGTTAAGCTCACCTATTCTACGATCTTCCAATAGCTTTAAACTCATTTTAATGGAAGCGATGGGTGTTTTAAGTTCATGCGAAATGGTGGCCATGAAATTGGTCTTCGCTTGATCTAGTTCTTTAAAATCGGTAACGTTTTTAAGGATGAAAACTCTGCCGGCGTTTCTTTGTGTATAACTGATGGCCTGCTCGCCATCGGGAACTTCAGCAATATTGATGTCGTTACTTTCTACACTAAAATAATTGGGTCTTTCGTGGAGTACAATTTCCAATAGCTCATTATCTTTTTTATCAATAACAGTTTTAAGTAACTGGCTTTTATCAGCGATTTCATTTACCGTTTTACCTACTACATCATTTGCATTTAAATGAAGCACTTCACTAGCCAGATGGTTCAAAAAGATGATCTGGTTTTTTTCGTCTATCCCAATTACGGCATCCTTCATTTGCGCTATAATGGTTTCGGTGCGGATTTTTTCCGATTTGAGCTCTGCTACATTACTGCTTTCCCAACTATCTAGCTTTCTTGCCATATCGTTAAAAGCAGTCGCCAATTGTGCAAACTCTTCAGTTCCTTTAAAATGTAAACGCTGCTTGTAATTTTTCTTTCCAATTTCTTGGATACCGTCTAGCAGTAAAGCTAGCGGATTGGCAATAAACCCAGGAAAACTCAAAATAAAAGTGAACAGAATGATAAAAAACACAAAGGCAGCCAAGCCAAGATATAAGGTAGATTGCGCTACGGTTTTTTCTGAAAGTTGACTTTTACTCACAATCGCATGCATATTTAGGTCTTCAATCTGATAGATGGCAGACTTGATATGCGTAAGTTCACGATTACTTCTAGTCGATAAATACCGATCTAAGGCAGCCGAAAGCTGATCAACTGCTTTTCCTTCACCATTTTCGGTAATATTTTGTTGCTCTTTTGCCAGCAGCGCTTTAAAAGCTGTAACAGATGTTGCTTGCTGTAAACTATCTTGATCTATCAGCACACGCATCTCTTTTGCATATTGCAACGAGTGGTTGTTGTCTTTTAGAATAAGGGCAGTGCTTTCAGAAATACGGTTAATCTGGTACAAAGAAATAGCGCCAAACGACAGGAGTATCATAAAAAGAAAACCGATGCCTAATCTGAGTTTTGTTTTAAGCTTCATGGCAATTGAATTAGGATAAAATTACCAAATCGATACTTCGTTTGGCGATGTTTTTTAATAATTTATTTAAGAGTTGATTTCCGAAGAGCACTTTTAACCAATGGAGATGCGGCTGACCTATGCACAAGGTGGTGATTTTTTTATCGTTAACTACCTTCAAAATGGTTGATGCCACATCGTTGCTCTTGATTTTCATTACTTCTGCACCCAATTCTGTAGCCAATTTAAAGTTGTTGATCAGGTGCCGTTGTTTGTCTAATCTGATTTTATCTCCCTGTTCACTTTCGGTTTGCACATAAACTACGGTCCAAGTTGAACGGTAGTAGCTCGCCAATCTAGACGTTTTACGGATAATCATTTGTGCGGTTTTCTCATTAGAAGAGATACAGGCCAGAAAATGCTCCTGTTTTAGGTTACTTAACTTGTTATCGCTGATTTTTTGATCGAGATAACTGGCTACGGTACTCAAAGCCTGTTCCCGAAGTTGGATAATGGTTTCTTTCTTGAAAAAGTGTTGCAAAGCTTGGTTAATCTTATCAGGATGGTAGATTTTTCCAGCTTTTAATCGATCAATCAATTCATCTACACTTAAGTCGATATTTACCACTTCATCCGCCAGTTTAAAAAGCTGATCTGGAATGGTCTCGCTAATAGAAATACCAGTAATCTGCTGCATCAGCGCATTTAAACCCTCCAAATGTTGTATGTTCACTGCAGTAATCACCGAAATACCGGCATTTAAAATATCTACTACATCTTGCCATCGCTTTTCGTTTTTACTTCCGGGGATGTTGTGATGTGCCAATTCATCTACCAGTACCACTTCCGGATGTCTGATCAGTACCGCCTGTAAATCTAGTTCTTCCAGTTCTTTTCCCTTGTGGAAGCTCTTTTTACGAGGAATGGTAGGTAGGTCTCTGCTTAAAGCAACAGTTTCGGCACGGCCATGTGTTTCTATATATGCCAGTTGCACATCGATATGATGTTGCAGTAAACTGTGCGCTTCCTGCAACATCCGATAAGTTTTTCCTACTCCGGCACTCATGCCCAAGTAAATTTTTAAACGACCACGTTTCGCTTGTTGCAAGAGGTCTAGAAAATGAGTGCCGGTAGTAGGGTTGATCGTCATAACTAAAAGGAGATAGCTAAACTGGTGGTGATACTTGAGTTGTAATCTACTATACTTCCGCGGCGTGTAAACTGGTCATCACCTTGGTAAACCTTGCCTTCCAATCGTAACAAAGCCTGTTTGAAAGGACTATAATCAATATTTAAGGAATAACCATTTACCTTAAAACCGTTCGGATTTTCACTGGCCACAATCATGTTTTGGCGGTCTTTATAGAATTCATATCGTCCTGCCAAAGCCCAATTATTGGCAAATGCATACCTGGCAATCAGTACTGGCGCTAATACTTGCTTCGTTTCGTTACCTCCTTTAGCAATTTGTTGTGTTCCGTAGTCGAAACCAGCGCTTAATCCAAAGCTACCGCTGAGCTGTAGTATACCATAAAAATTGTGGTAAAAGCGTCGGGTACGTACGGTGTTCTCACCTTCGTAACCTGAATAATTGCTGTAGTTGATTGTAAATTTGTCGCTGGGTTTATACGTGAGCTGCAATCCTCCAGCAGGTTTAGTATTGCCATCTAATCGCTTAATGCGTTGCCAGCCATTCAAATAAAGTAGGGTAGCTGTTAGTTTTTGGTTATCGGTGCTGTAGGTCAGTTTTGCACCGCTTTCATAATAGGGTGTATTTTCTGAGGAGATGTTCCTCGTTAATACCCAGCAATCTTTACTAATGGCGCTTTCAAAACCGATATGTGACGAGAAAATACCTGCGTCTAGCCAAAGGTTAGCATTTTTAGAAAGCTTTACACCTGCATTCGCTTCAAAAGCGTTTTTCATTACGTCTGGCTCTGCAGCATAATTGGCACTCATGTAAGTGCCCAATGCAAAAGCTAGATTTCCTCTTACTCGTTCGGCTTGGTAATTAGCTTTAATAAAGGCTAAATTGATGTTCACCTCGTTGTTTCGGTTATGACTATAAATAAAACCTGGTCTTGTATGGTTAACAGGTTTGTTAAAATCATAACTGTAATAGGTTTCTAAATAGCCCGATATTTTTAAAGCTGTAGTGTCTTGGGCAAAGGTAGTTTGTATAAGAAGTAGACAGATGGCTGCTAAAATGTATTTTTTCATTTTATATTTTTAATGATGTTAATTGTTAAAGTTGGTCTATAAGCGGATGCTGACCTGTAGCGAAGCGGAAAGCTACGCAGTAAAATAAATTCAGCATGACGGAGCTATGCGGTTTACGTCACCCTGAATTTATTTCAGGGTCAGCTAGAAAAACTTACTAGTTATCTGTCAATCTCATCCAAAGCCACATTCAGCGCCAGTACATTAACTTTTTCAGGACCGAATAAGCCCAATAAGGGTTTCTCCGTATGCGTTTCGATCAATTTTAAAACCTTGGATAATGGCAGGTGACGATAAGCTGCAATTCGTTTAGCCTGCATTTCTGCGCCTTTTACCGATACATTCGGATCGAGCCCACTACCCGAAGCAGTAACCATTTCTGCCGGAATTTCACTTTTTTGCAGTCCGGGATGATATTTCAATAAAGTATCAACTCGGTTGTTCACTTCTTTTAGGTAATCTGCATTACTTGGCCCTTTGTTAGAACCGCCAGAGCCCGCGGCATTATAACCAACTGCCGATGGCCTGCCCCAAAAGTATTGTGGTTTGGTAAACGATTGACCGATCAGCTTGTAACCAACTACTTTGCCATTGAGTATTACTTTCTCGCCACCACCTTCACCCTTGCTTAATTTGGCTGCAAAGCTGATGAATAGAGGGTAAAGTACACATAAGATTACGGTAAACACCGCTGTTAATTTGATAGAGGGAAGAATATATTTGTTCATGATTTAAAATTTTAATATTGGCGGGTGGGCACACCCGCCAGTAGTTTTTATTTAGATGAATACTGCAATGCACAGATCGATGATCTTGATGCCGATAAAAGGAGCGATAACACCACCAAGGCCGTAGATGAATAGATTCCTACGCAATAAAGCACTTGCCCCAATAGGTTTGTACGCTACGCCTTTTAGTGCCAAGGGGATAAGCATCGGAATAATAATGGCGTTAAAAATTACTGCAGAAAGAATAGCACTTTCCGGACTTTTCAAACCCATAATGTTTAAGCCTTGTAGTGCTGGTATGGCGGCGATAAACAGTGCGGGTACAATCGCAAAGTATTTAGCCACATCGTTAGCAATGGAGAAAGTAGTCAGCGTACCTCGGGTAATCAGCAATTGCTTACCTATTTCAACAATCTCAATCAGCTTGGTGGGGTCATTGTCCAAATCAACCATGTTGCCGGCTTCTTTGGCCGCCTGTGTCCCGCTATTCATGGCCACGCCAACATCTGCCTGAGCGAGGGCTGGGGCATCATTGGTGCCGTCGCCCATCATGGCTACCAATTTGCCTGCCTGTTGTTCGGCCTTAATGTAGTTCATTTTGTCTTCGGGTTTGGCCTCGGCAATAAAATCATCTACGCCTGCTTTTTCGGCAATGTATTTCGCTGTTAGCGGATTATCGCCCGTAACCATCACTGTTTTTACGCCCATTTTACGTAAGCGCTCAAAACGTTCGCTAATACCTGGTTTAATGATATCCTGCAATTCGATTACGCCAACTGGCTGATGATTTTTATTGACTACCAAAGGCGTTCCTCCGTTTTCGGCAATCTTTTTTACTTGGATAATCAAGTTGGAAGAAAGTTCATAGCCATGTTGTTGGGCAAAAAACTTCATCGCATCAAAAGAACCTTTTCTGATAGTCAACCCGTCAGCAGTATCGATACCACTAGCTCTAGTTTCGGCGGTAAAGTCTATAAATTGAGCATTTTCTGGTTTTGGAACTACCAAATTTGGATATTGCTGATGAGTAAGCTCTAAGATTGATTTACCCTCTGGAGTTTGATCTGCCAAGGACGCTAAATAAGCCAGTTTAACAAATTCTGTTGCATCGATATTATCATTTGGATAAAAAGCAGTGGCTTTTCTGTTCCCAATGGTGATGGTTCCCGTTTTGTCTAACAACAGCACATCAATATCACCAGCGGTTTCTACAGCCTTTCCAGATTTGGTGATCACGTTAGCCCTTAAAGCCCTGTCCATTCCCGCAATGCCGATGGCTGATAAAAGACCACCAATCGTAGTCGGAATTAAACAGACGAACAAGGCAATGAGCGCTGCAATGGTAATGGGTGTTTGTGCGTAATTGGCGAATGGCTTCAAGGTCACGCAAACGATGATGAAAATAAGCGTAAAACTGGCCAATAAAATGGTCAAGGCAATTTCGTTAGGTGTTTTCTGACGAGAAGCTCCTTCTACCAAAGCAATCATTTTATCTAAAAAACTTTCGCCAGGTTGGGCGGTCACTTTCACTTTAATCTCATCCGAGAGTACTTTAGTACCGCCAGTTACCGAAGATTTATCGCCGCCAGCTTCCCTAATTACAGGTGCAGATTCGCCAGTGATGGCACTTTCATCAATTGTGGCAATACCTTCAATGATTTCGCCATCGGTAGGGATCAAATCTCCCGCTTTACAAATAAAGATATCCTCTTTTTGTAATGCATTACTAGAAACAGTTTTTGTAGCACCATCAGCCAATAATAGCAAGGCAGGCGTTTCCTCCCTGGTTTTCCTTAAGCTATCGGCTTGTGCTTTTCCTCTTGCCTCGGCAATGGCTTCGGCAAAATTGGCAAACAATAAGGTAAGCAGCAGTACTACAAAAACACTGAAATTATAAGCAAAACTTCCTTCCGAAGAGTTACTGATACTATATATGCTCACAGCAGCCATGATCAAAGTACCTATCTCCACGGTAAACATTACCGGGTTTTTGATCATGCTAAGGGGGTTGAGCTTAACGAACGATTGTTTAATGGCAATGCTCAACATCGCCGAATTCAACAATTTTGAAGGGGTTTGTTCCATGTTATTTAATCATTGAAAAGTATTCTGCAATTGGGCCTAATGCCAAAGCAGGGAAATAGGAAAGTGCGTTGAGTACCAAGATGATGGCAAAGGTCATTAAGGCGAAGGTTTTGGTGTCAATTTTTAAGGTTCCTGCACTTTCTGGAATATATTTTTTCTTCGCCAATAAACCTGTAATGGCTAAAGGGCCGATAATTGGAATAAAGCGCCCGAAGAGTAGGATGACACCTGTCAGTATATTCCAGAACGTATTGTTATCACCCAAACCTTCAAAACCAGAACCATTGTTGGCATTGGAAGACGTAACTTCGTATAACATTTCCGAAAAACCGTGGAAACTAGGGTTGTTGAGCCACGCAGAAGGAGCGGTGTCCCAAGCTGCATTGCCATGCTGTGTAAAAGTGTAGCTTGCCAGTGCTGTTCCAGCCATAATTAAAAACGGACTGATCAAAGTGACTAGCGCTGCAATCTTCACTTCTCTAGCTTCGAGCTTGTGCCCTAAAAATTCGGGTGTTCTGCCCACCATCAGCCCTGCTATAAAAACAGCAATAATGAGGTAGATGAAATAGTTGAGCAACCCCACACCGCAACCACCATAAAAGGCATTGATCATCATGGCTAATAATTGGTAAAGTCCCGTAAGTGGCATGGTACTGTCGTGCATGCCATTAATAGAACCAGTACTTACAACGGTAGTGATGGTACTCCAATAGGCGGTGGCGGCAGGGCCAAAACGCACTTCCTTCCCTTCCATGGCACCCATAGTTTGTGCAACACCTAACTGTTCGATCTTAGGATTTCCACCCAATTCGCTTTGCAAAGTGGGAAGCAGTAGCAGTAGGAAACCGATGGTCATTACTCCAAAGATGGTCCAAGCGAGCTTTCTTCTGCCAATAAAAATACCAAAGGCAATAATCATGGCTATAGGAATAATCATTTGAGAAATGGCTTCCAGCATGTTGGTCAGGTAGCTAGGGTTTTCTAACGGATGGGCCGAATTCGTACCAAACCACCCGCCCCCGTTAGTTCCCAAATGCTTAATGGCCACCATGGCTGCAGCCGGCCCTCTGCTCACCGAAACACTATCGCCCTGTAAGGATATAAGCTGGTCTTTCCCTTCATAAGATGCCGGCACGCCATTAAAAGCTAATACTAGCGCTACTACAATTGATAAAGGCAATAACACCCGGGTAATGGCTAAAGTGAAATGCTGCCAAAAGTTGCCCAATTTTACGCTTGTCTTTTCCTTAAAGGCTTTGAAAAACGAAATGGCAATGGCAATACCTGTAGCGGCCGAAACGAACTGTAGGAACATGACGATAAATTGCTGCGATAAATAGCTCACACCGCTTTCGCCGCTGTAATGTTGTAAGTTGCAATTCACTACAAAGCTGATGATGGTATTAAAAGCCAAATGCGGCGACATATTGGAGTTGCCGTCTGGGTTAAGCGGTAGTTGATGTTGATACATCAATACAAAAAAGCCGTAAACGAGCCATAGTGCATTGATGGTAAGCATGGCTTTAAGGTGCTGCTTCCAATCCATCTGCTCGTTCGGGTTAACCCCTGCAATTTTATAAATGAATTTTTCTACTGGAGATAGAAAGTTTGTCCATACACGCTGACCAGCAAAAACCTTTGCAAAATATTTCCCCAATGGAATAGCAATAATTAGCGTGAGGGCAAACGTGGCGATAATGCCTAAGATTTCAGTTTGCATAATTTAGAATTTTTCGGGATGAAGCAGCACGTATAGCATGTATACGAAAACTGCAATGGAAATGATCAATAGAACTAACATAGCTTTAGATTTTTTCGAACCAATCAACAGATTTGAATAGGAGCCAAATGCCAACCAGCAAGGCGAGGAAAAGGAATAGTGTAATCATCATTTTATCTTTTTGATTGGCCTATTGCCATCGCTATGCCATTAAATCGTTTTTTGGTTTAACTTATTGATAAAAAGATGATTGTGTTTTTTTATTGGTTTTTGGATATAAAAAAAGCCTCTCATTTTGAGAAGCTCTTTTTTCATTTTGATAAGATGGTTTACTTAATTGAATGCGGTTTTAATCCTACATGGTAAACACATTTTTTGCAACTTATTCGTCATACCCGTGAAAACGGGTATCGTAATGCGAAGGTCTAGTTCATGCTGCAATCAAAATAAATTAGATGATGGCTAATATTTCGGGATACCGTATTGCTCCATCTTTCTGTAGAGTGTAGCTAAGCCTATGCCCAACAATCTGGCGGTTTCTGTTTTGTTGCCAGAGGTATATTGCAACACTTTTTTGATATGTTCTACTTCAATGCTGGCCATATCTAAATTGGCATTGGTATTTGCTGGAGAAGAATTGAAGGTAGCAGGTAGCAAATTGCTTTCTAAAATTGTACTGTCGTTTAAAATTAGTGTTCGTTCTATGGTATTTTTCAGCTCCCTGATATTGCCTTTCCAGTTATGCTTAAGAAGTGCTTGCTGAAAATCTTCACTCATTTTAATGGCTGTAGCACTAAACCTCTTGATGAAATACTCAGCTAACAGGAGAATATCTTTGTTTCTGTCGTTAAGTTTGGGTAAATGAAGGGTAAATACAGACAATCTATAATACAAATCTTCCCTGAAATTACCTTTCTCTACTTCTTCCAATAGATTTTTATGTGTAGCGGCAATGAGCCTAACGTTTACTTTTTTAGTTTGTAAATCGCCTAGCTTAATGAAAGTGCCATCTTCCAATACCCTCAAAATTTTGGCCTGCATATGCAAGGGCATATCACCAATTTCATCCAAAAATAAAGTGCCGCCATCGGCCTGCTCCAATAAACCTTTTTTATCCTGCAAAGCACCTGTAAATGCGCCTTTTTTATAACCAAAAAGCTCACTCTCTAGTAAATCTGCACCAATGGCGCTACAATTAATAGCCATTAACGTGCTGGTTGCGTATTTACTAGCTTGATGGATCGCCGTTGCGAAAACTTCTTTTCCAGTGCCTGTTTCGCCCAACAAAAGTACGGTTGCCTCGGTAGGAGCCACTTTTTTTGCCATCGTAATGGCTTCTAGCAGCGGGGTAGACTGACCAATAATGGCATCAAAGCCTTTTGGAAGAGGGAGCTGCGAAGTTTTTGATGTTGCATTTTTATCCGCCGCTTCAAATGCTTTAGCCACCAACGGGATAATCTTATCGTTATCGTCGCCTTTGGTAATGTAATCATAAGCACCATTTTTCATGGCCTTCACACTATCGGCAATGGTACCGTAAGCAGTAAGGTTAATGATTTCTACCTGCGGCTTTTGTTGTTTAATCAGCGCCACCAAATCGATACCGCTGTAATCGGGTAGCTTTACATCGCATAACACTACGGCAATGTTGTGCTGCTGTAACAGCGCTAAACCTTCTTTGCCCGTATAGGCCTTGTAAACCGTATAACCTTCTAATTCAAGAATGCGAGCTAAAAGATCGCAAAGCTTTTTTTCATCGTCTATTATCAGCAGGCTTTTACCATTCATAAAGCGAAGATAGCGTTTTACGAAATATGCGCTCAAGCTTTGATGATCTTCGTTTAAATTTACCTACGCTCACTGTTATCACCGTACTATTTGCGTAGTTTTAGGTTGATGATCATATCAATAATATGTTAAATCAAAGCAAAAGCAATAATACAAGCTACAAGCAACGTTTCGCTAATAACCGTGTCTTATAGGGTATGAAAAGATTTTTGTTACCTATCATGTTGTTGGTAGCCTTCGCTCAGGATAGCCTAAAGGCCTTACTAGATGTACCAGTACTTGCGCTATTTATAAATCGTTAGATCTAAATCTTGAGGAAAAACCTAGATAAAATAGCAGTTTGCACCATAGCAATGCTTTAAAAAAAAGAAATCCCGCTGATCTCACATCGGCGGGATAATAAACCAAACAAACTATTTATTTTCTTAATGCTGATGATACAACACCTAGTAGATCGAATTGTTTGAAAAAAAATAAATCCTTAATTAAAGTTACCAAGGAGGTATTACCTATCTTAAAAAGCAAACAAATCAACAGTGCTTACTCAATTTATGTGTAACAACTTAAACCAATACTTGTCATAAATCAAATCAAAAATAACCAATGAAAAGCAACATTGTCATTTTCCTCCTTCTTTTTTCAGTAAATGTATTTGCTCAAAAAAAAGCGAAAAATATTTCATCCTTTCAGCAAGCAAAAACAGTTCAAACAAAAAATATACTAACCAAGCAAATAGATTCCTTAATGGCAACATCCTTTGAAAGAGGCTTGTTCAATGGAAATGTGCTTGTTGCTAAAGGTGGTAAAATCATCTATCAAAAATCATTTGGTTTTACAGATGAAACCAAACAAACTTCTTTACATGGTCAATCAATATTTAACATTGGCTCTATTGCAAAGGAATTTAATGCCGTAGCGATAATGATTCTAGTAGAACGTGGTGCGCTTAAGCTAGATGACACGATAGCTAAATTTAATCTGGGATTACCTAAATGGGCAGAGCAAGTGACCATTAGACAGCTTGTGAACTATGCCAGCGGCATTCCCCGAATAGACCCCCTTGTACCCAAAAATGATGAGGAGGCTTGGAAAATTTTGATAGGTAGTGATGGCTTGTTGTTTGAACCAGGAACCAGTTATAGGTATGATAACAGCAATGTATTCTTGCAAAGAAGGATCATCGAAAAGGTGAGTGGTATGTCTTACCAAGAATTTATTACTAAAAACATCGTTAAGCCATTAAAGATGACTAATTCGGTGTTTGATGCAAAATTGGATATTAAAAACCGTACCTATTGTTACGATATGGACAATGTGAGATGTCCAGAAATGAATTTTATCAGTGGCTGGCTTTGGGTAGATATCAATGATTTGTATAAATGGATTGAAGCGATGAACACTAACCGTTTAATATCCAAAGAATCATTTCAGACGCTGTTGAATAATCCATACGCAAAAGACGAAGGCGGATCACTTGGTAGATATCTAGAAAAAGAGGAGTTGCAGCGACACAACGGCGTATCCTATAAATTTGAATCGATCTTTTTAAACGACTTTAAAAATGATTTAACGATAATTCTATTATCCAATAACCTAAATAAAGTTTGGGATTTAGGTTATACTATTCACAATTTAATGTTGGGGAAAGCTTATGAAATCCCTAAAAAATCTATTTACCAGACTTTGAGAAAAGAAGCACTAAACAATGTGGATAAGGCTATCGAGCACTATGAATTGCTCAAAAGAACAGCTGAAAGTGTATATAGTTTTAGGAACGCAAGTGAGCTAAATAGATTGGGTTATGAACTGTTAAGGTTAGGAAAAATGAATGAGGCCATCAGCATATTTAAGTTGGCTACAAAAGAATTCCCTACAGATGCAAATCTATTCGATAGTTTAGGAGAGGCTTATTTTACAAATAAACAATATGACTTGGCATTAGCCTCTTATAAGAAAGCCATAAGTTTGGGCGGTACCAATGGTAATGCAGAAAAAATGATAGCTCAAATCGAGAAAATAATTAAATCATAGTTGAGGTAATTATTTGATAAATAAGAAATTGCTTGCATCATTGAATTAATCCTGGGTTAAAACCATAAGGCCAAATGTCGAGTTTGCAAAGCGAGATCCTGATAAGTCGGGAACTTGCCAACCGTTCCTATTCATCATTCCCAAGTTGATGGGAATTGCAATGTGGTAGCACGACCTGAAAAACCATAACTTGGAAACTAAAAAACAATCATTTGCAAAACCCAAAGCCTTCCTCTATCTTGCTTTATCTAAATATGCTTGATTTACTCGGATAAATAAACATATTTCTAATGCTAAGCCTACATTGTATCTGATAACATAGACGAATAATGAAGAAAATAATATTCCTGTTTTTTATCTTAACACCAATAAATTTTGTCGTTTTTTCTCAGACCCAAAACGCTAAGATTGATGAGCTACTTCGATCTTATGCTAACCTGAATAAATTTAGTGGCAATGTTTTAATAGCAGAAAAAGGAAAAGTCATCTTCGAGAAAAGTTATGGATTTGCAGACAGAGAGTTTGATATTCCAAATTCAAAAGTAACTAAATTTCCTATAGCTTCGTTAACTAAACAATTTACTGCTGTTTTAATACTGCAACTGGCAGAAGCAGGCAAAATCAACCTAAATGCGCCAATTAGCAGATACTTACCTTATTACAAAAAGGAAATTGGAGATCAGATCTCCATACATCAATTACTAGCCCATACCTCGGGCTTACCAGAATATACAGAACGTGATGATTTCTTTGCTGATATCAGTAAGCATTCGTACACTCACAAAGAGTTTATTCAAAAATTTTGTAGCGATAGCCTTTTGTCAAAACCTGGAACTGAATATAAATACGCCAACACAGGATATTATATTTTGGGAGCAATCATTGAAGAAATTACTAAAAGCAATTATGCTGAAGTACTGCAAAAAAACATTTTGGATATTGTTGGAATGAAAAACACAGGACTTGAAAATGATTCGACTATTGTTAAAGAAAAGGCAAAAGGATATCACTTCAAATCTGGTGTTTATTGGAAGGCTGGTTATATTGATATGTTAGCTACCATTTTTTCGGCTGGAGCTATTTATTCGACCACAGATGATTTGCATTTATGGGACAAAGCATTGTATTCAGATAAATTGCTTAGTTCAAAAAGTAGGGAGTTAATGTTCACACCTGTTTTGGCAAACTACGGATACGGTTTAGGAGTGACCAAATTTTTAGTTTCCGACCTAAAAAAAGAAATGCACTTTGTTTTTCATCAAGGAGCAATTAATGGTTTTCGCTCTATAATGACACATATCGTCAATGAAAATGTTCTTATCGTGATACTCTGCAATAATTTTGATACTGATCTAAATCCAATCAGCAATGGGATATTTTCTATTCTTCATCATCAAGCATATACAACCCCAAAAGAATAACAAATTTGGTATGCCGTTACCATCCGTTACCATCCGTTCCCATTATGTCATTCTCTCCGAATATATTGAAGCAGGCTGCGTATGCGGGGATCTTAAAGCGCTAGCATTTGCATCATGCTATATCCCCTCCGATGTTATCGGAGCAACTCTTTGGAGAGTTTATTCCGATTAATCGGAATGCTCGTTCCGTATTTATCGGAAGCTAAGCCTGTTCCGAGTTTGCTTCGGTAGGGAGGATCTTTCTATTAGCCCCGGGTTAAAACCGCCGGGCTATGAAATAACACAATCCCGTTAAAACTTATGGTCGGTGTTAGTACCGTTACTAACTTGTGTGATAATTTATTTCCGGTGAGATGGGGCAACGTGCGCTGGTTTATCCATTATTCATCATCGTCATCACATAATAGACAAGGTAGGTTTTTGGTAATAGCCGCCAGATATAGTGTATTGCCGCTTTCTAAAAGCATTAACGGCGTGGTACTATCTTTCCATTCGGGTACAGAGATACCAAAAAAAAGTCCTCCATTCTCTTTCCAGCCCAAGCCATTTATTTTGGTGTAAGGTTTAGAATATTCTGGCCCTACGTAGTCATTTGGTATAGGGAGATAAGTGGTTGGTGGAATAAACACATAATTGTACGAAACTCTTTTTTTAATGTCCCAGTTTATATTTGGCACATTGTTGGCATCTTTTTTTAACGTAAAGTAGATGCCTTCTTTTGTTTTAAAGTTTACGCCTTCAAATGCAGGCACATCCTCTTTTCTGGCAATAACAGCATAATTTAAACCTTGACTAACCGAGGTTTTATCTGTAAATTGATACGACTTCATCACAAATTTACCATCTGCGTTTTTGCTGAACGAAAAGCTGTAAATGTAATTGCCATCGCTATTTGCATCAAAACTAAAACCTTGGTCTTTTACGGTTATATCTCCGGTTTGTGTATAACCATCGCCCTGAAAAGTGGCTTTTACATTATCGCCTACTTTAGCAAAATAAATTAGTCCTATTTTATTGCCAGAGAGTTTATGCTCAACCGCTATGTAGTATGGTATAAGTTCTTCCTTTTTTAATTCTGTCTGGTTTTGGTTGGGCGTATTATTTTTGTCTTTTTTACATGATAGCGCAATAAATGAAACGCACATCATTATGGTTAGTAATTTTTTCATCCGTATATAATTTGTTTTTCATTTGTGATGAAGCTATCAGATTTATTCATCCCACTGTGTGGTTTGAAAAATCATCATGGTTTCATCTGTTTAAATTTGTGGTCTAATTGCTTATCCAAACTTATTTATCCTAATCCTTTTATTTTTAAGTAATGATTGAAACAGGCTTGCTATTGAGTAAATAGCGTGGTAGAATGAGTAAGAAATAACTATCTTAAATAATCTTCTGCCTATGGTTGATGTTATCACCTTACCATTTTGTCGCGTTTTAAGTTGGTGATAACACCAACCAAAGGTGAAAACTATTAATTAACCAAGGTAACCGATTAACCAATTATGCAGTTAACCTAATAAACAAGTGAACTAATGAACCACTGAACAATTTATATTTTCCTTTGTATTATTTTCCTTTAGTTTCATTAATTTTCAAAATATTATTTTAGGTGTTTTTTTTAACTTAGCTTTAGTAATGTTTAAGTCAGGTATTTTTTTAAGGTACACGTGCTTAAATATAAACCAAGTATAAACCAAAAATGGTAAGCATGATTTAACAAATTGTTAATCTCACCACAGCAGGTAAATAATTTGTATTTGCGAATTTTGTGAAAGTTTATGAAGAATGAAGCAACCAGTGTTCAGTTTGATCCAGCTCTTTTACTGCAAAAGTTAAAAGGAGGTGATCAATTGGCATTTGCTCAAATCGTACGCTTTTTTACGCCCCAACTTGCCGATAGGGCCTACCGTTTCACTAGAGACAGGGCTGATGCACAAGATTTATTGCAAGACTTGTTTACAGATTTATGGGAGAGACGTGAAACATTAGTGATTAATACATCGCTACAATCTTATTTATACGTAAGCTTAAAGCACAGGTTTTTGCGCAAGGTAATGCGCTCTAACTTGAATGATAAAGCGTTGAGTTATTTGGGCGAACGCATGGAGCAAATGCAGGCTTCAGTCTCAGAAGCGATAGAGGTTTCGGAAATGCAGGCGACGATCTCGCAGGTGATCAAAATATTACCAGAGCACATGCAGAAAATCTTTTTGTTACGGGGCGAAGATTATTCGATCAGGGAAATTGCCGAAGCATTGGGCTTAGCAGAACAAACCGTGAAGACTTACAATATGCAGTTAAAACGCAGGATTAAGGAAGCTATTTTAACGCAATATCCTGATGTGAGCCACTCGATGATGCTGGCCGTTTTAACAGGTTTAGCGCTCGTTTAAAAAAAAACAAAATTTTAATATACTTTTTTATCGTTCGTGTCTCTTAGTTGTAAAGAGCATTAAAGTGAACGATCAAAAAATAAAAAATCTTCTCAATAAATACCTTTCTGGTGAGGCCACAAGAGCCGAAGCTTTTATTGTAGAGAGCTGGTTAGAATCATTTCAGCAAGATGAAGTCGAAGCTAAAGATTTTGGCACAGCAGAGCAGCATAACCTGCTGGCCGAGCAAATCATTGCAAAGACACTAGGCCAGGGAGAGATTGTGCCACAAAAGCCACATCATACTTTTACCCTTTGGAAAAAGTTTACGGCCATTGCAGCATTGCTGGCTGTTATTTCTGCGATAGCAATTTTATATTTCAAGCAAGGTTTAGGTGAAAAGAAACTCTTATTGGCGATGAACTACGATAAGTTTGTAACGCCCATCAAGGAGTTTAAGCAATTACAATTGCCCGATAGCACGGTGGTGTATTTAAATGCCAACTCTACGCTCGAAGTGCAGCAAGATTTTACCAAGCAGAGCGAGAGAAGGGTGAAATTAACTGGCGAGGCTTTTTTTGAGGTGAAAAAAGACAGCAAACACCCCTTTAAAATTCAGGTTGGCGAATTGCAGGTTAAAGTGCTGGGTACTTCTTTCAATATCAAAGCGCATCCTACCACTAACGAAATAAAGGTTGCCGTAAAAACTGGAAAAGTAAACGTGTCGTCCAAAGCGGCCATACTGGCATCGTTAGTAGCTAACCAAGCTTTGGTGTTCAATAAAGACAAAAAAACATTTGATGTACAGGCCGACGAGGAAAATGGCAAGGCATTATGGCGAGACGGTATTATGGTACTGGATAAAGCCTCTTTTGCAGAGTTGAGCACTACGTTCTATAACGTTTATGGGATACGCTTAAAGTCTGATGATAGCGAGCTACTTAACGAAAGCTACAATTTTACCATCCGTTCTTCTAGAACATGGCAACAAACGATAAATCAATTAGGCGAAATGATCAACAAAAAATATAGAAAGGAGGGTAGCTCGATAGTTATTTTCTAAAAATAAAAAACAGGTACTTGAAAAAGCACCTGTCTTAAGATTGCTCATGCAAAAACAGATTGGACCCTATTGTGCATAGCAACAGTATCAAACAAACTATTATTTAACACCACTTCAAAAATAGCTAAAATAACCTAAGGTTATGGTTGTTTCTGGGGTTAAACCTATAATTTATGAACTTTTTACCGCAATTACGGTGGTATATGAAAATTACATGTATACTCTACGGCGTACTAATGATAGCTGCGCCACTGTTACATGCCACTAATGGGCATGCACAGGTTTTAGAGAAAAAAGTTACGGCTACCTATAAAAATACCAACCTACATGAGGTAGTGCTCGACTTGCAATCTAAAACAAAAGTTGATTTTGGCTTCACCAAAGAACTGGGAATCGATAAAGTTATCATTAAGGATCAAAGATTTGAGAACCAAACGCTCGAAGCGGTATTGAAAAAATTGCTTTATGCCAACTTCTTTGAGTTCAAAGAGAAAGATGGGATGGTGATTCTTTCTAAAATGCAGCAACAGGTTAAGGTCTCTGGAAAGGTGTTTGATGCCGGAGGTTTGCCTATGCCTAGCGCCAGTGTAAGGATTGTTGAATTGAACAAGACCTTAAATACCGACGAGAATGGTGCTTATAGCTTAACTGTACGCCCAGGCAGCTACAATATCGAAGCAAGTTATATTTCGTATCAATCGCAGAGCAAGAAGGTAACGGTGCTGAGCGGAAAAGATATGACAGTGAATTTTACTTTGGTAGAGTCGCAAAACAAGCTGAACGAAGTGGTAGTAGTGGGTTACGGCGAGGTAAAACGTAAAGATTTAACAGGTGCGGTTTCTACGGTAAGCGTAAAAGATATTCAAGACATTCCGGTGCAACGTGTAGACCAAATGCTGCAAGGAAGAATTGCCGGAGCAGAGGTGGTTTCAACCTCTGGCGAGCCAGGTGCAGGAACCTCCATCCGTATCCGTGGTACGAGATCTATATCTGCCACCAACGAGCCTTTGTACGTGGTGGATGGCGTGATGGACGCCGTAAGCAGCATGAACGATATTAACCCTGCAGATATCGAGACCATACAAGTGCTGAAGGACGCTTCATCTACGGCTATTTATGGTTCTAGAGGTAGTAACGGTGTAATTTTAATTACTACCAAAAGAGGACAGGAAGGTAAAACCGAAGTGCTTTACCGTGCTGATGCTGGTATCTCGCAATTGCCGAGTTTTTTAGATTTGATGAATGCACAGGAATTTGCCGAACTGCAGAACGATCGTTATTATTTTCAGGCTACTGCTAACCAAACCAAACCTTTAGAAGATTATCCTTTCCCAAATCCGGCAGCACTAGGAGAAGGCACCAATTGGACCGATGTGATCAGTAGAACGGCGCCTTACCAAAACCATACTTTAACAGCAAGTGGCGGTAGCAAGGCAACAAAGTTCTATTTCTCTGCTAACTACAGTAATAACCAGGGCATCATCATTGCCAGCGGATTGCAGCGTTATCAGCTACGTTTAAATTTAGACCATAGCTTTAGCAAATATGTGAAAGCTGGTTTAAGGATCAATTATTCCTACATCAATCACGAAATCAATAAAGCAGATATTGGTACACAAACACTTTGGTATCGTTCTACAATTTTCTTGGCGCCAACTATTGCTGCCTACAAACCTGATGGTAGTTATAACGATTGGAATTCGCAGTGGTATGCAGGTACTTTATTCGATTCGCCTTTGGCGGTTTCAGAACTTACCAGAAGAGATCAGTTGAAGAAAACCTTATCGCCAATGGCTTTTGTGGAGGTTACGCCCATCAAAGGTTTAGTGATCAGAAGCAGTGCTTCATTATATGACTACAATCGTTTCGATGATAATTTTACGCCTTCAACTTTGCCTACCAGGGCAAGTAAGGGAACGGGAGCTTATGCGTATAAACGTGCCTATAGGGCAAATAACATTTTAAATGAAAACACTGTCACTTACAGTACCGTTTGGAAACGTAAACATAGTTTCGAAGGCTTGTATGGTTTTACCTTGCAAACCAATTGGTATGCAGATTTGTCTGCCAGCGGCGATGGTTATTTTATTGATGACGTAAATACCAATGATTTAGGTGCTGTGCCATCAAAGGAAACGCTTAATGCCACTTCTAGCTTAGAAGACAGGAGCAGGGTGTCTCATTTGGGCCGGATCAATTACAATTTCGATAGCAAGTATTATTTAACGCTAACCGGAAGGTTTGATGCAGGTTCTAATTTTGCGGCCAATCACAAATGGGGATTTTTCCCTTCTGCAGCTTTGAAATGGAATGTGAAAAGCGAAAAATTTCTTAAAAACGTAAGAGCAATAGATGATTTGGCCATTAGGTTAAGTGCCGGTATTGCAGGTAACGATGCTGTTGGTGTATACCAATCGTTGGCAAGATTAAACTCTAACTCAAATGGCTACATTTTTGGAGGAATGATACCAGTTTCTTATACCCCAAACAGAATTGCTAACGAAGGATTAACTTGGGAAAAAACAAAATCTGTGAACCTGGGTATAGATGCAGCGTTTTTTAAAGGAAAGGTAGATTTAGCGCTCGAATTATATAGCTCGAGAACCGAAGACTTGTTGTTAACGGTGCAATTGCCTAATCAGGGTGGGTACACGAGCCGTTTAGCTAACATCGGAAAAACATCAAATGATGGTATAGAGCTAACCGTAGGTACTAAAAACATCACCAGAAAAAACTTTTATTGGAATTCTACTTTTACCATTGGTCACAATAAGCAAATGGTGAATGATATTGGTGGTTTAGAAAGGGTATCGGCTTATATTAATCCTTACGGTGGTAATTACATGATGTACGGTTATGTAGCGGGCCGTCCGTTAAATGCACTTTGGGGCTTTCAGTATGCTGGAGTTTGGAAAAGCCAAGCCGAAGTTGCCCAAAACGAAATCGACAAAAGATATGTATCCTCTTCAACGCCTTTTTATACGCCTGGTCGCCAACGATATATAGATCAAAACGGTGATGGTGTACTTAATAACGATGATTTGGTTTACATGGGCAATGCCGATCCGAAGGTTTATGGCGGCTTGCAAAATAGCTTCCGTTACAAGAAGTTCTACATCAACGTGTATTTCAATTACTCACTGGGAGGAAAAATTTATAACCCTACCGAATTGTTTATGGGTACCGGCACCTACCTGTCAAACCAGTACCGTTACATGGTTAACGCATGGCATCCGGTTAGAAATCCCACATCAGATATTCCAAGAGCTGATTCTAAAGACGACATCCCGACAGATCGGTTTATTTACGATGCTAGTTTCCTGCGTCTAAAAAATGCGTCGATTAGTTATGTGTTCGATTTAGCGAAAACAACCAACAACAAGCTTAAGTCGGTTATTTTAACGGCTGCGGGCAATAATATCTTTCTATTGAAGAAATACAACGGTTACGATCCAGAGGTTTCTGCTGAAAGCGGTAGCTCTACCATCAGAAGAATGGACAACGGGGCTTACCCGGCCAGTCGCACGTTAACTTTCAGTGCCCAAGTTAAGTTTTAAACTATAGATGACTAAAATGAAAAAGAACTATTACTATCTCATTCTACTGGCTTTTACATTTGCTTTCTCATCTTGTAAGAAAATGCTAGAAGAGGATGCGCAGAATTTCGTATCTCCAGATCAATTTTATAAAAACGAAGCACAATGTGTTGCTGCTTTAAATGGATGCCACAATCCATTAACCAGTATATTTAACCAAGGTTTGCTGCTGTCTATAGAAGGTGTTTCTGATCTTGCTTATCTAGGTAACTTGAATAATGAAACCCGTTTTGAGCTATCGCCCTCTAACCCGGGCATGGGCAAAGGGCTTTGGACATCAGCCTATCAGGGCGTTATGTTTTGCAATGCTGCTATCGAGGGCATTAAAAGATCGCCCGTGGCCGAAGACAGAAAACCTGCTTTAATTGCTGAGGCGGTTACTTTGCGTGCGCTTTACTACTATGTGCTCACTTGCACATTCGGCGATGTACCTTTTTACACCGATGATGTGGCTAATCTATCGACTTTAGAAAAGGTAAATGCATTGGGCAGGATGAGCGCTAAAGACACTCGTAACTTCTTGATCAAAGATTTACAGACCTATGTTACTGCTTTGCCTAAAACACGTACTTCTGAAGTGCCAAACAACCGTATTTCCTCGTCGATGGCCTACATGTTAATTGCCAAATTAGCCATGTGGGAAAAAGACTATACCACAGCTTTGGCGGCCTTAACCGAAATTAAGGCCATTTACGGGCAATTGGCGCAATACCCTTTAACAGACACATATTTTAGAAATAAGAATACGGCAGAATCTATTTTCGAAGTGCAGTATACTTGGTCGGTTAGTGGTTTGAAGAAAACTTCGCAGGTGGCATGTTACTTTACCCCGCCACGTACCGCCAACACCAATAGCTACAACGGAATTGTAATTGCAGAACTAGGAGATAAAGCCAATCCATTTACTTCTATTACCCCCTCGGCATATTTTATGAGTCTGTACGATGTTTGGGATCCTCGAAGAAATATGATTTTGGCTTATACCTACAACGGTCAAAATTTCACGAGGCCTATGTCTAACAACGGAACGGGAAAACCTTGGATGGGCGTGAAATTTTGGTGCCCAGGTATGGATAATATTGCCGATGGCAATAACCAAAAGGTTTTTAGATATGCCGATGCGCTTTTGATGATGGCAGAATGTGCTAATGAACTTGATAATGTTTCTTTAGCGATGAGCAGCATCAACGAAATCAAAAGACGAGCTTCTGTAAGTTCTTCTGCTAGTATTAATTTGGAATTGCTTGCCTATCCGGGCAAAGCGGAGTTTTTAGAAGAACTAAAGGCTGAAAGAGCTAGGGAATTGATGGGCGAATACGGGCGTAAATGGGATTTGGTACGTTGGGGAACTTGGTACCAATCTATCTTAAGCACGGTAGCCAACGAATTTGTAGACATCAAAGATAACGTGCGCCCATATCACGAATATTACCCAATTCCAGATAACGAAATCTTACGTTCTGACGGTAAGTTGCATAACAATGCCTACAAATAGTTAGTTCACCAATAAATTAAAAACGAATGAAAAAGACTTTCATAGTACTCGCCGCATTGCTTTTGATGAGTGGTGCTGCTTTTGCCCAAGACTATTTAAGGGTGTTAAGTTACAATATTTTAGAGGGAATGAAGTTGGATAGCACCAAGGGCAAACAGCAGTTTGTAAAATGGGTGAAAGACCAAGATCCAGATATTTTTGCCATCCAAGAAGCAAATAAATTTACAGCCGAGAGTTTAGCAGAGCTGGCCAAATCTTACGGACACAATTACAGTGTGCTGGTAAAAGAGAAGGGCTATCCAACGGCTTTAACTTCTCGCTTTCCAATTACCGATGCAGAAAAGATCAATGAGAACATTACACACGGTTACATTACAGCCAAGGTAAAAGGTTATAACATTGTGGTGTTGCACCTAAACCCGCACCATTATGATATCAGAAGGAAAGAAATGGCGGCTATTCTCGCAAAAATTAAAGAGAATAAAGCCACAAAGAAGTTAATTGTAATGGGCGATTTTAACTCTAACTCGCCGTTAGATAAAGCCAATTACGCAGATGGTGCTTTGGTAAAACGCCTAAAAGAAGCTAAGCTGAAATATGCTTTCCATAACAACTTGGTAAATGGAGAGGAGATTGATTTCGAAGTGCAGGGAAGTATCCTAGATTTCGGTTTGGTAGATATCATCAAGCATTTAGCAGATACCGACCCGGCAAATGCAAAGGAAATTAATCCTGCTAAGCATCGAATAGATTATATCTACGTATCTAAAGATTTAAAATCTAAAGTAATTAGAGGAAAATTTATCCGCGATGATTTTACCAAGAAGTTCTCTGATCACTTACCCATCATCATCGAATTAAAATAGACACAAGCGTTATGAAAAGCTTTTTATTTTCACAAAAAATATATGCACAATTAGCTTTGTGCTCATTAGTGGTGCTTGTTACCATTTGGGGTTGTAAAAAACAAGAACTAGTTGCTTTTAACACCGATTTATCGCTTAACGCTCGTATTGTAAAAATTGCAGACTCTGCAGCCACCACAAGAATACAGGTTTATGCTGATGATACTTGGGAAGTTGCAGCAAAAGCCAACGACTGGTTAAAACTAGACAAAACTACAGGGACTGGAAAATCTGATTTTTTAGCTACGGTAACATCCAACAAAGGTAATTTACCACGTTCGGTAGAAATTTATGTAAAAGCCAAGGGCAAAACAGATACAGTTATCATTCAGCAGCGAGGCTTAACACCTACCATTAACATTGTAGACGCCAACATGAATGCCGTTGCCGGTACTGGAAAAATGAAAACCGTATTGACCACCAATGTGCCTTTTGAAGCCATTAAAAGAGAGTTAGTTTATAAAACCGCTGCACAAAGTAATTGGATAGGTGAGGTAACTTTCGATGGTAATTACATGCTCATCAACGTGGCGGCAAGTACCTCGCCACAATCAAGAGAGGCTATGTTAAGGCTATCTTACCTAGATGCCATGGGCACCACCGTTAAAGATTCGATATTGATTAGCCAAAGTCCGGTAGGTGAATATCAAAATGCAGTTTTAAAAGATTTTGCCTATGTGAAATCATTAGCTGCAGGTACAGTAACCGAGGATATCTACATTGAAGGTATTGTTACGGTAGATAAAGGAAATCCAAATACCGCTTTAAATCCTAACTCGCCAAGCAATAAACACGTGATTGATAAAACCGAAAATGGTATCACGGTCTACGTTCAAAGTTTAGATGGCAAATCTGGTTTAAGGTTAAGGATGAAAACGCCTGGCGACCATATCTTCAGCAGAAACGAGAAAGTGAAATTATGGCTAAAAAACACCATTATCACTAAAACTACCAATCCGTCAACCACTACCATTTCAGATATGCCGTCGTTAAATGTGATGGAAAAAGTGGATAGCCCGACACCTTTGGTAGCTAGGGAAGTTTACATGAAAGACTTGGTTGATAACGATGTTTACACTTACGTAAAGTTAAAAGATGTAGAGATTTCGGTATCCAACGGTTCGTACTACAATATCAACGAAGGTTACGAGTTCAGAATGGATTGTTATCCAACTAACATTAGGGACATTAACGGAAATAGCATGTACATGCTTACTAACAGTGGAGTTGCTTATCGTCGTAATGGTGTGCAGGTGCCACAAGGTTCCGGTACCATTAGCGGTATAGTTGTTTACGAAACGATGGCTCGTTACGGCGGCAATATAGGTAAATATGCTATCCGCCACATGGCGCAAGAAGATATCCAGCTAAATAACGATAGAAACCAAGGTTTTTCAACTGTTTTGGTAGAATGGGATAGGTTCAGAAGTGAATTACAAACCGGAGCTACCTTGGCGAGCAACCCGTTAACGCCAACTATTGGTGCCGGTAAATTTAGCCATACCGATTTTGCGGATTTAAACTATACAGCGGCTGCCGGTATTTATGGAACCAATGATTTCAATGCCCTAATTCCAGACCCAACCGGTGCAAAGGGTGCGGTAACCAATGGTGCTTTTGCTACTAGAGGTTTATGGAATACCACCAAAAATAGAGGTGGAGGCATAGTGTTAAAAGTTTCTACAGCCAATATAACCAAGCAGGTTTCTTTACAAATAGAAGGTTTTGTAGCACAAGGTGCGCCTAGAGAATGGGCTATTGAGTGGTCTACCCAAGGCAATATGGATGCTGGCACTTGGAATGCTGTAAGTGATTTTACCTTCCAAGACGTGGTAAACTGGACCAGTACCTTGCTAACACAGGTTTCTGGTTACAAGGTGATGAATTTTAATCTGCCGACTGCTGCATTAGGTCAGAATGAGGTTTACATTAGAATTAAAGCTAAAAATAGAAATGTAGGTAGCCCAACCAGTGATGTTGGAGGTACTTATAATAGTGCCGTGGCAGTTTACTTCGGTCATATTTCTTTAAAATACAATAAGTAGTAATTTAACGAAGACATTGCGGTGCTAATAACTGGCATCGCAATGTTTCTATCAACAACCAACTAATCAAATAATGATAAATAAATTGAAACTAGCTGTAGCCGGATTGTTTGTTTGCGCACTTGTCAATATCGTAAATGCACAGCATAGTCCTCTAGCAATCATCCCTCAACCTAATCACGTAGAATTAAAAGCTGGAACTTTTAAACTATCAGCCAAAGCTTTAACAAATTTGAAAGGTTTTAAAACGCCACCTGCAAGCATTAATCAGTTTGCAAAGCAAGTGTTAGGTCAGGTGAAAAGAGGGACTTCTCTTAGTCAAAATCAAAAAGTAGATTTAGTGTTACAGCCCAATGCCAATATCATTCAAGATGGCTATCATTTAAATATTGATGCAAATGGTATCCGGATTTTGTCTTCGAATGAGCGAGGTATTTTTTACGGTTTGCAAACCTTAGCTCAAATTATTGCAGGTGCAAATGACAATGCATTGCCTTTTGTAGCGATTAAAGATGAACCCCGGTACAAATATCGTGGTTTAATGTTAGATGTTGGACGTCATTATTTTCCGATGGAATTTATCAAATCTTATATTGATGTGATGGCGGCCTACAAACTCAATTACTTTCACTGGCATTTAACCGAAGACCAAGGATGGAGAATTGAGATTAAGAAATATCCAAAATTGGCGAGCGTAGCTTCTAGCAGGGAAGGTACGCTACTAAATCATTTGAAGGATAAAGAGCATTTATACGATGGTGTGCCCTACAAAGGTTACTATACGCAAGAAGAAGTTAAAGAAATTGTGTGTTATGCGGCCTCTAAATATATTACCGTAATTCCCGAGATTGAATTGCCTGGGCACTCTTTAGCAGCTTTATCAGCTTATCCAGAGTTTGGATGCGGAGATAATCCTGGTCCGTATAAAGCGGCAATGAAATGGGGAATTTTTGAGGATGTATATTGTGCAGGAAAGGAAGGTACTTTCACTTTTTTACAGGATGTTTTAGATGAGGTGCTTGCTTTATTTCCTTCTACCTATATTCACATCGGTGGTGATGAAAGTCCGAAGGCAAAATGGAAAACCTGTATACATTGCCAAAAGCGTATCAAGGATAATAACTTGAAAGATGAGCATGAATTACAATCGTACTTTGTACAACGTATTGAGAAATATTTGAACGGAAAAGGTCGTAAAATTATTGGTTGGGATGAGATTTTAGAAGGTGGTTTAGCTCCCAATGCTACTGTAATGGGCTGGCGAGGAGTGAAAGGCGGTATCGCTGCGGCAAATCAAGGCCATGATGTAATTATGGTGCCAAGCTCGCATTTGTACTTAGACCATCGTGAGGCGGTTTCTAACGAAGAACCATTAACGATAAGTTCAGGACCAACGCGTCATTCATCCTTAAAAAATGTATATTTCTTTAACCCTACCATTGATACTTTGGCTGCCGATAAGCAAAAGTACATTATTGGTGTGCAAGCCAATCTTTGGACAGAATATATCAAAACCCCGGCAAAGGCTAGGTACCATATATTCCCACGAATTTATGGCTTGGCAGAAATAGCTTGGACCAAATTAGAAAACAAAGATTGGGAGAGCTTTTCGAAAGTGAGGGTGCCTAAACACTTGCAAGCTTATGATCAAACTGGAGAAATGTACCGAGTGCCTGAGGTGATTGGTATAGAAAATAAAGTGTATAATGGAAAGGAATTTGAGTTTACGCTTCAACCATCGGTGGCAGGAGCAACGGTATATTATAGTTTAAATGGCTACATACCAACTGAAATGGATAATTTATATAGCAAAACATTTAAAGTTGTTGTGCCAGCAGGTGAAGAAAGACAACTGAAATGCGTAGTAGTTACGCGATCAGGAAAACGAAGCATTACCACTACCGCGATATTGAGCAATAAAGCCGCCAAGTAGGATTTAAAGAAGCTCAAAGAAATAGTTAGTACAATTCATTATACATTAATCTTAAACCCAAATAGTTATGAAATTTGATGATAAAGGAAAGCAATTGGCTATTTCTTTGTTGCTTTTGGTTCTTGTTCACACAAGCTATGCTCAAAAAAGTTTAAAATATGTTGGCGTACAAAACCTAATCCTTTTAGGGAAGGCTAAACAAACTGTTCAGCCATTTCAGCGAATTGATTCTGCCGACCTTTTACCGATGCCTAAAGCGGTACAAGGTTTGGCATTCAATAGTGCTGGTATTGCCATTCTTTTCGAAACCAATTCATCTACCATTGCGGTTAAATGGAAATTAGCACAAGATAAATATCATGCAAATATGACCCCAATTAGCCATAGCGGCTTAGATCTTTATGCTTTTAAGGATGGTAAATGGCAATATGTAAGTGCTGCGAGGCCAGAACGATCTGTTTTGGAGCAAAATCAGGTGGTGGTAAGCAATATGGACACGACAACAAAGCAAATGATGTTGTACTTACCATTGTATAATTCTGTTCGGGAGTTGAAAATTGGAGTTGATAAAAATTCGAAGATATCTGCAGCTAAACAGCCTCGAGTTAACCAATCTAAAAGGGTGGTAGTTTATGGGTCAAGTATTGTACAGGGCGCATCTGCAAGTAGACCCGGAATGGCTTATCCGGCAATTCTACAACGAAAGTTAGGTGTAGATGTGATTAACCTGGGCTTTAGTGGTAGCGCAAAAATGGAGATCGAACTGGCCAAATATTTGGCCACCGTTACAGCAGATTGTTATGTGTTAGATTGCATTCCGAACCAAACTGCTGCGCAGGTAGATGAACGTGCCTTACCCTTTATAAAGTATTTGAGAAGCCAAAAACCTCACATACCTATTGTTTTGGTAGAAAGTGTAATCCGAGAAAATGGTTACTTCGATTTGTCTGTAGGTAATAATGTACGTGAACAGAACGAAAGTATCTATAAAGTTTATCAGCAGTTGAAAGCTGAGAAATTTCCGAATCTTTATTATGTTTCTGCAAAAGGTTTAATAGGAGATGACCACGAAGCCACCATAGATGGTACCCACTTAACCGATTTAGGTTTTGTTAGAATTGCTGAGGGGATATTAAACGCAATAAAGCAAACAAAGGCTGTGAACTAATCATTATCTAGTCGGCTAATCCCTAGCGACTAATTCCTAATGCCTAGTTAATCGATTAACCAATTACACAATTAACCCAATGAACAAATGAACAAATAAACAAGCGCACCATTTTAGCCTATTTGTTAAATGCGGAGTTTAAATATGTTTTTTCATCGGTATTCGTTATTTTTGGTTTTACACCGATTGTTTAATGCGCCGTACCCTAAAGAGAAATTGTTTCCAACTAAAAGTTCATTACTTTTCTGTGGTAAGCATCTTTCTCTTTGTATTTTCTTCTGCATTTTGCCAAGGGCAAGCGGTCAACGATTTCAGTTATAAAAATATAGGTGAACAACTTCATTACCTTGAAGACAAAAGCGGTAAGTTAGCTTTATCAGATATCAAAGCACTTAACGACACTGCTTTTTCAAAAGGAAAACAGGAAATTCTAAATTTTGGCAACACCTCTTCCGCTTGGTGGATAAAGATTCGATATGCTGCTCGGCCTCACTTACCGGTCTACCTAATTATTGATGCACCGAACATTGAATATATTGATGCTTTTGTAACAGATAGATCGGATAATACTGTCAATTTTGAAACGGGATGCCTTCGGATTGGAAAACCTAATGTGCTGATCCGCAACAATTTTCTATTGAACCTTCCAATAGCTGCCAAAGCTGAGGAGAAAACAATTTATTTAAGGCTGAAAACCAACAATATATTACTGGCTCCGATTAAGCTGGCTACGGCCGAAAGCGTAATGACAGGTCAAGAAATGAAGTTAGGTATAGAGTACATTTACATCGGCTTATTGATAGGTTTACTGCTGTTTAATCTGTTCTTGTTCATCAGTATAAAGGATGTTACCTATCTTTATTACGTATTGTATGTGCTCACCTTATCCAGCTACTTATTGATCTACATCAGAGGTTATGGTTTTATCTTTGGCGATGAGCTTAGGATTATCCTCAATAAACATCCACATGTATTTTTAAGTCTTTCGGTAGTAACCTCGCTATTATTCTGCAATAGGTTTTTACATCTCAAACGAACAGCTCCAAAAATGATCAAGTTTTTTTACGTGATTGGTGGTTTTGGTGTTGTTCTTTTCTTCGTAAGCATTACAGGTTTTAAGCATATCGCTGCAGTTATTGCACAATTATTAACTGTTACAGTAGCGGTGATGGCATGGATTGCGGGAGTACTTGCCTACAGAAACGGACACAAACCTGCAAAATATTATATCTTGGCGTGGTTCTTTATTTGGGTAACCGTGGCTATTGTTACCTTGAGTTTGGCAGGTGTAGTTCCGTCAAATGAATTCACTATCCAGCTCGTGCCAATTGGTTCTACCATAGAGTTACTGTTGCTTTCGTTTGCGTTGGGCGATAGGTACAAAGTGATCATGAGGGCCGAACAACAGGCTAGGGATGAAAACTTGTTATTGATCAAAACACAGAACCAACGATTGGAAGAAAGCGTAAACGAACGGACATTGCAACTGAATAACACCATCAATAAGTTGGAGGAAACCGATGCCGTTAAAAATAAATTGTTCTCTATCATTGCACACGATTTGAGAAGCCCACTGAACAGTTTGCTGGGAATTTTATCGCTAAGCGACATGCAGTTGCTCACGCCAGATGAGTTACGTACGCTACTCGCAGAAAATAAAAAGACGGTAGAATCCATCAATAATACCTTGAACAATTTATTGCATTGGGCGCAAAGCCAAATGAAAGGATCGGTAACTGAAATGCAAAACTTTGAGTTGAAGACATCATTAGACGAACTGCTATTACTTTATCTTCCGCTAGCCAAAAAGAAAAGTATTTGCCTTGAGCAGCATATTGAGAGGAACGGTATGGTTTACGCAGATCGAAATCAAATTAATCTTGTATTAAGGAACCTGATCGATAATGCCATTAAATTCACGCCCTTATCAGGAAAAATCTCTTTTGTTATACAATCTACCAATGAAGGTGTACGCTTTGTCGTAGAAAACGAAATTGCAAATGAACTGCAAATAGACATGGACAACATAGTTGGTGAAAAAATGGCCATTTCCACACCGGGTACTCAAAACGAACATGGTGTAGGCCTCGGATTGTTATTATGTAAGGAATATGTTAAAAATAATGGTGGTACGTTTCATGCCGATCTAATTGGAAATAAGATTAAATTTTCTTTTGTACTGCCGAAAGAGAAAAATTAGCTTATTTCGCTAACCTTAGCCCACTAAACTGCCATTGATGTTTAGGATGGAAAAAATTTCGATAGGTTTGACGGGCATGACCAATCGGTGTAGCCACCGAGCTTCCTCTCAAAACCATTTGGTTCACCATGAATTTACCATTATATTCTCCGATAGCTCCGGCAGCTTTCTTAAAACCAGGGTAGGGAAGATAAGCGCTTTCGGTCCATTCCCATCGTTGTCCCCAATCCAAATGGGGAGCAGCTATTTCCCATTCGGCTTCTGTCGGCAAACGCATTTCTTTCCACGCCGCATAGGCAGATGCTTCGTAGAAATTGATATGACAAACGGCCTCATCCATGGCAATTGTTGTTAATCCGGCTAGTGTGTAGTTCATCCACCTTCCATCTATCCAATGCCAATACAAAGGTGCATAAGCCTTTTGCTGCTTCACCCAATCCCATCCTTCAGAGTGCCAAAACAAAAAGTCATTATATCCACCTGCTTCAATAAATTCAAGATATTCTGCGTTGGTAACAGGTGTTTCTGCAATCTGAAAATCATGAAGAAAAACTTTATGTCGTCCAAGTTCATTGTCGAAACAAAATCCTTCGCCCTGAAAACCAATTTCATAAACACCTTCGGGAAAGTGTAACATTTGAGCAGTTTGGTAAGCTCGATCTTCAAATATCTTTGCTTCGGTGTACGCTGGAAACAGCGGGTTATGGCTAAGAATGTATTTGATATCCGTATAGAGCAATTCCTGATGCTGTTGTTCATGGTTTAGCCCCAGTTCCAGTAAAGGTAGCAGTTTACTTGTGATAGTGCCGCTGTCGAATAACAAAGACATATGATGATCTACATACTCCCGATAGCGATAGATATCCGCTACGGATGGTCGGCTCAAATTACCTCGGTCAGTACGGATCACTCGTGCACCTACCGATTCGTAATAGCTATTGAACACAAAGTTGTAATGTGGATCAAAAACTTGGTAGTTTTTAAAATAGGGTTGAAGAACGAAGTTTTCGAAGAACCAGGTGGAATGTCCCAGATGCCACTTTGGGGGGCTAACATCTGCAACAGGTTGTACCACATAATCTTCAATTGCTAGTGGCTTACAGATGGCTTCCGTGTGCTTCCGCACTAATTCATATTTTCTTTTGAGTAGTTCAGTTGCGTCTTCAAGAGCAATAGGTGTGGTCAATTTGCTATCCATATCACGTCGGTAAACCAGTTGTTGGTATCGTTTAGGTAATGTTGATTAATGAAGCCAGAGGTCATGGCTAAATCCGCTATTTGATCTCTAGAGAACTTTTGCGAAACTTCCATATGGATTAGTTCGTTTTCGGCAAAGCAAACAATATTTCCGCAAACCATTGCTTTTTGATTTTCTAAACTGACCAAAAAGCTTCTGCAAGCACCCGTCACAGGATCATAATGTTGGTAATGACTAAATTTTGAAATATCGAGGTTTCCTTCCAATTCCCTATTGATCCTGGTAAGTAGGTTGAGATTAAAAGCGGCGGTTATACCTTGTTGGTCGTTGTAGGCTGCTAGTATTTGATGTGGATTTTTTTTTAGATCGAAGCCCATCAGTACAATATCACCAGCATTTAGCCGATGGCGCAAATCTTTGCAAAAAGTATAAGCCTGATCAATTTCCATATTGCCGATATTGCCACCAAGAAAAAGAACCACTTTTCTACGTTGTGAGTTATTGGTAGCTTCCTCCAACATTTGAAAATATTCGCCCTCTAAACTATGGATAGACAGGGAAGGGATTGCGGTGGTTAAGTTATCTTCAAGCTCTTTTAAAATATGACCAGAAATATCTATAGGTCGGTAAGTGAAGTCTATCCGCTGTTCTATTAGATACCTGAGTAGGAATTTCGATTTGGAAGCATCACCCGCACCAAGTTCAATCAGATCGAAAGGACCTTTCTCTATCTGTATCGCATGAGCTAAAGATGCGGTTTGATTACTAAAGATATCTAGTTCTGCCCTGGTGAGATAGTACTCTGGCATGGCCATGATTTGTTGGAAGAGCTGATCGCCCTTGTCGTCATAGAAATATTTTGAATGTAGTTTTTTGGGCGTATCGCTAAGTCCCGAAATCACATCCTTACAGAATTGGCTTTCCTTTTTAGAAGCCGGCAACGTAAGATCTGCTAGGGCGTGTAAATTGTTCATGTCAATTGAGGTATTGGTTGTTTGTAGGCAACAATGCTGACGAGCTTTTGTTTGTTGTGCGCAAAATTTGCAACTCAATTACAATTTAGCTACTACCAACTAATTTATTGGTTGTGATCTGTACCGGCGTGTAATGGCTTTATCAGTTGTGGTAGAGATTGCTTTGATGGTCGAAATTGGCCATTTTGTCGATACCAGACTTTTTTAGAACCTTTATTGCTGATAAGTTTTTTGGATGTACTACTGCGCCCAATTGATGTATGCCTTTGGCATTTAATTGCTTAATCAGTTTTGGTAACAGGCTGCTCATGATCCCTTGTCCGGTATGTTCGGTAGATAGGCAAAACTCAATAAAGTAGGGGTATTGTTTTAATTTATAGTAGTTTCTTGCGCCATTCGGACTAATCAGTTCAATCATGCCAATTGTTTTTTTGGTAGACTTTTGAGTGATGAAATACAACTGGCTCATACCACTGTATTGGTTTAATAATCCAGTTTGTAGCAGCGTTTCTGCATGATGTATATGTTTTAAGCGTTTATGAGGAAGAAAAGCTGTGGTTTGCTGTTGGCTTAGCAGTTGGAGGATGTCTAGGCTAAGCGTTTCAAATCTTTTCATTTCACTAGCTCCGAAAGGATGAAGCAAGAGTTCTTGGGTATCGATAAGTATAGGCTCGTTTAGAGGAGGCATTAGCAATGGATGGTTTAGTCAATAAAACAGGCTGAATTGAAAAAGGTTTGGTAATTTTTTATTTCAAATAAACTTAATTTTTGCTAAAATATTTAGAAAACTAAAATTATTAGTATATTTGTATTGGTATTGTTAGGATAATTATTTAAGCTAAAGCCTGTTGATGATGAAGATGAAAACTAAAACTCAAATGCTAAACATGGAAAGATTGGGAGTGGTATTGAAGGAGACATTTTCGGAATTGAACTATCTCGATGTGAGTGGTGACAACGAATATTTTTACATGGAGTTTGCATCGGGTACAAAGAGCATGGCTAAATTGATGCAGATGCTAGACAGGTTGGTAAAACCTTTGATTACAACTTATGGAGAGAAAGAGCTCTCCTATGTGTTTAATATCAATAAGGGCAAGGAGCTGGTTAATATTATCCGATATAATGAAAAAGGATATGGCGATAGGATTTCGTTAAATATAGGGGGACAAGAACAATCGCTTTTCATTGTAGATTTATTAGGTATTGGAGATTATTCAGTATTTAACCAGGATTTTGAATGTTTGGGAATAATCTATAGGCCTATTCGTATGCCCGCTTCAGGACAATATCGCTTGGGAAAATTAGAAGCATTTGCAGATGTTGATGGATGGACTACTTCGAGTAGAATATTGAAACCTTATCTGTCTAAAATTGTACGTGCTGTGCATGAGCAGTTGCAGGTGGTTGGCGTTTAATGTAAGCAGCCCATTTAACTTGTTCAACAGGCTTGGGTTAATTTCTCGGAAAATAATTCGTTGATCTCACCATTAAATGAATAGCCTACCGATAGGTCAGGTTTAAAATACTTTAGCTGCAGATCCTTTTAAAAAAGAGCACTTTAGTTGGGTTGGCCTGATGGTTTATTTCTTTACTTTCCAGCCTTCTTCTTTATCATATTTTAAACGGTAGGTTTTAGTAATAAATTCACTGTTTTCTTCAGGTTTTCTTTGAAATGCTGCAAATGGTGTGTTTACTTTTTTTAGCGATACCGTAACTTTTGCCGTGGCATCATTAACCTTGGAAAAATCTACTGGTTTTTCTTCCGTAAGTTCGTAGGTAACGGCTTTTACCGTGGCTTTGTCTGTTTCTTGTTTTAACACAAAATCACTAGCTTTTTGAGTTAGTTTAGCGCTATAAACGTAACTGCTATCTTTAGAAAGAAATTTCTTTTTGGAACTTAATAAAGTTAAAGTGATATAACCTTCGTTGGCCAATTGACGATAGTTTTCTAGCTCTGCATATTCTTTTTCGGTATTGAATTTTAGCTCGCCAAACTCAAATTTAGTGGTTTTATATTCTGGATTACCTTTTAAATAGGTGATGATCACTTTTCCTGCTTCATCAGTGTTGATGGTGGAATTACTTTGGCAGGCAAATAAAGTAGAAGTTATTAGGGCTATTAATATTGTTCTTTTCATAAATCTTAAATATGGTTATCAAATTATCCTCTCCGTCCTGTGGGCATCTCTCCCAAATGGAAAGAAAGGCAAAATGCCTAACCCAGTATATTTTCTCGCTTTGGGTGATCGTATGGCCTGAGAGGGCTATTTTGTTTTAAAGCTATTTGCTTTCTTTAAATTTTCCAAATTTGGAAGGATCATTGATGATAAAATAACTATCACTCCGATCCATCTAATTAGGCTTACCTCCTCATGCAAAACTAATGCCGACATACTGACCGCTACAGGTAATTCTGCAGAACTTAAAATAGAACTTAACGTTAAGCCAATTTTTGGAATACCAGAAGCAAAACAAAGTGGAGGGATTACTGTGCCAAAAATTGCTAAAATCATTCCCCATTTCAATAGATTACCACCTAAAGCTCCGTTGACAAGAAAGGTAGGGGGTAAAACTATGAAAATCAAAATGCAGGCACCGGTAATCATTAGAGCGCTTTTTTGCAAAGGCGGATATTCGTTACCTAGATTACCATTCAGCATCAAGAAAATTGCGTAACACAACGCAGCAATCATTCCGTAGCCGATACCTACAATGTTTAAACTTTCTGCAGACTGCTGGAAATATCCGCTGGCAGCAACTGTCCCAGCTAAGATTAGTACGATAGCCAAAACTTGTAATTTGTTAGGTTTCTTCCTGAAGAAAATGAATTCGAGCAGTACACTAATCCAAACAAATTGCATTAAAAGAATAATCGCTACAGAAGCTGGGATTAATTTTACGCACTGATAATAGGTTAAACTTACCAAACCAGTGAAGGTGCCAGCTAGCAATAATTTAATCCAATGGGTTTTAATAACTGGTTTTGGCTTGTCTTTGCTTTGAGTTTTACGTTGAATGAAGTAGATGCTCCACAACAATATGGCGCCAAATAAGGCCTGTGTTCCAGTTACATCACCCAAAGCGTAGCCATCGGCATAGGCAAGTTTTACGAAAGTAGATAGAATACCGAAACTACAAGCGCCAAATAATACGAGGAGAATACCCTTGAAATTCAAAAGTGAAAAGTTTTATGTGAAAGTTCTGATTGGCTCGGGATTAGAAGTAGGTTTTAGTATTCCTAAAGCTTAGTCCCTAACTCCGGTCTACTAATGAAGCTGCGCCAAATAACGTTTAATTGTTTCTTCTAAGCCTAGATAAAGTGCATCACTAATTAAGGCATGGCCGATAGAAACTTCTAATAGTCCGGGAATGGTTTGTGCAAAATATTTTAAATTGTGCAGATCTAGATCGTGACCAGCGTTAATGCCGATGCCCAACTCGTTAGCTTTGTGTGCCGCCGCTAAATAAGGTGCAATGGCTTTTTCTCTATTGTTATAATATTGTTGGGCGTAAGCTTCGGTGTAAAGTTCAATTCTATCGGTTCCGGTAGCTAAGGCATTTTCTACCATTTCTACTACAGGGTCAACAAAAATAGAAACACGGACGCCCGCGTTTTGGAAAACAGCCACCATTTCTTTCAAGTAATCTCGATGTTTAATGGTATCCCAACCATGGTTTGAAGTGATCTGTCCCTCGGCATCCGGTACCAAAGTAACTTGAGCTGGCTTATTGGCTAATACCAAATCCACGAATTTCTGTTCTTTGCAATTACCTTCGATGTTGAATTCTGTTGCAATTACAGCCTTTAAGTCAAAAGTATCTTGGTAACGAATATGTCTCTCATCTGGACGTGGATGTACAGTAATACCTTCTGCACCATATTTTTCGCAATCTAGTGCTACTTTTACCAAATCAGGGTTATTGCCACCTCTACTGTTACGGAGGGTAGCAATCTTATTGATGTTTACCGATAACTTTGTCATGCAGCAAAGATACGGTTTAGCCACAGATGCACAGATAAAAAATAAATTGATTTGATATTTCGATGATATCTTGAGCCAATTCGTATGTTCCGAAAATTGGAACGGTATTTTGGTTTTATATTTATTTAGATTTTGGCTGCTCTTTTTTCTTGGTTTCTGCCAACTGTACTGATTTTGCCTTAAATCTTCCGTCAACAATTTCACCAGTTACGGTTGCTTTTCTAATCGCATTACAGAAACCATCGTCTGCATGTGCATCGCCAAAATCGTCTATTTTTCTACCATCTACAAAATATGGTGTTCCATCAATTCTTACTGCTAAGTCGCAACCTTTGCCCGGCATTTTGAACATACACTCGCCACAAGCAATTTCAACCTGTTTTTTCTCAATTTTAGTTGCTTTTTTTACAGTATCTTGTGCGTATGCAGTAAATGTTAACGTAGCGAATAATAGGAGCAGGTTTAATCTTTTCATGCTGTTTGCTGGTTGAATAACACAAATATGGTGATTAAATTTTATAAGGTGTTAGTCTTTTAATAGGAAATACTAGGTATCTGAATCTATTTGTATACGGTACTTTTACATCTTAGTATGCGATTGATGATATCGTATTTGTCAGAAAATTAAAAGCCAATCTGTTCAGTAAATCTACGCTTTATGGGCAACCAACAGTCTAAAATTAATTATGATGGTAAATAATTATTTTTCAAAATAGATTGTGGTTTATCATTTCTAGCTTAATTTTGTGTGATGACAGTTGAAGAATTAAAGGAGTGGTATAAAAATGCGCCGGCACCGGAAATGCCAGTTCAACTCGATGAAGCTACTAAAGTAAATGATTTCAATCATTTTGTGACTTCTCATTTTGATGGTATAGATGCTGCTAAAGTGGAAATGACAAAGCAACCCTTAATAAATAGGTTGCTTAAAATGAAATTGCTAATTGAAGCAAATCTCTGATAGGAGCGAAAGGACGAAATGAAGCTCTAAATTTTAGTCGGGCGTTGTTTGTTTAAAGATGTCAATAAATTGTTTTTATTAGGCATTTCGGAATATTTTAGTTAACTTGAGTTATCCGTTCCTCCAAGTCGGCAATGCAGTCGTCCGCTAAAGGAGCCGGTGCCAATAGCATGGCAACAATTATAATTCAAGAGAACGACAGCGCAGTGTTGGACGTACTCACTCAAGCCTTGAAGCTCGAAGGCCATCTACCCATTCCTATGTTAGGTTCTTGCCCGATAGAAATGACTAAATCTGTTAAACGCCATTACCCAGACTTAGTATTGGTTGATTATAGATCAAATAATGACAGTGGTAAAAAATTGCTCGCCGCCATTAGGAAAATTTCGTCATGGTTGCCAGTAATGGCTTTGAGCTGTGACCTTAACATTTCCAAAATGGCATCTGTTATTGGTTTTAATAATTTCCTGGCAAAGCCTTTCGATCTGGATGAATTTTTTGGGAAGATATCGCTGTTGCTCAATAAACCTAAATTGACCTAGCGTTACAAAAAAGAGGCCTGTGTTTAACCGGCCTCTTTTTACTATGATTTATCCCTGTCTCTCGGCTCCTGCATTTCATTCATGCGGTCGGCGGCTGTCTCGTCTGGAGTTACAGCATTCATCGCTAGCTGTAGTTTGTTCTTAAATCCAGATATGATCATGTCCTTGCCATCCATTAGTGCTTTGTAGCCGTCTTTAGCCACCTCTGCCGGATCTGCCATAGCATTTTTATCTTGTACCTGTTTAGATGCATTCATATCTGCTTTATTGAAAAAATCAGTATCAGTAACACCAGGCAAAAGTGCGGTTACGGTAACTCCATAGTCTTTAACCTCACTGCGAATAGCTTCGGTGAAAGATTGAACGAAAGCTTTAGTGCCATGATAAACCGCTTGCCAAGGACCTGGAATTTTACCAGCAATAGAAGACAGGTTGAGGATCTTCCCTTGCCTCCGTAATACCATCCCCTTAAGCCAATGGTGAGTTAAGGTCACCAAACTAGAAATGTTCAGTTGGATGATATCCAATTGTCGTTGTAGGTCGCTTTCAACAAATAAACCATAAGCTCCCTGCCCAGCATCATTAACTAAAACATCAATCTGTAAGCCTTTTTCTGTAATTTCCTGATAAAGTTCGTTACCACTTTCTGGTTGGAAGAGATCTTTGGCGATGGTGATGACACTGGCGTCAAATTTTTCTGTTAAAAGCGTAGACGCTTCTGCCAAGCCTTGCTCATTTCGGGCAACTAATACTAGTCTGTAGCCATCTGCAGCAAAAAGTTTAGCCAGCTCTAGTCCAATTCCACTTGTTCCCCCTGTAATTAATACGGTCTGTTGCATAGTCATTTTTATAATTAAAACCACTAAACATTGGTTTTGATTGCGGGTTAACCACCTAATTTAACGAGCAAACTACTGGTAATGGTTTTATAGATTAGGATTTCTACGATAAAATTTTTCTCTATCAAAGTGATGGTGACGATAAAACTCTTGTTGATCGAAAGAAATGATGGTTTCCTCCATGCGCAACGCCGCAGGACTGCCAATTACTTCCCTAACAAGTTGCTCTGTATTTGGGCCAACCTCACCTTCTATATAAATTGGAAGTGCACTAAATTGATCTAAATGTAGATTGGGTAGTATTACCAAATCTTCTTTTGTGTGTAAATGAGCAATGCCAATTGGGATCATGACCAACTTGTCGGCAACAGAGGGAAGTTCATGCGAAAGTTTAATTATTAAATAACGCACAGCATTACTTTGAGGGTCAAACAGAAGATCGTTCACGCTACCTATGGTGTTGCCAGCTTCGTTGATCACCGCCCAGCCTGTAATATCAGGTTCACCATCTACGATTTGGTAATTGGTTTTATTCAAAGGATAAAGGGGTTGATAGCTCGTATTTTCCATATTTGCTTAAAATTAGTTGAATTTTTTTGGGAAGACCACAATAGCTACATTTCGGTTTTGTTCACGCCCTTCACTAGTACGGTTACTGGCTACTGGCTGACTATCGCCCAAGGAGCGAACCGAAATATGTTGCGCATCAATTTTTCCTTCTTTCGATAGCCAATCTTTCACTGCCTGTGCCCGTAACATGCCAAGTTTTTTATCATCAGCTGTTTCGAAGGCATCAGTATTTCCAAACACGCCAATTGTACCTTCTGGAAAACGTTGTTTCAACATTTCGGCAATCTGACGTAGTTTATCAATCCCATTTGCATTCAGTTGATTGCTTTTTGCATCAAATAATAGATTTTGACCAAGGCTATAAATGGTATAGTTGCCATCGGTACGAGTATAGATATCTGTGGCTTTGAGCGTGGTGTCGGTAGTCTGTTTAGCATTGAAGTCAATTTTCTCCCAATCAGAACTGGTGGCAGCCACAGCTTTGTTTTTTGGTAAGCTGTCTTTAGTTTGATCAACTATAGAAGGATGATTTTCTGGGTTTTGATTACATTGGTTAAAAACCATTGCGCCTAGTGCAATAAGGATAATGATTAGCAGCGCCCACATCCACCATGGGCGGGAAGGCTTGGGTCTTACTTCTAAATGTGCCATAATTGATTGTAATTATATAGGTTAAATACCTTTGTGTTAGCCTATCAAGGAACAAAAATCACCCGCAATGGTTTTGCGAAATTTAGATAGCCATTGTTGACAATCGAAATTAGAGTAGCAATCTGTCTTGAACAATTTTAGGAAAGTAATTGTTAAGTCTGAAACGAATTCACATGGAAAAGAATATCAATACTTTCAATTTAAATACAGGCGCACCTGGGCAGTTTAGGATAGAAGTGGCCGAAGGAAATCAAGGACGTTTCTTTTACGTTAAGCCATTAGAAAATTTAGTTTATGAAATTATGGATGATCAAGGCCCGATTGGCAGCATACAACTCGACCGAAACGATCATCTACACTGCAGAAATATTGGCTGTGCCTTAGATATGCCACTGTTGCATAGCATTAGAGAGGGTATTCAATTTCATGAACAATGGAGCCCAAGAGCATAGCCTTAATATTCGCAGGTTTGGGTTTAGTACGTGATGACTACGCTGCAAAACAAACATTAATTATTGAAGAATGTTGAATTATAAATTGCCTGAAAGATGAAAGAAATAGAAGATAAACAAACACTGCAAGGTAAAACAGCAGTCATTACTGGTGGATCTAGCGGCGTAGGATTAGCTACAGCAGAAGCCTTTTGCAAAGCAGGATGTAAGGTAGTGCTAGCCGCTAGAGGTGAGGAAGGGTTGGCTATGTCAGTAGATAGATGTGTCACTTTGGGAGGACAAGCTTTGGCCGTGCCCACAGATGTGTCCGATTATGTGCAAGTGCAACAACTCGTTAGTCATGCGTTGGCTTTTGGCGGTAAGATTGATTATTGGATAAACAATGCTGGGGTAATGGCTAGTGGCAAATTTGAAGAAATTCCGATAGAAGTAGCCCATCAGGTAGTAAAAACTAATTTGTTTGGTTATCTTAACGGTGCACATGCAGTGTTGCCAATATTTAAGCAGCAAGGGTATGGCGTATTAATTAATAACGTTTCCATTGGTGGCTATATGCCTGCGCCATACAGTGCAGTTTATTCAGCTACTAAGTTTGGAATTAAAGGAATGATGGAGTGTCTGCAAGGCGAACTTTCTGGCGAAGCCGATATCCATATCTGTAACCTATATCCGCAAATTCAACGGTCTACAGGAAACACGCATTCGGCAAAATATTCAGGTTTAGATTTTAAAGTGCCACCATTTGCGGCTGATCCCAAAGACACTGCAGCACAATTGTTATCGCTGGCTATTCATCCAAAAAAAGACAAATTTCCAGATTTTAGTTCTTGGGCTTTAAAAAGCTTACATGGTATTTTTCCTCAGATTTTGGTCAATACTGCTTCTGCAGGAATGCGTTTGATGATGAAGCTTAAGCAAGGCGAACCTACTGATGGAAATGTCTTGAAGCCGTCTGAATACCCACACCGTATTTATGGTGAAACGGCATTACCCGTTCCAAGTAGAAAGACAAAAATAACTTTCGGTATTGCGCTAATTGTTGGATTAAGCCTATTATTGTTTAATAAGCGCTAAACCCGACAGCTGACTTAAGACCACTTCAATTTATCTTAAATGAAGGTAGGATCTTCTTTTTTTATATGGAGAAGTGGTGAGAATTTGATTTCTGCTATAAAAAGCATTTGCGTTTGTAGCTGTACTGACTAATGCTCTAAGCAGCCTTGTTTTTTAAACGAGGATAACGTTTGCTAAACTGAGCTATTTTCTGCTTTGCTAACTGATGTTTGCTGCGGATTTCATCAACAAACAACTGTTTGGCAATGGATTGGTAAAGCTTTTTAGTTTCTGCATCAGTTTCTGCAATACCCGGTACCGAGTTTACAGCAACTGCTAATGCGTAGTCAACAAGTTTTGGAAGTTTGCGAATAATCAGCTTTGTTTTCATGATTAACCGACAGAATGCAACATTTATGCCTAACTTCTTAATTCGGTGCTATTTAATATAATATTAACAGGTTTGAGCAGAGGGAAGCGAAAAATTAAAATAGCTAGAAGAAAATAATTAATCTTTAACGACTTCAGCATCATACTGTATGGCCTAAAGTACACCAAGTGAAGCAAAGAACCTGCTTAGAATGAAACATGTCCTACAAGCTTTTGGCTGAATTCGAAGAACTGGTCTTAGTTACTCCAAGTGCTTCGAGCAATGCCTTTGCCGTAGGTCCTGCAGAAAGGGGGTTCTGGCCGGTGATCAATAATCCATCCACTTCTACATGTGCCGTCATCGGAATTAATGCCGAGTGAAAATCAGCACCCAATTCTTTCAATCTAGTTTCTAGTTTAAAAGGAATATTGTCGCTACGCATCACTAAGGCTTCTTCTGTGTTGGTAAAACCAGTAACCTTTTTATCTTTCAATAATCTTGGTTTATGTTTTTCAGCTGCTATCAATGCCGCTGGCCCATGACATACCGCTGCTATAGGCTTACCGGCTTGTAGCATTTCTACAATAATTCTACCACAGTGAGTATTACTAGAAAGATCCCAAAGTGGACCATGACCGCCGGGAAAAAATACAGCGTCAAAGTCGTTGTGGTCAATGTCAGCAAGTTTTTTGGTGTTGGCGAAGGATGCTAAAAGTGAAACATCACTATTAAATCTCCTGTTAGATTCGGTGATATTTTCTGTAAGCTTACTCATGGGGTCAATTGGAGGCTCGCCACCTGCAGGGCTCGCCAACGTAATGGTACACCCATGATCTAATAATTCATAATAGGGATCGGTAAATTCACCTAACCAAACTCCTGTCTTGCTATCTGTGTTCTCCATTCCTTCATGCGAAGTGAGGATCATTAATATTTTTTTCATATCCATTAGAAATTTTGATACTCTTTATATAAACAGCATAGCGAAGATGTTTGTTTAATAGTTAGATAAGCAAAATACGGTTTTTAAAAAGGCAAAATACTTATATGTTATGTGTCCTACAATGAAATAGATCTTTTCCTAAGTGAGAAGATGAAACCCAAGATAAATTTAATGTAAGCGGAAAAATGATCAAGATCAAAGGTCATTACGATAGATGGAATAATAAATTTGTTCTTGGTTTACGTACCAAGTCGAAAGCTGTATCAGCGCATATGCTTTCTGCGGATATTACCAGATTATGAGGATGCGAAAGTTCAATTTCCTCATGGTTTACTTTGGAGATGCGAGGTAAGGTTATTCATAACGAGTTGATAACTGATGTGCTGACGCATTACTAGCGACTTGTTGTAGGTATCTCTAGAAAAGGATATGTTGATCAATAACAAACAAATAGTACACTAAAATAACTTGATGTGAAAGATTTTTGGATCGAAAGGTTTAAAAAAGAAATGGAGATACAACCGAAGTCATATCCCCATCATCTAAATTAACGCTCTCGAAGCAAATGTAAGCAATCGTTAGATGAAATCATCAATCATAGTGTGATTGTTACACTATGATGTCTTTTAATTTTGCTAGAGTTATTACTTCTTCGTGGATTTACTATCCTTTTTCGCTGTTTTCTTACTTGGAATACAATTTGGTACTGTTTTACCGTTTTTTTCTTTTGTTCCTGCTTGTTCGTATCCTTTCCAGCAGGGGTCGTTATTTGCTTGCTTTGCCATATCTTTTTAGGTTAGGATAGTCTTAACAAGCATTTTGCATGGATTGTTTCTTTTTTCGCCGGTAACTAACCATTAGTAACTGTTAATCGCAAACTAAGTTCTCACCAATTATGGCTATTTATAATTTAAACGGTGCAATTGCTAAACATGGGAAATTAAATGGTGTAGAAGTATTATCAAAATGCTGAAGAACGAAAAACCAAAATGATCTAGCCTAATTCAATTTTTACAGTACCGTATAATCATCGTGTTTACCAAATCAAAATCGTGAAATTTAGTCCTTCAGGGAACCTTTTACAGATATGATGACAGTTGTTATCAACTAAGTTCGATCCATACAGGGCCATGATCACTGGTTTTTTCCCAACCACGTACATGTTTGTCAACACCGCCCGATTTTAATTTGTCCTTCACTGTAGGAGAGAGTAAAAAGTGGTCAATTCTTAGTCCTGCATCTCTGCCGTAAGCATTCCTAAAATAATCCCAAAAAGTATAGATTTTCTGATTGGGATATAACGTACGTATGGCATCTGTCCAACCTTGGTCTATCAGTTTATGAAAGGCGGCACGGGTTTCGGGTCTAAAGAGCGCATCGTCTACCCAACGTTCCGGTTTGTAAACGTCTAAATCAGTTGGCATCACGTTAAAATCGCCGATGAGCAGCGCTGGCAATTTCTTTTCCAATAACATTGCCGCTTGTTTTTGTAATCTATCAAACCATTTTAACTTGTAGTCGAATTTAGGACCCGGAGCCGGATTGCCGTTAGGCAGATACAAACAACAGATAAGTAAATTGTGTACGAAAACTTCTAAATACCTACTTTGTACATCTTCATCGTCGCCAGCAAGACCACGCTGAATTTCTTTCATATTGGGGTCTTTCGATAATACAGCTACGCCGTTCCAACTTTTTTGTCCATGCCAAATAGCATAATAACCGGCATCTTCAATGGCCTGCAAAGGAAATTTCTCCTGAGGTGCCTTCAGCTCCTGCAGACAGACGATATCAGGTTGGGTTTCGGCCAACCATCTAAGTAATACAGGCAGTCTGCCGTTTACACCATTTACGTTGTAAGTTGCTATTTTCATATCTATGTTTCAAACACAATAAAAGTTAGATTATTTACTGTTGCAATGTAGGTTAAATTAGGTCTTTTCCTCTTTTCCACCATCTCTTACTACGTGGTAACTAGGTGACATCACCTCAATTCCCGCCTGACTGAAAGTATCTTGAATGTGTTCCAAGAGATTACTATAAATGATAGCCTGACTGTTAGCCTCTTTGGTGTAGGCATTGATTTGATAAGAGATATAATAGTCATCGAGGCTAGTTTGTAGCACAAAAGGTTTAGGCTCATCCAGTACATGTACCGTCTTCAGTGCAGCTTGAATAAGTAGGTCGTAAACCTGCTGCCAATGAACATCATAGCCAATGGTAACGGTATAATGAATAATTAAACCTTGCTTTTCGTTTTTGGTATGGCTAGAATAGTTGATGGTCGAAGAAGACAATACCATAGAATTAGGTACCGTAATATCTTCGTTCTTAATGGTTTTGATACGGGTAACCAACATAGATTTCTCCATCACATCGCCCACTACCTCACCAATCTTCACTCTATCGCCCAATCTAAAAGGTCTCATATAAGTAATTACTAAGCCTGCAACAATATTGCTGATGGCGCTAGATGAACCTAAAGAAATCAATATCCCTAAAAAAACCGAAACGCCTTGAAAAGCAGGAGAACTTGAGCCCGGAAGAAATGGAAAAACCAATACCAGCATGAAAGCATAGAGAATAAATCTAAGGATGTTAAAGGTTGGAATTGCCCATTCGGGATGAAAACCCCTAAACTGGATATTACCTCGTTTTACTTCATAGAACATATACCGAATACCTTTGAGTAGGTAGCGGAAGATCATATAAATGACCACCACCTTGAACAGATCTGGTAAATAATCTACTACTGCACGGGCTGCCGAACGCAAGGGGCCTAAAATCCAGTTGAGCAGAGTTCCAGTCCAGGCTTCGGTTTCCGGGAAAATACTGAACAATAAGGGTAAAGACAAATAGGCAATGAGTATGATGAGGATGATCTTAATCAGCGTGTTCAATTTCAATAAAACAGATTCTAGATGCTCGGCAGTGATGATATTGATCTGTTTGAGCCTAAAGCCATGTAGGTATTTTTCTTTATTAGAAATGATAAAGGCCGCGGATTTACGGAAGATACGGTTGAGCAACCAAACAATCAGCGTTAAAATACCAATGATAGCTGCTACCAAACCTAAACGTTTAAACAGATTAGTCAAGCTGTGCGCCTCTCGTTCTTTACCAACGGTTTTTTTAATTTTTTGGAGATATTCGGTTGCCAACTGCTTGTTGCTTTTGCCATACCACAAAGCATCTAAGTTGCCAATGCTAACTACCACTTCAGATTTTTTGTAAAGGATGTCGTAGCTGCCTTCGTTTTCTGCAACTGATAAAGAATCTGCTCTGAAGAAAGGATCGCTATATAATTTTTCGATCTTGTTACTAATGGCGGCCGCACGATCTTTAGCATTGAAGGAGCCCGTTCTCGTGTAGATATGAAACAATGTGTCTCGATTAAGCATTACCGCATAGCCAACCGCCGTTTTCTTTAACTGCTCAAGCTTCTGCTGTTGGGCAATGAGCCTAAGCGAATCATCTACGGCCAACTTACGAAGTTTATTTTCCAGTTCAATAGTTTTCTTCGCGTTTCCAGTAGCGGAGGCCAATTCTTTTTGAAGTTGTTGCTTCACCAGCGAATCGATACGTTGTTGCTGTTGGTCTTTAAGTAACAAGGCCTCTGAAAGTGCAGTACTATCTTGCTTAGTGGTTTCAACAGTTTGGGCAATGGCACTAAAAATCGAAGTGGAAAATAAAAATATAGTAAGTAACCGTTTAACAGACATAGGATTGCTTTAATGGTGACAATTCAAATATAACAAATTTGAACTTTTCGTTTTTAAATACCTGTTTCCGGTTTATCGATTGTATTGGTGAAGTTCTTTCGAGACCCGATTAGCCAAGTCATCGTAAAAATCATCATTCTGAAGCTTCCATGTCCAGTTATCGTCAATCGAAGCAGGTATGTTCATGCGTTCGCTTGCCGGCAAGTTCAGCAAATCTTGGATTGGAATAATCGCTATTGCCGCGGTAGATGCTAATGCCAATTTAATTAAATGCTGACTGATCGTCTTACGATTTACTTTAGTGCCCAAATAACTTCCAATTCTAGACTTGGTTGCGGTATCCGTATCTTCATCGAACCAACCTTTGGTGGTATTGTTATCATGTGTGCCAGTGTAAACTACACAATTTGTGGTCTGATACTGGTGAGGAATATGTACCGATTGTGGCATATCTTCTCCAAATGCAAATTGCAATACCTTCATTCCCGGTAATTCTAAGTCGTCTCTTAGTTGATAAACCTCATCCGTAATTTCTCCAAGATCTTCTGCAATTAAAGGCATTTTACCCAGCGATTTTTCTAACGTTTGGAAAAAGCTTTTTCCTGGGCCAGCTTTCCAAGCTCCAGCTTTAGCAGTTTCATTTCCTGCTGGCACTTCCCAATATTCATCAAATGCTCGGAAATGATCCAGCCTTACTTTGTCGTAAAGTGTAAGGTTCATCGCCATTCGTTTCATCCACCAAGCGAAATCGTCCTTTTTCATAGCCTCCCAATTGTAAACGGGCATACCCCAAAGTTGGCCATCTGCGTTGAAATAGTCGGGTGGTACACCAGCGATGCCTGTAGCCGTACCATTTTTGTCTATGGCAAAAAGCGTTGGATTTGCCCATACATCTGCCGAGTTGTGCGCACAATAAAACGGGATATCTCCAATGAGTTCAATACCTAATACAGTAGCTTTTTGCTTTAATGAATTCCACTGTTTAAAAAATACAAATTGCTGCCATTTGAGTTCTTCCAAAGCAGGTTGGTGTTTTCGAGCGATGTCATCCAAAGCCCTGTTTTGACGTTGTTTCAAGGGGGTAGGCCATTGATACCAAGGTTTGCCGTTTTCCAATTTACTGATGAGTACAAACATCACATAATCAGCTAGCCAGTCTTTTTGTGCTTCACAAAATGCTTCAAAATCATGTTTTGAATGGGTAGAAGATTTAGTAATCCAATTTTGATAAGCTTTTTTCAGCAACGCTGTTTTGGCTTGCTCTGCTTTTTCATAATTTACCTTTTTTTCCTGTTTCAGTTGGTGTTTTTTCAGATCTTTAGCACTAAGCAATTCCCAGTCAGCCAATTCTTCAGGACTTATCAGCAGCACATTACCCGCCATTGCGGAAGTGGAACTATATGGAGAAAATGATTGATCTGAAGTAATAGGGTTCGTCGGTAATACCTGCCAGTATTTCATCTTTGCTGCAGCTAGGAAATCCAGAAAACGATTTGCTGACGGGCCAAGGTCGCCGATACCGAAGGCCGTTGGCAGCGAGGTAAGGTGCATCAGTATGCCAGAGCTACGTTTTTTCGCGACAACTTCGATTTGGTAAATGGCAACAGGAAGTCCGTCTAGCAACTTTTCTAAGCTGAGTTTACCATGTTGATCTATTTCCAGATTTGAAATTGTTTGCCCAGTTAAACTATTGGTAGTCTTTAGCTGCGCCTGAACAAGCTGTTTTGGTAGGATGAGTTCAATTTCAGTCCAATTCACTTGTCTAAATGGCTCCTTAGATCCTGATTTATTGCAATTTAAAATTGGAACCACTACCAATAACCATTGCTGACGATAACGCCTTGCATAGGCGATAATTTTTGAAGTCTCATTACCGCTTATCGCTAACGCTTGATAATCGCCTTTGGCAAATAATTCTTGGTGTTGCTGCCTTAATTGTAGTAAAGTTTTTAGTAGGTGAAGTTTAGCATCATCGGTAATTACCTCCGATTGTAATGAACTTAACAATTGGCGATCTTTGAGATTTTGCAAACTTTTTTGTCGGGCACGATAATCTACCGCTCTACGATTATCGGGATCTACCATACTTAAATCGACAAACTCAGTGCCTTGATAAGTATCGGGAATGCCGGGCAAAGTATGTTTAAGCACCAAAGAGGAAAGTGAATTGAGCTTGCCAGTCTTGATGATTTTTAGCAAAAACGGATGAAAGCTGTTCCAAAAATTTCCCTTGGTGTCTAAGAGTTTGGATACGAATTGTTGCGTTGCTTTTTCATAGCCCAAATTAGGTTCATCCCAATTAGAGCGTCGTTTTGATTCACGAAGTGCTTTTTCAATGTAAGCAAGTAGGCGGTCTAGATAATGATCATGATTTGGACTTTGCTCTGGGCAACTGGCAATTAATGTTTGATAGATGAAATATTCATCAATTTCATCAGGCATTTGTTCCGTTTTTAAAGCTTGGTTCATGGTACGCCAGTGGGCAATACTTTCTGTCCATTCGCTGGCAAATTCCGTTAGTGCCGAAAGTCGAGTGCGACTATCCTCGGCACGTTTGGTATCGTGGGTAGCCGTGGTATTCATTGTTAAAGGCCATCGCTTGGCGCTATCGCTAATAGCTTGATGGAATTGCTGCACATCCATACCAAAATGTGCGGGTGTATCACCAACTTCGTTATTGCCAATAAATCTGTAATAGGTATACATCAGCGTATCTTCTACACCCTTAGCCATTAGCGGCCCGGTAAATTGCATCAAACGGTTGAAATAGGAGATACCTCGCTCATTCTTTAGCTCCGTAGCTAACAACATTGCCTTGAAATCTGGTAAGAAGGATTTAAATCTAGTCTCTTTTTCAAGTTTGCTAAAAACTTGATTCAAAATGTGTTGTTGATTTGCTGAGATATTGCCACCATTGGTATATAAACGATAAACGGGTAAGGCTACCAATATCGAAGCAATGAGTTCTTTAACCAACAAAGGCTCTAGTAAGTTATCCTTGTTCGGCAGTAAAGTTAAAGTAAGTTGATAAAGATTTTCGAGCTCGCCTTGCATGTGATTTTCTAGAAATGCTTTTTTCTTTTCCAAAATCTGATCTTCAACAGCAGCTTGCTTGCCTGCAAATAACTCGTAGGTACGCTCAAAATCCTTTTTAGCATCTGTACAGGTAAACAATTGGTTGCTCAAACCCAAATAATCGTAACCTGTTGAACCTTGGATAGGCCAGTTTTTCGGAAGCTCTTCGCTAGGCTCCAAAATCTTCTCCACAACAATGTAAGTATTGTCGCCGCAGAGCGCTCTTAATTGTTGTAAATATCTCGTAGGATCTGCCAAGCCATCCACATGGTCTATTCTTAAACCTTGAAAAATGCCTTCATCCAATAATTGTTTTGTTAATTGATGATAGTCGTGGAAGACTTGCTGGAGCTGCATGTTCAGACAGATTAAACTGTTGACTGTAAAAAACCTGCGGTAATTAATTTTATGATTTGTTTCTCTGTAGTTACATAGTCGATAATGTTGATGATTAGTCAATTCCTTTAGATCTACGGATTCAGGATTTGGGTATCGATTATTGATTGGCCAAAAGCTATCAAAATATTTGATGAAGTAATGGCCTTCTTTTTCAATCAGTTCCAGCTCATTGCGCTCAATAACTTTATCAAGGTCGTCTCCTAGAAAAGGAACCATGATAGGGTCTTTCTCCAAAGCTGTAGTGATCAAATCAAAATATTGGCAATAAGCTGATTGTTCCCCGTTTTGCAGTACATCCATCAACCATGAATTGTCTTGATGGAAGCCCATGTGATTGGGTACAATATCTTGCAACCAATACATTTCATTTGATTTTAGCAGTGCCGAGATCTCACGTAATTCTTCCAAAGTGCCAATTTCAGGGTTAATCTGATTGGGATCAGTTACATCGTAACCGTGATTACTGCCAGGAACGGCCTTATAGATAGGTGATGCATAAATGGTTTTGATACCTAGCTCATGCAGATAAGGTACGATAGCCTTTAAATTTCTGAAGGTAAAATCTTTATTAAATTGTATGCGGTAAGTTGAAATCGGATCAATCATATAATGTAGTATAGGCAATAAAGGATTCGGGTTGAATAGTTAAATGCGGTGAAAATTTGGCAGTGATAGTTGGTGTATTTAATGGGCCCAGCCATTTTGCTTCTGCAGAATCCAGCAACTTTTGATCAATAGTTAAATGCGCAGGAACAGACAATTGCTGCACATTAGAAGAGAAATTTAGCAGGCACAAAATGCTTTTATTTTCTTCGGCACATTTTCGTTCAATTATTAAACTGTTTTCTGGTTGGAATACATAGGCTTTTACTGTATCAAGATCAACAGTTTGCAACATGCTGTATTTTTTACGTAACGAAATCAAATGCTTATAAAATTCAAGCATAGTGGCGTTTTTAGTTTGCTGCAGCAGTTCCCAATTCAATTTAGAGCGCTTAAAAGTGTCTTCAGCTTTTGGATCAGGCGCTTGCCCATCAAGGTGCGAAGCAGCAAACTCTTCTCGGCGTCCATTTCGCACAGCTTCCACCAAATCAGGATCGCTATGATCTATGAAGTAGAGGAAAGGATTTGTTTCAGCCCATTCTTCGCCCATAAATAATAGGGGTACAAATGGAGCCGTTAATACCGCTGCAGCTAACAACTTCTGCATTTCGAAACTGTACAAGGTACTGCTGCGTTCGCCAAGCATACGATTACCAACCTGGTCGTGGTTTTGCGAGAATACGGTAAACTGAGAACTGTGATGTCCTTGAGCACTTTTTCCGAAGAAATTATCCCGCTCTTTGGAGTACATTCCGGTATAGACATAGGCATCTTGATAGGATTTGCCCAAATGTGCAATGCCATCAAAATCTGAGTAATAGCCTATTTTTGGTTCTTCAGCGGCTACACGTAAGGCATGATGAAATTCATCTATCCATTGTCCGTGCATGCCTAAACCATTTTGCTCTACCGAACTGATGTATCTCGGATCGTTCAGGTCACATTCAGCAATTAAATAGTAGGATCTGCCAGTTTGCTTGCTGAGCAAGTCCGTATGTTTGCTGATCTCTTGTAAAATGTGCGAGGAGCTATTGTCTTTTATGGCATGCACCGCATCAAGCCTTAATGCATCAATGTGAAAGTCTCTGAACCACATAATGGCATTTTCGATGATATATTCGCGTACGCCATGCGAACCTCGGTCATCAAAATTTACAGCTTTGCCCCAAGGTGTTTTGTATTTATCTGTAAAGTACGGCCCAAACTCATTTAAATAGTTTCCTTCCGGACCAAAATGGTTATAAACCACATCTAATATCACCGCCAGTCCCTTACTATGGCACAAGGCCACGAGTTGTTGCAAGGCTTTTGGCCCACCGTAAGACGTCTGCACTGCAAAGGGATACACACCGTCGTAACCCCAATTTCTTTTGCCAGCAAAAGCAGCGACCGGCATCAACTCAACGGCTGTTATCCCAAGCTCAATGATGTGGTCTAGTTTTTCTGCAACACCTTCAAAGTCTCCACCCTCAGAAAATGTACCGATATGTAATTCATAAATAATGTAATCTTTTAGGGGGATGTTTTGCCAGTGTTCGGGAGTGGGCATCTCATTTAAATTTACCGCTTGTGATGGCCCATGTACGCCTTCTGGCTGCGATACCGAAGCTGGATCTGGCAGTTGTTTTCCATCTATCTTTAGCCAATAGAGGTCGGTTTCGTTGATATTTGTAATGTGATTTGCCTCCCAATAACCGTAGTCTTTTGGGGTCAAATCGATGGTGTTTTTGTCATTAACCGATAGTTGTACTTGCTTTGCTTGTGGAGCCCAAATTCTAAAATTACAATGGCTGCCATCAAACGTTAGCCCTATATTTCTTTTTGCTACGTTCATATCAATGCGTTTTTTTAGATAGTTGTTTTTAAAATCAAGACTGTTCTACCTTGTACTTGGATTTGTTCGTCATTTTTATAAGTGGTAGGCAGGTCTTCCAGTCCTGTGTTTAATATCAATTCCCAAGTTTCACCCCAATTGGCAATAGGAAGATGAAAATCTATTGGTTCGTAATGAGCATTGTAGATCACATAAAAAGCGGTTTGCTGCTCATGAAGGTAAAGGGCTAGTGACTTGGCGAAATCTTCATCCCAATGGGTTTCTTCCATTTCTTCGCCCGAAGGCAAAAACCAAGCAATGTCGGGCAAGCCAGTTTCGGGTTTAGGTTGACCTCTGAACCATTTACGTTTACGGAAAACTGCATTTTCTGCTCTTAATGTAATTAGCCTTCTAGTGAAATCTAGCAGATCCTCATCTATCTCGTTCCAGTTTAGCCACGAAGTTTCGTTGTCTTGGCAATAGGCATTATTGTTTCCTTTCTGTGTACGCCCCAGTTCATCGCCAGCCACTAACATGGGGATACCTTGAGATAAAAACAGTGTAGTTAACAAATTTCGCTTTTGGCGATTGCGTAAGGCATTGATCTGTTCATCATCGGTTTCGCCTTCTACACCGTAATTATTTGAACGATTATGCTCTTCACCATCTTGATTATCTTCTCCGTTGGCTTGGTTATGTTTTTCATTATAACTTACTAAATCATGTAAGGTAAAACCATCGTGGGCGGTAATAAGGTTAATACTTGCGGTTGGACTGCGCTCGCTATCTTGGTACAAATCCGGGCTTCCGGTAATACGCAGGGCAAATTCTGCTAACATGCTATCTTCGCCTCGCCAATAATCGCGGATGCAATCCCGAAATTTGCCATTCCACTCCATCCATCCCTGAGGGAAATTGCCTACTTGATAACCGCCTTCACCCACATCCCAAGGTTCTGCAATTAGCTTTACTTGAGAAATAACAGGGTCTTGTTGAATGATACTGAAGAATGAACCTAACATATTTACTTCATGTAATCCGCGGGCGAGTGTAGAAGCCAAATCAAACCTAAAACCGTCGATCTGCATTTCCACCGCCCAATACCGTAAGCTGTCCATCATCAATCGGAGTACATTTGGCGAGGTAGCATTCAGTGTATTTCCAGTACCCGTGTAATCCATGTAGTAGCGCTTGTCTTCGGTGAGCCGGTAATAGTCTTCGTTGTCTATACCTTTAAAAGAAAGGGTAGGACCAAGGTGATTTCCTTCGGCGGTATGGTTGTACACCACGTCTAAAATCACTTCTATGCCAGCACGATGCAGCGCTTTCACCATATCCTTAAATTCCTTTACCTGTTCTCCATTTTTACCAGTGGCGGCGTATCTGCTATCTGGTGCGAAAAAGCCTATGGTGTTGTAACCCCAATAATTTGTTAAGTCTTTATCAATCAAATGGCGGTCGTTAACGAATTGATGGATAGGCATCAGTTCAATGGCGGTAATGCCCAATTCTTTTAGGTAATTGATGATAACCGGTTGTGCAATAGCAGCGTAGGTTCCACGGACTTTCTCTGGTACGGCTGGATGGAGGTAAGTTAGCCCTTTTACATGTGCTTCGTAAATAACGGTTTCGTTGTAATGTGTTCGTGGTTTTCGAACACCTTCCCAGTCGTAAGTGGTGTCTACCACTACTGATCTTAACATATATGCTGCGCTATCTCGTTCATCTTTCGCTAGGTCATCCTCACCTAAGGTGTAACCGAATAGGCTATCATCCCAGTTTAGATTTCCAGCAATTGCTTTTGCATAAGGATCGAGTAGTAATTTGTTTGGATTGTATCTAAGGCCATTGCTTGGATCGTAAGCCCCGTATAAACGATAACCGTAATGTTGACCAGGTTGGATATCGCCTATATAAATATGCCAAATTGAGCGAGTTTTTTCGGTTAATTTAATACGATGTTTCTCCTTTTGACTACCTTGATCGAAGAGGCAAAGTTCTACCGCATCGGCATTGGCAGCAAAAAGGGCAAAATTCACTCCGTTTCCATCCCAAGTTGCACCAAGGGGAAACGGAGAGCCAGATGGATAGTTGTTCATTTCACTTCTTTCGGCTGGTGTAAATTATAAACAGAATTCTTAGAAGTTAGTTTTAATGAGCTTGTAGGTGTTTTTGTTGATATTGCGATGCTGGTTTAGCGCTATTTTTAAGATAGGCCGAAATACAGGCAATACTATTGTTGCAGCAAGCACGAACGGCCGTTTTGATAGCTGCTGGCGTTACCTGAAATATTTCTGCCCAAAAATTAATTTGATCTTCTTGTGAGCAATCCAATAGTAAATCTGGATCGATGGTTTGATAAACTAGCTTTTTCATTTTAATTTGGTTAATATCTGTACCTAAAAGGATTGAAAGCAGCATTTGTTTAGTAGCGATTAAAAACGGGTAGTTAGATGTTTTTCGTTGCGTTTTCTACGTGTTTAGCTGTGGTAAACGTCCAGAGGTATTAAGGTATTCTAGGCGATGAATTATTAAATGAAATGTCTTAAAAACAAAAATAGGGACAACTTGTCCCTATTTTTGTTTTTGTTAAGCTTTCGCTCTTTTTTTATACTTTCCGTAAGATACTACTGCAATTAATAACACAATAGAAATAGTTAAGTAAACCCAGTCAGGTATTGGAACCGGATCGCCTTGCGCATAAGAATGTAACCCTGTTAGGTAATAGTTTACACCAAAATAGGTCATAATTACTGATGAGAAACTAATTAATGAAAGCAGGTTAAATAGATATTGCCCTCTCATTTTTGGGATTAACCTCACGTGGAGCACAAAGGCATAAATAATCACAGAAATAAATGCCCAAGTTTCTTTTGGATCCCAGCTCCAGTAACGTCCCCAACTTTCGTTGGCCCAAATACCGCCTAAGAAAGTGCCTACCGTTAATAGGAATAAACCTATGGTTAGCGACATCTCGTTTACGATAGTCAGTTCGGCAACAGAAGATTTAACTTTAGCAGCAATTTTATCTCTATTGATGGTATATAAAAGTAATACGACTAAACCAAGTAAAGCACTCAATCCGAAGAAACCATAACTTGCGGTAATAATAGCCACGTGGATCATCAACCAATAAGATTTTAGCACAGGAACTAGCGGCGTAATTTGAGGGTTCATTTGAGAACCACCATGAGCAAAACCCATCAAAATTACTGCGATTAAACAACCAGCTGCTGGAATAAAAGCATTACTGTTTCTATACATGAACAAGCCTGAAAGCACGCCAATCCAACTGATGAAAAGTACAGCTTCGTAACCGTTGCTCCAAGGTTCGTGCCCCGAAATGTACCATCTCGCTCCAAGACCAAGGCATTGCAGTGCAGCAGCAGTTCCCATCAATACAAGCAACACCGTCACCAATCTGTTTAGGAATTTGTTTGAATAAAACAACTTTGCAAAAGCAGCTAGTAAAATGAACGTTCCCAGTATCGCGTACACGATCATCAGTTTTAGGAAGATATTCCACGAGTTATAGCTGATCTCCCAATCAATTTTAGATGGAGATGGGATGATGTTTTTACCATGTTTAAGTTGCAATTTACTAATATGCGCCAGTTTACTATCCACCCCCGACCAGTCATTTGAGCGTTGTGCGGCAATCACACTAGAAAAATACATCGCCACAGGATTGTTCAGTGCCTGAGTTTCCAATGGATTAAAAGGCTTGGCAATCCATTTACTGTTATCGTCGCCAGCTACTGGAAGTACGCGTAAATATTGTCCATCCAATAATTGTTGCATCGCATACAATTTGTCGTTCAGTTCTAGAACAAACTTGTCATAAGTACCTTGCTCTGCCGGCTTTTTAGCGAAAGCTTTCTGATAATCTGCATTAAGTACAAATTCTGCTGAGCCATCGGCACCCAAAGCCAACAGATTGATCATCGATGTGTAGCCATTCTCATCAGCCCTAAGTAACTTTAGTACCTCTTTGCCACCCTTTGTTCCCAACTTTACAATTGGTACGTTAACCCACTTAAATGGATCTGTAGAAGCAGAAAGTAAAAATTGATTGGCATCGAGGTTATAAAATTTCTCTTTACCATGTACCTTTCTAAGAATTTCTAATGCAAGGGTGTTGATGGGTTCAATTCTTCCATCTATATTTTGTACCAATAATCTACCAAATAGCGCCGCATGTTTTTGGTCAATTCTAATTGTCTCGGCAAAGCTTTTCGCATCTACAGATTGTACATTAAGCATTTGCCTAGTTTGCTCTGTGTGGTTGTGGTCTGCCTGAGGGGTTTGCAATAAGCTTTCGCCGTGGTTGTGACCAGTATGATCATCACCATCGTTGTGCGAATGATCGTGGTTGTGTTGCTGGCCATCTGTACCATGCATGTCAATTTTTTGGGCGTAAGTGCTGCTTCCTATCAATAAAAAACCAAGAATTAGCAATAGCTTCTTGCCCGATTTCGACATCGCTTTTAACTGAGCATTTAAGGTAGAAAAACGAGTGCCTTTCCAAAAAAGTGTTACAAACATCCCTAAGAATAATAACGTATAGCCAAAGTAGGTAATGTTCGTTCCCCAGTAATCGTGGTTCACAGAAAGTACGGTTCCTTTCTCATCAGGGTGAAAGCTGGCTTGGAAAAAACGATACCCAGAATGGTCTAACACGTGGTTCATGTAGATTTTAAACGGTGTTTTTTTACCCTTGTCTTCAATCATTACTTCCGAAGAATAAGACGAAGGACTGTTACTACCAGGATATTTTTCCATCTTAAAATCTGTTAACTTCAACGAAAATGGAGATTTATAGATCTTAGAGCCGTACGCCATCGAAAGTCTCAATCCTCCAATTTCAGTTTGATGCTGGAAATTCGTCATCCCACGACCACCATAAAAACTTACGGTATCCATCGTACCATTGGCGTCAACCGCCAGTTGGATCAAATCCGGATCATTTTCATGTTTTTTCTTATCGCCTTCAAAGTGTAATATCCTTCCATTTACCGGTGCTTCAGGTACTACAAATGCCAAGCTTCCATATGTGTAAAGACTTCTTAGGTGAAAATCTTGAACTTCATTTTGTCCCTTCACCTGTTTTTGCTCCTGCGTAGCCATAATCATATAGTTACCTTCAAAAGGAGAGGAAATTTTCAGCTGACCATCAACCTGCGAAATATTTAATGCGCCATTGGTTTCTTTATTGAAGCTGATAAGCATGTTTTGGATCAGTTGTAGTTTGCCAGAGGCGATGTATTTATTTACACGCTGTCCGTTTTCTTGCACTACCAAATGTAAGGTAGGTAAACCGCCAGCATCTTGTACTAACGAGTCTTGTGCACGGGCATAAAAACCAACAAGGTTTATTTTTACTCGCTTGCCATGAAAATCGTACTCTTCTTTAAATTTCTTTTTAAATGGACTAAGATAAAATGGAGTTTTTTCTGGTAAGAACGTAACAGGGAGATCGTTATAAGCTAAGGATTCATTATCATCACCTATCTGGATCTTAAAAAATGTCTTATCGGAGATAATTTCATCACTAGATTCTCCTTCGCGGATAGACATTGAGCCTTCGAAACTTACATAACGCGTAATGGCTCCACCAATAAAAATGATGATGAAAGCCAAGTGGAACACCAAAAGAGGTAGTTTTTTTCTTTCGTATAAGCGGTATCTCGAAATATTTCCGATGAAATTCAATACTAAAATGAGCATCACCAACTCAAACCACCAAGAATCGTAAATCAATGCTTTTGCTACCGGGGTACCGTAATCGTTCTCAACAAATGTGGCAACTCCCATTGCTGTCGCGAATAAAATCAACATGAGCCCCATTGTTCGGGTAGAAAAAAGAATAGAAAGCAGTTTACGAATCATAATTGGTGATTAATATGTGTGTTTTGCATTAATCGCCAAAAATAAAATCATGACAATTGCCAATTGCCATTTTAATCTAAATATATCTTTTATGCCATAACCATGACATTTGAAAATTAGAAATATTTGTAACTTGAATTTAAAGTGAGGAGAGAAGGCTAATCCGACTTAAATTTTAAACCGCAGTTTTTATAAGCATTGCTTTGATGAGGATCCATAGCTCGTTAGGTAGTTCTTCGTTACTACGGTTCTGAAGCGCATATTGTGCCAAATTGTATTTTTCTATGAAGGTGCCGTCTTCTTTATTGAATTTAAGGAAACCCTCTTTGAAATACCTTTCTTCAATTTCTAAAGATGAATCCATGGAACTAAAGGTAAGTTCGGTAATAGCTAACGCATGCTTCTCTATTTTCAACCATTTGAATTTGTCGGAGATGGGAGCTTGTTCATCAAGGTCATTCCTTTTAATTTCTACGAGGTAGAAATCTGCACTTTCCAAAAAATAAAGGCTTTCTAGTGGATTAACCATGGATGTTTTCATGAAAGCAAAAGTAATTGCTTTACTATTGCTAGCTAATTCTAATTCTCCACATCAATGTTGAAAAAAACGATATTGATTGTTCCGCGTTACTAAAATCAAAGGTGATCGTATGTTTGTTCCATCAGAAAAGAAATGGCTTGTTTCACTTCATTGCGTCCCTCATCTGTTTTCATATCCAAGCCACAAAAAACACTTCCATTAACTGTAGAATAGATGTCTAGGTAATAAAGTCCCGAAATCATGATGGCCATAATGGCTCTGAACTTTTTCGAGTTTTGGTCAAAGTGTCTATCTGCCACGGCAGAAAAAAGTGCTTCGCCATTCATCTCTTGGTTGTCAGTTAGTTTTCTTAAAGATTTTCGCTCTTCAGACAGTCGCCAAAGCAAAAGCTTTTGTAGCTCCTTGTTTTTAAATACATGGTCAAATTGGGAAATCAACATCTCTTTTGCAATCGTTTTTCCGCCATCAGTAATTTCCTTCGGCAAGTTATCGTCCGAAACATTGCTCCAATAATCTTGAGAACGAATGTACTCGTCCATCAAACCATCCATACCTCCAAAATAGGTATAAATCATTTTTTTGTCTACTCCAGCGGTAGCAGCAATATCATTTACCTTTAATGCAGCATATCCTTTTGTTTTCAAGATTTTGCCTACGGCATCTAAAAACTTTTTTTTGCTTCGTTCTTTATTACGGACATTGCCTGCTGGAGCTTTTCTTTCCATGTAAACTGAATTAGTTGTACAAGTATATAAAAATTATAGTTGGTTTATAGATCATAAACAGACAGTTGGTTGCTGATCATGTAAAGTGGTTTGTACAAGCCAAACATTTCTAAATAGCAAAATTGTTAATAGCATATTCTGTAGGAATACGCTAAGTCTATATAGATTCAGAGCACTTGGTATTGATCTGCAACAATCGTACAAATTGGTTTTGTGTACATTTTTAAGGACGCTACTTCGGTTGTAGACTTTCTTTAGTTGATCGGTTGAAATGGTTGTAAGTAGTTGATATACGGCGTTTTGAATTTACACATATAAGTTTTGGCATTGTTTTTCCTCTTTTCTTGGCACATGGCTTATCCATGGTATGAAATATAAAGAATATGAATTTAAAAATTACAAAATCTGCACTTTTAGTAGCCTTAGCAGGCTTTTCAGGTTCAGTGATGGCGCAAGAAACGTCATCTATAGAAGGATCACGTTTTTCAACTCAACAATTCCGCACCTGGTCAATCGGTGTACACGCTGGTGTAACTACACCGAGAACCATGTTTGATGGAAAATTTAGAGAGTTTCAAACCACTAAAGAACAATTAGGTTACGGTGGTTACGTTAAGAAACAAATTCTACCGGCTTTAGGTATCCAAGCAGAATTCTTGGCAGGTAAGGTTGAAGGACTAAGACAACAAGTAGGTGTGGATGCTGCAGGTAATCCAACTTATTTA